>NZ_JBJHBQ010000004.1:0-296507 GCF_050485565.1 Glycocaulis sp. | reverse complement strand
AATGATGAGCAAACCACCACCCCCTCAAGACAGGTTGCCCCCCTAAAACCAGACGCGGCGAAACCTGCCCAGCCAGCATGGACGCTCAAGCGCTACTCCGTAAGCCCCTTTGCATGACGGGATGGCCTAAGCTCACTGACGTTCCGATGTGGCGGAGATACGGACTCTGGCGACGACAAGAGCCCGCCTGCAGCGAAGAGTTGGCGCTGCTGGCGAGCTTACCGATGGCTCTGGTCTTGCCGGGGAAGCTAGACCAGATAGAGTGCCATCAGTTCCGGCTGCTGTTTTACCAGCGTGACCAGCTCTTCCTGTTCGGGTGTGAGCGCGTCCTTTGCGGCCATGACATCAGGGCGGCCCGGTTCAGCCATTCGAGCGGGTCGCGCCCTTCCACCCAGCCGACATTGGGTAGGTGGACTGATAGCCGAGCAGGCGCTGCAGCTTCTCCGGCATCTGCGCAGCTACCTCCCAGGGGATGGAGAGGTAGAAGTTTTCCGTCTGGCGCAGCCAGCCAAGATTATAGCTGATTACCGCGCCGGTCCGGTTCTCGCCGGAGGTGTTGGCCCCTCCGCCATGCAGGGTCGATCCCAGGAAGATAAGCACATCACCAGGGTCCATCTCCGCTCGCCGGACGTCATCTGGATCAGGCAGGCGGTCCTTGTCCCATTTATGACTGCCGGGAATGACCCGTGTCGCACCGTTCGCGGCGGTGAAGGGTGACAGCGCCCAGATGGCGTTCATCATCACGCACTTTTTATGTGCCGGTGTAACCGGTCCCGGAGGTCCGCCTAGCAACAATGCATTGAGCACACGCAAGATGCGGTAATTTGGGCAGCAGACCCTGCGTCGCAGGAAAACAGCGATCTCCATATGGAGGCGATTGCCCGTTTACCTCAGCACAGGAAACGGTGAAACGTCTCTGCATGGCCTGCAGCACTGCATCACTTGTTTCCGGTCGTATGGGTAACGCAAATAAGGCCGTGAAATCTGCTGCACAACCTGCTATACATTTTGCTGCACAATACGAAAACTGCGCTTTCTAATATGTTGAATTTTATTGTTTTTTATGGGCTTTCTGACCAATATGGCGCACTTCCTCTCCGCCAGATTTCCTCCTTGTGCGGCCCGGCTCGGTATCGGGTCCTGAGCCCGGCAGTTTCCAAGCAATACCGCCTGATCGCCAGTGGGCACGCCAAATCGAGACCAGTTCGTGTTCGTCTGACAGCACCGCCAGATTTTCCAAACACATCAAGGCACTTGCCAGAACCGCCCGTCCCCATGGCGGCGCGGGCCTTGTTCATTCCCCGCGAAAGCGTGCGAACCAGCTTCGCGCATGACCTCAGTGGTGCCAGATCGACGCCTTGTCAGCGGTGGGCCTGTCGTGCTGAGGCCCGTTCGTGATCGCCTGACACCATCTTTAAGCGAGGTCGTGCATAGCCGCGCAGGAACAACAGCATCCCTTGCACGCGCCATGGAGGAATTGACGCCGGCGCGCATCGTATCCCCTGAAGGGCGGGCCATGCATGGCCCGCACCGCAATAACGGGGAGACGCACATGCAATGGTTTCATATCCCGGCCGCAGCGCTGGGCTGCGCGCTGGTCATATCGTCAGCAGGACTGGCCGGAGACGAAGATGGCCACTACGCCATCCGGCTCCACCTTGATCCGGCAACGTCACATTTGAACGCCGATATCACCATCACCCTGCCCGTTGATCAGGCCCGCGAGGGTGCGGGCTTTTTCCTGGGAGACCGCTTCACCCTGGAGGCGATCAGCACGGACTCAGGCGGGCGTATTACCCTTGCCCCTGAAAGCGGAGTGCTGCCCGGCACACGGCTCATCTCGGTTGAATACCCCGATGATCTGGCGGAGCCGGCAGTGCTGCGTGTGGCCTATTCAGGCGAGCTGAACATTAGCGGCGACCGCACGGTAAATGCGCTGACGGCTGCCGGACTGGAGCTGCGCGTCGATTTCATGTGGCTGCCAACCGTCACCGGCATCAATCTGCAATACACCGCCGATGCACAGATTTCGGGCCTGCCCGATGACTGGACAATCGTGACACAAGGTGAGGCCGTGCGCGACGATGAGGGTGTCGTTCACGTGCACCGCAACCAGCCCGATATCGACTTCGTGCTGGTGGCCGCACCGGGTCTGGAACGGCGCAGCGCCCCCGGCGTCCATGTCTATGCGCGAGATTTTGACTTCATCCTGACCGATATCGCGACGCGCCATGCCGCCCTGTCTGTGGAATGGCTGCAGGACTGGATGGGGCCGCTGCCCTATGGCGATGTATCGCTGACCGTACTGCCGGAGGGATCGGGAGCCTATGCCAGGCGCGGCTATATCGTGATGAGCGAGGGACGCGCCCAGATCGAGGCGATGGAGGAAGAATTGCCCGAATGGGGCCCAGCCCGGCTGGTAGCCCATGAGTTCGCCCATGCCTGGTGGTCACCGGCTGACGCCATGACCGAGCATTACTGGCTTACCGAGTCTGTCGCAGAATACGTCGCCGTGCGCTATGTCGAGGACATGTTCGATGTCGAAACCGCCAACATCTTCTGGGAAGCCAAGCGGGAGCGTGCACTGGCTTCAGGTCCGCTAACCGGCGGGGACAGGCGTGGCAGTGGCAATGCGCTTTACCAGCGCGGGCCGATGCTGCTTCAGGCGCTCGAACACCGCGTGGGGCGCGAGGCGCTGGACCGGGTGATTGGCCGGCTGGCCCCGATCGGACCGCGCCTGACGCAGCAATTTCTCGATGTTCTCGCCGAGGAGGCGGGACCGGAAGCTGCCAGCTGGTTTGACGCCCAGCTCGCCAGCGGTCCCGGCCCGTGGGACGGCGCGGAAGAGACAGAAGACGCAGATCAGTCCGACCGGTAGATCACACCGCCCCGCATGACGAAGCGTACCCGTTCGAGGGCGGTCACGTCCTCCAGCGGGTCGTCATGCACCGCGATCAGGTCGGCAGGCATGCCCGGCGCCAGCCTGCCGGCCTCATCATCAAGGCGCAGATGGGTTGCCGCGTTCACCGTGGCCGTCTGGATGGCTTCCAGCGGGGTCAGCCCCGCCTCGACGAGAAGCGAGAACTCGCGCGCGTTCTGGCCGTGCGGCGATACCCCTGAATCGGTGCCATAGGCGATGCGCACGCCAGCCGCATGCGCGCGCCGTGTGGCTTGGATCATGGCCGGGCCGACCTCGCGTGCCTTGGCGGCCGCGAACGGGTTGAGCCATGTGTCCGGATCAGCCGCCCATTCAGCCACTGTCGCGCCTGCCAGCAGGGTAGGCACGAGATAGGCGCCGCTTTCGGCGAACAGGCGCAGCGAGGCCGCGTCCAGATACGTGCCATGCTCGATCGCATCACCGCCTGCGCGCAGGAAGGCGTTCAGCCCTTCAGTGCCGTGGGCGTGAGCGGTCACGATGCGCCCCAGACCATGGGCCGTCTCGACAATGGCCTCCATCTCTTCGGGCGTGAACTGGATATCCAGACCCGTGCGCGCATGGGAGAGGACCGCGCCGGTGGCCACGATCTTGATGATATCCGCGCCGCGCTGGATATGCTCGCGCACCACGCGGCGGCACTCATCCGCGCCGGAGCACAAGGTGGGCCTGCGTATGGTCTGCACGACATCCCAGCGATAGCCATGAATATCGCCCTCCCCGCCATGCGGGCTGACCACCGAGCCGGCCGCCAGGATGCGCGGACCGGGCACATAACCTGCCGCGATACCGTCACGCAGGGCGAAGATGGCTTCGCTCTCCTGACCGAGATCGGCCACGGTGGTGAAGCCCGCCTCCAGCGTGATACGGGCGTAGTAGGCGCCCTCCATGGCGATGGCGGCGGGCGTGTGCGTGGTGCGCCGCAGCCGGTCGCCAGGACCGTTCTGATGGCCGATATGCACATGGGCGTCGATCAGTCCGGGCAGCACGAAGCTGTCATGCAGGCGGATCGCGCCGGTTTCGCCGGAATATCCGTCCTGAATGGCCGTAATGCGTCCGTCCTCGATGATGATGGTCTGCTGATGCCGCACTTCCCCGGTGGACGGATCAGCCAGAACCGAACCAGCCTCGATATGGACCGGGCTGGTCAGTGCCAGCGAGAGCGCGGCAAGAAATCCACTTACCATCATGGCGCTTCTCCCTGCGGGTCGCAGGCAGGCTCGCCGGAAAGGCACGCCTCCACCCACGCCATCACATTGTCTTCGAGCATGGCGAGTGGGACCGGACCGGAACCCAGCACCACGTCATGGAAGGCGCGGATATCGAAGCCCTCACCCAGCGCCTCACGCGCGGTGGCGCGCAGCTCCAGTATCTTCATCATGCCGATAGCGTAGGAAACGGCCTGACCCGGATAGACGATATAGCGCTCCACCTCGCGCAGATTGTCGTAATGGCTGGCTGGCACCACCTCGTCCATATAGGCAATGGCCTCCTCCCGGCTCCAGCCGAAGGCATGAAGCCCGGTATCCACCACCAGACGCGCGGCACGCAGCACCTCCATGGAGAGGCGGCCAAAATCGTCATACGGATCCTGATAAAGCCCGATCTCGCGCGCCAGCCGCTCCGAGTAGAGCCCCCAGCCTTCGGAAAACGCAGAGATGCTCAGATAACGCCGGAAGAGCGGCAGCTGATCGAGTTCGTACGCCACCACGGTCTCCACATGATGGCCCGGAATGGCCTCGTGATAGAGCAGAGCGGGAAGCTGGTAGAGCGGGGCCGCGCCCATATCGTAGAGATTGATGTAGAACACGCCCGGACGTGATCCATCACGCGGCGGCGACTGGTAGAAGGCTTTCGCGGCGGTACGCTCGCGCCACGGTTCAACCGCCTCGATCACCACATCAACACCCGGCTGCAGGGAAAACAGCTCGTCCTGACGGGCGCGTATCTCCTCCAGCATGGTACGGGCGCGGACGAGGTAGGCCTCCCGGCCCTCGTCGCTGTCTTCGAAGTAGAAGTCCGGACTTTCGCGCATGAAGACAAAGAATTCGGCCAGATCGCCTTCAAACCCGGTGCTGGCCATGATCTGGCGCATCTCGGCATGGATGCGCGCCACTTCAGCCAGCCCGTGGGCGTGTATCTCCTGCGCCGTCAGCCCCGGCAGGGTGGTGAAGCGTTCAAGCTGAGCCTGGTAGTAAGCTTCGCCGTCCGGCAGCCGCCAGACGCCGCCCTGTTCCGGCGCGCGCAGCTGAGCCTCGCCGAGATATTCCAGCAGGCGCTCATAGGCCGGGCCGAAGTCCTCAAGAAGCGCCTGCCGTGCCGCACCGCGAAGCGTTTCGCGCTCGCCGTCCGTCAACTCTGCAGCGTCCAGCTTGGCGGTGAAATCACCCCAGAGCGGGCTGTCATCGCCATCGGCAAAGGGCCGGCCAGTGATCAGATTGCGCGCGGCGTCCATCACATGGCCGTAGACAAATTGCGGTGGCTGCACGCCGGCAGCCTCCTGCGCACGCAACTCGGCGATGAGGCTTTCAAAAAGTGGCGCTACGCCCTGAAGGCGCGCGACATGCGCCTCGCCATCCTCGCGCGTTCGAACCGGATGTGTGTTCATCAGCGTGATACCGACGCGCGTGTGCATGCCGGTCATCTGGCTGAGAATATAGTCGTGATAGCGCCATTCATGGCGGGCCATACGCTCGCGCGCCGCCCACTCAAACAGCCTGACGCTTTCGCGCGCCGCTGGTGACAGAGCGCTCTGGTCAAAGCCGGCCAGCCGTTCAAGATCGCCAAGCAGATCGGCTATCGCGTCCTGCCGGGCGGCATCGGAGATATCGTCCCATTCATGCTGGCGATCCCGGATCCCCATCCGCGATTGCCGGATCGGACTACGCGCCAGATCACGCTGGAACACCTCCTCGAAGAAGGCTTCCAGGCGCGCTTCCTCGTCGCTGGCCTGAACAGGTCCCGCAACGATCAAAAGCGCGGCGGCGATGAGGGTAAGGGCTGATCGGATGGTCATTGTGTGGCGGTCCATTGTTCTATCTGCTGACGAAGAATGGGCAGCGGCAAAGGCCCCTCGCCCAGAAGCGCATCGTGGAAAGCGCTGAGGTCAAAGCGGGTGCCAAGCCGTGCCTGCGCCCCGCTGCGCATCTCCATGACGGCGATCTTGCCAGCGGCGTAGGCGACGGCCTGGCCGGGAATGACGGCATAGCGGTTCACGGCGCCTGAGATGACATCGCTTGAATCGGCGGTGTTTGCCTCCAGCCACGCGGCCGCCTGCGCGCGTGTCCAGCCTTTGGCATGCAGGCCGCTATCAGCAACCAGCCGGCCAGCGCGCATCAGCTCCATGGTCAGCTTGCCCACCTGCTGCCAGGGGTCGCGATAAAGGCCCAGTTCTTCGGGTATTTCCTCGGCATAGAGCGCCCAACCTTCGCTGAACGCGGTGTAGCCGCTGGTCCGCCGGAAGGCCGGCAGATGCTCCAGTTCGCGCGCTATCGCGGCCTCCAGATGGTGTCCGGGAACGCCTTCATGGTAGGCGAGCGCCTGCAACTGGTAACGTGGCAGACGGCTCATGTCGTAGAGATTGACGAGGAAGACACCGGGCCGCGAACCATCTGCCGAGGGCGGGAAATACCCTGCGATACCGGCGGAGCGTTCCAGCCACGGCTCCACCCGCCTTACCTCCAGCGCCGCGCGCGGTAGCCGCCCGAACAACCCGTCCAGCCGGGCATACATCTCGTCCAGCACCGCGCGGGCCTCTGCCAGATAGGCTTCGCGGCCCGCATCATCATTGCTGAAATAGAAGCCGGGATGGTCCCGCAGATGCGCGAAGAAGTCCTGCAGATCGCCTGCAAAGCCGAGCTCTGCCATCTTCGCGCGCAAAGCGGTGTGAAGCCGGGCAGTTTCCGACAGCCCTGTCTCATGGATCTCGTCGGCAGTGACCGGCAGGGTGGTCTCGATCTCCAGCGCGGCACGGTAGAAGTCCTGCCCGCCGGGCAAGGTCCATGCACCGGACTCTTCAGGCGCCTCTCCTGCCGTGTTCCGCAGATAGCCTGTCACCGCGTCCACGCCGCGCCGGAACGGGCCGGCAAGCGCGGCATCGGCATCAGCCAGCAGCGCCCGCTGAACCTCGCCGGAGAAACCGGCTTCACCGATCTTGCGGCGGAAGTCGGCACGGATGACGTTTTCGCCCTCCCCTGCCGCGAGCGCCCCGCCACCAAAGTTCTCGAAGGTGGCAATGACGCCTTCGCGGGCAAAGAGCGGCACGCGGGTGCCCAGCGCAGCGCGGCGCTCCATCTCCCCCGTCAGTTCCAGCAGAAGCGGCTCCACCCCTTCAAGACGCGAGATATAGGCGCGCGCGTCCTCCTCATTCGCAATGGTGTGATTGCTCATCAGGGTCTGCGGTATGGTGCGGTGGATCCCGCGCATATGGCTGATCGGCAGGGTATGGTCACGCCAGTCCAGAATAGCCAGCTGACGGCGCGTGGCGAAGCGGAAGACATCAAGGCTCAGCCGGTCGGACGGGCTCAACGCGTTGCGGTCAAACCCGTCTGCGGCGGCCAGCTCGGCTTGCAACGCACCTTGCGTCTCACGCGCCGCTTCCTGTCCGGGACGGTCCCAGCGATCCTTGCCGGTGGCCAGCCCCAGCGAGGTCTGCAATTGCGGGCTGTTGGCCAGCTGGCGCTGATAGCTGGCTTCGAAGAACGCCTGCAGATAACTCTGCTCATCGGCCAATGTGCAGGCCCACGGCACAAGCCCCGCCGCAGCCGTGCCTGCCAGCAGGCCGCGGCGCGTCAATCCTTGTGACCGGTTGCTCATGGCGCGCGCTCCTCTCCACCGGCATGGCGCACATGGATGTCGAGGAATTCGCGTATCGCGCGGTAGGCGATGATCTGGTTGGCGGTCTTGCGGAAGCTGTGGCCCTCGTCCGGGAAGACGATGTACTCCACCGGCACGCCATTGGCCCGCACCCGCTCCACGATGTCGTCGGACTCGATCTGCAGGACACGCGGATCGTTCGCGCCCTGCAACACCATGAGCGGACGGACGATGTTCTCGGCGTGATAGACCGGCGAGATCGAGCGCAGATATTCCTCGTCCGTCTCCACATCGCCCATTTCCGTGGCCAGCAGCCGCCGCAAATCCTCCCACCATTCCGGCGTGGACCGCAGCAGCCGCACCCAGTTGGAAACACCATAGATATTCACCCCTGCGGCAAAGGCTTCAGGCTCAAAGGCCAGCGCCGCCAGCGTCATGAACCCGCCATAGCTCGCGCCCTGCACGGCGATGCGGTCGGGGTGGACATAGCCGGTAGCGCTCAGCATGGCCCGCGCCGCGACGACGTCGCCCAGATCAGCGTCGCCATGGGCCCGGTCATCAAGATGGAAGAAGGTCCGGCCCGATCCGCTGGACCCGCGATTATTGATCTCGAACACCACATAGCCGTGATTGACGAGGTACTGGGTGAGCGGGCTGTAGCCGATCCGGCTCTCTCCGCCCGGACCGCCGTGAACGTGAACCACGGCAGGCATTTCATTGCCCGGCCGCGCATCGCGGGGAATGTAGAGCACACCGGGCACGTCCAGCCCGTCATAAGAGCTGAACCGGATCACCTCACCGGCAACGAGATCATCGCGCGCTACATCGTCCGGCAAACCATCCAGCAATACCCGGCGTTCACCGGTTTCAAGCTCGATGAGCTTCACCGTATGCGGCGTCTGACCATTGCTCAGACTCAGCAGCGCCAGGCGCGCATCGCCGGACAGGGTCAGGCTCGCACTGTAAGCCGGGTCGATATCGCCCAAAGGCACCGGTTCGAAACTGCCCGCGTCCAGCAGGTAAGGCCGCCCGCGCGCATCCTCGTTCACGGTGACGGTGACGTAGCGGCCATCACGGCTATAGCTGGCACCCAGCACATCCCATCCGGCATCGAAGACGATCCGGGACTGTCCACTCGCAAGATCAAGCTGGCGCAGGGAGCGGAACTCGCCCCCCTCATCACTGGTGTAGAGCAGATACCGGCCATCCGGGCTGAAAGCCTGCGGCTCACTGATAACACGCTGATCAAGCGGCGTTATCGCCTCCAGCACGCCAGAGCCGGTGTGATAGAGATAGGTGATCGTATTGGCGTTGTCGGCGATGCGGCTCATCGCGATCAGCGAACGATCCGGGCTGACGGCCCGTATCTGATAGGCACCGTCATTGACGAAGATGCGCTCGCGCACATAGCTGCCGGTGGTGATCTCGTGGAGATCGAAGAAACGCCGGTCACGCGCATTCATCATCACGAAAAAGGACTGGCCGTCATGAGCCCAGTCGACAAAGCGCGCCACATGACCTTCGCCCGGCGTCAGGTCGCGGATCGTGCCGTCCACTTCGCGCACATAGATGTGGGCGCGTTCATCGCCGCCCCTGTCGCTGGAGAAGAGCAGCCGCTCATCGTCCGGAAAATAGCCGATCAGCGCGATGGTCTCGGTCTGCGAATCCGTCAGCGGCACCATGTCACCGCCGCTCACCGGCATGGTGTTGATATTGGCGATGCCCGTTCTGCGGCTGGTGAAGGCAATGGTCTGATTATCCGGGGAAAAGGACAGCCCGCCGAAGCGGTCAACGGCGGTCAGTTGTTCGATGGAATATCGTCCCGGCTCCCCGGCAAGAGCCGGCGCGCCAAGTACAAGCGCCAGAAGAAAAACGCAAACAGGACGCAGCATGCTGGCCTCTCTTGAGTTGGGGTGTCGGAAAGACAGCGGGCGGGACAGCCAGAAAGCCGTCCCGCCCGCCATGATCACGGTCAGAAGCTGGCTGTTAGCGTCAGGAAGTAACGCCGGCCCAGCGGGTCGTAGCTGCGGAAGCTGCGCGTCACCTGCGCCTCGTAAGGAACGTCGGTGTCGAGCAGGTTGCGTACCGCCAGCTGCGCCCTCAGACGCTCGGTGATGTTGTACCCAATCGTGCCGTTGAACAGCGTGTAGTCACCAATCCTGTTGATCGGCGTCTGTTCGATGGTGGCCAGCGGATCAAGCTTCACCGCGCTCTGCCAGAGCATCTGCACATTGGCGTCGAGCGGTCCGCGGGAGTATCCGACGCTGAAATTGCCGGTATAGCGCGGGTTGCCCACCGTTCCGACCTGGTTGACGGATGGCGACCCCGGCAGGGCCTGCAACTCGTAGCGGTTGGAGTAGAACAGGCGTGCGCCCAGCGTAATCCGGCCCGGATCGGTTACGCCGGAAAGCAGGCTGTCCAGATCGAAGCCGTACTGTGCAGCCGCGATAAGCCCGTTAAAGCGCAGCGACGACGTATTGTAGTAGCCGGACTGGAAGCCATTGGCGATATCACCGGCTACCCGCAGCGCCCCGGGCTGGGCGGCAGCTTCCGCCGCCGTCAGGCGGGTGAAGGCCGAACAGGCCGACTCGTTGGGATAGTTGGTGCTGTCATAGCAGGCCTGCAGCAGTGACCCGATCCCGAGCGTCTGGATACCGTCCTCGATGGAGATGTCGCTCCAGTCCACCGCCATGCGGAAACCTGACAGCCATGCCGGCTGATACACAAAGCCGACCGACCAGGAATCGGCGACCTCATTGTTGAGGGCCTGATTGCCCGACACCGTGCCGAACGCGGACACCGTCCCGGTGGTGTGCTGGAAGTTTTCCGGCGCAGGCGCCCCCACGGCGGACAGGGCGGCTGCGCAATTGGCAGCGCGCACCGAGGGGTTCTGCCCCTGATTATAATTGTTCATGCTGCACGGGTCGGCGATGCCAGAGGCCACCGGAGCTGATCCGAGGAACAGTTCGGTGATCGCAGGCGCGCGGATGGCACGGGTGTACACACCACGCAGTACCAGCCCATCGCTCCAGACACCCCAACGCGGCGAAAGACGCCCGCCCGCCGACCACGTCGTGTCGCCTCCGGCAATGGAATTGTCGACATAACGGACCGCCGCCTCAAACGACAGATCCCGGATCAGGGGCAGGTTCTGGCTATCGGTAACCAGCGGCACCAGGAACTCGCCATACACTTCACGGGTGTCGAAACTGCCTTCAACCCCGGCGAAAGCATTCACGCCCGGACCGAGCAGGAGGATGCCCGCCTGCATGGTGGCATCAGGCTCGAACAGCGCGGTTTCGCGGCGGTACTCCGCGCCCACGTTGAAGCCTACAGGCTCAGCGATGCCAAACGGCAGGTCGCCAGAAAGGTTCGCCGTTACGACTTCCTGCGTGTTGAAGCTCCGCGACCGGCCAATATCGGTGACATAGTCAGCTGCCGCACGGCTGAAATTGCTCACACCGAACAGGTTCAGCGGCACGCACGATCCGCCAGAGGCACATACGATCTGACCGTTTGCATCGGTTACCGCATCAATCGCGAGCGCCAGGCGCGTGGGGTCGATATAGCTGAGCTGGGAATAGCTTTCGCTACGGCCGTAATTGTACGACACGTCCCATTGCAGCGTATCCCAGCCGACCGGCAAATCGCCCATAAACCCGCCGACGAACCGGAACACGTCAATCGTCGTCCGGCCGGGCGTAAGATCCGCCAGGTCATTGAGATTCCGGTTCATGGCAAATTCGGAAAGACCATTGGCCGCCAGCGTGGCCTGAGCGTCGCTGCTCAGGAACGGGTTGGTGGCCGAGAAGGTGAGTTGCGGGCCACCCAACGCGCCCGGAGCGGCGAACTGGTAGAGCTCGGACAGCTCGATCCCCTCGCTGCGCGAATAGGAGGTTTCCACAAACCCTCTGATCGCCGGCGTGAAGTCGAAATGCGCCATCGCGTTGAGCAAGGTGCGTTCGGTCGGCGAGAGCAGCGAGAAATGATCGGCCGGGCTGAGGCCATCTCCGCCCGCAGACAGGACCGGCGCGCCCAGGGCGGCCTGAACAACCGTGCCGGCGCTGAAAGGCACCAGCTCGCCATTCGGGCCAAACTGCAGCGGCGTACCGTTGGCGTCGGTGATATAGTTGGGGGAGTTGTGAATGGGCGGGAAGACGATACCCGGCAAGTCGAATCCGAGCAGGGGTGTCATCAGCGGATTGTAAGGCAGGCCACCTGCCGTCAGCACCGAATAGCGCAAATCGTCGACCACCATCTGCGCGGGAATGCCGTCATTGGGGCCGGTATCAGCCGGATTTGGCACCAGAAAGCGGAACGGCATCCGCCCCGAAAGCGGCAGCCCCTCGCTGGTATTATGCTCCAGAGACAGAACCGCATTGCCGCGATTGTCGGCAAAATTGCCACCCATCAGCAGGCGGTAGGTACGGCTTTCCGCATCCCCGCGATCAGAGATGCCGTATTGCAGCGTGCCCTGAACGCCCTCGAAATCATCGCGCAGGATGACATTCACTGTGCCGGCAATCGCGTCCGCGCCGTAAACCGGTGCGCCCCCGATGGCGACCGTCTCCACACGCGCGACGAGACCGGCGGGGATGAGATTGAGATCCACCTGAGAGCCTGGTGACGCTGCGGCACCCGAACCGGACGCCGTGTTGGACGACACATGGCGCCGCCCGTTGACCAGGGTCAGCGTGCGCTGGGAGCCGAGGCCGAAAAAGTTCACGAATGTCTGGGCGACGCCGAGTGTGGATTGCGAAGCCCCCACAGGGCTGGATGCCGACGGACCAAAGCCCGGCTCGGCCTCCAGCGCCTCGCCGATATTGGTATAGGCCCGCAGCCGGATTTCCTCGTCATCGACGACGACTGCAGACTGAAGCGTGTCAAACCCCGCGCGCTGGATGCGCGTACCTGTTACGAGAATGCGTTCTGACGGGCTGGATTCCTCTGCCGCCTCATGTTCAGCACCCGTCTGTTCCTGTGCCAGCAGCTGACCTGCGGGCATCATTGCCGCGATACATGCACTGGCCAGCCAGGCCCGTCTGCGGCGCTTGTTCTGTGATTGCGTACCAACACGCATGCCGGTCTCCCCTTCTTTATCCGGAGTACGCAACACGCGCCTCCAGACAGTACGATGAAGAGGAAACCGGCATCCCCCACTGGCCGGAAAAATTCTCCGTTTACGGGGTAATGGTGCGGGTTACAGTGCCTTGCGCATCGAGGAACTCCAACGCAGCGTCACCCTCGGCATTCACCCGCAGGACAAGGCGTGGACGCCCCTGCCCGTCATTGAGGCGGACCAGCGCGTCCTCCAGCTGTTTACCGGCAAAATAACGCTCGGCTCCGGCCCCGCCTTCCTGGGCCATGGCGAACTCGCGCATCTCGGCAATCAGGGCGTCACGCTCATCTTCGGTTTCAGCGCGCGCGATCCGGTCGCTGTATTCCAGCACCGGCTCGATGGACCAGTCAGGCCGGTCCCAGACGCGGAAGCCCGCCACACGCTGGCCGTTGGCGTCGGAGTACTGCACGCCCACCGTCTGATCCTGCTGGAACTGATCAAACATCAGGCCCGCCCCGGCGCGGTAGCCGTCCTCGGTGACCGTGGCGTCGAACGTCATGCCGCCCACCTCGTCACCCAGATTGTTCAGAAACAGCATGCCGCCCGTGCGCCGGTTGAAGTGCAGATACTCCCGCCCGCTCTTGAACAGGCCGGGGAAGCGGTCGTCATTGGCCAGGATCAGGCGCGGCGTGCCATCGGGCTGCACGATATTGAGCCGTTCCGCCGTGATTTCCTCAAACCGCACATCCACCGGTCCGGTGTCATCACGTTCGAGGACGAGATATCCAACCGCCACCGTCATCGCCAGCAGCCAGACCCATTTGAGTGCTTCAAGCATTTTCATTGTCGGATCTCCTAATAGTTCCAGGCGTCAATCTGACGGGGATCAGGCGTGTTGGCGCGGACATGCTCTGCCGCCTCCAGCACCATGCCTGCCCAGTCCGTGTGGTGATAATTGTGGCCGCGCTTGGGGCGTCCGTAGAGGAAGCGGATCGGATAGTCCGGCCCGGCGACTTCACCGATCATGTCCTCGAAATTGTAGACGGCAAGATTGAGGTAGAACTCGTCCATCTCGCCGGCGATGAGGTGGATGTCGTTCTCCAGCAAGGGGCCAAGCCGGTCCCAGTTGCGCCGGGTGTATTCGGTAAGATCGTAGCCGTTCTCGCGCCCATACTCGGCCACTTCATGGTTGATCTCGCCGGTCAGCAGATCGAACAGCGCTACAGGATAGCCGTCCTCGCCTACAGGCCCGTGCGTGGCCTGCCAGATGCCGAGCTGATAGCCGGTGCGGCCGCGCGAACCGAGCACGGACTCAAACCGGGCCACCTCGCGCATCTGCCACATGGGCTGGCCCTCGCGGGTGCGCCGGAACGGCCGCTCGCGCGTGATGTAGCGCGACACCGGCACGGTGAACATGTTGGTGTCCTCGTAAATGTCGGCGAGCATGTAGCGGCTAAAATCGATCGGATCAGGATTGAAAACCCACGCCCCGCCAAACATTTCCGGATAGTAGAGCTGGAAGGCCAGCGCCTCCCACCCGCCGGTCGACGCCCCTTCCACGATGCGCGCATGGCGCTCGGGGATGAGGCGGAACTCACGTTCCAGATGGGGAATGAGCTCCTGGGTGATGGCATCGCCATAGGGGCCGTTATTGGCCGAGTTCACCGCATAGGATTCCAGGAAATACGGGCTGGGGTGTTCAAAGACGATAGCCGCAACACGCGGAAAATCGTCGGCAATCCAGCGCTGGTAGAATTCGTAGCCCGTTTCGACATTGGCATCACGCGCCCGCTCGATGGCTGCTTCGGTATGGCTTGCCGGATCGGGATTGAGGAAGAAGGGCGAGTCTCCATGGCCGAACGTGTAAATGGCCGGGTAGCGCGCCTCAGGATGGTCATCAAACCCGCGTGGTACCAGCACGGTGGCACCCAGATACATGTCGGTGCCCCAGAAATCGCTGAGGATGTCGCTGCGTATGCGCACGCGGCGATACCACTCGGTGTCCTCCAGTTCAGGCAAGTCCGCGATCACCTCGGTCAGCTCAAGGCCGATCACGGCACCGGGCTCGATGCGGGCAGGCACCGGGCGGCTGTAAAGATTGCCCGGCTTTGACCAGAACACGACCCGGCGGTGGGTTATCGGTACGCTGATTGTGTGGCCATCCGCGCGCGTGACGGTGTCATAGGTCACGAGCACCGCCTGAAAATGATACTCACCGCTTTCCAGCTCTGCGAGGCTGACCGGATAGGAATCGGCGTCACCGGACAGGGTGATGGTGCTGCCGGGAGCCGCACCCTCCACATCCATCCCGAACACTGCCGGGCCGGTGACCGCGAGTGTCAGCCGGGGCTCGGGCACGGGACTGTCTGCCGCGATAACCAGCAGCCGGCCGGTTACCGGCGTGTCGCCAGCGGGCAAGGTTACCTCAAAGCGCGGCGACTGTGCGGCAAGTGGCCCGGCCAGAATGGCCAATGCCAAGATTGCAACTGCACAGACGCCGATCAGGCCGCGAAGATCGCTACTCAATCGTCCGGTCATGATGGTTCAACTCCCCTTATTGTATTGACGGCGCGTGCTGATGCCGGCCTGCCCTGTTCGATGCACCAGCAGCCGCCTTCCCCCACCTCTTCCTGCTTCGCGCCGACACACCTTCGGACGCACACGGACAGTGTGAGGCGCTTGACGGGCTGGGGCGCAGGGGGCCTAGTGCCGCCAATGGGGAGTGATAATCGCATCGAGTGGCTGGCAAGAGCCGTGCTGCCGCACGAAGCCGACGTGCGCCGCTGGCTCGTGCGGCACACGCGCGGCGCGCCGGGGATCGATCCCGACGACATCATCCAGGAATCCTATGCCCGCCTGCTGAAAGCCGATCTGGGAAAGATCGGCAGTGCGCGGGGCTATTTCTTCACCGTTGCCCGCAATCTTGTGGCCGAGACGCTGCGCCGCTCACGCACTGTCACCATCGAGCTGATGGCGGATATTGACGCGCTGAACGTCGTAGACAATGAGCCGGACTCCGAACGCAGGCTCAACGCGCGTCAGGAGGTTGAGCGCCTGCAAAAATCGCTCGCAGGAATGCCCAAGCGTTGCCGCCAGGCGTTCGAGTTGCGCAAGTTCGAGGAATTGTCCCAGAGGGAGATCGCCGAACGCATGGGCATATCGCAGAGTACGGTGGAAAAGCATCTGGCCAAGGCCTTGCTTCTGCTGGCCCAGGACATGAGACCCGGGGAATCCGGGTCGCACGCTGAACTACGGAGAGACGATGAACCGGAAGCCCGAGACCAACGCGATTGACGAGGAGGCCACACGATGGGCCGTCCGCGCCGATGCGGGCCCGTTATCGCCAGAGGAGGAAGCTGCGCTGAACGCGTGGCTGGAGGCTGACGTGCGGCACGTTGGTGCGTATGCACGCGCGCAGGCATTGTGGCTGGATGCGGACAGGCTGGCTGCGCTGGCCCGCGGCGGACAGGCACCGGCGGAGAATGGCCAGGTGACCATTCTGGCTTCCGTCACCCGCAGACGGACCGCGATCATTGCGGCGGCAAGCGCAATGGCCGCCACCCTGCTTGCTGTTGCCGGCGTGACGGTCTTCCTGCAACAACCCGCCGCCGGTCCGGCAGCCCATGTGGAGATGGCCGAGATCGGGGAGATCCGCCGCATCGTGCTGGATGATGGCTCCATGATGACCCTGAATACCGGCTCCACCGTACAGATTGCCTTCTCGGAGCAGAGCCGTTCGGTGCACCTCGATGATGGCGAAGCTGCCTTTGAAGTGAGTTCTGACCCGTCCCGGCCATTTCTGGTGCACACAGCCGGAACCACGGTGCGCGTGGTCGGCACGCATTTCGTGGTCCGGCGGCACGGCGATGGGGTGCTGGTTACCGTGGCCGAAGGTGAAGTCGCCATCGAACGTGGCGCAGACTCTCTCCAAGCCAACGCCCTGATGGCGGTACAGATCGGCTCGGGCAGCGTACCCAGCGTCCGCCATCTGGACGAAGCAGCCCTGTCGCGCCAGCTGTCCTGGCAGACAGGCAGATTACTGTTCGATGGAGAGACACTGGCGGAGGCCATCACCGAGATGAACCGGTATTCGCCGGTACGTATCGAACTGGCCGCAACCGGCCTTGCCAGCGAACGCTTCGTGGGTGCCTTCCGAGCCGGCGATACACGCACATTTGCGGAAACAGTGGCCACCGCCTACGAGTTGCGGGTTGTTGAAAACAATGGCGTTCTCAGGCTCACACGTCGCTGACCTGGCCCGCCAGCAGGCAGGCCGTTTCCACCAGTCGATGGTGAAGTTCAAGCCGTGGCCGCAACACCTCACTGGAGCTTCGCTTCTGGCAGCCGTGATGGCAGGTGCAGCCAGCGCCGCCCAACCCGCCCCGTTTGACATACGCGAAGCGTATGCACCCGCAGCCGTTCTACAGTTCGCCGAACAATCCGGCCTTCAGGTGTTCGCGCCGTCCACCCTGCTCAGGGGCGTACGCGTAAGCGCCGTCGAGGGCGTTTACGATCCCGTGGACGCACTCGCCGTCATGCTGGAGGGCACGGGGCTGGAAGCTGTGCCCGCAACGGGCGGTGCTATCGTTATCCGGCAGGTAGCACGACCCGGCGAACCCCCTCCACCGGCCGCCGGCGAGACCGGGGAGCTGCCACCTCCGGCGCGAGAGCCGCCACCTGCCGCGCCGCCTCCACCGGACCGGATCGTCATCACCGGGTCACGTCTCCTGCGTCATGGAAGCGCTATCGTTCAACCGTCCTACACGACGAGCCGCGCAGAACTCGGCGAGCAAGGCGCGTTCAACGCTGCAGACGCCCTCGAAAGCCTTCCAGGATTCGGCGTGTCGGGTTCCAGCGCGGTGGGCGTGCAATCAACTTTCGGCGTCGGCCAGCGTTTTGTGAATTTCTTCGGCCTGGGGTCTCAGCGTACCCTGACCCTGGTCAATGGCCGGCGCTTCGTGTCTTCCGGCACAGCGTCTAGCGTCGGCGCCGCCTCCCCCGGCCAGCAGGTGGATTTCAACCTGCTGCCTCTTGCCCTGATCGAGCGTATCGAGACCGTCGCGATAGGAGGAGCGCCCGCCTATGGGGCCGATGCGGTCGCAGGCACCGTCAACATTATCCTGCGCGATGATTTTGAAGGCACGGCTCTTGAGGCCCGGCACAGCCAGTCTGGTCATGGCGGCCTGTCCCGCCAGGCGGTACGCGGCCTCTGGGGCCGCGCTCTCGCGCAAGGACGCAGCCATATCATCGCAAGCTTCGAGTACGACACCAATTCAGGCATGCTGGAAAGCGGGCACCGCCGCTTCTCTCGCCGTCCGTTTCTCGTGCGCAGCGGCGATGGATCAGGCTGGACCATCTTCGAAGACATGGTGCTATCGGGCATAACCGACGGAGGTCTGCCACTGCCGCCAGGCGATACGCCGGCCGGTTGGCGTACGGCGGCTTTTCCAGACGGCTTCTACATATTCGACAATGCCGGAGACCCGGTACAATTCCTCCCGGACGGCACGCTCGGCCGTTACCAGCTGGGCAGTGGAGGCGGAACCGAGCCGGCATTTGTCGATGGCGGAGACGGGCTGCGTATTCCCGATTACATGACGCTCGTGGCACCGGGCCAGCGGATGCTCGCCAGCGTGCTCGCCCGTCACGAGCTGACATCGTCCGTCACCGGGTTCGTGGAGCTGGCCGCCGCGCGGTCAGAGGGTGAGGAGCCCCGCGAGCTGCTGGCCATCAATTCGGTATTGCTGCCCGAGCAGGGTGGTCCGCTGCGCATGCATATCGACAATCCGTTCCTGCATCCGCAAGCGCGCGAAATCATTGTGGCCAACGGGCTTACCGAATTCTACCTGTCGCGCAATCTCAGCGATCTGCTTGACCATATGCCGGGCGAGACCCGTATCACGCTGGGACGGGCGGTTGCCGGGCTTGAAGGCCGTTCAAGCTGGCGCGGGCATCCGGTGCGCTGGGAGGTTTCGGCCAATTTCGGACGCACCAGCAATGTCTCACGCATTCCCGTCATTAATGAGGACAATTTCCACGCAGCGATCCAGGCGGTGGCTGATCCGGTGTCCGGCGACATTGTCTGCGCGCCTCCTGCCCCGGCCGGTTGCGTACCGCTGGACCTGTTCGGAGAGGGGCGTGCCAGTGCGGAGGCCCTGCTCTTCGTCACGGGAGCGGGTTATGCAAACAGCGTCAACGAGCAGGCCGCGCTGGCAGGCAGTGTCTCGGGCGAGCTGGGTGGACCGGCAGCTGGTCCGCTGGGCTACAGTTTCGGCGTGGAGCACCGGCGTGAACGCGCTGCGTTCAATCCCGATACGCTACTGGCCGAGGGGAGCGCCAGATTGCCAGCCTACAGCCCGATCCGCGGAAGCTTCTCGACCAGTGAAGCTTTTGGCGAACTGCTGATCCCGCTGGTGAGCAGCGACCAGAACCTGCCCTTGTTGGCGGAGGCTTCCCTGGAAGGCGCTGTCCGGCTGATGAACAGCTCAATCGCCGGAAACGATGTGGCCTGGACCTTCGGCGGTCAGCTGCGCCCCCGTCTGGGCGCAAGCGCAACGCCGATATCACTGCGCGCCGTTGTTACCCGCTCGGTCAGGGCACCCAGCATTACCGAACTCTTCCTGCCGGAATCTCCCATGCGCGGAACGGCGATAGACCCATGTGACCGGAGCAATTTCGCGGTCGGCCCCAATCCCGATGTCCGGACGGCCAATTGCCAGCAGGCACTGGAACAGCTTGGCGCACCGCCGCCTGAAAACTTCAGTTCGGATATCATGTCGTTCGGCGTGACGGGCCGGATCGCGGGCAATCCCGGCCTGCGCAATGAGCGCGCCGACAGCTGGTCAGCCGGGATGGCATGGGAAGGAGAGCAGGTTCGCGTCAGCGCCGACTGGGTCAATATCCGCCTGGCTGACGGCATTGCCAGCCTGTCGGCCAGCCAGCTCATGGCCGCCTGCTATGACAGCCCGCATTTCCCCGACGAACCGGCATGTACAAGCTTCACACGGGCCAGCGGCGCCAATGCCGGGCAGATAACCGATTACCAGACCGGCTATTTCAACGTGTCCAGACTTGATTACTCCGCCCTTGTTATCGGTGCCCGCATGCAGTTTGACGCGCCAGACGTGACCGGTGCGCAGACCCTTTCCGTCAATCTCGATGCACTTCAGGTCGGCAGCTACCGTATTCAAAGCACCAGCTTTTCTGCTCCCTCAGACCTCACTGGCACCGTCGGCGCCCCGCATACGAAGCTCTCTGCGGGTGTGCTGGTGGAATGGCCGCGCGCGCAGGCCGAGATCAGAACACAATGGGTCAGCGCAGGACGCATCAACAACGCCGCGGAAAATCGCGATCTCCCCGGAAACGATATCGCCAGCTATGTCACCGTACATGGTTCCCTGAACGTCCATCTGACCAGTTCGGTCCGGGTACAGCTCAATATCGATAATATGCTCGACGCTCCACCGCCCTACGCAACGCTGCTGGCTGCCACACCTTCATCACGGCGCGCCTATGATGTGGTCGGCCGACGCTTCTCACTCGGTTTGACGGCAACTTTCTGAGCCAGAGACGAGATGGACCGGTTCGTATGGCACCGTCAGCACGGATCGAGGTGAACCGCCCTGCCCCTGCGGAGCGCGGCGGGCTTCCTCCGAAAGGGCGGCCCAATCGGCTACGCGTCACGCCCGAAGCCAGATTGGTTCTGGTCCCTAGATTCCGTCGCCGCTGAAGGCCTTTTCCACCACGAAGCTGCCGGGGCGAGCGTTGGAGCCTTCGGTGAAGCCCAGCTCCTGGAAAATGGTTTTCAGCTCTTCGAGCATGGCCAGCGATCCGCAGATCATTACCCGGTCATGTTCGGGATCAAAGCGCGCCTGCTGGATGGATTTGAAGAACAGGCCGGACTGGATGAGATCGGTAATCCGCCCGGTCTGCGGGCCATCCTCGCGGGTCACGGACGAGAAATAGACCAGCTTTTCCGGTGCGCTCTCGCCTACCAACGGATCATCCTTCAACCCCTCCACCAGCTCTTGCGAATAGGCAAGCTCGGCTGCCGTGCGGCAGGTATGGGTGAGGATCACCTGATCATAGCGCGCATAGACATCGGGCTCGCGCACAATGCTGGCAAAGGGCGCTACGCCGGTTCCAGTGGAGAGCAGGAAGAGGCGCTTGCCGGGCAGTAGCGCGTCGAGCACCAGCGTGCCGGTCGGTTTTCTGCCCACCAGCACCCGGTCACCGGGCCGGATATGCTTCAGGCGCGAGGTCAGCGCCCCGTCCTCCACCTTGATGGAATAAAACTCCAGCGCATCATCCCAGCTCGGACCAGCGAGCGAATAGGCGCGCAAGGTCGGCTTGCCTTCACCTGCCAGCCCGATCATCACGAACTCGCCGGTGCGAAAGCGAAAGCTCTGCGGGCGCGCGGTACGGAAGGAGAACAGCGTATCGGTGTAGTGGCGCACCTCCAGCACTTCGCAATCGAAGAAGGCACCGGCCTCGATAACGGGCGCAAGGGTTTCAGCCGCGGCGGGAAGAGCGGTCATGGCAGGTCCTCGTTTTCGATCAGATGGCGTTGCGCGCGCTATCGCCCCTGTCCGTCCAGGGCGGGACGGGCAGGCTGCGCGCAGCGAGATAGTCGGGATTGAACAGCCGGCCCGCATAGCGCGCACCGGAATCGCAAAGCAGGGTGATAATCGTCTTGCCCGGCCCCAGCGTGCGGGCCAGGCGGATTGCCCCGGCAATGTTCACGCCCGCCGAACCGCCCAGCGACAGCCCCTCATTTTCTACCAGATCAAAAAGGATGGGCAGAAATTCGGTGTCCTCGATGCGGTAGGCGTGGTCAGGCTTGAAGCCCTGCAACTGGCCGGTAATGCGCCCCACACCGATGCCTTCGGTGATCGACGATCCCTCACCTTTAAGCTCGCCATGGGTGAAATGATTGTAGAGCGCGCTGCCCGACGGATCGGCAAGGCCAATAGCGATGTTAGGCTTTTTCGCGCGCAGCGTGCGGGCAATCCCGGAGAGGGAGCCGCCTGTGCCAACCGCGCAGATGAAGCCGTCAATCGCGCCGCCGGTCTGGTTCCAGATTTCCTCGCCCGTGGTCGCTGCATGGAAGGCGGCATTGGCGGGATTATCGAACTGGTTCGCCCAGAACGCGCCTTGCGGTGTCGCGGAAAGTTCTTCGGCCAGCCGGCGGGAGACGTGGACGAAATGGTGCTCGCTGGAGAACGGTGCCGGGTCGACCTCGATGATCTGCGCGCCCGCCGCGATGAGGGCATCCTTCTTCGCCTGACTCTGCGTGCGCGGCATGACGATCAATATCTTGTAGCCGAGCGCGCGGCCCACAATGGCCAGCCCGATGCCCGTATTGCCCGCCGTGCCTTCTACAATGGTGCCGCCGGGTTTGAGCGCGCCGGATTTTTCAGCCGCGCGCACCAGCCCCAGCGCGGTGCGGTCCTTCACCGAACCGCCCGGATTGAGGAACTCGGCCTTGCCCAGTATCTCGCAGCCCGTGGCGCGTGAGGCTGCCTCAAGCCGGATCAGCGGCGTATTGCCGATAAGGTCGATGATATGGCCTGTCATGCGCGTCCCGCTTATCCGATAAGGCGCACGGCCCGCTTGCGCGCCGCGTCCGCCCGCGCTGTGCGGACCGGATCGAAGATACCACACTCGCTGCGATCCGAGCCGGGCCAGCGCCCGTCACGTGCATGTGCGCCTGATGAGGGCGCGGTGCAAGGCCAGCAGCCCACAGAGGTGTAGCCCTGTGTGGCTAACGGATGGGCGGGCAGTTTCATCTCGCGGTAGAGAGCTGCAATGCCGGCCGGGTCCAGCCCGGCAACCGGATTGATCTTCACCCGCTCGCCATCAAACTCGAAGGGCTGCAGGGCTTGCCTCCCGCCGCCATGGGCACGCTTGCGTCCGGTAATGACCGCGTCGAACCCTTCCAGCCCGGCATTGAGCGGGCGCACCTTCCTCAGATCGCAGCAGGCTTCGCCATCGCGTTCAAACAGCTTGCCATCATTGTCCTGCGCGCGCGCCTCCGACGGATCAGGCGTGAGGATGCGCACATCCTGAAGGCCCAGATGCGCCACCAGCTGGTCGCGATAGCTGAGCGTCTGAGGAAAATGGCGCTGTGTGTCGAGGAAGACCACCGGCACCGTGCGGTCCACCTGGGCCAGCAGGGCCAGCCCCAGCGCCGCCTCGATCCCGAAGGATGAGAGCATGGCGATCCGCCCCTCAAACACCTCCAGCGCTACCGCGATAATGGTTTCCGGCGCGGCATCGCCATATTGCTGGTTCAGCGCCTCAACTTGCGCCTTGCGGGCGGCAAGCGCGCGGGCGCGATAGGCGGGCAGCCGGTCATTGGCACCCTTGGCAAGGCCCGGCTGATAGGCATGGGTGAAGCTGGCCCTGGCCCAGCGCGGCGAGCCGTCATCCGGCGCGATCACGTCAAACCCGGTGCGGGTGAGATAGTCCTTCTGATCGGGCAGGATATCGCCAGTTGCGCGCAGCTCGCCGGTAAATCCGCTCTCGCGGATCAGCGCGGCCAGCGAATAGCCGCGCCCGTCCCTGAAGGCGGGAAAGCGGATATCGATGGCCTGTGCGCTGCGCGCTGCCTCCAGCGCCGCATCCGGCGTGGTGGCGGTATCGATCTCCACGCGGGCCAGCCGGGGCGTTGTTGCGGTATCATTGCCCATAGACGGCCTCCTTGAAGGGTTCAAACCCGATACGGGCCAGTGTGTGCGTAAAGGTTTCGCCATCCGCGCGTTCGCGGCGGAAGACACCGACGCAAGCAGCGACCGCCTCCACGGCCTCATCCGGCGCCAGGCCGGGGCCGAGTATCTTGCCGATGGCCGCGCCATTATCGGCCACGCCGCCCAGCGTCAGCTGGTAGACCTCATCGCCCTTCTTATCGACGCCCAACAAGCCGATATTGGCGATGTGGTGATGGCCGCAGGCGTTGATGCAGCCGGAAATCTTGATGGTGAGGTCTTGCGTATCCTCATCCAGACCCCGGTCGATCAGGGCGGCTGACAGGGCCTGCGCCACCGGAATGGAGCGCGCATTGGCCAGGCTGCAATAGTCCAGCCCCGGGCAGGTCACGATATCGCTGGCAAGCCCTGCATTGGCGGTGGAAAGCCCGGCTTCGCGCAGGCCCTCATAGATGGCAGGCAGATGCGCCGCGACGGCGTGCGGGATGACGAGATTCTGCTCCTTGGTGACGCGGATTTCGCCGTCCGCGTAGCGCTCGGCGAGGCTGGCCACCGCATCCATCTGGTCTGCGGTCGCATCGCCCGGCGCGCCCGCGCGGGGTTTGAGCGAAATCACTACGATGGCCCGGCCCGCCACTTTGTGCGGCTTCACATTGACGGCCCGCCAGCGCGTAAAGCCCGGCGCATCGCTCACCCCTTCGAGGCGGTCCACCGGGGAAGGCTCGGGGAAGAAGCTGGTAATGCGCGCAGCTTCCTCGGCGGGCACGGCCAGGTCACGCCCGCGCAGCTGGCGGTACATCGCCTCCACCTCATCGGTGAAAGCCTCCGCGCCCATGGTCTCCACGAGGATCTTGATGCGCGCCTTGTAGATATTGTCGCGCTGACCGGCGAGATTGTAGACGCGCATGATGGCGGTCAGATAAGCCAGCAGCTCGCCCTTGGGCAGGAAGTCACGCAGCTTCACCGCCACGCGCGGCGTGCGGCCCTGACCGCCGCCGGCATGCACCTCGAACCCGGTCTCGCCCGCCTCGTTCTTCACCAGTTTCAGGCCGATATCGTGCACGCCAATGGCGGCGCGGTCGGCGTCAGAGCCAGTCACGGCGATCTTGAACTTGCGCGGCAGGAAGGTGAATTCGGGGTGGAAGGTGGACCATTGCCGGATCAGCTCGCACCAGGGGCGCGGGTCTTCCACCTCATCCTGCGCCGCACCGGCAAACGGGTCGGTGGTGGTGTTGCGGATGCAATTGCCCGATGTCTGGATGGCGTGCATCTCCACATCGGCAAGCTGCTCTAATATCTCAGGAATATCGACCAGCGCAGGCCAGTTATACTGGATGTTCTGGCGCGTGGTGAAATGGCCATAACCCTTGTCATAGTGGCGCGCGATATGGGCCAGAACCCGCATCTGGCGCGCATCCAGCGTGCCATAGGGGATGGCCACGCGCAGCATGTAGGCGTGCAGTTGCAGATAGACCCCGTTCATCAGCCGCAAGGGCTTGAACTGGTCTTCGGTGAGCGCACCGGAGAGACGCGCGCTGACCTGCTCGCGGAACTCCTCCACGCGCTCTGAAACGATCGACCGGTCAATCTCATCGTAGCGATACATCGGCCTAGCGCTCCCCGGCGTAAAGCAGGCTGGTGCCGGTGGTGGGGCCTTTCAGCCGGATCGCCTCGCGCACATGCTTGCGCCCGCCCGGCTGCTCACCGTCCAGCTCGATGAGGTAAGGGGCGACCACGGTGAGGATATCGCGCAGCGCCGCGTTCAGCGCCGGTTCGGCGGCCGTGTCATCGCCAAAGCGTTCCGCCTCGATCAGGGAAGGTGTCCAGATGCCGTCCGCGCGGCGATAGACGACATGGCCATCGGTCAGGCGGTTTGCTGTGATCGCCCTCATGCCGCCGCCTCCAGCTCTGCCTGACGGGCAAGGCCAGATATCATTTCCGGCGCACGCGCCACCACCTCGCCAATAACGATCACGGCCGGACCCTTGATCTCGTGCGCGTCAATCAGGGCGGGCAGACCGGCCAGCGTGCCGGACACGCGGCGCTCTCCGGGCAGCGAGCCGTTCTCGATGACAGCCACGGGGGTGTCAGCGCCGCGCCCCGCCTCGATCAGCTTCGCGCTTAAAACGGGAGCAGTGGCCACGCCCATATAGACAACGAGGGTATGGCGTGCGCTGGCGAGGCTGCGATAATCCAGCTCCGGCCCGTCCGCCTTGGGCTGACCGGTGACGAAGGTGACAGCCTGTGCCGCCTCGCGGTGGGTGAGGGGGATTTGAGCCGATGCCGCGCAGGCGAGCGCGGCTGAAATGCCCGGCACCACCTCGACCTCGATACCCGCAGCGCGCACCGCTTCGGCTTCCTCGCCGCCACGGCCAAAGATGAAGCTGTCCCCGCCCTTCAGGCGCACGACGCGCAGACCCTTGCGGGCCTCCTCGATGAGGATGTCGCCAATACGCTCCTGCGGTACGGAGTGATGGCCCCGGCGCTTGCCCACATCGATGCGGCGCGCATCCCGGCGCGCGCGTTGCAATATCGCTTCAGGCACAAGCCGGTCATGCACGATCACATCGGCGTCGCGCAGCACGCGTACGGCTTTGAGCGTCAGGAGTTCAGGATCGCCTGGGCCCGCGCCAACAAGAAACACCCGGCCCGGCTCGGCCTTGCCATCACGGAAACGGTCGAGCGTACGGATCAGGGCGCGCGACGTGCCGGGGCCATCGCCTGCATCGGCGCGTGCTGCCGCTTCACCGCGCAGGGCGCTTTCCCAGAAGCGGCGGCGGTCATCCACCGTTGGCAACGCCTCACGCACCGTATCACGCAAGGCGTTGGCACTGCGGGCGAGAATACCCACACCGGGCGCGACCAGCCCTTCCAGAGCCGAACGGATATCACGCACCAGAACGGGCGCGGCCCCGCCGGTGGAGAGCGCGATCGTTACCGGCCCCCGGTCCACGATGGCGGGCGTGTAGAAATCGCACAACGGCAGATTGTCGACCACATTGACCAGAGCGCCCGCCCGGCGCGCGCGCGCGGCAAGACGGGCCGCGCGGGCCTCATCGTCCAGCGCAATGAACACGAACCGCGCGCCAGAAAAAGCGCCCGGCGGCACGAACCTGCCCGGGAGGATGCGGGCTCCGGTTTCTCCATCAATAGCCGGGGGGGGATTGATGGTCTTGACCGCCGGGCGCCAGACCAGCTCGCTAGGCGCGCTGGCAAACAGGCGTAATTTGGCACGGGCCGCCTCGCCATCACCGATGACGATGACGCGGGCACCCTTCAGGGGAATGGCTGGCAGGAACTGGTCCATAAGGCGTGGTCCTTCAGATCTGAGCGACCAACCTAATGCGCTATGGATTATTTTCTCAAATGAGTTATTCTGCCATTATTAGATAGATTTTCTTTGCAATGGATCGTCATGGCCGCCCTGCCCCCTCTCAATGCGCTGCGCGCTTTCGAGGCCGCTGCCCGGCGCGGCAGCTTTGCCGCTGCTGCCGGTGAGCTCAATGTCACCCCGGCCGCCATTGGCCAGCAGGTGCGCCAGCTAGAAGCGCTGATCGGCTCTGCCCTGTTCGAGCGCGAGGGACGCACCTTGCGCCTGACCGAGCGGGGCGGCGCGGCGCTGGACCGGCTGAGCCGGGCATTCGAGCTGATGGGCGAGGCGAGCGCCGCCATGCGCGAGAGCAAGCGGGCCGCGCGGATCATTCTGGCCGCCCCGCCCGATCTGTCGAGCTTGTGGCTGGCCCCGCGTCTGGGCGCACGCGCCTTTGCCTGCGGCCTGGAGCTCATCACCAATGATCCGCTGGCAGCTCTGGATATGGGCGCTGATCTGGCCATTGTGCGCAGCGCGGGCGCACCGGCCGGGCGGGACGCGCAATTATTGCTGCGCGAGACGCTCAGCCCGCTCGCTGCACCGGCGCTGGCGCGCCAGATACGCACGCCCGGCGATCTTGAAACCCTGCCCCTCATTGCCGACACCAGCGCGCCGCTCGGCTGGACAGACTGGCTGGCACGCCGGGGCGCTTACGGCATCGTGCCCGAACCCGGCTTCATCGCAGACAGGGCAGGCCCGGCACTGGCGCTGGCCGCGTCTGGTGCGGGTATTGTGCTGGGCCGCAAGCTGCTGGCAGCCAATGCGGTAAGTGATGGCCGTCTGGTCAGCGTCTTTGCCGATGGCGACATGCCCGGCGGAGAAAGCTACTGGCTTGCCTTTGCGCGCGGGCGCAGGCGGTCAGAGGCGGCCAGCGTGCTCGCCGCGTGGATTCGCGCCGAAATGGCCAGCTTCACCGACGCAGCCGACGAACTGTAGCGGCACCGCTTTGCTGCTCGCGCACAGTCGCCCCATTGCGCCGGGCGCTGGCATCGTTAAACCGCCCCCATGCTTACGATCTCAAACCTCGATTACCGTATCGGCGCGCGCTCCTTGTTCGAGAATGCGTCCGCGCAGATTTCCGGCGGCTGGAAGGTCGGTCTGGTCGGCCGCAATGGCACCGGCAAGTCCACCCTGCTCAAACTGATCCGCGAAGAGATCGAGCACCCCTCACCGGACACCTCCATCCGCCTGAACAAGGGCGCGCGGCTGGGCTGGGTGGCGCAGGAAGTGCAGCCCTCCGACGAGACGATCCTGGAGGTGGTGCTGGCCACCGACACAGAGCGCCATGCCCTGATGCAGGAGGCCGAGACCGCGCAGGATCCGGACCGGATCAGCGAAATCCATATGCGCCTGGCCGATATCGACGCGTGGTCGGCAGAGTCCCGCGCCGCCGAGGTGCTGATGGGGCTGGGCTTCACCGATGCCGATCTCTACCGGGCGACGCGCGAGTTTTCCGGCGGCTGGCGCATGCGCGCGGCCATCGCAGGCGTGCTGTTCTCCGAGCCGGACCTTCTCCTGCTGGACGAGCCGACCAACTATCTGGACCTCGAAGGCGCGGCCTGGCTGGAGACCTATCTGAAGAAATATCCCCATACCGTGCTGCTCGTCTCGCACGACCGGGAAATGCTCAATCGCTGCGTCACCCACACCATGGCGCTGGAACACAAGCAGCTTTCCATCTCGCCGGGCGGGTACGATGCCTGGCTGAAACTGCGTGCCGCCAGAACCGCCCTGCTGGAAAGCCAGCGCGCCAAGCAGGAGGCCGACCGCGCCCATCTGCAATCCTTCATCGACCGCTTCGGCGCCAAGGCGTCCAAGGCCAGTCAGGCGCAGTCGCGCGTGAAAATGCTACAGAGAATGCAGGAGATCACGGTGCCGCTCGAGGAGCGCACGGTCCCCTTCTCCTTTCCCACCTCCACCGACAAGCTTGCCGCGCCCCTGCTGCAGCTGCGCGGGGCATCGGTCGGCTATGGCGAGGATGCGGTGATCCTCTCTGGCGTTGATCTGCGCCTCGACCCGGATGACCGTATCGCCATCGTCGGTGCCAACGGTCAGGGCAAGACGACGCTCGTCAAATCCATCGCCCAGCGCCTGCCGCTGATCGCAGGCGACCGGACCGTGCCGCGCGCCTTGCGCATCGGCTATTTCTCGCAAGACCAGATGGACGAGCTACGCACTGGCGAAACCGTTCTGGACCATGTGCGCGACGCGCTGCCCGAAGGCACGCCGCCGGCCAGACAGCGCGCCGTGGCCGCCGCAATGGGCTTCGCCCACGAGAAGGTCGGCACCAATATCGAGAAGCTGTCAGGCGGCGAGAAAGTGCGTCTTCTCCTCGGCCTCATGGCGATGGAGAAGCCGCATATCCTGATCCTGGACGAGCCGACCTCCCACCTGGATATCGACAGCCGTGAAGCGCTGATCTACGCGCTCAATGACTATAATGGCGCGGTGATCCTCATCACCCACGATGTCTATCTGGCCGAAGGCACCGCCGATCAGCTCTGGCTGGTCAAGAATGGCCGGGCGACGCGCTATGACGGCGATCTCAATAACTATCGCAAGCTGGTCCTGCAGGCCGATCGGGCCAACGCGGCGTAACTGCTCAGCCTTGCGCGGCGGCATGGGCGCTCGCCCACGCCCACTGGAAATTATACCCGCCAAGCCAGCCGGTGACATCGACGCACTCGCCGATGAAATAGAGGCCCGGCACGATCCGGCTCTCCATCGTTTTCGAGGACAGCTCATCGGTATTGATGCCGCCAGCGGTCACTTCCGCCGTACGCCAGCCTTCGGTACCGGCGGGCCGGACGGTCCAGCGCGACAGGCTTTCCACCAGCGCCTCTATGGCCGCGTGGGACATGTCGGCCATGCGCGGCATGTCCGGAATATCGCCGCGCTCGCTAAGCAGCGCCACCAGCCGGTTGGGCAGCAGGGTTTCCATCGCGCTGGCGAGTGACCGCTTGGGATGCTCCGCCTTGAAGGCGGTCAGTGCAGGGACGGCGTTCAGCCCCGCCAGCAGGTCAATCACCACCGGCTCGCCTGGCTGCCAGTAGGACGAAATCTGCAGAATGGCCGGGCCAGACAGCCCCCGGTGCGTGAACAGCATGGCTTCGTCAAACGCGGCCCGGTCATTGGATGCGCGCACCGGGCAGGCCACGCCGGAAATGGAGGCAAAATCCTCCTTGTCGCGTCCCTCAAACACGAAGGGCACCAGCGCCGCGCGCGGCTCGATCACGCTATGGCCGAACTGGCGCGCAATGTCATAGGCAAAGCCGGTCGCGCCCATTTTGGGAATGGACAGACCGCCACTGGCAATGATCAGCCGCGCCGCCTCCACAACACCGCCCGATGTGCTGACCCGGAAGCCTGCATCAGTGCGGGTAACGCTGTTGACCGATGTAGCCAGGCGCAGCTCACCGCCCGTCTCGCGCAGCTCCGTCAGCAGCATGTCGATTATCGCGCCAGAGCGGCCATCGCAGAAGAGCTGGCCCAGCGTCTTCTCGTGCCAGCTGATATCGTGGCGGGCGAGACGGTCCAGAAAGTCCTGCGGCGTGAAACGCGCCAGCGCCGATTTGGCAAAATGCGGATTGGCGCTGATGAAGTTTTCGGGCCGCGTATGGATATTGGTGAAATTGCACCGCCCGCCGCCGGAGATACGCACCTTCTCGGCGGGCTTGGCCGCATGATCGATGACCAGCACGCGCAAACCGGCCTCACCAGCGCGCGCGCCATAGAACAGGCCCGCCGCACCGGCCCCGATAACCAGCGCGTCATAGTGTGTGTCTGCGTGCGCGGTGAGTGTCATGGCACGCGCCTACTCGGCGTCGTGCTGCCGGTCCGGGGCTGCACTGGCGAACGCATCGAGCGCCAGACACGCCGCTTCTGCGGCCAGAAGGCGCGGAAAGGCATCAACGTCCACACCAAAGCGGCGCGCATTACCCAGCTGCGGCACCAGGCACACATCGGCCAGTGTCGGCGTATCGCCAAAGCAGAACGGTCCCGGTTCTTTGGCGGCCATGATCTCCAGCGCCGCCAGCCCGTCGGCAATCACCTCGCCTGCCCATTTCGGACCGGCATTGTCATCACCGGCCAGCGCCGAAACCTTTTTCAGGATGCGCAAATTCTGCAGCGGGTGAATCTCGCACGCTATCGCCAACGCAAAGGCGCGCACCTGCGCCGCCCTCACCGGATCGGCCGGCACCATGAGCGGCTGCGGCTTTACTGCATCCAGATATTCGATGATGGCCAGCGACTGGGTCAGAACAATTCCGTCATCGGTCTCCAGCGCGGGTACCAGCCCTTGCGGGTTGAGCTTCAGATAGCTTTCAGAGCGCTGCTCGCCCTTGCGCAGATGGTGGGAGACCTGCCTTGCCTCAATGCCTTTCAAGGCCAGCACGATGCGAATGCGCCAGGCGGCGGAGGAGCGAAAATATCCGTGCAAGATCATGGGGTTTTCCAGTATTCCTAATGGCCGGACGGCGCGCCGACTGTCACGTTCAGCGGTGCAAGCCCGTCAATCGCCACCTCTATCACATCGCCCGGCACCACTGCGCCAACGCCTGCAGGCGTGCCGGTATAGATGAGGTCGCCCGGCTCTACCCGGTACAGGCTGGAGAGATAGGCGATCACGTCGGCCACCGGCCAGATCATGTCTGACAGGTCCGCGTCCTGACGCACCGCGCCATTCACCGAAAGGCTGATACGGCCCTTTGCCGGGTCAAAGCCGTCACTGGCTGGCCTTATCAGGCCCAGCGGCTTGGACTGCTCGACATTCTTGGCGACATCCCACGGGCGGCCATGGGCCTTGGCATCGGCCTGCAGATCGCGCCGGGTCATGTCCAGCCCGGCTGCATAGCCATAGACATGATCCATCGCGCCCTCAGCGGAGATATTGCGCCCGCCCTTGCCGATGGCGACGACCAGCTCGGCCTCATAGTGATAATTGCTGGTCTTTTGCGGATAGGCGATTGCGCCGCCGGTCACGACCGTTTCGGCCCAGGCGGTGAAGAAGAAGGGCGGCTCGCGATCCGGGTCGGCGCCCATCTCGCGCGCATGGTCGGCATAATTGCGCCCCACACAGAACAGGCGCCGCACGGGAAACTGCTTGCCGTCAGCAGCAGGCGCAAGCACGGGCGGCAGTGGTTCGAAAACAAGGGTCACGCTGATACTCCCGGAAGGGCGGCGCGGGTTCGCGCGAAAGGGTTGCGGCAACGAACAGCAGCCCACCCGAAAGCGCAAGGGGGGCGGTCCGATCCGCCAGCCGTTTTCGCAGTCTTGGAACATCATCCGGACCCATGGCGTTGCCCGGAGGCAAGCCAATCACAGGAGACCGTTATGAGTGTCGCCCGCGTAACCGAAATTTCTGCAACATCGACGAAGAGTTTTGATGACGCGGCGGTTCAGGGAATCGCCCGCGCGTCGAAGACGCTGCGCAATATCAAGAGCGCGTGGATCAAGGAAAAACACGTGAGTGTGGATGACGGCAAAATCTCCGCATTCCGCGTGAACATGGCCGTCACCTTCCTGCTGGATGAGAGCTGATCAGGCTGCTGCGTGCGCCTCGCCATCGCCTTCGCGGTCATGGCGCAGCGGCGACAGCCCGGCCACCACGCAGAAGGAGCGGATATCCTCACCGCGATCCTGCCGGACCACGCACGGATATATTCCGGTAAAGGCAAAGCCTGCCCGCTCCAGCAGCGCGGCGAGATAGTCCTGCCCGTGCGCAAAGCGGCGGCTTTCGCGCAAGACCACATCGCCCTCACCGGCCTCGACCGTGAAGGCCAGCATGCCGCCCTCATTGAGCGCGGCGCGGCACCACGCAATGACGCCTTCGAGCGCCCCGACATAGGCGAACACGTCAGCGGCCACGATGAGGTCATAGCGCTCGGGGGCCAGGTCCAGACGGGCAATGTCGCGCTTGTGCAAGGCGTCATAAACGCCCTTGGCACCGGCCTTGGCCAACATGCGCGCTGAAATATCGATCCCCTCCAGCCGTGTGCAATACGCCCGCAGGGTTTCGCCCATCAGGCCCGTCCCGCAGCCCAGATCGAGCGCGTCGCGGGCGTGCGCAAAGCCATTGGCGATGAGGCGCTGCAGGAGGATTTGCGGCCCGCGATAGTGAAGGCCGTCAACCAGCGCGGCCTCAAAACGCGGCGCATACTGGTCAAACAGGGACTCCACAAAGGCCGGCGGCATGGACTCCGCCAGCGGCTCCGCGCGCGCCAGATCGCGTTTCAGGCTGGCGCCCACCGGATCGGCCGGGTCGATCTCAAGCGCGCGCTCCCAGGCGGTGATGGCCGCTTCAATCCGTCCTGCCCTCTCCTGAAACTCACCCAGACGGAACCAGCCCGCCGCCCAGCGCGGTGCCAGTTCCAGCGCACCCGCCAGCAATTCGATAGCGGCCTCTATATCACCGCGCTCGCCAAGCTGGTCTGCATAATCCGCGCGCCGGTCCACAATCGGATCGCCGGAAGAAAACCGCATAGCGGTCATGTGCCATCGCTCTTCAGAAGGGTCCGCTCATTTACCCGCATGGGGTCACGCGGCGGACGGGCGCTGCATGCAGCCCGCATGGGCTGCTGCATCGCCTTCGCCATTACGGGGACAGTGGCACGCTGTCAATCACTCGCGCTTAAAGAATACCGGGCAGGTTGAGGCCATGCTCGCGCGCGCAATCGGCGGCGATGTCATAGCCCGCATCGGCGTGACGCATCACGCCCGTTGCCGGATCGTTCCACAGAACACGCTCCAAACGCCGGTCGGCGTCCGCGCTGCCATCACAGCAGATGACCATGCCCGAATGCTGGGAGAAGCCCATGCCGACCCCGCCGCCATGATGCAGGCTCACCCATGTGGCCCCGGACGCGGTGTTGAGAAGCGCATTGAGAAGCGGCCAGTCGGAGACGGCGTCTGACCCGTCCTTCATCGCCTCGGTTTCCCGGTTGGGCGAGGCGACAGAGCCGCTATCGAGATGGTCGCGCCCGATGACGACCGGCGCTTTCAGCTCGCCACTGCGCACCATCTCGTTGAAGGCAAGGCCCGCCTTGTGGCGGTCGCCGAGGCCAATCCAGCAGATGCGCGCTGGCAGGCCCTGAAACGCGATACGTTCGGCGGCCATGTCCAGCCAGCGGTGAAGATGCGTGTTCTCGGAGAACAGCTCCTTCATCTTCGCGTCGGTCTTGCGGATGTCTTCGGGATCACCGGAAAGCGCGCACCAGCGGAACGGGCCGATACCCCGGCAGAAGAGCGGGCGGATGTAGGCAGGCACGAAACCGGGGAAGGCGAAGGCGTTCTCCAGCCCCTCCTCCAGCGCGACCTGGCGGATATTATTGCCGTAATCGAGCGTCGGCACGCCTGCCTCATGGAAGGCGACCATGGCCGCGACATGGGTTTTCATGCTGGCACGGGCCGCGCGCTCGACTTCCCTGGGATCGCTTTCCTGCTTTGACCGCCAGTCCGCCACGCTCCAGCCCTGCGGCAGATAGCCGTGCAGCGGATCATGGGCGCTGGTCTGGTCGGTGACGATATCGGGCCGGATGTCACCCGCTTCCATGCGGCGTACAAGTTCGGGGAAGATGTCTGCCGCATTGCCCAGCAGACCGACCGATTTGGCCTCTCCGGCTGCGGTCCAGCGGGCGATCTTTTCCAGCGCCTCATCCAGGTCATGCGCTTTTTCGTCCAAATATTTGGTACGTATACGAAAATCGATGCGCGTCTCGTCGCATTCAACGGCCAGACACGACGCGCCGGCAAAGACTGCCGCGAGCGGCTGCGCCCCGCCCATCCCGCCAAGACCGGCGGTGAGTATCCATTTGCCGGTGAGATCACCGCCATAATGCTGGCGGCCAGCCTCTGCGAAGGTCTCATACGTGCCCTGCACGATACCCTGCGTGCCGATATAGATCCACGAGCCGGCCGTCATCTGGCCGTACATCATCAGGCCCTGCTTATCGAGCGCGTTGAAATGCTCCCAATTCGCCCAGTGCGGCACGAGATTGGAGTTGGCGATCAGCACGCGCGGCGCATCGGCGTGGGTACGGAACACCCCCACCGGCTTGCCCGACTGCACCAGCAGGGTCTCGTCCTCATTGAGCTCTTTAAGCGCCGCGACAATGCCGTCAAACGCTTCCCAGTTGCGCGCGGCCCGGCCGATCCCGCCATAGACGACCAGCTCGTGCGGGTTCTCGGCCACATCCGGGTGGAGATTGTTCATCAGCATGCGAAGCGGCGCTTCGGTCATCCAGCTTTTCGCGTTCAGCGTGGTGCCGGTGGGCGGATAGATGTCGCGCGCATTGCGCCGTGTGCCGGTCATGATGTCACCTTCAGATCGGGCGCCAGCTCTTCCAGCCGGTGCAGGATTTCGGAGAGAATTGCGCGCAGGCTCGCGGCCTTCGCGTCGTCATAGGCAAAGGGCGCGGCTTCGCTTTGCAGATAGGCTGACTGGGCCAGCTCCATCTGGATGGCGTGGACGCCGCTCGCTGGCTTTCCATAGTGGCGCGTCGTCCAGCCGCCCTTGAAGCGCCCGTTGAGGACATGGCTGTAGCGCTCTGATTTGCTGGCGATTTTCATCACTGCTTCAGACAGAGAGTCATCACAGCTCGTCCCGTCTGCCGTGCCGATGCAGAGATCGGGTAGGGTGCCATCGAACAGGAACGGAATACGCGAGCGGATGGAGTGCGCATCGTAGAGAATGGCGACGCCATGGCGCGTTTTGGCGGCCTCCAGTGCCGCTGCGACCGCCGCATGGTAGGGCGCATGAAAGGCCGCCACGCGCGCGGCGATCTCGTCCGTTGTGGGCGGCTCGGTCCAGATCGGCTCGCCGTCAAAATCGGTATTGGCGACAAGCCCGGTCGTGTTCTGGCCGGGATAGAGGCTCGCCCCGTCCGGCGGCCGGTTCGGGTCAACGACATAGCGGTGGAAGTTCGCCACCACCATGGCCGCGCCGGGAAGCAGCCCGTCATAGAGCCGGTCCACATGCCAGTCCGTATCAGCGAGCATAGCCCCGCGCGCGTTCAGCCGCGCACGCACCTCTTCGGGCAGCCAGGTGCCGGCATGCGGCACGGCGATGACGACCGGGCTGATCCCCTCCTTGACGCTGACAGGGTTCATGGCGCGATCTCCAGCCCGGCAGCCTGAATGAGCGCACCGGAGCGCACCAGCTCTGCGGCGCGCTCAATATCGCCCGCCATATAGCGGTCAGCTTCCAGCACCGGCACGTCCGCGCGCAGCGCCTCAATCGCCGCGAGAAGCTTAGGCGATGTCTGCAGCGGCGCACGGAAGGCGATCCCTTGCGCGGCGCTCATCGCTTCGACAGCGAGGATGCGGGCAAGGTTCGCATTCATCCGCATCAGGCGTACGGCGGCGTGGGCCGCCATCGACACATGATCTTCCTGATTGGCGGAGGTGGGCGTGGAATCCGTCGAGCACGGATTGGCCAGATGCTTGTTCTCGCTCATCAGCGCGGCGGTCGTGACCTCGGCGATCATGTAGCCGGAATTGAGGCCCGGCGCGGGGGTGAGGAAGGGCGGCAGATCGTGATTGAGGTTCGGATCGACCAGAAGCGCGATGCGCCGCTGGGCGATTGCGCCGACTTCCGCAATCGCCAGCGCGATCATGTCGGCGGCGAAGGCCACCGGCTCTGCGTGGAAATTGCCGCCTGAAACAATGGCATCATCCAGCACCAGCGGATTATCGGTGACGGCATTGGCTTCGATTTCAAGCGTCGCGCCCGCCTGGCGAAGCAGATCCAGCGCCGCACCTGCCACCTGCGGCTGGCAGCGTATGCAGTACGGGTCCTGCACGCGCACATCATCCTCGCGGTGGCTGTCACGTATCTGCGAGCCGTCCATCAGCGCGCGCATGCGTTCCGCCACCTCTATCTGCCCGCGATGCCCCCGCAGGGCATGGATCTGCGGGTGCAGGGGCGCGGTGGAGCCCATCGCCGCATCGGTGGAGAGGCAGGAGGTGAGCACGGCATTCGCCGTCATCCGCAGAGCGTCAAACAGCCCTGCCAGCGCCATGGCGGTGGAGAATTGCGTGCCGTTGATGAGGGCAAGGCCCTCCTTGGCTTCCAGCACGATGGGTTTCAGCCCCGCCGCGCTGAGTGCTTTCGCGCCGGGCAGGCGTTTGCCGGCATGGAGGGCTTCGCCCTCCCCGATCATCACCGCAGCCATGTGCGCGAGCGGAGCGAGATCACCGGACGCACCCACCGAGCCCTGCAAGGGGATGACGGGGGTGACACCGCGCTCCAGCATGGCTTCGATGAGGGCAATCAACTCCCAGCGCACGCCGGATGCGCCGCGCCCGAGACTCAAGAGCTTCAGCGCCATCATCAGGCGGACTGTGGCCGCATCAGTCTCCTCGCCGACACCGCAGCAATGGGAGAGGATGAGATTGCGCTGCAGCGTGCGGGTATCGCCCGCAGCGATCTTCACATGGGCGAGCTTTCCAAAGCCGGTATTGACGCCATAGACGGCCGCCCCGCCCTGCGCAGCGTCCGCCACGCGGGCGGCAGAGGCTTCCACGCCCTCGCGCGCGGATGGATCAAGACGGGCGGGCAGGCCCTCGCGCCAGATGCGTTCGAGATCAGCGAGGCGGACCGAGCCGGGAATGAGGGTCAGCATGGGCGGCCTCCGAAAATGCGTTGGTGGAGCGGATTGAAGCCGATGCGGCCGGCGAGCTCTGCCGGAATTTCAGCATCCCAGATGGCAAGGTCCGCGCGCTTGCCCGGCGCGATCACGCCCCGGTCATCAAGCCCCAGCGCCTTCGCGGCGTTCAGCGTCACGCCCCGTAGCGCCTCATCAGGCGTCAGGCGGAAGAGCGTGCAGCCCATATTCATGGTCAGGAGCAGTGAGGTCAGGGGCGAGGAGCCGGGATTGCAGTCCGTCGCCAGCGCCATGGGCACGCCATGCTGGCGCAGGGCTGCGATGGGGGGCAGTTTCGTTTCGCGCAGGAAGTAGAACGCACCGGGCAGCAGCACGGCGACCATGCCGGCCTTCGCCATGGCTCTCGCATCGTCCTCATCGGCGTATTCCAGATGATCTGCCGACAGTGCGCCATAGCGCGCGGCGAGCTGCGTGCCGCCCTGCTGGGACAGCTGTTCGGCATGCAGCTTGACCGGCAGGCCGAGCGCCCTGCTTTCAGCGAATACACGCTCGATCTGGTCCGCGCTGAAGGCGATATTCTCGCAGAACCCGTCCACCGCATCGGCAAGCCCCTCGGCGTGCGCGGCGCGAAGCGCTGGCAGACACACCTCATCGAGATAGGCGTCCGCCCGCCCCTTGTACTCGATGGGAATAGCGTGCGCGCCAAGGAAGCTGGTACGGATGGTGACGGGGCGCTCCCGCTCCAGCGCGCGCGCCACGCGCAGCATGGCCAGCTCCGTCTCGATATCGAGGCCATAGCCGGACTTTATCTCCACCGTCGAAACCCCTTCTGCCAGCAGCGCATCAAGGCGCGGCAGGGCTTCGGCGAGAAGTTGCGCTTCGCTAGCCGCGCGCGTGGCAGTGACGGTGGAGACGATGCCGCCCCCGGCCCGCGCAATTTCCTCATAGCTCGCGCCCTCAAGGCGCAGCTCGAACTCGCGCGTGCGGTTGCCGCCGTGGACGAGGTGGGTGTGGCAGTCGATCAGCGCAGGCGTCACCAGACGCCCTTCCAGATCACGCGAAGGCACCCTGGAATATGCGCCCGGCAGATCGCTCTGAAGCCCTGCCCACGCAATGCGTTCGCCCTCGATGACGATGGCGCCGGGGCCGTTCACCGGCTCTGCCGTCATGGCCAACCTTGCGCCTGTCAGCACCTGGGTGCGGGCGTGTTCCACCTTGATTCCTCCTGCAAGCCGGCCCATTAAGTATAGACTTATTATGCGAGTCAACGGAGCGGGCATGAGCGCTATTCACGCGGGCGAAGCACTTCTGGAAACCGGCTGGACGCGCGATGTGCGCGTGGTGCTGGAAGGCGGCCGCATTACCTCAATAGAGACAGGCGCCAGCCCTCAGAGCGGCGATTACCGCACCGGCATGCTGCTGCCCGCACCGGCAAACCTGCACTCCCACGCCTTTCAGCGTGCCATGGCGGGCCTGACCGAGCGGCGCGGCGCCGACCCGTCGGACAATTTCTGGACCTGGCGCAAGGCGATGTACGCCTTCCTCGATGCCCTCACCCCCGATGATGTGGAGGCGATTGCTGCCTTCGTGCAGATGGAAATGCTGGAGGCCGGCTACGCCACCAATGTGGAGTTTCACTATCTCCATCACGGCCCCGATGGCGCGGCCTATGCCAATCTGGGCGAGATGAGTCAGCGCATCGCCGCAGCCGCCAGCCAGACCGGTGTGGGCCTCACCCTGCTGCCTGTGCTCTACCAGCAGGGCGGATGCGACGGCCGCCCGCTGGGCGCAGGCCAGATCCGTTTTGGCAATGATATCAGCCGGTTTGAACGCCTTGTTGCGTCAGCCAGCGAAGCGTTGAAGCCCCTGCCCGCCGATACAAGGCTCGGCATTTCGGCGCATTCGCTGCGCGCAGTCAGCCGCGAGGGGCTGGCCGCCTGCATCGCCATGAAACCGAGTGCGCCGCTGCACATGCATCTGGCCGAGCAGACCGGCGAGGTGGATGAAGTGCTGGAGGCTTACGGCGCACGGCCCACCGAGTGGCTGCTGGCCAATGCCGAGGTTGATGCGCGCTGGTGCCTCATCCACTGCACACAGATGACAGACGAAGAGACGCGCGCGCTGGCCCGCACTGGCACGGTAGCGGGGCTGTGCCCGATCACCGAAAGCAATCTGGGTGATGGCATTTTCAACGGCACGACATGGCTGGAGGCCGGTGGCCGGTTCGGCGTCGGCTCGGACAGCAATGTGCGCATCTCCCTGTCTGAGGAATTGCGCCAGCTGGAATACTCCCAGCGCCTGCGCGACCGCAGCCGGGCGGCGCTTGCCACACGCGAAAAATCCGCCGGGCGGGTATTGCTGGAAGGCGTCGCCAGAGGCGGCGCGCAGGCCGCGGGGCGCGAGGCGGGCGTCATCGCTGCGGGCAGACTGGCTGACCTCGTGGCGCTCGATACTGGCCATATCACGCTGGAAGGGCGCTCTGGCGATCTCACCATCGACAGCTGGGTGTTCGCGGGCGATGACGCCATGGTCAGCGATGTCTGGGCCGCAGGCCGCCATCAGGTTCGCGAAGGACGGCATATCGACCACGACGCGATTACCGAGCGTTACCGCGCCACGATCCGGCGTCTGGGAACGCGCCTGTGACCGCCAGCGCCTATGCGTGGCAAAGCGTGCGGGCAGAAGCCTTGCGGCGCATCCGCACGCGCGAATGGCCGCCGGGCGCGATGATCCCCAAAGAGGCCGAGATTGCGCAGGAGCTAGGCTGTGCGCGCGCCACGGTGAATCGGGCGCTGCGTGATCTGGCAGAAGCCGGCTATCTCGACCGGCGGCGCAAGGGCGGCACGCGCGTCACCGAAACGCCGGTGCGCCGCGCGGTCTTTGACATTGCCATTGTCCGCCATGAGGTGGAGCAGTCTGGCGCCAGCTATGGCTACACGCTGCTGGAAGACCGCACAGAGCGCCTGCCCGATCACCTAGCCGCCACGCTGGACCAGCCGCGCGGCACGCGCTGGCGGCGCGTCATTGCCCTGCACAGCGCGGGCAAGCGGCCCTTCTGCCTGGAGGATCGCTGGCTAAACCCGGATATGGTGCCAAAGGAACGCGCAGACTTCGCTGCCTCCAGCGCCAATGAATGGCTGGTACGCAATGTGCCGTTTACGGGCGGGGAGCTCAGCTTTCAGGCCCGCAAAGCCGATACCGCCCTCGCCTCCCGGCTGGGCTGCGCGCGGGGCAGCGCCGTCTTTGGCGTGGAGCGCATCACGCGTACCGATGATGCCGCCGTCACGGCCGTTACGCTGACCTATGCGCCGGGCTATCGCCTCACCACGACGCTAGGCTGAGAGCCGCTCGGTAATCGCGCGGCCCATGCCTTCAGTGCCGACAAGGCGCGTATCCTCACCGCCGAGCAGATCGCCTGTGCGGTAACCGGCGTCGAGCACATCGCTCACCGCCTTTTCGGTCAGGTCGGCCAGGTCCGGCCTGCCCAGCTGGTAGCGCAGTGCCATGGCAAGGCTGAGGATGGCCGCGCACGGATTGGCGATGCCCTTGCCCGCAATGTCCGGCGCGGAGCCGTGGATCGGCTCATAGAGCCCCGGCATGCCGGGCTCCCCCAGAGCGGCAGAGGGCAGCATTCCCAGCGAGCCGGTCAGCATGGCCGCCGCATCGGAGAGAATGTCGCCAAACAGATTATCGGTCAGGATCACGTCAAACTGGCGCGGATCGCGTACCAGCTGCATCGCGCAGTTATCGGCATACATGTGGGACAGCGCCACATCGCCATAATCGCGCGCATGCAGGGCGGTAACGGTCTCGCGCCAGAGCAGGCCGGATTCCATCACATTGGCTTTTTCCACCGAGCACACCCGCCCTTCGCGCTGGCGGGCCAGATCAAAGGCCATGCGCGCCACGCGCTCGATCTCGGGCGTGGTATAGCTTTGCGTGTTGAAGCCGCGTTTCGTGCCGTCGGGCAGTGTTTCGATGCCGCGCGGCTCGCCAAAATAGACCCCGCCGATCAGCTCGCGCACGAAAAGAATGTCGAGGCCGTCGATCACGTCGCGTTTAAGCGTGGAGGCATCCGCCAGCGCCGGGAAGCACAATGCCGGGCGCAGATTGGCGTAGAGGCCCAGACCTTTGCGCAGATTGAGAAGCCCCTGTTCGGGACGCAATTCGTAAGACACGCTTTGCCATTTCGCCCCGCCCACCGCGCCCATCAGCACCGCGTCGCTGGCTTTGGCCATTTCCAGGACATGTGGTGCCAGCGGCGTGCCGTGACGGTCCAGCGAAGCCCCGCCTATGTCACCGTTCTCCACGCTCAGGCCAAGCCCGTGACGGGCGTTGAGCGCGTCAATAACGCGCCGGACTTCCGCCAGCACTTCCGGGCCAATCCCGTCGCCGGGCAGTAATAGCAACTTCATCAGAATCCCGCCTTGCCGTCATATCGGGCAAACCTGCGCGACACGGAAGGTTTTCGCAAGCGCAGCACGTGCGGTTCAGCCGTCCTCGTCCTCGTCGCCGTCGTCGGCCTCCTCGCCGTCGTCGGCGTCCTCGTCACCGGCACTCTCTTCATCATCACCGCCGCTACCCGGCTGGCTGGATTCCATGGCCCCTTCCCTGCGGCGAGCCTCCAGCGCATCCAGCTCGCGCAGCGCCGATGTTCCCTCAAACATGCGCCGGAAAACGCCCGGAGCCAGCGCCGACAGCGGATTGGCGCTGACGCGCGTGGCGTTGAACTGCCCCTCAGCGGTAAAGGTCACGCCTACAATGCCCTCGCCCCGGCGCGAGGTGAGCAACTCGCCAACAAGAGGCAGATTGCCCAGTATCGAGTTGATCCCGTAGGAGGGCAGTATCGTTCCTGAGAGGTTCAGGCGCTCGCCAGCCGTATCGACCACCCCGGTCCAGGTCAGGCCCAGCGACGGCCCTGCAACGCGGCCCTGGCGCATTTCCAGCAGGCCGTCGGCAAAGGCGTAATCGACCTCAAGGCGTTCAAAATCGACACCCTGCCCGGAAAGCAGGCTGCCCAGCCCTTCCAGCGAACCGGCTGCCAGGATGCGTGCCAGCAGCGGCATCTGCTCCAGCCGGAATCCGTTTGCCAGCAGGCGGCCCTGCACACCGCCCGGCATGCCAGCCGGTGGCAGCACGCCCTCCAGCTCCATCGTTCCGCCTGTGATCGTGCCAAACCCGCCCAGCGTCGAGAGAACCGCGCCGGCATCGGCGCTCTGCGCGGACAGCAGGCGCATACCATCAGGCTGAGGCGCGACCGAGAGCGATACCGGCCCCCTTGGCAGGGCTGCCTGCAGGTTGAGCCGCTGCAGGCCCTGCTCATCAGCTTCCAGCGCCAGGCCAACCGCGCCATAACGCACGTCTCCCGCCTGAACCGTCTCCACATCGGCCAGCAGCGATACGGCCCCTGCGCCCTCTCCGCTGAACAGCGTGCCGGACATCAGATTGGAGATCAGGTCGCTGGCATCAAGGAAACGCCCGGTGATGCGGATATCCAGCGCGCCATTACTGCCTTCAGGCCGGTCAGCGCTTATCGACAGATCAGAGCGTCCCCCGATTATCACCCGTTCAAACCCGGCGCTGAGCAGCAATCCGTCAGCCGCCAGACTGGCCTGCCCGCGGATATCAACATCCTCGCCCAGCACGGCCAGCCGGCTGATATCCAGTCCGCCGCTGGCCGAGCGCACCGCTACCATTTCCAGTGCGGCGGGCATGCCGCGCGGCTTGGTCCACAAATTCTCCGGCAGCTCCAGAGCGGCGTCGGTAAGGTCGCCCATCACCACATAGCGGGAGAAATCGAAGCCATTACCGGCAAAGGTCGCATCCAGGCCGATCTGGCCATCAATGATGCCGCGCGCCGGTATGCCTGCCAGATCAAGATCGCGCGCATCAGCCTCTGAGACGATGCGTACGCGTGTACCCAGCTCACCTTCGGGCGTCTGGAAGCGCTCGTGCCATTCCAGACGCGCCATTGAGCGCCCGATACGCACATCCCCGCTGGCTTCAAGCCCGGCGCTGTCGGCGTGGAAGCTGATATCGCCATCGGTGAAGCGGACCTCGCCAAGGCCGCTGGGACCGGCGGCACCGGCAAACCGGCCAGACACATCAAACCCGATATCCTCGTAAGGCACGTCACGCAGCATCGGGCGGACGATTTCAAAGCGCACCGCGCCATCGCCTTCAAGCGTGAGCGGATCCAGCCCGTAATCGCTGGCAAGGTTCAGCGGCGGCTGGTCCAGCAGGGCCACCAGGCCAGAGAGTGACCCGCGCCCCTCGCCGCCAAACCGGGCAGGAGCGCCGCGCGGATTGAACCGTGGTATCTCCACAAAAAGCGTGTCGATCTCCAGCGCGTCGATCCGCGCCGAGCGCCCCGTCAGGCTGAGGCCGTTGCCGCGCAGCACGGCCGACCCGGAAAGCCCCGTCAACGGTGTCATGGTGGAGATGTAGCGGGCCGTGGCGCCGGAATAGTCAAACGTCACCGACAGGTCATCATCGTCCAGCACGCCGGCATTGAAGGCTTCGGCGGGTATGTTGATGTCGGCGCGCACATTGCGTGCCTCGCCAGCCAGCACATTGGCCTCGACCCAGTCGCGTCCGCCCAGCGCAAACTCCACCGGCCACAGGGCCAGCACCGCCTCCTTGCGCACCACGCCCTCGGCATCACCCTCAAGCCGGATGGCGGGGCGGCGGCCTTCAGCCGTTTCATCAAGCCCCAGCCGCGCTGAAAACCGTGCCACGATGTCCAGAAGCTCCGCCTCGGCGCTGTCGATGACGAGCTCCAGAGACTGGGTATCCATGCGGCCTGCAAACTCGCCGCGCGACCATTCGACCGGGCCTTGGAGCGTGTTCGGCAGAACCAGCGCGCCCTCCCCCAGCGACAGCTCGAAGCGCGCGCGCGACGGCAGCACGCTGTCATATCCGGCGAACCCGAAAAGCCGGCCTGAGGCGTTTAGCGTCAGCAGATCACTGTCAAAGGCTAGCTGGCGCAAATCCAGCTCGCCTTCCGCCGCATCCAGCGATGCACTGACATGGCCAGACCGGATATCAATCGGACCATCAGCGCTGCGGAAAAGACCCTCACCGGCATCAAGGTTCAGCTCAACGGCCCTGAGACCGCCCGCACGGCTGGCATCGAGCACGAGATCGAAATCCAGCGGCAGATCGAGCGCGGCCAGCCGGGACCAGCTGCCGTGAAGATTGCCGAGCGTGGAGGGAACGAGACCCTGAGCGGAGACGGCGAGAAATATGGTCTCGAAACTGGAACCTGTCTCCAGCTCGATGGCGACCGGCACAGCGCCGCCCGGTGCCAGAAGGCCCGCCCGCGAGGACACCCGCAAGGCACGCCCATCGCGCTCGACAACCAGCTCTGCCCCGGAAAACCGCGCCGAAAGTCCGCTGATCGCGTCGTCGACACGTAGTTCAGCGCCGCTGACACGCGCGCTCTGCAGCCGGCCCAGAATGGCAGGTGCTGCGCCATCATCGCCCGCTTCACCAGCCTGCGCAGTACGCCCGCCGATAGAGGCGCTTACCACGCCGGAGGCATCGCGCCGGACGGTGAACACGCCGCCAACCGCGCTGATCTCCACCGGGCGGATACGCCCTATCACCAGCTGGTCCAGCGCCAGCGCCAGCTCCACACGCTCTGCAGTGGCCAGCACATCACCCCCTGCCCCGGCAACCTCAAGCTCGCGCATATCAACGACCAGGGCGCGGGTGTCGGGCGCAAAGCGGACGCTGGCGCGGCCATAGCGGGCCTCTTCGCCGCCCAGAGCGGTAGCAATCGCCGGGCGCAGCCCCGTTGCCAGCGCGTCCACATCCACCGGCCCGCTGGCCAGACGCCACAAAAGCGCCGCTGCCGCGAAGATGACGAGCGCCATCAGGACGGCGACAGCCTCCAGCGTGTAGATCAGGAAAAGTCGGGCGCTTCGGACTAGCACGGGCACCTGTATGTCAGCAGACTACTGGACGGACGCGTCCGGGCACCCACATTTGCCCTGACATTCATTACCACCCCATCCAGCCATCCAAGGAGCAGATCATTGAGCACCCTCAAGCCCGGCGACACGGCCCCCGATTTCTCGATGCCGACCGACAGCGCAGGCACGGTCTCGTTGTCTGACTTCAAGGGCAAGAGCGTGGTTCTCTTTTTCTACCCGAAGGACGACACTCCGGGATGCACAAAGGAAGCAATCGGGTTTAGCGATAAAATTGACGAGTTCGAGGCGGCAGGTGCAGTTGTGGTCGGTGTATCGAAAGATAGCACGGCCAAGCATGGCAAGTTCCGCGCCAAGCATGAACTGTCCGTTATCCTTGCCTCCGACGCCGACGGCGACGTGACCGAACGCTATGGCGTCTGGCGGGAAAAGCAGATGTACGGCAAGACCTATTGGGGCATTGAGCGCTCCACCTTCCTGATCGGCCCGGATGGCACGCTGAAAGCCGTCTGGCGCAAGGTGAAGGTGCCCGGCCATGTCGAAGAAGTGCTGGACACGGTGAAGTCCGGCTCGTGACGCAATCGCTTCAGGATGCGGCCGTTTCCGTCCTGCTGACGCCAGACCCGGCAGCCAAGGCGGCGCGCGCACGCGAGATCGCGTCGGCCTGGCGGAGCGGCGCGCTTATCCATGCCCCGGCCTGGCGCGGCACCCTCCCTGAGCGTCCGGCGCGGCCGGAGCGTCCGCATCTGGTTCCCCCTGCACGCGTGCCGCGCCGCCGCCTGAACAGCGAAGCCGGACGCGCAGCCCTGCTGCATGCGGTCGCCCATATCGAGTTCAACGCCATCGATCTGGCCTTTGACATGGCGGTGCGCTTTGGCGGCGCGCCTGAGCTGGACGATGCGGCCCGGAGCGCCTTCCTGACCGACTGGATCAGCGTCGGCGATGACGAGGCGCGCCATTTCGCGATGGTCAGTGACCGGCTTTCAGAGCTTGGCATGGCCTATGGTGATCTGGACGCCCATGATGGTCTGTGGTCTGCGGCCATGGCGACGTCGGACGATATAGCGGCGCGCCTTGCCATTGCGCCTCTGGTGCTGGAAGCGCGCGGGCTGGATGTGACGCCCGGCATGATCGAACGCCTGCAATCGGCCGGTGATCATGCCAGCGCTGACATCCTGACGGTGATCTATAACGAGGAAATCGGCCATGTCGCGGCCGGGCGGCGCTGGCTGGACCATGTCTGTGCGCAGCGCGGACAGAACCCGCGCGAGGCATTCCACCGTCTTGTGCGGGAACGATTCCCCGGCGGATTGAAACTGCCAGTGAACGCTCTGGCGCGCACCGAAGCGGGACTCGAACCGGACTTCTACGAAGCGCTGCTTCCGTAATGAGTCGTTAAGGCGTTGAATTAAAAAAGATTTAATCGCGCCTAACGCAGATACGGCCCGAAGGTTGCATCCGATTGCATCGAACTGGTTGAAAATCGTCACATTACTGTGCGAGTGTTTCGCCTTCGAGGCGGGATTTCAACGAAAAACCGGGCGGGAGCGCATGGTGAAACGTCTTCTCGCCGGCCCATGGGAGCTGATCAAGCAACGCTTCCCGGACCGGCAGATATACCATCGCAGTGATGGTCAGGTGCGATACTTCGCCGTGACCACCGAGATGCAGGTGGGTGCGCTGGCAGCCGCATGCGGCTTGGCCATTTGGCTCACCATCTCCACTGTAAACATGATCCTGGAGAGCCGGACGGACATGATCCGCTCGGCCAGGTTCAACGAAACCATCACCGCCTATCAGGCTCAGCTTGAAGAAGCGCGCGCCGCTGAAGCCGCGGCTATCGCCTTCCTGGAATCGCGCAGCGATGCGTTTGACCGCACGGCCGGCGAGTTCCAGGTCCGCCACGACACGGTCCGCCGCCTGCTGGATTTTGCGGAAGACCTGCAGATTGGCGAACGCCAGCTCAGCCCCAGCCTTGATAATGGCCGCATCCTGATGGCTGCCAGCCCGGCCGACACCGCGCCGCGTGAATCCCTTATCCGCACAGCGGCCTATACCGGCGATGGCAGCCCTGCCGAAGAACGTGTGGCGGGCCTGATGACAGATCAGGAAGCTGCGCTGACGCAGGCTGAAGAGTCTGCAGAATCCCGCCTTGAAAACCTGCGCGCCGTTTTGCGGCTGACCGGTTTGCGGCTTGAGGAAGTGGTGCGTGAGGGGCGGTCCGGCGATGGCGGCACGGGCGGTCCGTTCGTTGCACTGGACAGCTCGGCGCTGATGGGGGAAGGACTGGACCTGTCCGACCCCTTCAATGCGCGCGTGGCGCGTATCGCATCGCGGCTTGTGGAGCTGGAAGAGCTTGAGCGGGCCCTGTCGGCGACGCCGCTCAACCTGCCGGTTGACGGCCCTTACCGTGACACCAGCCCCTACGGCTCACGCATTGACCCGTTCACCCGCCGTCCGGCCTTTCACACGGGACGTGATTTTGCCGGTGCACGCGGCACGCCGATCACTGCAGGCGCAGCAGGCAGTGTCGTTTACGCAGGCTGGCGCTCGGGCTATGGTAGGACCGTGGAGATCGATCACGGCTACGGGTTCAGGACGCGCTATGCGCACCTGCACACCATTGATGTCCGCCGCGGTGACGTTGTGGAAGCGGGTCAGCGCCTTGGGGGAATGGGCACAACCGGGCGGTCAACGGCGACGCATCTTCACTACGAAGTCTGGTTCAGGGGTAACCACCTGGATCCCGAGCGTTTCTTGAGAGCAGGACATTATGTTCAATAAAAAGGACTCCCCCGCCCCGGAAACGGGAAGCCCGCCGCCCCCAGCCAAAAGGTCCGCCATGAAATCGAAAGCTCCCTCCATTCTCAGCGCTGATCTGACGATCACGGGCTCCATCTCCTCCGAAGGCGAGGTTCAGCTCGATGGCGTCGTCGAAGGCGACGTGCGCGCCGGATCGCTCAGCATTGGAGAGGAAGCGACGGTTAAGGGCGAAGTGGTCGCCGAGAGCGTCGTTGTTCGCGGCCGCGTGGAAGGCTCGGTCCGGGCCCGCCAGGTGCAGCTGGCCGCAACCGCGCGCATTGAAGGCGACATTATTCACGCCACGCTGGCAGTAGAAAGCGGCGCCTATTTCGACGGCCATTGCCGCCGTTCGTCCGATCCGCTTTCGGACAAGAAATCAGCCACATCTGACTCCATTTCGCAGGACAAGCCCAAAGCGGCCGCGTCCATGCCGCCTGCCCCGCCGAGCTCGGCATCTGCCGCTTCGGCTCCGCGCCCGGCAGCCGCAGCCAATAGCGATCCGTTCGCCTCCAAGGCGTAACACGGGCGTTCAGTACCTGAATGACAAAAGGGCGGTCCATACGGGCCGCCCTTTTTCGTTGTCCGCAAAGGATGTAGCCGGACGCCCTAGCTGGAGGCCGCCTCTTCCCCGCCGACGCGTGCAGCGAGGGCCGCGGCCATGAAGGCATCGAGATCACCGTCCAGCACGCCTTGCGTATCGGAGGTCTCCACGCTGGTGCGCAAATCCTTGACCATCTGATAGGGCTGCAGGACGTAGGAGCGTATCTGGTGGCCCCAGCCGATATCGGTCTTGGCGTCGGCTTCCGCCTGGGCTGCCGCCTCGCGTTTTTGCAGCTCCAGCTCATACAGGCGCGCGCGCAGCATGTTCCACGCGGTTTCGCGGTTCTTGTGCTGGGAGCGGTCAGCCTGACACTGCACCACGATGCCTGTTGGCTCGTGGGTCAGGCGGATCGCGCTATCGGTCTTGTTGACGTGCTGGCCGCCCGCCCCTGAAGCCCGGAAGGTATCGGTGCGCACATCCTTGTCGAGTATCTCGATTTCGATCGTGTCGTCGATCAGCGGATAGACCCAGACACTGGCAAAGCTGGTATGGCGGCGCCCTGAGCTGTCAAAGGGCGAGATACGCACCAGACGGTGCACCCCGGCTTCGGTTTTCAGCCAGCCATAGGCGTTTTCGCCCTTGATTAGCAGGGTAGCCGATTTCAGCCCGGCTTCCTCGCCCGACTGCTCCTCGATCACCTCCACCTTGTAGCCGGACGCATTGGCCCAGCGCGTGTACATGCGCGTCAGCATGGCGGCCCAGTCCTGCGCCTCGGTGCCACCCGCGCCGGGATGTATCTCGACATAGCAGTCATTGGCGTCGGCCTCGCCCGACAGCAGGGCTTCCAGCTCCGCCCGGCCCGCGCGTTCTTTCAGCGCCTTGAGGGCGGTTACGGCCTCGCCATAAAGGTCTTCATCGCCTTCGCCATCGGCCAGTTCGGCCAGCTCCAGCGTATCGGCAAGTTCAGCTTCGATCTCGCGCACATTGGTCATCTGCCGGTCGAGCGTATTGCGCTCGCGCATCAGGCTCTGCGCCCGGGCCGCGTCATTCCAGAAATCCGGTGCCTCGGCGCGTGCGTTCAGCTCGTCGAGGCGTGCTTCAGCCTGATCCCAGTCAAAGACGCCTCCTTAGCAGTTCCACTGACTGCTCGATGGAGGTTTTTAAGGACGCAATATCGGCGCGCATGGGAGGAAACCTGTAATGCTGCAAAAAAGGAAAAGTGCCTGAAGACGGGCTGACTGGCGCATAGCCAAGCTGGCCACGCCAGACAAGGCCCGCTGCTGTACCGGCTAGTAGATTCCGTCCAGCGTGTCGACCACCTCACCGGATTCGCCGTTCTCGCCATCGCCGTCACGCAGACGGCCAGTGCCAAAGCTGAGCGTCTCTTCCTCGCGGCTGGCCCCGCGCACCGGCTCGGTCCCCGGACGGAATGCCTCCAGGATCACGCCTGGACGGCCCAGCACGGACGGCTCACCGGAGCGTGCATTGATCGGCACCAGGCGCACCCCTTCAGGCACGCGGAACGGCGCGACCGGATAGTCTTCCAGAATGGGCGCAAACGTGTCGCGCGCAATCGGCGCGGCGGCGCGTCCGCCCGCTTCGCCCGAACCCAGCGGCACCGGCGTATCAAAGCCGACATAGACGCCGACCACCAGGTCTGGCGTAAAGCCGACAAACCAGGCATCGCGGAACTCGTTCGTGGTGCCGGTCTTGCCGGCCACCGGGCGGCCAAGCGCGTTGAGCGCGCTGCCGGTACCGCGCCGCACCGCGCCTTCCAGCATGGAGACGACCTGATAGGCGGTCACCGGGTCAACGACTTCTTCGCCCAGTTCGGCCAGCTCAGGCTCGGCAAGCCCGTCTGTCCATTGCTCGACATCGCATTGCACGCATTCGCGCTCGTCGTGCACGAAAATGGTACGGCCGGTACGGTCCTGCACCCGGTCGATCACGGTTGGCGTCACACGCCGTCCGCCATTGACCAGCGCGCCATAGGCGCTCATCAGCCGCCATAGCGTGGTCTCGCCTGCACCCAGTGACATGGCGAGGACCGGATCCATGCGGTCGTAAATCCCGAAGCGTTCGGCATATTCGGCAATGGGCTGCATGCCGGTATCCTGCGCCAGCCGCACCGTCATCACGTTACGCGACAGCTCCAGCCCCAGACGCATTGTGGAGGGTCCGTAGAACCGGTCGGAATAATTGGACGGGCGGTAGAAGCGGTGATCCCCGCCACCCGTGGCCGCGAAGGGCGCATCCAGAATAATGCTGGCGGGCGTGAAGCCATTGTCCAGCGCGGTGGCATAGACAAAGGGTTTGAACGAAGAGCCGGGCTGGCGGCGCGCCTGCGTGGCGCGGTTGAACTGGCTGTGCTGGAAGGAATAACCGCCAATCATGGCCAGCACCCGGCCGGTATAGGGATCTAGCGCCATCACCGCGCCATTGACCTCCGGCACCTGGCGCAGGGCGTATTCCTCACCCTCTTCAGACAGGCGCTCGACAAGCACCACATCGCCCAGCTCGAGCACGTCGGACGGGCGTTGAATGGCCGGGCCAAGCACCGGGAAATTAGTGGTCGACGAGCGTGACGGGCGGCGCGCCCAGCGCAGTTCGGATAGCGGGATGTTGCCACGTGCGCGGTCGACCGTGCCGATCAGCACGTCACCATCGCGCACTTCCAGCACGACGCCATGCGTCCACCCCTCGTCCAGATCGCGCGGCACCTCGACTTCGGCCAGTTGTTCCGGCCAGGCGTCAAAGTCTTCCAGCGTGGTGAGCGGGCCGCGATAGCCATAGCGCCGGTCATATTCCAGCAGGCCGGCACGCAGTGCCGAGCGGGCGGCCAGCTGGGCGCGGGTGTCGAGCGAGGTACGCACCGACAGACCGCCGGAGTAAAGCTGCTCCTCGCCATACATGTTGAAGAGCTCGCGGCGTACTTCCTCGACGAAATACTCCGCCGCCAGATAGGTCTCGCCCTGCAGCCGCCTGACCGTTTCGAGCGGCTGGGCCTGCGCTTCGCGCATCTCTGCTTCCGTGATGAAGCCGTTCACGTGCATGCGCGCGAGTACGTAGTTGCGGCGGCCGATGGCCGCTTCGGGGCGCCGGGTCGGATGGTAGTTGTTCGGCGCCTTGGGCAGGGCTGCCAGATACGCGATCTCATGCAATTCCAGCTCGTCCAGCGAGCTGTCGAAATAGTTCAGCGCCGCCGCCGCCACGCCATAGGCGCGATTGCCGAGGAAAATCTCGTTGAGATACAGCTCAAGTATGCGGTCCTTGGTGAAGGCGCGCTCCATGCGCATGGCCAGCACCATTTCCTGCACCTTGCGCGCTACACGCTGCTCGGAGGAGAGCAGGAAGTTCTTGGCCACCTGCTGGGTGATGGTCGAACCGCCCTCAAGACGGCGGCCATTGATAATATTGCCGATATTGGACACAGCCGCGCGCACCAGCCCCATCAGGTCGATGCCGCTATGATTGTAGAAATTGGCGTCCTCTGCCGCGAGGAAAGCGTTCAGGACCTGAGGCGGGATCGCGTCTATCGGCACGAAGACGCGGCGCTCAAACGCATATTCGGCGATCAGCAGCCCGTCGCCGGCATGCATGCGGCTCATGATCGGCGGCTCATACTCGGCCAGCTGTGCGTAATCAGGCAGGTCTTCGGTGACCCGCGCGACATAGATGGACACCGCGACCAGAGCCACGATGCCGACAACCGCAATGGTCGAGCCTGCCCAGAGAGCCAGCTTGCCGAAGTTTTTCACGCTGAAGACTGCCATCTATTTCGCCTGTCCAGTCGATGCTGCCTGCCTGTCCGGCAGGGCTGCAGACCATGCCCCTCACTGCGGCGGCATTATGGCCTGATGAGGCCGATCCGTCCAAGCCGGTTTCAGGCCGGAAGGTCAGCGCAGCGCCGGGCCGCCTGCATTGCCAGCAGCTGCGGTGCGGACCGGGCCGGTATTATTGCAGACCGCGAAATAGGCATCGATGGAGTCTGCCACCGCCGTCATCAGCCGCTGGCGATAGGCCGGAGTGTTCAGATTACGCGAGTCGTCCGGGTTGGTCATAAAGCCCATCTCGAACAGGACGGCGGGGATCTGGGAATCCAGCAGCACCCAGAAGCCGCGCTCCAGCGGCTCGCGGCGGAAGAGCGGCGTGATCGCCGAAGAGGTCTCCAGAATGGAAGCCGCAAAGATAAGCGACTGGTTGCGCTTTTCCTGCAGCGACATTTCCAGCAGCAGATCGTTGACCTGCTCGGTGCGCGAGGCGCTGGTCTGCAGCCACTCACCGTCCTGACGCGCGCGGTTGCGCGCGCGGTTGGTGCCTGAATCCGACAGGGTGTAGACAGCCGCGCCGCGCGGGCCCGTCGCGCCGTTGGGCGCGGCATCGGCGTGCAGCGAAATGAAGATATCTGCCTGCGCCCGGCGGGCGACCTGGATACGCTCATCCAGCTCGAGGAAAATGTCGCGGTCACGCGTCATGATAACTTCATAGCGGCCACGGGCATTGAGAATGTCGCGCAGCGCGAGCCCGGCAGCCAGCGCCAGATGGGATTCCGACACCCCGCCAAACCGGCCCGGCGCACCCGGATCACGTCCGCCATGGCCCGGATCGATGACGATGCGCGGGCGCTCACAGCGCGGCGGCACGTAAGACACCTGCACACGCTCAGCCAGATACTGCGTGATGGTGTGATCGGTGACATCAAAGCCGGAGCTGGCCGTCATCACCGCCGCCGGTGCCGGTTCGATGTCAATCACGATACGATAGCCGCCCTCGCCCGGCGGGAGGGCGAAGCTCTCGCGCACCTGCGCGCTCTCGGTCAGATCGAAAATCAGGCGCGGCGTCTGCGCAGCGGGGTCGAAGCGGAACCGTCCGGCGAGCCCGTGGCCCTGCCCCTGCCGGCCATCGAGACCGCTGACCGCCCAGCCTGCGCCCGGAATATCAACGATCAGGCGCGGCGACACCTCACCAGAGGTGAAGGCGCGAAACCCCATCTCGGTGCGGGTCTCGATCACGATGCGGGTATGGGTGTCGTGCACGCCAAAGCGCACGGCGGTAATGGAATCTGCATGGGCAAAGCCGCTGGCCACCATGACGAGCAGTGCCGCCATGCATGCCTTCAGACCTGATAGTCCATTGATAACCGCCACCGTCATCACCCTCTGTAGCACACCCTCAGCCGGCCTGCTTGAACGCAGGTCTCATACAGAGAATAGCCCGCCCCGGTTTCGATTCGGTTACCAGCGCGTAACGATAATTGCTGGCTAGCACGGATAAGCTTGCTTTTCATCCCGGAGCGAATGGTGCATGGTGTGCTTCGGTGTTGATAACGCTGTCAGCCAGTCCGGCAATTGCTGGCGCCTGACACGCTTCACTACCTCGCCCCGCGCGACCGGGAGCCTGGCGATACGTCGCTGGCTCGCGCAGCGGATCAACGGGGCAGCAAAGATTTACCGGGCAGACGCCGCGGACCGCTTATCCGGTTCTGCGCGCACGCGCCCCAGACCAGTCAAAGCGGCCTGCTCCGCGTGTTTCCCCTGCCTTTCAGGGGGTGCCGGACAGGCCGACAAGGAACCTTGAACATGCGCCAGGCGCGTGCTTTCCCTTCGACCCCTTCAGAAGCGACGCCGCCCTTGCGCTCCCAACTCAGCGCCCAGCTCTCTGCTCTGGCCCTCACAGGCCGGATGATTCGTGCTGGCGCGCGCACCGGAGCTCGCCTTTATGTCCCGCAAAATGCTGATCGACGCCTCCCACCCGGAAGAAACCCGGGTGGTCATTGTGGATTCCAACCGCGTTGAAGATTTCGACTTTGAGTCGGCTTCACGCAGCCCCATTCGTGGCAATATCTATCTCGCCCAGGTCACCCGCGTAGAACCCTCGCTTCAGGCCGCCTTTGTCGAATATGGCGGCAACAAGCACGGCTTTCTGGCCTTTAACGAGATCCATCCCGACTACTACCAGATCCCGTTCGAGGATCGTCAGGCCCTGCGCGAGGCCGAAGCCGAGCTGACCGCCGACACGGACAGTGATGGCGGCGACGATGCCGATGATGACGAGGATCTGATGGAGGAGATTGCCCGCAAACGGCGCAATCTGCTTCGCAAATACAAGATCCAGGAAGTCATCAAGCGCCGTCAGGTCATGCTGGTGCAGGTCTCCAAGGAGGAGCGCGGCAATAAGGGCGCGGCGCTGACCACCTATCTGTCGCTGGCCGGACGCTATTGCGTGCTGATGCCCAATACCGACCGTGGGGGCGGCATTTCGCGCAAGATCACCAGCGCGACCGACCGCAAGCGCCTGAAAAGCGCCGTCCAGTCGCTCGATCTGCCGCGCGGCATGGGCCTCATCATCCGCACGGCGGGTGCGGCGCGCACCAAGCTGGAGATCAAGCGAGACTATGACTATCTGATCCGCCTGTGGGAGACGATCCGCGAGACCACGCTGAAATCCGTCGCGCCCTCGCTGATTTACGAGGAAGGCAACCTGGTCAAGCGCGCGATCCGCGACCTTTACGACAAGGATATCGAGCACGTCCTGGTCGAGGGCGAGGAAGCCTACAAGGAAGCCAAGGGCTTCATGCGCATGCTGATGCCGAGCCATGCCACCAAGGTGCAGCCCTATACCGATGACATGCCGCTCTTCCTGCGCCACGGGACCGAAAGCCAGCTTGAGGCGATCTACTCGCCCGTCGCGCAGCTGAAGTCTGGTGGCTATCTGGTCATCAACCCGACAGAGGCGCTGGTCGCCATCGATGTGAACTCGGGCAAGTCGACCAAAGAGCGCAATATCGAGCAGACCGCGCTGCGCACCAATCTGGAAGCGGCCGAGGAAGCCGCGCGCCAGATGCGCCTGCGTGACCTTGCCGGCCTCATCATCATCGATTTCATCGATATGGAGGACAACAAGAATATCCGCGCCGTCGAAAAGAAGATGAAAGAGGTGCTCGCCAAGGACCGCGCGCGCATCCAGATGGCGAAAATTTCCCAGTTCGGCCTGATGGAAATCTCCCGCCAGCGCCGCCGTACCAGCCTGGTTGAAGGCTCTACCGAGCCCTGCCCGCACTGCAATGGCATTGGCTATCTGCGCAGCGTGGAATCGAGCGCTCTGGCGGCTATCCGCAGCGTCGAGGAAGAGGGCCTGAAAGGTCGCGCCCTGAAGATCGCCCTGCATCTGCCCAACGAGGTGGCGCTCTACCTGCTCAACGAGAAGCGCGACTATCTGCGCGCGGTTGAGCAGCGCTTCGACATGCGCGTCTTGATCGCGACAGATATCGACCTGAAACGCGACGGATCGCGCATCGAGCGGCTGGAAGCGCGTAAAGACGGTGATCGCGGACCCTACGTGCCCAAGCCGCTGACTGTGGAATCTGCGGTGCTGACTCCTGAGGATGAGGCCGATCTGCGCGCCGCCCGCGAGGAAGTAACGCTCGAAGACGAGGAGGATAACGACGCAGCAGAGGGCGCCGAAACCGCTGCGCGCGCAGAAGGCCAGGGCGAGGAACGCCGGGGCCGCAAGCGCAGACGCCGGGGCGGACGCAATCGCGGTGATGGCGAAGCGCGTGGTGGTGCGCCCCAGCAGGCCGGTGACGCGCAGGAAAGTGATAGCGAGGAAACAGGCGAGGAGAACCGTTCAGGTGACCGTCCCGCGCCCTCCCACGCAGACGGCGATGATGAAGGCGGCCGCAAGCGCAGACGGCGTGGCCGCAGGGGCGGCAGAGGCCGCCGCCGGCGCGGTGAAGGCGAGGCACGCGACGATCAGGCCGCCGCATCCAGCTCAGACGAGAACAACGAGATTGCCGGCCTGTCGGTGATCGAGCCGGGCGAAAGCGAAGCCATCGGATCTGGTGAGGCACCTCCCGCACGCACGCGCCCGTCACGCCGCCGTAAGCAGGCTGTGGAAGAGGTGTCTGAGGCAGCTGAAAGCTCCGCTGAGGCAAGCGACGCGCCTGCCTCGTCCGGCGAGCCCGCCCCTGCCGAGGAAGCACCCAAGCCCAAGCGCACACGGCGCAAGAAGGCAGAACCCGCCGAAGCGGCACCTGCGCAAAGTGAAGCGGCCGTCGAGGCAGAGGCTCCGGCCAAGCCGAAGCGCACGCGTAAAGCTGCTGCGAAAAAGGCAGACGCTGAAACCGCCGAGGCTCCGGCTGAAAGCGCCAGCGAAGACGCGCCCGGGCAGAAGAAGGCACCTGCCCGCAAGCCGCGCGCAAAGAAGGCTGAACCGGCATCCGAAGCGCCGGCCACCGAAGCGGGCGAGGAGAGCGAAAACACCGGGCCGAAACGCGCGGGCTGGTGGCAACGTTCAGGCAAGCTGTTCGGGATGGGCTCCTGACATCAGGTTTATGCAGCCCGTCCGTGCAAATGCGCTGGCGGGCTGCACTTCTGCCATGAAAAGGCTATCGTTGGGGGTGATGCATAGCGGTGGAAGCCGTACCGGAGGTCATGTCTCCATGACGATTATTGCCCGCCTGAGAGATTGCTGCGCGTCGGCGACGGCCCTGGCCGCCAGCGCGGCGATGATACTGGGACCGGCCGCACCCGCCCATGCCCAGGGCATAAGCCTGATCCGCGACACCGAAATCGAAGCGGTCATGCAGGGCTATACAGATCCCTTGCTGGATGCGGCAGGGCTGGACCGTGATTCGGTGGGCTTCTATCTGGTCGGAAACAACGAATTCAACGCGTTTGTCACGCGCGGCCAGAACATCTTCATGCATACCGGCGCAATCGTGATTGCCGAATATCCCGGTGAAATCAAAGCCGTTATCGCGCACGAAATCGGCCATATCGAAGGCGCGCATCTGGTGCGCTTTGGCGATGGCACGCGCGGCGCCATGGCGACCATGATTGCCACGCTGGGGCTGGGCATTGTTGCCGCCATGGCCGGAGCCGGTGCCGGCGGGGCGGCCATTATCGCCTCCGCGCCGCAATTCGCGACGTTGGACATGCTGCGCTATACGCGCACCCAGGAAGCCGCCGCCGATCAGGCCGCCATTACCTTCATGGACCGCACAGGCCAGTCCTCACGCGGTCTGGTGACCACGTTTGAACGCTTCCGCTATCAGGAGGTGATGAGCGAGGCCCGGCGCTATGAGTATTTCCGCTCTCACCCCCTCTCGTCCCAGCGCATCGAAGCCATGCGGCGCCGGGTAGAGGCATCGCCCTATTACGATGTGGAAGACAGCCCGGAGGAAATCGCCGAGCTGCGGCGCATACAGGCCAAGATCATCGGCTTCACCGTGGCACCAGCCCAGGTGTTCCAGCGTTATCCTGAAAGCGATACCAGCATTGAGGGCCGGTATGCGCGCGCGGTGGCCTATTTCCGGCAGGGAAGGCTGGACCACGCGCGCGAGCGTCTGGCGCAGCTGATCGAGATGGAGCCGGAAAACCCGTTCTTCCACGAGCTGGAAGGCCAGATGCTCTACGAGAGCGGACGGATAGCGGACTCTGTCGCACCGCACCGGCGCGCGATTGATCTGATGCCCGATGCGCCGCTTTTGCGCGTGAATCTTGCGGCGTCGCTGATCGGAACCGGCGAATCCGATGCGCTGGATGAGGCGGTCTCCCATTTGCGCTTTGCACTGGCACGCGAGCAGCAGAATAGCTGGGCCTGGTTCCAGCTGGCGCTGGCCCATGAGGCGCGCGGAGAGACGGCGATGGCGCAGCTTGCAACGGCGGAACGGTTTTTCTCGGTAGGCAATTCGATGCAGGCCTACATCTTCGCCAATCGCGCCCGCGACGAGCTGGACAGCGGCACCCCGGCCTGGGTGCGCGCCAGCGAACTGATAGCGGTTGCAGAACCCACACCGCAGGAAATCCGCGAGTGGAACAGGGCTGAGCGCAACCGGCACCAGCCTCTGGCAAGCCCGGCATCCCACTAACATTCAGGGACTATCACATGCGTTTTCTGACTGGCCTTCTGGCCGCCTGCTTTCTTGCTGCCTGCTCGCCCGCCAATGGCGATACCGACGACACCGATACAGCCGCCATCGAGCAAATCGTGCACCGCTATATCGTGGAAAATCCGGAGGTGATCGAGGAAGCCATCGTGGAGTTGCAGCGCCGGGCGCGCGCACGCGAACAGGCTCAGCTGATGGCCGGTGCGCAGCAGTTTCGTGACGCTATCTTCGAGGATGCGAGAGACCCGGTGGCCGGCCCGGACAATGCCGAGCTGACCATTGTTGAGTTCTTCGATTATCGCTGCCCGTACTGCGTGCAGGTGAATGACTGGCTGGAAGGCGTGATGGAGCGCCATGAGGGGCGCATACGGGTCGTTTACAAGGAGCTGCCGCTGCTGGGACAGGCTTCAGAGGAGGCCGCCCGCGCCGCGCTGGCGGTCTGGAGCCTGTCGCCCGACACCTACCGCGATTTTCACAATGCGCTTATGCAGGCCGGCTCACCGATGAATGCCGAACGCATCGAGCTTATCGCCGCCGAACACGGCATCGAGCCGGACGCGCTGCGCGAAGCCATGGCTTCGCCGGAAATCGAGGAACATCTCGACAGCGTGTATCAGCTGGCCCGTTCGATAGGGGTCAGCGGCACGCCGTTTTTCGTGATCGGCGGCGACATCATACCCGGCGCCGATATCGGACGGCTGAACCGGATCGTGGCCGCCGCGCTGGAGAACTAGCGCGGCACGCGGGCCGTCAGGGAGCCATATTGATCCGCCCTTCGGCATCAATCGTCCAGTGGGGATTGAAGGCCACTTCCCAGGCATGGCCGTCCGGGTCGGCGAAATAGCCCGAATACCCGCCCCAATCGGCCTTGTGCGCGGCTTTGAGCAGGCTGCCACCGCTCGCCACGGCATGATCGATAATGGCATCGACCTCCGCTTCGCTGCGGGTGTTGTGCGCGAGCGCGATATGGCCATGACCGGCATTCTCTCGCGCCATGTCGGCATCGAGATCGTGCTTGCCGAAGAGCGCCAGCACCAGCCCGCCCATCGGCAGGAAGACAATCTGCTCGTTCTGGAACGCGGTCTTGAATCCCATCGCCTCATAGAAGGCTTTGGAGCGCGCGATATCCGCCACGCCCAGCGTGACGAGAGACAGGCGCGGTTCCATCATGTGCGGATTTCCTTGTTCCGGTGCCTTTGGAGCATCGGAACATTATGGGAACATGTCAAGGGTGTAGCCCTCGTCCTTCGAGACGCACTGCGTGCTCCTCAGGATGAGGGCTTCCCGCACGCTTTTCCCTCATCCTGAGGGTGAGCGTAGCGAACGTCTCGAAGGACGAGGGAAAAGCAACCTCTATGGCATGGGTGGCCCGGATAAACCGGGCCATGACAGCCGGAAGTGAGAAGACCTAAATCAGTCCCGCCAGCGGGCTGGACGGGTCGGCATAGCGCTTCTTTGGCATCCGGCCGGCCAGATAGGATTCGCGGCCCGCAATGACGGCATGCTTCATGGCGCTGGCCATGCGTACCGGATCCTTAGCCTCCGCAATGGCGGTATTCATCAGCACGCCATCACAGCCCAGTTCCATCGCGATAGTGGCGTCCGACGCCGTGCCGACGCCCGCATCGACGATCACCGGCACCTTGGCCGCTTCGATGATCAGGCGGATATTGACGGGGTTCTGGATGCCGAGCCCTGAACCAATCGGCGCGCCGAGCGGCATGATCGCGCAGGCACCGGCATCTTCCAGCTTGCGGGCATAAACCGGATCGTCCGAACAATAGACCATCACGTCGAAGCCATCTTCGATGAGCAGCTTCGTGGCGCGCAGCGTCTCCTCCATCTCCGGATAGAGATGCTTGGGGTCTGACAGCACTTCCAGCTTCACGAGATTCCAGCCGCCCGCCTCGCGCGCCAGGCGCAGCGTGCGCACGGCATCTTCGCCGGTAAAGCACCCGGCCGTGTTGGGCAGGAAGGTGTATGTCTTCGGATCGATATGATCGACCAGCATGGGCTGGCTGGGATCGGAGAGGTTCACCCGGCGCAGCGCAACGGTGATGATCTCCGCGCCGGAGGCTTTGAGCGCCTCGGCGTTCTGGGCGTAGCTCTTGTACTTGCCCGTACCGATGATGAGGCGCGACTGGAACGTCCGCCCGGCCACCGTGAACGGACGGTCTTCAGGCAGGGTGGAGGCGGTGTCGGGGGAGGTTTTTTCGGTCATGGCCGCTTATCTAGCGCTCTATCGGGATGGCGTCACCCTACCCTCCCCCTACGAACTGGACGATTTCCAGCCGGTCGCCATCACGAACTTCAATCTCGCCGTAGGCCGAGCGTGGGGCAATCTCCAGATTGCGCTCCACAGCGACTTTGCGCGGATCGAGCCCCAGATGGGTCAGCATCGCCGACAGCGACAGACCGGCGGGCAGGTCGCGCTGTTCGCCATTTACCGTCACGGCGATGGTGGCTGTCTCGGCATTGGCGATCATGGGCTGTTACTCCTTAAAATGCCGGTAGTTCTTGTTTATCGCGCCTGAGGCGTCGTAGAAACGACATATGGCGCTGGCGGCGCTGTTTTGCACCGCCTGAACGCATGAGACGGACCAGCCGGGGGACACACATCAGGTGGCCAGACCAGTTTTCATCCTGAACGGGCCCAATCTCAACCTGCTCGGCACGCGCGAGCCGGAGATTTACGGCTCTGCCACGCTGTCGGACATCGAGGCCGCGTGCGCCGAGCATGCCAGCATGCTGGGCCTGACCATCGATTTTCGCCAGACCAACCATGAAGGCGTGCTGATCGACCATGTACAGGACGCCGGGCGCGACGCATCCGCCCTCATCATCAACCCTGCTGGCTATGGCCATACATCTATTGCGCTGCACGATGCCTTGAAGGCGATTGCCATTCCGGCCATAGAGATACATCTGTCCCAACCGGCTGCGCGCGAGGCGTTCCGCCATCACTCCTATGTTTCCAGCGCCGTTTCCGGCACAATCAGCGGGTTCGGCGCCCGCAGCTACATCCTTGGCATAGAGGCCGCACACGCGCTGATCGCCGCGTCCGGCCCGAAGACAAAAGCATAAAGGTTCCCTAAATGGCTTCCACGCCCACAAAGACCGGCATTGACCCGAAACTGATCCGCCAGCTGGCCGATATCCTAAACGATACCGAGCTGACCGAGATCGAGGTCGCGCAAGGTGAGCTGCATATCCGCGTCGCGCGCGAAGTCCCGGCGCCTGTCTATACACAGGCCGCGCCCGCAGTTGCTGCTCCGGCGGCGGCTCCTGCCGCGCCGCCCGCACCTGTCGCCGCTGCGCCGTCTGCCGATCCGGCACCGGCCGCTGCCAAGGCCGCCAACGCGGTCAACTCGCCCATGGTCGGCACGGTCTATCTGCGTCCCAACCCGGATGCCGATAATTTCGTCAAACCCGGCCAGAGCGTGAAGGAAGGCGACACCATATTGCTGATCGAGGCGATGAAGACCTTCAACCCGATCACCGCGCCACGCTCGGGCAAGATCGGTGAATTGCTGGTCAGCGATGCCCAGCCTGTCGAATACGGCGAGCCGCTCTTCACCCTCATCTAGGAGCGGCCCGATGTTTGAGAAAATCCTGATCGCGAACCGGGGCGAGATTGCCCTGCGCGTGCACCGCGCCTGCCAGGAAATGGGCATCCGCACCGTGGCGGTCCATTCCGAGGCCGATGCCGAGGCCATGCACGTCAAGCTGGCCGATGAGAGCGTGTGCCTTGGCCCGCCCCCGGCGGCCCGCTCCTATCTGCATATCCCGGCCATCATCGCCGCTGCCGAGATTACCGGCGCGCAGGCCATCCACCCCGGCTATGGCTTTCTTTCCGAGAATGCCCGCTTTGCCGAGATCGTGGAGGCCCATGGCCTGACCTTTATCGGTCCCAAACCGGAAACCATCCGCCTGATGGGTGACAAGATCACCGCCAAGAAAGCCGCCGTGGAAGCGGGCATTCCCGTGGTGCCGGGCTCTGACGGCGCGATCTCGGACATGACCGAGGCGCGTAAAGTCGCCAAGGAAGTCGGCTTCCCGGTCCTCATCAAGGCGGCTGCCGGTGGCGGCGGGCGCGGCATGAAGGTCGCCGAGACCGAAGACAAGCTGGAAAGCGCGCTGCAAACCGCCTCTACCGAGGCGCAGGCCGCCTTCGGCGACGGCGCGGTCTATATCGAGCGCTATCTCGGCAAGCCGCGCCATATCGAGATACAGGTGATGGCCGATGAGCACGGCAATGTGCTGCATCTGGCCGAGCGGGACTGCTCGCTGCAGCGCCGCCACCAGAAAGTCCTTGAGGAAGCCCCTTCAGTGGCCCTCACCCCTGAGGAACGCTCACGCATTGGCGAGATAGTGCGCAAGGCGGTCGGCGCAATCGGCTATCGCGGCGCCGGTACGGTGGAATTTCTCTACGAGAATGGCGAGTTCTTCTTCATCGAGATGAATACCCGCCTGCAGGTGGAGCATCCCGTTACCGAGCTCATCACCGGCATCGACCTGGTGCGCGAGCAGATCCGTGTGGCCGCAGGCGAGAAGCTGGAGCTCACCCAGGACGATATCAAGGTCAATGGCTGGTCCATAGAGTGCCGGATCAATGCGGAAAACCCCTACACCTTCACGCCCTCGCCGGGCAAGGTAACGGAATTCCACGCGCCCGGCGGCCCCGGCGTGCGCCTCGATTCCGGCCTCTACGCCGGTTATTCCATCCCGCCCTATTATGACAGCCTGATCGGCAAGCTGATCGTGCATGGCCGCGACCGGCACGAGGCGATCATGCGCCTGAAACGCGCGCTCAAAGAGATGGTCATTGGCGGTATCGAAACCACGATCCCGCTCCATCTCGATCTGCTGGACGAACCGGACTTCATCAGCGGTGATTACCATATCCGCTGGCTGGAGAGCTGGCTGGCAGAGCGCAACGCGAAGGCTTAGGCCCTTGCGCGGGTTTGGCGCAGAAGAGCTGCTGGACTGCTATGCGCGCGGCGTCTTCCCGATGGCCGAGGACCGGGACGATCCGCGCGTCTTCCTGCTTGATCCTGACGAGCGCGGCGTCATCGCGCTCGATCAGTTTCATATTCCGCGCAGCCTGGCCAAGCTGGTGCGCAAGGACCGCTTCCACGTCACCGTGAACCGCTGTTTTGCGATCGTGGTCGACCATTGCGCCGCGCCCGCGCGGGGCCGGGAAAACACCTGGATCAATGATCCGATCCGCAATCTCTATGGCGAGCTGCACGAGCGCGGCCACGCCCATTCGCTGGAATGCTGGCATGAGGGCGAGCTGGTGGGCGGGCTCTACGGCGTGAGTCTGGGCGGCGCGTTCTTCGGCGAGAGCATGTTCTCGCGTATGACCGACGCGTCAAAAGTGGCGCTGGTCCACCTCGTCGCCCGTCTTAAAGCGGGCGGTTACACCCTGCTGGACACGCAGTTCATCACCGAACATCTGCAGCGCTTTGGCGCGCAGACCATCACGCGCAACGCCTATCACCGGCTGCTGCGCGATGCGCTGAAAGAAGATGGCAATTTCTTTGCGATGCCGGAGGGCCTGAGCGGCACTCAGCTCCTGCAGTCGATCACCCAGACATCATAGACGGGATGATCGAGCGCGTTGAGCGCGGGGTTGGAGGCAAACATCCAGCCTGAGAACAGGCGCTCGCCTTCAGCGCCAATGCCAAACCCGTCCGTGCGCTGGTCGTTGATCTCCAGAAACACGAAAACCTCCGGCGGCTCCTCCGGCGGGCGGCGGCGGCAATAGCGCACGGTGATGTCCAGCGCGCCGAATGTGTAGCTGTCGCCGACATTCACCTCGAAATCGCGCGTGCGCGCCGTCACCTTGTCGAGGCCGCGCAAGACCGCAATGGTGCCGGGTCGGGAGCTGAGCTCATCGGCGCGCCGCGTGGCACGCTGTTCCTGCTGCTGCTCCAGCGGCGCGGTCAAATCGCTGTCCGGTTCCTCGATATCCTCTGCCCACTCCTCCAGCGAGCCGGGCTCATCGCCTTCCTGGGCAAGCGCCGCAGAGGCAAGGAGCAGGCTGGCGAGCGCAAACGCGCAGATGGGCAAAAGACGGATCAGCAATGTCATCGTTGAAAAACTCCCCTCGCCTCATACTCACCAGCGCAATGCGGCAGCACAAGGGCGAATCTCCGGGACCAGTGGCCAGAACCCGCAGCGCCTAGCTGTCGCCGCCGCCACGCCCGCCCGACACGAAGCCGCCGATCAGTTCAAACAGGTCTACTGCGCCTTGGGTGAAGACGATCTCGCCGCCTTCGGCGATCATGTCATCATCGCCGCCCGCCTCGATCTCCACATAGGCCCCGCCCAGCAGGCCGGAGGCGGTGATCTTGGCGGTGGAATCGGCCGGGATCAGCACATCACGGCGCAGACGAAGCCTGACTTGCGCAAAATAGGTTTCGGTATCGAGATCAATCGCCGTCACCGAGCCGACCGGCACGCCGGACACGCGCACTTCTGCGCCGCGCGTCAGAGCGCCGATCTCGGAGAAACGCGCCGTCAGTTCATACCCGCCAGCGGACGGGTCAGAGTCGAGCCGTCCTTGCGCAAACACAAGGAACGCCGCCGCGACAACCAGCACGACGACGCCAACCAGTGTTTCGAGGACCGCTCCGCCGCGCATCAATCGCCTAGCCTTCCGGGTTCCAGCTTTCATAGTCCGCCGTCGAGCGCGCACGCGGGCGCGGATCGGCCAGCGAACCGGCCGGGCGGTAGGCATAGAGTGTGCCGGTCATGTTCGGCTTGTGGTCCAGCTCCCATTCGCGGCGCGGCAAAGGCGCATCGACAGGGGCCTCGGCAAAGGTGTGGTGCAGCCAGCCATGCCAGTCTGCCGGCACGCGCGAGGCATCGGCATAGCCATTATAGATCACCCAGCGGCGCGGCACGCCGTCGGCGCCGGAACCGCTCTTGCGCTCCTGGTAGTAGCGATTGCCGTAATCATCCTCGCCAACGAGCTTGCCGCCACGGCTAATCGTCCACAGCGCGCCCAGCGTCGCGCCATTCCACCAGGCAAACAGTCGTCCAATGAAGTCGAGCATGGCAGGTCCGCCCCTCGCGAAACATCAAATCAGGTGTGACGGTATATGCCTATCAAGCGCGCCTGCGTCCAGTGCGCGGGGCTGCATCCTCAAGGCGTGCGCAGGATTTTCTCCATCGCCTTGCCGCGCGCCAGCTCGTCCACCAGCTTGTCGAGATAGCGGATCTCGCGCATCAGCGGATGCTCCACCTCCTCCACGCGCACCCCGCACACGACGCCCTTCACCAGCTCACGCGCCGGATTCATGGAAGGGGCCTTGGCAAAGAAGATCTCGAAATCGGTCTTGTCATCAAGCACCGCGCGCAACCCCGGCGCGTCATAGCCCGTGAGCCAGAAGATGATCGCATCGACCTCTTCTTTCGTGCGCCCCTTGCGCTCCGCCTTATTGACGTAGTGCGGGTAAACGCTCGCAAAACTGGTGGTGAATATCCGGTGGTTTTCCATGTAGCTTTCCCTCGACCGTTCTACTCAGAGGGCTTTTCATAGCGAAGTTTGGATCGCTCCACTTTTACGCCGTCAATTTTGGTAACTTTCTGAACCCCGCTTTTGGGAACAGGAGGTATGACAAGATCATATCGGAAATACATAATATATTCTGGATCACTCTCATTCACTCCCCCAAAACTAAACGCAGCCTCCACCCAAGCTGGAATTTCGCCGTCCGGTTTGTAAAATCGGATTTTCCCCGATGTTATTGTCTGCGACGTTGACGGTCGCATCGGCGTTGAACAACCTGAATTAGGTCGGCCGATAGGTTGGTTCTTACCGCCGATCTCGAAAGTCCAAAGCTTGAATCCGATCTTTAAGTTTCGAGGAGAGCGATTCCTAATCGTGGTCGTCAAATGAATATCCACGCCATCAGAATGATACTCAATGCGCGCTGAGGCTCCCACTGGAATTAGATCGTATTCTTCCGCGTCGATCAGCGGGAGGGTCCGAGCGTTTTGCGAGGTGTTTTTGCTCACAAAAGGGCCAACGGTCTTTTTCCTGTTGGCCTGCGCTTTGGCTTTTCTCTTTTGCACGAAGGCAATCACTGCTGGCGCAGACATCAGATAGCTAGCATACAGCAAGCTATACAAAAGCAGCACCACGCCCAGCCAAAAAAGCGTGACCTTCAGCTCATAAGACATGGCATCTGGGGCGAACGTTCCGACCACGAACGTCGCCAGTCCAAATGTAAGCGAAAAGGAAAGGGGCAGTTTCACGGAGAACATCCACGGAAACTGCACCAGCGGAGAGTGATTGTGGAGTCCCTATGACGCACCTCCAGCCTTAGCGTGCTTGTGGCGGCACTAGTATCTCCGACGTTTTTCGACAGGGGATAACTATTTTCTGAAATAGCTGCAGGCCCCACCCCGTCCTTCGACTCACCTCCCCCGGAGGCGGTATCATTTGTAATGAGTGATTCGCGTCCGCTGCCCGAAAGCCTTCGGGCGCGGCGGGAAGGGCTGCCGCCCGCAGGGCGGCAAACAGGGAAGTGTCCGCGCCATGACGATCCAACACCGCCTGACCAAAGAAGGTGCCGATCCGCTGGCGGGGCTGGAGTTTGCCGACCATCTGGCGGGCAATGCTGACCCGGACGCGCTCACCCCCCATGCGGTGAAAATCAGCGCGCCTGCAGGCTGGCCCGAAAGCGCGGTGACGGCGCTGGGGCTTCTTACCGGGGCGGACGTTTCAGGGGGCATGCTGGACGGGCGCAAGGCGCTGGAAAGCACCGCCGCGTCGCTGGCCGCTCTGGCGGGCGTGAAACCTGACAGTATCGAGGCGGCAGAAATCCTCGCGAGCCTCGCCGCGCGCGAAGCCTGCCCTGCCCCGCATCTATGGCGCGGCGAGACGGAAGCCGACATGCCGCTGGAAACGCTGGCCAGCGGCCCGTTCGAGGCCGGCGCGCTGATCAGCATGATCAACACCGCCGCGATGGCGGGCGCGGCCAGCGATGTCGGCGCGCGCATCGTGCGCGACCGGCTGGAAGCGGTGGCGCTCGCCTGCATCAATTGTGATGGCAGCGAGGGCGAGTGCTTTGACCCGCGCCATAACCGCGCCCTTGCCCGCTCTGTGCGCGCCGCACGGCGCGACGGTGTGCCGGACGCGATGATCGAGCGCGCGATTGCCCGCGCCCGCCAGGGCATCGACACGATCGAGGATGGCGCGGGCTTCGTGCCCGACATGCCGGTCAATCCGGTGATCGAGATCGGCGCGAACCTGCTGACCGACACCGATCAGGGCGCGCGCGCTTTCTTGCGTGATCTCGCCGCGACGATCTGGACCCATGGCCAGCCCGCCTTGCGCTTTGACGATGCGGTTCTGCCCGAACCCGCCATCGTGCTCGACCTCTCTGCCTTTGCAGGCGATGACGCTGCGCTGGAACACGCCGCGGCGCTGTGGGGCCTCGTGGCGGACAAGGCCGAAGGCAGCCTGCTGCTCGCCGGGCTAGGCGCGGCGCTCGCGCTGGAAGGGCTTGCCTATGACAGCGATGAGGGCCGCGCCCGCGCCGCTGCGCTGGCGAGCCTCGTTCGTGAGACAAGTGCGGCTCCGGTCATCACCGGCCCCGTGCCCGCCGAAATCGCGGGCCATCTGGCGCTCGCCACGCACGGTATCGACCCGGCGGGCATCGCCAGCAACTCGCCCGCCGCGCGCAGCTTTGCGCAAACCCTGCTGGCGAAGCTGGATACAGACACGGCGACGGCCGCCCTCGCCCACGCCTTTGGCGCAGGCACGTTGTCGGGCCTTAATCCCGGCTGGCTGGGCGCGCTGAAAGAGGCGGGGCTGGACGCGAATGCTCTTGCCCGCATCGAGACGATGATCGCCGACGGCGCGCCGGTGCGCCACGCCTTCAACCGCTGGACGGTGGGCGACGAGATCGCCCAGCGCTGCGGGCTGAACCCGGAGCGGCTGGAGCAGGCCGGCACGCGCCTCCTGGAAGCGTTTGGCGTCTCCGCGCTGGAGATAGAGGCGGCAGAGCGCTGGGTGCATGGCACGGGCGAGCTGCACACCTGTGAGGCCCTGCCAGAGGCGTTTAGAGCCGCGCTGGCGCCCGTCACGCCCGAGGCCCGCCTTGCCATGGCCGCGGCGCTGGAAGGCGCTCTGGAGGCCCCTGCAGGCCTTGATCTGGTCCTGCCGGGCCACGCCACGATTGATGATGTTTCCGCGCTCATTCTTTCGGCCGCGCGTGAGGGCCTTAAAGCGATCCGCATCCGCCGCGAGGGCGAGGCGCTCTACGATCTGCTGGCCACGATCGAGTTTGACAGCGCCGACCGGGGCGAGCGCCCGGTCTTCACCGAGGAGCGCATTGTCGAGCGCGTGGTGGAGCGTCCGGTGGAGCGCGCGGCCAGCCGCCGCAAGCTGCCTGACCGCCGCAAAGGCTATATCCAGAAATCCACCGTGGGTGGCCACAAGGTCTATCTGCACACCGGCGAGTTTGAGGATGGCGAGCTCGGCGAGATCTTCATCGACATGCATAAGGAGGGCGCGGCCTTCCGCTCCCTGATGAACAATTTCGCCATCTCCATCTCCATCGGCCTGCAATACGGCGTGCCGCTGGAAGAATATGTCGACGCCTATGTGTTCACGCGGTTCGAGCCCGCCGGCCCGGTGGAAGGCAACGATTCCATCAAGCACGCGACCTCCATCCTCGACTATCTCTTCCGGGAGCTGGGCGTGTCGTATCTCGGCCGCGAGGACCTTGCCCAGACCGATGCGCGCAAATCCGATCCGGGCGGCATCGGTAATGGTGTGGCGAGCGAGAAGGTCATCACCGGTGAGGAGGCTTCACGCCTGATCTCCAAGGGCTTTTCACGCGGGCAGCTGCCCGACAATGTGGTAATGCTGGGCAGCCAGCCGCGCAAACCCAGCCCTGCGCCCGCCAGCGGATCAGGGCGCAAGGGCGATGCCTCGCCCGCTACCCTCCCCGAACCGGTCTATTCGGGCGAGCCTTGCCCCAAATGCGGACATTTCACGCTGGTTGAAGCGGGTACCGAGCTGAACTGCGAAGCCTGCGACTGGTCCGGCGCCCTGCCGGAGGGGTGATCCCCCTCAAACCGGCAGTTCGGTCGTGTTCTTGATCGCTTCCATCGCAAAGCTGGCGCTGACATCGGACAATGGCGCGATGGCGATCAGTTTCTTGTAGAACGCATCATAATCGGCAATCTCCGGCAGGGCGATCTTGATGAGATAGTCCACCTCACCGCTCATCCGGTAGAACTCGATGACTTCCGGCAGGCGCGCGACGCCTCTGGAGAAGCGTTCCAGCCAGTCGGCATCATGGCGGCTGGTTTTCACGAAGATGAAAAGCGTGGCGCGCAGGCCCAGCCCTTCCTGATCGATGAGGGCAACGCGCCCCCGGATCAGACCCGCCGCCTCCATGCGTTTGATGCGCCGGTTGACAGGCGTCGCGCTGAGGCCCACCGCATCGGCCAGCTCCTGCACGGTCTGGTCCGCATTGGCCTGCAACAGGCGCAAAATCTTCCGGTCGTGGTCGTCAAGCTGCATAGGCGCGGCCTTTCATGGTGATTTTCACTACTATACGCGAGAATACGCGCTGAAATAGGTCAAAAACACTCAGCAAGCCGTGATTTCCTGACAGCAAGAGGAGGAATCATGGCTGCGACAGACATTTCAGGCACCCGTAACGTGGACACGCTGCGCGAAGGGCTGTCCGCCCGGCATGGCATGATCCGTACGCCGTTCGGGGAGCGCCCGCTTGTCTATGCAGACTATACCGCCTCCGGCCGCCCGCACCGCGCGGTGGAAGACCAGATAGTTGCGCTCCATACCCTCCTCGCCAATCCGCATACTGAAGACAGTGCCACGGGCCGGGCCTCCAATGCCTGGCTGAAAGCGGCCGAAACCACCATCAAGCGCGCGGTGAATGCGTCGGAAGACGACGCGCTCATCCCGTGCGGCGCAGGCGCCACCGCCGCCATCCACAAGCTGCAGGAAATCCTCGGGATTGCCTGCCCACCCGCGAGCCTTGCCCGCATGGGCGATGCTGTCAGCGCCGCTCTGGGGCCAGAGGCGAAAGCGGCGCTGGACGCCCATCTTGCCGCCACGCGCCCCGTGGTCTTTGTCGGCCCCTACGAGCACCATTCAAACGAGCTGAGCTGGCGCGAAAGCATGGCCGAAGTGGTGCGGGTGAAGCTCTGCCGCGATGGCGGGATAGACTTTGCGGCGCTGGAAACCCTTCTGAAAGCCCCGCAATGGCAGGGCCGTATGCGCATTGGTGCGTTCTCGGCGGCCTCCAACGTCACCGGTATCATCACAGATGTGCGCCGTCTGGCGAAGCTCCTGCACGCGCATGACGCCATTCTGGCGCTCGATTGCGCGGCCAGCGCGCCCTACACGGCAATCGACATGCACCCCGCAGATGACCCCGATGCCGCCATCGATGCGGTGTCGTTCTCGCCGCACAAATTCGTCGGCGGGCCGGGATCATGCGGCGTGCTGGTGTTCAACACCGCGCTCTATCGCAATGACCTGCCCCCCACCTGCTGCGCGGGCGGCACGGTGCGCTATGTGTGGGATGGCGGGCATGACTTCCTCGATGATGTGGAAGCGCGCGAAAAGGCCGGCACACCGGGCCTGCCCCAGCTGGTACGCGCCGCACTGGCGCTGGAGCTGCGCGATGCGCTGGGGCTGGAACGCCTGCACGCAATCGAGCAGGACTATCTTAGACGCGCTTTCACGGCGTGGCAGGACTGTCCCGGCGTCGAGATTTTAGGCCCGCAAGACCCGTCCCGGCGGCTCGCCATCGTGTCGTTCAACTTGCGTGATCCGCGCGGCGGCTGGCTGCATCCGCGCTTCGTAACGACATTGCTGAGCGATCTGTTCGGTATTCAGGCACGGGCGGGTTGTGCCTGCGCCGGGCCGTACGCGCACGATCTGCTGGGTCTGGGCGAGGACGAGGCGATGGCCTATCGGCAGGCCGTCCTCTCCGGTCATGCGGGCCTGAGGCCGGGCTGGAGCCGGGTCAGCCTGCACTGGGCAATGGACGAGGCCGAGATCGGCTATCTCATTGACGCCATCGCCTTCCTGTCGGCTGAAGGCTGGAAGTTCCTCGACCTTTACAGCTTTGACGTATCCAGCGGCGCGTGGAGCTGGCGCGGGGCGGCACGCACGGATGCACGCGAGGCGCTCTGCGGCGAACGCAGTGATGATCGCAGCGCGCTGTTTGCCGCCCTGCTGGACGAAGCTGCTACGCGCGCCTGCGCCCTCTCGCCCTGCCCGGATGCCCGGCCCAGACTGCCTGAAGCGGTGGAGTCCTTGCGCCAGTTCTCCCTGCCGGTGGAGTAGGTTTCTCTTTCGTCGTCATCCCCACGCAGGCGGGGATCCATGCCTGAGAGTTTGCTTTTCCCTCGTCCTTCGAGACGTTCGCTTCGCTCACCCTCAGGATGAGGGAAAAGCGCACCTAAAGCCCTCATCCTGAGGGGCTTCGTCAGAAGCCGTCTCGAAGGACGAGGGCTTTAGACAGGGCCATGACAATGATGGGCCGCAGGGAAAGCCCCTACCCCTCATCCATGCCGAAATCGAAATTCGGGGCGGAGTGGGTGAGCGCACCGACCGAGATCACGTCGACGCCCGTCTCAGCAATCGCGCGGATGGTGGAAAGGGTGACGCCGCCGGACGCCTCCAAGGTGACCTTGCCCTTGGCGGCTTTCACGGCAGCCTTCATGTCATCCAGCGGGAAATTGTCGAGCAGCACGCTCTCTGCGCCCGCTGCCAGCGCGTCATCGAGCTGGTCCAGCCGGTCAATCTCGACGGCCACCCGTGTCATATGCCCGGCATGGGCTTTCGCGCGCCGGACAGCCTCGCCGACGCTGCCCGCAACCGCCACGTGATTGTCCTTAATGAGGATAGCATCATCGAGCCCGAAGCGATGGCTCGCCCCGCCGCCAGCGCGTACCGCGCTGAGTTCCAGCGCGCGAAGGGTCGGCGTGGTCTTGCGGGTGTGGGCGATTGTCACGCCGGTGCCCTTCACCGCCTCGACATACAGCCTCGTCAGCGTGGCGATACCGCTAAGGCGCCCGAGGAAGTTCAATGCTGTACGCTCGGCGATCAGGATGGCGCGGACAGAACCTTCCACCGCCAGCACCACATCGCCTGCGGCCAACCTGTCGCCATCCTTCGCGCGCCAAAAGGTCTTCAGCGTGGGGTCGCACTGGCGGAAGACTTCAGCTGCCACCGCCTGGCCTGACAGCACGCCCTCGCCCCGCGACGCAATCACGAACGCGGCATGGGCGTGGGCGGGGATCACCGCCTCGCTGGTCACATCGCCGCGCCCGCCCAGATCCTCGGCCAGCGCGCGGGCGACGATGTCGGTGAGGTAGGAGCTGTTCATTCGGCAGGCTCCGCCAGCGGGGAAATGTGAGAATTCACGGCGCGCGCTTCTGCGAGCGTCAGGCGGGTATGCGTGGCCGTCGCGGCGGTGGCGGGATGGTCGCAGCGGAAATGTCCGCCCCGGCTCTCGGTGCGGGTCAACGCCCCGGCCGCCACAAAACGCGCAGCGACCAGCGCATCGGCTTCGCCGTGAGCTGCTTCCAGCGTGTCGATAAGATCAAGCAGGCGGGCCAGCCCCGCCGCCTCGCGCTCCACGCCTGCCTGCATCGCCATGGCGGCGCGCAAGGTACCAAGCGCCTCAGCGGGCAATGACGGGGCAGGATCGGCCTCCAGCGGCGTCAGCGCGCGCTGGGAGGCGTTCTTCAGCGCCTCTGCCGCCCGCCGCCCGAACACCAGCCCTTCCAGCAGGGAGTTCGAGGCCAGCCGGTTCGCGCCATGCACGCCGGTGGAGGCGCACTCGCCCACGGCCCACAGGCCCGGCACGCCGGTAAAGCCTTCGGTGTCCGTCGCCACGCCACCCATGTGATAATGCGCGGCAGGCGCGACCGGGATCGGCTGCACACGCGGATCAATGCCCGCCGCCCTGCAGGCGGCAAACACGGCCGGGAAGCGCTCCGGAAATTCCCCGCCTACCGCCGCGCGGGCATCGAGATACGCGCCCCGCCCGGTCTTCACCTGACGATGGACGGCGCGGGCCACCACATCGCGCGGGGCGAGCTCTGCTTGCGAGTGAACGCCGCGCAGGAAGCGATGGCCTTTCGCATCGATAAGGGTTGCCCCCTCACCGCGCAGGGCCTCAGTGGCGAGCGGTGCCGGATCGCGGCCCACATCGATGGCCGTGGGGTGGAACTGGACAAATTCCGGGTCCTGAATGACTGCGCCGAGCCGCGCTGCCCAGCTGAGCGCCTGACCCTGGCTGCTGGCGGGCGTCGTCGTCACGCCATAGAGCCCGCACAAACTGCCCGTCGCCAGCACCACATCGCTCGCCAGAAGGTCGTGGCGCGCGCCGCTCGCATCAGAGGCGATCACGCCTGCACAGCCGCCGTGTTCATCAGGGATCAGGCCGGCTGCACGCCAGCCCTCGCGGATCTCGATATGGGGCGCGGCCTGAACGGCCCGGATCAAAGCGGCGAGTATGCACGCCCCGGCCTGATCGCCCTTCACCCGCGCCACGCGGGCGCGCGAATGGGCGGCTTCGCGCGACAATGCCCAGCCGCCGTCTGCCTCGCGCTCGAACGGCGCGCCGAGCGCATAAAGTGCCTCGATCTCAGCAGGTCCGGCTTCGGCCAGAAGGCGCGCTGCCGCCTCATCGACCAGCCCGGCGCCAGCGGCAATCGTGTCGCGCGCATGCAAGGACGGGCTGTCATCGGCCCCCAGCGCTGCGGCCACCCCGCCCTGCGCCCAGCCGGTGGAGCAGCCCTCGCCCAGCTTCGCGCCCGTCAGCAGGATCACCCGGCGCGGCGCGGCATGCAGCACGGTCCACAAGCCCGCTATGCCAGCGCCGACGATGATGAGGGGGTGGTTCACTTCAAAGCCTTTAATCCGCGTTTCACCGGGATGAGCCGGTGCCCAGCTTTTTCTGGGTCCCGGCGTTCGCCGGGAAAACGAGAAACGAGTGACTAAACGCTCACATAGGGGATCGAGACGGCAGGCTTGCTGGTATCGAAGGCAGGCGGCTTGCCGAGCGAAGGCAGCGCCAGCATCGCGTCCACGCTGGCCTTCGCGCGCTCCGCGATCAGCGGGTCCACGTGGACTTCATGCTTCATGTCGCGCAGCGCCTCATAGATGCCTTTAAGCGTGATGCGCTTCATGTGCGGGCAGAGATTACAGGGCTTTACGAAGTTCACGCCCGGATTTTCCACCGCCACATTATCGCTCATCGAGCACTCGGTGATGAGGATGGCCGTTTGCGGCTGGTGATCCTTCACATAGGCCGCCATCGCGCCGGTGGAGCCCGCAAAATCAGCCGCTTTCAGCACGTCCGGCGGGCACTCGGGGTGGGTGATGATCATGGCTTCGGGGTGGGCGGCGCGCAGGGCCTCGATATCCTCCACCGTGAACTGCTCATGCACCTCGCAGGAGCCTTTCCAGGTGAGGATGCGGATATCGGTCTGGCTCGCGACATTCTTGGCGAGATATTCGTCCGGAATGAGGATGACCGTATCGGTATTCCACTCCTCCGCGATGGCTTCGACCACCTGCACGGCGTTCGACGAAGTGCAGCAGATATCGGAATATGCCTTCACCTCGGCCGAGGTGTTCACATAGGTGACGATGGGATAGTCGGGATAAGCCTCTCGGATGGCGCGCACGTTCGCGCCGGTGATGGAGGCAGCCAGCGAACAGCCCGCGCGCTCATCGGGGATCAGCACGGTCTTTTCCGGCGAGAGGATTTTCGCCGTCTCGGCCATGAAATGCACGCCCGCCTGCACGATCACGCGGGCCTCGGTTTTCGCCGCTTCCTGCGCGAGTTTGAGCGAGTCCCCCATGATATCGCCCACCGTGTGGAAGATGTCGGCGGTCATGTAGTTATGGGCGAGGATGACAGCATCGCGCTCGATTTTCAGCCGGTTGATCGCGTCGATCAGCGGCGCATGCAGCGGCCACTCCATTGGGGTCACCACCGATTTCACCTTCTCATAGAGGTGATCGGTGCGCGCCTTCACGCCCGCATCATAGACCAGCGCATCGGCTTCGGGCCATGGATTATCAAGGGCTTGCATGCGGGTCGGATCGTGCCGGTCCATCGCGTCTCATCCTCTCCCTGCCCTCTTTTGCTCATTTTGAGCATTATGAGGGGCCAGAAAATCGGCGGGCCGTTTACCGGTCTCGCCGTTATGCTCTTAGTGAGCCTAAGGTGGGATGTTTCTACGCCCGCACAAGAGGGGATGCAAGACAGTTTTCTTACACCCCATCGTGAGAAGCGCGGGTACGCCTATCTCACGCGGGCATAGCGCAGCAGTACGACGTCCTTTTTCATCGGCCGGGCTTCCAGCAGGGAGAGCTTTCGTCGGCCTGCCCATTGCTTGAACAGCGGCACACCCTCTCCCAGCAATAGCGGCGCAATGCCGATGCGGTACTCGTCAAACAGATCCGCCTCGATCAGCGGACGGGCCAGGTCCGCACTGCCGAAAAGATAGAGGTCCTTGCCGCCTTCGGCCTTCAGCCGCGTGATCTCCGCCACCGGGTCGGTGTTGAACATTGTCACGTTGGACCAGTCGGAGTGCTCCACCGTGCGCGAGAAAACATATTTCGGCAGCGTGTTCATGAAGTAGGCGACATTGGCCTCCGGCCCGTCCGCCGCTGCCGGCCAGTGGCTCGCCATCAGATCATGGGTGCGCCGTCCGAACACCATGGCGCCCATCGCCTCGCCCTGCTGCATGGAGAGCGCCTCCATATCCTCGCTCCAGGCATCGGCCATCCACGAAATATCATGGCCCGGCCCTTCAAACCGGCCATCGAGGCCCATCAGATTCCACATGATCAGCTTGCGCATGGGCGCTGTCCTCACGCCGCACGGGCGAGTTCGCCAGCCAGATTGTCGAGCGAAGCGCCATAGCCGTGGCGATAGCCGTCGGCCATGCCGGGCACAAACTCTGTCACCTGGCAGGTCACGATCTGGCGGGTGCCCTTGCCGTCTGCAGCCAGCGAGACGCTGACCAGCGCCGCACACATCGGTTTTCCGTCCTCGCTGATGGTTTCGGCCAAGACGATACGCTCGTTCTGGACGATATCGAGATAGAGGACTTCGGCCTGAAACCGCAGATCGCCCTTCGCACCGCAGCGGGCGAGATCACGCCCGCCAACGCGAAAGTCTGACGTCTCATAGCGTAGTTCATGGTCCGGGCCGGGCACCGCCCAGCGGCTCATCGCCTCGCTATCCGCCCAGGCCGCGAATACCTGCTCCGGCGTTGCATCATAGCTGCGGTCGAACCGCACCGTGTCGTGGGAAAGGGTCATGGTCACACCTCCAAACCAATTGCATTTATCAACCGGTTGCAGCATGCTTCGAACCACATCAGATATGCAAGTGGTTTTTAAGGAGAATTGCAGGTCATGGCCGACGCGCCCCGTTCGGGCTGTCCGATCAATCTGTCCGTGGAGGTGTTCGGCGACCGCTGGAGCCTGCTCATCCTGCGCGACATGATCTTTGGCGGGCGCAGGCATTTCCTCGACCTGATGAAGAACCAGGAAGGCATCTCGACCAATATTCTCGGAGACCGGCTCAAACGCCTTGTGGCGCTCGGCATGCTGACAGCCGCGCCTGACCCCACCCACCGCCAGCGCATGATCTATTCGCTCACCGAACAGGCCATCCAGCTCATACCCATCATGGCGCATCTGGGCGCGTGGGGGCGCCGGCATCTGCCCGTCACCCCTGCCCTTTCGATCCGCGCACAATTGCTGGAGGAAGGCGGCCCGCCCATGTGGGAGGACTTCATGGAGGATCTGCGCTTCGAGCACCTCCGCCAGCCGCGCAAAGACCCGTCACGCCCATGGGTGCGCGACCGCCTGCAGGCCGCCTATGAGGCGATAGCGGGCGAGGGGTGACACCGCCTGATCTGCGGCTTGATTGCGGGCGCGGGCGCGCCTAGGTTCGCGCGCAATTTCCACCCCCGCCGGAACCCGCGCCATGGCCGAGCAAAAAGCCCCGTCCTTTCAGGACCTGATCCTGACGCTCCAGCAATATTGGGCAAGGCAGGGCTGCGCCATTCTCCAGCCGTATGATACCGAGGTTGGCGCAGGCACGCTGCACCCGGCCACCACGCTGCGCTCGCTGGGGCCGAAGCCGTGGCGGGCCGCCTATGTGCAGCCCTCGCGCCGTCCGGGCGACGGGCGCTATGGCGAGAACCCCAATAGGCTGCAGCACTATTACCAGTTCCAGGTGCTCTTGAAGCCCTGCCCGGCCGATATTCAGGACCTGTATCTCGGCTCGCTGGATGCGCTGGGCATCGACCGGCGCTTACACGATGTACGCTTTGTGGAAGATGACTGGGAAAACCCGACCGTGGGTGCCTGGGGCCTTGGCTGGGAGGTCTGGTGCGACGGGATGGAGGTCAGCCAGTTCACCTACTTCCAGCAGGTCGGCGGGCTCGATGTGGAGCTGGTCTCCGGCGAGCTGACCTACGGTCTGGAACGCCTCGCCATGTATGTGCAGGGCGTGGAGAATGTCTACGACCTCGATTTCAACGGGGCCGAGGGGGAAAACCGCCTGACCTACGGCGATGTATTCCTGGAGAACGAGCGCCAGCACTCGGCCTTCAATTTCGAGCATGCCGATGTCGACATGCTGATCGAATGGTTCAAGGGCGCGGAGAAGCAGTGCATGGCGCTGCTGAACCTGCCGAAGCCTTTGCCCCTGCCCGCCTATGACTGGTGCCTGAAAGCCTCCCATCTCTTCAACCTCGTCGATGCGCGCGGCGCGATTTCGGTGGCTGAACGGGCGAGCTGGATTGCGCGGGTACGTGAGCTCGCCAAGGGCTGCGCCAGCGCCTGGGTGGAACAGCAGAAACGCGAGGCCGCGTGATGGTGAACCGCAATTTCTCTTTTGTTCCTAATTCGCTGCTGGTGTCGCTGGAAGGCTCGAACGGAAAGGTTTGGCGCGTAAGGGCCGAAGGCAAAGCATACCCCGGCGACACCAAACAACCGTGTCTCGGCGGCGACGCTAAATTAGAAATCCTCGATGGAATCGATCCGCACGTCGCGGTTTTAAAAGGTAAAATTTCGATTGGTTTGCCTTTAGCCGCTATGACAGAGGCAGCAGCTTGGTCTCTGATTTCAAACGCACTGCGCTCAGGAAGCGCCCCAGAACTTCAGATGCGGGTTTTACCAGATTTCTATTCTGAATTGGAATCTGAAGTGTCTTCTATCAAGACATGGTCATGGGACGTTGCAGCGTTTGGAGAAGACGATGACTGACCTCATCGTCTGGCACGGCCCCAATACCCGCTCCACCGGTACGGTCTGGCTGGTGGAGGAGCTGGGCGTGTCTTACGAGCTGCGTAAAGTCGACGTGTTCGGCGGGGAAACGCGCGAGGCGGAATTCCTGAAAATCAATCCGGCCGGCAAGGTTCCCGCCATCCGCCACAAGGGCAAGACGCTGACCGAGATGGCCGCAATCTCGCTCTATCTGTGCGATGAATTTCCGGGTGCGGGCCTCGCCCCTGCCATCAATGATCCGCTGCGCGCCGATTATCTCTACTGGAGCGTATTCCGCCCCGGCGTGCTGGAACCGGCCATCGTGACAAAGGCGCAAAACCTCGATGTTGATCCGCGCACGGTCGGCTGGGGCGAGTGGGAGACGGTCATCACGCTGATCGAGACCGCGCTGGAGGACGGCCCCTATCTGCTGGGAGAGCGCTTCTCGGCTGCCGATATTCTCATTGGCGGCGCGCTCGGCTGGCTCAAACACTTCAAGCTGATGCCGGATAATCCGCGCATTGACGACTACATCACCCGCCTGCACGCGCGGCCCGCCTATGCCCGCATGCAGGCCAGCAACCAGTAAGAACCGGACGCGTTTTACCTTGGCCCAGCTACTCATCGAACTCTTCTGCGAGGAAATCCCGGCCCGCATGCAGGCGCGGGCCGAAGAAGACCTTGCCCGGCTGATGGGCGAGGCGTTCAAGGCGGCGGGCCTTGGCGTTGAGAGCCTTCAGACCTTCTCCGGCCCGCGCCGCATTGGTCTCGTCGCGGAAGGGGTCCCTGCCCGCACGGCGGATGTCAGCGAGGAGCGCAAAGGCCCGCGCGTTGGCTCGCCCGATAAGGCGGTTGAAGGCTTCCTGCGCGGGGCGGGGCTGGAAAGCCTCGATCAGTGCCGCATCGACAGCACCCCCAAGGGTGATTTCTATGTCGCTGTCATCGAGAAGCCGGGCCGCGATGCCGGCGCGGTGATTGCCGAGGCGCTGGAAGCGGCGATCCGCAACTTCCCCTGGCCAAAATCGATGAAGTTTGGCGAAGGCGAGCGGGCCCAGCGCTGGGTGCGCCCCCTGCACCGCATCATCTGCCTGCTGGACGGCGCGGTCGTGCCGGTAAGCGTCTTCGGTATCGAGGCGTCAAACCTCACCGAAGGCCACCGCATCCATTCGAAGGGTGAACGCGTCTTCGCGGTGAAGGACCATGCCGATTACGCTGCACGCTTGCGCGATAATGGCGTGGTGCTGACGCGCGCCGAGCGCTCCGCCATCATCCTTGAGGGGGCAAAGCGCGTCTGCGCGCAGGCCGGCCTTGAGCTGATCGAGGATGAGGGCCTGCTTGCCGAAGTGACGGGCCTTGCCGAATGGCCGGTCGCGGTGCTGGGCGAGATCGACCCTGCCTTCCTCGACCTGCCCGCCGAAGTCATCGCGCTGACCATGAAGGTGCACCAGAAATACTTCGCGGTGCGTGATCCCAAGACCGGCAAAATCGCCCCCAAATTTGTAAAAATCGCCAATCAGGACGCGACAGATGGCGGACATGCGATTGCCCATGGCGCGGCCCGCGTGGTCTCCGCGCGCCTGTCTGATGCCCGCCATTTCTGGGATCTCGACCGCAAGCGCGGCCTCGACGCGATGGCGGGTGAACTCTCCAAGGTCACCTTCCACGAAAAGCTCGGCACGCTGGCCGACAAGGTGGAGCGCGTCGCTGCGCTCGCGCGCGAACTGGCCCCGGCTGTGGGCGCAGACCCGGAGCTGGCATACCGCGCGGCGAAGCTCGCCAAGGCCGATCTCGTCAGCCAGATGGTCTATGAATTCCCCGAGCTTCAGGGCGTGATGGGGCGCTATTATGCGCTGGCGGCGGGTGAACCGGCGGAGATCGCCGACGCCATCCGCGATCACTACAAGCCGCAAGGCCCGTCAGACGCGGTGCCGACAGCGCCGGTCAGCGCAGCGGTCGCGCTCGCCGACAAGCTCGATACGCTGGTTGGCTTCTGGGCGATAGACGAAAAACCCACCGGCTCGAAAGACCCGTTCGCCCTGCGGCGCGCGGCGCTGGGGGTTATTCGGATACTTGAAGCGGGCGGGTATCGTCTTCCGCTCTTGCAAGCCTTAAGCGGCATGAAGTCAATCGAGCAGTTGTTGAAGGCGGTCCGTTCGGATCAAGTGGCTGTGAACGCTCGGCTTGAGCGAGCGAAAGACCTCCTCTCGTTCTTCGCCGACCGCCTTAAGGTCCACCTCCGCGATGAGGGCGTACGCCACGACGTGATCGATGCGGTATTCGCGCGCAATGATGACGACCTGGTACGGGTCACGAACAAGTCGCGGGCGCTACAGGCGTTTCTGGAGACCGATGACGGGTCTGCGCTGCTGGCTGCTTACAAACGGGTACAGAACATTCTCTCTGCCGAGGAGAAGAAGGGCTTCAACTCGGTTGCATACACCTCTGAAATACTGAGAGAAATTCCTGATCCGGATGATAATCTGTCGTGGTCGAACGAAGCTATGGACGCCGCCCTGCTTGCAGCCATCGCCAAGACGGCCGACACGCCGCAAGAGAGCGTCCTTGTAAGTGAAATCCAGACCGCAAGCACCGATGCGGCGAAGGCACTCCAGGCAGAAAACTTTGAAGGGGCGATGCGGGCGCTGGCCTCTTTGCGTGCGCCGGTTGATGCCTTCTTCGAGGCGGTTACGGTGAATGCGGACGATCCCATGTTGCGGCGCAACAGACTTGTTCTATTGTCGCGCATCTGCGCGGCGGTGAGGGCTGTGGCAGATTTTGACAGGCTGGAAGGCTAGGCAGGCGCCCGGCACATCACATGACCGCCCCAGCGCGGCGGACCTTAGGAAGAGCGAGTACACTGGCGATGACGAAATGGGTTTATGCCTTTGGTGGCGGCGCAGCCGATGCGATGACCGGCGATGCCCGCGCGCTTTTGGGGGGCAAGGGCGCAAACCTTGCCGAGATGGCGCGCCTTGGCCTGCCCGTCCCGCCGGGCTTCACCCTGACCACCGAGGTTTGCACCGCGTTTTACGCCAATGACCGCGCCTATCCGGCCGAGCTGGAAGGCCAGGTGGAAGCCGCCCTCGCCAGCCTGGAGAAGAAGGTCGGCAAGACGTTTGGCGATCCCGCCAATCCACTGCTGGTGTCGGTGCGTTCGGGCGCCCGCGCCTCCATGCCGGGCATGATGGATACGGTCCTCAATCTGGGCCTGAATGACGAGACGGCAGAGGGGCTGGCCAAGCTCTCCGGTGACCGCCGCTTCGCGCTCGACAGCTATCGCCGCTTCATCACCATGTATTCGGACGTGGTCTTAGGCGTCTCCCATAGCGAGTTTGAGGAGATCCTTGAGCGCTACAAGGAAGAGAACGACCTGCAGCTTGATACCGAGATCACGGCAGAGGGCTGGGAAGAGATCATCGCCGACTACAAGGCGGCCGTGCAATCGGCGCTGGGCGAACCCTTCCCCGCCGATCCGCGCGACCAGCTCTGGGGCGCTGTTGGAGCGGTGTTCGGTTCGTGGATGAATGACCGGGCCATCACCTACCGGCGCATGTATGACATCCCCGCCAGCTGGGGCACGGCTGTCAACGTGCAGGCCATGGTGTTCGGCAATATGGGCGACAGCTCGGCCACGGGTGTTGCGTTCACCCGCGATCCTTCAACCGGCGAGCGCGGCTATTACGGCGAGTTCCTGATCAATGCGCAAGGCGAGGACGTGGTGGCGGGCATCCGCACACCGCAATGCCTGACCAAGACCATGCGCGAGAAGATGGGCGACACCCAAGCCTCCATGGAGGAGGCCCTGCCGGAAGTCTATGGCGAGCTGGCAAAGGTGTTCGACTCGCTGGAGCGCCACTATCGCGACATGCAGGACATCGAATTCACCGTCGAGATGGGCCGGCTCTGGATGCTGCAGACCCGCAACGGCAAGCGCACCGCGCGCGCGGCGCTGAAAATCGCCTGCGACATGGTCGACGACGGCCTGATTACGCAGGAAGAGGCCGTGCTGCGCGTGGACCCGTCTGCGCTGGACCAGCTGCTCCACCCGACCATCGCCGAGGATTACCAGCGCGACGTGATCGCCAAGGGCCTGCCCGCCTCTCCGGGTGCGGCATCGGGCCGGGCGGTGTTTGATTCCGATGAAGCCGAACACCGCGCCAGCCTTGGCGAGAAGGTGATCCTGGTACGCGTGGAAACATCGCCTGAAGACATTCACGGCATGCACGCAGCCCAGGCCATCGTGACGGCGCGCGGCGGCATGACCAGCCACGCCGCGGTTGTCGCGCGCGGCATGGGCCGGCCTTGCGTCTCCGGCGCGGGCGAAATCCGCATCGATGCGGGCAAGAAGCAGTTTACCGCGCGCGGGCGCACCATCACCGATGGCGACATCATCACGGTCGATGGCGCTACCGGCGAAGTGCTGTTCGGCGAAGCCAAGATGATCAAGCCGGAGCTGACCGGTGATTTTGGCAAGCTGATGGGCTGGGCGGACGCGGCGCGGCGCATGAAGGTGCGCACCAATGCCGAAACGCCTGCCGATGTGCAGACGGCCAAGGAGTTCGGCGCCGAAGGCATCGGGCTTTGCCGCACCGAGCACATGTTCTTTGATGCCGACCGCATCGCCGCTGTGCGCGAGATGATCCTGTCGGAAGATCAGGACGGGCGCATCAATGCGCTGGCCAAGATCCTGCCCATGCAGCGCGATGATTTTGCGCAAATCTTCCGCATCATGGAGGAGCGCCCCTGCACGATCCGCCTGCTCGACCCGCCTCTGCACGAATTCCTTCCCCATAATGAGGAAGACGTGAAAGCGGTCTCCGAAGCGACCGGCCTGCCCGCCGACGCGCTGATGGAGCGCGCACGGGCGCTCGCCGAAACCAATCCGATGCTTGGCCATCGCGGCTGCCGGCTCGGCATCACCTTCCCTGAAATCTACGAGATGCAGGCGCGCGCCATCTTCGAGGCGCAGGCGCTGGTGGAGAAGGAAACCGGCTTCAAACCCGTGGCCGAAGTGATGATCCCGCTGGTTGCGACCGCCAGGGAGCTGGAAATCCTCAAAGTACGCGTGGCGGCCGTGGCCCGCGATGTGGAGCGCGAATCTGGCGTAGCGCCGGTGTATCTTATCGGCACCATGATCGAACTTCCGCGCGCGGCCCTGCGTGCGGGCGACATAGCGGAATTTGCCGAATTCTTCTCGTTCGGCACGAATGACTTGACCCAGACCACGTTCGGCCTGTCTCGCGACGATGCCGGCAAGTTTCTGGGCGCTTATCTCGAAGCACAGATTTTCGAGCGCGATCCGTTTGTAACAATCGACCAGGATGGTGTTGGCGACCTTATCCGCATCGCCGTGGAGCGCGGACGGGCCGCCCGGCCGGAGCTAAAGCTCGGAATTTGCGGGGAACATGGCGGTGACCCGGCCTCGATTCGGTTCTGCGAGTCGGTCGGCCTCGATTACGTCTCGTGTTCACCTTATCGTGTACCGATTGCCCGTCTGGCGGCGGCGCAGGCGGCATTGAAGGCCAAGTAAGACTAGCCTGCACTTTGCCTGAACTTTCCGATTACTGAAGTTGGGCGGAATTGTGGCTATAGTTAACAGCCAGTGCAGCGCTGTTGACCTTGCATGCGCACTTGAGTATGCATGGCCAGATTTCGTTCACACCTTGCTAACCGAAGCAGGCACCCTATGTGTGCCATCTCTGGCGCTCGGTCTGGTGCGCAGATTGCATGGGGACGTGCAAGCCGCAGCACCCGAACGGCAAGGCGGAAGAAGAGGTATGCATGGCTATCGCGACGCGATTGCGTTCAGCGTTGTCAGAATTTGCGCGTCTTGCAGGCGTTGCGACAACCATCGGTGTGATGTCTGCCCTGCCGCTCGTCAGCGGCGAGGTTTCGGCGCGCGCCGATAACGCACTCTGGTCGGCCATTGCCGAACGCTATCTGGACAGCGCGCTGGAAGGCAGCTGGGAAGAGGGCGAGGCCCTGTTCCAGACCGCTTCCTTCACTATCGACGCTTCAGACGGGCTTATGGTTCCGCAGGTCAATGGCCGGTCGCTGGACGATCTGCAGACATTTGATCTGGGGCATCTCTCGCTGGCCCGCGATGCGCGCCGCCAGCAGAACTGCCTGGCCGAAGCCGTCTATTACGAAGCGCGCGGCGAAACCCTCAGCGGTCAGATGGCCGTCGCCGAAGTGGTGCTGAACCGGGTGCGCCACCGCGCCTATCCGGACAGCATTTGCGGTGTGGTCTATCAGGGCTCCGAGCGCGCTACGGGGTGCCAGTTCAGCTTTTCGTGTGATGGCTCGACCGAGCGTGCGCCGCGTGGCCGCGCCTGGCGCCAGTCACAGCTGGTCGCCAAGCATGCCATGCTGGGCTTTGCCCCGCAGGTGACGCGCTCTGCCACGCACTTCCACACGGCCAGCGTCAATCCGCGCTGGTCTTCCAGCCTCGTGCAGACGCGCCGGATCGGCTATCACATCTTCTACCGCATGCCGAACCGCGCCGAGCGCGACCTGATCGACCGCGGCGTCTAGCGCCCGTCTTTTTCGAGTTGTTGCTCAACCGCTTTGCGGGCCGCTTCGGCGGCCCGTTCGCGTTTCTGGCGGGCATTGCGGCCGAATATCAGCGCGAAGATGATGGCCAGCAGGACAAGGCCGATAGTCAGCTCGATCATGGGCGTCTCCTCTCCGGGGACTGCAGGGCCAGGCGGGCCTCTCCCATCAGCACCGCCTTCGCTTCAGGCGTAAACCGCTCCCCCTCCCCGCCATGCACGATAAGGCCGGGCAGTATGCGCAAGGGCGCGCGGCTGGCCTTCACGGCCCGCACGATGATCCGCTTGGCCGGTTCGCCTGCGCGCGGATGGACCGGCAATATGCCGATATCGCCTGCACGGCCCTGAAACTCCGCCAGAATATCGCCCAGCCGGTCCGCCCTGTGGATCAGCACGATCTGACCCCTCGGGCGCAGTGCCTTCAGGCCCGCGCGTATCCAGTCTGCCAGCGGCGCATCGCTGATCCAGGCCCCGCGCTTTTCCGCCGAAGGCGGGCGCAAGGCGGTCTCATCGTCAAAGAAGGGCGGGTTGGAAAACACCGCGTCGAACCGCGCCGCCCCGGCCAGCGCCAGCGCCAGCGCATCGCCGGTTTCCACCCCAATCCGCTCATCACAATCATTCAGGGCAATATTCGCGGCGGCCAGCGCCGCCATGGAGTGATCTTTCTCGAACGCCGTGAAACGCGCTTCAGGGTTCAGCCGCGCCGCGCACAGGAGCGCGGCCCCTGCCCCGCAGCCAAACTCGCAGGCATGGGCGCCGGGGCGCAGCTCCAGCGCCGCCGCCAGCAGGACGGCATCCAGCCCGGCGCGATAGCCTTTGACCGGCTGGTCCAGCGTCACGCGTCCATCATGCAGGGTAGACCGGCTTAGCTGAGCCTCGCCTGAGGCGATAGCGCTCATGCCTTGCCTGTATTGCCCAGCGCATCGGCAAGGAGGCGGCGGGCCTTGTCCGCATACTCATCCGGCACCAGCACACGGCGCTTTATCCACGGCACCGCGCCACCAAACATACCGGCCGTCTCTGCGTCCGTTACGACGTATCTGATGCGGGCATCTTTCAGGACAGCCTCAATGAAAGACAGCTTTACCGGATCGTTGGTGGTCTCTATCTCGATCACGCACTATCTCCTGATGAAGCGGGTTCATTGGCCGCAGTGCCCTGCGCTTGCTGACACGCTAGCGCATTTCTATTGTGGCGGCTCGAACCCGCGCTTAGCAAGAGTATAGCCCATCGTGAACGGACTGCCCCTTTCAGACACGCCGCAGGCGATACCCGATCCTGTGTCCACGCTGATGGCGCTGGCCGGAAACGACATGGTGCGCGTGGAAGGTCTGCTGACCGAGCGCATGGCCAGCCCCGTGGAGCTGATCCCGGAACTGGCGGCCTGGCTGGTCAAGGCAGGCGGCAAGCGCATACGCCCCCTTATCACGATCGCCAGCGCGCGCATGCTGGGCTATGAGGGCGACGGCCATCTGGCGCTGGCCGGGGCTGTCGAGCTGATCCACACCGCGACGCTGCTGCATGATGATGTGGTCGATGAGAGCGAGCTGCGGCGCGGCAAGGCGTCTGCCAACCATATCTGGGGCAATCCGCAGAGCGTGCTGGTGGGCGATTTCCTGTTTGCGCAAGCCTTCATGCTGATGGTGGATTCCGGCTCGCTGGACGCGCTGCACGTACTGTCGCGCGCTGCGGCCATCATTGCGGAGGGCGAAGTGCGCCAGCTGGCGCTGGTGGGCGATGTCGCCCTGTCGCGCCAAAGCTATATGGATGTGATCGACGCCAAGACGGCGGCGCTCTTTGCCGCCGCTGCGCAGGTCTCCCCCATTCTGGCGGGGCGGCCCAAGGCCGAGGAAGACGCGCTCTACACCTATGGGCGCGAGCTGGGCCTGGCCTTCCAGCTGGTTGATGATGCGCTTGATTATGGCGGGCTTGCCGCCCTGCTGGGCAAGAATACGGGCGATGATTTCCGCGAGGGCAAGATCACGCTGCCCGTCACTCTCGCACTGGAAAAAGCCAGCGATGAGGAACGCGCCTTCTGGAGCCGCACGCTGGGTGACAAGAGCCAGACAGACGGCGATCTGGATGAGGCCATCGCGATACTGAAACGCCATGGCGCGCTGGATGAGACGCTGGCACAGGCGCGCACCCATGCCGCCAATGCCCAGTCCGCCTTGAGCATTTTCCCGCGCAATGACTGGAGCGAGGCCCTTTCCGCGCTCGCCGAATTCGTAGTCGACCGCGCCTACTGAACGCTGCCCGCCAGCCTTGCAGCATAACGCCCGCCGATCAGGTAGAGCGCACTCAGCACACCCGTCATCAGGGCAAAGGCCAGGAATGGCGCGCCTTGCGGTCCCTGCAGCGCCAGAAGACCCGCCAGCACGCACAGCGCACTCGCGCCCGCATAGAGAACCGCCACCCCGCCATGGCTCCATCCGGCTGCGATCAGGCGCTGATAGAGGTGTTCGCGGTGGGCCTGCATGTCCAGCCGCCTGCCAGCGGCGCGCCGGGCCATGGTCAGCAGCACATCAGCCAGAAACGGCAGGATGAAGAGCGGAGCGAGCCAGAGCGCGCCGGAGAAGCCTGATCCTGCCATCGCCAGCGCACCGCCCGCATAGAGCGCGCCTGCGCTGAGCGATCCGCCATCTCCGGCAAACACGCGCGCGGGCGGCTTGTTCAGCAGGAAGAAGCCCGCAAGGCCGCCGGCCAGCGCCGTGCCGGCAAAGGCCGCATCAAGATGGCCGGTGGCAAGCCCCGCCAGCACCAGCCCTGCACCGCCGGGCAAAAGACCGGCAACCAGCATGCCGTCTGAGCCGTCCATGAAATTGACGGCGTTGATTGTGACGAAAATGAACAGGCCCGCACCGGCCAGCGCCACCCATACCGGCAAGGCGAGATACACACTCTCTGTCAGGGCAAAATAGCCCGGCACACCGATGAACCACGCCGTAATAAGGGCTATGGCGGCCATCAGGGCAAATTTCGTGCGGGAAGACAGGCCGAACAGATCATCGGCCACGCCTAGCGCGCCCATGAGGGTGGTCAGCGCCAGAATGGCCAGCGCGCTCCCGCCCGGCACCGGCAACAGGGCCAGCATGATCCCCGTGACCCCGGCTGCGGCCAGCATGCCGATACCGCCCCCGCGCGGGGTGGGCGTTTCGTGCAAGGACCGGTGGCCGGGCATGTCCAGCACCCCGGCCTTCCACACCAGCATGGCAATGGCGAAACTGACTGCCGCTGCCAGCAGCGCACTTATGACCATCAGCATGCCCATCAGGCCGCTCCGGCCAGGCGCACGGCACGGACGGTCCAGCCTGGGTGGTTTCCTGCAATCGCCATTGCCACGCCTTCAGCCGCTGCAGCATCATCGGTCAGCGCAAAGCAGCTGGCGCCGGAGCCGGACATGCGCGCCAGACGCACGGCCCTGAAGGCATTGAGTTCGGCCAGCACGTCGCTGATGGCCGGTTCCAGTGTCATAGCCGCCGCCTCAAGATCGTTCTGCCCTGCCGCCGCCAGCGCCAGTGCCGCTGCGGGGTCTCCGGCAACGGGCAATCGCGCCAGCGCGCCAAATCCCTTGCGGTCACTGTCCTGATCAAGGGCCGCGAACACGTCCGGCGTCGATACCGGCCTGCCCGGATTGACGATAACGGCGTTCAGTTCCGGCCAGGCGGGCAAGACCCTGATTTCCTCGCCAATGCCTTCCATCAGCAAGGGGCGCGACCAGACGCAGGCTGGCACATCAGCGCCGACCACGCTGCCAATCTCGGCCAGCGCGCGCGTCGAGAAACCCAGCTCCCACAGATCATTGAGCACGCGCAAGGCCGCTGCCGCGTCGGCAGAGCCGCCGCCCATGCCGGACGCCAATGGCAATTGCTTGTCCAGCACCAGACGCGCGCCAAGTTGAGGACGGTCGGCGGCCGCGCGCAGCGCCCAGGCTGCCTTGAGCACCAGATTATGGGAATCGCCGGCCAGAGCCTGCGCAAAAGGGCCTTCCAGCTGCAGGCTGAGATCACTGGCCGGGCTGGCGTGCAGCGTGTCACCCCAATCGGCAAACACGACAAGGCTTTGCACAGGATGATAGCCATCGGCGCGCGGCGGCCCGGCACGCAAGGTCAGATTGATCTTGGCAGGCGCGAAGGCTGTCAGCCTCCCCGTCTCAGGCCCGGTCATTCAATATCCTCTGGCGCGCCTTCCAGACCCTGTGACAGGCGTGCTTCAAGCAGGGCTTCCTCGCGCGGATCACCGGTCAGATCCAGCGCACGCTGCCATTGGAAACCAGCCTCAAGCTCGCGTCCGGCACGCGCATAGGCATCGCCCAGATGCCAGTGAATGGTCGCGTTGGCGGGCGACAGCTCGACCGCACGCTCCAGCCATTCCACGGCTTCCTCGTACCGGCCCATCTTGAAATGGCCCCATCCCAGACTGTCCAGGATCGCCCCGTTATCGGGTGCCAGCTCGGCAGCCCGCTCGACGAGGGCAAGGCCCTCATTCACCCGCTCGCCCAGCACAATCCAGTTATAACCCAGATGGTTGAGTACCCGCGCCTCATCGGGTTCCAGAGCCAGTGCCTGCAGGAAGCCTTCTTCTGCGCCCGCCCAGTCGCCGGCGATCTGCAGGCAGACCGAGCGGTAGAAAATATGCCGCCAGTCCATATTGCGGCCTTCAGCGGCCCGTTGGGCCAGAACATCGTCATAGAGGGCCACCGCATCGTCGCAATGGCCTGTCAGCCGGTAGATATCGGCCAGAAGCAGGCGCGGCTGCTCGGCCATCTGAGCTGAGACCAGCGAGCGGGCGCGTGCCAGCGCATCGGTCTGGTCACCGCGCCGGAACTGGGTCCAGGCTGCATCGACGCGCGCCTGCTCCATGAAGGGCGGGCTGTCCACCGTATCAAAGGCCGCAACGGCATCATCCTCCAGCCCGAGACGGTCCAGTACCGTGGCCAGAAGCATGGTGTTGCGGTCAAAGTCCGGGTCAATGCTCTGCACGATGCGCAGATAGAGCGCGGAATACTCCGCCGGTGCCGACGCGTTCAGCATGGCCGCAGGCGCAAACATGGAGCGCGCCGCAGCCTGCGCCGGCGTGAACCGGGCCGGGGGGCGGCGTCCGGCATTCAGACGGGCAAGCGCCTGCACTACTTCCGGGTCGCGCTGGCCGGCGCCGCGGTTCAGATGCGTTTCATAAAGACGCCGCGCTTCATCGCGCCGTCCCTGGCGCTCGAAGAATCCACCACGCACGATCGTGGTGAAGCCTTCCATATCGAGGCCCGAATAGGCGGCGCGGTAGGCTTCATCAGCCGCCTCCATGCGCCCGGCTGCCTCCAGGATCATGCCCCGGTGGAGCATGATATGCCCGGTCAGCCCTGCAGAGGCCGTGACCGGACGATCAGCCGCTTCAGAGGCCCGGCCAGCGCGCACCAGAAGCCAGTCATCCAGCATGGAAGACACCATCGCGCCGAACGGGCCAAACGGGTCTTCCAGCTCGACCGACGGTCCACGCACACGCCCGGCCAGCTCGCCGCCCTTCAGGTAGATATGCGCCAGTTGCAAGCCGTCCGGGTGATCCCCGGCAATGCGTGCAGGCTCGTCGGCCCGGCCAAACTCGCCTGCCAGCAGGGCCGAATAGAAGGCCCGCTCGGACAAGAGCGATGAGCCGGGCTCAAGGCTCAGCGCTTCTGAATAAAAGCGCGAGGACTCCACCGTGGAGCGTGACGATCCGGCATAGCGCCCGGCCAGAAACGCTCCGTAGACGCTTGCCTCTTCCTCCTGCACAAAGCCGTGTGGCAGCGCGCACGACACCGCCAGCACGGGCAGGCATACCGCCACCCGCAACAGACCGGCCAGCGGTGAGCGCCAGGACGGCGCTTGCGGACTACATGTTGGGATAGTTCGGGCCACCGGCTCCCTCTGGCGTTGTCCAGTTGATGTTCTGGTTGGGATCCTTGATGTCGCAGGTTTTGCAGTGGACGCAGTTCTGCGCATTGATGACGAATTTCGGCTCTGCGCCGTCCTCGACCCACTCATAGACCGCTGCCGGGCAGTAGCGCGCGGACGGTCCGCCATAGACATCGTACTCGCTCGACTTCTGCAAGGGCATGTCAGCCACTTTCAGGTGAACGGGCTGGTCTTCCTCATGGTTGGTGTTCGAAATGAACACCGAGGAAAGCCTGTCGAAGGTCAGCACGCCATCGGGCTTGGGATAGTCGATTTTCTTGCACTGACCGGCGGGCTTGGTCGCCTCGTAGTCCGCCCCGCCATGGCCCAGCGTACCGAAGATGGAGAAGCCGAACAGCTCGTTCGTCCACATATCCATCCCGCCAAGACCGATACCGATGAGCGTACCCCATTTGGTCCAGAGCGGTTTGACATTGCGGACCTTTTTCAGCTCCGCCTTGACCCAAGACTTGTCATAGGCCGCCTCATAGGCGTCGAGCACATCATGCTGGCGGCTCTCGCCCAGCGCGGCAAAGGCAGCTTCAGCGGCCAGCATGCCGGTCTTCATGGCGTTATGGCTGCCCTTGATGCGCGGCACGTTGACGAAACCGGCCGAGCAGCCGATCAGCGCGCCGCCGGGGAAGGCCAGCTTCGGCACCGACTGGAAACCACCCTCGGTGATGGCACGCGCGCCATAGGACAGGCGCTCTGCCCCTTCAAAGATCGGCGCGATATCGGGATGGGTTTTCAGGCGCTGGAATTCGCCAAACGGAAACAGGTTCGGGTTCTTGTAATTGAGGTGCACCACAAAGCCGATGGCGACCAGATTATCGCCAAAATGGTACATGAACGAGCCGCCGCCCGTATCGTTGGAGAGCGGCCAGCCCATGGTGTGCATGGCCAGACCCTTCTTGTGGTTCTCCGGCTTCACGCGCCAGAGTTCCTTCATGCCGAGACCGTATTTTTGCGGCTCGCGCCCCTCATCGAGATTGAAGCGCTTGATGAGCTGCTTGGAGAGGCTGCCGCGCGCGCCTTCGGCAAACAGCGTGTATTTCGCGCGCAGCTCCATGCCCGGCTGGTACATGTCCTTGTGGCTGCCATCGCGCGCCACGCCCATATCGCCGGTGATGACGCCCTTGATGACGCCGTCTTCCTCGATCAGCTCTGCTGCCGGGAAGCCGGGATAGATCTCCACGCCCATGGCCTCAGCTTTTTCAGCGAGCCAGCGGCACAGATTGCCCAGCGAGCCGATATAGCAGCCGTGATTGTGCATGAAGCCCGGCATGGCGAAGCCGGGGAAGGTGGCCGAACCGGACTCGCCCAGCGCCACGAACTTGTCGCTCGTCACTTCTGTATCGAAGGGCTGGGACGGATCATCGCGCCAGTCAGGAAACAGCTCGTCGAGCGCCTTGGGATCAAACACCACGCCGGAGAGAATGTGGGCGCCAATCTCGGAGCCTTTCTCGATCACGGCAACGGAGACCTCGCGGCCTTCGGCCTCGGCCAGTTGCCGGATGCGGATGGCAGCAGCCAGACCCGCAGGTCCGCCACCTGCAATCACCACATCATATTCCATTGCGTCGCGCTGGATCTCGCCGTCAGCCATGTTGCCTCCCGTCAGTTCTTCTTCCCGCGCTGGATATATGCGCCAGCTTGACACCAGCGTTTGCGCGAGGCCCTGTCCCGTCTTAGCTTACCGCTCGGAAATGAGCTAGGCCATCAGCCGCGCCGCACCAGCAAAAAGCGCAGAGCGCGGATAATCCTCAAAAGACAGAACGGACCCCGACGCGTGACGCCTGACCAACCACCCTCTCAAGCCGATGCGCTGTCCGCGCTGAAAAGCCTTGTGGGCTGGTGGGATGATGTCGGGATCGCGGTGGACATACCCCCCGCTCCGCCCGCCGCGCTGCGCACAAGCGCGCCGGAGCGCAAGGCCGCACCCGCAGCCCCTGCGGTGAAATCAGCGCCTGCAGCGCCGGAAAAGCCGGCGCAGGACGCGAGCGCGATGGCGAGCGCCGCCACTGACGTCGCGGCCCTGAAAGCCGCTGTGGAGAGCTTTGACGGGTGTGATCTCAAACGCACCGCGCGCAATACCGTGTTCGCACGCGGCAACGCAGGTGCGCCGCTGATGGTGATCGGCGAAGGCCCCGGCCAGGATGAGGACCGCGAGGGCCTGCCCTTCGTAGGGCGTTCGGGGCAGCTTCTCGACCGCATGCTGGCCGCCATCGGGCTGGATGAGACCAGCGCCTACATCACCAATGTCGTATTCTGGCGACCGCCCGGAAACCGCAAGCCCTCGACCGAAGAGATTGAAATCTGCCGCCCCTTCGTGGAGCGCCATATCGCGCTGGCAAAGCCCCGCCTGATCCTGCTTGTCGGCGGCATTTCCACACAGGCCATGCTGAAAACACCGCAAGGGATCATGGCGCTGCGCGGACGCTGGTCGCAAGTGACCGCCGGAGGCCATTCCGCCCCGGCCCTGCCGACTTTCCACCCGGCCTTCCTCCTGCGCCGCCCGCAGGAGAAGGCCAAAGCCTGGGCCGACCTGCTGAGCCTTCAGGAGAAGCTGGAAGAGATCTCCTAAGCCTCATCCACATCGGCCAGTTCACGCAAATAGGCGATACGGGTGAGGCCGTGGGCGCGCAGGCGGGCTTCCAGATCGCGGCGCGTGTGGACGCTCGACCAGCGTATGCCATCAAACAGGCCGAGCGGTGGTGGCGCTTTGAGAGCCAGCAGCCAGTAGCCGCCATCACTCGCCGGGCCGATTACGGCGTCGTGGCGTTTGAGCAGGGCAAAGCCCCGCGCCACATCGCGCCGCGTGATATCGGGCGCGTCGGTGCCGATGATCGCGATGGGAAGCGCGCTTCCCCTTTTCTCCCCCCGTTCACGGGGGGAGTGCCCCCGCAGGGGGCGAGGGGGGGACACTCTTGAAAGAACTTCCCCCCTCCGGCCTTTCAGGCCACCTCCCCCGTGAACGGGGGAGGAAAGCCATCCTCCAGCTCCGGCAAACACCCTTGCCTGACGCGCGCCGAGATCGCCGCCCCCTTGCGGCCAGCGCGCCAGATCATCCGGCCAGACCTTGCCGAACGCGCGAGTGATGGCGCTGTCCGGACTGACCGCCAGCACGGTTCGCCAGCGCGCATCGTCACGCACGGCCCGAAGCGTCTTTGCCGTCATCGCCCGGTAGGCGCGCCACGCCATCACCTTGCCGATACCGGCGGCAAGGCGCGTCTTCGCCCCGCCAATCACCGGCGCGCGGGCAAAGACGATGAGGCGCGGCTTTCTCATGCCTTGCGCCTGCCATAGGCCCGCGTCAGCTTTTCCGGGTCTGCCCCCAGAAAATAGCGCGCCAGCAGGATCAGATTGGCCGCAGAGCGGCGCAGATATCCCTCGGAGCGGAAACGCTCTGCGCTGGTGACGGCGCGCGCTGGCAAGGGCTTCAACCGCCCTCTGCCGATCCGTCGGACCAGCTCCACATCCTCAAACAGGCGCATCAGGCGGTATCCGCCAAGGCGCTCATAAAACTGCGCCGGAATGAGCAATCCCTGATCGCCATAGGGCAAGCCAAACGCCGCGCAGCGCCAGGCCACAAACCGCTCCAGACGGCGCGCAGGCGCGCTGTCATCATCCAGCGCAAACTGGAAATAGCCCGCCACATCCCCGCCCGCATGCTCCGCCATGAAGGCTTTTACCGATTTCGCCCAGCCCGGCTCCAGCCTTGTGTCCGCGTGCAGGAAAAGCAGCCAGCCGCCCTCGCCTGCACTTTCCATCGCGCGGCCCGCACCGGCGGCGAGCTGCAACCCGCGCCCCTGCAAGGACTTCACCACATCAAATCCGCGCGCGCGGGCGAGCTTCACCGTGGCATCGCCCGACCCGCCATCGGCCAGCACCCAGCGCGAGACCAGCCCGCACGCTATTGCCGGCTCCAGGCTGGCGAATGTGTCCGGCAGGGAGGGGGCCGCGTTCAGTGCGGGAATGATAACAATCACATGGCTCATGCGCGCCATAAGGTGCACGGGCGGCGAGCCTCGTCAATGCGATTTTGTTCTTGAATTGTTCCAGATTTCGAGTCAACGTCCGGCCATGAACGCGATCACCCCCGCTCGCCAGTCAGAGGCCCTGCCCGAGCCCTTCCAACCCAGCGGAAGAGGCGCGAAATCCAATGCCGCCGGCCGGTTTGAGCGCGCCACCGCGGAGCCGGTCGATGATGGCTGGCATAGCGACGCGCCGCCGCGCCAGATCAAGACCACGCTGATCCGCGATGGCGCGCGCTCCATCATCGCAACGAATGACAGTCCGGATATTAGCTTTGACCAGTCTGTGAACCCCTACCGGGGCTGTGAACATGGCTGCATCTACTGTTTTGCACGGCCCACCCACGCCTATTGGGGGTATTCGGCCGGATTGGACTTTGAGAGCGTCATCTTCTTCAAGCCCGGCGCGGCGGAGCTTTTGCGCAAGGCGTTTTCAAAGCCCGGCTACGTCCCGCGCGTGTTGGCCATGGGCAGCAATACCGATCCCTACCAGCCGGTGGAGCGCGATTTGCGCATTACCCGCGCCATTCTTGAAACCTGCCTGGCGTTCAGACACCCGGTCAGCATCATCACCAAGTCGGCGGGCGTGTTGCGCGATCTCGATCTATTGCAGGAGCTGGCGGGCATGGGTCTCGCCCATGTGGCGATCTCGGTGACGACGCTGGATGCGAAACTGGCGCGCACCATGGAGCCGCGCGCGTCCACGCCAACCCGGCGGCTTTCAGCCATCACGGCATTGAGCGAAGCGGGCGTGCCGGTCAGCGTCTTCACCTCGCCCATGATACCGGGGCTCAACGATCACGAGCTGGAAAACCTGCTCGGCGCAGGGGCAAAATCCGGAGCCCGCCATGCCAGCTATGTGCTGCTGCGCCTGCCGCTGGAGGTGGAGCCGCTCTTTAAACAATGGCTCTCGGTAGAGCGCCCCCTGTCAGCCAAGAAGATCATGGGGCTGATCGAGAGCACGCGCGGCGGCAAGGCGTATGACAGCCGCTTTCATGCCCGCATGCGCGGCGAAGGCCCTGTGGCGGAGCTGATCCGCGCCCGCTTTGAACGCGCCTGCCGGGCAAACGGGCTGTCGCGGAAAGTAGTGCCGCTGCGCACCGGTCTTTTCACCGTGCCGGAGAAGGAGAGCGATCAGTTGAGCCTGTTTTGATTTTGCCTACCTGGTTGTCATGGCCCGGCTTGCCTGCGCCCGCGCAGGCGGGTGTCCGGGCCATCCATGCCTGAGAGCTAGCTTTTCCCTCGTCCTTCGAGACGTTCGCTTCGCTCACCCTCAGGATGAGGGAAAAGCGCATCCCAAAGCCCTCATCCTGAGGGGCTTCGTCAGAAGCCGTCTCGAAGGACGAGGGCTTGGGCATGGATCACCCGCATGAAGCGGGTGATGACAAGGGATGGCTACCTCCCCCCTTTACCCCTCGTGCGCACCGCCCTAGCAAGGCGGTATGGCCACAGACGCGATTACCGCAGGCATAGACGAGGCTGGGCGCGGGCCGCTGGCCGGGCCGGTCGTGGCGGCAGCGGTCATCCTGCCTGCGGGTTTTTCAGCCCTGTCGGCGCTGGCGGACTCCAAAAAGCTCACCGCCAGACGCCGCGAGGCGCTGGCTGCCGTGATCCGCGCTGAAGCAATAGTGGGCGTTGGCATTGCCGAGCCGGCCGAGATAGACCGCGTCAACGTGCTGGAGGCCACGATGCGGGCCATGTCGCGCGCCTGCCGCAATCTGGCCCTCGCGCCCGAAATGGTGCTGGTGGATGGCAACCGCCTGCCGCATCTGGACTGCCCGGCAGAAGCGATTATCGGCGGCGATGGCAGCGAGCCGGTGATTTCTGCCGCCTCCATCATCGCAAAAACCGTGCGCGACGCGCTGATGATCGAAGCGGCACTGCGCTGGCCCGGATACGCGCTGGAGGGCCATAAAGGCTATGGCGCAAAGGCCCATATCTATGCCCTGCAAGGGCTGGGGGCCACCCCCATCCACCGGTTTTCGTACCGGCCTGTCGCGGCTGCGGCAGAAAAAAGTGCACACGGGTGATTCGCGCTTAACCCCTCGTTAGGCGTATCATTTCAAGCCTTTTGCACCGGATACGAATGAGGGTGGCGCTGGTGTCAACTGTTTTGCCGATAAATCAGGTCCTGCACGGGAACTGCGTGGAGATCATGCAGACCCTGCCTGACAACAGTGTGGATCTGATCTTTGCCGATCCGCCCTACAACCTCCAGCTTGGCGGCGATCTGCACCGCCCGGACAATTCCAAGGTGGACGCGGTCGATAATGACTGGGACCAGATTGGCGGGTTCGACGAGTATGATCTGTTCACCTGCGGCTGGCTGGAAGAGGCGCGGCGCATCCTGAAAGAGGATGGCGCGCTGTGGACCATTGGCAGCTATCACAACATATTCCGCGTCGGCACGTTCCTGCAGGATATGGGCTTCTGGGTGCTCAATGACGTTATCTGGCGCAAATCCAACCCGATGCCGAACTTCAAGGGCACGCGCTTTACCAATGCGCACGAGACCCTGATCTGGGCCGCCAAGCACAAGACCAGCAAGGTGACGTTCAACTACGCCGCGATGAAATCGCTTAATGACGGCGTGCAGATGCGCTCTGACTGGACGCTGCCGATCTGCTCGGGCGGTGAGCGCCTGAAAGCGGGCGATGGCCGCAAGGCCCACCCGACGCAGAAGCCGGAGGCGCTGCTGCACCGCGTGCTGCTCTCCACCACCCATCCTGGCCAGATCGTGCTCGACCCGTTCTTCGGCACCGGCACCACGGGCGCAGTGGCACGCAAGCTGGGGCGCAAATTCATCGGTATCGAGGCAGACGCCGACTATGTGACCCTCGCCCGCCAGCGCATCGAGGCGATCAGCCCCGGCGATGCCAGCGCGCTGCAGGTGACAGCCTCGAAACGCTCATTGCCGCGCATTCCGTTCGGCAATGTGGTCGAAGCCGGTCTGATCAAGCCCGGCGACACGCTGTTCTGCGCGCAAGGGCGGCGCACCGCGCGCGTGCGCGCTGACGGCTCGGTCACAGGCGGCGGCGAAACCGGCTCCATCCATCAGGTCGGCGCAGCCGTGCAAGGCGCGCCCTCGTGCAATGGCTGGACGTTCTGGCATATCCGCCGCAATGGCACGCTGATGCCCATCGATGTCTTACGCAGCCGCATCCGCGCGGAAATGGAAGAGGCTTAGGGACACCCCCAACCTCCGGGCCTTTCCCGGCGACTGCGATGCCTCTCCAGTGTCATCACCCGCTTCATGCGGGTGACCCATGCCTGAGAGCCTCCGCGTGCATGTCCGTCACAGGAATGGGTCCCCCGGACCTCGCTGACGCTCGGCCGGAGGATGACAATTTGCGTTCACAACGCCGCCTGCACGGCCTTCTTCATCGCTGTAGGCAGCCCCGCTGCGCGGATCGGATGTACGCCCACCCAGCGCGCGCCATCGGGCAGGCTGGCCCGTGCATCGAACGGCGCGGCAAAGACAGTCAGGCGCAATTCAAAATGCGTGAAGACGTGGGTGACGCGGCCCGCTTCGCGCCATCTGAGCGCCAGCGGAGCAGCCTCCTCTGGTGACGGCAACGCGCCGGCATCGTCCAACCAGTCCGTTCCCGGCACTTCCAGCATCCCGCCGAGTAATCCCTTGTCGGGGCGTGTGCGTGCCAGCACTTCGCGCGCCTCGCCTGATCCGCGAAAGACCACAAAGGCGAGGCCATGGCGCACGGGCTTTGCCTTCTTCGCGGCTTTCACCGGATAGCGCTCCTGATCGCCCGCCGCGCGCGCAGCGCAATGCACCTCCCACGGACACGCCCCGCATGAGGGTGCGCGCGGCGTGCAGACAACAGCGCCCAGATCCATGATGGCCTGTGCATAGTCTCCCGGACGATCCGGATCAGCCAGGCTGGCGGCCGCTTTACGGATTTGCGGCTTGGCAGAGGGCAGCGGGGTTTCGATGCGGAAGATCCTCGTAATCACCCGCTCCACATTGGCGTCCACCACACTGGCGGGCAGGTTGAAGGCGGCGGCGCGGATGGCGTGGGCGGTGTATTCACCAATGCCCGGCAGCGCGCGAAGCCCTTCCAGATCGCTAGGGAACACGCCCGCCAACTCACGCGATACCGCCTGTGCGCAGGCATGCAGATTGCGCGCGCGGGCGTAGTATCCAAGCCCCGCCCACGCGGCCATCACTTCCTCGCGCGGCGCATTGGCAAGGTCATGAACCGTGGGCCAGAGCGACAGGAATTTCGCATAGTACGGCGCGGCATGCGGCACAGTCGTCTGCTGCAGCATGATCTCCGACAGCCAGACCGCATACGGGTCTGACGCGCGCCCCGCCGCGCGCTCTTCAGGGCGGATGCGCCAGGGCAGGGTGCGCCCCTCCCGGTCATACCAGGCCAGCAGGCGGGCGCGCATGGCGGCGATGTCACCGCTCGCCGGGCTTGCCGCATCATCTCGAAGTGCCGACACTGTGCTCATGGATGAAAGCTGGAAACACGATCGCCAAAAGGCAATCACGCAGCGCAGGCGCATACGCTCGAAAAGCGATGCCGTCTCGCGCGCGGAGGCTGATCTGTGGGCCGTCGATCACCGGGGGAAACCCGCCATCAAGCCTCCGCCGCCCGCCGGACGTGCGCTGGCCAAGGTGCTGCGTCCGCTGGCGCGCGCCTTCGGGCCGGGTGCGTCCGAGCTGGAGGAGCATTGGGAGGCGATTGTGGGCGAGGCACTGGCGCGCTGGACCAGCCCTGAAAAGCTGCAATCAGGCACGCTGACCGTGCGGGCGCGCGGGCCTGCCGCCGCGCTGATCGAGGCGCAATCGGGCGTGATACTGGAGCGGGTGGCTCAATATGCCGGCAAAGCGCCCAAGCGCCTGCGCATCGTGCAAGGCTCGCTAGCTGCGCCCGCCGGGCCAGTACGCCGCGCGGCAAGCCGGGTGGTCAAACGCGCCGAACCCTTGCCCGAACCGCCCGCCGATCCGGCAGAACGGCTGGCCGCGGCGCTGGCTGATTTCGAGGCGGCGGTAAGGGAGCGCGAGGGGGGGTAGCATCGCCCTCGCCCTATCCAATGCTGTCATCCTCCGGCCGAGCGTTAGCGAGGTCCGGGGGACCCATGCCTCAATCTTTCCGCCCGGTCGCTCTTTGCAGGCATGGGTTCCCCGGATGGCTGCGCCACCGGGGAATGACAGCTTGGCGCAACCCTACCCCGCATCTGCCTCGATATGCAGGCGCACGGTGACGTTCGGCGCGACCTCGGCCCAGCTGGAGCCGCCGACGCCGAAGTCTGCCCGCAGGATTTCCAGTGTGCCTTGCGCCACGGCGCGGCCATCGCTGATCTCGACGGTGAAGGGCAGGACGGCATCGCGGCTTTCGCCCTTGATGGTCAGGGTGCCGCGTGCCTCATAGCCCTCATCTGTCGCCACGATCTCATCGGACACGAAGATGGCTTCGGAATATTCCGCCGGGTAGAGGCCGTCACGGCTGACGAGTGCGCTTTGATATTCACGATTGGGAATAGTGCCAGTCTCGCTGGTCACGCGCGCGGAAATACTCGCGTTTTCAAGGTCCTCCGGATCGAATGTGATCTCGGCTGAGAACTCGGCGAAACTGGCCGTCACGGCCTGGCCGAACACTCGGGTTTCGGCGGTGACTTCAGACGCCGCTGTATCGATAACCCAGTCCTGCGCAGCCACCTGCGCAGATAGTGGAAACGTGCCGGTCAGGGCAAAGGCAATAGCGGCGATGGACGAACGGATCATGGGGAGTTCTCCGCAAAAGGATTGTTTTTCTTGTAGTTATACGCGGAATTTCAGGAAGGGGATCATGCGCGTCAGCACATCATCCCTGTTGACGAAATGATGTTTCAGCGCCGCGCCGACATGCAGGGCCAGCAGCGCGAAGATCACCCACGCGCCGGCGCTATGGATAGACCCCAGCGGCTCGTAGGCCTCATTGGGCACCGGCAGATGCGGCAGTTCCAGCGCGGGGTTATTGGCGATGTAGGAGGGAAAATTGGTCGCCGAGGCTGTCAGCCAGCCAACCAGCGGCATGGCGATCATCACCGCGTAGAAAGCGATATGCGTGGCGCGCGCGGCTATTGCTTCCCACGGCTTCATGGTGGCGGGCAGAGGCGGAACCTTGTGCGTCAGCCGCCAGCCAAGACGGACCAGCGCCAGCACCAGAAGGCTGATCCCGATGGTCTTGTGCCAGTTATAATAGGTCTGCACCTCGGCAAAGGTGAGTTCGCCGGCCAGCGCCTGATCGCGCATATCCTCCATCTGCCAGCCCATGAAGATCATGCCGACCAGCAGGGCCGCCATCAGCCAGTGGAGGATGATGGCAACAGCCGTGTAGCGGGGTGTTTCGGTGGTGCTCGTCATCGCGCCCTAATCCCTTGCGACAAATTCCGCCTCGATAGATAGGCGCACCGTGTCGCCAATGAAATTGCCTGGCAAGCGGCCAACGTTGAACTGCGTCCGGTCGATCTCGAAATAGCCTCTAAATCCCAGCATGTTACGCTGGATCAGCGGATTGAAGACGCCGCCGTAAAACTCTGTTTCCATAATGACAGGGTGGGTGACCCCTTTAAGCGTGAGGAGGCCATGAACTTCGCCCGCCCTCTCACCTGTCACCACTATCCGGTTCGAAACAAAGACGATTTCCGGGTGGCGAGCGGCATCCAGCCAGCCGCGCCCGCGCAAGGTTTGGTCAAAATCAGGATCGCCGGTAGAGACCGAAGCCGCGTCCACGATTGCGGTGAGTTCGGCGGCTTCCGGATTGGCGGGATCGAACTGAAGGCTTGCGCGCACGCCATCAAAGCGCGCCGTGTACCAGGAAAGCCCCAGATGGCGCACCTGCCAGGTGACGCTCGTGTGCTCGCTATCCAGCTCCCACACGCCCGCAGGCAGCCGGGCGGGGTCCGTCACCGGCGCGGAGACGCAGGCCGTCAGCAGGAGCGTTATCGCAGCAAGGGCCAGACGCATGGGGCCAGTGTCCTTCAAGGCAGAACTCAAAGCTAGGGCGGACGGCGGAGATGTCATGGATCACCCTTGTTCGTTTCACCGGCGTAAACCGGTGCCCAGCCTTTCTGGGTCCCGGCTTGCGTCGGGAAAACGAGAATTGGATCCCGGCTCGGGGATCGGGACCCCGGTGGTTATCACCGAGCCTCTCAACCGGGGTCCCGGGCTTGACCCGGGATCCATTTTTGGAACCACGCGGCCATTTTCCCCGTGCCAGTCCCGCCCCACCAATGTAGAATTACGTGATGGGAGGCCGGTCATGCTGCGGCTGCTGGGCGCAATTCTGGTTGCAGGGATGGCCGTTCTCGCGGCGGCGCTTGGAGCGGCCTCGCTGCTTGATGCGCGCGCCACCGAAGGCGGGCGTGAGCTCGCTGCCGCGCTGGCGACTAGGGATGTGGACACGGCAGCAAGGCCGCTAGTGGATTGTAATGCCTACCGCGTCATCATTCTTGAGGATGATCCGGAAGCCGTCGATCTCCCGTTGCGGCCTACGCCCAGTGCTTTCAGCATTCTCACCGGCTGTCCTGACCCAAAGTAGGAGTCCCCCCGCCCGCTCCAGGCTGCCCCTCATGTCGTCGTTCCCGCGCAGGCGGGAACCCAGAACCAGTTGGCAACCGGCAGAGCCCTATGATCGTCTGAATTCCCGCGTTTCACCGGCGCAAGCCGGTGCCCAGCACTCTTTTTCTGGATTCCCGCCTGCGCGGGAATGACGAAGGGGGAGCGAAAGCAAATCCCGTTAGCCAGCACCCATCTGCCGCGCAGCTTCGCCCTCGCGTTCGGCGCACGCCGCGCTATGTTGTGCATCGCAAAAACCTGAACCGGGGAGACCATCCATGAGCTATCGCGCGCCCGTCCGCGACATCCGTTTCAGCCTGGAGGAAATCGCTGCGCTGGACAGCGTGCGCGCCACTGGCGCCTTCCCGGAGTTTTCCGGCGATCTGACCGGCGCGATCCTCGAAGAGGCGGCCAGGCTGTGCAATGACGTGATCGCGCCGCTGAACTGGCCGTCAGACCAGCAGGGCTGCACGCTCAAAGACGGCGAGGTGAAGACTCCGGACGGCTTCCCGACCGCCTATGCCAAATTCGTCGAAGGCGGCTGGCAGGGCCTGCAGTTCGGCACCGAGCATGGCGGCATGGGCCTGCCAAAGGCTCTCGGCTGCGCCCTGATGGAGATGCTGCAGAGCGCCTCGATGAGCTTCGGCCTTGGCCCGATGCTCTCCTTTGGCGCCATCGAGGCGCTGATCGCCCATGGCTCGGACGAGCAGCGCGCGCTCTATCTGCCAAAAATCATTTCCGGTGAATGGTCAGCGACGATGAACCTCACCGAACCGCAGGCGGGCTCCGATGTCGGCGCGCTGCGCACCAAGGCCGAACCGAACGCAGACGGCAGCTGGGCGGTCTCAGGCCAGAAAATCTACATCACCTGGGGCGAGCATGACTGCGCGGAAAACATCATCCATCTGGTGCTGGCGCGCACGCCGGACAGCCCGGCCGGCACCAAGGGCATCTCGCTGTTTCTGGTGCCGAAATTCATCCCCGATGCGAACGGCAATCCGGGCAAACGCAACGGGGTGAAGGCCATTGGCCTTGAACACAAGATGGGCATTCACGGCTCGCCCACCTGCACGATGGAATACGCGGGCGCGACAGGCTGGCTGATTGGCGAGGAAAACCGGGGCATGGCCGCCATGTTCACCATGATGAACTCGGCGCGCCTGAATGTCGGTGTGCAGGGCGTCGGCATTGCCGAGCGCGCCTATCAGCAGGCGTTTGAGTTTGCAAAAGAGCGCCGTCAGGGCCGCGCACCGGGCGGGGAAGGCCCTGCCCCGCACGCGATCATCGATCATCCTGATGTGCGCCGCATGCTGTCCCTGATGAAAGCGAAAATCGAGGCGGCGCGTGCGATCTGTTTCCACGCGGCGGTGGAAGGTGATCTGGCCGAGCACCATGGCGATGAGGACGAGGCCGCCTGGGCGCACCGCCGCGAAGAGCTGCTCATCCCCATCGCCAAGGCGTGGTCCACCGATCTGGGCGTGGAAGTGGCCTCGCTCGGCGTACAGATCCATGGCGGGATGGGCTTTATCGAGGAAACCGGCGCCGCCCAGCATTACCGCGATGCGCGCATCGCCCCGATCTATGAGGGTACGAACGGCATTCAGGCCATCGACCTCTCTGGCCGCAAGCTCTCCATGGAGGGCGGGCTGGCCTTTGCCGAGCTGATCGAGGATATCCGCCAGACGGTGGAGGATTGCGAGACCTCGTCCAACCCGGCTTTGCCGGAGCTGGCGGCGCGTCTGGGTCCGGCGGTGGATGTGCTGGAGGAAGCCGTCCAGTGGATGGCGTCGGCAGACATGGAAGACCGGCTGGCGGGCTCCACCGCCTTCCTGAAACTCACCGGAGACGTGACGGGCGGCTGGCTCCTGTGCGTCGGCGCGGTCGCCGCCCAGCGCCGCCTGAAAGAGGCAGAAGGCGATCAGGCTTTTGCCGAAAACCGCATCGCGCTGGCGGGCATTTATGCCGAAACGGTGCTGGCCGCCGCGCCGGGCCTGATGGGCGAAATCCGCATGGGCGCAGACACGCTGTTCGAGCCGGGTCTCGCCATGCTGGAGAGTGCTTGAGCTTTCTGAGTTCCTGGCCTTACCCATGTGTCATCCCCCGCTTCATGCGGGGAACCCATGCCTCTTTTAGTTCCGCAACGCATCCCCCGATCGTAGCCGGGGGCAAGCCGCGTTGCGATGTTCCGCGAACCCCCGCCTGCGCGGGGGCAGGCAGTCGCGGGCGCAAAGGCCCGTCCCCGGCCTGACCGGGGATCGCGCTTTTCAGGCCGCAAAGCGGCCTGAATAGACGCCGCTAGCACAAAACTCTCAGGCATGGGTGGCCCGGACAAGCCGGGCCATGACAGCTATGAGAGAGGCCCCGGATCGCTACGCGTCCGGGGTTTCAGCTGGATGACCTCGCGCTCAGGCAGGCAGAAACGCCTACACCCAGAACCCTGTCGGGTCGGCGTGGGTGCGCCCTTCGGTGAGGCGGATCAGCCCGACCACCGCGCGCACGATGAACCAGATAGCCGTTGCCAGCATGATGAGCAGGCCAAGGCCCAGCACCCAGATGGTCAGTATGCCAACCACCATGCCTGCCAGCCCGTACCAGAAAGTGCGTATCTGGTAGGTGTAGTGGTTCTTCAGCCAGTCGGGTGCCTCGGTCATGCGCACATAGGCCAGGATCACCGCAACAATGGCCGTCAGACCGGTCACGACCGAGAGAATCTGCAATATGTAGCAGACCAGAGCGAATGTGCGGTCCGTGTCGGTTGTGCCCGGAGCCGGGGGCGGCGCGGCTTGTGTGGTCTGCTCATCGGTCATCAGGCAAAGTCCTTTCCTGTCATCGGGTGCGGCGCTGAAACGACACTGTCACAAATTTAATGCAGGCGGCGTGGTGTTTCGCCTTGGTTGTGTGGCCCGGCGCGGCCAATATTCAGCCCATGATTGGTGTGGATAATCAAGCTGGCGTGCGGCCCCTTGTGTGGCTGGAGCGCACAATGTTTGGCGCTGGCGCGCTGGGAGTTCTGGCCCTTGGCATTCAACGCCAGGTGTCGGGCGAAGCCTTGGCCTATCCGCAATCGCTGCTCTGGATCGTCCCGTGTGCTGCACTTGCGGCAGGATGCGCACTGCTCTACTGGCGTGTCGCCACACGAACGCCGCAATGACAGGCAAGGAAGCCCCCATGACCACCCCCGCCATTATCGTGACCATGTCCGACAGCGTGCCCGGCCGCCAGATGGGCGATGTTCTGGGCATTGCGCGCGGCAGCGTTGTGCGCGCGCGCTTTGTCGGGCGGGACTTTGTCGCCGGCCTGCGCAATCTGGTGGGCGGTGAAGTGAACGAATACACGGACCTGATGGCGCAGACGCGCGAGCAGGCCATGGCGCGCATGATCGCGCATGCTGCCGAGCTGGGGGCGGACGCTGTTGTCACCTTCCGGTTTTCCACATCGACCATAACTGAAGGCGCTGCCGAGATCCTGGCCTACGGGACGGCGGTGAAACTGACATGACCGATCATTCCGGCCAGGGCGAAGTGCGCCCGCAGAACATGGTGACGGCCTTTTTCCGCCGGGTAGTGTCGGAGTTTGGCGAAACGATACGCTTTTTCGCCGGCGTGGCGGCGGTGTGGTTTGCGCTGGTGACGTTCGGGTTTGCCGCCTTCCACATCCCCTCTGAAAGCATGCAGCCTGCCCTGCAGGTCGGCGACCGCGTGCTGGTTTCGAAGTTTACCTATGGCTATTCGCGCCACTCCCTGCCGCTGAACATGGGCTATCTGCTGCCTGAGAGCTGGTCAGGGCGCGTCCTGAATTTTGGCGGACCGGCGCGGGGCGAGGTGATCGTCGTGCGTGATCCGCGCCAGCGCATCAACATCATCAAGCGCGTTATCGGCCTGCCCGGCGACACGATCGAGGTGCGTGGCGGGCGCCTGATTATCAATGGCGATGTGATGGAACGGGTAGAGCAGGATGTCATCCGCTACCGCACGCGCGAAGGCCAGGTGGTCGCCGTCACCGTGTATGAAGAGATCCTGCCCGAGGGTAACAGCCACATCATCTATGAGCGTACCGACAATGCGCTGCTGGACAATGTCGGGCCGTTCCGTGTGCCCAATGACAGCTATTTCCTGATGGGCGACAATCGCGATGCGTCGGCCGACAGCCGGGTGGCAAGCCAGCTGGGCTATGTCCACCGCGACAATATCGTGGGGCGCGCCTTCACGGTGCTGTTCACCTTTGCCAATTGCCGCAATGAGGAAGGGCTGGCCTGTCCGCCCTGGAGGGTCTTCCGCGGGCTGTAAACGCGTTCTACTCTCTTCCTTTGAAAAGGGAGGAGAGCCAGATGAGCCTCAAGGGAAAGACCATCTTCATCACCGGGGCCAGCCGGGGCATTGGCCTGGCGATTGCGGAGCGCTGCGCACGCGACGGGGCCAATATCGCCATTGCCGCCAAGACGGCTGATCCGCACCCCAAGCTCGAAGGCACGATCCACACGGCCGCCGCCGCCATCGAGGCCGCAGGCGGCAAGGCGCTGCCCATACAGTGCGATATCCGCGAGGAAGAGAGCGTGGAAGCCGCCGTGAAGCAGACCGCGGACACGTTTGGCGGTATCGACATTGTCATCAACAATGCCTCGGCCATCTTCCCCATGCCGACGAAAGACACGCCGGCCAAGCGCTGGGACCTGATGCATCAGGTCAATGCGCGCGGCACCTATGTCGTCACCCGCGCCTGCCTGCCCTGGCTCGAAAAGGCGGAAAATCCCCACATCCTTGCCCTCTCCCCGCCGCTGGACATGCGCGCCAAATGGTTCGGGCCGCATGTCGCCTATACCAGCGCCAAATATGGCATGAGCCTGTGCATTCTGGGCTGGTCGCAGGAATTCCGGGGCAAAATCGCCGCCAATGCCATCTGGCCGCGCACCGCCATCGCGACCGCCGCCATCGCCAATGTGCTGGCCGGCGAGGAGGCGTTCAAAAACTGCCGCAAGCCGGAGATTCTCGCCGAGACGGCCTACCGCGTGCTGGTGAAACCAGCGGCGAAGTTCACCGGCAATTTCCTCATCGATGACAGCTTCCTCGTCTCCGAAGGCGTGACCGATCTGGATCAGTATTCGGTGGAGCCGGGCGTGGAATTGCTGCCCGACTTCTTCGTGCCGGACGATCCCCCTGCTCCGCCGGGCGTGAAGATCATGGCGATCCCGCTGGGGCATTAACTGCCAGCGAGCCAAGTCCGCCATTCTTCGTCATTCCGGCGAAAGCCGGAACCTAGCTCTTTTAGCGCTGGGTTCCAGATAAGCGCTGACGCGCTTTCTGGAATGACGAGGGGTAAGCCGCGCACTTGCAACAGTTCCCTGCCAAGCGATCACAAGAAAAAAAACCCGGAACCTGCAGGTTCCGGGGTTTCATTTTCAGGACTTTTCAGGGCCGTCAGGCAGCCTGCACATCGCGGATATAGCGCTGGATGTCTGACTTGATCCGCTCGGAGCGTTCGGCAACCTGGGCGGCTGTCATCGCAACCTGATTGGCCGCCGCGGCGGTCGTGCCAGCGGCCTGCTCCAGCCCGCCCAGAGACCGCGACACCGCTTCGGCGCCCATTGCGGCCTCGTTCACATTGCGGCTGATCTCGCCGGTCACCGCCACCTGCTCTTCAGCAGAGGAGGCAACGGCGGTAGAAATCTGGCTGACCTCATCGACCACCTGCTCGATGCTGCGCACTGCCGTCACAGCCGTCTCGGTACCTTCCTGGATGGCGCGTATCTGCTCGATCACGGTGGCAGTGGCCTTCTCGGTCTGCTCGGCAAGCTGCTTGACCTCGTTGGCAACAACCGCAAAGCCCTTGCCAGCTTCGCCAGCGCGAGCCGCCTCGATCGTGGCGTTAAGCGCCAGAAGCTTGGTCTGCTCGGTCACGGCGCTGATAAGGGCGGCAACCTCGTCAATGGCGCTTGCCGCGTTGACCAGCACATCGATCCGGCTCAGCGCCTCATCCACCCGCTTGGTGGCATCGGACGCGATACCGGAGGTGCGCCCGATCTACACGGCCACTTCCTTGATCGAGCTGGTCAGCTCTTCAGATGCACTGGCCACTGTCTGCACATTGGCAGCCGTCTGCGTGGTGCTGGCCGACACGGTCTGCGTTTCAGCCGAGCTTTCCTCTGCGGTCGAGGCCATGGACTGAGCCGTTGATTGAAGCTCTTCGGCAGCGCTGGCCAGCGTTGCGACGGCCTCATCAATTTCCTTTTCGAAGGTGGCCGTCAGGGCATTGACCCGCTCGGCCTGCTCCAGCTTGCGGCGCGATTCCGCCTCCTGGGCTGCAGCCAGATCGCGCGCCTTGATGGATTGCTGCTTGAAAGCCTCCAGAGCCCTATTGAGGACCCCGATCTCGTCGCCCCGGTCAGCCTCGGCAATCTCGACCTCAAGATCACCGCCGGCCAGAGCGTTCAGGCGGCCAATGGCGCGGCCAATCGGCTGGCCTACGCCATAACGGCCGATCAGCACGCTGACCGCGCTGCCAGCTACAAGACCGATAACGATGCCGATAATCATCAGATTGCGGGCGGACTCGGCCGTCGCTTCAGCGTTCTCGAAAGCCGCCAGCTCGGCAGCGGATTCATAGGCGAGGAACGCATCCAGGGCTTCGCGCACCTCAACGCCAATCGGATACGCCGCGAAGGCGGCAGTCTCTGCGCGGGCCTGCAGGGATTGCCGGTCCATGCCGCGTAACCTGCGAAGCTGTTCCGCCTCAGCCTCAAACGCGGACACGAACCGCTCGAAAGGCGTCTGGATTGCGTTGAGATGGCGCTGGGCCTGCCCGTTGGAACCGCTGTTCAACAACGCTGTGTGCTCGGTGGCAAACCGTTCGCGGGCACCCCGTACGATGCTGCTGAGCTGGTCCACCTCTTCGGGCTGAATAGCCAGCCGGTACCAGGAACCGCGAATGGCCGTGAACGCATCAGCCATATTGGCGGCACGTTGCTGATCGGTAGACGCGGTGTGAATGCGGTACGCTGAATCGCGCACCTGGTGGACCTCATAAATGCCAAAAACGCCCAGTGCAGCGAGAACCGCCGCCATGGACGCCACAATAAGTAGAAGCTTGCCCATGACAGGCAGGTTGGACAGGCGCATCGGCGAATCTCCCGTGAAGAGCCAAACTCGCCCGACAGTTGAGTTGCGTTGGTTAACAGCGCTTAAACCATGCTGCGCATAGGGATAAATAATATATATTTTTTTCAATTAGTTATTCTTATCTTTGACCCTCCGCATAAGTTATTCCTGTCTGGTTCAGGTCCGCAACCACGCCGCCACACCACTTGCAGCTGCGACGCCACTGGCAAAGCAGGCCTGCAACAGATAGCCGCCCGTGGGCGCTTCCCAGTCGAGCATTTCGCCCGCCACGAACACGCCGGGCAGCGCTTTAAGCATGAAGCGGTCATCGACTGAGCTGCGCGATATGCCGCCTGCACTGGAGATCGCCCGGTCGAGACCCTGCATGCCGGTGAGCGTGATGGGCACGGCCTTGATGCGCGCGGCCAGCTCTTGCGGTTCACGCGGCACCGCGCCCGCCTCACGCAGCAGCGCAGCAGAGAGCGGCGACAACCTCGCCTGCTTGCGCAGCGTGTTGGAAAGCGACTGGCCGGGCTTGGCGGTGCCGAGGCGTTTGGCCAGCGCCTCCTCTGATGTGTCAGGCGCAAGATCAAGGGTGAGTACCGTCTTTCCGTTGGCCTCAAGCGCTGTGCGAAGGGACGCACTCAACGTATAGATGGCCCCGCCCTCCATGCCGTAGGCCGTGATCATGGCTTCGCCGCGTATCGTGCGGCCCTGATGGGTGAAGCTGGCGGTTTTCAGCGGCTCGCCGGCGAAGCGCTCGGCAAACACGGCCGACCAGCGCACATTGAAGCCCGCATTGGACGGCGTGAAGGGCGTGATTTCTACGCCGCGCTCTTTCAACCAGCCTGTCCACTCGCCCTTCGAGCCCAGACGCGGCCAGCTTGCCCCGCCAAGCGCCAGGATCACCGCATCGGGCTCAATCGGCCGCAGAAGACCGTCCGGCCCTGCGATCAGCATGCGCCCCGCACCGTCAAATCTACGCCAGGTGTGGCGGGCATGGATGGCGACGCCCAGCGCATCCAGCCTTGCCAGCCAGGCGCGCAGGAGCGGCGAGGCTTTCATGGATTTGGGAAAGATGCGCCCGCTGGACCCGGTGAACACCGCCTGCCCCAGCCCCTCACACCATGCCGTCAGTTCGGATGGCGGAAAGGCGCGGATGGCAGGCTCCAGCCAGTCACGGGCGGTGCCATAGCGCTCCAGAAAAGCGTCCAGGCTTTCAGAATGGGTGAGGTTCAGCCCGCCCCTGCCCGCCATCAGGAATTTGCGCGCCACGCTTGGCATGCACTCATAGACGTCGACCGCAAAGCCGTCACTGGCCAGTTTTTCAGCCGCGATCAGACCCGCCGGCCCCGCCCCGATAATGGCAATGCGCTGGCTCATTCTTCTGGCGTGTCGAAACTGCCGCCCCGGCCTTCGCCTTTGGCAAACCGCGTGGCCCCTTCCACTGTCTCGCCGCTCTGCAGGGTCTTCATGCCAAGGGCGAACTCTGCGGCGAGCGCTTCGCTCTCGGAAAGACCCCACTGGGTGAGCGCGCTCATCCGGTCATGTCTCATGCAGGCTTGCGGGAAGCCAGCGATCTCGCGGGCGAGCGATAACGCGGCTTCCAGCGCCTTGCCGGGCTCGACCAGCCTGTTGGCAAGGCCAATCGAGAAGGCTTCCTCCGCGCCGACGGGACGCCCGGTCAGGATCATGTCCATGGCGCGCGACTGGCCGATCAGGCGCGGCAGGCGCACCGTCCCGCCATCGATCAGCGGCACGCCAAACCGGCGGCAGAACACGCCGAACACTGCATCACGTGCCGCTACGCGCATGTCGCACCACAAGGCCAGCTCAAGCCCGCCCGCGACCGCATGGCCTTCCACTGCGGCAATAACGGGCTTGGAGAGCATCATGCGGCTGGGGCCCATCGGACCGTCGCCTTCGGGCTCGGTGCGGTTGGGTGTGCCGCCTGCAATGGCTTTGAGATCCGCGCCTGCACAGAAAGTCCCGCCCGCCCCAGTGAGAATGGCGATATCCGCGCTTTCGTCAGCCTCAAACCGGCGGAATGCATCGGCGAGAGCTTGCGCGGTGGGTCCATCCACCGCATTGCGCCGCTCTGGCCGGTCAATCGTGATGATCGCAATGCGGGCGCTGGTCTCGTAGCGGATGGTCATGGATCAGGCGGCACCGTCCAGCGCGCGTGCCACCGCGTCCGGCATGGAGGCGATCACGCGAAGATAGTTGCGCGTGGCCGCATCGGGCTTGCGCCTGCCCTGCTCCCAGTCGCGAAGGCTCGCTACCGGCACGCCATATCTTGCAGCAAACGCAGGCTGGCTCAGCCCCGTCGCCAAGCGTGCCTTGCGGGCCAGCACCGCAGCACGGCCCCGCTCGAATTCTTCATCGGAGAGCGGCGCGTCGGGATCAGGGGCGTTGCTCGCCATGATATCTTTCTGTCTCGCGCTCATTGGCTTTCCTCACCGAAATAATGCGGGCCGCGCCATCACGCGGTGCATGGACGCATACCCAGACCCGTCCTTCTGCGAACCCGTAGGTGACAAAGCGTTCCTCGCCATAGTCAAACCGGGTATCCAGCACATCGACCCGGTTGCGGTCCGCCAGCACCATTGTGGCAAAGCCTAGCGGGACGCCATGCTTGGCGAAGTTGGCTTCATCCTTCTCAGGATCGTAGTCCAGCTCTGACCAAGTATACGGCAATGCCGCACCCCTTTCAATCTACCCCCAAACCGCCGAGCGGAGCATGTTGAGGGCGACCAGAGCGAGGCCAATCGCAAACGCCTGACGCAGGCGCGCGGCGTTGAGGCGGTGCGCAAGGCTCGCCCCCAGCGGGGTTACGAACACCGCCGTGATGGCGAGCAGCGCAAAGCCCGGCATGGAGACAAAGCCCAGCGAGAACGGCGCGCGGTCTGCAACGCTCCAGCCCGTGACCACAAAGCCCAACGCCGCCGGAAAGCCTATGGCCACGCCGAAGCCCGCCGCGGTCGCCACGGCGACATGGATGGAGCGGCCAAAGACGGTGAGCAGCGTGACGCCGAACACGCCCCCGCCAATGCCCATCAGGGCCGACATGATGCCGATCGTGCCCGCCAGCAGCGCCCGGAAGGGCTGACCCGGTAGATCATCACCGAGCTTCCAGTCCGCCCGCCCGAAGAAGAATTGCGCCGACAGCAACAGGGCGGTCAGGGCAAAGATAAAAACGAGGCCGCGCGTCGGGATCGCGCCTGCTATCGCGGAGCCTGCCAGCGCGCCCAGCACGATCCACGGACACCATTTTTTGAGGACGCCAAAGTCCACCGCGCCCTTCTTCGCATGCGCCATGACAGAGCGCGCAGAGGTGATGACGATGACGGCGAGAGAGGTGCCGACGGCTGCGTGCATGGCGTGTTCAGGGTATCCCAGAAACACCAGCGTGTAATACATGGCCGGGACCATCACGACCCCGCCGCCAATGCCGAACAGCCCGGCGATCAGCCCAGCAAATGCGCCGACGGCCAAGAGGGTGAGAAGGTAGATCAGATATTGTTCCATCAGGCCGCCGCGCGCTCCCTCACGGCGTCCAGCGCGCGCTCGATAACGTCCCAGCCCGCGCCGTCGCGATTGGCTTCCGAGGAGAGTATCTGCCGCCAGCGGCGCGCACCGGGCATCCCGGCAAACAGGCCCAGCATGTGGCGCGTTATGGCGTGCAGACGCACGCCGCGCGCCAGCTGCTCGTCCACATAGGGCCGGTAGGCCTCCACCACCGCGAAGGGATCGTCATGCGGGTCCGCCTCGCCAAAGAAGACAGAGTCCACGCGTGATAGAATGAAGGGTGTGTGATAGGCCGCCCGGCCCAGCATCACGCCGTCCAGCCCCGCCATCTCGGCGTGCGCGTGCTCGAGACTTTCCAGCCCGCCATTGAGGATGATTTCAAGCTCAGGGTGCGCGGCCTTGAGGCGGCGCACGATGTCGTAGTCCAGCGGCGGAATATCCCGGTTCTCTTTGGGTGACAGGCCTTTGAGCCACGCCTTGCGGGCATGGACGCTAAAGCTCGTCACGCCGCTCTGCGCCACCGTCTCCACGAAGGCAAACAGGGTCTCTTCCGGGTCCTGCTCGTCCACACCGAGGCGGTGCTTCACCGTCACCGGCACCGATACCGCCTCGCGCATGGCGGCCAGGCAATCGGCGACCAGTTGCGGCTCGCGCATCAGACACGCCCCGAACGTGCCGGACTGCACCCGGTCTGACGGACAGCCGACATTGAGATTGACTTCCGCATAGCCGAAATCTTCCGCGATGCGGGCCGCGTCACTGAGCAGTGCCGGGTCACTGCCGCCCAGCTGGATGGCGACCGGATGCTCGGACGCGTCAAACCCGATCAGGCGTTTCGCATCGCCGCGTATGACCGCCTGATCGACCGCCATCTCGGTATAGAGCAGCGCGCGGCGCGACATGACACGGTGGAAGGCCCGGCAATGCCGGTCGGTCCAGTCCATCATGGGCGCGACGCTGAAGCGTCTGGAAAGCGGTGCCGGGCTCATGCCCGCCATGTAGGCCAGAGCGGGCAAAAGGGCAAACGGGGCACACTCACAGGCTTCCCCGGCGCAACCAATCGCCTATTCTCCCGCCAATACAGCGCGGAGGCACTCACATGACCCAACACACAGAATTGTCCCTTGGACTGGAGCCGGGCAGCGTGATGGGCGTGTCGGACTGGACCACGCTGACGCAGGAAGACTTCAATATTTTCGGCAAGGTGACGCGCGATGAAGACCCGATGCACACCGACCCGGACTGGTGCGCCGCGCACGGCCCCTTCCCCACCACGATAAGCTTCGGCTTCTTCACGCTCGCCTTGCTGACCGGTTTCAGCCATCAGGCGAGCCCGTGGCCGGAGGGTGCCTACGCCATCAATTACGGATTTGACCGGATACGCTTTCTTGCGCCGGTGCCGGTCAATTCGCGTGTACGCGGGCATTTCGCCTTCCTTGGGGCTGAGCCGCGCGAGGATGGCTCCTTCCTCTCGCGCATGGAGGTGAGTGTGGAAATAGAGGGCGTGGACAAGCCCGCCCTCGTCGCCGAGTGGCTGGGTCTGGTCTTTCCGCCCGAAGCGCAAGCCCGGTAGCCCTTCCCGGAACCGGCACCTCCCTCTCGCGTTTCCCTGCTGATCATCTTTGGCAGGGCGTGGCAGAGCTGCGCGAGGAGGCACCCGAAAATGGGCAAGGCGATAATCATGTGGTTTCTGGGGGTTCCGATCCCCGTCATCATTCTCATTCTTTTGCTGTTCTAGGAGGCGCACGACATGACCGATGCACCCATCACCGCGCCAGTGACGGCAACCCATCCCGTCCGCTGGACTGCACAGGCCATCAGCTGGTCGGCCGTGTTTGCCGGCGCGTTTGCCGCTGGCGGGCTGACCATTATTCTCGTCATTCTGGGCTCGGCCTTCGGCTTTGGCGCGATGTCGCCCTTTGCCGGAGACGGGCTTTCCCTGACCACGATCGGCGTGGTCACGATTATCTGGCTGATCTTCACGCAAGTCTTTGCCTCTGTCCTGGGCGGCTATATCGCCGGACGCACGCGCCTGCGCTGGTCGATCCACGCCGATGAAGTCTTCTTCCGCGACAGTGTTCACGGTTTCCTGACCTGGGCGGTGGCCAGCGCCTTCATGTTTGCGGCTGCGGCCATCGCGGCTGGCGGCGGCGCGCTGGGCGCAACGGCTGTGACAGCAGCGGCGGTGCATTCCGAAGAGGGCGCGCCCGCCCCGGCAACGATCATTACCGACCGGCTTTACCGCGCACCGGGCGCCGATCCTGAAACGCTGGCAAACGCCCGTAAGGAAGCAGACCGCTTCGTGGTACGCGCCATCGCCTATCCGGACACGGTGACGGCAGAGGATCGCGCCTGGCTGGTCGAGGACGTTGCCGAACGTGCCGGTATCGGCGTCAGCGACGCCGAGGCGCGCGTGCAGAATGCGTTCAACCAGATGGACACGGCGCGCGAAGAGGCCCGCGATGAAGTTGATACAGCCCGCGCGGCCAGCGCAACGCTGGCTATCGCCACGGCCCTTGCCATGCTGTTCGGTGCCTTTGCAGCCAGCGCAGCGGCAGTGTTTGGCGGGCGTGAGCGTGACGGACTGGAAGACAGGCTGGTTTCGCCCTAGCGCATCGGCCTGTTTTCATCAAAGGGCGCAGCTTTCCCCGGGCTGCGCCCTTTTTTCCTGCCTGGAAACCCGGCACACTGGTGAAGCGTAACTTCCCTACGCACTAGAGGTGTCACATGCCCCGCTGGCTTGTATTCATCGCGTGTATTGCCATCGCCGCGCTGGCGGGATGGTCGTTCTGGCGTGCGCTTCCCGCGCCGGATGCGCCCGTTGCCGACCCGATAGTGGTCAGCGAGACCGGCACCCGTTCAGGTGCCAATCTGATCGCCATAGAGCCGGTGATGCGCGTGGAAGATTATACCAGCGCAGACGCATTCCATGCGCGCCTCGCCGACTACCTCGAAGCCGCGCGCGAGGCAGGTGTGCTGACGCCGCGAAGCATTGCCGTCTTCCCCGAACATATCGGCACCTGGCTCGTCGCGGCGAACGCGCCGCGCGGTGTCTACCGTGCAAGCAGTGTGGACGGGGCGATGATTGCGCTCATCGCCGCCAATCCCCTGCCCTATGGCGGCTCACTGCTGGCAAGCGAAGAGCCGGACCGCGCGGCGGCGGCCATTTTCCGCATGCGCAGCGCGGACACGGCGGCAGGCTATCAGAGGGCCTTCTCGGCGTTGGCGCAGGAGTATGAGATCACCATCGTCGCCGGATCCGTCGTGCTGGCGGGCGCCCGCATCGAGGACGGCGCGATCCTGACGGACGCGGATGGCCCGCTGGAGAATATCAGCGCGGTGTTTGCCCCCGATGGACGCGTGCACGGCGCGCTGGTGCGCAAGGCCTATCCCATACCGTCCGAAGCTGGCTTCACCGCCGCGGCCAGCCTGGACGACTATCCGGTGTTCGATACGCCTGCCGGGCGGCTGGGCGTGCTGATCTGCGCCGATTCCTGGCACCCGGATGTCTACGCCGCGCTTGGCGATGCCGAGCTGCTGGCCGTACCGGCCTTCCTGCAGCCGGGCGATGTGTGGGACGCGCCGTGGGGTGGCTATGTCACCCCATGGCCCGATGACGTGCCGCGCGGCGATGCAGGCCATCTGACCGAAGGCGAAGCCTGGCAGACCCATGCGCTGGCGGGGCGGTTGGCAAGCACCTCTGCGCGCGCGGGGATCACGGCGTTTCTCGGCGGATCGCTCTGGGACATGGGATCAGACGGCGCGGCGATTGCCGTCAATGGCGAAGGCGTCCACACCGCCACCCGCACGAGCGGCGGGCAGGTAGTGGTGATGTGGGTGGGGGATTAGGCGGAAGGCTCGCGCCTTGGCGGTTTCTCCCCCCGTTTACGGGGGGAGTGGCCCGAAGGGCCGAGGGGGGGATAGTTCAAATAGTTTCCCCCCTCCGTCAGCTACGCTGACACCTCCCCCGTAAACGGGGAAGGAAAGACGGCAACTCACCCACCCAGCACGGCCCTCACCTCACCCGCAGCCCTGGCGCCCGCCTCCAGCGCGCCTTCGATATAGCCAAAGCCGTAGGTGGCGGTTTCGGTGCCGGCCACGTGGATCGGCCCGACAGGATCGCGCAAGCCCTTGCCCAGCGTCGTCCAGACGCCGGGACCAAGTATCGAGGCGTAGCAGCCGCGCGTCCACGGATCGCTGGTCCAGTCCTTGTCGGCATAGTCGATGGGCGAGCGCGCCTCCGGCCCGAAGAATCCGGCAAAGGCGTCCAGCACCGCGTCGCGGCGCGTCTCTGCTGACACTGGCGACCAGCGGCGCGCTTCCTCGCCCTCGATGAAGCCGAGGAGCAGTCCGGCATCCTTGCCCTTCTCGGTATTGTCGAAGGTGACGCGCACGGCGAGATCGCCGCCTACTGCTTGCCCGGACAGGCCGCGGGTCCGCCAGAAGGGCCGGTCGTACTGGGCCACGCACTTGATGCAGGCCCCGGCGGGCATGCGCCGCCATAGCGCATCGCGGTTTGACGGCAAGGCCGGATCGAAGCGTATGCCCAACGCCTGAGAGGGCGGGACGGCGAGGATTACGCGCTTTGCCCGCCAGCTCTGGCGGCTGGTGGTGACGGTCGCGCCATCTTTGTCCCAGCCGATTTCCTGCACCGGCTCGCCATAGCGCACACAATCGCCCAGAGAGGCGGCCAGAGCGGTAGCCAGCCCGCCCATGCCGCCATGCACCCGATCCTGCTGCGCGCCGCCGGAAACCGACAGGAGCGCATCCAGCGAGCCGCCGGAACGCGCGTAGAACAGGGCGTGCAGCAAGGAGAGCTCGTGCGGCTCGGCGCAGAACACAGCCCCGATGCCGATGGTGAACATCTCGCGTGCACGCTTCGTGAGCGTGTGGCGTTTCAGGAAATCGGCAACCGTCATCCGGTCCCATATATGCGCTTTGGGGTGCGTCCATGGCGCCGCCGGATCGAGCTGGCGCGCCATCTTTTCAAAACGTGAGAGGGCGTTGTTGAGATCGAGCAGGACAGGGATGGAGAGGCCGGGGATGGTGCCGCGATAGCGCTTGAGGCGCCCGGCCTTCACCAGATGATCGCCCTCATCCCAGAGCGGATAGGTGGCAAAGCCCATCTCGGCGATGAGGCCATAGAGCCGGTCCTGACCGGGGCCGACCCACTGGCCGCCAAGATCGGTCCCGCCGCCATTGGCAAAGGTGTGGGAGAGCACGCGCCCGCCCGCCCGCTCTCGCGCTTCCAGCACCACGACGTCATGGCCGGGCGCGAGGCGGCGCGCGGCCTCCAGCCCGGAAAAGCCTGCGCCGATGATGATGACATCATGCATGGGCAGGCCGCCTCCAGCTGAAGACGATGAGGAGCGGCAACACCCACGGCACCACGCGCTCGAAGGGTGAACCCGGCAGGGCCGCAAGATCAGCCAGGAAACCGCCCAGACCGCCCGTGCCTTCCAGTCCCATACCCCTGATGAGGAAGAAAAGCGCGCTCATGCCAAAGCCCAGAGCCATGGCGGCAAGGATCGCGCCGGTGGCGGGTTCCACGCGCGCCACGCGGGCGACGATGATCGGCCCGAAGGCAGCGCCCAGCGCGGACCATGAGAACAGCACCCGGTCAAAGATCGTCGCCGGGATGGCCAGCGCCATCATCACCGCCGCGGCGCACAAAGCCGCCATGACGATGCGCGAGATCGTCACTTCGCGGCCCGGATAGCGCTTCGAGACGCCCATATCGTGGGAGACGGCTGCGGAGGTGGCGATAAGCAGGGAATCCACCGTCGACATCACGGCCGACAGCACGGCAGCAATGATGATTCCGGCGAGCACGGGCGGTAAAAGTTCGCCTGCCAGCGTGTAGAACAGCGCCTCGCCCTCCTGCCCTGCCCCCAGCAGCGCACGGCCTGACAGGGCCAGCGTCACCATGCCCGTATAGACGATGAGGCCCCAGCCAATGGAGACGGCGAAGGCGCGCTTCCTTGCCGCCTCGTCCTTCACCGCCATCAGGCGGCTCATCAATTGTGGCTGGCCGAACGTGCCAAGCCCGATACCGGCCACGCCCAGCGCAAAGCCGATGAAGATGAAAAAGGCGCGTTCCCCGGTGAAGGACATATAGCCGTCGGGAGCGGTGGCCTGCAGCGTGGTCCAGACTTCAGCCGGGCCACCTGCGGCTATGAGGGCGAGCACGGGCAGCAGGATGGCGATAAGGGCCATCATCGCGCCCTGCAGCGTGTCGGTGATGCTGACGGCCCAGAAGCCGCCCAGCAGCGAATAGAGCAGGATGATGCCGGCACCGACGAGCACGCTTTCCATCCGGCCAAGGCCGAACTGGTTTTCAAAGGCGATGGCCGCCGCGCCGAACTGGGCCGCGATGTAGAAGATGAAGCAGAAGAGGACGAGCAGCGCGCCGGCCCACAATATCGCCGTGCGGCCTGTGCCTTTCGCGCGCGCCGCCAAAAAATCGCCCAGCGTCACCTGATTTTCGGCTGCACTCTCGGCGCGCATGCGCGGGCCGAACCAGACCCACATCACGACATAGCCGCCCAGTATCCCCGGCACCATCCAGAGCGCGGAGAGCCCTACCGCATAGACAAACCCGGAAAAGCCTAAGAGCACCCAGGCAGACGAGGTGGAGGCCGCGTAGGACAGGCCCGCCACCCACGGCCCCAGCCCGCGCCCGCCCAGCAGGAAATCGGTCTCGGTGCGGTTCAGGCGCGAGGCCCACAGGCCCACCCCGACCAGCACCAGCTTGTAGGTCACCAGCGTGATCAGTACGGCCAGCTCAGCGTTCATGCCCCATCCCCTTCATGTGCTCAGGCGCGGCGCGCGTTCAGATACTTCATCAGCGCATAGACTAGCGCCCCTGCCACCAGAAAGGCCGCCGTAATGGCCATGGAGCGCAGCGGCACCTGGCTGAGCAGCACCAGCGAGCCGAGTACGGCCAGCACAGGTATGGTCCAGCCCAGCGGCAGACGCATCGGCTTTTCGGTTTCGGCAGGCAGAGCGCGCACGCGCGGCATGGCCGCGATGCAGCCTACGTAAATCAGCACGCGCACAAAGGCGCTCATCGCGGCGAGGGCAAAGAAATCACCCACCACGGCGAGGAGCGTCGCCAGCACGGCGAAGAAGATGATGGAGTTGGCCGGCACATGGGTGCGCTCATCCACCTTGCCGAACCAGGCGGGCAGCGTCTTTTCCAGCGCCAGCGCGTAGGTCAGGCGCGGGGTGGTCACCACCGTGCCGGTGATATTGCCGCCGACCGAGACAATCACGCCCAGCGTCAGGAGAAGCGCGCCCGCAGGCCCGAACAGGATCGCGCCTGCATCGACCAGCGCGCGTTCTGAATTGGCCAGATCCGGCACCACCGCCACGCAGACGATCTGGATGACCACATAGAGCAGCGCCACGACGCCCAGCGCCCAGAACAGGCCCAGCGGCATGGCCCTGCCCGGTTCGCGCGTTTCGCCCGCCGGGATGACCGCCGACTCCCATCCGACAAAGGCATAGATGACCAGCAATACGGCCGCGCTCCATTGCGCGCTGGCCGGAAAGCCGAGCGAATTGTCGGGGAAGATATCCGGATTGATGTGGAAGAGGCCCACCAGGGCAATGGCCAGCAATGGCAGGAATTTCAGGATGGTCAGCAGACCCATTGCGCGCATGGCAGGTTTCGCGCCTGCGATATTGATGCCCGCCAGCACGGCGATGATGGCGACGATGACCAGAATACGCAGCGGCCCACCTTCAAGTGCAGGCACGAAGAAGGCGATGGAGGCCACCATCAGGTTCACATTGGCGGCAAAGGCGGTGATGCGCGTGGCGTAGACGGCCAATCCGGTCTCGAACCCGGCAAACTTGCCAAAAGCCGTTCGCACATAGAGCACCGGCCCGCCAGTGGAGGTGAAGCGGCTAGCCAGCTCTGCATAGCAGGCAACGATCAGGCCCAGCAGGATGGCGCAGACGACATAGACCAGCGGGCTCCACACGCCCATCAGCGCCGCCGCACCGGCAGGCACGGCAAAAATACCGGCCCCGATCATGCCGTTGACGGCCAGAAGCCAGATGCCCCGGGCCGTTATCTGCCGTTGAAGTTTTTCGCCGCCAGCCATCGCTGCCCCCGCATCGGTGTGGGGGCAGAGACTGGTCTGCTACGCGGGAATGGGCAAGTGCACGGCGCGGATGGCAGGCTAGTCAGAGTCCTCGTCGTCACCGCTCCGGCCACCGAGGACGATCATAAGCGCGATGGCAGCTGCGCCTGCGGCCAGCAGCCCGCCGCCTTTCAGTGCGGGCAGGGCCGAAACGAGCGCGATCTTAGCCAAGCGCTTCTCCGCCTCGCGCTGCGCGCGCTCACGGGCTTCATGGCGCTTTTGCTCCACAGCCATCACGATGAGCACGATGAGCGCGGCCAGCAGAAATACGCCCGCCATGACGGCCAGCGTGGTGACAAGGCCGATAGCCTCGGCCAGCAGGACGCTGGCGAGTACACAGCCGAACACCACCGCGCCAATAACGCACAGGGCCAGCAGGATTTTCAGATAGATGCGGCGCTTGAAATGCCGGCTGACCAGCGATACGTGCCCGCTGGCCAGCGACAACATGCCGTTTAAAGGACCAAGCATGCCGTTAGCGGCGCGCCAGGAAGCCGATCAGAAGGCCGGCAGCAGCCGCAATACCGAGCGCCTGCCAGGGATTTTCCTTGGTTTCCTTGAGGATACGGCCCTCGACTGTGTTCCACTGGTCGACGACCTCCTCGACGAGTTGCTCGCCAACATCTTTGCCCTGCTTGACCGTCGTTTTGGCCGCCGTGGAGGCTTCGTGGGCACCGACTTTTCCAACGCGGCCCACCTGCTCTACCAGCTCACGAAATTCGCGCTTCAGCTCGGCCAGCTCGGCAGCGAGAGACTCCGCGTCGGCTTCGCGCTTGACGGCGTCTTTCGCCTGTTTGGCGGCGCGTGCAGCAGAGGTGCTCATATGTCTGTCCTTCCTTCTACGGGGCAATCATGCGAGGCGGTGTGAGGGGCTTGCCCAAAGACGCAGCCAACTGTCTGCTATGTCCTTGGTAAGAACCGCCCTGCGGGTCTAGAACACAATTAACGCAGCACGATCCCGATGGTTGCAAGGAGTCCCCATGGCGCTTGATGAAGCTGACATCCAGATCAAAATCGACGCGGAAGACCACCCCGCGGACATTGCATCTGCCCTGTCGGAGATTGATCCGGGCGAAGGCTGGAAGCTTCTGTGCGCACTGCCTGTCGAGGTTCAGGCCGAGGTGTTCGGCTATATCGAGCCGGAGCTGCAGGAAGAAACCATCGAGCACATGACACGCCCGCAGCTCACGGCCCTCATCACCGAGATGAAGGCCGATGACCGGGCGGACGTGTTCAACCGCCTGTCGGAAGAGCAGCAGGAAATGCTGCTGCCCGCACTGGCGCATGTGGAACGCGAGAATATCCGCAAGCTGGCTTCGTACGAGGAGGGGACAGCCGGGGCCATCATGACCTCGGACTACGCCACCTTGAAGCCCGAGATGACGGCAAAGGAAGCCATCGCGCAGCTGCGCCGCGAGGCCCCTGACAAGGAAACCATCTACCGCACCTATGTGCTCAAAGATGATCGCGAGCTGATCGGCACGGTGCGCCTGACCGACCTGATCCTCGCCCCGCCCTCGCGCAAAGTCGCCGATCTGATGGATGACGATCCGGTCTATGTGTTTGTGGACGACGACCAGGAGAGCGTGGCACGCACCATCGCCAAGTACGACATTCTGGCCGTGCCGGTGGTCGACGCGCAGCACCATCTGCTGGGCATCGTCACACACGACGACGCGATCGATGCGCTGGAAGAAGAGGCTACGCAAGACTTCCTGCGCCTGGGCGCGCACGGTGAGATTACCGAGAGCGTGCGGACCGCCGGTATCATCACGCTCTACCGCGCGCGCATTGTCTGGCTGGTCCTGCTGGTCTTCGGCAATCTATTGTCGGGCTTTGGCATCGCCTATTTCGAGGACACGATTGCCGCCCATATCGCGCTGATCTTCTTCCTGCCGTTGCTGATCGCCTCTGGCGGCAATGCCGGGTCTCAGGCCGCCACGCTGATGGTGCGCGCGCTGGCCACCGGCGATGTCAGATCGCGTGACTGGGGGCGCATGCTGGGCCGGGAGTTTCTGGTGGCCGGCGCGCTCGGCATCACGATGGCACTGGCGGTATCGGGTATCGGCATTTTCCGGGGCGGGCCGGATATTGCGATGGTGGTGGCCAGCTCCATGATCATCATAGTGCTGGTGGGCAGCCTGATCGGCATGTCCCTGCCCTTCATCCTGTCACGCTTCAACATGGACCCGGCAACGGCCAGCGCACCGCTGGTTACCTCCATCGCGGACGCAACCGGCGTGGTGATCTACTTCTCCATCGCCAGCATGGTGCTGTTTACCTGATCCCTCGTCCTTCGGGACGCTGACCAACGTTCGCCCTCAGGATGAGGGATCTGGTATGGAAACGCCCCTCATGCTGAGGAGTAGCGATAGCTGCGTCTCGAAGCACGAGGGAAGTAAGCTCTACTCCACCACCCTCATCGCCGGTACATCGGTGAAGGGGCGGATGCCGAACTCGGGGTAGATTTCGCTCGGGAAATAGACCCGTCCATCGGCGACTACTGCGGCGATGGTCTTGATCTCGCGCAGGTCTTGCGTGGGATCGCCCGGCACCAGGAAGAAGTCGGCCAGATAGCCCGGCTCGATACGGCCAAGCTCGTTTTCAACGCCGAGAAACGCCGCCATGCCATGGCTGGCCCAGCCGAGGATCTCGGCCGGTTCCATCCCGATAAGCTGATAAAGCTCCAGCTCGCGGTGATAGGTGAAGGAGCCACCCAGATCGGTGCCCGGCACCATCGCGATACCGCGCTCACGCATCATGGCCAGCATCTGGCGTATCTGCTCGAACGCGCCGCGATAGGCTTCGTCCTCTTCGGGCGAACCGATGGCCGACATCGCACTGCGCGCACCACGCTGGGCGTTGACGGGCAGATGGTCGACATAGTCCACCGCGCCGGCAAACACCTCGCCATTGCGCGACAGCAATAGCTGCTCGTGGATGGCGAAGGTCGGGTCGATGGCGACCCCGCGCTCTACCATGGCATCGATGGTGGCCTGAACATTTGGACTGTCGAGGTCCAGAACGGGAAGGCGCTGCAGCGCGGTCAGGCGCAATAGCGTGCGGGTGTCCTCGTCGGCGTCCAGCACCCAGCCCAGCATGAGCTGGTTGATGTGGACGATCTCGTCATAGCCCGCCTCGATCATCGCATCGGCATTGGTAAAGGCCGGGATATGGCCGGTCACACGCAAGCCCCGCTCGCGCGCGGCCGCGATCACCGCCGGTATCCATTCAGGCCGCATGGAGTTGTAGATCTTGATCTGGTGGAAGCCGCCACGGTCGGCATAGTCATGGACAGCCTGGACGGCCTCTTCCTCGCTTTCCACCACCACGCCGCTATTGGAATTGAACGGGCTGCGCCCTTCGATGAAGGCGCTGCGATAGAGGCGCGGGCCGGCCACGCGGCCTGCCTCGATATTGGCGATAAGACCTTCAAGCACCTCATTATTATTGCCCATGTCCCGCGCGCTCGTCACGCCTGCGGCGATGTTCAGGAAGGCGCTCGCCTCGCCCATATGGGCGTGCATTTCAAACAGGCCGGGCAGCAGCGATCCGCCCGTGCCGTCAATCTCCACCTCACCGGCACGCGAGGGCATGTCCAGCGGATCGATAGCCGCGATGCGATTGCCTTCAACGACGACCGAGACCGGCTCGCCCAGTGCTTCGCTCAAAGGGTCAAAGACGCGCACATTGCGTACGCGCACAGGCCCGTCAAATTCATGCGCGACCCGCGCCTGAATGGCCTCAAAGCGGCTGGCACCGTAATCAGCGGCCAGCTCACGCAGGCGCTCGTCCTCGCCTTCAAAGCCTTCGGCCAGTATGGCGAAAGAGGGCGAGATGACCCCGAAAAACGCCTCGCCATCCATCAGGAAATAGGTGGGGTTCAGACCCAGCCCGGAGAGCGCCCAGCTGGTAATCTCGCGCGTCTCGTCACCATTGGAGACCGTCAGCCGGTCCATCTCTTCCATCCGCACCTCACCGCCGGGAATGGCCGCCAGGCGGTTACCGTCAGCGGCCATCAGCGCACGGGCCGTAATGGCGAGGCTGTAGGGGCTGGAGTTCTGCGGCGCGTAAAGGGCAGGCCCGGCCACATCCATCTCGTTCTCGCCGGTCGTGTCCCGCCAGAAGGCCGCGCCGTCTTCGAGGCGGAAAACCTCGTCCACCGCATTGCCGAAGGTTGTCGTGCCATTGATGGCCCAATGGGTTGGCAGGCCATCACCGTCCAGCACCACCACTTCATTGAAGGTCGGACCACGGCCATTATTGCGGAATTCGTAGAAGATGGCGTAACCGCTTTCCTGCGGCGTTACCTGCACCGCGCCGATGGGCGTGCCGCTGGCCAGAACGGTGAAGCTTGCCGCTTCATGCTCCACAGGACCGGCCCAGTGCGCCGCCTGCGCCGGCGGCTCTGCGGGGCGCTCGGCCGCCGGTTCACAGGCCGCAAGGCCCCCTGCAAAAACTGCAATACCTGCCAGCCGCACAAGCGTCGCCATGGCGCACCTCCCCTGATTTTTCTACATTCCTGCAAACGCTAGCACGCCCGGCGCGATCTGAAAGTCTGTATGCCATCACAGAGCCGTGACACCGGCGCCTGTGCATCAGGTGAAAAAGTCTCTGCCTTTTGCGCGCCAAGGGTAGTAGCAAGACGCCACTCGGGTCCGTCGAACACTGCGAGGAGCATTTATAATGGCCAGCACCAACACCCAGGGCCCAGCGATCCAGTTTCGCTGGGACGACGCCCTTCATCTCGACACCCTTCTGACCGAGGAAGAGCGCATGGTCTCTCAGGCCGCGCGCGACTATTCACGCGGCGAGCTGCTGCCGCGCGTGATCGAGGCGGCGCGCGAGGAAAAGTTCGACCGGAAGATCATGTCCGAGATGGGCGAGCTGGGCCTGCTGGGCGCCACCCTGCCGGAAGTCTATGGCGGCTCGGACCTCTCCCACGTTGCCTACGGCCTGATCGCGCGCGAAGTGGAAGCGGTTGATTCCGGCTATCGCTCCGCGATGAGCGTGCAGTCCTCCCTCGTCATGTACCCGATCTTCGCCTTCGGCTCTGATGAGCAGAAAAAGAAATACCTGCCCAAGCTGGCATCGGGTGAGTTTGTCGGCTGTTTCGGCCTGACCGAGGCCGATGGCGGGTCCGATCCGGGCGCAATGCGCACAAGCGCGAAGAAAGTCGATGGCGGCTACGTGCTCAACGGCTCGAAAATGTGGATCACCAACTCGCCGATCTCTGATCTGGCGGTGGTCTGGGCCAAGCTTGATGGTGAGATTCGCGGCTTCATCGTGGAACGCGGCACCAAGGGCTTCGAGACGCCCAAGATCGAGGGCAAGCTGTCGCTTCGCGCGTCCGTCACCGGCTCGATATCACTGGACGATGTGAAGGTCGGCGAAGACGCGATCCTGCCGAATGTGAAGGGTCTGCGCGGGCCGTTCTCCTGCCTCAACAAGGCCCGCTACGGCATATCATGGGGCGCCATGGGCGCGGCCGAGTTCTGCTTCCACGCCGCGCGTGAATACGCGCTGGAACGCGTTGTCTTCGGCAAGCCCATCGCCGCCACCCAGCTGGTCCAGAAAAAGCTCGCCGACATGCAGGCGGAGATCACGCTGGGCTTCCTTGGCGCGCTGCAGCTTGGCCGCCTGATCGACCAGGGCGCCTTCGTGCCGGAAGCCATCTCCCTGATGAAGCGCAATAATTGCGGCAAGGCGCTGGCCATTGCCCGCGAGGCGCGCGACATCCATGGCGGCAACGGCATCGCCGAGGAATACCACATTCTGCGCCATGCGATGAACCTTGAAACCGTCAATACCTATGAGGGGACGCACGATATCCACGCCCTCATCATGGGCCGCGCCATTACCGGCCATCAGGCCTTTGCGTAGGCACGTCTGAAATCCCGGAAGCTGCGCCAGCAGCTATCCGGGACCTCGTGCAAGCGAGGCAAAAAGTATAACGCTAGCTGAGTTTCTTTCTTCAAAAACCCACTATCTGCGTTTGCTTGCCGATAGCTTTTTTGAGCTGTCTATTACTATGATATCTGATGCTCTCAAGCCTGCAGAACGCCGCGTCGATTGTATTTGAGTAATTTCTTGAAGTTTATTACCCAAATCACCGTAATCCATAACCACATATATACCAAAATCTGACTTGGCAGCGGTCTTATAAAATTCTAATTGCTTCTCATACCCATGCTTCACTTGCCCGCTAGACCTTTTCATCTCGACAAGAACTCTTGATCGGTAGCCGGTTGAAAATTTGAAATCTACTGGACCACCGCCCATGTTAGCCTCCGGCGAAATATCAACATCGTGTGCCTTGCAGTAAGCATCTGAGATCGCATAATATAGAAGCTGCGCCGCCCGCTCCTTTTTGGGTTTACCATTAACCCAGAGCTCTTCCCATAAATTGCCATTCTCAACATGATGCCTAAATAATTCAATAGAATCCATAACGCACCGGTAAATTTCATTTGGACCAACACTTAAATCATATTTATTTTCTGTTTTAACGCCTTCATAGCCAGCGCTTATTATTGACTTCATCTTAAAGTATGACAGCGCATCCATATTTGGATCGTAGTTATCAGCCGCCTCCTTGATTGCGCTAAGAAAAGCCATAAACCTATCAGGAGAATGCAAAGCAAAACTTCGGACAGCATATTTTCTATCTGAAACAGTCGGCTTTGCGATACTTGATAGCATTACATTGACAGAATCCCGTATTTGCCGATTAGCGTTGATAGCGTCATAGACGTCGCTCCAGTCATTCGCCATTGGCAGCTCTCTGACTATATCCTTGGGAACGAGAACAAAGTATTTATTTTTTCCATTTTTAGATTTATATCTTGGAAGGGCGAAATCAAAACAAATATTGTTATTATATACAGGAATTTTTACGTGTTTACAGAAGTTATTTGTTATCTCAGCAAGTTGCCTCATGATAACCTGAGTGGTGAAGTCGCTTATCGTATCGGGACCAACACCCTCTTCGAAAAACCCCATAAGAGATATCATTTCGGGATCATCGGCCCCGAGCGTGATAATCTCCTTAGCAGTACGCATTATCGCTAGGCGCACCTCGGCAGACCTCGAGCTGCCTGATCGACTTGCACCTCCGTAACCAAGTCCATTCTCGGGTGGCTCACTAAGGGGCAGCAGGCGCTCCGCATTACGCCATGGCGTGTCGCCTTCAGCTTTTGAAATAGCAAGAAGCCTCAAAAAATTGGAGAAATGCTGCTTAAAATGTGCTGCCGCATCTTTGGAAATTATTTCATTTGAAGACTTCTCTAAAAGAAGCGGGTCTATAAACAGCTGAGTGTCCACATCTAAAAATGGGTCTATCAAACCAAATCTATCTAATGATCCACTATCCAAATTAAAATGCTTAGAAAATAATATTGGGTTTTTAAATTTTGACATATAATACTCCTTTGCATTATATCCAACACAGCTCCAGCCTAAAACAGATCGTTTAACGCTCTCTAGGCGCGGTGCAACTCGGTTTTCGTTATATACACTTTCTTTAATTTTGAAAAATTTGCTGTGGTCACAGGTCGTCATCGTTGAAGGATTCAACAAAAATATAGGAAAACTCGTGCGGTCGACAGCTGGGTTGGCGGCGTGATCTGGCCGCCAGCGGGCGGGTCCGACTAATCCTCCAGCCCCGCTGCCCAGGCGATGCCGCCGCGCACATGTTCAAGGAAGAGCGGCTCGGCAAAACTTTCGCGGGTATGGCCCAGCGCGGTGTAGAATACCCGCCCGCCTTCAAACGCGTGTGACCAGGCCATTGGCACCTCGCCGCCCGCCTCGCCGATGGAGGCGGCATCAAGCGTCATCAGCAGGCGCACGTTTTCGTCAAAGTCAGAGAACCAGTACCACTCATCAGTGCGGGTGAAATGCTCCGGCAAAGCGCGGGTTGCAGGGTGATCGCCGTCCACCCCGGTCAGATCGCCATCGGGCGTGCCGGGCGGGTGCATGTCGAAGGCGGCACCGATCATCTGCCTGTACCAGGGCCAGTGGTAATGCGCGTCCGCCGCGGCATGGATCGCCGCAATCCCGCCTCCGCCGCGCACAAAGCCCTGCAGGGCGGCGCGGCCGGTATCGGTCAGCCATTCGCTTTCCGGCGTACTGCCAGTGGTGGAGCTCAGCAGCACCAGTACGTCGGTGCGCTCCAGCGCGCCCTCATCGAATATCGAAGGGTCTTCGCTGGCTTCGAATGCCCAGCCATTTTCTTCAGCCATCACTCGCAGCGCCTCGACACCCGGTTCGATGGAGTCATGGCGCCAGCCCGTGGTGTGGGAGAAGACCAGCACGCGGGTGGTCTCGTCCGGTACACCCGCCGCGTCTTCGGCGCAGGCCGATGTTAACGATAACAAAATTAGCCCTGAAACGGCTGTAACGAGCGTCCTGAACATGAGCTTCTCCCCTTTACCGCGTAGCAAAGCAGGCCGGGCAGGAAGCCGCAAGGCAGGGCGGGGGTCTACCCCCTCGGCCACATATTGAGCTGGGTCTGGGTGGTCAGCGAGACCAGCTTGCCATCCTCCCGCTCGATGCGGGTCTGCCAGACCTGGCTGGTCCTGCCCTTGTGCACCGGCGTGGCCGTGGCGATGACTTTCATGCCCACGGGCGGGCTGGAGATCATGTTGGTCTTGCTCTCGGTGGTGGTTGTGCTGACCGCGCCCTCCGGTAGCGAGAGAAAAGCCCCTGTCGCGCCGGCGATATCGGCCAGGCTCATCATCGCCCCGCCATGGAGCGTATTGCCGAGCGTGCATATCTCCTCGCGCACCGTCATTTCGGCGACGACGCGCTCCGGCCCGGCCTCCACCATCACAATGCCCAGCGTGCGTGAGAGCGGGACGGCGTGCTCATTCAGCTGCTCAACCGTCAACATCATGCCGGTTACTTCTCCACCGTTTCGGGCTGGCGCGAGGGTGAGGTGGCGATGAGGTCCAGCATGGCATCGGCGCGCCGCGCCACGTCCACCGACGTCTCCACCGCGCCGCCGAAGAAGGCCAGCGTCATATTCTCATAGGTGTCGGTGATCTGGTGATAGTGCTCATGGTCCTCCACGCCCAGATAGAGGAAGGGGATGCCGGCGGCATGGAAGGGCCCATGATCTGACAGCATGGTCCAGTCATTGCGCGGATCGTCGGTCGGCTCGTCATAGCCGGTGCGCAAATTGACCGGGGACACCTCGGCGGCGGCGCTCACCAGCTCCAGCAGCACCGGATAGTGCCAGGTGCCGACCGCGTAGAGATCGTCGGTCTCGCTATAGGCGATCATGTCCATGTTCAGCATGAAACCGATCTGTTCATAGCCTTCCGGGCGATTGGCCACGAAATGGCGCGCGCCGCGAAGACCGCCCTCCTCGGCATCAAAGGCCACGAGGATCACATCATTCTCCGGCGGGTTCTCCATGAAGGCTGCCGCAACGGCCAGCAGGCCCGCCGTGCCCGACGCGTTGTCGTCCGCGCCATTGAAGATATTGCCGTCCTCATCCATGCCGACATGGTCGTAATGCGCGCCAACGACCATCACATGATCGCCCGGATTACTCCCGGCGATACGGCCCACCAGATTGACGGCGGTCACCGTTTCACGCTCCGCATCAGGATCGCGGAAATCGAGCGAACGCTGGAAGGTGAAGGCCTGCTCGTAGTTTTCAAACACAGCCTCGACGCCGATCTCGCCCAGCCGCTCAATGATGTATGCGCGGGCGCGAGCATTGCCCTCTGAGCCCACCAGACGCCCCTCCATGTCATCGGCGGACAGAATGCGCAGATCGGTCAGCGCCTGCGCCTCGCGCGACGGTCCGGTATCGGGCGGCGAGCAGGAGGCCAGCGCGAAAGCCAGCAAGGGAAGAGCCAGAAGCTTGGGGGTGAACTGCATGACGGGTAAGGCTCCCTGCCCTGATAAGCTGTTAGGATAGGCGCTTGAGGATTCGCGCCTGTGCCACCAAGTCTAGCGCCGGCTCGCGCCGCGAACAGGAGGAAATTCCATGCCCATGGCCGCCGACGACATTTCGCGCCTGATCCGCGAGGCCCTGCCCGATGCTGAAGTGGAGATCGAGGATCTGGCCGGTGATGGCGACCATTACCGCGCGACGGTGGTCTCACCGGCCTTTGCCGGCCTGCCCCGCGTGAAGCAGCACAAGCTGGTCTATGACGCGCTGGGCGGACGCATGGGCGGCGAGCTGCATGCGCTGGCACTCATCACCCGCGCGCCCTGAACGCCCCGCTTGACCGGACGGGCAGCGCTTCCTAGCTCTTGGCTATCCCTTGTGCGCGAAGGAGCGCTTGCGACATGACCGACACCGCCACGCTTGAATCGATCCGCAATACGGTGGAGGGCCACGATGTCGTGCTGTACATGAAGGGCACGCCGCTCTTTCCCCAGTGCGGCTTCTCCTCGCTCGTTTCGCGCGTGCTCCAGCATATGGGCGTGGAGTATCACTCGGTAAACGTGCTCGAAGACATGGAAGTGCGCGAAGGCATCAAGGTCTATTCTGACTGGCCGACCATCCCCCAGCTCTACGTGAAGGGCGAGTTCATCGGCGGCTGCGACATCGTCAAAGAGATGTACGAGACCGGCGAGCTGAAAGCCTTTTTCGACGAAAAGGGCATTGAAGCGGCTTAGCGGTTTGTGCTGCAACATTGTCATGGCCCGGCTTGTCCGGGCCACCCATGCCTCTAGAGTTTCCGGCTGATCGTTCGTTGCAGGCCGCAAAGCGGCCTGAAAAGCGCGAACGCGCGCCCGCGACTTTTCGCGGAATATCGCAACGCGGATGCGTTGCGGAACTAAAGAAGAGGCATGGATCACCCGCATAAAGCGGGTGATGACAAGTGAGAGGGCTATTCAGTATCTCGGCCTCGGCGTGGGCGCCTGCGGATTGATGACGCGCACGCTTGCGCTCCTTGGCAGGCCCAGCTCGTCACGAGTCCAGACCAGTTCCACCCCTTCGGGCAGAAACGCCCGGCAATGATCAGGCTGCAGGCGGCGCAACTCCAATGTGAACGACCAGCCTCGGCGCGAATCCATCATCACCACCGGCTCGAAACTCTCATTCGTGGTGCAGCCGTTTGAGCGCACCTGAACGCGGATCGAACCGTCCGGCATTTCCTGCCAGTAATGGATGGTCTCGCGTTCACCGGGCAGCATTTGCGAAGGCTGCAGGGAGGGGGCGGGCGCAGCCGCACATGCGGCCAGCAGCGCAGCCGTTCCGGCCACCGGTACCCATCCTGCAAGCGCCATGATCCTCATGCCTCCACACTTAGCGGGAACCGGCATGGCAGGCCAGACATGACTGGAAGCTGAAGGGCCAACAAAAAGCCCGCCAGCAAAGCTGACGGGCTTCTTGCATTCGATAACTCCAGGCGTCCTAGGACGCGTAGAATTCGACAACCAGGTTCGGTTCCATCTTCACCGGGTAGGGCACGTCGGAAAACTCCGGCACGCGGGTGTAGGTGGCTTTCATCGCCTTGGCATCGAGATCGATATAGTCCGGCACGTCGCGCTCGGCGCTATCCAGCGCTTCGAGGACGAGGGCCATGTTGCGCGACTTCTGGCGCACTTCCACCACGTCACCGGGCTTAACCTGGTAGGAGGAAATGTTGACGCGCTTGCCGTTCACCGTCACGTGGCCGTGATTGACGAACTGGCGGGCCGCAAACACGGTCGGCACGAATTTGGCGCGATAGACCACCGCATCCAGACGGCTTTCCAGCAGGCCGATCAGGTTTTCAGCCGTGTTGCCACGGCGGCGCTGCGCCTCTTCATAGGTGCGCGCAAACTGCTTCTCGGTGATGTTGCCGTAATAGCCTTTGAGCTTCTGCTTGGCCATGAGCTGCAGGCCAAAATCGCTCATCTTGCCCTTGCGGCGCTGGCCGTGCTGGCCGGGACCGTAGGAGCGGGTGTTCACCGGAGACTTCGGACGGCCCCAGATGTTTTCGCCCATACGGCGGTCAATTTTGTATTTCTGCGAATGACGCTTCGACATGGTTCTCTCTTCTTCGATGCGGCCCGGCCTGTGCGCCCTCACCATCGCACCGGCTACAAAACACGGCGGTTCACGCATCGTCCCGTGGGATGAATAATCAGGACTGTTACCAGCCCCAGCGTGAGGGAAGCGCGGCTTATGCTGCAGGGGCGGGAAATTGTCAATCAGCGTGGGTGAGTTGAGCCAAACCCCTCGTCCTTCGAGACGGCTTCTTACGAAGCCCCTCAGGATGAGGGGTTTGTTTTTTGTTTTTTTGTTTTTCGCTTTTCCCCTCATCCTGAGGGTGAGCGAAGCGAACGTCTCGAAGGACGAGGGGAAAAATTCCCTAATCCCGCACCACCCGCGCCTTCCCTCTCCCGATGGTGAGCGCCTTGATGGCGCCGCGGAAAGTGCGCACTTCCTGTTCGGTCAGGCCAGCGCGGGCGAACATGTTGCGCAAATTCTGCGTCATCAGCGGCTTTTTCTCCGGCGGGAAGAAGAAGCCCGCGCGCTCCAGCTCGTCCTCGAAATGCTCATACATGCGGTGGAGCGCCACGGCGTCTGCGGCCTCCTCCAGCGGTTTGAACTCTTCCGGCGGCGGATCGCCCGCGCGCCATTCATGGGCGAGCACGCCGACCGCCATGGCAAGGTTCAGCGACGCAAAGCCCGGATCAACGGGAAGCGTGAGGATGGCGCGCGAGCGGGCCACCAGCTCGTTGGGAAGGCCGGATTTTTCTGCCCCGAAGAGGAAGCCCGGCGTCTGTCCAGCGGCGATCAGCCCCCTCGCCTCGGCCATCGCCTCGCGCGCGGTCATTACGGGCTTCACCATGCCGCGCGGGCGCGCCGTGGTGGCGTAGAGCACCGTGCAGCCTTCCAGTGCGTCATCGAGATCATCGCTGACGCGGGCAGACGCATAGAGCGGCGAGCCGGCGCTCATCGCCTCGGCGCGCTCATTGGGCCAGCCATCACGCGGCGCATGGATTCGCAAATCATCAAGACCGAAATTGGCCATCACCCGCATGGCCGCGCCGATATTCTCGCCCATTTGCGGATTGACCAGCACGAAAGCGGGGCCGGGCGCGTGCGCGCCGTCACTTGATGACATACCTGCCCTTTCTTAAACGGGTGGGCGATGCTAGATGACCGCCCGAACCAGTAAGGCCCACCTCTAGCGCGCCGATGCGCGCGCCCTCAAGAGAAGAGCACACCGCACATGGCAAAGATCAAAGTCGATACCCCCGTTGTTGAGCTTGATGGCGATGAGATGACCCGGATCATCTGGGATCTCATCAAGCAGAAGCTGATCCTGCCCTATCTCGACATTGATCTGAAATACTACGACCTCTCCATCCAGAAGCGCGACGAGACCGATGACCAGATCACCATCGAGGCCGCCGAGGCGATCAAGCATTACGGTGTCGGCGTGAAATGCGCCACGATTACCCCGGACGAGCAGCGCGTGGAAGAGTTCGGCCTGAAGAAGATGTGGCGCTCGCCCAACGGCACGATCCGCAACATTCTGGGCGGCGTGGTGTTCCGCGAACCCATCGTGATCAAGAACGTGCCGCGTCTGGTGCCGGGCTGGACCAAGCCGATCGTCATTGGCCGTCACGCCTTTGGCGACCAGTACCGCGCCACCGACATGGTGGTGAAGGGGCCGGGCAAGCTGACCATGACCTTCACCCCGGAAGATGGCAGCGAGCCGATCACCCACGAGATTTTCAACTTCCCCGGCGGCGGCGTCGCCATGGGCATGTATAATCTGGACGAGTCGATCCGCGACTTTGCGAGAGCCTGCCTGCGCTATGGCCTGGACCGTGGCTGGCCGGTCTATCTCTCCACGAAGAACACGATCATGAAAGCCTATGACGGGCGCTTCAAGGACATCTTCGAGGAAATCTACCAGAAAGAGTTCAAGGCCGATTTCGACGCCAAGAAAATCACCTATGAGCACCGCCTGATCGACGATATGGTGGCGGCGGCCATGAAATGGTCCGGCGGCTATGTCTGGGCCTGTAAAAACTATGATGGCGATGTGCAGTCCGACACGGTGGCACAGGGCTTTGGTTCGCTCGGCCTGATGACCTCGGTGCTGATGACGCCGGACGGCAAGACGGTGGAAGCCGAAGCCGCCCACGGCACCGTCACCCGCCACTATCGCCAGCATCAGCGCGGCGAGCAGACCTCGACCAACTCCATCGCTTCGATCTACGCCTGGACGCGCGGCCTCTATCACCGTGGCAAGATGGACGGCAATCAGGCCGTTATCGACTTTGCAGAGAAGCTCGAGCTTACCGTCACCAAGACGGTCGAGAGCGGCTATATGACGAAAGACCTCGCGCTTCTGGTCGGCGACCAGCAGGGCTGGCTCTCCACCGAAGGCTTCCTGGACAAGCTGGGCGAGCGCTTCGCCGACGCGATGAAGAATTAGGGCTTATCGCCTGATTTCATGTGAAAAGCCCCGCCGGAATTGGCGGGGCTTTTTTTGTTTGCCCCTCGCCCACTTTCTCGTCATCCCCGCGCAGGCGGGGATGACGAAGAGAGTAATCGCTTAGTCCTCGAACGCCTCGCGGCAGGGCGCGAAGCGCACCTCCAGCGCGGCCATGTCATCGGCTAGGATCAGTTCCTGATTGACCGGGAAGAGCGAGTCTTGCGCGTCGTAGATATGGTCCTGCGTCGTGCGGCCATCGGCGACCGCCGCGTCCAGCCACTCGCCAGTGCTGATCATCAGGTTTTCGGCGAAGATGTCCGGATCATCATACTGCATCATCACCCCCGCCTGAGCGTTGCAGTAGATGTTCAGATCCACCTCGCTCATCTCCGGTGCGGGGTTCAGGGCGAGGGCGGCGGCAAGAAGAGCGATCATGGCGGCCTCCGTGAGATACCGGGGCGCAGCGTGCGCCCTCTTCCCCACGCTGCCAACTGACAATGGATGACAGGTCAGGCCACAGATATCTGCCGCTCAACGGTGCCATTAGGCCGCACTCAAAGGGGCGGGACACACTGTCAGGGCTCGCCGCATCCTGGCATTGACGATTTTTCATTAGCCACCGCCAACCCGGCAGCTAGGCTAACGGTTCAAGTTCAACAATTCCGGGATAATTGCCGTGCTCCTCACCATCTCCGCCGCCGTCTTTGCGGCGGCTCTTCAAGCCGTCACGCCTGCTGCCGGCATGGCCCAGCGCGACTGGGTCGATGAGGCACGTCCGCACCTGCTGGACGCCGGTGCCAGCCGTCCCGTCCACGCCGTAATCTGGTATCCGGCCGCCGACGCGCCGGAGACGATCGAGATTGCAGCCGGTCCGGCGCAGGCGCCAGTCTTCCGTTTCGGCCACGCTGCGCCGGGTGCGGAGCCCGCAGCGGGGCGCCATCCGCTCATCGTGCTGTCGCACGGCAATGGTGGTGCCGCCATGCAGATGATGTGGCTGGGTCAGAAGCTCGCCGAAGCCGGCTATGTCGTTGTTGCGGCCAATCATCACGGCAATACCGCCACAGAGCCACACCTGGACCTGCGTGCGTTTGCGGCCCCTTGGGAACGAGCGATTGACGTGCACTATTTGATCGACGCCATGCTGGCCGATCCGGTCTTCGGATCGTGGATCGACCCGGAGCGGATTGGGGTCGGTGGCTTTTCAATTGGCGGCTTTACGGCCCTCGTTGCCGCCGGTGCCCGTCCCGATTTCGAGGCCTATGCCACCTTCTGCGAGAGCGAGGCGCGCGACGGGACCTGCGAGCCGCAGATCGAGACTCCCGAACTGCGCTGGCGGAGTGATGAGTTGCAGGACGATCCGGTGTTCGCCGCGTCACAGGAGCGGCTGGCGGCACTGGACGGCGATTCCCGCATCGACGCCGTCTTCACCATCGCCCCGGCCCTGGGCCACGCCTTCGACCAAGCGGGTCTCGCCGGACTGCAGGTGCCGCTCTTCGTCATTGTGGGCGACGCCGATCCGGCAACGCCGGCTGAGACTAACGGATTGCGGATCGCTGAGCTGACCGAGGGTGCCAGTTTCCATCTCGCCGAGGGCGGGGTGAGCCATTACAGCTTCCTGGCGGAGTGCGGACCGACGGGACTCGAGCAGGTGCCGCAATACTGTGGCGATGCCGCTGGCGTCGACCGCGCCGCGATACATGCGCAGACCGTGGCACTGGCGGTGGATTTCTTCGACCGGTATTTGGCGGCCGACAGGTAAGTACGCGCGGGCTGGACGATCCAGAGTTGATGACGCACATCCCTCAAGGTGTCCGCATCGGCATCTGGACCAACCGGATCGACATCATCAATCCGGACACCCTGCCCCAGATGGAGCGTTAGCCAGCCTTCTTCTTCGGCTTTGGCGCTATCGCGCGATAGCTCTCATCAATCCAGCTTTTCAGCAGGTCGAGCGGCGCATCCTCCCCTTCGGGAAACTCGGCCCAGACCCAACCTGACTTGCCAAGATTATAGCCAGCAGGCGAGGCAAATTCGTAGACCGAGAGAACTGCCGGCCCGGATTCGGGCAGTTTCGCCGTGATGGCACAGCCTGTGCCGGAGCGTCCGCCGGAGAGGAAGACAAAGCTCTTGTTCTTCACCTTGATGGCGATATCGCCCCAAGGGTGATGCTCGCTCGCGCCGGGCAGGGTGAGCGCATAATCGACAAGGCGTTGAATGTCGGGATGGGACATGGCCGGGCCTCCTTCGGGCATCCTATCATACTGCGCCGCACCCCTGCCTTGCCAAGCCCGGCAAATGGCGTATGCGTGGGGCCATGAGCGAGATTGCAGACCGCCTTGTTTCGGGAGACCGCGCCGCGCTGGCACGCGCCATCACGCTGGCCGAATCCACCCGCGCGGACCATCAGGGCGAAGCGCGCGCGCTGCTGACGCAGGTGATGGACCGGACCGGCGGTGCGGTGCGCATCGGGCTGACCGGCGTGCCGGGCGTTGGCAAGTCCACCCTGATCGAGGCGTTCGGCACCTTACTCACCCGTCAGGGCCACAAGGTCGCCGTGCTGGCGGTAGACCCCTCTTCCACCCGTACCAGGGGTTCCATTCTTGGTGACAAGACGCGCATGGGGGCGCTGGCGACCGATCCCAATGCCTTCATCCGCCCCTCGCCCTCGGCCGGCACGCTGGGCGGCGTGACGCGCAAGACACGCGAGAGTCTGCTCCTGTGCGAAGCAGCCGGGTTTGATGTCGTCATCATCGAGACGGTGGGCGTCGGCCAGTCAGAGACCGAGATTGCGGGCATGGTGGATGTGTTCGTGGCCCTGATGCTGCCGGGCGCTGGCGATGAGCTGCAGGGCATCAAGAAGGGCCTGCTGGAGCACGCCGAGATATTGTTCGTGAACAAGGCCGATGGCGAGAACGAGAAGCGGGCGAAACGCGCCGCGCGTGATCTGGAGGCGGCGCTGCATCTCTTCACGCCGACAAACCCGCACTGGCAGCCCCAAGTGCTGACCGGCTCTGCCCTTGAGGGGCGCGGCATGGACGCGCTGTGGGAGGCGATTACCGCCCACCGCAATGCCATGCAGGGCGCGGGCGCGTTTGACGCAAGGCGTCGCGAGCAGCAGACCGGCTGGATGCGGGCCATGGTGGAGGCGATGGTGCTGGAGCAATTTCATACCAGCCCGGCCGTGCGCAGCGCGCTCTCCGGTCTCGAAGCCGATGTGGCCAGCGGCGCCCTGCCCGCCAGCGAAGCGGCAGAGCGCCTGATCGCCCTGTGGAACAAGGCCCGGCTGGATTAGGGCTGAAATTCGGAGCGATAGCCGCCAAGTGTTACGGTGACCGAAATCGCCAGGAGAGACGACGGGAATGCAGATATCCCTTTATGACCTCAGCGTGCCGACCTTCCTGCAAACCGTCAGAGCCATGGCCGGTTTTCTCGACCGCGCGGCCACTCATTTTTCAGATACCGGTATTGATGCCGACTACTTCGTGAACACCCGCCTGATTGACGATATGGCGCCCTTTCATTTTCAGATCGAGGCGGCCTGGCATCATTCGGTATGGGGCGTCGAAGCGCTCAAGACCGGCACCTTCGCCCCTCCGCCCCTGGTCGGACCGGTTCCCTTCGCCGAGCTGCAGGCCATGATGGGCAAGGCCGAAACCGCGCTGGAGGCGTTCGTCCCCGAGGAGATCAACCGTTGTTCCGGCAAGGAACTGAACATCGAGCTTCATAGACCGCTCGACGAGAAGGATGCCTGGACCCCGTGGGAGCCGCGGACCCTGGCCTTCACCCCCGAGACCTTCATCCTCTCATTCTCTCTGCCAAACTTCCACTTCCACGCCGTCACCGCCTACAACATCTTGCGCTTGCACGGCGTACCGATCGGCAAGCGTGATTATGAGGGCCGCCTGCGGACCCGCGCGTTGTAAGCGGGAACTCGGCCGGCAATCGAGGGGCAGTCCCTAGCCTTTCGCCAGCGCCTTTGCCTGCCCCACCCAGTCATCGCGCACGATGCGGCCACGGGCGTTGAGCAGCGCGTCAAATTTCTCGATATCAGCCGCGCTCCACGCCGCAATCTGGCGGAAATGGAACACGCCCGCCTCGGTCAGCGTGCTTTCGGCTTTCGGTCCCAACCCCTTGATACGGGTCAGATCATCCGGCCCTGCACTGGCGTCCGCGCCGGTCTTGGCCGGCTCTGGCGCAGGCTTCACCGCTTCGGCTTTCGCCGGCTCCGGCGATGACATGGGCTTTGCCGGTTCAGCAGCGGGCGCAGGATCGGCGGCAACGGGCTTTTCGCGCGGCGGCAGGCGCAAACTGCCTTCGGGGCGCGCGCCGCGCAGCATCCAGCCCGCCACCCCGCCCAGCAGCGCAGCCAGCGCCAGCAGGACCCACATATGCCACATCAGCCACATCATAGCGTCTTGTTCCTAGCTTGCTTCGGACACGTCTTCACGGGTGCCGCGCGCGACCACTTCCAGCGTAATGCCGGATTCCCCGGCCGGGCCACTGGCGCGGACCATCAGGCGTTGCGGATCGGCCCCGCCCGCAATCAGCGGCGACATCAGGGCCTCGGCCATGGCCGTACCGGAGCGCAGCGGCGTTGTAATCACCAGATCGCCGCGCACGCAGCGCGAAAAGGCCGACCCGGCCTCTGCCAGCGCGTCAACCGCCTCAGCCGAAACGGGCAGGCGCGCTTCCAGAGCGCTGCCGTCGGGACCCAGCGCGGCCTGTACCAGCAGGTCACAAAGCGCCACCGAGCGTACGGGCGCAGCGTACACATTGGCACCTGCGCGCACATGGGCCACAGCGCCAAAGGGCGGCGGCGGGGACATCATGCCGCCCGCCACGCTCTGCGCGGTCTGGGTATTGCCGCCAAGACCGGCCAGCGCCATGCCTTCATCCAGCAGGAATGCCGTGCCCTGACCCAGCCGGACCAGCTCGCCCAGAAGCAGGCGCACCGCCGCCTCCCAGCCATCGGGCATCTGGCCTGCGGACTCTTCGAGAAAAACGTCGGCGTCCGCGATCAGCGCCTGCGCGATATCGCCGACACGCGATGCCGCGCCCGGATCGGGCGCAAAGCCGCGCACGGTGAGTGCATCGCCGTCAAAATCCGCACGCAGGGCAAGGCCCGCTTCAGGCAGGGCAAGGCGCGTCGAATCGACAACGCGCGTTATGCCGCCTGCCACCGTGCCGCCTGCCCAATCGGCCTGGCGCACGGCCCGGACCGCGCGGGCGCGGGCATCCTCTGAAGGAGCATAGCCAGAGATGATGGCGCGCTGGCCGCGCATCTCCACCACCGCCCAGCCCTGCTCGCCCACGCGCTCCAGCCCGGCCTCTGCGGCAGCGCCAAGACGCGTCTCCATGGCGCGCGCCGACCAGGGCGAGAGATGCACGGCCCAGATGCCGAACAGGAGAAACATACCCGCCGCGATCAGCAGGCCACGACGGCGAATCAGAGGGGCGAAACGGTTCATGAGCGCCACCCTAGCGCGAATTGATCGCGGATTTTAGGGGGAAAGCGGGGTGGTTAGCCCCTCGTCCTTCGAGACGGCCTTCGGCCTCCTCAGGATGAGGGGCTGAAGTGGCTTCCCTCACCCTGTCGGACGCCGTGGCGCTCGAAAGGTGAGGGAAGCCCCCTACTCCCTGATCTTCTCATAGGCAGGCAAGGTGAGAAATTCCTCGAACGCGTCATCCAGCGCCAGCGATGTGAGAATGTCCTCAGCCTCGCCAAACCGGCCCTCACCCCACGCATTATCGCCGATCTCGGCGCGGATGGCTTTCGCCGCCCCGGCGATGACTTCCTTCACGTAAGCGGCATCGACCACGCGGCCCTCTGCCGTCTTCGCGCCGTGCGTGCGCCATTGCCAGAGCTGGGCGCGGCTGATCTCGGCTGTTGCCGCGTCTTCCATGAGGTTATGGATCGGCGCTGCGCCCCGCCCCTGCAGCCATGAAGCGATATAGCGGATGGCGACATCGGCATTCCCCAGCACACCGCCGTGCGTGATCGTGCCGTCGGGCGCGGTGAGCAGGGCTGCGGCATTTTCGGTCACGTCCGGGATTTTGGAGAGCTGGTTCGGGCCGCTCATCACGGCGTCAAACGCCTCCATCGCCACCGGCACCAGCGCCGGGTGGGCGACCCATGCGCCGTCATGGCCGATGCTGGCTTCGCGCGTCTTGTCGGCCTTCACCTTGGCGATGGCGGCTTCATTGGCTGCGTCGTCGCCCTTCACGGGGATGAAGGCACTCATCCCGCCCATGGCGTGCGCGCCGCGCCGGTGACAGACCGCGATCAGACGCTTGGCGTAGGCGGCCATGAAAGGCACCGTCATCGTCACCTGACCCCGGTCGGGCAGGATGGCTGCCGGATTGGTCTTCTGGCGCTTGATATAGCTGAAAATATAGTCCCAGCGTCCGGCATTGAGCGCGGTGATGTTCTCGCGCAACGCATAGAGGATTTCATCCAGCTCAAACGTCGCCGTAATCGTCTCGATCAGAATGGTGACGCGCGTGGTGCCTGCGGGCAGGCCAAGCACGCTCTCGCAATGGCGGATGACGAGCGACCAGAGCTGCGCCTCCTCCATGGTTTCCAGCTTGGGCAGGTAGAAGTAAGGCCCTGTGCCGTTCTTCTTCAGCTGGGCGTGATTGTGCAGGAGGTAGAGCGCGAAATCGGCAAAGCCGCCGCTCATCGGCGCGCCGTCAATCTCGATATGGGCTTCGTCCAGATGCAGGCCGCGCGCGCGCACGATCAGGACCGCATGGTCCTTCTTCAGCGCATAGGACTTGCCGCTATCGGGATCGGTGTAGTCGATCTTTTTATGGACGGCATCGCGCAGGTTTACCTGCCCGTCCATCATGTTCGTCCATGACGGCGTGGAGGCATCCTCAAAGTCCGCCATGAAGCATTTCGCGCCGCAATTGAGCGCGTTGATAATCATCTTGCGGTCCACCGGCCCGGTGATCTCCACACGCCGGTCGGCAAGGTCGGCCGGGGCGGCAGGGACGGTCCAGTCCCCGGCCCGGATGGCGGCGGTATCGGCACGAAAGCCGAGGGTCTCAGCGCCGGAATCCAGACGTGTCTGGCGCTCCAGCCGCGCCGCCATCAGCGCCTTGCGGCGCGCATCGAAGCGCCGGTGGATGTCTGCCAGCAGGCCAAGCGCCTCGCCCGTGAGGATCGTCTCGTAACCGGGACGCATCGCGCCCTTTATGGCAACGCCCTGCGGCGTGGTGATGGCTTGTCCGGTCATGTGTATGTCCTTTTTTACGTATTTTCCCGGCACAAGCCGGGATCCAGTCTTTTTAGTGATGCTCCGCACATCCGTGCGTCGCTCCTCGCCCCTTCGAGACGCCGCCTGCGGCGGCTCCTCAGGATGAGGGTGGCTCGGGCGCGCGGCCTGTCCTCGACTTGATCGGGGATCGCGCTTGCGGGCCGCTGATGCGGCCCGGGAAGCCGGGACCCAGATCAGATTCTCAACTCCCCCGCCGATACCACAACCCCGTCGCGGTCAGCATAGAGCCAGTCGCCGGGCGCGAAGGTCACGCCACCAAAACTGACCGAGAGGCCGCGCGTGCCAAGCCCGCGCTTTTCGGTCTTGCGCGGGATCAGACCAAGGGCCAGCACGCCCACCGGTTCAGCCTCCAGCTCGTGCGCATCACGCACCGCGCCATGGACCAGAATGCCGGCCCAGCCATTCTTGGCTGCGAGCTTTGCGAGGTCTCCGCCGACCATGGAGCGGCGAAGGCTCGCCCCGCCATCGATGACCAGAACCCGGCCCTCGCCAGCCTCGCTCAGAGCTTCGCGCACCCGCGAATTGTCCTCATAGGCCAGAATGGTCTCAACGGGTCCGTGAAACACCTGCCGTCCGCCATAATGGGTAAAGAGCGGTGCCAGCACGCGCACCTTGTCGGGCCAGGCATCGCACAGATCTGCGGTGTGGGGCATGGGTTTTTGTCCGGCCTTTCATTCGTTTTCCCGGCGCAAGCCGGGATCCAGAAAACTAGACTGGGCACCGGCTTTCGCCGGTGAAACGCAAGAGGGGAGCGACGTCCTCCCCCGTTTACGGGGGGTGAGACGCGAAGCGTCGAACGGGGAGCGTCAGCGAGACGGAGGGGGGAACTTTCTTGCAATCCCCCCCCCCTCGGCCTTTCAGGCCACTCCCCCCGCAGGCGGGGGGGAGAAACCGGCGTGCGCCCGGAATGACGCAAAAGAGGTGCGAATTACTCCGCCGCGCTTGCCTTGAACTGGGCGGTTTCGGTGCTTTCGCCCATGGCGGTGGTGGAGGCATTGCCGCCCGACAGGGTGAGATTCACCTTGTCGAAATAGCCGGTGCCAACTTCGCGCTGGTGGCGGGTGGCGGTGTAGCCGTCCTTCTCGGAGGCAAACTCGGCCTGTTGCAGCTCGGAATACGCACCCATGCCCCGGTCGCGATAGCCGCGCGCCAGCTCGAACATGCCATAATTGAGCTGGTGGAAACCAGCCAGCGTGACGAACTGGAACTTGTAGCCCATCGCGCCCAGCTCGCGCTGGTAGGTCTCGATGGTGGCCTTGTCCAGATTGGCTTCCCAGTTGAACGAGGGCGAGCAGTTATAGGCCATCATCTTGCCGGGATAGGCTTTCTGGATGGCTTCAGCAAAGCGCTTTGCCTCTTCCAGATTCGGCTTGGAGGTCTCCCACCACAACAGGTCGGCCACCTTGGCGTAGGCGAGGCCCCGCTTGATGCAGTGCTCGACGCCCACCCCGCTTTTCAGGCGGAAGAAGCCTTCCGCGGTGCGGCCGGCATCAAAATCGATGAACTCGTGGTCGCGCTCGTCGATATCGGAGTTGATGAGCGTGGCAGATTCCGCGTCGGTACGCGCGACCGTGATGGTCGGCACGCCCATAATGTCGGCAGCCAGACGGGCGGCATTGAGATTGCGCTCATGCTGGCTCGTGGGGATCAGCACCTTGCCGCCCAGATGCCCGCACTTCTTCTCGGCTGCCACCTGATCTTCAAAGTGGACGCCGGCAGCGCCCGCCTCGATAAAGGCCTTCATGATCTCGAAGCAGTTCAGCGTGCCGCCAAAGCCGGCCTCGGCATCGGCAACGATGGGGGCAAACCAGTCACGGCTCGCCTTGCCGGTCTCGGCAACCTCGATCTGGTCGGCGCGCTGGAGCGTGCGGTTGATCTTGCGGGCAAGCTCCGGCGCGGAATTGGCCGGGTAGAGTGACTGGTCGGGATACATCGCGCCTGCGGTATTGGCGTCGGCGGCAACCTGCCAGCCGGAAAGGTAGATCGCCTTCAGGCCCGCGCGCACCATCTGCATGGCCTGATTGCCCGACAGGGCGCCCAGCGCATTGATGTAGGGCTCGCTGTTGAGAAGCTGCCAGAGCCGGGCCGCGCCGCGCTCGGCCAGCGTGTGGCTGATCTGAACAGAGCCGCGCAGCTTCACCACCTCTTCAGGCGTGTAATTGCGCTCAATGCCGTCAAAACGGCCCGGTGCAGCGGCGGGAACGAGATCGTAGAATGTGGTCATGGCTGACCTCCTCAAGTTTGAACTTGTAGGCTTCATACACCGATCATCTGCCAAGCACGCCAGATCACGCATATAAAACGGGAATGCGTGTATCACCTTGATGCAAATCAATTTGTATGATTGTGATATTTCATACAATGGAGTTGCCCCACATGGATGCTGGTCAACAGGAGAAACTCTACGCTGGCGCGCGCCTGCGCAGGCTGCGCCGGGAGCTGGGCCTGTCACAGGCCGAGTTCGCCGAAACCGTCGGCATTTCCGCCAGCTATCTGACCCTGCTGGAGCGCAATCAGCGCCCGGTGACCGCGCGCGTGCTGCTGGCGCTGGCCGAGAGCCATGATGTGGATGTGCGCGCCTTTGCCGCCGAGTCCGACCGGCAGACGGTCAGCGACCTGACCGAGGCGCTGGGTGATCCGGTGCTGAAAGGGGCCGAGCTGGATCAGCGCGACATGCGCGAACTGGCCGATGCGCACCCGCGCGCCGCCGAGGCCATGGCACGCCTGTTCCAGGCATATCGCGAAGCGCAGGGCAATGCGGCAGAGCTGGCCTCACGCCTGGCCGACGGCCCGGCAGCCCCTACAGGTTCGCTGCTGCCGCTGGAGACAGTGCGCGATGCGCTGGACAATGCGCAGAACCATTTCCCCCAGCTGGAGGATGCCGCCGAAGCCCTGCGCGAGGCAGCGCGTCTCGACGAGCTGGACCGGACGCAAGGCATGCATGATTATCTGCGCCGCCAGCACGGCGCGGCGGTGCGCATCTATAATGACAGCGTGATGGCCGGCACGCTGCGCCGGTTCGACTTTCACGCACGCAAGCTGCTGCTGTCGGAACTGCTCTCGCCGGAAGGCAAGGACTTCCAGACCGCGCTGACCATGGTGCTGCTGGACTGCGCCGATGTGCTGGACGCGGTGACGGCGCGCGCGGCCCTGCCAGATCCTGTCACCGCGCGCCTCCTGCGGGCCAATCTGGGCGGATATACAGCTGCCGCCCTTTTGATGCCCTATGACAGCTTTCATCAGGCCGCTGAAGGCACAGGTTATGATGGCGGCGCGCTCAGCCATCGCTTTGGCGTCAGCTATGAGCAGGCCGCCCACCGGCTGACCACGCTGAACCGCCCGGCAAGGCGGGGCGTGCCCTTTTTTCTGATGCGTATCGATCAGGCCGGGAATGTCACCAAGCGCTTTGGCGGCGGGGTGATCCCGTTTGCACGCTCAGGCGGCGGATGCGCGCGCTGGCCCATCCATGACGCCTTCCGCATGCCCGAACGCACGCACACCCATGCTGTCGAGCTGCCCGACGGCGCGCAGTACATATCCATGACACGCGCGGTGGCACGCCCCCTGCCCGGCGGCGGCGCGGCGCTACAGGCCGTTGTGCTGGGATGCGAGGCAAAGCATGCAGACAGGCTGGCCGTGAAGGCGTCAGACCACGCGCCCATCGGTATCGGCCTGACCTGCCGCCTGTGCGAGCGGACAGACTGTGCCCAGCGCGCCTTCCCGCCCCTGCAGCGCAATCTGAAGATCGAGCCGCATACAAGGCCGGTAGCACCTTTCGCGTTCAGCTAGGCAAGCAAAAAGGGCCGGAGCAATGCTCCGGCCCTTCCCGTTTCAAGGCTCAAATGAAACCTAGAAGCGCGTACGCAGCGTGACGCCATAGGTGCGCGGGGCACCGAGGAAGCCACCAAACGTCCCCGTCTGGGCGAACTGGTCGAATGCCACCTGGACATAGGTCTCATCTGTGAGGTTGCGGCCCCACAGCTCCAGAGCCCAACGCTCATCTTCGCTGCCAATTCCCACGCGTCCGTTAAACAGGGCGAAGGAAGGCTGGACCTTGCCGGGGGCGAGGTCAGAACCGGTATTGTAGTCCGACACCCAGCGGCCGTCACCGGCCAGCTGGAATGCAAGGCCATTACCCAGCGGCTGTTGGTAGATGAACTGCAGATTGGCCGAGTGACGCGGAGTGAGCGAAATACGTTCGCCCGGCAAGCGAGACAGTGCAGGCGGCAGCGTGCCCAGATTGTCCCCGTAGCGCGCATCCACATAGGCGTAACCACCAGAGATATCGAGCCCATCAACTGGGGTGGCCCAAGTGAAGTCGAGTTCAACGCCGCGCGTTTCAATCTCGGCGATGTTCTCGACCACGAAAGCGAGGCCTGTGAAGGTATTCAGCTGGAAGTCGTCAATGGTCTGATAGAAGAAGTTGCCGTTGAGCTGCAGCGAGTTGGCAAACAGCTGCGACTTGAAGCCGATCTCCCAGGAATCCACTGTTTCCGGAAGGAAGGAGCTATCCGGATTGACGTAGCTTCCGGCGACCACCGGGCCGTTGAACTGACGGTCCAGATTGTAACCGCCAGCCTTGAAGCCACGCGAGTAGCCCGCATAGATCATCATGTCGTCAGTGGCATCGAAAGTGAAGCGGATCGTGCCAGACAGCTCCTCATCGGTACGTGACTGATCATACCCGTTCGCATCTAGGCTGGAGCGGGCGTAGGGCAGACAGATCAGCGGAGCAAGTGGCGCCAGACCCGTACCTGCCGAGCCGGCAATCGGATCCGGGCCAAAAACTGCTTCCAGCACGGCACAGGCCGGAGTCGGATTGGTTGAGAAGCTGGCGGTCACGTCTTTCGTTTCGTTGGTCCAGCGCAAACCGCCGGTAATCGCAAACCGGTCTGTCAGCTGATAGGTGTTGTGGGTAAAGATCGCCCAGCTTTCGCCACGCTGGTTATAGACGTCCTGATTGACACCGGAACCGCCTGGCAGCCACTGACCGGGAGCCAGAGCCGGCGCACCTGGAAGCGCCCCGAGCGCTTGCGAGATCAACAGCGGATTCGCCCCGCCTGACGCGGCCAGCCCCAGATAGAACTCCCAGTCGGAGCCGAAGCGGATGGCGTCGTTCAGGTCCAGATCTTCACGCGAGTAAATGCCACCGACCAGCCAGTCGAGATTGCCGTGGATACCGGTGAGGCGGAACTCCTGATCGAACCGGCGCAGGCGCGTCGAGTTGCCGTCCGCCCGATAACCGATATCGGCAGAGGTGTAGTCAACGTCCTGCGTGCGGTCATTCTCCCAGCGCCGCCAGGAGGTGACCGAGGTCAGCGTGCCGAAATCGAAGTCAACGTCGAACTCGGCGGAAATGCCATAGTCGGTCACGTTCTGGGCGTACTCGCGGTTGGAAAATGCCTGGCGCTGGTCCGGATCGGCCGGATTGAGCACCTGGCCGCCAACAGCCCCGATCAGCAGGGCAGGGCCGGGGGCCGTTACATACTGGGCAGCCGAGCAGCAGAACTCGCTGCGATCGGTGAAGTCAGCGATGATGCGTCCGCTCACTGTAGCGCTCGGCGTCCAGAGCAGCTGGCCGCGGATCGAGTAATAGTCCTGATCGTCAGAGCGCGTAGTGCGCGTGCCACCCGGCTCGCGTACAGTCAGATCCATATAGCCGTCACGCTGGCCATGCACGGCGAACAGGCGGAAGGCGAGCTGGTCCTCGACGAGCGGGCCGGTAACCGAACCCGACACGCGGCGCATATCGTAATTGCCGACCGTCAGTTCAGCGTTTGCTCCAAATTCAAACTCCGGACCCTGGGTGACGATATTGAGAACGCCCGCCGAGGTGTTCTTGCCAAACAGCGTACCCTGGGGACCGCGCAGCACCTCAATCCGTTCGATCTCGCCGAGATCGCCGAAGCCAACACCGTTACGGGCGCGGAATACACCGTCAACATAGACACCGACCGAGCTTTCCAGGCCGAAATTGTCGCCGACCGTGCCGATGCCACGGATACGGGCGGTGGTGATGGTCTCCGACTGGGTTGACGTAACCATCAGGCCGGGGGCGAGCGATACGAGGTCCTTGATGTCACGAACGCCCGACGCTTCAAGTTGAGCGGCCCCATAAGCCCCGATGGAGATCGGCACCGACTGGGCGGCTTGCTCGCGCTGCTGGGCGGTCACGGTGATGACTTCAACCTGGCGGGGGCCGCCCGGCGCTTCGGCCGTCTGGGAGAAAGCACCGCCCGCCAGGACGATCGGGGAAGCAGCGGCAAGAAGCGCCGCGCGAATATATTTCATTTTCATCTGTTTCCTCCGCAAGTAACGGGTTCGAATGCCCGCCCTGTTGTTGCGGCGCAGCATGCTGCTGCGCCATAGTCTGCGCTCACGACGATGCAGGAAACGCGGCTGAATTCCACCACAAAGGCCCGCCATCTCCCCCATTTTTTGTCCGCACACTGTCTTTATGGGTCACGTGTTGCAAAGCAACAACGAAACACGCGCTGATTTCACTTAATGGCTACGATTTTTTACTGCAGCGCAACAATATATGTGTGCTAACGCAGCAAAGGCCTGCCAGGCCGCCAATGATGAAGAAACTGTGTGAATATACGAAAGGCCAAGGCGACGCCTTGGCCTTTCGTCCTCCCTGACGGTTCTGATGACCGCTGCAGGTCTATTGATACGGATGATAGCGATTGCAAAAAATAATGCCAGCGCAAACTGGAATCAGGCCGAAGCCGAGGGTCTGGCCCGTACCGTCTCCAGCCAGCTGACCAGCGCGTCATGCTGCGTGCCGGGCGCAATTTTCACCCAGCCTGCGAACTCGACAAATACAAATGCCGCTATGTCCGCCACGGAGAACTGGTCTCCGGCCAGCCAGGGGGCTTGGGAGAGCTGCGCGTCCAGCACATCCATGAAGCGCTGTGCCCGTTGGCGGCCGCGCTCTGCCAGCTCGGGTATCTGCTCGACCGCATGCGGACCGGGCAGCGCCCGCCCGGCCATGGCCTTTGAGCTGTTGCGCAAGACCTCCATGATCGCCATCAGGCCCTCGAACTCGGCGCGCCACAGCCACTCGGCCACCCGCGCCTTGCCCAGCGCGCCCACGCCCATCAAGGGTGGATCGGGGAAAACTTCCTCCAGCCAGCGCGCGATCGAGGCATTGTCGCAAAGCGCCTCGCCTTCCGGCGTTACCAGTACCGGAACCGTGCAGGCCGGGTTGATGGCGCGGAAGGCGTCGGAAAACTGTTCGCCATTGCGCAAATCCACCTCGACGCGGGTCACCTCCACCCGCTTTTCAGCAAGGATCATCCGCGCGCGGCGCGGGCTTGGCGCTGTGGCGCAGTCGTAAAATGTAATCATGGCCGCCAACACTCCCGGATTTTTGCCGTGCGCCGCAGGCTGACCATCGTGCACAGTGTTGGCAAGCGCCCTGCCCCGCTTTTGCCCAGATGTGTCCAAAATGGCCTTATTCTGTCCAAGTCCTGACGCGATGCGTCCTTAGGGTTAATGCGGGTTGAACACTAACGGAGGGGGGCCTCCTCATGTCATCGTATGAATCGAGAGATACTACTATACGCCGGCGTCCCGAATACCGCACCGCAGACACCAATGTTTCGGGAGACGTCAGGCAGATGAGCCGTATTGACCAGAAAACACACCAGATCGTCGACAGGCTGAGCGACGCCTTTTATCGCGCGGCAGGCGACTTCAATGCCTATCTGGATTTCCGGGCCACACGTGGGCGGATGTTTGGCGGGGCTTTGCCGCCCCATCGCTGGGTGCAGCGCGCCGCGCAATACCCCGACAGCCATATCATGCACTTCTCCATTCTGGCCGCCCTGATCCTGTTTGAGGGCATGGCCAACGCCTATTTCTTCTCCAAGGCGTCAGACCTTGGCCTGCTGGGCGGCTGGATCCAGGCGATCACGGTGGCCTTCACCAACGTCATTGCCGCCTTCTTCCTGATCGGATTTGTCGGCCTTCGCAGCCTGTCCAACCCGGACCGCCCCTTCTCCTTCATTGCGGCGCTGATCGGCGTTCCTGCTGCGCTGAGCTTCGTTGTCTTCCTGAACTTCTCTGCGGCGCACTATCGCGACCTGCTGGAGATAAACGAGGCGGCGCTGGCGACCGGTGCGCTGGCGGGAACGGGCGAGATACTCGCGCCTGTTACACGCGCGCTCACCTTCCAGCCCTTCGAAACGCTCGAAGCCCTGCTGCTGTTCATTCTGGGCATCACGTTTGCCGCGATTGCCGCCTTCAAGGGCGCGACATTTGATGACCGCCTGATCGGCTATGGCGCGGTACAGCGCCGTGCCATGCGCTCGGCCGCCCATCTGGCCGCCGTCATCAAGCAGGTGCCGCTGGACCGCAGCGGCGAACCCACTAGCGCGGGCAACACGGTTGGCGCAAGCACCTATGAGGACGCTGTCCGGCTCAAGCTCGACATTGATGCCTTCTTTGCCGAGCAGACCCAGCGCGCCCTCGACCGCCACCGTGAGGCCGCCGATGTCCAGGACGATTCGGTCCGTCATGGCCCGCCGGCCGGTTCGCGCGACGACAAACCGCCTTTCCCGGGCTAGTATCCACCAATCCGGTACGGGGGTGCCGCGAAAAAGGGGGCAAAGCACATGAGAGGCAAGGATCTCGTCGGCCTGTTCAATATCGTGATTGTGGCAGGTGTTCTGGGCGCTATCAGCTACGCGGCACTGGTGCTGCAACCGGAAGAGTACGACCCTGAAACCTTGTGCCTTGTGGGCCAGACGCCCCCCCACACCGTGGTGATGATCGACCGTACAGAGGTGCGCTATTCGCCCGGACAGGCGCGCCGCATCCATGACGTCATCCAGCAGGCCCGTGCCGAACTGGAGATCGGCGAGCGGCTCTCGCTCTACGAGCTCAACCATCGCGGCGAAATCCGCAATACCAACCGGTTCTCGGTCTGCAATCCGGGCCGAGGCGACCAGATCAACCCGCTCTACCGCAACCCGAACCGGGTGCAGGCGCGCTATGATGCGCTGTTCGACCGTCCGCTGAACCGGGCGCTGGACGGCCTGCTGGACCTCATAAACTCGCCGGTGACGCCGCTGCTGGAATCGCTGGCCGAACTTGGCAACCATGAAGACTTCCACACCGGTGTGCCGCGCCGCCGTGTCATCCTGATCTCCGACATGCTGCAGAACACGCAGCTATATTCTGTCTACGGCCATGCCCGCGCGGACCTCGCAAACCGCCTGCCTGATCCCGCTACAATCGCCCGGCAGATCGAAGCGCGCTATGGCCGCTCGCTCGCCGGTGTCGAGATCGAGATACTGTTCGTGGCCCAGGACCATGATGGCTGGACCCCTGAACAGCGCGCCATCATCCGCGCGCACTGGCAGACCATTTTCACCCAGCTGGGGGTTCGCCAGAGCTGGCAGGAATTCCCCGAGTAGGGGAAAACTTCATCCTGCACCTCCCGGTGTCATGGCCCGCTTCATGCGGGCCACCCATGCCTGAGAGTTTGGAATTACGGGGTCTTTGCAGGCCGCCAAGCGGCCTGAAAAGCGCGACCGCGCGCCCGCGACTTTTCGCGGAATATCGCAACGCGGATGCGTTGCGGAACTAAAAGAGACATGGATCACCCGCATGCGCGGGTGATGACAGATTGCCCCGCAATTTAACCGCGCCTTAACTATGCTAATTATTTCAGCGATTTACAAAAAATAAAGGACGAATTTTTACCGGACTGAAACGCTCTCCGGTGTTTACTCGCATCACGTTCAGGACGGGTCGGGATGGACTTGGCTCTGGGCAGCCAGCGAACAAACAACAAGGAGTAGTGGGATGAAAAATCTGGTTTCGCGTTTCTTCAAAGACGAGTCGGGCGCCACGGCCATCGAATATGGTCTGATCGCCGCCCTTATCGCCGTCGTGATTATCGGCGCGGTTGGCCTTCTGGGCGATGGCCTGAGGGAAACGTTTGAGGAAGTTACGGCCGCTCTCTAGCAAGAGAGAGTTCGCCAAGAGTATCCCGACCCAGAGTCGGCTGGATGGGCCGCCCTTATAAGGGCGGCCTTTTCAGTTGTTGGGGGCTCATCTTTTCATCCCTTTGGCTCTTTCTGCGTGTCATCACCCGCTTCATGCGGGTGATCTATGCCTCTTTTGGTTCCGCAACGCATCCGCGTTGCGATGTTCCGCGAAAAGTCGCGGGCGCGCGTTCGCGCTTTTAGGTCGCACGGCCACCCGAGGCCCCTCATCCTTTCGGACGCGGTGGCGCTCGAAGGACGAGGGAAAAGCCGCCGGGAAGCGGCACCGGCCTCCGGTTTCAGCGGTCGGAACTTCCCTCTGACGCCCTGCCGGTATACTCACTGGCACCATGACAGATCAGATCATACCGCTTGCTGACGGATTTGCGCCTGCCACGCCGGATGCCTGGGAGGCGCTGGCGCTTAAAGCCCTGTCAGGCAAGCCCTCCGCCAGCCTCGTCCGCCATACCCGCGACGGACTCGCGCGCGGCCCCCTCTTTGCGCCGCATAACGCTGTCACGCCTGACCCTGCCCTGCCCGGCAGCGCGCCTTTCGCGCGCGGGCGCACGCTGGCGCGCGATGCCTACCTGCCCTGGGCGATGCGTCAGGCACACGACACGCCCGGCCCGCGCGAGGCAAACACCGCCATACTGGCTGACCTTGCAGGCGGGGCGAGCGAGATCACGCTGGAGATCGACCCATCCGGCAAATCCGGCATCGCCGCGCGTAATGCAGAAGAACTCGAAGCCGTCCTTTCCGATGTGATGCTGGACCTCGCGCCGGTCCATTTGCGCGCGGGCGCTTGGGATATTGAAGCGGCGGGGCTGCTGCTGGGCCTGCTGGAGCGCCGGGACGCGGTGTCGGGCGGCGGTCTGGGTCTGTCAGCCGCTTTGGGACAACAGGCAGACAAACGCATTGCACTGGCCACCCGCGCCAGGGCGCTATCACCCGCCATCCGCTCTTTCCGCGCCGATGGCCGCGCCATATTCGAGGCTGGCGGCACCGAGGTGCAGGAGCTGGCGTTCGCTGCTGCCAGTGCTGCCGAAGCCATGGAAGCACTGGTCAAATCGGGCTGGGATGCGGGCGATGCCGCCGCCACGATAGAGGTGGAGCTGGCCGCCGATACCGATATTCACCTGACCATTGCCAAGCTGCGCGCCATGCGCCTGATCTGGGCGCAAATGATGGACGCCTGGGGCGTCAGCGATAGCCGCGGCGCGCTTTACCTGCACGCCACGACCGGCGAACGGGGGCTGTCCGCGATTGATCCGTGGACCAATCTCATCCGCGCGGCCTGTGCAGGCTTTGCCGCCACGGCGGGCGGAGCGGACGCGCTGACCATCACGCCGATGACGCGCGCTTCCGGCCGCTCCACGCCCTTCTCGCGCCGTCTTGCCCGCAATCTGCACATATTGCTGGCCGAAGAGACCCATGCCGGAAAGATCAGCGATCCGGCAGGAGGCAGCTATCTGCATGAAACGCTGAGCCACCAGCTGGCCGAAGCGGGCTGGGGCGAGATGCAGCGCATCATCGCGCGTGGCGGGGCCAGCGCGGCGTTGCTCGTCGACAGCTGGAAAGCCGATATTGGAAAAGCCGCCGACGGGCTGATGAAGCTGGTCAGTACGGGCAAGGAGCCGGTTATCGGGGTCACCAGCTTCCCCGATCTCGATCCGCGCGCCCTGCCATCTGAGAGCAGCGACTACACGCCGCCCGCCTTGGCCAAATCTGCCTTCGCAGACGCGCCGGTGGACGCCATCCCCCTGCCCGCCCCGATGCGCACCGCCGCGCCGTTCGAGGCTATCCGCGCCAAGGTGGAGGCCGCTGCGCCGGGGCCGGTTTTCCTGGCGACGCTTGGCACCCTGCCCGAATTCAACGCCCGCGCAGGCTTTGCCATCAACCGGCTGGGTGTGGCCGGGCTGCGTACAGCGCCCGCCATGGCCCATGACGGCGTAGAGGCATGCGTTGAGGCGTTTAGAAGCTCCGGCTCTGCCCTCGCCATCATTTGCGGTACGGATCAGGCTTATGCAGACCATGCCGCCGGGCTCGCCGTAGCGCTGAAAACCGCCGGTGCGGCATCGGTCTGGCTGGCCGGGCGGCGCGACAGCGCGCCGGCGGAGGCGGCCATCGATCACGCGATCCATATGCGCTCTGACGCGCTGGAAGACGCCCGCCTTGCCGCGCGCGCGATGGGAGTGGATGCATGACCCGCCAGACCCCACCCGATTTTGCGTCTATCGCCTTCAACGCCCCGCGCGCAGCAGCCAGCAAGACCGCCCGCCCGGACGGCTGGATGAGCCCGGAAGGCATCGAGATCGCCGCCGCCTACGGGCCGCAGGACACCGCGCCGCTGGACTTCGCAGGCGGCCTGCCGGGCCTTGCGCCCTTCCATCGCGGCCCCTACCCGACCATGTTCGTCCAGCGCCCGTGGACGATCCGCCAGTATGCGGGCTTCTCCACGGCGGAAGACTCCAACGCGTTCTACCGGCGCAATCTCGCCGCCGGACAAAAAGGGCTTTCCATTGCCTTCGATCTGGCCACGCACCGGGGCTATGACAGCGATAATCCGCGCGTGATCGGCGATGTCGGCATGGCCGGCGTGGCGGTCGATTCCATTCTCGACATGCGCCAGCTCTTTGACGGCATACCGCTCGACCAGATGAGCGTATCGATGACGATGAACGGTGCGGTGCTGCCCGTTCTCGCGCTCTACATCGTCGCGGCAGAGGAACAGGGCGTAAAACCGGCCCAGCTTTCAGGCACGATCCAGAACGACATCCTGAAAGAGTTCATGGTGCGCAACACCTATATCTACCCGCCTGCGCCCTCCATGCGGATCATCTCCGACATTTTCGCCTTCACCTCAACGCAGATGCCGCGCTTCAACTCCATCTCCATCTCCGGCTACCACATTCAGGAGGCTGGCGCTCCGGCGGATCTGGAGCTGGCCTACACCATTGCCGACGGGTTGGAATACATCGCAGCCGGCGTAAAGGCCGGGCTGGACGTGGACAGCTTTGCCCCCCGCCTCTCCTTCTTCTGGGGCATTTCCATGAATTATTACATGGAGGTGGCGAAGCTCCGCGCCGCGCGCCTGATCTGGGCGAAGCTGGTGAAGGAGCGCTTTGCGCCCAAGAGCGACAAATCTCTCTCGCTGCGCGCGCACAGCCAGACTTCCGGCTGGTCGCTCACCGCGCAGGACGTGTTCAATAATGTCGCGCGCACCACCATCGAGGCGATGGCCGCCGTCGACGGCCACACCCAGTCTTTGCACACCAACTCGCTGGACGAAGCGCTCGCCCTGCCCACAGACTTCTCCGCGCGCATCGCGCGCAATACCCAGATCGTGCTGGAAACCGAGGCGCACCTGACCGATGCCATCGATCCGTGGGGCGGCAGCTGGTTCGTCGAGCGCCTGACCCACGATCTGGCTGCCCGCGCGCTTGCCCATATCGAGGAAATCGATGCGCTGGGCGGCATGGCGAAAGCCATCGAGGACGGCACGCCGAAACTGCGCATCGAGGAAGCCGCTGCCAAGACGCAAGCGCGCATCGATTCCGGTCAGCAGACGATTGCAGGCGTGAACAAGTTCCGCCTGACCGAGCCGGAAGACGTGCCGGTGCTGAAAGTCGACAATGCCGGTGTGCGCCGACAGCAGCTGGAAAAGCTGAAAAACCTCAAAGCCAATCGCGACGGGGCGAGGGTGGAAGCGGCGCTCAACGCCCTCACCCGCGCGGCAGACGAGAGAAGCGGCAATCTTCTGGCGCTGGCCGTCGATGCGGCGCGCGCGCATGCCAGCGTGGGCGAAATTTCCGACGCGCTGGAAAAGGTTTATGGCCGCCACAAGGCCGCCATCCAGTCGATACAGGGGGTGTATTTGAAAGCCTCAGGCAATGACGAGAAGGTCCAGCGCGCGCTGGCCGCCGCCGACGCCTTTGCGCAAGCCGAGGGGCGCCGCCCGCGCATACTGATCGCGAAAATGGGTCAGGACGGCCATGACCGGGGCCAGAAGGTTGTCGCGTCCGCCTTTGCTGATCTGGGCTGGGACGTGGATATCGGCCCGCTCTTCCAGACGCCCGAAGAAGCCGCACGTCAGGCCATCGAGAACGATGTCCACGTGGTCGCCGCGTCTTCGCTGGCCGCTGGCCACCTCACCCTGGTGCCTGCGCTGCGCGATGCGCTGAAAGATGGCGGGGGCGGTGACAAGCTGATCGTCGTGGGCGGGGTCATCCCGCCTGAAGACGTCTCCACGCTGCGCCAGATGGGCGCCGCCGCCGTCTATCCGCCCGGCACGGTGATCGCCGACAGCGCGATTGAACTGATCGAGAGGTTGGGTGGTTAAGCCCTCAGCTGTCATCCTCGGGCCGCGTAGCGGTCCCGGGGACCCATGCCTGAAGCCTTGCGGTTGAACGTCCCTCACAGGCATGGCTCACCCGCATAAAGCGGGTGATGACAGCGTGGAGGGAGCTAGCCCCTAACCCGCCAGCGCGGCGCGGATAGCGGCGAGCGCTTCCTCGCCCTTGCTGGCATCGGGGCCGCCGGCCTGCGCAAAGTCCGGCCGTCCACCGCCGCCCTTGCCGCCAATCGCCTCTGACCCGGCGCGTACCAGCGCCACCGCGTCCGCTGCGCTGCCCGCCAGATCCTCTGTCACCCCGACCGCAATCGCGGCCTTGCCATCATTAATGCCAACGAAGGCCGCGATGCCGGAGCCCATTTCGGCGCGCGCCGCATCGACCAGGCTGCGCAATTCCTTGCCGCCCACGCCTTCCACGATGCGTCCGGTGAATTTCAGATTGCCAATGGTTTCAACGGCCTGCGGCGCAGCGCCGCCACCGCCCCCCATGGCGAGCTTCGTTCTGGCGTCGCTCAATTCCTTTTCCAGCTTGCGCCGTTCATCGACCAGCGCAGACAGGCGCTTTTCCAGCTCCGAAACCGGGACTTTCAGCGTATCGGCAGCGGCCTTGGCGATACTGGCCTGCTGTTCCAGGTATTCGCGCGCGGCCTCACCCGTCAGCGCCTCGACACGGCGCACACCGGCAGATACGGCGCTTTCACCGACAATCTTGAACAGGGCGATATCGCCGGTGCGGCGCACATGGGTGCCGCCGCACAGCTCCACCGAATAGGCCTTATCGGGCGCGCCCGGCGCCTGGCCGATGGAGAGCACGCGCACCTTGTCGCCATATTTCTCGCCAAACAGGGCCAGAGCGCCCTTGGCGATGGCCTCCTCGGGCGTGGATTCGCTGGTCTCGGTCTCGTCATTCTGGCGCACGACCGCGTTCACCTCCGCCTCGATGGCGGCGATGTCGGCAGGGGACAGCGCTCGGCCATGGGAGAAGTCAAACCGCAGCCGGTCCGGCCCCACATAAGAGCCTTTCTGGGAGACATGCGGGCCCAGCACATTGCGCAGGGCCGAGTGCATGAGGTGGGTCGCCGAGTGGTTGGAGCGGGTGCGGTCGCGCCGCTGCGCATCCACCAGCAACTCGGCCTCGTCGCCGGCCTTGATGGAGCCGCCTTCGAGCGTGCCGATATGGGCGAACACATCGCCCGCGCGCTTTTTCACGTCCTCGACCACAAAGCGCGCGCCGCCGGAAAAGCGGATTTCGCCGGAATCGCCTATCTGACCGCCGGATTCGGCGTAGAAGGGCGTGCGGTCGAACACCAGCTCGCCGCGCGCGCCCTCGGCCAGAGTTTCCTGCATGCCGCCATTGGCAATGATCGCCTTGAGCGAGCCCTTTGCCGACAGCTCGCTATAGCCGAGAAACTGCGTCGGCCCCGTCACATCGCGCACCGCGAACCAGATCGCATCGCCCGCGGCATCGCCAGAGCCCTGCCAGTGGGCGCGCGCCTCGGCGCGCTGACGGTCCATGGCCGTGTTAAAACCCGCCTCATCGACAGAAAGCCCGCGCGCGCGCAGCGCGTCCTGCGTCAGATCAAGCGGGAAGCCATAGGTGTCATAAAGCTTGAACGCGGTTTCGCCGGGCAGAGCTGCGCCTTCGGGCAGATCGGAAATCGCCTCTTCCAGCAGCGTCAGGCCACGGCCCAGCGTGCGCTGGAAACGTTCTTCCTCGCCGCGCAGTGTCTCCTCGATCACGGGAAGGGCGCGGTTCAGCTCAGGGAAGGCATCGCCCATCTCGGCGGCCAGCACCGGCGCCAGCGTGTAGATGACCGGCTCGGTAGCGCCCAGAATATGCGCATGGCGCATGGCACGGCGCATGATCCGGCGCAGCACATAGCCGCGCCCTTCATTGGAGGGCGTCACGCCATCGGCGATAAGGAAGCTGGTGGCGCGCAAATGGTCCGCTATGACGCGGTGGCTGGCGAGCGCCTCGCCCTGCGCCTTCACTTTGAGCGCCTCTTCGCCGGCCCTGATTAGGTTGGCGAACAGATCAATCTCGTAATTATTGTGCTTGCCCTGCAGGACAGCCGCCACCCGCTCCAGCCCCATGCCGGTATCGATGGAGGGCTTGGGCAAGGCTCGGCGAGAGCCATCGGCCTGCTGGTCAAACTGCATAAAGACGAGATTCCAGATCTCGATGAAGCGGTCGCCATCCTCGTCCGGGCTGCCCGGAGGGCCGCCGGGAATATGTTCGCCATGGTCGAAGAAAATCTCCGAGCACGGACCGCACGGGCCGGTATCGCCCATCATCCAGAAATTGTCAGACGTGGCGATGCGGATGATGCGATCATCGGGCAGGCCGGCAATTTTCTTCCAGAGCGCGGCCGCGTCATCATCGTCGGCGTAAACCGTGACGAGGAGCTTGTCCTTCGGCAGGGCAAAGTCCTTCGTCACCAGCGTCCAGGCATGGTGGATGGCCTCTTCCTTGAAATAGTCGCCGAAGGAAAAATTCCCCAGCATTTCAAAGAAGGTGTGGTGGCGCGCCGTGTAGCCGACATTATCAAGATCGTTGTGCTTGCCGCCTGCACGCACGCATTTCTGTGAGGACACCGCGCGCGGATTGGCGCGCTTTTCCGCGCCGGTGAAGACGTTCTTGAACTGGACCATGCCCGCATTGGTAAAAAGCAGGGTCGGATCATCCTTGGGCACGAGCGGGCTGGAGGCCACCACTTCATGGCCGTTCCCTTCAAAATAGCCAAGGAACTGGGCACGTATGTCGCGCAAGCGCGTCATGGCAGTCTCCGCTCATCTGCAAAATTTCACTTACCGTTGCGCACATATACGAACGGGCGCCCGGCTTAGCCAAGCGCCCGCTGCAATGCAATGCGGTTCAGAACTGCGAAGAAGCCCTACCCTGCCGCTTCCGCCGCGTCATCCAGATCATCATCCTCGCCCGGACCGACCAGCATTTCCTCGGCAATGAGGCCTGCATTGGCGCGGATCTGGTTTTCGATCTTCTCGGCGATCTCCGGGTTGTCGAGCAGGAATTTGCGGGCATTCTCGCGACCCTGACCGATGCGTTCGGAATCGTGCGAGTACCATGAACCCGACTTTTCGATGATCCCGGCCTTCACGCCCAGATCGATGACCTCGCCCATGCGCGAAATGCCTTCGCCATAGAGAATGTCAAACTCGACCTCGCGGAAGGGCGGGGCCACCTTGTTCTTGACCACTTTCACACGCGTCTGGTTGCCGATCACCTCGTCACGGTCCTTGATGGCGCCGATGCGGCGGATATCGAGGCGTACGGAGGAATAGAATTTCAGCGCATTACCGCCCGTCGTCGTTTCAGGATTGCCGAACATCACACCGATCTTCATGCGGATCTGGTTGATGAAGATGACCAGGCAGTTGGACTTGGAGATGGAGCCGGTGAGCTTGCGCAGCGCCTGGCTCATCAGGCGGGCCTGCAGACCCGGCAGGCTGTCACCCATATCACCTTCCAGCTCGGCGCGCGGGGTGAGTGCGGCGACCGAGTCGATCACCAGCACATCAATCGCACCGGAACGCACCAGCGTGTCGGTAATTTCCAGCGATTGCTCGCCGGTATCAGGTTGGGAAATCAGCAGCTCGCTGACATCGACACCGAGCTTTCGGGCATAGACCGGATCCAGCGCATGCTCGGCATCGACAAAGGCGCACACACCGCCGCGCTTTTGCGCCTCGGCAATGCAGTGAAGGGCCAGCGTCGTCTTGCCGGAGCTTTCCGGGCCATAAATCTCCACAACCCGCCCCTTGGGCAGGCCGCCAACGCCCAGCGCGATATCGAGGCCCAGCGAGCCGGTGGATACCGCCTCGATATTCTGGTTCGGGCGGGCGCCGAGCTTCATCACAGAGCCCTTGCCAAACTGGCGGTCGATCTGTGTGAGCGCGGCTTCGAGTGCCTTGGACTTGTCCATATCGGTGTCTTTCACCAGTCGGATTGCGGAAGATGCCATCGGTTCGGTTCCCTTATTTCACGCATCGCCCGGATCGGCAATTGCGCTGCGTTGAGGGAATCTGTACCGGATTTGTTCACAGAACACAAGCGGAACATTTATGCGCGGCGAACGCGCCCTAGCGCCCCAGCTCGTCCTTCACGCGCTGGGCCAGCGCCTCTAGGCTGAAGGGCTTTGGCAGGAAGGAGATATCGAGGTCCGCAGACAGGGTGTGGGAGAAATGTTCCTCGGCATAACCCGAAATGAAGATCACGCGCGCATTGCCGAGATACTGGGCAGCCGCCTTGAGCAGCCCCGGACCGTCCAGCCCCGGCATCACCACGTCGGAGATGATGAGGTCAAACCCGCCCGGACGCTCTTCGAGAATCGCGAGGGCTTCTTCGCCGTCTTCGGCCTGCTCCACCTCATAGCCGCGCTTTTTCAGCGTTGCGGCCGTAATGGTGCGTACCGGCGCTTCGTCCTCTACCAGCAGGATGCGCCCGCGCCCGGCGAGGTCTGCGGGTTTACGCTGCACGGGCACTTCGGCCTTGCGCGCTTCGCTCTTGGCGATTTCCTCGGCGTCGGGCGTGTGGCCGGGCAGATAGATGGAGAACGTCGTACCATCGCCGGGCTTTGAACGCGCGAACAGGAAGCCGCCGGACTGCTTGACGATGCCGTAAACGGTGGCAAGGCCCAGCCCCGTTCCCTTGCCCGGCTCCTTGGTGGTGAAGAAGGGCTCGAAAATTTTCGCCAGCGTGTCTTCATCCATGCCAGAGCCTTCATCGGTGACATGAATGGCGGCCCACGGCCCTTCCTTGGCATCAGGCGCACCGGCCGCACGCACAGCGCCGGCGTCCACCGCTTCGGTAGAGATGGTCAGCGTGCCACGCCCCTTGGACGCCATCGCATCGCGCGCATTGGTGGCCAGATTCATCAGCGCGTTGGCCAGCTCGTCCTTGTCGATGCGCACCAGCGGCACATCACGGCCATGGCGGATTTCCACGCGCATCCACTCTTCCACGCTCTGGCGCACCAGATGCACCGTATCGGCCAGCGTTTCGGTCAGATCGACGGTTTCCACGCGCAGCGTCTGCTTGCGGGCAAAGGCGAGCAGATGCTTGATCCGCCCGGCGGCCTGCAACACCACACCGTTGATGTTCTGCAGGTCAGGATAGGTCGGATCGCCCACAGGATGGCGCAGCAGGAGATTGTCGGTATTAAGCCGGATGGCGGTCAGGAAATTGTTGAAGTCATGCGCCACGCGCGCCACCAGCTCGCCGACGGCTTTGAGTTTCTGCGCCTGCGCATACTGGCCTTCCAGCTCACGCAGCGCCGTGATGTCGACCACATAGGCCGCGCGCTTGCCCGACCGGGCCGGTGAGAGGAAGAGGTGCACGTCGCGCATGCCGTCTGATGAATTCAACTTGAGCGCCACAGGCTCGCTCCGGCCGGACATGGCGGTGGCAAAGGCTATGTCTGCGCTGTCGCCATGGCTCCAGTCGAACAGGGCTTCAAACGCCACGCCCGGCAGGGCCGCCCCGCCCGACAGCTGAACCAGAGCGGGATTGGCATCCTCGATGATCGAGCTGGTGGGGTCTGCGCCATCAAGACGCGCCACGCCGAACGGCGCGCTTGCAAACATGTCGTCAAAGGTGCGGCCCGTCCGCCCGCCCGTATGTTGGGCGATCATCTGGGCTACGCCCGGCGGTGTACCGGCGGCGGTCAGCCCGTAAACGACCGCGCGCGCCCTTGCCGGACGCCCCTCATCCCATTCAACCGCCAGCGTGACAGGGCTTTCCACGCCCTCACGGGCCAGCAGACGCGCATCCAGGCGTACGACGCCCTTCTCGCTACGCGTTTTGAGAAAGCCCTTCGCCATGTCTCCGGCCAGAAAGTCTTTCACCTTCAATGCCTGCCCTTCGGGCGCGTCCAGCCATGCGCGCAAGGTGGCATTGGCGGCCAGCACGCGGCCCTCGCCATCGGCCATGAACAGGCCAACCGGCGCGTGCTCGGCCCAGTCCGGGGTGCCGGGCTCGGTTTCCAGCGCCTCGTCAGCGCGGCTCTGCGTAAAGCGCCACAACGCGCCGCCGCCGGGTACCGGATCAATCGAAACGCTGTAAACGCCGCCGCCGCTCTCGCCCAGCGCCGCCAGGGTCTCACGGGCCGATTCACCTGACGCCGCCGCACGCGACAGCCGGTAGAGCGCGCCGCCCGAACTGCCCGGCCACAAGCGGTCCGGCGCAGGCAGGGCGATGCCTGCCGTCAGCGGCATCACGGTCTTGGCCAGCTTGCGATAGGCACCATTGGCCCAGGCCGCTCTGCCCCGCGCATCGGTGACGAGTATGGGCTCGCCCGCCGCATCGATGGCGGCGCTGACCAGCGCGTCGGCCTTTGGCCGGACAGCAGGCTCGATACGCAGTGAGCGCGCCGCGCTCTCGCCAGCGGCCAGCGCGAACATCAAGATGAAGGCGACGAACGCGATGCCCGACAGCAATACAAATCCGTGCCAGCCCGCCGTTGATGCCGCGATGAGTGAGAACCCGGCCGCGCCAAGCGCCAGAAGGCCGGAAATCCAGAACACGGTGCGCGCCAGCAATGCGATCCGGCTCTGACGCTCTTTGGGAAGGGATGCCTCACGCACCGATACCGGCTCGCTTGCGGCCCGGTCAGCTTTCGTCTTCGCCTTGGCAGGCTTCTCAGTACGGGCGGGGGCGTCAGTCATCACGGCACTCCGTGCGGGGAAAAGCGATTCGGCCGATTGTTTCACCGATTCAGGTTAACCAGTTTTCCGCCCCCTGACGAAAACTTCTGCCATTACCCATGCACTGCATCACTCGCGCAAAAACGCTTGATCTAAACCTTGGTTGAGGTTGCAGACAGGTGATCCGTTTTATCCGGCAATCTCTGGAGAAAGAAGGATCACCCATGAGTCCCCTGCACCAGCTTCTGCTCGCTGACCGCCGCGCCACCATCGATGCAAGCGCGGATACCGCTCGCGTTGAACATATCAATCTCACCGTCTCCGACCCTGAGCGCACCAGCGCGATGATGCAGGCCGTGTTCGGCTGGCATGAACGCTGGCGCGGGCTGGAACCGGACGGGCGTATCGGCCTGCATGTGGGCAGTGAACACAGCTATGTGGCGCTATACCCGCCCCGCCCGCCAGCAAAGGCGCAAGTCTGGCCGAAAAGCCGGCCCCTCAATCATCTGGGCGTGGAAGTGCGTGACCTTGCCGCCGCCGAAGACCGGGTAAAGGCATACGGCCTGAAACCGTATGCCCACGCCGATTACGAGCCGGGTAAGCGCTTCTATTTCGAGGACTGGGACGGGATCGAGTACGAAATGGTGAGCTACACCGCAGCAAATGCTTCGGAAGACACCTCCATGCTCCAGCCCGGCAGGTGGTGACGTTTCTAGCGCCGCTTCTTCAATGAGAGCACATAGCCAATCACCTTGGCGACGGCGGCGAAGTGCTCTGGCGGGATCACCTCGTCGAGATCGACGCTGGCGTGCAGGGCGCGCGCCAGCGGCGGATCTTCGACGATTGGCACGCCGTGCTCCTCGGCGATCTCGCGGATTTTCAGGGCCACCGCCTCCACGCCCTTGGCCACGCATATGGGGGCGGGAGTAATGCCCTGCTGGTATTTCAGCGCGACGGCGTAGTGGGTCGGGTTGGTGATGATGACAGCGGCCTCCGGCACCGCGGCCATCATGCGCTTTCTCGCCCGCTCCTGACGGATCTGGCGCAGGCGCGCGCGCACCATGGGATCGCCTTCGGACTCCTTGAACTCGTCGCGGATTTCCCGGCGGCTCATCTTGTTGCGGTTATAGAATTGCTGGCGCTGGAAGATGTAGTCGGCCAGCGCAATGATCGCGAACACGGCGAGCGCGGCCAGCATGAGCTGGATGGCGATCTCGCGAAACAGGACCAGAATCTGGCTCGGCGCAACTGCTGGCAGGCCCGCCAGCAAAGACTGGCGCGGCCACAGGACGATGGTGATGGCGATGGCCACCAGCGTCATCTTGGCAAGGCCCTTGGCGAAATTGACCCAGCCTTGCGGCCCCAGAATGCGCTTCACGCCCTCGACCGGGTTCAGCTTGTTCAGCTTGGGTTCCAGCTTGGATGTGGTGAAGATCAGCCCGTGCTGGACGAAATGACCGGCCAGCGCAGCGGCGACTATCGCGCCAAATGCCAGCCCCATGACCAGCATCACCTTCATGATGGCGGCAGCGGTCAGCGCCAGCGCGCCGGTATTGTCGAGCGACATTTCGTGCGGCTTGGCGAGAAATACCGACAGTTCGCGCACCAGCCCGCCGCCCATGGATGGCCCGAACGCCGCCAGCACGCCCAGCCCTGCCGCCAGGATGAACCAGGCCGGTATCTCCTGCGATTTGGGGACGTCGCCCTTCTCGCGCGCCTTGTCCAGCTTTCGCTGGCTTGGCGGCTCGGTCTTTTCGCTCTTGTCTTCACCTTCTGCCATGTGATCCTCACATCAGCGTTGCGGTGAAGGCTTCGACACGGTCCAGCCAGACCATGGCCATCGTGCCGAGCGCGAGCGAGAAAATGGTGAAGCCGACAAGGATGTTCATCGGCATCGCCACGAAGAAGATCTGCACCTGCGGCATCATGCGCGACAGCACACCCAGCCCCAGATAGAAGACCAGGCCGAACAGGACCAGCGGTGCAGCCAGCTGGATGCCGATATTGAAGGCGCTGATGAAGATATCCACCGCCCACTGGGCCGCATCGCCCCACATCGGCGCCTGGCCGGGCGGCATCATCATGTAGGAGCCCGCCGCGGCCTGCAGGAGCAGATGGTGCAGATTGGTGGTGAAGAGCAGCACGATGAAGAGCAGGTTCAGGAAGGTGGCGGGCAGCGCTCCGGTCTGCCCCTGCGCCGGGTCAAACGCCTGCGCCATGGCCAGCCCGCTCTGATAGCCGATGACCTGTCCGGCCACGGACGCTGAAGCCAGCAGCATGCGCGCAGCGCCGCCGATCATCAGGCCGATAATCACCTCGCCCGTCACATAACCGGCCAGCCCGGCAAGGGTTTCAGGCTGGACGGGCAGCATCGGTGCCACCACCGGCCCGATGGCAAAGGAGAAGGCGAGTGCAAACGACAGCCTGATGCGGATCGGAATGCCCGGCTCGGCAAAGCCCGGCAGCAGCATGAGGATCGCCCCCATGCGGGCAAACACCAGCGCGGCGGCAAAGACGATGGCAGGAAGATCGAAGCTGATGACCATGGCAGCGTTCAGCCTGCCGCGATTCTGTCCGCGATATTGGTCATGAATGCGCCAAGCACCGCGCCCATCAGCGGCAGGAAGACAACCAGTGCCAGAAAGATCGCGAATATCTTCGGCACGAAGACCAGCGTCATCTCCTGGACCTGGGTAAGTGCCTGAAAGAGCGCGATTATGATGCCAACGCTCAGCCCCACAATCATAATGGGCGCGGCCATGGCCAGCATGGTCCAGATGGCCTCACGGCCGACATCGAGTACTTCCGCGCCCGTCATTCTGTCAGGCTCCAGCTGGAGGTTTCCAGTCTTCCAGACGCCAGTGCGCCGGTTAAGAAAGGTTAAATATCGTTTACCCCTTGTCAGGCATTGTCGCGGCGCCAGTGCTCCATCGCGCCGGAAATGGCAAAGGTTTCCCGGTATTTGGGCGAGCCGGACGGGCGCGGCGGACGCTCCGAGGTCAGCGCCATGATTTCAGCCAGCTTGTTGTGGGCGGCGCCCGCCTGACCGGCCCCGATATAGGCGTGCAGCTCGACCAGCGCATTTGATAGCGGGTCATGGGCGCGGATCACGAAATAGGGCTCATCCTCTGCCAGATCGGGCAGGCAGTCGAACTGCGAGGGATTTGCCTTCGAGCCAAGCGGTGCATCACTCATTGTTTCAACCTTTTCCTGCCGGGGCGGGCTGCGCCGTCACGAGCCGCTTCAATCCTCAACTTCTACCCGATTCCCTGCCCCATGGCAGTTGCGCACATGCCCTCTTTTCCAGACGCCCTTTCATCGCCAAATATCGGCTTGCGCGGCGGACACCCCTTGCGGCCCGCGCGCACCATTTTTTGAGCGTTCTTTTGTCTGGAGTTTCCCATGACCACCGAGACCGCCGCGTCACCGGCGCGGCTAACCGTGTATGCCATCATCGCCGCTGTAACCGGCTCGCTCTTCATCTCTGTCACCGGCTTTCTGACCGTCGCTGCCGTGATCTGGGCGCTGGGCATGACCCTGCACCTGCCCATGCTGGCCATCGAGATCGGTGAAGTCCTCGCCGGTATGGGCGCGCTTGTCCTGACCGTGATCCTCATCAAGGGAGCGCTGGCGCTGGAACGCCAGAGGCAGAGCGGCGAGCTGGTCTGACATTGCCGGCAAGGCGGGGAGGCCCGTCTTGCCCCTGCCACATTTCATGGCGCACACTCCGCTCCGGATCTGCCGCAAAGCGGTGGCAAAGGGGAGGACAGACTCATGACCACACGCCTGATCGCTACAGGCTGGCTGGCCGCGCTGTTGCTGGCTGGCTGCGGAGACGCAGGGCAGGAGGCTGGCTATCGCGACGGCCGTGATGCGGTTGTCGAATCTGCGCCGCCTGCGCAGATGCACGAGATGGGCCTCGCCTCGAGAGCCGCCAGCCCCGCTCCGCCTCCACCCCCGGCATCGGGCGGACAGGCAGCAGAAGAAGCCGCCCTGCTGGCCTATCGCCACACCTATGGGCTGCGCGTGCCTGCCGCCCAGCTTGCCGGTCTGCATACCGCCCATCAGGACGCCTGCACCGCCGCCGGTGGTAATGTGTGCCGCGTTATCAACGCCTCCATCAATGATCCTGATGGCGAGCGCCCGTCCGGCTCACTGGAAATCCGCGCCCGGCCCGACTGGATCGCAAACTTCCGCGCCGGGCTTGGCGAGGAAGTCAGCGAGGCTGGCGGCAATATCCAGAGCGAGAACACCTCGGTAGAGGATCTCACCACGCAGATCGTGGATGGAGAGGCCCGTCTGGCCGCCCAGACCGCGCTGCGTGACCGGCTGCAGGGCCTGCTGGAAACCGCTGACGGCCCGATGAGCGATATTCTGGCCGTGGAGCGGGAGCTGGCCCGCGTGCAGGCCGATATCGACAGCCGCGCCAGCGTCATCGCGGCGCTGCGTACACGCGTCGAGACATCGCGCCTGACGCTGCACTACCACCCGATTATCAGCCAGACCTCGCCGGTGCGCTTCAACCCGATCATGCAGGCGCTGGAAGACTTCACAGACACGCTCTCTGAAGGCGTGGCAGCGGTGATCGTGTTCATAGCCGTGATCCTGCCCTGGCTGATCCTTCTGATACCGGCGGTCTTCCTCATTCGCTGGCTGCTGGTGCGGCGCAAGCGCAAGAAGGCTGTAGCCAAGCCATCATAGTCCGGTCCTGACGCGCCGTTTGCACAGACGTGCAAACGGCGCGTTAACCACGCTCTTTAACGCCGCTCTAAACCGGCTGGCGTAATGTGTCCGTGATTTCGCCTCTCCGGCGAGAAACAGCGGAGCCTGTCATGGCCAAGGCCGTCTTTCACAAGCACCAGCGCGTGTTCGTCCATCCGGTCGGCACATGGGCGCTGGTGGAGAAGGTCAAGCCGCAATGGGTCCGCGATGTCGAGGAGCCGGTAAAGGTCTTCTACGATTGCGGGCTGGGGCGCGATTTCCAGGCGCACGAGCTGGCGGTTGAAGATGGCGGCGGCGAAAACACGGGCAATAACTGGCGTGTACTGCGCGCGGCCAATAAATGGCAGACGCCCGAAGAATGCGCCCACCACCCCTTCCCCGGCACCTATCCGGTGGTCGTCACCGACCAGCAGAACTGGGGCGGCTGGCGTACGCCGGGCGCCGAATATGACCGCGACCCGCACCGCATCGAGACGCAAGCGCGCCTGATCGCGCAGGCCCCGCGCCTTCTGGCACTGGCTGAAGCGGTGGCGCGCGCCGTTGCCGACAATCCTGAATGCGGGCCCGAACTGGTGGGGCTTGCCCGCCAGATGTCAGAGACCGTGCGCACGGTCCGGGCGAAGCCGGGCGAGGCGGGAAGCGCGGCCAGCCAGGCCGCCGAATAATACCTTAGAGGCGCTGGACGTTTACCGGCCTGCAACCCTATTCTGGGAGCGATGATTCGAGCCCGGACAGCGCGCAATACCGACGCACGGCGTCCGCACGGACGGCCGGCCATGGACGGGCCAGCCTCCGGGCGCGCACGCCTGTCCCGTCTTGTCCTGATTTTCCTCATCGTTTTCGCAGGCGTTTTCGGCACCGTCATCTGGGCCAAGTTGCAGATGGAGTGGAGCTCGGCGCAGGCCGAGGCGGAAAACCGTCAGGCCCGCAGCGCCGCCTTCATCGCCGAGAGCGTGTCAGGGCGGCTGTCGGAAATACGCGGCACGCTCAGTTTCGCAGCGACCAGCCTGTCGCAAGCCGATACCGGCATTGACCAGCAGGCCATCGTGGAAGCGATTACCAGCTCCTCCCATGTATCGGGCGCTGCGCTCTGGCTGCCCGGTGCCGAGCCGCTCATTGCGGGCAGCCAGCCCTCCGATCTGGCGACCGCCGCCGATGCCGCCCTTGGCAGCCCGCAATGGGTTGCCGGCATTGCGGGCGAAACCGCTCATGTCGTGCTGGCCGCGCCGGTTCCCCTGCCCGACCAGAGCGTCGGCACCCTGCTGGCATTTGCCACCCCGTCAGAGCTTGTCAGCGCTGATGGTGCGGCCCGCATCGCGGTGCTGACCGACAGTGTGGGCCGCACGCTCGCGCTTTACCCCGAAGCGCCGGTTACTGGCGCACCGCTGGCTGCCGAGCGCTTCGGCCTGCAGAGCCGGGACGCGAGGGCGCTGGCCGATGCCGGTGGCGGCGCGCTGACAGGCGCGCGCCTTGGCGAGGCCGAACAGGTGCTGGGCGTCGCCCGGCTGCGCGATGCGCCCCTCTATGTCTATTCCATCGGGCCGGCGGGCCTGAACGCGGCCGCCTGGAACATGACGCTCATTTTCCACGCCCTTCTGTTCTTCGGGCCGCTGTTTACCGCCATCGCGTTTTACGTCGTGCTGCTGATGCAGACCGGGGCGCTGAAAAAGGCCGAAGCGCGCCTGCACGATTCTGAACGCCGCTTCCGGCTGGCCATTGAGGGCGCACGCTGCGGGGTCTGGGACTGGGATCTGGAGACCGATGCGGTGTTCATCACCGACTCCTTTGCCCGCATGCTGGGGCTGGACGATGCGGCCAGCATGTCCGGGGCCGACTTCCTGCAATTGCTGTCGAATGAAGACCGCTCACGCCTGCGCACGGCCATCCGCGCCGCATCCAGAGCCGAAGAGGTGGATCTGGAGGTTCGCGCGCAAAACCTGGCTGTCTGGGTGCAGATGCGCGGCCGGCCACTGGCGAGCGAAGGGGCGGGGCCGGGACGGCGTCTGGTCGGTGTGGCGATCGATGTCACCGAGCGCAAAGGCGCGCAAAAGCGCGTGCTCGCCGCCGAAACCCGCCTGCGCGCAGCCTTGGAGTCCATGACGGAAAGCTTTGCGTTGTGGGATTCGCGCCGCCGCCTGGTTCTGTGGAACCGCAAGTTCCGCGACTTCTTCAACCTGCCTGAAGGTTCGCTGCGTCCGGGCATGGCGTACGAGGCTGTCGAGGCTGCGGCGTCCGGCTCGATAGCCGGTGTGCACAGCAGCGAGAATGATGGCGAATCCTACCAGATGGAGCTGACCGACGGGCGCTGGCTGCACTATTCGGAACGCCAGACTGCCGATGGCGGCCTGGTCAGCGTCGGGGCCGACATCACGCTTCTCAAGCAGCAGCAGGGCGAGCTGCGCGATAATCAGGAGCGCTTGCGCCAGTCCTATAACGAGCTTGAAGCCTCCTCCCAGCAGATCCGGGAGCTGGCCAAGAGCCACCATGAGGAGAAGCTGCGCGCCGAGGAAGCCAACCGGTCCAAATCCGAATTCCTGGCGAATATGAGCCATGAGCTGCGCACGCCGCTGAACGCCATTATCGGGTTCAGCGAGATGATGCAGAAGCAGATTTTCGGCCCGCTCGGCCATGACCGCTATATCGAATATGCTGGCGACATCCACAATTCCGGCGGGTTATTGCTGTCGCTCATCAACGACATCCTCGACATGTCGAAGATCGAGGCCGGCAAGATGAACCTGCAGACCGAGCCGCTCGATCCGGGGGCCGTGATCGAACAATGCGTGCGCCTGATCGGCGCGCGTGCGCAGGAGAAAAGCCTGCAGGTGCGCGCTGAATGCGGTGATCTGCCGGAGGTGGAGGCCGATCCGCGCGCGCTCAAGCAGATATTGCTGAACCTGATGTCGAACGCCGTGAAATTCACGCCCGAAGGAGGCCGCGTCATCGTGCGCGGATTTGAAGCCGCTGACGGCATCGTCCTGCAGGTTGCCGACACAGGTATCGGCATTGCCGAAGAAGACCTGCCGCGCCTCGGCCGCCCGTTCGAGCAGATCGAGAACCAGCACTCCAAGAGCTATCAGGGCTCAGGACTGGGTCTGGCCCTGTCAAAATCGCTGGTCGAGCTGCATGGCGGCGAGCTGCGCATCGACTCGGTGCTGGGCAAAGGCACCACCATCTCCTTCACCATTCCCCGGCAACAGCCGGGCAGTAATGGCAGCGGAAGTGGCGAACCCGATGCGGTCACCGAGGCCGCAGAATAATCTATTCGGAACCTTCAACCTGATGATGACGGCGGCGTTCCCCATCCCGCCTTTCACCACCGCGCCTCATACCCCGGCCACGCGGCGCATAGGCCGCCTCCAGAGCGGCACGGCGGACCTCCGGCTCAAGATCAGACACAATGCTGAGGAGCACCTCTTCGCCGCCTGCATCCAGCCGGGCGCGGATGGCGCGTATATCGGCCGTCAGAGCCAGCATCGCGGCCTCGTCGAACTCATCGGCGCGCAGCAGCGCGTTCATCTCGCGCCGCCGGTCGATCATCTCGCCAAACAGGGGACGCAGCTCACGCAGGCCCTCGCGCAGCTCGCGGCGCGCTGTATCACGGCGCTCCTCCGGCAGGGCGGCGATGAAAGCACGCGGATTGAAGCCGCCGCTGCCGGGCATATACCGGCCCGTTTCCTGGACCGTGCTGGCCGGCGCCAGCGCGCGCTGGGCAAGTATGCCCGCCAGGACGCCATTGGCACCCAGCGACACGACAAGAAGCGCAATCCAGAAACGCCGTCCCTCAAACCAGCTCATCAGCGCACCTCATTCTCGATGAAGTCGACCAGCTCTTCATAGGCCGGGTCTGCAAAGCTGGAAAATGCCATGGCATAGGCCGCATCGCTCTGACTGGCACCGCCAAGGCTTGCACCGCCCCAGCCAAGGCCCAGTCCGGCACTGAGCGCGAGCACGGCCGCCAGCCGCGTCCATTCAGGGGCAAAGCGCGACTGCGCCTGCCCGGCGGCCAGTATGCGCCCTGCAAGACCTGCAGAGGGCGGTTCTGCCCGCGCCGCTTCCAGCAGCCCGTCCAGCTCGCCCGCCTCTGCCACCAGTCTGGTAGCCGTCTCGCTATGGCTTTCCATGAAGGCAAGCGCGCCCGGACGTTCTGCCTGCGGCCAGCGTTTGGGGTCCGCCCCATAGGCGGAAAGAAGCGCGGAAAATCGTGTCTGGTCCATCATATCGGGTCCCCCCGGCTTTGATCGCCTCGGCCATGAGCCAGCGTGTTTATGAGGTCAGCTGCGTTGTCTGCCAGCTGTTCGCGCAGGCTGCGCCGCGCTCGTGACAGCAGGGATTCCATCGCTTCCACACTGACCTCCATTATCTCTGCCGCCTCGATATTGCCCAGCTCCTGAAAATGACAAAGTTCAAGCGCAAGGCGCTGGCGTTCGGGAAGGTTGGCGACAGCGGCGCGCACGGCGTCCTGACTGTCCTTACCTGCCAGCATGCTGTCTGCATCCGCTCCGCCATCTGCCCGATCATAGTTTTCAGGCATGCTGGTCTCGCGGCGTTTTCTCAGGCGGTCATAACAAAGATTGACCGCAATTCTCATTACCCAGCTATCAAAGCGCGCTGCGCCGGGCTTCCATTTGTGTGCATGCCGCCAGACCCGCAAATAGGTCTCCTGGGCCACGTCTTCGGCTTCGCTGCGATCACCCAGCAACCGCCGGGCAGCGCCGGTGATCTTGGGCAGGGTGCGGGCAATGAATGCCTGCATGGCTGCACTGTCACCCCGGCTGAGCGCACGCGCCAGGGCGGCGTCGCCGTCAGGGGCGGCGCTCCTTCCAGAACCGGTAATGACCTGCAGAACCGGCCGGATGGACGCCTCCCTGACAAGCTAGCCTTCAGTCGTTCTAGTCGCGGCTGCGGCGCTGGCGGCGTTCACCGCGCTCGCCGCGCTGAGCGCGCATTTCCGCCATACGTTCCTGCACGGCGGCGACGGTGACGGAATCATTACCTTCACCGGCCCAGCGGTCAAACATGGCATTACCGCGTGCCTCGAAATCAGCGCGGGTGATCTCGCGGTCGGCGCGCTCACGGTGTTCGCCACCACGCTGGCCCCATTGACGGCGGCGCTCGCCACCTTCAGCGCCACGCTCCGCACGGCGTTCAGCCCAGCGCTCGCGCATCAGCTCACGGTCAGCCGCGTTGATGACGCCGTCATTATTGGCGTCCATGCGGTCGAACATGGCGTTGTGATGGGCGAGAAACTCGGCGCGGGTGATGACGCCGTCGCCGTCAGCGTCGATGCTGGCAAGACGCTCGGCAAAGGCTTCGCCATTGCCGCGCGGGCCGCGATGGCCCCAGCGATGGCCGCGGCGTTCACCGCGCTCGCCAGCTTCAGATTCCTGCACGGCCGCTTCAGCAGCAACAGCGCTGACAGACATGACCGGCACGGAGGTAAAGCCGAGCGCCAGAGCGGCTGCGGCAAATTTCAGGGAGGTTTTCATTGCGTCGTAACTCCGATTGCTTCGGTGAGCAGATGTCCCTCTGCACCCTCTCAAACGAAGTAAGCGCGCCCTATCCGTCGCTCGCCGATGCTCTTTTTTCTACCACCTTGATAAATATAGCCCTTGTCTGGTCGGCAAGCGCCTCTACCCGCGCCCTCAACGCCTCGAGATTGGCGCAGCCTGCCGCCTGGGCGAGACGCCGGGCGAAGGGTTCGCTGGCATCTTGCGGATCAAATCCGCTGCCATGGGCCAGCCGGGTCAGCTGCGTCACCGCTTCATAGAGCGCATGGGCCTCCAGCAGGGTGTGAGCGTCCGCCGCCTCCAGCCAGTGCGTGCCGCCCAGCCTCTCCAGCGCCTTGCGCGTGGACGGCTCGCAGCCCAGACGCCCTGCCACCAGTCCCGCCTGCGCCACGAACTCGATATCCAGGAGACCGCCCTGGCGCAGTTTGAGATCCCAGGACGAGGCCGCAGGCTTGTCGCGCTCCAGCCGGGCGCGCATGTCGCTGGCGGCCTTGCAAACCTCCCCCTCGCTCAGCGTGTGCGCATTGACCGCATCGGCTATGGCACGGCCGACGGCACCATCATCACCGCTGGAGGCGACGAGGCTCGCGCGCGTCATCGCCATGCGCTCCCACACCCACGCCTCCTCGCGGTAATAGGTTTCAAAGCGCTGCAGCGAGACCGCTACAGGCCCGGCAGAGCCGGATGGGCGCAAGGCCAGATCAACCGGGTAGAGCGCCCCTTCCTCGGTCGGCGCGGAGAGCGCTGACACAAGGCGCTGGGTGAAGCGCGTAAACCAGACCGGCGCTTCGAGCGGCTGGGCACCGTCAGACTGCTCGGCCTGCGGCTCGTACACGACGATCAGGTCCAGATCGGAATCGGCTGACAGCTCCCCGCCGCCCAGCTTGCCCATGCCCAGCACATGCCACCGTCCAGGCGCGGCCCCGTGGCGGCGCTCCATCTCGCGCTCGGCAGCTCCGGACATGGCCATCACGCTATGGCGGGCGAGGATGGAATAGGCGTTGGCCGCATCGCTGGCCCCTGCCCGGCCACGCAGGAGCTGCGCGCCTATGCGCAGGCGCTCCTCACGCACGAAACGGCGCGCGGTATTCATGGCATCCTCGAAGGTCTCCCCGCGCGCCAGACGCTCGGTGAGCACTTCCTGGCTGGCTGGCCCGGTCTCGGACAGTGGCGCAGCAAACGCAGGCTCCAGCATCACATCCAGAAGCGCGGGGCGCTTGCCGATCTCGTCGGCAAGGCTTGGTGCCAGCCCCAGAATGGCGATCAGCTCGTCGGCCAGAGCCGGATGCGCGGTCAGGAGCGATAGCGGCTGGACGCCCGAAGGCAGTCCCTCAAAGAAGGCCGCAAACCGGGCAAAGGCGGCATCGGCATCCCCGGTCGCGCCGATGGCTTCCACCAGACGCGGTGCCAGACGCGAGAACAGCCTGCGGGCTCGCTCCGTGCGCGCGGCCCGCGCCCGGCCTGCCGCCCAGCCCGAAAGCTGGTGCCAGATGCGCACCGGATCGGAAAAGCCTAGCCGGGAAAGCGTTTCGAGCGTGTCAGGCGTCGGCTCGACGCCGGTCAGCACCAGGCTGCCCTCATGGGTGGCAAGGCTCTCGCCCTCCTCGAACTGCTCGGTGAAGGCGTTGTGAACCGCCCGCAACGTCTCCGCTACGCGCGCATCAAACGCGTCGAGCTCGGCATAGCCGGCAAGGGCGGCAACGCGCGCCCGGTCAGCATCCTTCTGCGGAAGCGTCTGGGTCTGCTCGTCATCAAGCATCTGGATGCGGTGCTCGACATGGCGCAGGAAGGTGTAGCTCTCGGCCAGCACGCGCGCCGTATCGGCCTCAATCAGCTCTGCGCCGCGCAAGGCTCCGAGGGCTGACAGCGTGCCCGCCACGCGCAATTGCGGCTTTCGCCCGCCAAAGACCAGCTGCAGCACCTGGGCGTAAAACTCCACCTCGCGTATGCCGCCAAGGCCCAGCTTCACGTCATGTCCGGCAACATTCAGCTCTGCGCGATTGCCGACGGCCTGTATCTGCTTGGCCAGCGCCCGGATATCCTCCACGGCCGCAAAATCCAGCGTGCGCCGCCAGATGAAGGGTTCCAGATCGGCGATGAAGGCGTTGCCAGCTTCGATATCACCAGCCACCGCGCGCGCCTTGGCATAGGCGGCCCGCTCCCAGTTCTGGCCTACCGCCTCGAAATAGTGGCGCGCCATGTCGCCATTGACCGCCAGCGGCGTGGAGGACGGGTCGGGGCGCAGGCGCAGATCGGTGCGGAAGACATAGCCCTGAGGCGTCATTTCGCTCATCAGGCGCACAAGGCGCTGGGTGAGGCGCGTGGCCAGCTTTTGCGGCTCCTTGCCGCCTGGCGCTTGGAAGCGCTCCGCCTCCCACACCACCACCAGATCAATGTCGGAGGAGTAGTTGAGGCTCTGCGTGCCGAGCTTGCCGAGCGCCAGCACGGCAAACCCGGCTACCGTGCCGTCTTCGCCCGCCAGTCCCATCTCACGCGCCGCAAAACCCAGCGCGCCCTGCAGGGCAGCATCGGCGAAGGCGGAGATGGTGGCGGTTGTCTGCTCCAGCGGCCATGCGCCGGACAGATCGGCCAGCGCCGTCGCCAGATGGATATCCATCTTGGCCTCGCGCAAGGTCTGCATAACGTCGGCTTCGGTGTCGCAAGCGCCTGCCGATCGCGCGTTGGCAATAACCGCCTCGCACACGGCTTCAGGGCTGCCGGTGGCCAGCGCCTGCAACGTGGCGGCGCGCCTTTCCATCAGCCGGGCCAGATAGGGCGAAGCCGACATCACCGCATCGAGAAAGCCCTGTGGCCAGGCGGACAGCGCAGCCGCCGGAATACTGGCGCGCCGCTGGCGGGCAGCGTCAGCGTCGCGGACGGGAAGGGTTGCGGTGATGCGTTGGGAGACAGGGGCGGTCATAGGCCGCAAACTGGCCCGCGTCTGACCTTCAAGGCAAGCGCGTCACGCGCGATGGGCAGGAAACAGTAATGCGATGCGCAGGCCCGGTCCGGCGCCGTCCAGCCCGCCGGGGCCGTCATCGAGTTTCAGCTCGGCACCGTGCACCTCCGCAATGGCCTGCACCAGCGACAGGCCAAGGCCGACGCCGGGCAGATTGCGGCTGGCTTCAAGGCGCACGAAGCGTTCCAGCACGCGCGGCCGTTCGTCTGGCGGAATGCCAGGGCCGGTATCGGTCACGGAAATCTCCACCGCGCCCCTGGAGGTCGCCCGCAGGCGCAACATGATGGCGCCGCCGGCCGGCGTGTATTTGATGGCATTGTCCAGAAGGTTGGCCACCGCCTGCGCCACCAGCTCGCGGTCTGCCAGAATGGTCAGGCCCGCACTGGCATCCAGCGCGAAATCATGGCCGGTTTCCTCGCACACCGGCTCATACAGCTCGGCGACGTCGGCGATAATCTCCGCCGGGTCGAGCACTTCCAGCGCGCGGCGGCGCTCGCCGGTCTGAAGGCGTGAGAGCGACAGCACGGCATTGAAGGTTTTGAGCAGTTCGTCGGAATCGGAGATGGCCTGCGCCAGCGCGGCCTCACGGTCTGCGATATCTCCCGCCTCCACCAGCGATGCTTCCAGCCGCCCGCGCATACGCGTCAGCGGCAGGCGCAAATCGTGGGCAATGGAATCGCCCGCCGAGCGCATGCGCTGCATAAGGTGCTCTACCCGGTCCAGCATGTCGTTGAAGTTCGACGCCAGATCATCAAGCTCATCACCGGAGAAATTGCGCGGCGCGCGGGTCTGCAGCCGCCCGGCCATCACCTCGCGGGCTGCGGCATTGATGTCATCAAGGCGGCGCGAGAAGCGCCGGCTGACCACCGCGCCTGAAACAATACCCATCGCCACCGCCAGCCCGGACGCGATGAGCACGGCGTTGAGAATATAGGTGACGAAGCGGGCCTCGTCCTCCACATCGATGCCGACGAAGAGCTTGTAGCCGCCTTCCAGCTCGCTGATCAGTCCGCGCGCGGCGCGGCTGGGTTCTGCCGCCGTCTGCCCGCCCGGCGGCGCGCGCTCATAGGTGAAACGCACCCGCCCCTGCGCGTCGGGCGGGGTGGATGGCAGGTTGGAGATATTACCCGACAGGCGGCGCCCGGAGGGCTGGTTGAGGAGATAGAGAAACTCCCCGCCAGCGACCGAGCTCTGGACAATATAGCGGTTGGCAGCGGCTACGCCTTCGGCCCGGAAGCGGGTCTCGATGGCAATGCTTTCCTGAGCGACGGCGTTGTCCGCCCGGCGCACGCCTGCCGTCACGGTGGCGGCATAGACCAGTGCCAGGATCACGAAGCTGGAGAACGCAAACAGCGCCGCTGACAATAGGGTCAGGCGGAAAGCCGTCGTGCGCGCGAAGGCTGGCAGGATGAACCTGCCAGCCGGCACCGGCGATATCGGCGCTGTCTCGCTCACGCCTGCAGCCGGTAACCCGCACCGCGAACGGTATGCAGCATGGTCGAGCCGAACGGCTTGTCGATCTTGGAGCGAAGCCGGGAGATATGAACGTCGATCACATTGGTCTGGGGGTCAAAGTGATAGTCCCACACCTTTTCCAGCAGCATGGTGCGCGTCACCACCTGTCCGGCATGGCGCATGAGAAACTCCAGCAGGCGGAACTCGCGCGGCTGCAGGAGGACATCCTCCCCGCCGCGCCTGACCGTGCGCGCCAGCAGATCCATTTCCAGATCACCGACCGAAAGCTGGGTCTGGACCGAACCCGGATCACGCCGCCGGGCCAGCACCTCGACGCGGGCCAGAAGCTCGGCAAAGGCGTAGGGCTTCACCAGATAGTCATCAGCACCCGATTTCAGCCCGTCCACCCGGTCATCCACCTCGCCCAGGGCGGAGAGGATGAGGATCGGGGTTGCCATGCCTTCGGCGCGCAGGGTCTCGATCACGGACAGCCCGTCGCGGCGCGGCATCATCCGGTCAACGACCAGCACGTCGTACTGGCTGTTGCGGGCCATCTCCAGCCCGTCCTCGCCGTCATGGGCCGCATCGCAGACATGCCCCGCCTCACGCAGGCCCCGCCCCATGAAGGCAGCCACCTGCTTGTCGTCTTCCATAATGAGAATGCGCATGTCCGGAGCTCCCGATCCGATGTTTCAACGCGCCCTATTCGGCATCGAGCCGGAGCGCGACATAGCGCACCCCGCCCTGCTGGCGGGCCACCAGCACAAGCACGGCATTGCGATTGCTTTCACGCGCAGCCGCCACGGCCGCCCGCAATTCGTCGACCGTGCGTACATCACGTCCGCCTGCTTCCAGGATGACATCGCCATTGCGGATATCGCGGCGTGACGCCTCGGAGTCCGAACGCACGCTGTTCACCAGAAGGCCACGATTGCCGCTGGCACCGACGCGCTCACGCGCGGCGTCATCAGCCGGAGTGAGATTCATGCCGAACACCTCATTGCGCGAGGGCTGAACCTCAGGGCTGGTGGAGGCGGTACCGGCATCCGGACGCTCTGACAGGCGCACGCGGATGGTGCGCTCACGGCCATCGCGGATGATGCGCAGTTCCACGCGCTCACCGGGCGCCACTGCGCCGATGCGCTGGAACAGCTCGCGCTGCTCGTTCACCGTCTGGCCGTCAATGCGGATAATGACATCGCCATTTTGCAGGCCAGCGTCCGCCGCCGGGGTTCCGGCGATGACTTCGGCCACCAGTACGCCGCGCCGGTCACGCGGCAGGCCAAGGCTTTCAGCAAGGTCTGCGGTCAGCGATTGCGGCGCGATACCCAGATAGCCGCGGCGCACTTCGCCGCCCTGGATCAGCTGGTCCACAACCGACGCCGCCAGATCTGAAGGGATGGCAAAGCCGATACCGACATTGCCGCCGGTCGGCGAGAAGATCGCAGAGTTCACGCCGACCACATTGCCATGCAGGTCAAACGCCGGACCACCCGAATTGCCCCGGTTGATAGGCGCATCGATCTGCAGGAAATTCGTGTAGAGCTGGGTGTTGCCCAGGGGGCGGCCAATTGCGGAGACGATACCGGCCGTTGCCGTGCCGCCCAGGCCAAACGGATTGCCGACCGCGACGACCCAGTCGCCCACGCGGATGGACGGGGTGCGATCAAGGTTCACATAGGCAAATTCGCGGTCCGAACCATTGACGCGCAGCAGGGCGATGTCGGTGGCCGCATCACGCCCCACGACTTCGGCGGGAAACTCCGATCCGTCCACCAGCGTGACCGTAATCTCGGTGGATCCGGAGATGACGTGCTCGTTCGTCACCAGCAGGCCATCAGCGGAGATGAAGAAGCCTGAGCCTTGCGAGCGGCGCTCACGCGGCTGGGCTGGTCCGCCCTGCCCGCCAAAGCGCTCGAAAAACTCGCGGAACTGCGGCGGAATGTCGGACAGGTCCGGCACGCCGCGCGGATCAACACTGCCCGCCGCTTCAATCGATACAACTGCCGGGCTGACCCGCTCGATCAGGTCAGCAAAGGACATCGGCGTGCCCGGCGGCATGGATTCAGCGCTTCTGGCCGTCTGTGCCGATGCGCCTGGAGCCAGCTGCGGCGGCATGAGGCAGACACTGCCCGCAAGCAGGGCGGGGATCAGAAGCGAACGGAAGGCGCGCGGTGACAACATGAGAAATCCTCTGGCGGCTGGGTGTGGTTTGACTCCGCTTGCAAGGGCGGAGCCAGATCGTCCCTGACCGCGTTCATGGCGTGGTCAGGCTCTACGCTCTATTACCAAATGGTGACGAAGCTGTAATGATAAAGAGGGTCAGGTCTCGTCATCCGCATAGGCGGTGTCGATATGGGAGCTGCGTTCCAGCGTCCGGTGAACCGGGCATTTGTTCGCAATTTCGACGAGCTTTTCCGACTGCTCTGCGCTCAGCCCGCCTTCAACCGAGATCGTACGGGTAAACACATCGCGCGGCGGCTGACCATCTTCGGCATCGCCTTTGGCGTGGGTCACGTGGGTCGTGATACGCCCCAACGCCCAGTCCTTCCGGTCTGTATACATCCGCAAGGTGATGGTGGTGCAGGCTGCCAGCGCGGTTGAGAGAAGCTGATAGGGAGCCGGACCCGCATCAAACCCGCCAAGATCCTCCGGCTCATCCACCAGAAAGCGCGCTTCGCCGGTTGAAGCCCAGCTCAGGTACGCGCCCTTGCCGGTCTCCTGTACGAGGGCTGAATTATTACCCGGCGGCGAGGCTGGCGCGGCAGGCAGCGGATCGTTCAGCGCGTAGCGCTCCGCCCAGGCGGCGATGACCTTGGCCGCATGGGCGGCGTGGGCCGCGCCGCTCAGCAGATGATCGCCATCATCAAGACTGAGGAAGCTCTTGGGGTGTTTCGCGGCGACGAAGAGGCGCGTGGCGTTGTCGATGCCCACCGTCTCATCGCGCGGCGCATGCGCGACCAGCAGGGCCGCTTTCAGGCTTTTGGCCGCCTCCAGCACGTTCTGCCCGGCAATGTCATCGAGAAATTGCTTGCGGATGGTGAAGGGCCGCCCGGCGAGCTGGACGCGCGCCTCCCCGCTCTGGCGTATGGTGTCCACATCGTCGGCGAACTGCTTTTCGACATGGGCCGCATCAGCGGGTGCGCCGATGGTCACCACCGCCTTTACTTCAGGGATTTTTGCCGCCGCAACCAGCACCGCCGCACCGCCCAGAGAATGACCGATCAGGATGGAGGGCGCTTCATAGTGCTCGCGCAAATGATCGGCAGCACGCAGCAGGTCGTCGATGTTGGAGGAGAAATTGGTGTTGGCAAACTCGCCGTCGGAATGGCCAAGCCCGGTAAAGTCAAAGCGCAGGACCGCGATGCCATGTCCGGCCAGCTCGCGCGCCACCCGCGTGGCCGCCAGCGTATCCTTGGAGCAGGAAAAGCAATGCGCAAACAGGGCGTAGCCGCGCGGCGGCGGCTTGGGCCGGTCGAGCCTTGCCGCCAGCATTGCGCCCTGACTGCCCGCAAACTCCAGCTTTTCAGACCGCATCGTGCCGCTCCCGTTATTGCCCTGACGCGCGGAGTGTCCGGCAAGCGGCGGGCGCTTACAAGCTGTCCTTACGCGCCTTGCGGCGCATGCTGGTGAACAATAGCGCGCCGCCCAGCGCGAGGAAGATCAAGGGCGCCAGCCAGAGCGGCAGAGTGCGCACCTCCATGGGCGGGCGCATCAGCACTTCATGGCCGAAACGCGCCACCAGCGCGGTGCGCACGGCCTCGTCCTCACGCCCTGCGGCAATTTCCTCGCGGATGAAGCGGCGCATGTCTCCCGCCATGGGCGCACTGGAATCCAGCACCGACTCGCCCGCGCACACCATGCAGCGCACCTCGCGCATCAGACCTTGCGCGCGCGCCTCGTCAGCCGGTGCCAGTTCGGGCGAAGCCTGCAGGGCCAGAGCCATCAGGAGCGCGGCAATCATGGCTGCACCGTGCGCTGGCGGCGGGTGAGTACTTGCGCGGTGAGCGCTGAAAAACCGCCCAGCACGATCAGGGTCGCGCCAAGGCCCAGCATCCAGACCAGTGGATGGAAGGCGGCGCGGATTTCATAGGCCGCACTGCCATCCTCACGCGGGCGCGCCTCCCCGATGGAGACATAGAGATCGCCTCTCAGCGATGAGCCGAGCCCCACTTCGCGGGTATGCTGGTCAGCGGCCCAGTAGAAGCGGCGCTCCGGGCTGATCGTGCCGCCACCGGACACCGACAGGGTGGCGCGGTCGGCCAGATAGTTGGGACCATCGGCGCGGCGCACATCGGTGAGCGTCAGAGTGCGCCCGGCAATCTCGATGCTCTCTCCGCTTCCCAGCGCGCTGTTCACATCCGGCGGGCGCGAGGCATCAGCGGCAGCGCCCAGCGCGATGAAGCCCACCCCGGCATGCGCCATGGCCCGTCCGGCCGTGGCAAATTTCAGCACGCGCGTCTGTGCCAGCGGCAGCGATCTGAACGCGTCCATCGCGGCCCCCGCCATCACCCATACGCCCAGCGCCCCGCCAATCACGGCCAGCACCGGCGCGCCAAACCAGATGAGCGCGATACCCGCAAGCGCAACCGGCAGAAGAAGGACGGCCGCCCGCATCTGTTTCAGAGCCGGTTTCGCGCCCCCGTTTGACCAGGGCAGGAAGGGTGCAATCGGTACCAGCAGGAGGGCAAGGATCAGCAAAGGCGTCGCCGCCGCATCAAAATAGGGCGGGCCGACAGATACCGGCGCACCGCCCAGCATCTCCACAAACAGGGGATAGAGCGTGCCGACCAGCACCACGCCCGAAGCCGCCGCGAGAAGCAGGTTATTGGCCCCGATGAAGGCTTCGCGGCTGGTCGGCTCAAAGCCTTCGCCCTCGCCCAGATGACCGGCGCGCAGCGCAAAAAGGCCAAAGCCCGCGACAGCCGACACGCCCAGCATGCCGAGAATCCAGACGCCACGTTCAGGATCGAGCGCGAAGGCATGCACAGACGTGATAACGCCGGAGCGGACCAGAAACGCGCCAAGGATCGACAGGACATAGGCCAGAAGCGCGAGGAACACCGTCCAGCCGGGGAAGGCCCCGCGCTTCTCCGTGGCGATGACCGAGTGAACCAGAGCGGCCCCCAGCAGCCACGGCATGAAGCTGGCGTTTTCCACCGGGTCCCAGAACCACCATCCGCCCCAGCCCAGCTCGTAATAGGCCCACCAGGCCCCCAGCGAGATACCCGCCGTCAGGCTGGTCCACGCGCCAATCGCCCAGGGGCGCAGCGCGCGGGCAATGTCGCGCCCGGATGTTTTCTGGATCAGTCCGGCCGCCGCGATGGCAAATGCCGCCGACAGGCCGACATAGCCCAGGTAGAGAAGCGGGGGGTGAAAGGCGAGCGCGGGGTCCTGCAGGATCGGATTGAGGTCACGGCCCTGCAATGGGGCCGGATCAAGCCGGTCAAACGGGTTGGAGGCAAACACCAGAAAGGCAAAGAACAGGCTTTGCAGCAGGCCCTGCAGGCTGACAGCGCGCGCGCGCAGCGCGGGGTCGGTCGGCCCCACCCGCGTCAGGCCATAGCCAAACAGCGCCAGAATGAGACACCAGAGCAGCATCGAGCCTTCATGCCCGCCCCAGGCGGCCGTGATCTTGTAGAAAAGCGGCTTGTCGACATGGGAATGCCCGGCGACATAGGCGACCGAGAAATCGGACTGGATGAAGGTGACAATCAGCAGCGCAAAGCCGAACGCCGAGGCAAGAAGCGCCGCGAGGCTGGCCGTGCGCCCGGCAGCAGCATAAGGCGAGCGTCCGCCCTGACTGGCACCAACCCAGCTCAAGACCATCTGCGCCAGTGAGACGATCAGGGCCAGCGCGATCAGAAAACGGCCAAGTTCTGCAATCATGTACGGTCTTGCCCGATCCGCGCCTGCCCCAGCGACCAGGCATCGCGCCCTGTCGCACCGGGCAGGCTGCCTTGCGCCTCGGCGCTGGCAAGAGCCGAAGCGACCTCTGGCGGCATGTAGGCTTCATCATGCTTGGCCAGCACGCGGCTGGCGACAAACAGGCCGGTTTCGGCAAACGCGCCTTCGGCAACAATGCCCTGCCCCTCGCGGAACAGGTCAGGCAGCGATCCGGCATAGGTGATGCGGATATCGGCAATGGTGTCGGTCACGGAAAAGCTGGCGCCGCCCGATGCCGGGCGCTCCACCGATCCTTCAATCACCAGACCGCCCACGCGGATGCGCTGGCCGGGCAGTGGCGGCGCTTCGGCCACCATGGCGGGGGAATGGAAAAACGTCATCGCATCGCGCAGGGCAAAGCCTGCCAGCAGGCCCGCAGCCACCAGTACGCCGGCAGATGCCAGCACGACCCATAGACGTTTGCGCGCCTTGATCACTCGGTTTCACCTTCTGCTTCAGCGTCCAGACCGCCCGCGCGCTCCAGCGCGTCGAGAATAGCGCCGGTACCGGCATCACCGCCAGAGCGGGCGCGGGCCTCGGCAATCGCGGCGCGGGCGCCATCGCGGTCTTCGCGGACCGCCCGCACGCGCGCCAGCACCATCCAGCGGGTTAGATCATCCGGATAAGCTTCAAGTCCAGCCTCCAGCCCTGCGACCATTCGTGCCACCATCGCATCGGGGCTTTCATCGGGGTCAAGCGCATCGGGGTCCATCATCTGCGGGCCGCCAGCCGGGCGCGACAGCAGATCAGCGGCGCGCACCGCGATGGCCTGGCGGAAAGGGTCATCCTCCGGCAGGCGGCCTACGATGCCCGCCCAGTGACCCAGCGCGGCCTCACGATCACCCGCATCATAGGCAGCTGCGCCCATGAAGAAGGCCGGTTCGGGCAAGGTCTCGTCCAGCTCCATCGCCGCCGCAAAGGCGCGCTCGGCCTCTGGCGTGACCGTGCCTTCATTGAGGTTCACCAGCGCCTGACCGAGATCGGAAAACACCCGCGCATCTTCGCGTACACGCGCTGAGCGCTCCAGCATGGCAATGGCTTCCAGATGACGCCCGTCAAACGCCAGAAAGCGGCCGAGCATGGCCAGCGCTTCGGGATTGCCCGGTTCACGCCGCACAATGGCGCGCAGGCGTTCCTCCTGCTCTTCTGCCGTCAGGTCTTCGGGCGGCAACTCTGCCAGCCGGGCTTCGGTAGCCGCATAGGGCTGACCTTCAAGGCCGGGCTGGCCGCCCACCAGATAGGCACCCAGCGCCGCTATGGCGAGCACGGCCATCACACCGAACGCCACCAGCCGGTGCATCGGACCGGCAGCGCCACGCGCCAGCGGCGAGGCAATCCACAGCGCCACACCGACGCCAAGCGCCGCAATAATCAGCGTCAGGGCGATCATGGCGCACCTTTCCGGAAAACAAGGGTGAGATTATTGGCCGGCATGGCCAGGCGCTGCGCCAGAACAAGGCCATGGCGCGCCATCAGCGCCGCGACATCATCCAGCGCCCGGACGCCCCAGCGCGGATCACGCGATTTCAGGCTGGCATCGAAAGCCAGATTTGACGGCGCGGTCGCCTCGCCTTCGAGAAACGGCCCGTACAGGATGAGATAACCGCCCTCGTCCAGCAGCGCCGCGCCGCCCTCGGCAAGCCCTTCGGCGGCCTGCCACGGCGCGATGTGGATCATGTTGGCGCAGAACACCGCAGACACCGGACGCGGCACGGCCCGCCACCAGCCTGAATGCTGCGTGTCCAGATCGAGCGCGCTCGCCATTCGCCCGGCGGCTTCACTCGCCCAGTCATCAATGCTGGCGCGCGAGGCGGGATCGGGGTCGCTCGGCTGCCAGCGCAGATCAGCGCGCGCCGACAGGCAGGCCAGAGCATGCTCGCCGGTACCGCTGGCAATCTCCAGCACGGCCGCATCTTGCGGCAAAACCTGCGCCAGCGTGGCCGCGATGATTTCGCGATTGCGCGCTGCACTCGGAGAACTCAGGCGCGCGCCGGTCTGGCCGCGATTCTCAAGAGCGATGGGAGATGAGCCGGTCATGGCGTCTACATAGGCCGCCAGCCGTTCGGGATAAAGCCATTCACGCCGCGCGCGCTGCGGCGGCGCGCCGCAGGAACACAGCAGCGCTTTCCTGCTGGCCCATGGCCGTCATCAGCCGGGCAATGACCGCAGCGCGCTCTGTCAGGGCATCATCACCCTGACCGCCCCGCATCTGCGCGAGCACCGCTCCGGACGCCATATCAAGCCGCTGGTTCATCCGGTCGAGCACCCCGGCATGAGCGCCGCCCACCGCCGCGCGTGAGGCATCATCGCGCGTCAGCCGCAAGAATGTGCAGAACACTTCCATTCGCGTGGCCGCGCTCTCCAGCGCATCGCCTGAGAGTATGAGCCGCGCAGGCAGCGCCTTGTGGGGGTCGGGGACGGTCTTGTCGAGCTGGGCAAGAGCCGCCGCATGGATAGCCTCCATCTGCGCAGACGCACGCTGGCGCAATGCCATGATCTGGCGTCCCCAGCCGCCATCCTTGCGGATACCGATTTCGCGGCTCATCCCCACGGTCACGGTCGCAAACTGGGTCAGGGCTGTGGCCATTTCCTGGGCGGCCTCGTTACTGGCCGGAATGTCGGCAAAGGCGCTGACATAATAGGCCGCGTCTTCCAGCAGCGCGTCGCCAATCGTGGACACATCCGTGCGCGAGAGCAGGAAATCATCATCGCGCCGGGCAATTTTCTCGAACACGCGCAGGATCGCCCAGGGGCGCACCAGGCGCGCCATCACGAGATAGAGAAACCAGACGCCCGCATCGGGATCGGCGGCGCAGGCAGCGTCATAGCGGTCGCGCAGGGTTTGGGACAGGCCGTCATCAAGTTCGGCAATACTGGGGGGAATATCGGCCATCGCTTTGCGCAAGACAGGCGTGGCCCGCAAAATGGCCGCCAGATCACGCACTGCCCGGAAATCACTCACCCCAAGCCGGTGGCGCAGCTGCTTTGTCGCGCGCGGATCATCACGCAGCTCATCAATCGCTGCCAGGATACGCTTTGAGGCATCGGCCCGGAGCGCGTCTTCTGTCTTTTCGTCCGGCGGCATGAGCGGGTTTGCGCAGTATTTTCGCATCGCCGCCGTTATGTCCGGCGCGAGCGTCTCGTCCATCCAGCTCCAGACGGTCGCAAGCATGGCAGGGGGAATGTGAGCCAGTGACGGGCGGGCATGGGCCGGATCAAGGCTCAAAGGGGCGAGCGGCGCGAAAAACCGTTCGCGCGTATAGACTTCCGGCTTTCGTGAGCACGCATGCAGAAGCTCGCCCATCGTCTCATCACCGGCCCTTGCCGTCTCGACAATGCGGGCGGCGAACGCCGCAGGCAGCGCGCTCATCAGAGCACGCAGCTGGGCGATCTTGGCAGGTGTGAGCGTCGTCATGAATGCGGCCGCGACGGTAAATCCGGGTTCCAGCGTCACATTTTGCGGTTAATGGCGCGTTTCCCCTGTGCGGATCACGCCGGGCAGGACCAGCCTGGCGTCCAGTCCGCCCAGCGGGCTGACCTCCAATGCCAGTGACCCGCCATAGGCTTTCACCAGATCGCTGACAATCGCCAGGCCAAAGCCGGTGCCGGGAGCCTGCTCGTCAAGCCGGACACCCCGGCCCAGAACCTGTTCGCGCGCCTGCGGGTCAAGCCCCGGCCCGTCATCCTCTACACTCAGTAAAACCGCGCCCTCCGCGCCGGTGCTGGCACTTATCTGCACGCGGCTTGCCGCCCATTTGCAGGCATTGTCGACAAGATTGCCGATAAGGTCCTCAAGGTCCTGACGTTCGCCCCGGAACACCGGATTGGCCTCGACAGTCCAGTCCAGCGTGATGTCCCGGCGGGCGTAGATACGGCGCAGGGTCCGCCCCAGATCCTCGATCACCTCGCCTACCGGTGTGCGCGCGCCAATGGCCTTGGCGTTGGCGGCGGCTCTGGCGCGCCGCAAATGGTGTTCAACCTGCCCGGTCATCGCATCGGTCTGGCGGCGGACAAGATCGCCCAGCCGGGTGTCATCACCGCGCGCCTCGTTGGACAGCACGGTGATCGGTGTCTTGAGTGCATGAGCGAGATTGCCGACATGGGTGCGCGCGCGCTCGACCACCTCTCTGGAATGATCGATAAGCGCGTTGAGTTCATTGGCCAGCGGCATCATTTCCGATGGGTACTGACCTGAAATCCTGTGCGTTTCGCCATCGCGCACGCGGGCCACGGCGCGCCGCAGTTTGAGCACTGGCGACAGGCCGACGCGCACCTGCACCACCACGCCGACCGCCAGCAGGATCGCGAAACCAGCAAGCAGGCCGGCTGCAACGAGGCCAAATGTCCAGACGCGCCTGTCGGACGGGCGCCTGTCTTCGGCGGCGATAATTATCACCGGCCCATCCAGTCCGGGCAGGACGACCGCCCGCGCTGACAGACGCAAGGGCTCTCCGTCCGGTCCTTCGGCATTGCCGGCCACAGCCTGTCCGCTCGCCGCAACGGCCGCGCTACGCAGTCTTTCGGAAAGAATGATGGTTTCATCCCACAGAGAGCGGGAGCGCTCGATGGGATCGGCATCGGCGGGCGCATTGGCGTGGCTTACCTGCCAGTAGCGGCCGGAAAACACCTGGCCAAAGCGCGGATCAAGCAGATCGCGCGTCAGCACCACACCGCCATCGGGTGTCGCCTCCAGCTGGATCAGCAGAAACTCGGCGATATTGGCCTGCCGGTTATCGAGATCGGTCAGCACGGTCTGGCGGAACACCGCCGTCAGCGACACCGCGCCAACGGTCAGCAGGATCAGTCCCCAGCTGAGCGCAAGAAGGCTCAGCCGCCTGAGCAGCGACCCGCGTTCGATCAGCGTGTCACTGCTTTCAGCGCTCACCCCGCCTTGGCCCGCGTATCCGCGCCGGGCGCGACCAGCCGGTAGCCCAGCCCGCGCACCGTCTCGATGCGCTCTGTTCCGATCTTCTTGCGCAGACGGCCGACAAACACCTCGATCGTATTGGAATCACGGTCGAAATCCTGATCGTAAATGTGCTCGACCAGCTCGGTGCGCGAGATCACCCGCTCGCGGTGATGGATCATGTAGGAGAGGATGCGAAACTCGTGCGAGGTCAGCTTGACCAGTTGGTCGCCGACAAACACCCGCGCACCGCGCGTATCCACCGACAGATCACCCATCTCGATGGTTGATGTCGCGTGGCCGGCCGCACGCCGGGTCAGGGCGCGCAGCCGCGCCAGCAATTCTTCCGGGTGGAAGGGCTTGGTCAGATAATCGTCCGCGCCTGCGTCAAACCCGGCCACCTTTTCGCTCCAGCGGTCGCGGGCGGTCAGGATCAGCACCGGAAAGTCGCGGCCCGCCGAGCGCCAGCGCTCCAGCACACTCACGCCATCAAGGCGCGGCAGGCCAAGGTCGAGCACAACGGCGTCATAGGGTTCGGTATCGCCCATGAACCAGCCCTCCTCGCCATCGCCTGCCTCATCCACGGCATAGCCGGAATGGTCCAGCACGTCTTTGAGCTGGCGGCGCAGATCGGGATCGTCTTCAACTATCAGGGCGCGCATCAGACACACTCCGTTGAGAAAAGTACTGGCATCACATCACCCGGCCACTGGCGGCATCAACGCGCACGTCGATCCGGCGGCCCTCCTGGGTGAGTATCTTCACGATGTAAAAAGGCGAGCCGGAGCGAACCAGTTCCACATCAAGCACCTGCGCGCCCGGATAGCGGCGGCGCACATTGTCCACCGCGACGCGGGCCGGCACGACATTGCCGGACTGGCTCTGGCTGCGGGCCTCGTCTGCGGAATAGCGTGAACGCGGGTCAAACGCCTGCGCTTCAGCGGCCACCTCGGTGGCACGCGCATCTGCCGCCACCAGGGCGGTCAGGCAGATCAGGAGAAGGGCGTAGCGTTTCATCATGCCGACATGTTTCGCACCGGAGCGCTGAACCTTATCTGAACGACCGTGTCATTCTGCAGACATGCAGGCGACGGGCCAAGCACGCATACATTAGCTTTTTAAACGCCGCCTGGGATCATATCCCGTCGGCGGGCGCCAGCTTTCTGCAAATTCTTCCAGCGCGGGGTCGCCTGACGGCAGATCGATCATCAGCCGGATAAGCTGATCGCCGCGCTGGCCGCCGCTTTTGGGCGCGCCGCGTCCTTTCAGGCGCAGGACAGAGCCTGAACTGGTACCGGAGGGGATACGCACCTCCACATCGCCATCCAGCGTGGGCGCGCGCACCTTCCCGCCCAGCACCGCCTCTTTCAGCGATATGGGAAGATCAAGGCGGATATCATCCCCCTCACGGCGAAAATGGGGATGGGGGGCGACTTTTATCTCGACCAGCAGCGCGCCGGGTGGTCCACCCGATAGCGAGCCATGGCCCTGCCCTTTCAGGCGCAGCACCTGCCCGTCATTGACGCCCGCCGGGATGGTCACATCCAGCGCCCGTCCGCCGGGCAGCGACAGGCGTTTTTTCGTGCCCAGCACCGCTTCAGGCAGGGTGATGCGCACTTGTGTGCGCAGATCAGCGCCCTTTTCGGCAGCCGGGCGGCGGCGCTGCGCCCCGGCATTCTGGGCGGCGAACAGATCAGCAAAGATGTCGCCCAGATCCTCAAACCGCCCTTGCGGCCCGCGCTGGCCGGGACCGCCACCGGGGCGCGAGCGGTAATGGAAGTGCGGGCGTTCCTGGCCCTGCCCGTCCACCTCGCCCCGGTCGAAGCGCGCACGCTGTTCAGGATCGGACAAGAGCTTGAAGGCTTGCGTCACCTGCTTGAAGCGTTCCTCGGCCGCCTTGTCGCCGGGGCGCGCATCAGGGTGCAGCTCTTTGGCCAGCTTTCGGTAAGCCTTGCGGATCTCGTCCGCCGGGGCACGTTCCGAAACGCCCAGAATCGCATACGGGTTCATCATGGTGCAGATGGGATAGCAGCGCTTTGACCGCTTGGCGATGTGGCGTGCTGCAGGGCTCAGGACAAGGGGGCAGGCACCACGCCCTGCGCCCAGCGCCCCGGCCCGGTCCGCGCTGACATCTGTGCCACCTGCCAGTAAGCACCAGCGGGCAGTTCCAGAGCCGTTGCAGCCGGTACGAGGATTGACGGCAGCGTGCTTTCACCCGTCCACAGCAGCGCATCGGCGCTATCACGGATGTCCACCCGGTAGAGCTCTTGCGCCTCGCCCAGCGCCACCTCGCCAATACCCCAGGCATCGCCCTCAAGGCGGGTGCGGCGTATCCAGCTCAAGGCGAGCTCATCGCCCTGCCAGACGGCTTTGAGATGCACCGGCGAGAGGGGGCGGTATTCCACCCCCTCATAAAGGGCTTCCACCTGCCGGGCGGAGACATCGTCAAGGCTGCGCCCCGGCGGCACGGCAATCAGCGCCAGCGGCGCACCCAGCGCATTGGCATCAAGGGGCAGCACCGCGCCTGCCCCGTCCAGCACCACCACGTGCGCACCGGATGGCGCGCCGCTAATGGCGCTGCCGCCAAGACCGCGTATCAGGTCACGCAATCTCCATTGTGACGGCGCGATCAGCTCGGCGCTCGCAAACTGGATGATTTCCCACCCCTCAGGGCCTTCCACCGCCAGCTGATTGACGCCTGACAGCACCGACAATGGAGCCACGCTCTCCAGCGCACCATCAAACAGGGTGATATCGAGCACACTTGCCCGGTCCCAGCGGCCCTCAAATCCGGCAGGCAGATCAGCGGCGAGGCAGCCAAGGCTCGCAGGCTGCTCCAGTTCGAGAACGGGCACCACGGACGCCGCATCCGGCCCGGCATGGAGCGTCAGCGGGCCGGGCCACGGCGCAGCAAAGGCCGCCATCCACAGCCCGCCGCGCTCGGACGTTTCACCGGGCAGTACGGGCAGGTCTAAAGCCACCAGAACGGGCCGCGATGGCGGGGCCAGGTCCGGCTCTCGCGATGAGGGCTGCGTCCCGGCCAGAACAGGATCACGCCCACTGGCAGGGACCAAGGCCGCCTGACGGGCAGCAACCCCTTCAAGGCTTGCCACCATCAGCGGCGCGTCCATGCCGGTTTCGCCAGACAGGATGAGCGTATCGCCAGCCTCCACCGCCATCAGGGATGGCGGCAGCGTCAGATCGACGCCCAGCGCGCCTGCCTCGTCACTGCGTAAGAGACCTTGCGCCCAGCCTTGGGCCTGACCGGTATCGGCCAGAATGCGCAGGCCAAACTCGGCCACGCCTTCCACCGCCGCATCCAGCCCGCGCGCCGACGCCATGGCCGGGCTGTAGGCTTCATCATCGGCGATATGGGCAATGCGCACTTCGCGTACGCGTCCTGCCGCTGCTTCGTGGGTGACAACCAGCGGCGGCGCATTGCCAGCACGCACGCAATGGCTGGCATCAAGGCTTGTGACGGCCAGCGCCGAACGCGGCCACGCCGTCAGCGCGGTCGACCATGTCAAAGCCGTAGAGCGCGCCGAGCCGGGCGAGCACATCGCGCGCGCGCTCCCCGCCATCAATGACCAGCCCGGCGACGAGGCCGTCAATCCGGGTCGTATCCACGCTCTCCAGTCCGGCGCGCGCGGCAACATCCTGCACGATGCGGGCAAGGCTGGCCTGCCCGGCACGGCCCGTCAGCCAGTGGCCGAGCTGCCAGTTCGCGCCGTCATCCCAGACGGTGGAGAGGGCAGGAAATTCGGGGAAAGGCCGCGCATCCCACGTCCAGGCATGGCCGAGCGAGAGGTCAATCATCGGCCCGCCATAGAGTGGCGAGACGGGATTATTGGCACCCTGCCAATAGCCCATCAGCGCCTCGATATAGCGCCGCTGGATCACGTCATCGCGTGTGCCGCGCGAGAAGTATGGCGCGAAGCTCTCCGAGCTTTTCGGGTCGATGAACACGTTGGGCTGGTTTGCGCCCTTGTCGACCGCCGGGCAGCCATATTCGATGAAGGCGAAGGGTTTGGAGCGGGGAATCCACGCCGTCGGCTGGGACAGGCGCGTCCCGGATGCGTTGCGCTCGTGATGGGCCTCGCTCCACCAGCTGCGCAAATCCTTGTAGCGCCAGATCCATGGCTCGCCCTGACCATCCGTGATGGGGGTGCGGGTCTGCGCTTCGCGGTCTGCGGGGCTGGCGTAATACCAGTCAAACCCCTCCCCGCCTTCGACCTGGCCGGCCAGATAGTCCGGGTCGTGGGTGGAGGTGAAACCGGCAAGCGCATCGAGATGGGTTGCCCCGTCGCGCCAGTCAGCCAGCGGGATGTACCAGTCGAGGCCAATAAAATCGATATTGGCATCGGCCCAGAGCGGATCGAGATGGAAGCGGCGCTCGCCGCCGCCCGGCGCATGGCCCCAGTATTCCGACCAGTCGGCGGCATAGGAGAGCTTGCACCCTGCCCCCAGCAGCGCGCGCACCTCTCCGGCCAGCGTTTTAAGGTGTGCGGTCGCCGGATAGACGCCGGATGCGGAGCGGATAGTTGTCAGCCCGCGCATCTCCGAACCGATGAGGAAGGCGTCCACCCCACCCGCCGCCGCAGCCAGGGCCGCATGGTGCAGGATGAAGCGGGAAAACCGCCATTCATTCGGCCCGGAATAGTTCACCTGTCCGGACGACGTGCTGAAATGGGATGCGCTGACGGTGCCGAAAAAGCTGGTGACCTGCGCAGCGGCAGCGGAGCTGGCATCAACGCTGCCCGGCTGGCCGGGTGCGGGGTGGCAGGTAATCCGTCCGCGCCACGGAAAGACCGCCTGCTCGGCCCCGCCATAGGGGTCTGGCAGCGCGTTGCCTTGCGGCACATCCATCAGGATGAAGGGGTAGAGGACGACCTTGTAGCCGCGGCTTTTGAGAAGCTGGATTGCCTGAATGACGCTGCGGTCAGAGGGCGTGCCGCCATAGACCGGCTTTTCCGGCCCGCCGCTGATCAGGTGCGCATTGGGACGGTTCACACCGCCAGCCTGCCAGGCATGGGGCCGGGTGATCTTGTGAAAGGACTCGATGCCGGGGCGGATCTGGCACTCCCCGCAGCGCAGATCGGTGCCGATCCAGGCGGTGACCAGCGCCACCGAGCGGCATTCGGGCAGGCGCATGGCCAGATCATCCAGCGCTGCCTCGATATTGGTATCGGCGCGCAGGATATGGACGTTTTCCGGCGCGTCGCGCCCGTCTGCGATCTCGCGCATGACCGGCTGGCTCGCATAGGCGAACTCGCCCGATGCCGGGATCAGGCACACGCCTTCGATGAGGCTTTCCAGCGAACCGGATTCGGGTGCATCACCGCCGCCCAGCACCTCGAAGCTCAACTGGGGAATGCGCAGGCCAAAATCGTCCAGCGGCAGATCCTCGAACACCACATAGGCAAGGCCCTTGTAGGCGGGTGCGGCGTCTGCCCCCTCGATCATGGCGATCAGCGGATCGGGCAACTGGCCTTCAGTGCCGGCATGCATGCGCATGGTGATGCGGCCGGTATCCAGCGGCGCGCCATTGGCCCAGACCCGGCCCACACCCGCAATCGGACCCTCACACAGGGCGACGGCAAAGCTGACCGAATAGGCATAGCTACGCGTGGAGCCGCCGGTACCCTTGCCCGGGCGCTGCTCCTTCACGCGCGTCTCACGAAAGCGCGACGCCCAGATCACCTGACCGGAAAGGCGCATGCGGCCATAGATTCGCGGCACAGGGCTGCCCTCGGTAGAGGTCTGGATATCCAGCCCGTCAGGGCGCGCAGGCTCGCGACCGCCAGCAGAAAAGAGGCGCGCCACGCCTTGGGCGGCAAGCGTGCGCAAGGCACCGGCGGCAAGGCGCGCGCCAGCGGCAAAGGCCATCTGGGCCATGGGAGATGTCCTTGTTCGGGAGAAAAATCAGTCAGGGATGGGAAAGGCGGCCACGGCGCTGATGCGCCTCATCCAGAAGCCGTCCAGCGGCGTTTCGGCCACCGCCCGCCCCTGCCAGGCGTGAATGATGGAATGGGGTGTGGAGAGGATGGCGCAGTGGCGCGACGGCCCGCCCGCACGAGTGTGGAAGAGCAATACGTCGCCGGGCTGGCGCGCATCGATCTCACGAGGGGCAAAATGCCGGTTCAGCGCCGCCAGTAGCGTGTCTTCGCCTGACCGCTCCGCCCAGTCCGGGCTGTAAGCGGGCAGGGTTTCAGGCTCCGGGCCAACACACGCCCGCCAGACACCGCGCACCAGGCCCAGACAGTCGGTGCCAGCGCCCTTGCAGCTGGCCTGATGGCGATAGGGCGTGCCGATCCACTCCCGTGCCTCGGCAATGATCGCGGCGCGGTTGGCGCTCACCGGCGGCCCCCATCGCGCACGGGCTCAGACCCGGCATGGCGGACCAGCACATCATTGCCGGGGATATGCGGACAGCCCCGGAAGCGGGCAAAATTGGCAAACTTCGCCCGGCAGGTTGCCGCCCGGCCATCACACCCCGCAACGATCTGGAATGTATCGCCTTGCGCCATTGGAAAGACGGGCGCGCCAGCCAGAGCGATCTGCACCGCGCCGCCGCGCAGCTCATGGGTTTCAACCCGCGCCGCTGCGCCCTCATTCGCGCCCGTCAGCCAGACCAGCCTGCCATGGGCGAACCAGCCGGGCGTGAAGCCTGCAAGTCCCTCTGCCGCGAAGCTCCGCGCGCTGGCCAACTCCACAACGCTGCCTGCGCCGGTGTAGGCGGGGGCGGACACATTCACGCCGCAGCGCGCATCGCCCAGCTCCGCATCGCAAGTTTTTGAAAACACGCGGCCAATGCGCCGGTTCAGACGCGCAGAAAGCCCCGCCAGCTCGACCTCGAACCCGGCGCCGGAGCGGCGTATCTCGCCAATCTCGCCGGTGAAAACGCGCACGCGGGTTTCCGGCTCTGCCCAGTCCACCCGCCAGACCTCCACGCGCGCGCCATCATACAGCCCTTTGGCGATGTCGGCGGCGCTGATCCGGTCTGAACTGACCGCTCCGAACGCCGCGCCGCGCGCCGGACTGCCAGTGTCTGCGCGGATATGGCCGGGGATGAGCCCGCTGCCCGGCTCGCAAGCCACGCCGTCAATGTCCAGCACGCCGTCATGGTCGGTAAAGCCGAGCTGCACGCCATCGCGGCGCGTAATCAGCCAGCACCAGGCCAGCTGCGTCACGCCGCTATCCAGCGCGGCCTGCATGGCAGGAGGAAGGGAGAGCATGGGGAGAGCTTTCTTTTACGCGTTTCACCGGCGAAAGCCGGTGCCCAGCGCTTTTTCTGGATCCCGACTTTCGTCGGGAAAACGAAATGAGGGCGATCAACCCAATTTCACCTCAACCAGCGGCACACTCAAAACCGCGCCTGCCCGGAAAGCGTCGAGCGCAATCTCCAGCCTGTCGGTGTCAAAGCGCACCGGCACATCAAAGCGGAATCCGGCGCTGACGCTGGCGCCATCAGGGGCCGGTTCGCCCAACACGATCTCTGCGCCATCGAGCGTGAAGCCCGCCGCCGCGCCATCAACCGCTACCAGCACACTGCCCGCGACCGGCAGGGCAATCGGGCGCAGATAGACGCCCTGCCCCTCGCCATAGCGTTTGAGGAGCGGGAAACGGGTGCGCTCCCCGTCGCCAAGACCGAGCAACTGGTCGCTGGCGCTGACCTGCGCGGACGGCAGACACGAGGCATGGTCGGCCGGATCGCGGAAGCGGAAAGCATGCAGCCGCCCGCGCCGCGCCTCGAAAAACGCCGTCAGCAACGCCAGGTCATCCGCCGAACGCACGCCCGGCCCCGCATCCCAGCGGCGGCGCGAGTGCGCCCAGGGAGAGTTGCGCTCCTCATGGCCGCTGGCGAGCTCGACAATCTCGGTGAAGCGCTCCGGCCCGCCGCGCGCGCCCAGCCCCACGCTTAACGGAAACAGGACATCGTGGAACGCGCTCATAGCCGCTCACTCCCGGCGCGGACCGCGCGCGCAAGGCTCGCGGCAATCTGGGTTTCGCTGCGGCGCACGGCGGCAAGCGTATCGCCGCTCGCCTGAATGGAGATGTTGATGATGGGTGCCGCCCCGGTCTGCGTGACCGCGCCATTGGCCATGGGCGTGAACACTTCCGGGCCGCGCTCACCCACCAGATAGCTCTGGCCTGCCAGCACCGGGCCGCCTTCGGCGCGCTGGCCTGTGATCCCGGCGATCTGCTGGCCCAGCATCTGGCCGAGCGGATTGATGATGAACCGGTCCAGCGCCAGGCGCGCGAGCGATTGCAGCGCCTCCTCCACCATGGTGTGGATGGACAGCGAGCCGGAGCGCGCCGCGCGCTCCATGGCGCGGGCAATATCATCGCCGGTGCGTTCAAACGCGCGCGAGACCGACAGGGCGGCCTCCTCGGCCTCGCGCGCCGCGCTGGTAAGAGCGCCCGCATCAAAGCGGTCAGTATCGGGCATGGCACATGCCTTTCATGGGTTGAAATTCAGTCGGGAAAGCGCGCAGCCAGCGCCCGCAAGGCCGCCGGATCGGGCAGGTCCGAAACGCCTGTGACGTGCTGCGTCAGTGCCCGCCATTCGCCAAGCGACAGCGCCCAGAAGGCATGGGGCGCGAGGCCGAGGCGCAGAACCGCAAAGTTCAGGCACGCCGCCCAGTGCGCGCTCATTGCGCCGCCGCCTCGAACGTGCGGGCGATGGCGCGCGCGGCCTCTGCAGGTGTGATGGACAGCGCGCGGGCATCTGCGGCGCTGCCGCCCGCCCGCAGGAGGATGGAGAGTAGGTCCAGCATGCCGCTGGCGCTCAAAGAGGTGAGCTTGGGTCCGATTTCGCTCATATCGCCTGCGCCGGTCAGCGCCTCGATCTCGGCGAGCGCCCCCAGCGTCAGGCAGAGCACATGGCGCTCCCCGCCTGCCTCCAGCACCACTTCGCCGCGCTGCGGATTGGCCATGGTCACAGCGCCTCGAAGCTGAGCGCGCCGCCAGAAGCGAGCGAGATCGAAAACGTCGCCTCGCCATCATGGCGCCCGGCATATTCCAGCGCACTGATGGCGAACGGGCCTTCGATGATACCGAACTCCGGCATGACAAGCTGGAAGTTAGGCGTGGAGCCGGCGAAGAAGGCCTGCCTTATGGCATTGTCGCCCTCGCCGGAGAGGAAAATCCCGGTGCCGGTGACGGCAGCGGTCTTCACGCCAGCCCCGGCGATCAGCTCGCGCCACTGGCCAGGGCTGTCCGAATGGGTGGCGTCAATCGTGCGGGCATTGAGGCTGAGCGCTTTCGCGCGCAGGCCCGCCACGCTGGTAAAGCTCTCCTCGCTCGCGCCATTGCCGAGCTTGATGAGCATGTCCCGTCCTGCCTGGGCGGTCATGGGCGTCTCCTTTTTAAGGTTGAAAATCAGACCGTCTGGACCAGCGCCCTTATCCGCACCAGGCCGTGGACGGCGCGTTCGTCTGCGCCCTCGAAATGGTCGGTGTAGACGCATTGGCAGAGGACAAGGCGGTAGCCATCCGGCAGGGTGAACTGCGCATTGTGCAGCGCCGCTGCTACCGCCCCGGTGATGGATTTCACCTGCGCAAAGTCATGGCGGCGGGTCCAGACATGAAGGGTCAGGCGATGCTCGCTCAGGGCCGCGCTATCACCATCCAGCGGACGGCTCTCGCCCCGGCCCAGCGCCACATAAGGCCAGGCCGTGCCCGCCGGTGCGCGGTCATGGATACGCGGCGGATTACCGAGCTGTTCCTGCACGCCAGTATCAGCCGCCAGATGCGCGAGAATCCCTGCCTGCAGGGCCTTGTCCGCGCTCATAACCGCACCTGCCGGAAGGGCCGTAAGAGGCTCTCCACCGTTTCGGGCAGACGCGCCGGACCACGTGCCGTGGCCAGCGAAGGTTCGCTCGCCGCATAGCCTTCGGCCACCAGACGCAATACCGCCTCAATGAGGGCGGGCGGCACGTCGCTGGCGGTCTCGCCATAGCCGGCAGTGAAATCGATCTCGATCCCCGCCGCCAGCCGGCCCGGTCTTGGAAAAGCAAAGGGCGCACGCGCGATCAGCCGTCCGGGATCGGCGCTGGCGTCGACGCGGTATTCTTCCGCATCCCATAGCGTCACTCCGCCTGCGCGGTCGAAAATGCGCACGGCCTCCACGCTGACGGCAGGGGCGACCGCCAGCGCGAAGGCCGAGCCACAGCCCGACAGCCGGCGGATCGGCCAGCCATCGAGTGTCTCGCGGAAATTACGGATAAGAAGCGCCCGGCCCGTTTCGGCCTCCACTCGCGAGACCGCCGTATTGATGAGCGCGGTGATGGCCGCATCCTCGCCCGCATGGCCGACACGCAGCCACGCCTTGGCGTCAGACAGGCTAACAGGCGCTGCGGGGGCTGCCCCCAGCGTTTGAAGTCCCATGGGAATGTTCCTCAGAGGTTAGGGAAGCGCGGACCCTTTTCTCCTCCCGCCTGCGGGGGGAGTGGCCCGAAGGGCCGAGGGGGGGGGATTGCGCTAAAGCTCCCCCCTCCGCCTTCTTCGAAGGCACCTCCCCCGTAAACGGGGGAGGAAACCTGCTTGCGGAAGCTAAAACCGCCCTAGCTCTCCGCGAACTTCAACAGCTTGATGGCGTTGAAGTCCTGCACGCCGCCGCCGACGCGCTTGGTGGTGTAGAACAGCACGTAGGGCTTGGCCGAATAGGGATCGCGCAGGATCTCGATGCCCTGACGGTCGACCACCAGATAGCCGCGCTCGAAATCACCAAAGGCAATCGCGTACGCATTCGCGCCAATATCGGGCATGTCTTCGGCCTCGGTCAGCGGATAGCCCATCAGGCTCGCGTCCTGACCGGCGTTTACCGCCGGCTGCCAGATATAATTGCCGTCCTGGTCCTTCAGCTTGCGGATGCGCGACACGCTCTGGCGGTTCATCACAAAGCGCGCGTTCGAGCGGTAGCCGGTGGCGGGCGCGTAGATCAGATCGATCAGCGCATCGACCGGATCCTCATCGAAATCGCCTGCCGCGCCGGTGGCGACATAGCCGATCTCGCCCCAGGCTTGCGTGCCTTCGGGCTCCTTGTCATAGGCGAGGAAGCCGCGCGGCTGGTTGGTGCCATTGCCCGACACAAACGCCTTGCCCTCCTCGGCGGCGAACACATCGCGCACCTCTTCGGCCAGCCACTGGTCGATATCGACCAGCGCATCATCGAGGATCACCGGCGTGGCCGCCGGCATGGCGTAAAGCTCGGCGGTCGGGAATTCGACCAGCGTGATCTCCGGCGTAGCCGTCTGGTTGCGCACGCCGGTCTCGGCAGACCAGCCTGCCACCGCGCCGCCAAGGCTGACGGGTTTCCTGAACGTATGGCTGGTGGTCTGGCGTACGCTCGAAATCGCCCGGATCGGGGAGACGCTGGCCAGCAGGCGGTTGATCATCGCCTCGGTTTCCGGCGGGGCGACATAGCCGCCATCGCCGGGCGAGCCGGCAGAGAGGGCTTTCGCTTCGATCAGCGCCGAAGCATCGCCCCGGCGCACATAGGCATTCCAGCCGGGATGGGCGGCGGATTTGCGCCCGATGGAGGGCCGCGTGGCATCAACGCTCATGCGGTCCAGCGCCGCCTTCTGGCGGGTCAGGGCCGCATCAATGCGCGCCACTTTCTCCTCCAGCAGCACGTCAGCGCTCTTGCGCTTCTCGATCTCGGAAAGGCGCTGGTCATTGGCGCTCTTGAAGCGCTCGAAGGCGGAGAGAAAATCGTGCAGCGCGGCGCGGGTCTGCGCATTGGGCGCACTCATCTTGGTTTCACGGGACATGGGGTTTCCTTCGTGTCGGTCAGGGATGTGAAAAAGGGGTGGGGATCAGGCCAGAACCGTGTCGAGAAAGGCTTCGACCGGTTCTGCGGCGGGCGGGGCGGCGGGTACGATTTCGAGGCGCGCAGCCTCGGCCATCGGGAAGGTGACGATGGAGATTTCCCAGAGGTCCACTTCCGTCAGGATGCGGCCGCCGCCCGAAGGCCGGAGGGTTTCGGACACGGCCCTGAAACCGATGGACAGGCCATCCACCGCGCCTTCGCGGATCAGGGCGGCTGTCGCCGCGCTGCGCGTCGTGGTGCCGGTCAGATGGCCGCGCACGAACAGGCCGCGCTCATCCTCGTAAATCTCGTCCCACACGCCGACGGGCTCTTCCGCGTCGTGCTGGAACAGCATACGGATGCCGCCCGCCCCGCGCGTGGCCAGGCTGTCGGCAAACGCGCCGCGGCGGATGATGTCGCCGGAATAGTCCTCGATATCGAACACGCTGGCATAGCCGGCGATCTCGAGCCTTTCGCCCGAGCCGTCATCTGCTGTCATCTGACAGCCTCCTTTTTGTTGGGGGTGGTGATATTTTTCTGCGTCATTCCCCCTCGTCCTTCGAGACGCACTTGCGTGCTCCTCAGGATGAGGGGGATGATATCTTGCGGCCCTCATCCTGAGGGCGAGCGGAGCGAAGCGTCTCGAAGGACGAGGGCCGAGGCGCTACTCCCCCGCCAGCCGCCTTTCGATGCGTTCCAGCGCGAGGCGGGTATAGGCGGAGTTTTCCTCCAGCCGGGCGATGCGCTCATAGACCGGGGCGGTCGCCTCCACGCGCAGTTCCAGATGGCGGATGCGTTCAGAGGTCGCCCCCGCCCAGATCAGCCCGCCTGCGGTCTGCAGGGCGAGCGTGACAAGAACACCGAGGGTTATCTGTCGGTCCACGCGCCAGTGCGAAGGGCGTTCAGTCATCATCATCCTCCGTGTCTGCAAGCGGTTTCAGGCCGAGGAGCTCGCGCTTTTCGCCATCCTTTAGGAACTCCGCCTCGCCAATGCGTTTCCAGCGGGCCAGACGCTCTTCAGAGAGGGCGGGCAGCGCATCCTCATCGGGCCGGATATCGAATCCGTTGCCCAGCCAGGGGGAGAGCCAGCCATTGAGCGAGGCGCAGGTCTTCCTCGCCAGCGGCAATATGGTCTGGCGGTAGAAGGCGAGGTTCGCTTCGCGGTAATTGGCGTAGGTATTGTCACCGGGCAGACCCAGCATCATGGGCGGCACACCAAAGGCGAGGGCAATCTCGCGCGCGGCCTCGCGCCTTGCGGCGATAAAGTCCATCTCTGCCGGTGAATGGCCCATCGGCTTCCAGTCGAGCCCGCCTTCCAGCAGCAGAGGCCGCCCGGCATTGGCGGGGCCGGAATGGAGCGTTTCCAGCTCGTCTTTCAGGCGCTGATATTGCTGCTCGGTCAGGCGCGCTTCGCCGCCATCCTTGGAGGTCACCACCAGCGCGCCGGAGGGGCGCGCCGCATTGTCCAGCAAGGCTTTCGCCCATGCCCCGCCCGCATTGTGGACATCCACCGCGCGGGCAGCGGCCTCCAGCGGCGGGGTGCCATAATGGTCATCCGACGGGTTGAAGAGTTTCAGGTGCAGGACCGGGCTTTTGCCGCTGGCGCGGTCGCGCTCGATAAGGCGGCGGTCAGCGCCATTGCGGTACTCCCAGGCATCGGCCCAGCCCTTCGGCCCCGGCACCACACGCACCCGGTCCGGGCGCAGCACAAAGAGGGCCGACGGCCCGTCATAGCCTTCGGCCAGCTCCAGATAGGCATTGCCCGCGACCTGCAGATGACCGTGAAACAGCTCCATCAGCTCCACGCCGGTCTGGTCCGGGTTGGGCTGGGTCAGCAGCGTTCTCACCGCGTCCGCCGCCCTGCCCTCGCCTTCGATGCGCAAGGGAACGGCGGCAGCGGCCTCCGCGATCAGGCGCACACAGCGATGGGCGACGGCATTCCTGCCATAGCCCTCGCGCGACAGCGCCGCATAGTCACACGGGCTCCACGCCGGACGGGGAGATAGCGACAGCGCCACCAGCCTGCCCGCGCTCTTACGCTGCAGTCCAAACCATTGTCGTAGCATGGGTTTTCTCTTTTTTGTTCGTGTTCGGAACACACCAGCCCCGTCGCCCCCGCGTAGGCGGGGGCCCAGGGATCACTGGGCGAAAGCATTGCCAGGCCGCTCTGGATTCCCGCCTGCGCGGGAATGACGAGGAGGCGATTTCTTCCTTACAAGCGTCATTCCGGACCAGCCGGGCCTTTGAAGTCTGGATCCCCGGTCAAGCCGGGGAACCCGGTATTGTTGGCCTATGACGTATCAACCGGGGTCCCCCGCCCCGACGGGGGACCCAGAAAATTCAAATCCACCTGAGCCTCGGCTCCGCGCCTCCGCCTTTCAGCGCCGCAATCGCCCAGACGAGGGCGTCCACGCGGTCAGGGGAGCCGGTAAAGCCCGGCGCGCCAAAGGCGCACATCTGGTCTTCCAGCCCCGGCATCCTCATCGCGTGCGCGACGCGGCCCGCCGCATAGAGCGCGGCGACAGGTTCGGCCCGCGCGCGTTTGGCCCGGCTGGCATGAACGAGCCGGACGGGCAGACCCGGCAGCGCGGCGGCGAGCACCGCGCGCACCATCTCCCCGCCCTGATTGCTCTCGGCGACCACACTATCGGCCTCATGCGCCGTGAAGGCTTTGGCCACTTGTTTCGCCCACCCCTCAGGCCGGGCGCGCAAGCTGTAATCGGCGATCACGCTGAACACCTGCCTCGCGCCCTGCCCCGCCGCACCGGCCACTACAATTCCGCATTCATCGCCGGTGGACCCGGCGGGCGGATCGACGGCGACAACAATCCTTTCTGCTTCCACCGCCTCGCGGGCGAGCGCGGCGTCAATCATTTCGCGTGTCCACAGCGCGCCTTCAGGATCATCGACCAGACGCCCCTCCAGCTCCTGCAGGGCCAGGCGCGAGGCGCCGTAATGTTCGCGCAGCGCCCTGATGAAGCCCGGCGCCAGATGGGCGGCGTTCGCCTCGCTCGTGGCATGGGTCACGGCCGTGCCCTGCGCCGCGATCAGGCGTTTGAGCGCGGGCAAAGGCCGGGGCGTTGTCGTCACCATCAGGCGCGGATCCGCCCCCAGCCGCAAGCCAAAACGCAGCATGTCCAGCACGCCCTGCGGATAGCGCCAGGCGGCAAATTCATCGGCCCAGGCGGTGTCAAACTGCGGACCGCGCAGCGCATCGGGGTCTTCGCCCGAAAACGTGTAGGCGACCGCGCCGGACGGCCAGACAAGGCGGCGGCGGGTCGCTTCCCAGACCGGGCGTTCCCTTCGCGGCCCCAGACTGCGCAGGCCCGACGGCCCGGCAATCATCACCTCGCGCACATCGCCATGCGTGGGACCGACCAGCGCGATGCGCCCGGCCCCGCCCGCGATGCGGGCGCGTATCCATTCGGCCCCGGCGCGGGTCTTGCCCGCGCCGCGCCCGCCAAGGAACAGCCAGGCCTGCCAGTCTCCGGCCGGGGGCAGCTGGGCGGGATGCGCCCAGCTCTCCCAGTCATCGAGAATGCGTTCAGCCTCGCTCGCATCGATGGAGGCGATCAGCGCATCAATCCCGGCTGGCCTTCGCATCAAGGCGCGAAAGCCGCCGGCGAAGCTCTTCAAGGAGAGCCTCACGGGTGTGTGCATTTGCCTGCGCCTCGCTTGTCTCGGTTTTGCGGGCGATCTCGGCAAGCCGCGCCCAGTCATCGACGCTCATCGCGGCTTTCAAAAGCGCGCTGACCGCCCTTGCCCGCTTCTCCGCGTCCGCCGTCTCGCCGCGCGCCAGCGCCTCTTCGGCGGCCTCCAGATGCGCTTCCAGGCGCACTTTCAGGCTGGCCGTCTTGCTGGCGGGCAGGATGCGTTCCACCCATTGCAGGCCATCCTTCAGGTAAGGCACGCCAATGCCCTCGCGCAGAGACAGCCCCTCAAGGCTCATGCCTGCGCGGCGCGCCTCGCGGATCGCCAGCCAGTCGCGCCGGGGCGGTGCTCTCTTCTCAGATGTCTCGACCATGCCTGAAGTATGCCTCACAACCGGCCCTGCCGGAGTGATGGTGGCGGGTTTGTTGCAAGCTTTTGAAGGCGTTGAGGGATTATTTTTGTGAGGTGGGGATTGGGGGAGAACTGTCCGCGTTATCTGGAATGAGGAATGCCGTACCAGTTGAAAAAATGGGTCCCCCGTCGGGGCGGGGGACCCCGGTTGAGAGGTTCGCGCTACTCAAGGCGCGGCGAGTTTAACCAGAAGGTTTCAACTTCCGGGGTCCCCCGCCCCGACGGGGGACCCAGCCTTTTTGAGAACCTAGAAAATTGTCATTACCGGCGCGTGTGGGCCGTGCCATGACAACATGATGGACTTGCCAACTTTTTGCGTTTTCCCGGCGAAAGCCGGGATCCAGAAAAAGGCTGGGCACCGGCTTGCGCCGGTGAAACGCGAATAGCAGAGCGCCCCCTCCCTACCCCCTCACATAATCCTCAAAGTCCGCCTCATCGATATCGCGCTCGGATACCAGCGTGCCTTTCACCGAGACGCCCGCCTCGACAACGCTGTCCGCGCGGCCCGAAATGAGGGGGTGCCAGTCAAAGAGCGGCTTGCCTTCCGCGATCAGGCGGTAGGCGCAGGTTTGCGGCATCCAGCTTAGATCGCGCACATTGCCGGGGGTGAGTTTCACGCAAGACGGCACGCGTTCATGCCGGTTGGCGTAATCGGTGCAGCGCACGGTCGACAGGTCCAGCAATTCGCAGCCAATGCAGGTGCGCAGGACCGCGCCATTGGGGTCATCATCATCAATCAGCGAGACCGTGCAGCACTGGCCACAGCCATCGCACAGCGATTCCCATTCCGCCTCGCTCATCTGCGCCAGCGTCTTGGTCTTGTAAAAAGGGGCTTGGCGGGTCATCGCCCATAATTTAGCCGTGATCGTCTGGCTTTGAGAACACACCTTCCCCAGCGCCCGCCCGATTTGGAGGCCGACCCATCACTTTCCGCGCCGACCAGCCGACGACATTCAAGGAACGCCTCGCCGCGTTCAATGAAGGCTTGCGCGCGCGCAAGCTGATGGTGATGGCGGGCATCGCCTCGCTGTTTCTGGCCGCCGGTGCCATCGTGGCGCATGCCGCATGGGAATGGGCGTTCCACGACCTGCCGCCCGTGCCGGACGCGGCAGAAGATCTGTGGCGCGTGCGCATGGAGCCAACCGTCACCCTGCTGGATTCTGACGGCGCGGTGCTGGCCATTCGCGGGCCGCTCTATGGCATGCCGGCACGGCTGGACGAACTACCGCCCCACGTGGCGCAGGCATTCCTCTCCATCGAGGATAGACGCTATTTCGAGCATGACGGGGTGGACTGGCGCGGCACGATGCGCGCCATGCTGGCCAATTTGCGCGCCGGGCGCACGGTGCAGGGCGGCTCCACCATCACCATGCAGCTGGTGAAGAACCTCATCCTGACGCCAGAACGGACCATGCGGCGCAAGATACAGGAAATGCGCCTGGCCATCGCGCTGGAGCGGGTGCTCTCCAAGGAAGAGATACTCGAGCTTTATCTCAACCGCATCTATTTCGGCGAACAGGCCTATGGCATCGAGGCGGCCGCGCGGCGCTATTTCAACAAGCCTGCCAGTGAGCTGACCGTGCAGGAGGCCGCCCTGCTGGCCGCGCTTCCGGCCGCGCCGACGCGCCTTGCCCCGACAGACAATCTCGCCGAAGCGCAGGCGCGCGCCACCAATGTGCTCATCGCCATGCGCGATGCGGGCTTCCTCTCGCCGATGGATTACATCGTCGCCAACGCGACACAGGCCGAGCCGGTGGAGAGCGCCTTCCGCCCCGGCGGCATGCTGCAATACGGCCATCTGTTTGACTATGCCGTCACCGAGGCCCAGCGCCTGCTCGGCCCGGACAATGCGGTGCCTGATCTCGTCATCGAGACGACGCTGGACACGCGCCTGCAGAACGCCGCGCAGGAGGTTGTCACCAACCGGCTGGAGCGCGACGGGCCTGCTGCGCGCGCTGGCGAAGCGGCGGCGGTAGTGCTGGACAGCAATGGCGCAGTGCGCGCCATGGTGGGCGGGCGCGATTATGTGTCCAGCCAGTTCAACCGGGCGATACAGGCGCGCCGCCAGCCCGGCTCTGCCTTCAAGCTGTTTGTCTATCTCGCCGCGCTGGAAGCCGATTACTCGCCCTCCAGCGTGTTCAACGATGCGCCCACTACCTATGGTGACTGGTCGCCGGTCAATTTCGGCGGCGGCAATCGCGGCCGGATGACGATGGAAGATGCGCTCAAACGCTCGGTCAACACGATCGCCGCGCAGGTCGGCATGCTGGTGGGGATTTCCGAGGTCGCCGAGATGGCAAGGCGGCTGGGCATCACCACGCCGCTGAACGAAGTGCCATCGCTCTCACTCGGCTCCAGCGAGGTGCGCGTCATCGACATGGCGGCGAGCTATCTCGTGATCGCCAATGATGGCCGCAGGCTGGATCCGTATTTCGTCACGCAAATCCGCACAACGCGCGGCGATGTGCTCTATGAGCGCGAAGAAGAGACCCGCACCCAGCAGGTGATCGCGCGCGGCCATGCCCGCGCGATGTCGACCATGCTGCAAGGCGTCGTGCTGGACGGGACCGGGCGGCGCGCCGCCGTGCCGGGCCACCGCGTCGCGGGCAAGACCGGCACCAGCCAGAATAGCCGCGATGCGTGGTTCGTCGGCTATAGCGCGCAATACGCCGCCGCCGTCTGGACCGGCAATGATGATGACAGCGCGATGGCGAACGTCACCGGTGGTGGCCTGCCTGCCGATATCTGGCGCGAGATCATGGTGGCCGCCCATGAGGGCGTTGCCGCGCAGCCCCTTGCCGCCCCGGCCCCGCGCGTGCGCGCAGAACGCGAAGAGCGGCTGGTCGCCTTCTATTCAGGGCTGTCAGCCGATTTTGACCGCGTACTGTCGGGCGGGCGGCTTAATTGAGGCTGTCCTGAAACGCGCCGGGCAGTTCATCCATGAACAGGCGCACCGCCGGGATCAGCCCTCTTCGCGAGGGAAATACGACATGCGCCAGCCCGCCCGGCAGCTCGTAATCCGGCAATAGTGCAACCAGCCGCCCTGCTTCTATGTCATCGCACACCAGCAGGCGCGGCAGCGCCGCCACCCCGATGCCTGCAAGCGCCGCCTGACGCAGCGCCTCCATATCATCGGTCACAAGGCGCGGCGTATGGCGCACAGGGTGGACTGCTCCGTCCGGTGCCGTCAGCGTGATGACATGTTCGCCGGTCCGGCTTGTCTGGCTCAGCGTTTCAAACTGCGAGATATCGTCCGGAGCTTCCGGCAGGCGGTGGCTCGCGACGAGGCCGGGGCTGGCCACCAGCGCGCCGCGATGCGTGGCCAGCTGGCGCAGGATCAGGCCGGAATCCTCCAGAGGAGGCGGGCGCACCCGGATCGCCATGTCAAAGCCTTCCTCGATCACATCCACCCGGCGATTGGTGGACTCAAGGCGAACCTGAACCTTGGGATAGCGCGCCATGAAATCTGCGATCAGCGGGGCCAGCACCTTCTCCACGACCAGCACCGGGCAGCTGACCCGGATCGTGCCTTGCGGCTCCGAGCGCGTGGCGGCGATGGCATCTTCCGCCGCCTGGGCCTGCGCGATCATGGCCGCACAGTGCCGGTAGAAGAGCTGGCCGGCATCCGTCACCGAGAAATGCCGCGTGGAGCGATGGATCAGCGTGACGCCGAGGCGCTCCTCCAGCTGCGCGACCTTGCGGCTGAGGCGCGATTTCGGCACGTTGATGGCCCGGCCCGCAGCGGCAAATCCGCCATGCTCCACCACTTGCGCAAACAGGTAGAGCTCATTCAGATCGGGCAGGCTCGTCGTTCCACTCATGGAACGGACAGTGGCATTTATCGTGTCTACCGGCAAGACCGTTCCATAAATAGGTTTCCGTCAACGCCGGATCATCCGGCCGGATGGAGGCTGACATGACACTTCTTCACATCGACTCTTCAATCCTGGGCGAGGCATCGGCTTCGCGCCAGATTGGTGCTGACCTTGTTGCTGCACTCGCGGGCATGAACCGGGATCTGGACATCGCCTACCGCGATCTGGCCGCCGCTCCGCCCGCCCATCTGGACGGATCCGTGCTGCAGGCCGTGCGCGGCGACATAGCAGGGTTGAACGACGCCCAGCGCGCCGAGCGCGCCTATAACGATACGCTGGTCGACGAGTTTCTCGCCGCTGACATCGTGGTGATGGGCGCGCCCATGTACAATTTCTCGGTCCCGACCCAGCTGAAAGCCTGGCTCGACCGGCTGGCCGTTCCCGGCAAGACCTTCCGCTATACCGAGACCGGCCCTGTCGGGCTGGCAGGCGGCAAGACGGTCTATGTCGTCTCCTCGCGCGGCGGCAAGCTGGCGGGCAGCGCGGCCGAAGCCGCCATGGACCATCAGGAAGCGTATCTGAAAACCATGATGGGCTTTTTCGGCATCACAGATGTGCGCATCGTGCGGGCCGAGGGTCTGGGCATGGGCGAGGAAGCGCGCGCTGAAGGCTTGCATTCGGCGGCCAGCGACATTGCGAAAATCATCGGGCGCAAGGCGGCCTGAACAAGACTACCCGGCGCTCCCCTCATCCTTGCCGGGCGCTTTCCGGGCGGGCTTTGCCTGCCCGGAAAGCATCAGCGTTTTCAGCTCGGCGATCTCGCCGCGCAGCGCAATCACTTCCTCGCGCAGCAAGGTGCGCTCGTCGGTCGCCTTGTTCTGACGCTCGGTTTCCTCGTCGAAATGTTTCGCCTGCAGCGAATCCACGATAACGGCGATGAACATGTTCAGCACCGCAAAGCTGGTCAGGATGATGAAGGGCACGAAGAACGCCCAGGCCAGCGGGTGCTCGGAGATCACCGGACGCGCTACGCCCATCGACCAGCTTTCCAGCGTCATCACCTGAAACAGGGTGAAGGCGGCCGCGCCCAGATCACCGAAAAACTCAGGATGCGTATCGGAGAAGAGTTTCGAGCTCATCACCGCGCCGACATAGAAGATCAGGCCCAGCACCATCATTATCGAGCCCATGCCGGGAATGGCCTTGCCCAGCGCCACCACCACGCGGCGCATTTCCGGCACGACCGAGAACAGGCGGAACAGGCGCAGGACGCGCAGCGCGCGCAGGACCGCGAACGGGCCGGCCGCCGGGATGAGCGAGATCGTCACGACGACAAGGTCAAACCAGTTCCAGCCCGAGCGGAAGAAGCTCAGACGGAAGACGAAGAGCTTGAGCAGTATCTCGGCGGCGAAGGTGTAGACGATGATCTGGTCGGCAATCAGGAACGCCCCGGCCACATCGGCCGGCAGGGCATAGGTTTCCAGCCCCAGCAGCACCGCATTGAGAAGGATCAGCGCCGTGATCGCATTGCGGAACAGGGCGCTCTCCACAAACACTTCCAGCCGTGATCGCAGACCGGCCTTTTCGCCACTCATCGCGCGCGCTCCCTTCATGCCTGGCAGGCTGTCTGGTTAGCCGGTTGCGGGGGGCGTGCGCAATGGGGGTGGTGCTGGCTTACCTGACACGCGTCATTCCAGAATCAGAAAGGGCGCGCGCTAAACCCGTGACGCCTGGTATTCAGCGTAGAGTGGATAGAGTGAAATTAACCACAGCCCGGCGAGCACAGTGGCGACCCAGCAGGCTCTGGTGGTGCGGATCGGATAGGGCGGCATTGCCCCGGTTCGTACCAGCGACAGAACTATCCGGCCAGCCAGCCAGACCGGCGCAGACGTCGCGAGCAATAGCCAGAAGACGGGCGGGAGCGCGGCAAGGTCCACTGCGATCCCGAGCTCCGGGACGAACGCAAGCAGGATCACACAGAGCAGTCCGAAAGAGCCAAGCGAGTACATGAACATGGCAGGGCCAGCGAACCATTGCATCAGGCTCCAAGCGTAGAACTGCTCCCTGACCGGGAGTCGCGTGAAGTCAAAATAGGGCGGGAACAGAAACAACTGCACCTGTTCCCGGTAATCCATACCCCCACGCCCCCTGCGCCTTGAAACCGTTGGGTTCAAAGCTCCTCCGATAAACGCAGACCGTCAAGAATACCTGTCATGGCCCGGCTTGCCTGCTCCCGCGCAGGCGGGTGTCCGGGCCATCCATGCCTGAGAGCTACTTTTCCCTCGTCCTTCGAGACGCTCACTGCGTTCGCCCTCAGGATGAGGGAAAGTACGGCTAAGCCCTCATCCTGTGGGGCTTCGTCAGAAGCCGTCTCGAAGGACGGGGGCTTGTCGGCCCGTTGTAGGCATGGATCACCCGCATAAAGCGGGTGATGACAAATGGAATGGCCGGAGGATGACAACGAGCGCACACCACAGAAACGCTTCCTTCACCGCTTACACGCCAAATCAGCGCCATGATCGTCATGCTCCTCCTTGCCAGCCTGTCCCTGCCCCATGGCGTGCCATCGGGCGCGATCCTGCATGGCGAGGAAAGGCGCGGCGCGGTGCTGGTGCGCCTTCAAGGCGCGCCCGCCTTAAGCTGGCAGGCATGCGCGGCGGCCTGCGGCTATCGCGAAGCCTGTCAGGCATGGACGCATAATGCCTATCAGAACCGCTGTACGCTTCACGCTGCGCCGCTGCCCCCGCGCCCCTTTCCCGGCGCGGTAACGGGCCTGTCGCCTTCGCTTGCGGCGCGAATTGAACGCGCGATCGAGCGTGAGCCCAGCGCCCGCGAACGCGAGGCGCTGGAGGGCGGCCTGTCAGTCCCGCCAGTAGCCATCAGCCCCCTGCCTGAAAGCGCTCAAAGCCAGCTGTTTCCGGAACGTTAAGCCTGATCCGAGATTAACCCTCCCCGGCGGCGCAAAAAACGGCACACAAACCGGGTGTTTACCCTCCGGGCCTAACCTGACGGGCAAACATGATCAGGGGTGGTGGGAATTCATGGATATCGAGAGCAAGCTTCACCATCTGACCGGGCTGGCACGGGAGAAATCCTCCGAGCGCCGCCGCGCGCTTCTGCGCGAGGTCACCGATCTGTTCTTCGATGAGGCGCCGCAGAACGGCACCGGCGCGCACCAGCAGTTTGACGCCGTGCTGTCCACGCTCGCCGCCCAGACCGCGCAGGATGCACGTGCCGAGCTGTCACGCCGCTTTGCCGATGCGCCGCTGGCCCCGCGCGGCCTTGTCATGCAGCTGGCGCGCGACGCGATTGAAGTGGCTGCGCCCATTCTGACCCAGTCCGGCGTGCTGACCGAGGACGACCTCGTCGCCATCGCCACCGAGGCCGATGAGGAACACCGCCGCGCCATGGCCACGCGGGAGGCAGTACCCGAACGGGTGAGTGACGCCATCGTCGCCAATGGCGATGATGAAACACTGGCGCGCCTCGTTGCCAATGACGGCGCGCGCCTGTCGCGCAATGCCTTCGAGACCGTGACCCGGCGCGCGGAGACCAGCCCGGTCCTGCAGGCGCCCATCGTCAACCGTGGCGATACGCCGGTGGACCTTCTGGGCGATCTGATGAGCGTGGTGGAAACTTCGCTGCGCGACCGGATCATGAAGCGCTTCGAGACGCTGGACCCGGCGATTGCCGAAGCCGCCCTTGCCGCCTCGCATGCCCGCCTGGAAGCGCGCATCGCCAGTGACAGGGCGATTGCAGAGGCGCGCAAATTCGTCACCACAAGGCGCATGCGCAAGGAGCTGGATGGCTCGCTGCTGGTGCGTCTCTTGCGCGAAGGCGAGCGGGTGAAGTGCTGTGTGGCGCTGGCCGAGCTGGCCGGGGTCGATCACAGCGCCGCCCAGCGCGCGCTCGATCACAAGAGCCCGGACGGGCTGGCGCTGATCTGCAAGGCGGCGGGGTTTGACAAGGCGCTGTTTGTCACGCTGGCCATATTGCGCGGCCAGTCACGCGGCAATCTGAGCGAGGACGCGCAGGCACTCGGCGCGCTGTACACGGCTCTGCCCAAGGAAGACGCTGAACGCGCCATGCGCTTCTGGCGCATGCGCAACGACATGCAGGCGGCCTAGAACTTCGCGGCAAGACCGGCTGACTTCATTATCGCATTGGCCGTGTGACGGCTTTTCGTGTTGCGCGGAACCAGCACCCACTTTCCCTGTGGCGACTCCCACTTCTCATGGCTGCCCTTGCCGCCTGCAATCTGACGAAACCCGGCACGTTTCAGCTCGGTGATGACGTCGCGGTAATAGCCTTGCCCCATCGCGGCTCACGCGCAAAGCGGCGCAGGTTCTGCAGGCCGCTGCCACACAATGCCCGGAATGAGATCGGCCAGTGTCAGATTGGCGGCGCCGGTCTGATTGAGAATATGGTTTTGCAGCGCCAGCTCGCGGGCGTGCTCATGGATCAGCCGCTCGAACTCGTCGAGCGTTTCAGCCTCTATATGCAGCCCTTCGATATCGCTTTCACAGACGAAGACCTTGGCGTCCTCATCCCATAGTGCCTTGACATAAAAGGTCTTCTGCATCGGCTTTCCCTCCGGGACAGCACTCTTCGGCTTTGCAACGCACTTTAGCAGGCTTTACAGTCTCAACCTACCGCCAATCGGAAGGCGCGCACCTACCCCTCATCGTCCCTGTGCTTGGGGTGGCGCTTGTAGATCGAGCCCTTGCCCTTCTTTGCCGGCATGGCACCGGCCTTGCGCGAACGGCGGGCAAGGCCGCGCGCGACCGGGTTAGGCTTTGGCGTGCGCGCCTTGGGACTCAATCGTCACTGTCCTCCACACGCGCCAGTGGATTGCTCCGATCATCGGACTCCAGATCGCCCGCCAGCCGCCGCGCATGGGTCTCCACTTCCGGCGGCACGAACACTTCCGCGCCATTGTCCATGTAGACGCTGGTGGAGGGGAAGGCGAAAGCGGTCCCCGCCCCTTCCACGATGCGCTTCATTTCGAAGGCCAGCTCTTCTTTCAGCTCCAGCCAGTCCGCCCAGGCGGTGGTGTTGGTGAAGCAGACCAGGAGAAGATCGATGGAGGACGCGCCGAAACTGTCCACCCGCATCGCACGCGCCACTTCAGGCGGCTTGGCGAAGCCGGGATGATCGTCCAGCCATTCCAGCGTCTTGTCGCATATATAGCGGAGCTGGTCGGTGGTCGTCTTGTACTCCACCCCGATGGTCCAGAGAATGCGCCGGTGGGTCATGCGCGAGAAGTTGGTCACGGCCCTGTCTGACAGGAAGGAGTTCGGCACATAGACCGGCGAGCGGTCGAACCGGCGCACGAGGGTAGAGCGGAAATTGATCTGCTCCACGATGCCCTCCACCACGCCGTCCACATGAATCCACTCACCCGGGAGGAAGCGCTTTTCGGTCAGCACCAGCAGGCCTGAGATCAGGTTCTTGAACATGTCCTGCGCGCCAAGACCCACGGCCACGCCGAACAGGCCCAGACCGGCGACAATCGGCGCCACCGGAATGCCCCAGAGCTGCAGCACAGCCCCGGCCCCGACGACCACGAACAGGATGCGCAGCGTCTTGGCGAGCCAGTCCACCAGCACAGGCCCCAGCGCGCGCTGTAACGGGGAGAGCAGGTAGGAAACCGGCGTCACCACATTGTGCAGCGCCCAGAAGATCGCAATGATGATCAGCGTGCGCACCAGATTGATGCCTGCCCCCTGACCGTCAGGCTGGTCGAGGCCAACGATGAGCACGGCGATATAGACGCCAATAATGATCGGGATCATGCGGATCGGCCCGGAGAGCGCCCGCACGACCTTCTCGTCCATCCGCGTTGTGGTTTTCTGTGCGTGGGCCAGCAGGAATTTCGTGATCGCCCAGCCGGCAAGCCCGCGCACCGCAAAAGCCAGCGCCACCACGATAAGGCCGATCAGCGCCTGGCCGACATTCAGGCCCAGAAAGCTGGTATTCCAGACATCGGCGACGATGGCCCACAGATCGTTCATGGTTTCCATTACGCGCGGCGCTCCTTGGCCCGGTGGAACTCGATATCGGGCCATTTCTCCTGAATGTAGGACACTTCCCAGGCGTTCTTGGCCATGAAGACCAGCGCGCCATCGATATCCTCGGCTATGGCAGATTTGTGCCGGTCAATCAGCGCTTCAAGCTTGTCGCGCGGCCCCGTGATCCAGCGCGCAGTGTCGTAAGGTGACGGCTCGAAAGTGACTTCCAGATTGTATTCGGCCGCCACACGCTCGGCCATCACGTCGATCTGCAGCGCGCCGACCGCGCCCACCACAAAGTCCCCGCCCACCTGCAGGCGGAAAAGCTGGGTGACACCTTCCTCGGCAAGGCTTTCCAGCGCTTTTTTCAGGTGCTTGGCCTTTAGCGGATCTTTCAGCCGCGCCCGGCGCAGCAGTTCCGGCGCGAAGTTGGGAATACCCGCCACCCGCCATTTGCCGCTTTCCGAGAGCGTATCGCCGACGCGCAGCGCGCCATGGTTCGGCACCCCGATCACATCACCGGCAAAGGCCTCGTCGGCCAGCTCGCGGTCCTGGGCGAAGAACATGATCGGGCTGGAAACGGTCAGCAGCTTGCCGCTATCGGTCTTCAGCTTCATGCCGCGTTTGAACGTGCCGGAGCACAGGCGCATGAAGGCCACGCGGTCGCGATGGTTCGGGTCCATATTGGCCTGAACCTTGAAGACGAAGCCGGCCACTTCCTTGCCGTCCGGTTTCAGCTCCGGTGCCGGCCCGCCTGTTGCGGGCTGGGCTTCTGGCCCCGGCGCGACCTGCTTCAGGGCTTCGAGCAATTCGTAGATGCCGAACTGGCGCAACGCCGAGCCAAAATAGACCGGCGTCATATGCCCTTCGCGATAGCTTTGCGGATTGAAGGCGGGGCAGACCTCGCGCGCCAGTTCCGCGCCTTCGCGCAGCTCGGCCAGCTCGGTTTGGTTCAGGATCGAGCTGATCTCATTGCCAGAGAGGGAGACGCGCTGGCTCTTCACCGGATCAGCATCATCAGCAGACGGACGGCGGTAGATCACAAACTCGTCGCGTTCCAGATCGGCCACGCCCTTGAAGCGGTTACCCGAACCGGACGGCCACTGCATGGGCGATACGTCCAGCGCCAGCTTGTCCTGGATATCGTCCAGCAGTTCGGACGGGTCCATCGCCTCACGGTCCATCTTGTTGATGAAGGTGAGGATGGGGATATCGCGCAGGCGGCACACCTCGACGAGTTTCAGCGTGCGCGGCTCCACACCCTTGGCGGCGTCCAGCACCATGATCGCGCTGTCGGCGGCTGTGAGCGTGCGGTAGGTGTCCTCGGAGAAGTCTTCGTGGCCGGGCGTATCGAGCAGGTTGAAGATCAGCCCGCCATATTCATACGTCATCACCGAGGCGGAGACCGAAATCCCGCGCTCGCGCTCGATCTTCATCCAGTCTGACTGGGTGCGCCGGTTCTCCCCGCGCGCCTTCACCTGCCCCGCCAGCCGGATTGCGCCGGCGCTAAGCAGGATATTCTCCGTCAGCGTCGTTTTACCGGCGTCCGGGTGGGAGATGATGGCAAAGGTGCGCCGGCGCGACCATTCAGGCAGCGCGCTTGAGGGGGAGGTCATGGCCGGTCCTGGCTAGCGAAACAGTTTCGCGCCCGGACCTAGCAATCAGGCGTTACGCACGCAAGCGCTGGGGCGCGTGCAGCCACACCGCATCATTGGCCGCGCGGGCGCTGAGCATGTCGAGGTCCTGCAGGCTTTTGAGCTGCGTCAGTACGACCAGGCCGACCGAGGCCACACGAACCTGAACATCCTCCGGCCCGCGGGTTGCGCTGGGCCTGACGGCCAGCAGCGCATTGGCATCCTCACTCTTCCAGCCGATCAGAGCGGCCAGAAAGCGCGCCTTCTCCGGCGCATTGCGGGCCAGAAGCGGATCTTCGTGGATCGCCTCGCGCACCAGCCGCACGGCCTTGCCAAGACTCATGGTCTTCAGCGCGTATTCGCCAAGCGGGCTGCCCGCCGACAGCGCGGCCCGCTCAGGATCGCCCAGACTGAAAACAACATCGTTGAACAGAAAAAGCACGCGACCTCACCCCACTTTTAATCCGGTCTGCCAGCTCCACCCCGGCTGCGCTGTCTGATGCAGCGCCCGCCCCGGCCGGCAGGCCGTGCAAAAATCCTCAATGGGTGCAGTGTGCCGCCCGCGCGTTAAAACTGCGTCACCGGCGCGTTGGGAAATCAGCAGTGTTACCGATTGGTTAACAGCTATTCCTCAACCCGCTCCATAAGGAAGTGGCGGCCCTGCCGGTCAATGATCTCCACCGCCCAGATATCAGGATCATCATCGCGGCGGCGCGCGATATAGCTGTCGGCGCGGGCTTCCTCGACGGGCAGCGCGCCCAAAGGCTGCGACCAGAGACGCTCGCCCTCCATGTCGCGCACCGGCACAAACAGCCGTGCCAGCCGGTCTGCGCCGACCAGCTTGACCAGAACCACACCGGCATCCGCATCGCCCTTGTGCAGCACGTAAAAGGACGCGCCCTCGCGCTCCGCGCGCCATTTGAGGGCGTCCACCCATATCCATGTGCTGAGCTCAGGCATGATTCGCTCTTGCTGGCCGGACAATTGCTTAATAATGTGTAAATCGAGGGGAGCGTTTCATGACGATACAGGCACGCTGGTGGAGTGTCATGTGTATGGCCGTAGCGATTGCGGTGGCCATGGCGTGTGTGTTCAGTCCGTCTGCTGGCGCGATTCCCGATGCTGAAGCCAGCGCCGCATCCAGCGCCCCGGCCACGCCCGGCCGCATCGCCCGCTCCGAGGAGCGCACCCTTGCCAGCCTGACACCAGATAATCAGACCTCGCATCCGCTGGATGCCAGCACGGGCGAGCTGCGCATTCCCTTCACCCTCGCACCGGGCTCCGTCCCTGAAAGCGTGGAACTGGTCCTTTCGGCCCGTCCCGTCTCTGCGCAATCGGGCGGCCGTCTTGAAGCCCTGCTGGCCGGATCACGTACGATCGCCCTCACCCCGCGTGCCGACAGCTTTGAAGCGCGCTTCTCGCTCTACTCAGACAGTCTGCGGGCGGGCGAGAACGTTCTCGTCATCCGCTTTGATGCAGGCAATGCCGATGGCTGGCAGGTTGATCTGCGCGCCAGCCGGCTGCGCGTGACGGCCCTGCCATCGGCCGGACACGAAACGCTCGAAACGCTGGAAACCGCGCTGGCGGCCCATTTTGCCGCGCCGCGCCGGATATTTGTCGATGCCAGCGGTTCGGGCCGTGAGCGGCTGGCTGTCGAAGCTCTGGTCGCGCAGGGTCTCGCCCTGCGCATGGGTCAGGCGCCGGTTCTGGTGGAGCGCGCCGAAGCGGCAGAACTGGTGGTACGCGCCGCCATGGACCCGCTATCGCCCAACGCCTCCATTGCCCTTACCGATCCCTATACAATCCGTCTGGCGGGCGCTGAGACCACCACGGTGGCGGCGGCGGCGCGCCTGTTTGCCGCGCGCAGCTTCGTCGGAACGGAGACGCGCATGACACCGGCCACGGCCCTGCCTGCGCCGCGCCTGACGCACATCGCCCCCGGCACGACGTCACGGCAGGATAGCCTGCAGGCACTGGCCGAATCCGGCGTGCCGTTTGCGCGGGAAAATGGCGGGCGGGCCGCGATCGTTCTGGCCGGTGACAACACCGCCGACCGGCTGGGCGCGCTGAGCCTGCTGTCTCGCGCGTCGCTGGTTTCCGGATCAGCCTGGCTCTACGCCTGGTATGGCAGCGATGCGGCTCTGGCACCGGCCGATCACGACCTGTTCCTGATGGGGCCGATCGGGGCCATTGATCCGCGCCTGGTCAGCGCCGCGCCTGCCGAAGTGCGCGCGGCCACCGAAGCGGCCAACCGGCGTGTCCCGCGCGAGCGCCGCTCCTATGGATCCACGGCCTTTGCCGATGAGGGCAGCCCGGTAACCGGCGCCGTCACCGGAATTGGCGCGCTCTATCGTGAGGCGGACGGGCGCACCATCGTGCTGCTAACCGCGCCGGAGGGGGCAGATTTCTCGCGCGCTGCGCGCAGGCTGGCCCATTCCGATCTCTGGCGTGAGCTGCAGGGGCGCGCCGTCCTGTGGGATGCCGGTTCTGTCACCGCCTTCGGCCCGACCGCGCAGGCCAGCTACGCGCTCAGCGAACAGCTGATCGAGCTATTCCGCCAGCATGACAGGCTGTTTGCCCTGATCGCCTTCGCGCTGGCTGTACTTTTGCTGTTCGCGGGCAATGCCGTAAACCGGAGATCAACCCGGAGCGCGTAATATCCGCTCCCATGATTGTTCTCGCCCTCGCCTCCAGCCTTGCCATAACCGCCCCGGGCGACGATGCGCGCGCCGAAACGGCTGCGCGTCTGGCCCGGCTGGTCGAGGTTGCCGCCATCGACGAGGCGTGCGCGCTGCTGCCCCGTAGTGAGCGGGCCATTCTCGACAGGGAGATCGCGACCGCCCGCCACCAGGCAGAGGCAGGCGGCATGTCATCGGCTACCTGGTCATCGGGCGCGGAACGCATCCAGCGGCGCTGGGCCAGCCCTGACTGCGCCAGCGCGGACGCACAGCGTAGCGTTCTGCGATACCGGCAGGCCCTCAATGGCTGGCTGATGGGCGGAGAACGCAGCTTTGACGGCCACCGGCGCAGCTGGACAGCGCGCCAGGCCGGTGACAGCGCCAGCGACTGGATACTCTCACAGAGCGCAGACCATGACGGCATATCGGCGCAATTTGGCTCGGTCCTGATCGGCGGGGACGCGGTTGTTCTGCTGTCCCTGCGCTCTGCGCGCCAGGCCGCCAGCGCGCTGCTGGTCATGCGAGATCTGGAACTGGCCCCCCGCCCGGTCGATTTCACTTATGGGGGCCGCCGCCAGCCGCCCGGCGGAGAGCCTCTGGCGACGCTCGGTGCCCTGTCATCGGGGCAGCGGCGCGTCTGGACCAGCGGTGTGCTGCGCGATGCAGGCCAGTTTGCGCCGGATGGAGATGGCCGTACCGCCAGCTTCACCTTTCCCGCCGATACGCTGGAACACATGATGGCGCTGGAAGCAGCCGAGGCTGCGCGCGTGGACCTTTATGATGCTTCCGGCGCACGCATCGGGCGGGTGTGGATTGAGATCGGTGCCTTGCGTCAGGCCCGCGATTACGCGCTGGCCGCGAACGCCGCCCGGCTGGACTAGCTCGCAGCTGCCTGCTGGACGATGGCTTCACCGGCTGCCTGTGCCAGACGGATCTGTTCATGGATGGCGGGCGGCTCAGGCTCGCTGTGCAAAATGCCGTCATCCCCGGCCTGCACCACCGGCAGCGTCACCGTCACGGTCGTGCCTTCGCCCAGACGGCTCTGCAGGCTCATCGAACCGTCATGCAGGCCGGCCAGCGCATGCACCAGCGCCAGCCCCAGGCCCGAACCGCGCTCATCGCTCTGATGGGCATTGGCGGCTTGCGCATATGCCTGCCCCAGACGGCTCACATCTTCCTCGCTCATGCCCGGCCCGCTATCGCCGACAGCCAGCACCAGCTCAGCGCCACTGGCGCGCAGCATGACCACCACGGCACCGCCATCGGGGGTGAACTTGATGGCGTTGGACAGGAGATTGAGCACGATCTGGCGCAGCGCCTTGCGGTCGGCATCGACCATCACGGCGCTCTGACGCAGATCGCAGCTGAGGCGGATATTCTTGTCTTCGGCCCGCAGGCGCATCATGCGCACGCAGGTTTCGACCACCTCACCGGCATCGAAGGTCTCGCGGATCAGCTCGTAGCGGTCCGCCTCGATCTTCGACATGTCGAGCACATCACCGATCAGATCGAGCAGGTGCACGCCGCTTTCATGGATGAGATCGGCATATTCGGCGTAGCGCGCGGGCATCGGCCCGAACAGGCGCTGCTTCATCAGGTCGGAAAAGCCGATAATGGCGTTCAGCGGCGTGCGCAGCTCATGGCTGATCGCGGCCAGAAATTCCGATTTGGCCTTGCTGGCCGCCACCGCCTCGTCACGCTCGCGGGCCAGCCGGTCAAGAAGCCTGTCCTCGCGGCGCGGCACCGACAGCGCCACGACAAAACCGCCGTCCGCGCGGTGAGCGCGCGCTTCCAGCGATACCGGACGCCCGCCTGCACCGCGCATTTCGGTGACAATCGACCCGCTGGCATGGCGCAGCTGGCGCTCAAGCAGGTCACGCCCCTCGTCTTCATAGGCGAGGTGGGACACCGGCAGGCCGTCAATATCGCGCGGCAGGCCGGGCAGCAGATCACGCGCGGCGCGCGACATGGCCTGCATATGCCCGTCGCCGTCACACACGATCAGTGCCGAGGGCGCATTCACAAATCCGGCCGCCAGCGGCTGAAGCTGTGCGTTGTCGCGCTTCTCATGCGAGAGCCGGGGCAGAAGACCGGCCAGCGCGATCAGCCCGGCAAGCCCCAGATACGCCCCCAGAGCCAGCTCCATCGATACGGGCAGGCCAAAGGCAGCCAGCTCCACCGCACCGGCATAGACCATGATGGCAAGAGAGGCCGAATTGGCCAGCAGGCTGACCAGGGCGGCACCATATTGGCGGCTGGCAGACAGGGCCGCAGCACCGGCAAGGGCGGCCAGAACGGCGAGACCCGCCATCGCGCCCGGCAGCGCAGCCAGCGTCAGTACCGGCACGGCCCAGCTCACCACAATGAAGGCGCGCGCGGTATCGCTCCAGCTGCCCGCCCGCGCAAGACGCAGTCCTACAAGTCCGGGAAGGCCGGTAGCCGCGATCAGCGCGCCTGTCTCAAAGCTGGCACCGAGCAGGAAGGCGGTCAGGCCGGAACCCAGCCAGAGCGTTGCCCATAGCGCATGAATCCACCGCGCCCGCGTACGGGCGATCCAGCTGCCAAGCCTTGCTGCCAGGGTCATCATGCCGCCTTAGAGGCTCCGACTCAGTAACATTTCTGATGACCGCAAGCTCCTCCTGCGGCGTTAACAATTATTGAATCGCGCTCGGGGCGAATAATCACTGCGTGCCAGCTTGGACAACGGCGAATTTCACGGCAAAGTGGGTGCACTCAAGCCGTATGGAGCGTGCCGGGCATGATTTCACCTTTGCTGGCGATACTGTCTGTTTCCTTGCTGCATGCGGGCGTGCAGGACGCGCCCGAAACCGCCGAGGAAAACGCAAGCGGCGAACCCGTGCTGGTGCTGGAAGAGACATCGCACCCCTCTGCCCTGCATGTCCATGCCGATACCTATGCCGCCTACCATTCCGATGTCGACGCAGCCGGACGGCGCGAACTGACCTCGGTTCTGGCCCTCGACGAGACGATGGACTCGCTGGCCGCCTATTACACCGATGGCCGGCTGGTGGATGCCCAGATCGCCTATGCCGCCCTTGTCGCCTCGCAGCACCCCGAATTCATCGATGCCGTGCGCGCGATTGCCGACTATTACGGTGCGGGCGTGACAGCAGCCAGCCTGATGAACGACCCGGTTTTCGTGACCGGCTTCATGGGCGCGGACACGGCCTCGGACAATGTGGTCGGCGCCCTCACCACCGACACCACCACCATGAACACGGTGGCGAGCCGCTATCGCGAGGCTGCCTACGATCTGCAGGGACAGACCTGGGCACGCGCACGCGCGCATGACCGGCGCACCCGGCTTGAACAGATCGAGAGCGGGTCGGTGCGGCTGCAGACGCCTTTCCGCATGGCGGAGAACGGTAATGGCCGCCGCCTCGGTGCCGCATCCGATCTCTTTGGCGCATCTGCCAGCGCACCGCGCCCCGAAGCGCCCGCGCCCAGCCTGTCCCTGACAGTCGGCCAGTCCCAGCTTCAACCCGATGAGCGCCGGGTTGGCCGCATCCTTGCCGTGGCGGCCCTACAGTCGATTGAATCTGGCGATATGCGCGCCATGGATGTGCTGCTGGCAGACCCTGCTGTGGGGCGCTGCATCACCTCGGCGCGCCTTAACCTTGCCCAGTGCGTGGCCGCCGGTCACTTCAAGTATGAAGACGCTTTCTGCATCGCGGAACATGCGCTGGAAGAGGTGGCCGGGTGCCTGACCACGACGCGCGCGCCGGTTAACGAGTAGTTGTCGTTAACGCCCTGAAAACCATTACTAACTGGCGTTAATCGGGCATTTACCGCGTGTCCGGCTTTCGATGGAAATAGCCGGAAACCTCGCCTAGCCTTCAAGATGCGGGTCAGAATTTCCCGTGGAGCAGAGGCCGAGGCGAGCCCCATGATGTTCATATTGCGCGCTGCATTCTGGTTGGCGGTGGTCGCGGCCTTCGTGCCGCCGGGCTTCACTGCGGCTGGCGGCCTGTTCGCCAGCGACATGGAGCGCCTGCTGGCCGAACCGGCAGCGCGGGCAAGCGAGAGCCTGCAGGCCCAGACCGCACCTGCCCCGGCCCGCAGCCAGCAGACCGGCATCTGCGCGGATTATGGCGAGCTGTGCGATATCTGGGACCACGTTACCGGATTTGGCGGCTATGTCGGCTCCGTGGCCCTGTCACAGGCCGACGCCATGATCGAGACCGCACGCGAGGCCGAAGCCACCAAGCCTGCCAGGCAGACCCGCTAGAGCCTTGCCCTTGGCGTCTCTTGCGCCTAGGTCAGGCGCATGCAGACTGGCGACCCCATTATTGAATCCCTCGTCGACGAGTTCGACTTCCTGGGCGACTGGGAAGAGCGCTACCGCTATCTGATCGACATGGGCCGCGCTCTGGAGCCGCTAGGCCCTGAAGAGCATAGCGATACCAACAAGGTGCAGGGCTGTGTCAGCCAGGTCTGGCTGGTTCTGGACAAAGATGACGCTGGCAATCTCACCATTCGCGGGGATTCCGATGCGCATATCGTCAAGGGCCTTGTTGCCCTGCTGATCCGGCTCTATTCGGGCCGTCCCCCTGCCGAAGCCGCTGCCATTGATGCGCGCGAAGTGCTCGCCCGTATCGGGCTGGGCGAGCACCTGTCTCCCCAGCGCTCCAACGGGCTTGCCTCCATGGTGGCGCGCATCCGCGCGAGCGCTGGCGCGGTCTAAACCTCAAACGGATCGGCCACACGCGCTGCCCGCTTCAGACCGTAATGCACAGCCAGTCTTTCCAGTGCGAGGCGCAGGGCGGTTGCGCCTGCCTTGTCGGGCCAGTCGAGATCGCGCAGCGCCCGCTCCATCCCTGTCTCGCGGATGACGATATTGATGAGCAGGCGGTCCAGCCCCGGCCCCAACGCCGCCAGCGCGTCCATGACGCGGGTGCGGGCATCAAGCGCACGCGCTGGCGCGCCTGCAGGATCATGCCCGCTGCGCGGGCCGGAGCGTGGCACGCCCGACCAGTCGGAAGTCACGCGCGAGCGAAGGGTGGAGGCGTCGTAATCGGCCCGCAGCCTGTCGGCCGCCGTGACATGCACCGGCTCCAGCAAGGCCGGACGTCCCGGCCGGGCAACGGCATAGCGCGCCACGGGCGAGGCGTCGGCATTGGCGAGCGCCACCGCGATCCGCCCGTCCGGATCCATCACGCTGCGGGGGCGGAGCGTGCGGTGCTGGGCGGCGAAGCGGCCCTCATCATCCTCATGGCTCTGTTGCAGGCGTTTCAGCCGGGCAAGGCCCGCCTCGGTGACGCTCCAGCTTGCCCCGCCTTCATCAGCGGCCAGCGTGCCATCGCTCAAGCCCTCCGCCAGCTCGCGCGCGTTCAGCACCGCCATCGGACGGCGGCGGCGATCCGGCCCGGCAAACACGCCATAGCCACGACCGCCGGGCAAAGCCGCGATACGCCGGCCCTGGCGCGCCAGCCGGATCAGCCAGGAGGGCGCGCTCACCAGCTCATTCCTGCGGCCATTGGAGCGCCCGTGCGCGCAGGCATGCCCATGACCCGGCCCGGAGCGGGCATGGCCCGCAGAGAGGTCTCCAGATCATCCATGCGCGCGTCAAACGCGGGGTCATCGCGCATATCCTCCACCTTGTGGCAGGCATAGGCGACCGTGCTGCGGTCCCGCCCGAAGGCCAGCGCGACGCGCGCCAGCGACATCTCGAAGGCGATATGCGCCAGATACATCGCAACCTGGCGCGCCTGCGCCGCCGCCGCCGTGCCGCGGCCGCTGGCCTGCACCGCCTCGACAGGCACACCCAGGCTGAACGCAGCGGCCTGCCGGGCGAGCTGTGCCCTCGCGCGGTCTTCACCGGCCCGGTCTTCTCCGGCCCGGTCTTCACGGGCCCGGCCCTCCCCGCCGCGTGCTCGCAAGATATCCATGTCTTCAACTCCCTGCTCCAGAACGTGTCAGCCCCTATCGTAGGCACACACGCGAGAAGCGAGGATAATTTTCCTACATAGATTGTAAAACCCCCTCCGCGCTCACAAAATGGCGCGAGGATAAATTATATCAACGCCTTCCCAGATCGTTGAAATCAACTATTGATTGAATCTCAAATGCGGGACAACCGGCATCGCCTCAATGGGCGATGACGGGGATAGTATGGGGGATAAAGGCTTGGGGCTTTGAGACGGTGAGGGCCGCGCTTATGCAGCTCTTCGCGCCCTTTGAGGAGGTGCCTGACCTATCGGCAGTCTGGTGAACTCAAAGCCGCCTGAGATACGCGGCTTGAAGTTTGTGAAGTGGCCTAAGCGCCGCCGCTAGGCTTTCCCTGACCTTTTTGGACTCGCTTGCCGTCCCGCTTCTGCTTAGGCTTTTGCGGAGTCGGCGGCGTGTTTAACATCCGCTTTAGGGCCTCATCGCGGCGGCCTTCGTCAGTTTCTGGAGGTTTGCTCATGGTTATGGATCCTGATCCAGAATGGGATGAATATTATTACGCACTTGGCGAGTTTATTCAAAATTTTGGGCTCACAGAGCGCGAGCTTACACAAACGCTCTCGGATTTTATCATAATTTACTGCCTTGAGCTTCCCACTAGCATGCACGAGATACCACACGCCCTACTCGGCTCCAGGCGGATGGCGCAGATATGCGAAACAATAAATAAAATCGCAAAAATGTCCTACGTTAGCGAACCCTATCTTTCCGATGTAAAGCGATGCACAGATCACCTAGGATCGATAAGATTCCTTAGAGACACCATTGCACATAACGGCGTCTTGCCTGATTTAGTCAAGAGGGGGTGGTATTCCACCGATAATACTCACAATTCTGGTGATTTTGATAAGCAAAAATTTGTATCTTTTAAAATAGAACACCTAAAAAAGGCGACAGATGATTTGTTTTGGTGCCAATACAGAATTTCCATCGCATTTACACCAAAAGAGTATCGAGAAAAGCGTGCTGAACAATCCGCTAAGGGCCATCGCGGAAAGGTGCGCAATTGGCTTTTAAACCCCCTTGAGCGGCCATGGTCTTATAAACCTCAAGAGCTAGTCGTTGAGTGTCTAAGTTGGCCACGACAAAGTAATCCAGATCGCGTTCAAAAATTTTAACCCCGCCTCAATCATCTCCGGCGCAACCTCGATCTCAATAACCTCTTGCTTTTCCGTCGTTTTCTATCCTTGTTCAGTCAAGTATATAATTGAGATAATATTCCTATCTGAAACGCAAAACCCCAATCCCCCTCACGAAATCGCTCGGAGACAAACCGGAGCGGTGCCCCGGCAGAACCTTGAAATCACTGAGGAATGAGATTTTGCGTGGAGCGGCCCGCTTCGCCACAGGCGATGCGGACGGGGACGCAAACAGGGGATAAGGGAGGCCACGCCTAAGCCGCCGGCCGCGTCAGCGACCAGTTCCAGTAGCGCAGCACGGTCTGAGCCTTGTCGACCGAGAGCGTGTCAAAGACATAGCGCGCCTGTTCGGGGGCGGGGTCACCGCGCCCGGCCGCCTGCAATAGCGCCATCAGATGCCCGCGCGACAGGCCGGTAGCCTTGGTCAGGACGGCCAGCGGCTCGCCGCCGAAATCGCCCAGCATCCGGTCCAGCAGAGAGCGCTGCACGTTCGCCAGCCGCGCCATCTCGTCAATGAGCTCAGGAGTAAGCCCCGTGCGGGCGGCTTCCTCAATGGCACCCTCCAGCGAGCCATAAGGCGACTGGTCGGCTGCCGCACGGTTACGCTGGCGCCGCTCGATATAGTTCAGCGCACGCCCGATCAGCTCGTCGCGCGGCGTTTCGCTGGCCGCCAGCGGGAACACGTCCTCGGCGGCGTCCTGCAATATCGTACGGCCAACGGCAAAACGCTCCAGCAAGGCCCGGCGCTCTGCATGGCCACACTCCCAGAACAGCGTCATCGCCTGTGCCGGGCGCAATTCAGCGCGCTTGATGAGAAGGTGGGCGAGCGCCAGCTCGCTACCGGCCATCTGCGCCAGCCGGTCAACGGTCTGGCTTGCGAGCCTTGCTCCCGGATTGGCCAGCAGCGCCTGAATTTCAGACGTACCGCCCGCCGACACCAGCGCCGCCGAGACCACTTCGCTGACATGCTCGCGCCGGGCGATGGCGAGGCGGTGGCGCCCCTCCCCCTTGGCGGCAATCTCCATCAGGTCAAAATCGGTCAGGGCGCGGGCTGATTGCAAAATGGGCTCGGCAACCTCGTACGTGTCCAGCGCCAGACGCCGCAACAGCCCCGGCGGGGCCTCGGCCTGCTCTGCCAGCCGTCTGGCAATGCGCACACGCAGATCCGGCGCGGCATGGCGCATGATCTCTTCGAGCACATCGGCCACCACCCAGCGCTCCTGCGGGCTGACCTGGCTGGAAGGCAGGCACACAATATCGGCAAGCCTGCGGGTCAGCCGGGAACGGGCCGTCACGCTCGGCGCAGTTGCAGGATCGGCTCGGTCCATCGCGGCTTGGCTCCCTGACGCGCGAAAGGCTGGTGGCTGCGAAGCTTGCCTTCAGCGCGTTAAGGAAACGTGGCAAAGCGCGCTCAATCGGCTTAAGAGGTCAGACACCGCCCGCTCGAAGGACTTTCCTGTACCCGCCATGCCTGCACATCGCCCTTCACCCGCGCCCGCGCGCCGGCGGCTGTTCAGGCCCGACCCGTTCTGGGTCTATATGGCGGTAGTGGCGGCCTGGTTTGCCAGTTTCGGCCTGCAGACCACCCTGTTTCCCGGCGTCATCAATTTCACCCTGGCCGAGAGCCCGGCCCGGCTTGGCATTGCCCAGGCCGCCCTCACCGCGCCCATGCTGTTCCTGCTGCCGCTGACCGGCGTTCTGGCCGAACGCGCAGACCGGCGCACGCTATTGCTGGTCTTTCACTGTGTGGCGGGCGTCTCGGCAGGCGTCATGTCCGCCCTGCTGTACGCAGGCATGCTCAGCTATGAGGCGCTGGTGGTCTATGCGCTGGTCGCCGGCTCGGCGGGGGCCTTCGTCATGCCCGCGCGCGATTCCGCCGTAAATGGCGTCACGCGCGTGACCCAGCGCCTTGGCCGGCCCCTGAGCCTGCAGCGCGCCATCGTGTTCGCCTCGCTGGTGCAGTTCGGCGCGCAGATCGCCGGTATGGGGGCAGGGTTTCTGGCCAGCTATACCGGCCCGGCTCCGCTGTTTGGCGTGCAGGCCCTGATCCTTGTGGCGGGCGGGCTGATCGCCCTCTCGATGCCGCGCCTGCCGCGCCCGCGCGAGCATGCAGAGCCGGTACTGACCGCACTTGTAACCGGGCTGCGCACCGTCATCAGCTCGCCGGTGATCTGGCCGATGACGCTGATCATGTTTGCCGTTGGCGCGCTGGTCGTCGGCGGCGGCTTCTTTGTCATCATCCCGGTGCTGGTGCGCGATATCTATCTGGCCGGTTATGACGTGCTGGCCGGGCTGATGGTGATGTTCTGGGTGGGCGCGCTGATGTCCAACATCATTCTGGCGCGCCTGCCGCTTATCGAACGGCCGGGACGCACGCTGATGGTGGTTCAGGCGGCAGCCGCCATCGTCCTTGGCTGTATCGCCCTGCCCTTGCCGCTGCCGGTGCTGTTCGTGACCATCTTCGTCTGGGGTCTGGCGGGCGGCGTTGCCATGTCGCTCTCACGCGCGCTGGTGCAGGAAAACGCCCCCAGGCGCCAGATCGCGCGGGTGATGAGCGTCTATCAGCTCGGCCTGTTTGGCGGCATGCCGGCCGGCGCGGTCATCATGGGCTATGTCGTGGAGTGGATGGGACCGCGCGATGCCGCCCTGATCCCGGCTGGCGGGATTTTGGCCGTGCTCATTGTCATTGTGCTCACCACACCCATCTTGTCTGTCAGGCGCGCCGATCCGGGCTGACCGGCACGCACCCGCCAAGGAGTCATCATGCCGCGCCTGTCTGACGACGCCATAAGCGCCCTGCGCGCGAAGCTTACGCCCGAGCAGGAGCGTATCGCCTTCCATGAAGGCACCGAGCCGCCCGGCTGCTCGCTGCTGAACGCCGAAAAACGCGGCGGCATCTATCACTGCGTGGTGTGCGGCGAGGCGCTGTTTTCCTCAGCCGCCAAATACGAATCCCGTTCCGGCTGGCCGAGTTTTTTCGAGCCTGTCAGCCCGGATGCGGTCGGCACGAAAACCGACTTCAAACTGCTGATGCCGCGCACTGAATTTCACTGCGCCAATTGCGGTGCCCATGGCGGTCATGTCTTCAATGACGGCCCGCCGCCAACCGGCCAGCGCTGGTGTGCAAATGGCGAAGTGCTGGACTTCCGCCCGGACCAGAATGAGAGCTAGAGTGCACGCCGTACCGTAATGCGGTGTGATCTTTTATTCCCGGAGACTGATTTCCATGTCTGCTATTCGTTTACGTGCAAGCCTTCTGGCTGGCGTTGCCGGTTTCGCCCTTGTGGGTCTGGCCGCCTGCGAACCCGCCACGATATCTGACAACTCCAGCGCCGCGAGCCAGTCTGAAATGAACGAGAATGCCCCGCAATCTGCCCTGATCGACCGGGCGCTCGCCTTCACGCCGCCGAGCGTGGAAGCCCGCCCTGAAACCATCGAGCAGCTCGGCCGCACCCGGACCGATAATTACGCCTGGCTGCGCGATGATAACTGGCAGCAGGTGATGCGTGACCCGTCCGTTCTCGATGCCGATATCCGCGCCATGCTGGAGGCGGAGAACGCCTACTACAATGAGGTGATGAGCCCGCTTGCCGAGCTGGAAGAGACCATCTTCCAGGAAATGCGCGGGCGCATAAAGGAAGATGACAGCTCTGTGCCGACCCGCGATGGCGAATGGTTCTACTATTCGCGCTATCGCGAAGGCGGCCAGTATCCCGTCTTTGCCCGCCGCCCCGCCGATGAAAATGGCGAGATCTCCGGTGAGGAGCAGGTCATCCTGGATGGCGACGCCGAAGCCGAAGGCGTCGAATACTTCTCGCTGGGCGCGTTCGAGCACAGCCCCGACCAGCGCTATGTCGCCTGGGCGGTCGATACCAATGGCTCGGAATATTACGAGATCCGCATCCGTGATCTGGAAACGGGTGAGGATATCGCCACCCTGACCGATGAGGGCTATGGCTCGCTGGAATGGGCCAATGACTCGCGCACCATTTACTGGGTGTGGCGCGATGAGAGCGCGCGGCCCAAGCGCGTCTACCGCCAGACCATCGATTCTACCGAACGCGAGCTGGTCTATGAAGAGGCCGATGACGGCTTTTTCATCGGCGTCAGCCGCACCGATGGCGATAGCTGGATCAGCATCTATACCGGCGATCACACCACCAGCGAGATCCGCCTTTATGACGCCAATGACCCGGCCGCCGAGGCCCTTCTGGTGTCCGAGCGTGAGCAGGGCGTGGAGTACACGCTGACCGAAACCGGCGATGGCATGTTCATCCGCACCAATCAGGACGGCGCGGTCGACTTCCAGATCATGCGCGCGCCGGTCAGTGATCCGCGCCGCGAAAACTGGCAGCCCTTCATCGAGCACCGCCCCGGCACGTATGTGAACGGGCTGATGGGTTTCGAGAACTGGCTGGTGCGCTCTGAACGCCAAAGTGCCCTGCCGCGCATCATCGTGCGCAATGTGGAGAGCGGTGACGAGTTTGCCATCGCCTTCGAGGAAGAAGCCTATGCGCTGGGCATGAGCGGGGGCTATGAATTTGCCACCGACGAGATGCGCTTCACCTATGAAAGCCCGTCCACACCGCGCCAGACCTGGGACTTCAACATGGCCACGCGTGAGCGGACCCTGCGCAAGGAGCAGGAAATCCCCTCCGGCCACAACCCGGACGACTACACCGTGCGCCGCCTGAACATCACCGCGCGTGACGGGGTGGAGGTGCCGGTGACCATCCTGCACCGGGCCGATACGCCGATTGATGGCTCGGCCCCGCTCCTGCTTTATGGCTATGGCTCTTACGGGATTTCGATCCCGGCCACCTTCTCCATCTCCAATCTGTCGCTGGTGGACCGGGGCATGGTCTACGCCATCGCCCATATCCGCGGCGGCACGGATAACGGCTATCAATGGTATCTGGACGGCAAGCTCGACCAGAAGATTAACACGTTCAACGACTTCGTTGATGCCGGACGGGCGCTGGCCGCAGAAGGCTACACCAGCGAAGGCCGGATCGTGTCCTTTGGCGGCTCGGCCGGCGGCCTGCTGGTTGGCGCGGCGATGAACCAGGCACCAGATCTGTTTGCCGGCGTGATCGGCGCGGTGCCCTTCGTCGATGTGCTCAACACGATCTCCGACCCCACCCTGCCGCTGACCCCGCCGGAGTGGAATGAATGGGGCAATCCGATCACGGATGAGGCGGCCTATGACTATATGCTGTCCTACAGCCCGTATGATCAGGTAAGCGCGCAGGACTATCCCCACCTGCTGGCCACGGCAGGTCTGACCGACCCGCGCGTGACCTACTGGGAACCGGCCAAATGGGTGGCCCGCGTGCGCGAGCTGCGCACCGATAACGGCCTCACCCTGATGCGCACCAATATGGGCGCGGGCCATGGCGGGGCGTCGGGCCGGTTCGACTCCCTTCGCGAACGCGCACAGGACTACGCCTTCGCGCTGATGGTGGCCGGTCTGGCAGACAGCGAAGCGGGTGTGGCGGACAACGAAGAGGCTGCGGAGTAACGGGCAGCTCTTCCAGCATCTTCAGATGCGTCAAGCCGGGCGGCTCTGCTGCCCGGCTTTTTTCTGACTGGAGGCTTGCGAACTGCACGGCCAGCAAACGAAAAAGGCCCCGGAAAACCGGGGCCTTGATCTGTCATCTGACGAAGCGTTGAGCGGGTCTAGCCTGCCGCTGCTTCACGTGCAGCGCGCTCCAGCGCTTCACGACGCTCGGCGGCCTGCTCATCATCCATCCCGACTTCGCGGAACTGTTCGCCATACTGGTTGAAGTAAGCCTGACAGCGTTGCGGGATATCGATCCGTACGCGGCCATCCTCATCCGCCTCACCGATAACGGTGGCGATGCGGCGTTCAGCCTCAACCGTCAGGCGGCACTCGTCGATCTGCACCTGCTCGCGCTGACGCGCGCGGCGGGCCACACCTTCGATCTGGCCGTTGACGAACTGGATCCAGCCATTGGCCTGGTTACGTGAGGAGGCAAAGCGCGCACCTTCACGGAACGCGGCCAGCGCGCCCTGATTGTCATTGAGGTTGAAACGCGCCGTCCCCAGCAGCACCCAGGCTTCGCCCGGCTGGCGCAGGCCACCCCGGTTCAACGCGGTCTGGAATGCCCGGGCAGCGGGTTCCCACTGGTTGAGCTGATAATATGCCTCGGCGAGCACCAGTGCGGTCTGACCATCCTGACGCATTTCAGACAGCTGGCGCAGCACCGGCAGGGCACGTTCAAACTCGGCCGCCTGCCGCCACATATTGGCGAGCAGCTCGACATTACGAACATTGCGCTCGATACGCCCCGCATTCAGCTCGCGCTCGAGAATGACCGCGCCGCGATAGGGATTGTCGTAGTAGCTGTAGTATTGGGCCAGACGCAGCAATTCCTCGCCCTGGGTGAACAGCCCGTTGAGATACATCAGCTTGTTGGCTTCAAAAGCCTGGTCTTCCTGGTCGGTGCGGGCGAGGAGGCTGACCAGATTCTGCCAGGCCGTGCGTTCCTGCGGGAAGCGGTTTACCTGCTCACGCACGACGCGAAGCTCATCTGCCGGACGGTTCAGCTGCTGGTAATAGACCAGCATGATCGGATACTCGTTCAGCGTCTTGTTGGGCGTCGCCTGATACCATTGCTCGGCATAGCGCAAGCCGTCATTGTAACGTTCAGCCTGCGCATAGGCGATGGCGAGAAGACGGGCGAGGCCGGTATTGATGGTGGCTCCGCCGGCGATGGCCGCCTCCAGCTCGCGAATACCGGCATCAATCTGATCTATACTGATCAGAATCTGACCGAGATTGATCCGCAGATCGCGAATCTCTTGCGCGTTGAGGCCACCTGTATTGATGGCGGCCCGGAAGTCCGAAATCGTCTGGTTCATGTTGTCGACCATGAAGTGCAGACGGCCGCGCTGCGAATACATCACGCCGGCTTCATAGGCGCTGGGATCCATGCCGAGGGCACGGGTGTAGATCTGGATAGCTGCCTGGTAGTTATCCGCCTGGGTCTGCTCCTGCGCATCCAGCACGAGCTGGCCTATGCGTGTCGAGAAGGTCCGGTTCTCGTTACTTTGCTCTTGCTCTTGCTGAGTATTGCGGCGCTGCGCATCGGCGGCGCCAATCGCGGTCAGACCGATGCTTCCGGCAACCAGCACGGCCGCAAGGACACGCCCAATTCCGGTCATGCTCTGGCTCTCGCGGTTCATCTTGTCACTCCTGTAGAACACCTTGCGGATGGCGTGCTGACGCGTGCGTCCGTGTTACTGGCTCAGATTATAGTCGAACTGCGTCTGCACACCGCGCCGCCACTGCGGCACGCCGTCCTGCACGCGGGGCTCGTAGCGCCAGCGTTCAACCGCGCGGATCGTTTCCCGCTCGAAGACCGAGTTCGTGCAGCTCAGAATCCGCACATTGGTCGGGTTGCCGTCCGGCGTCACGTCAAACTCCACGGAGCAGCGCCCTTCAATGCCACGTTCGGCGGCCCGCGGAGGGTAGTTCGGCGGGATGCGTACCAGTGGCTGGGCATCACGATCGGACACGTCAAAGCTGATATCGCCACCCGCCAGCTGCGGCCGGTCAAAGTCCGGGAGACCGCCCACAATGGTGGACATGCTCTCGCTGGGCTGGTCAGCACGCGCTCGCTCGATTGCCGGAGGCGGCGGCGGAGGTGTTACGTCCTCCACCTGGTCAATCCGGGTGTCGCGTGTACGCGCCTGGATTTCCTCCGGGGCATCGGCAATCGTAATCCTGACCTCATCGCCCGCGTCTTCAGGCGGTGCGGTATCGTCAAAGATGAGGATCTGCATCAGCGTGAAGAGGAGGAAGGTGACGATTGCCGCGAGCGGCGCACCTACAAAAAGACGGACAAGACTGGCCATCGTTATATTCCTTCCTGCCTAGCGCGGACGCGTCGAAATGGTGACCGTGACGCCCAGTTGCTGAAGCACTTCCTGGACATCAAGTACGGTACCCACCGGCGCATCAGCGTCGCCCTGGATCATCGCTTCCGCACGGGGGTTTTCCTGCAGAAGCTGCTCCAGCACGTTTCTGAGCTGGTTCATCTGATAGACCTGACGGTTCACCCAGATCTCGTCATCGGAGGTTACCGCAACGAGGATGGTGGGACGAACCCGCTCTTCGGTCTGGGTCAGCGGACGGGTAACATCCACACCCGGTTCTTTAACAAACACGGCCGTCACGATGAAGAAGATCAGGAGGATGAACACGACATCCAGCATCGGCGTCATGTTCAGTTCGGTATCTTCGTCTTCGGTTGTGACCCGGCTCTGTCGGCGCGCCATACTGAATACTCCTCGCTACGACTGACCGCCGGGACGGTCGCGATTGATCGACACAGGAATGCCGTTCGCCATCATCTCATCCCAGATCTGCACCGTGATCCCGTGATGCGCCTCGTCATTGGGCTGGATCAGCACCGCAGAGTTGGGCGCTTCAGCCCGCAGCCGCGATACCGCCGCCATGACACGGTCGACCGATGTCGGATCCTGGTTCACGAACACACGGTTCTGATCGGTTACCTGGACCAGAATAACAGGATTGGCGTCCTGCGGCGGCGTTTCAGACGGGGGCGGAGGGCGCATGTCGATGCCCTCTTCCTGGAGGAAGGTCGCCGTCACGATGAAGAAGATCAGCAGGATGAACACGATATCCAGCATCGGCGTCATGTTGACGTCGGCGGAATCGTTCGGCTTGTTCTTGCGTCTGCGCATGGGATTACCCCACTTCCAGTTCGTCGGCCAGTTCGTGCACACGGCGCTTGGCCATGCGTTCGATCTGGCTGGAGAAAATAAGTCCCGAAAGCGCAGAGACCATGCCGGCCATCGTCGGGATGGTCGCGCGGGCAACACCCGCTGACATCCCGCGGGCATCCGACGAGCCAGAAATGGCCATCACGTCGAACACTGCCACCATGCCGGTCACCGTACCCAACAGACCGAACAGGGGAGCAAGAGCCACGAGGGTCTTGATAAGCTCCACATTCTGATCGGCCTTCAGCTTGACCTCGGAAATGAGCTGGTCGCGGATGGCATGGGCGTACCAGGAGCTGTGGTCGCTACGCGCGCCCCACTCCCGGACCGCCCGGCCAGCCACTCCCTTGTGGGCCAGCCCGAAATAGGCCAGCCGCTCAAGGATGAACGCCCACATCACAAAGGTCAGAGCCATGATCCATGTCAGGATCGGGCCACCGCGCTCCAGGAATTCCTGCAGGCCGGAAAAGGCACCTTGGAAATCCATGATTGCCGGTCCTTCTAGCCAGCACGCTCTTCAGCGTGACGTGCAATGATACCAGCGGCCTGCTCTTCCAGCGTTTGCTGAGCCCCGCGAGCGAAGCTGGCGGCAAACGAGTGGATGAAGAGCAGCGGGATGGCGGCGATAAGACCCATAACCGTGGTTACGAGGGCCTCGGAGATACCACCCGCCATGATGCGGGGGTCACCGGTGCCGAACAGGGTGATCTGCGTAAAGGTGCGGATCATACCCGTAACCGTACCCAGAAGACCCAGCAGCGGCGCAACAGCGGCAGCGAGCTTCAGGAAGTTCAGGCCGAACTCGAGCTTGGGCGTCTCGCGCAGGATGGCTTCATCCAGCTTGAGCTCGATGGTCTCGATCGGACGATCCTTGACCTCTTCATAGGCCAGCATGATGCGGCCAAGCGGGTTGCCCTTGGACGCCGTGGAACGGCGCTTCTGGCCATTGATCGCCGAGTTCGTGGTGAACAGGCCAAACAGGCGGAACAGACCGAAGGACGCCGAGAAGATCAGCAGGCCGAGAATGATCTGCGCAACGATACCACCCTGGTTGAAGCGTTCGACCGTGTTGGGGACATCCTTGTAGATGTTCAGCAGCTGGCCGCGCGACGGGTCGATCGGGCCGGAGACAATCTCGCCTTCAGAAGCACGGGCAAGATTGCTGGCCGCGTCAAGCAGACGGCTTGGCGGCTGGCGCTCAAGCTGCACGAGACGGTAGCCGGCGGCCGGGTTGGTCTCTTCGGTGCGCCACAGCACGTAGCGCGTGCCACCTTGCGTGATGAAGGCGTTGAACACGCCCACGCGGGTCACAGGAACCGGCTGACCATCATTCACGCCCGAAACGCGGGCATTGAAGGTGACGACGTCGCCCTGAAGCTCCATTTCGGAGATCATGGCCTGCCAGATACGGTCAAGCTCGGTGCGGTCAGGCAGGGTGCGGCTTTGCGACAGCTCGCGTAGCGGCTGGTGACGCCCCGGTGCCTGCGCCGAAGCGATGGAGGCTTCGATGATCGAAGCGAACTCGCCAGATTTCTGACGGGCTGCACCAAACAGCTCACCGAACGCGCCCTGAGCCTGACGCAGCTCGGCATCGAGCTCGCGGATCTGCTCCTGGTTGGCCTCAAAGCGTTCCTGATTGGCCCGCCCGGCAGCCTCCAGCGTGTTCAGCTGGCCGCGCGCCTGGGCAACGAGAGCCGCCTGGCGATCACGGTTGGCACGGAACTCCTGCAAACGGCGCTGGTTTTCCGCCGCTGCATCACGGGCATCGGCCCGGACACGATCAAGAAGTTGCGAAATGGATGTCACCGGCTGGCGCTGGGTTTCCTGCGCCATCGCGGGGCCGGCAAGCAGGCTGGCGCCAAGCGAGACAGCCGCGGCAATTTTAAAAAGCGTTTTCATCGCCTTGTTTCTCCGTCTCTACAGCGCTAGCGGGTAGCCGGGCCCGGAAGGGGCGCGACAAACACGTCAGGCGTGGTCACTTCCTGCGCAATCCGCAGAGCACGCTGGACGTTGTTGGCGTGGGATCCTGACAGCGAACGCCATTCAGGGTTTGACTGGGTCATGATCTCCATCGAGCCGTTCTGGAAGATGCGCACCAGCGCAACACGGCCGAACTGAAGAACGTTCACCTCGTTGGGAACACCGTCGATGACGACCTCTTCGCCATAGGTGCGCAGGCTGCGCCCGTAGGCCGCCTCGATCTCATAGGCGTTCAGGATCACGCGGTATTTCTCTGCCGGCGGCACCGACGCATCGCCAAGCAGCCGCTCGATATTGTCGAGACGGGCGCGGCGAACATCGTTCTGGAAGGGCAGGTCGTTGGTGACGAACTCTTCGATGGCGACATACATTTCCAGAAGCATCGGCGTCAGATCGCGCTCGATCGAGCCGACACGCTCAAGCTGGAACTGAAGGGCCTCAAGCTCGTTGGCCTGCGACCGCAGGAAGACTTCCTGCTGCTCGACATAAACGCGCTGATCCTCGATCTGCTGGCGCAGAGCGAGATACTCGCGCTCCAGATCACCGGCGCGGTCCGCGACGTCATTGATCTGTTGCTGAGCCCGGGCGCCCTCCTGGGTGGACTGACGGGCCACCTGAAGCGCTTGATCGAGCTGGGCATGGGCAGCGCCCGCGACCAGCATGGAACCCAATCCGACGGCAAGTGCCGTACGGAGACGTGATTTCAATTGTGACATGTCTCGCCTCACAGAAGCCGGCCAGCAAACAGGGAACGTTGCTCGTCCGGATACCCTCTAAAAAAATCCGCCAGATCAAAAGCCTTCAATCTGGCACCCCCGATACAGTGTCAGCGCAAACGCCTGCGCCTAGGCCGCACGGGCCCGCGAATCGTCCGCAGGGAATAACCGTATAATCAATTATCCCCTCAAACGCGGCGTTTCCCGCCGTCTTTTTGAATGAGCGGATGCTTTGCATTCCACTCCATATTGCAGACGCTAGCGTCCAATCGGCCTTCGATCAACCGTGCAAGCGCTGCAAAAGCTGCGCCGCTCGCAGTTAACGTTTCCTAGTGCGAAACGGTTTCGAAATTGCGACAGATTATTTTTGCTGCGCCGCAACGCCGTCCTCGTTTGCCGGGGGCTGCAGGATGGCTGCAGGCTCAACATGCCCGGTGAAAATGGCATGGCCATGACGGAAAAATGGCTGGGGTGCCAGGATTCGAACCTGGGAATGGCGGTACCAAAAACCGCTGCCTTACCACTTGGCCACACCCCAGCAGAGCACCCGGAGGTGCTTGCGGACCGGCTAGATAGCCCGCACCGGAACGGGATGCAACGCCCTCCTGCAACTGTCTGACACAATCTTCTGCACAAAAGCCGGTCCAGCGCGATTGCCATGCTGGCAGGGACTGGATATACACCCCGCCTCGGTTCGGAGTATAGCTCAGCCTGGTAGAGCACCGTCTTCGGGAGGCGGGGGTCGCAAGTTCGAATCTTGCTACTCCGACCATTTCAATCCCGCCCCCCTCAACAGACATTGCAGATAATACATCCGCGACGGCCTCGACCCGGCGCAGACTGCTCTATATCGTCACCCTTTGAGGGGCCCAGTATTGCGGCCAGGCCTGCGGACAATCGGGAGGGCGGCGATGCGCCAGTTCTGGATAACTTTTTTCGGGTCGGTTGCCGGCGTGATCGTCGGCGCAGTGCTGACCATGCTGCTGATCGGCTTCATGCTGGCTGCGCTGATTGCCTCTGCCGCACAGCAAGCCAGTGATGGCCGCAGCGCGCGCGCATCAAGCGGCGACCTGGTACTCCAGCTTGATCTGCGCCGCGACCGGCTCGACCAGCCATCGCGTTCGCCCTTTGCCTTCGCCGAACCGCTGTCTGTCGTGGAGATCATCACGACGCTTCAGCGCGCCCAGGCCGACGAACGGGTGCGCGGTGTTTTTGTCCGCGCCAATGAGTACGGCATGTCCCCGGCCCAGGCCGAGGAGGTGCGCAGCGCCCTGGCCCGCTTCTCGCAGAGTGGCCGCTTCGTCATCGCCCACGCCCAGGGCTTCGAAGGCACGGGCATCACCAATTATTTTGCGGTCAGCGGTGCCGAAGAAATCTGGATGCAGGACACCTCGTCATTCTCTGCAGTCGGGCTTGCGGGCGAATCGCTCTTCCTCGGCGGCCTGTTTGACCAGTTCGGCGTTCAGGCCGAGTTCCTGCAGTTCCACGAGTACAAGAACGCGGCCAACACCTTCACCGAGGACGGCTTCACCGAAGCCCATCTGGAAGCGACCAGCTCCTATCTGAACGCCATTCTGGATTCGGCGCTTGCAGCCGCCGCTCAGGATCGCGGCATGGACGCGGCCAGCTTCCGCCAGCGCATCATATCGGGTCCCCACAGCGCCGAAGCCGCCCTGCAGGCCGGTCTGGTGGATCAGCTGGGCCATCCGTCAACGGCGCGCGAAGCGGCGCTGGGACGCGCTGGCACGAATGCGTCGATACAGGATATCGAAACCTATGCCCGCAATCTGGCGGCGGCGCCGGGGGCCACACGCGGCCCCGTCATCGCGCTCGTCAGCGGACAGGGCACCATCATGACAGGGTCCGGCGAAACGGGATTTGGCGGCGGCAGCGCGATTGGCGGCGACGCCATGGCCGACGCCATTGATGCGGCCGCAGATGCGGACGATGTGCGGGCGATCATCGTGCGCGTCGACAGCGGCGGCGGCTCGGCGATTGCTTCCGACCAGATATGGAATGCGGTGGTACGCGCGCGGCAGGCCGGCAAGCCGGTTATCGTCTCCATGGCCTCGCTTGCGGCATCGGGCGGCTATTATCTGGCGGCACCGGCCGACGTCATCATCGCCAACGCCACCACGCTGACAGGCTCTATCGGTGTGGTTTTCGGCAAGCTTGTCGTCGATGACGCGCTGGACCGGGTCGGCATCAATATCGAACCGGTGTCGGTCGGCGGCGAGTTCGCGACCGCCTATTCGGCCCAGACCCCGTTCAGCGAGAGCCAGCTGGCCGCTATCGAGGCGATGGCCTCCGGCATTTATGATGACTTCACCGGCCGGGTTGCCGAAGGGCGTGACCTGCCGATCACCCGGGTGCGAGAGATTGCCCGTGGACGGGTCTGGACAGGCGCACAGGCGCTGGAGCTGGGCCTGGTTGACCGTATTGGCGGCCTGCACGAGGCACTGGAAGCCGCACGCGAGCTGGCCGGCATTGATGCCAACGAGACGGTGCGTCTGCGCAGCTATCCGCGCCAACCGACACCGTTTGAAGCCCTGCAGCAGCTTTTCGGCCTGTCGGCCGAGGGCGCGCAATCGGTCTCGCGCCTGCAGGCCCTGATGGAGCTGCCAGAAGTGCGCGCGGCGCTGGAGGCGCGTGAACGGGCCGGGGTGCGCGGCGTGCAGATGCGCTCTGACGAGACGGTGCCGCGCTAGCAGGCTTTTTAGCCAACCCGGACAAAAAAGCCCGCCGGAATGTCTCCGGCGGGCTTTTTCCTGATGGGCTACGCTTCAATTGGCCAGCGACATGGCCCCGAAAATGACGGCCATCAGCAGGCCCGTCATCAGGAAGAAGAAATACAGCGTGTCCAGTACAAGGGTGCGCACCACCGAGCTGAACCGGCCCCTGCCATAGACCACCCGGTTGATCCGGTAGAGATAGGCGTTGGCATAAATCAGCAGGCCCAACGTCGCCCAGCCCCAGCCGATCACCATCGATGCCAGCACCGTCACGGTCATGGCCAGGAACAGCGCGGCATGGAAATGCAGCGACACGATCAGGTGATCGAAATAGAGAAAGCGCCGCCGCCACAGATACACCAGGGCCAGCAGGGCTGCATAAACCGGCAGCAGAACGAACATGATGCGCGGCACCCACCGGCGGGTCTCGGCCCAGAGGTTCGACGCATTGTCCCGCACGAACCCAAGTCCCGTCGCGTCCAGATTCCCTGTCCGGCCCGCCTGCCGCAAGGCTTCAACGGCCTCTGGTGGCATGCCCGTCGTCGCAGGCGCGCTGCCGTTACGGTCCGGCGCGTCCTGCGAAGGCGCTTGCGGCACACCTCCGCGCAATATGCTCTCCGCCAGTCCGAGACCTTCAACCGCGTCCTGATATTCCTCCTCGCTCATCTCGCCGCGGTCGCGCGCCTGCTCCAGCTGTTCACGGGCGGTATCGATGCCGCCCATGGACGGATCAAAACCGATCCCCTGCCCCAGCGTCAGGGGTAGCAGAACGAAGAAAATCAGGGATGCAAAAACATAAAGACGGAAGGGCGGAATGAACCGGGCGCGGCGGCCATCAAGATAGTCGCGTGATACTCGGCCCGGATACACCATCAACGCCGGCAGGGTTTGCGCCAGCCGGCCGTCCATGACGAACAGAGTCTCGACGCTTTCCTTTACCAGCGTCCAGAAGGGACGCCGCAGGCTGCGGGCGCTCTGCCCGCAGCTGTGGCAAAACTCGCCGGTCAGCTCGGCGCCGCAATTGCGGCAGATACCGTCGCTGCCGCCATCCCCGCGGTCGGCACCGAGCCCGCCCAGCGCGTCGGCCTGGGCGTGCTCGATTGCCGTATCTGCTGCCTCCCCCAGGGTTTCACTCAACGTGGTCAGCCTTCAGCTTGCCCGTCTGCGAGATCGGAGAAGCACATCCAGCGTGTGCGGTGAATGTGGACGATATTGTCCTCCCATCCCGTCACGCGCGGGTTCACCAGCGACTTGTTCACATAGTAAACAATCGGGATGTAGGGCATCTCATTGAGCATGATCTGCTCTGCCTCGGCCAGCAGGCTCCCGCGCTCGTCTGCATCAAGCGTGCGGTTGGCCTGCGCCACCAGCGTGTCATACGTCTCGTTCGACCAGCGTGAATAGTTCATTGGCACGGAATCGGTCTCGGCGAGGAACAGGAAGTTGTAGGCGTCGTTATAGTCACCGATCCAGCCGCCATCGCCGAGCTCGTAATCGGTCGAGCGCAGGTTGGAATAGTGAATCTGCGTCTCGACGACCTGGATATCGACCTGCACCCAGTCAGCAATCAGCTGCCAGTCCTGCTGCACGACAGGCGCGATACGCGGATTATCGCCCGTCGCGCGGAAGGTGTAGGTGAAGCGCAGCGGATTGTCCGGCCCGTAGCCAGCTTCCTCCAGAAGCTCGCGCGCCAGCCGGCGGCGTTCCTCGACCGGCGCATCGAACCAACCGATGCGCGCCGTTCCGGGATAGTTGTCAACGCCGGGTGGAATGAAGGAGTGTGCCGGAATCTGGCCGGCGCGCAGAATGTTCTCGGCAATGAATTCACGATCGATGGCCATGCCCAGCGCATTGCGCACGCGCGGATCGGAGAATTTCTCAAGGGTCGTGTTGAACGAGAAATAGACAAGGCCGAGATAGGGGTGAACGCGCACATAGTCCGGCACCTGCTGACGCAGGAAGGGCAGGCTCTGACCCGCAAAGTCGATGATCAGGTCCAGCTCGCCATTGCGCACACGGCGCTCGGCCGCCGCGTTATCGACCGTGGGATAGTAATATACCTCGTCGATGCAGACATTCTCATTGTCCCAGAAGCGCTCATTGCGAGTGAGGTGAATGTAGTTGTTCGCGCGCCAGGCCACGAGCCGGTAGGCGCCATTGGTCTGGATATTCTGCGGCTGCACCCACGCATCACCATACCGTTCGACGACATGACGGGGCACCGGGAAGGTCGTGTAATGCGTCAGCAGGCCACGCAGATACGGCGCAGGAAACTCCAGCTCGATAACCAGCGTCCGGTCATCTATCGCACGCACGCCAACCTCGGACGGGTCCAGCTCGCCGGTATTGACCCCGCGCGCATTGCGGATCGGGTAAAGGAGCGACGCATATTGAGCCAGCGTGGCCGGATCGAGAATGCGCTGGAAGGCAAACTCGAAATCGTGCGCAGTGACCGGCTCGCCGTCACTCCACTCCGTTTCGCGCAAGGTAAAGGTCCAGCTCAGCCCGTCCTCGGCAACTTCATAGCTTTCGGTCAGCCCGAAAATGGGTTCACCCGCAGCATTCTCGGTGAACAGGCCGATGAACATGTCACCGATAATGTTGTTCTCCCAGGTGCCGGACGACTTATGGGGATCAAGCGACAAGGGTTCGGCCATGTTGCCCCGGTGAAGCACTACCGAGTCGCCGTCCACATTGCTGCGGCCACACGCATTGAGCGCAAGAGCGGCGGCACCGGCCAGCGCCAAGGCGCCCGCCTGTCTGAAAATCCCCATGAATTATCTCCCTTGTTGCTGACAGCGCGGCGCGTTTCCCCTCGCAGCCACGCGAACATCCGGTTTCCCGGCTGAACCAGATCATATCCCTTGCTGATTGGCGAGACTATGGCAACCGCAATCGGTTCGCTGCCAACCGGCAGCAGAACGTCTTGATCCAGACCACCAATATCCCGTCTGAGATGTTACCGTTGCATTGACAGGCGCGGGTACAAGGCACTCATATCGCGGTTCGCTCTGTCTGGAGGAAACCCGCCATGTTCGACACTCGTGTGCGCAGCCTGCCACGCCTTGCCCTAGCTGTCAGCGCGTTGGCGCTCGCAGGCGCTGCTGGCGCATCTGCACAGGAGCAGCAAAGCTCTGCACTGGTAGACGAGCTTCTGGCCTGCCGCGCCATAGCCTCCGACACTGACCGTCTGGCTTGCATGGATCGCACGTCAGCAGCGCTCGACACTGCAATGGGTGCCGGGGAGCTGACCGTTCTTGAGCGCGCCCGTGCAGCAGCGGCAGAACGCAGCACGTTCGGAACCGCCGTGGCCGGTGCCGGCCGCATGTTCGGCTCGCTATTTGCCGGCAGCGGTGCCTTGCCGGCGGAGCAGGCATATGAAGACGGTGCGGTGGCGGTTCGTACCGAGTCCGGCGACATCCAAGCGTTGCTTGGCGTTCCGGTACGCGCGATTCGCGCTGACCACCAAGGCAGGGCCGTAGTTACACTCGCTGACGGACAGGTCTGGCGTCAGACCGATGCGCGCCGGATCCCCATTCCGCGCAATGTCGAAGGGCTGACCGTCGAGATTGAGCGCGGTGCCATGAGTTCGCACTTCATGCGGCTCAGCACGCACCCGGTGCGCTTCCGGGCTGCGCGCGACTAACGATCCTTCGGATCGATAGCGTCGCGCAGGCCATCCCCGATAAAGTTGAAGCAGAACAGCGTCAGCATCATCGTCAGAGCCGGCACGATCAGCGTCCACGGCGCGACTTCCATGTCGCGCGCACCGTTGGAGATCAGATTGCCCAGCGAGGTCAGCGGCTCCTGCACGCCCAGCCCCAGGAAGCTCAGGAAACTTTCGGCCAGGATCACCGCCGGGATGGTCAGCGTCACATAGACCACCACCGGTCCCAGCACGTTGGGCACGATATGGCGGCGGATAATGGCGAACTGGCTGACACCGGCCGCCCTGGCCGCCTCAACGAACTCCATGCTCTTCAGGGCTATCGTCTGGCCGCGTACGATGCGCGCCATTGTCAGCCATTCCACCGCACCAATAGCTACGAAGATCAGGATGATATTCCGCCCGAAGACGACCATCAGGATGATGACGAAGAAGATGAAGGGCAGCGAGTAGAGCACGTCGACAATGCGCATCATCAGCTGGTCCACACGTCCGCCGATAAAGCCGGCCGTCGCGCCCCAGAGGACGCCGATCACCAGCGACACGGCGGTTGCCACCACGCCCACCATGAGGGACATGCGAAGGCCGACAAGCGTGCGCGCCAGCAGGTCGCGCCCCTGCGCGTCGGTGCCAAACAGGTGAAAGTTTTCCCAGCCCGGCGGGATCTGCACGCGGTCACGATAGATGAAGCTGGAATCGTGAACCCACAAAAGCGGGCCAATGAAGGCCAGAAATGTGAGAATCCCCAGCAGCACCAGGCTCACCACTGCCGCCTTGTTGCGCAATAGCCGCGCGCGCGCATCGTCCCATAGGGACCGGCCGCGCACGGCGGCGCGTTCCATCATCTCGGTCTTTTCTGACGGTGTCGCGGTGAAACTCATCAGTCGTACTTCACTTTCGGGTTAAGCGCCGCATAGAGCAGATCCGCGATCAGGTTCAGCACGATAATCAGGCTGGCGTAGAGAATGACCACACCCATCACGACCGTGTAGTCGCGCTGCAGGGCGGCCTGAACGAACTGGCGGCCAATGCCGGGCAGCTGGAAGACCTGCTCGATGACAATTGAGCCGGTCAGCAGCGCGGCGGCAGCCGGGCCAAGATAGCTGACCAGCGGCAGGACCGCACTGCGCAGGGCGTGGCGCACGACCACGCTGGCAGCAGGCAGTCCCTTGGCCTTGGCGGTGCGGACATAGTTGGAGCGCAGAACCTCGATCATGGAAGCGCGCATCAGGCGCGAGATGATGGCGATCTGCGGCAGGGCGAGCGTCACCACCGGCAGCACCAGCCGGTCAAACGTCATGCCGTAGCGTGGATCGAGGCCGCCGGTTGGCAGCAATCCCCAGTGCAGGCCGACGAGGAGGGCCAGTATCGGCCCCATCACAAAGGGCGGGATAACAATACCGATCGTTGATATGCCAACCACGGTGTAATCAGCCGCGCTGTTCTGCCTCAGCGCGGCTATGGAGCCCATTATCGTGCCCACGAACACGGCAAGCGATATGGATAGCGCGCCGATGACGGCAGAGACTGGAAAGCCTTCGGCAATGATGTCGGCGACCGACTTGTCCCGGAATTTCAGGGACGGGCCGAGGTCAAACCGGGCGATCCCGGCCATATAGTCGACATACTGCTTCCAGACAGGCTGATCCATGCCATAGGCCGCCAACACGTTCTGGCGGATTTCCTCTGGCATAGGACGCTCAAGGTCGAACGGCCCGCCAGGCGCGGCGCGCATCATGAAGAATGCAACGGTGATAATCACCAGTATCGTCGGGATGGCGACGAGCAGGCGCCGGGCGAGGTAACTGAGCATGAAGCCTTGCGCTGTGACTAATCGGAGCCGCGAAGTCTTGGCCGGTTAGTGCCTGCCGATCAAGGCATGCCCGCAGTCATATCTGCGGTCGATTACAGGACAGACCGGTCCAGCGAAATACGGGCACCAGTGTCCGCGCCGGCAGCTGCGCCATCGCCGGACGACGCCAGATTACCCCCCAGCTTCATCGCCGCCACCGCCAGCATTGCCATCAAAACAACACGAATGCGCGCCGATATACCCAGCCAGAGCTTTTTTCCCGGACCCATCACCTGTACCAGCCTGTTCCAGTCTGCCAATCCGTTGCAGAGCGCAGCAAAAACCGCGCCGCACCGGCTATTGTGCAAAGCATACTGGGTGCGTTGCCAAGCCTCACCGACGCGCTAGAGTGCGCCGGAATCTGTCCAGGAGCCCTGCCTGATGGCCTCTTCTGCCTGGTGGAATGATTTCCGCTACGCCAAAGGCACAATGCATGTGAAGAAAACCGGCGCAGCGGTTCGCGTCGAACCGGGTACGGTGCGCGATTTTCTCAACTGGTGCGTGTTTCACGGCTGGGTGGAGTGTGCCCGCCATACCGTGAGCTGCGATGGTCCGCGCATCTGGTTCACGCCGGACCGGGTACGGCCCTGGTATCTGATCTGGCCGGTGATGGCGTTAAGCCATGCGCGGTTCGCGCGAAGCGCCGCTGACGCCGACATCATCTTTGTTTTTGACGATTGCACCTGGGTGGCGGAGCGGCCGCTCCCCGCCCATATTCCCGCTATCAATGCAGGCTGCGCCGATATCTCGAAAACGCATGTGGCAAGGGTGTTCGAGCAGGTTACCGGCCGCGCCCTGCTCTGTGATCCGGCCAATCCGTTCGGCGCCTATGTTGAGAAGCCCGAAGTGAACGCCGCGCATAATGGCCGGATACTGCGCGAGCCGCAGCCCCCGCGCGAGGGCCATACCTATCAGCGCCTCATCAACAATCTGGACGATGACGGCAATGTGCTGGACCTGCGCTGCTCGGTCATTGGCGGCGAAGTCATCCAGGTCTACCTCAAGCGCCGCCCGGTGGAGCGCCGCTTTGCCAATTTCAACACGCGGGCAACGCTGGCCAATCCGGCCGATGTCTTTACCGCCGCGGAACAGGCGATGATTTCCCGCTTCTGCGCCGCCATGGCCCTTGACTGGGGCGGCATTGACGTCTTGCGTGACCGCGATACGGGCGAATTATGGATTGTGGACGTGAACAAGACCGATATGGGGCCGACCGTTGCACTCGGCCTGAAGGACAAGATTACCGCCGTGCGCAAGCTCGCTGCGCAATTTGACATCTATCTGGACGCGCGCCTTCGCCGCGGGCAATCGGCGATAGCCGCATGACCCGGCAACCGGTCGCCCCTGCGCCCATTCCGTTCGTACGGGATATGGCGTTCGAACCGGGACGGGCCGATCAGGTCTCCCCTGCCATCCGGCGCGTGGTGGCGGGCAATTCGGGTGCCTTCACCTATACCGGCACAGGCACCTATCTGATCGGGCGGGGCAAGGTTGCCGTGATCGATCCCGGACCGGCAGAAGACGCGCATTTTGAGGCGCTGAACCGCGCCCTTGAAGGCGAAACGGTCAGCCATGTCATCGTGACCCACCACCATCTCGACCACTCGGCGCTGGCGCGCCGGTTTGCCGATCATCACGGCGCGAAAATCTATGGCCGGCCAGCCTCTGGCGGACGGCCCATGGACCCGGACGCGCCGGTAATGGAAGAAGGCGCCGATTTCAGCTTCGTGCCTGACCATACGCTTGAAGATGGCGATGCCATTGCCGGTCCGGGCTGGACGCTGGACGTGCTGCACACGCCCGGCCACACGGCCAACCATATCTGCCTTGGCCTGATGGAGGAGAACGCTCTTTTGTGCGGGGATCACATCATGGGCTGGGCGACCTCGGTCGTGCTGCCGCCTGATGGCGATATGGGCGATTATCTCCAGCAGCTGGAGCGCGTGCGCCAGCGCGGCTTTGCGACGCTCTGGCCGAGCCATGGCCCGCCGGTTACCGATCCTGAGCCCTTTATCAGCGCCTATATCGCCCACCGCCATTACCGCGAGGCGCAGATACTCCACGCGCTGGAGGCCGGACCGTCCACGATCACGGCCCTGCTGCCTGCCATGTATGCCGGGCTGGATGAGCGGCTCTACCCGGCGGCGGCCATGTCAGTCTGGTCGCACATGGTGGATCTGCACCGGCGCGGGCGCGTGACGGCAGGGGGCGAACCGGCGCTGGACAGCATTTACGCGCTCAGCCGCTAGTCCTCGCCCAGACGGTCACGCAAGCGGGCCGAGAAGGTGCGCAGACGCGCCGCATTGGCACCCAGATCAGACACGCCGACGCGCGATACGGACCGGGCATCAACCACGGCCCCGCCATCGGTGAGAGCCGTAACGCGCACCACAATATCGTCGCGGAAGCCGTACCAGAATGTCGTCGCGGTCGCCTCGAACATCAGGTCCCGCTCGGATTTTGTGGAGACCGTCCATCCCAGCTCGCGCGCCACCCGCAAGGCGGCCTGATAGGCGGCCAGAGGTTCGGCGGAAACGGCAATCGGCTGGATATCGGGATATGCCTCGGCCTGCACCTCGGGCAGAGGGCGGCCTGAACGCGGATCGGTCTTGGATTCATAATCCACCGAATTGGCGTCCGCCCCGCGCCGCGTGATCAGCGAGGCGGTGAATTGCGGCGGGCTGGCGGTGTCGGTCGTGATGTCGTGAATAGGCGGAATGTCGGCGGCGCGCGCGGCCACGGACGCCGCATACCAAAGCCCCGCCGCCCCGACGGCAATCGCCACCACAGACGCCACCCAGGCACCAACGCCCGCGCGCCTCTCCTTCACGACGATCGCCGTGACGATCAGCAGGACGAGCGCCAGAGCGCCCAGCCCCACAGCGGCAAACAGCAGGTTGGGCCCGATCTCGCGCGTCATTGTGCCAAGACCGAAACGCCAGTCCCATAGGCCGATGCGTGATCCCAGCCCTGCCGCCGCAAACCAGAGCGGCGCGATGATCGCGGCCAGCGCGGCCAGCCAGACGGCGAATGTCCTGATTGTCAGCAAAATGCCCATACTCGTCCCCACCCCTGTTTGAAGGGCCTAAGGATAGAGCCTTGTCTGCGTAAAGGGCGAGTCCAAATCGGCCCTTTTGAATACCAACCGGTCATGCAGGCGGAAGGGCCGGTCGCGCCAGAACTCGATGCGCAAGGGTTTCACCCGGTATCCGCTCCAGAATTCCGGGCGGGGAATTTCGCCAATGCCAAACTTCGCGGCGAATTTCGCGACGCTCTTTTCGAGCGCATGACGGCTTTCCAGCGGGCGCGACTGGGCCGAGGCCCAGGCCCCGATACGGCTGTCGCGCGCGCGGCTGGCGAAATAGGCGTCGGCTTCGGCCTCGCTGACCGGCTCCACCAGCCCCCTCACCCGCACCTGCCGGCGCAGTGATTTCCAGTGGAAGCACAGGGCGGCCTTCGGCGCGCCGGAAAGCTGGTTGCCCTTGGCGCTCTCCAGATTGGTATAGAAGACAAAGCCGCGCGGGTCGGCGTCTTTGAGAAGCACCATGCGCACATCGGGAAGCCCGGCCTCATCGACGGTTGCCAGCGCCACGGCATTGGGATCATTGGGTTCTTTCTCCCGCGCCAGCGTGAGCCATTCGGCAAACAGCACGAAGGGATCATTGCCGTGGGTCAGCGGCGTATCACCCGCCCCGCCCTCGCGCTTGTAGTCAGCCTCGCTGGGGCTGGGTGGAATAAAATCGCGCGACGCCATTGGGCGGCTCCTTAAAGAAAAGGCAGGTATACGCCCAGAAATGCCACGGCGCGCCAATTCGTCAACCTTTCGCCAACCTGCGAGCGGCTAGATTGGCGCGATGAGCAGTGCCAGCGAAGCCATAAATGCCGCATACCGCGTGTTGGGCCTGGAGCCCGGCAGCGATTATGCATCGGTGAAATCCGCCTTCCGGGCGAAGGTGAAGGTGGTCCATCCCGATCATGTGGAACCGACCGCCGATACGCTGTCGCGCCTGCAAATACTGCTGAAGGCGCATGAAATCCTGAAAATGTGCGCCCCGCGCCAGGTCGAGATTGTGATGACGCCGGAAGAAGCCCGCGTGGGCGGGCTGCGTACGGTCGATCTTGATGGCCGCAGCGCGATGATGCGCGTCCTGCCTTTCACCAAGACAGGCGCGGTGGTCGTACCCATCGGCGAACCGGCCTGGCAGGTGCGCATTCTGGTACGTGATCCGATGGCAGACTGCACGGCGGACGAAGGCCCTGCCGAACGCGCCGCCCGCGAGGAAAAGGCCAGAAGGCTCGCTGAAGCCGAGGCCCGCGCGAAGGCCAATGAAAATGCGGGCCTGTTGACCACCTTCTACGAACGCTTCGTCAAGTCCTCTCCCGCTGCCCGCTTTGCCCGCTGGGTGCGCAAGAACGCGGCATAGATGACGCGGGCGCGAACGCGCTCTAGGATACCGCCAAACTCCTGACCCTGCGGCGGCTTACCTTATGTCTCACAACAGTTTCGGCCATCTTTTCCGCTTCACCACATGGGGTGAGAGCCACGGGCCAGCCCTTGGCTGCGTGGTGGATGGCTGCCCGCCGGGCATCGCGCTCACCGAGGCGGACATCCAGCCCTTCATGGACAGGCGCAAGCCCGGCCAGTCGCGCCACGTCACCCAGCGCCGCGAGGATGACATCGTACGCATCCTCTCCGGTGTGTTTGAGGACGAGCGCACAGGCGGGCCGGTGACAACCGGCGCGCCGGTCAGCCTGATGATCGAGAACACCGACCAGCGCTCGAAGGATTATGGCGATATCCGTGATAGCTGGCGGCCCGGTCATGCCGACTATGCCTATGACGCCAAGTATGGCGTGCGCGACTATCGCGGCGGCGGCCGCTCCAGTGCGCGCGAGACCGCCGCGCGCGTCGCCGCCGGAGCGATTGCCCGTAAGGTGCTGGGAGACGCCATCACGATACGCGGCGCGCTGGTCCAGATCGGTCCGCGCGCCATTGACCGCTCCCGCTGGGACTGGAACGAGGTTCACCGCAACGATTTCTTCTGCCCGGATGCGCAGACAGCAAAGCTGTGGGAGGCGGACATGGACGCCATCCGCAAGGACGGCTCCTCGCTCGGCGCACTGGTGGAGGTGGTGGCTTCCGGTGTACCCGCAGGCTGGGGTGCGCCGGTCTATGGCAAGCTCGATGCTGATCTTGCCAGCGCGATGATGAGCATCAATGCCGCCAAATCGGTCGAGATAGGCGCAGGACTGGAAGCGGCTTCGCTTCGCGGTGAGGACGCTGCCGACGAGATGTATCTCGATGACAACGGCCAGCCAGCCTTTCGCGCCAACCATAATGGCGGCGTGCTGGGCGGCATCTCCACGGGGCAGGACATTGTTGTGCGCTTTGCCATCAAGCCCACCTCCTCCATCCGCATTGCGCGCCAGAGCCTCAATCGCGATCTGGAACCGGTAGAAGTGGTCACAAAAGGCCGCCACGATCCGTGTGTCGGCATCCGCGCCGTGCCTGTCGGCGAGGCGATGATGGCGCTGGTATTGGCCGATCACATGCTGCGCCACCGCGCGCAGACCGGCCGGTGAAGCCGGTGCAGACCCCCACCCTCGCCGTCGGCGGCGTGGTCTGGCGCGGCGGCGATGTCCTGCTGATCCGCCGCGGCAAGGAACCCTGGATGGGCCACTGGTCCATTCCCGGCGGCAAGGTGGATTTCGGTGAGACGCTGGAAACCGCCCTGGCACGTGAAATCCGCGAGGAGACGGGCGTCGAGGCTGCGCTGAAAGGCTTTGTCGGCGCGTTTGAATCCATCACCGCCCATGGGCATTATGTGATGATCGACTATGCTTGCCACTGGCTCGCGGGCGAGCCGAAGGCCGCCGACGATGCGCTGGACGCGGCCTTCTTCCCCTTCGCCGAGGCGATGGAGAAGGTGAGCTGGGACGAGACGCGCAATGTCATCTCGCTCTCAAAATCACTAATCACGCCTTGAACATGCCGCTTTTACAGACGAATAGACGCTCCATGATCGCGCGCCTCGCCCTTCTCGTCCTGCTCGTGCCGGCCCTGACGGCCTTCGCGCCCAAGCCCGGCTCGCTGGCCAGACAGGCCCCGGCCCATGGCGCGGCGCAGTCAGAATCCACCTATCCGCTGGAGCAGCTGGCCGGTGTGCTCGGCGAGCTGCACGCGCTCGCCTTCCTGTGCGAGGGCTCAGGGGCGCAGCAATGGCGCCGGCGCATGGAAAACCTGCTGGCGCTGGAAGCGCCTGAAGGTAATCCGCGCCGCCAGCGCATGATTACCCGCTTCAATGAAGGCTTCCGCCAGCACCAGCAGCGGCGTACGCGCTGCGGCGCGGAAAGCGAGATGGAGGCCCAGCGCCTCGCGCTTCAGGGCCAGGCGCTGTCGGAGACGCTGCGCCGCAATTACGCGGATTGAGGACCCGGCTCCTTCCTCGCTTTTCACCTGCATTGCCTTGCCCCCTTCGTCATTCCGGAAGGACCGTCAGGGCCTATCCGGAACCCAGAGCTGATTGGCAACTGACTGAGCCTTATGATCTCTGGATCCCGGCTCTGCGCTTCGCTTGGCCGGGAACCCGGTGGATAGTGCGGCGACAAGCTGGCAAGGCTTTCCAATAGCCGACCATACCGGGTCCCCGGCCTCCGCCTGTCCCCGTGAAAACGGGGAAGCCGGGGTCCATATTTTCAGCCACCACGCTTCTCTGTGCCCGCACCCTTCCTGCGTTTTCCCGGCGCAAGCCGGTGCCCAGTCTTGTTTTCTGGATCCCGGCATCCGCCGGGAAAACGCACTGAAGAAGCCTATCCCCTCGTCATGCCCGCGGAGGCGGGCATCCAGAGATTGTCGGGCGAAGGCAGACCGCCACTGATAGATGTAACCTACTTCTTACTGTCTCGTCGCTCAATCGCGGCCCTCTTCGTCTCAGGCATACCGTCGAACAGGGTGTCTATTTCCTTCGGGTCGGAAATAAGTTTCTCAACTATTAGATTAACCAACTTGAACAGCTTTACAGCGGTTTCTTTATCGTCACCCCTATCGATCGAATTGGGATGAACAGCGTCATTTCCTGTCACTCGCACGACATCAAGTGCCTTCTGGATCCGCACATCGAGACCCTTCTCAACCAGCTTTCCAATGCCAGTAAAGATGTCGTCATGAGAGCCATTGATGGCGTTACACAGTCTTTCGATTGCACTTCTCAAAAGAGCAGCCGCAGCTCTTGGCGAAGCGTCCAATACGGCCCTTGCCTCCTCAAAATCGGAGCGGACGTCTTCCGGCATATCATGGGAGGGAGCGATATCGAAAACGGGAGCCGGCCAAGTCTGCTTCTCTGCAAGCCAAACCGTAAATTTCTTACAGCTAAAACACTCTGACATATGAAGGTTCGCAACCGACTGCGAATAATTTCCCTCCGCTGACCCCCAAACAAAAACCTCGCCAGCAACTGATCTTCTTGCCATTTTAATAGAATTTCGGACGCCCTGATCTGCTTCACTCTCGGTGAGACCTTGTTCTATCTCATCCAATTTTTCTGGATCATAGAACCGGGGCAGCTTGTCATCATCACGATTTATTCGCGAAGCAAACGCTTCATACCAATCTTGATGCGCCATCGCACCGCAGTGAGGGCAAGTGAAAGCTTGCTTGTCGATAGCTGCCGTTACCATTCTCTTCCCTCACAACGGAATATTGTCGTGTTTCTTCCACGGGTTGGTGAGTTTCTTGTCGCGCAGGGTCCGCAGCGCCTTGATGAGGCGCACCCGCGTATTCCTCGGCTGGATGACGTCATCGAGATAGCCGCGTGAGGCCGCCACGAACGGGTTGGCAAAGCGCGTCTCATAGTCCTTCACGTGCCCGGCCATCTTTTCGGGATCATCCATATCCTTGCGGAAGATGATCTCGGCGGCGCCCTTCGGCCCCATCACGGCGATTTCCGCCGTCGGCCAGGCATAGTTCACATCGCCGCGAAGGTGTTTCGACGCCATCACGTCATACGCCCCGCCATAGGCCTTGCGGGTGATGACGGTGAGCTTCGGGACCGTGGCCTCGGCATAGGCAAAGAGCAGTTTCGCGCCATGCTTGATGAGCCCGCCATATTCCTGGCGCGTGCCGGGCAGGAAGCCTGGCACATCGACAAAGGTGATGATCGGGATTTCAAACGCATCGCAAAAACGCACAAAGCGCGCGGCCTTCTTGGAGGCATCGATATCGAGCACGCCCGCGAGGGAAAGCGGCTGGTTGGCGACAAAGCCCACCGTCTGGCCTTCGAGACGGCCAAAGCCGACCACGATATTCTTGGCGTAGTCCGGCGCGAGCTCGAAGAAATCGCCCTCGTCGGCGGTTTTCACGATCAGCTCGCGGATATCATAGGGCTTGTTGGGGTTGGGCGGGACGAGCGTATCGAGGCTCGGCTCAACGCGGGCGGGGTCGTCATAGACCTCGCGTACCGGCGGCTTGTTGCGATTGTTCAGCGGCAGAAAATCGACCAGGCGGCGCATCTGCGCCAGCGCTTCAAGATCGTTGGAGAAGGCCCCGTCGGCGACGCCGGACTTCTTGGCGTGCACGCTCGCCCCGCCCAGCTCCTCATGCGTGACGATCTCGTTGGTGACGGTTTTGACCACGTCCGGCCCCGTCACATACATGTAGCTGGTATCCTTCACCATGAAGATGAAGTCGGTCATGGCGGGCGAGTAGACATCGCCGCCCGCGCACGGACCCATGATGACGCTGATCTGCGGGATCACGCCGCTGGCCAGCACGTTGTTCTGGAAAATCTCGGCATAACCGCCCAGCGCATCGACGCCTTCCTGGATGCGCGCACCGCCCGCATCGAAAAGGCCAATGATGGGCGCGCCGTTTTTCAGCGCGGTCTCCTGCAGGCGGGTGATCTTGCGCGCATGGGCCAGCGAGAGCGAGCCGCCAAACACGGTGAAATCCTTGGCGAACACATAGACGAGACGGCCGTTCACCGTGCCAGAGCCCGTCACCACGCCATCACCGGGGATTTTCGATTCGCCCATGCCAAAGTCGGTGCACTGGTGCTCGACGAACATGCCGGTCTCTTCAAACGAGCCGGGGTCCAGCAGCACATCAATGCGCTCGCGCGCGGTCAGCTTGCCCTTGGCGTGCTGGGCCGCGATACGCTTTTCACCACCGCCAAGGCGCGCCGCTGCGCGCTTGTCATCAAGCTGTTCGAGAATGGGTTTCATCGGTTTGGCCGTCCGCCCTGAACTGGAGTTATTGCATCTGGCGTGCTGGTTAGCACGCAGAGGCCAAAGGGCAAATCCCGGCCAGCTCCGGCGCAGACGCAAACGCCCCGCGACAAGCAGGCCAAACCCTTGCTAGAACGCTGTCCATGACCAGTAACGACACCTCACGCCCCACCGACACGTTCGAGGACATGGACGAGGCGGCAGCCTCCGGCGCGGTAACGGCGACCGATCCCGGCGCGGCCCATGGCAGGTTCCGGCCCGGCATCGTCTCGCGCGTCGGCATGGCTATCGGGCGCGCTTTGCCGCCCGGCCGTCCGGGCTTGAAGCTCGCCGGACTTGCCCAGCCGCTTGCCATGAGCGCGCTGAAAGACGGCGTGGCCGATATCAAGGTGCTGGGCATGAAGCTGCGCCTGCACCCGCTGGACAATCTGTCGGAAAAGCGCGCCTTCCTGACCCCGCAATGCTTTGACGCGGTGGAGCTGGACGCGCTGCGCGCCGCGATGGGGCCGGGCAAGACCTTTATCGATATCGGGGCCAATGCCGGGCTGTACAGCCTTGTCGCGGCCAAGGCGGGCGGGCCGACCGCGCGCGTGATCGCGGTGGAACCGCAAGACGAGATGCGCCGCCGCCTGGCCTACAATGCCCGCACCAACAATCTGGAGAATATCGAGATTTCCGGCGTGGCGCTGGCCGATTATGAGGGCGAGAGCGTGATGCGCCTGATCGGTCATAATCGCGGCGGCACGCAGCTCGCCGTAACCGATGATGGTGCCAGCGGACGCACCACGGCCGTGCGCGTGGCCAAGCTCTCCACCCTGCTGGAGGAAATGCGTGTCAGCCGGCTGGACGTGATGAAGATTGATGTCGAGGGCGGGGAGCTGGCCATTCTGGCGCCCTTCTTTGCCAGCGCGCCGCGCGAAATGTGGCCGGACATGATCATCATGGAGCGTCCGGCCATCAACAAGGTCGAGGCCGCGCGCGATGCGCTCTCGCTTGCCTGCTCGCGCGGCTACCGGGTCGAGACCGAGACCCATGCCAACGCCATTTTGAAATTCGCCCGCACCGAGGGCTGACGGGAAGGCGCGGGGGGCAGACAGGGCATGGTCTTCAGCACGCCAATATTCCTGTTCGTCTTCCTGCCGCTGACTGTTCTGGCGTTCTACGTGGTGAACCGGCGGCTGGGCCATGAGGCGGGGCTGATCTTCCTGCTGCTTGCCTCGCTGGTCTTCTATGGCTGGTGGGATGTGCGCTTCATGCCGCTCATCCTTGGCTCGATAGTGGTCAATTATCTGCTGGCGCGCGTCATCAAGCCCGGCAATGGCGGCTGGCTGCTGGCTTTCGGCGTTGCGCTCAATCTCGGCGCGCTCGGCGTGTTCAAATATGCCGATTTCTTCGTGCGCAATGTGAACGCGCTGACGGGGCTGGAGCTCTCCGAACCCGGCCTGCCCTTGCCGCTGGCCATATCCTTCTTCACCTTCCAGCAGATCGCCTTTCTGGTCGATTGTTCACGCCGGATCACCAGTCCTGATGCGAAGCCCCACCGCTACGGCATGTTCGTCGCCTTCTTTCCCCAGCTGATCGCCGGCCCGATCGTCCATCACCGCCTGATGTCGCCCCAACTGGGCGAGAAAACCCGCCAGCGCGATATCAGCGCCAATCTGGGTATCGGGCTGTCCATCTTCGCGGTGGGCCTCGCCAAAAAGGTGCTGCTGGCCGACAATCTCGCCCCTTACGCCAATGCCGCCTTTGATACCGCCGCTGCCGGAGAGCCGGTCGGGCTGTGGCTCGCCTGGACGGGTGCGCTCGCCTACACGCTGCAGATATATTTCGACTTTTCAGGCTATTCGGACATGGCGATGGGCATTGCGCGCATGTTCGGCTTTCAGCTGCCGGTCAATTTCAATGCGCCCTACAAGGCCCGCAACATCACCGATTTCTGGCGGCGCTGGCACATCACCCTGTCGCAGTTCTTGCGTGACTATCTCTATGTGTCGCTGGGCGGCAACCGCAAGGGCTATGCCCGCATGCTGGCCAATCTGATGATCGTCATGCTGCTGGGCGGATTGTGGCACGGCGCTGCCTGGACCTTCGTGGTCTGGGGCGGGCTGCACGGCGCGGCCCTGATCTGGTGCCGGATGCTGGACCGCTGGTTGCCAAACGGCCTCTTCGGGCGCTTCTGGATAGCGTCCAGCGCCTGCACCTTCCTGTTTGTCATCATCACCTGGGTGTTCTTCCGCGCCACCAGTTTTGATGCGGCTGCCATCATGCTGCAGGGCATGGCCGGACTGAACGGGCTGGGCGTCAATCCGGGCGACGGGCCGTTCATCGCGGCGATTATCGGCCTGATCCTGATCTGGTCGCTGCCGGAAACCGCGCAGATATTCTACCGCCAGATCGAGGAGGGCGTGCTGGAGACCGCCAATGTCGCACCGCCGCGCAAGGAGCGCTGGAAGGCGAATATGCGCTGGGGCGTCGGCCTGTCGGTCCTGCTGTTTGCGTGCATGATCGCCAGCTGGTCCTATTCCGAATTCATCTATTACAACTTCTGATCTGATGCAGCGCTATACCCGCCTCTTCCTCATCATTCTCGGCAGCGCGCTCGCCCTTTTTGTGGCGTTCAACGCGTTCGTCGATCCGTATGATACCGGAACGGGTCCGCGCATTGCGGGCCTGACGGCGGAAAAGACCCGCGCCCATGAGGACGGGCGGCGCGTGCAGGTCGGCCACCAGATTGGCCAGGTGAACGCAGGCACGCTCATCACCGGGTCTTCGCGCACGGTGGACGGCTTTCCGATGGAGGTCGAAGACTGGCCGGGGGGCTTGTGGAATGCGGGCATCCGGGGCTCCAACGCGTTCGAGCTGGCGCATCTGGCCGCCATTGCAGGGCGCGAGGCTAACCTGCGCTGCTTCGTCATTGGTCTCGACATGGCCGAGTTTGCCAGCGGCGAGAAATACAAACCCGCCTTCCCGATCAGCCGTTTGGCCGACGGGCAGCGTTTGGTGGCCACGGCGCGCGTGACCCTCTCGCCCAACACGTTAGCCCGCGCCGTGCAGACCGTCCAGGAGAATATAACCGGCACCGCGCCCGAACCGCCCTTCCGCGAGGTGTACCAGCCCGGCGAGCAGTACCGGCGCTTCATGAACACGCCGCTTCCCACGCTTAGCTATTACCGCGCCATGCGCGTTTCGCCTGAACGCATGGATTTTCTCTTTTCCACGCTGGAGGCGCTGGCCCGCGAAGGCGTACAGGTGATCGGACATATCCACCCGGTCCATGCCTGGAACGAGGAGGCCATTTTTTCCGCCGGACGCACGCAAGCCTATTTCGATTTCCGCGCCGAGATGGCGGCGCGCTTTGCCGCGCTGGAACAGGCTGGCGAGCCGGTAAACGCCTGTGTTCCTGGCGGCGCGGCCGTGCTGTGGGATTTTTCGGGCTACCAGCCCCCGTCCACCACGCCCCTGCCAGCCTCCGACCAGACCATCAGCCATGATGTCTACCACGAGCCGGCGCACTATCTGCCCGCGCTGGGGCTGCAGATGCTGGCCGTCATGCAGGCCGGCGAACCGATTGACGGGTTTGGCATCAATCTCAGCCAGACCGATCCGCGGACCAGCGAGGCCGCCATCCTTCAGCGGCGCGAGGCGTATCGCAGCACGCCGGATGGTGAGAGGCTGCACGCCATGCTGGCCCCGGGCCTGACCGAGACCGGCTCGCGCGGCTGGCAGAGCGTAGGCATCAGCCACGCCGAATGGCGCAGCCTGATCGCGCTGAACGGGGCGATAGCCAGCCGCGAAGAGCGGCTGGCGGCCAGCGCAGACTAGTTGCGCTGACGCAGAAGCTTTTTGAGAAAGTATTGCAGCCCGCCGCGGTTTTCCTTGCGGTCCAGCTCGTCCTGACTGGTCAGGAAGGTGACCTGGATCACGTAGCGCTCGCCCTCGAACGGCAGATGGCCATGCCAGGAATTATCCGAGCGCAGGAAGGCGAAAACCTGCCCGGCGAGTGGCGGCACCTGGGCGGCATAATCGGCAAAGTCATCCGGCCCGTTGAGCACGCGGATACAGCCCGCATCGCTCTCATCCCAGTGCTCATTGAGATAGAGCAGCATGGTGAGGATTTTCGATTTTGAATCGTTGTGGATCGGCCCGTCAGACAGCTTGGAGATGCGGCGCACCGTGATCATGCGCGGCTTGCCGGTGAGGTCGATGCCCAGCTTCTCACCTAGAATTTCCGCAAGACGCGGACTCATCAGATCATCGGTAACGGCGGCGAACGCGCCTTTGCGCTCCAGCTTTGAAAGCGGCAGATAGCCCGGCTCGTTGATGGCGGGGTAGTCGGCGCGGATCTGGGCCGCCTGCTCGGGCGTTACCACACTTTCGGCCATAAGATAGGTATAGGGCTGGCGCGAGACCGGACCAGCGGCCAGAGCCTCGAAATTCATCAGTGTGGAGGAACTCATGGACGATCCTTTGAAACCGGCTGGCTTGCTATAAGCTCTATCTACTATTGCTGACTGTACCATTCAATCGGCCTGCGCCTACGCGCCGCAACCGCCATCGAGGAGACATCCATGGGCAAGCCCGACATCATCATTGACGGCCGCAAGAAGGATCTGGGCGGATTTCAGGTAGCCCGCGTCCTGCCCTTTGCCAAAAAGCGCATGGTTGGCCCTTTCGTGTTCTTCGACGAGATGGGTCCGGCAAAATTCGCGCCCGGCAATGGCATTGATGTGCGCCCGCACCCGCATATCGGGCTGGCCACCGTCACCTATCTGTTCGAGGGCGAGATGCACCATGCCGACAGTCTCGGGGTGTCGCAGGCAGTCCTGCCCGGCGCCGTCAATCTGATGATTGCCGGCAGCGGCATCACGCATTCAGAGCGCACCGACCCGGAAGTGCGCGCGCGCGGCTTTTCCCTGCACGGCATCCAGACCTGGATCGCCCTGCCCGAAGCGCGTGAGGAAGACATGCCCAGTTTCGAGCATCATGCCGCCGAAACGCTGCCGGTCTTCGTCGAAGGCGGTGCCACGATACGCCTGATTATCGGCAGCGCCTACGGCCACACCGCGCCCACGACCATGCTGTCGCCGACGATCTATTTCCATGCGGAGATGGAACCGGGCGCGTCCCTGACCCTGCCCGAAGGCCATGACGAGCTGGCGGTCTATCTGGTGTCCGGCGATGTAGAGATGGGCGGCGTGGCGCTGGAGCCCGGACAGATGGGCGCGATTGATGGTGCCACCACCACGCTCACGACCGGTAATGGCGCGCGGGTGATGGTGCTCGGCGGCGCGGTAGTGGGCCAGCGCTTCATTGAGTGGAACTTTGTCTCGTCCTCCAAGGCGCGCCTTGAGAAAGCCAAGGAAGACTGGCGCGCCAGCGCCGCTGGCGGCTGGGACCGCACGCCCTTCACCCTGCCGCCGGGCGAGAACGAATACATTCCCCTGCCCGGTGACGACCTGCCAGAGCCCCCTGCCCCGTCGAAGGACTGCCCGACGACCTGAACCGCCAGCATGTCTTTCGTCATTCCGGGGCGGGCCAGGATCACCAGTTTCAGCACCGTCCCCTCCACCGGGGTCCCCCGCCCCGACGGGGGACCCAGTAACTTCAGAACATCGTCAGACGGCTCCGAAGCTTCGAGGCGGGGTGTAGAGGTCTTCTGATACCGGTCGCCGTTCAGACATGCCGGAAGCCTCGTCTGGATCCCCGGTCAAGCCGGGGAACCCGGATTGTGGTGTTCATCCGGTTTAAGAAGGTCTGGCCCCGGGTCTACTCCGGCACCATCGCCTCCAGCGCCTTGCCGGTCACCAGATAGGTGGCAAAGCTCGCCAGCCAGTGGCTGCCCTCATAGTGTTCATCAGAGACCGATGCGACGCCCGCTTCGCGGTGCTCGGCCGCTGCGGCGAGCAGCGAGGCAATACGGGCATCGCCTTCGGGCAGGCGGGCGGCAATCGCGTCGAGATTCCAGGCACGTGACAGGTTGAACCCGTCCAGATGGACCAGCTTGCCGTCGGTGGGGTCCAGCACCACGCCGGGACTGATCCAGTCCGCGCTGCCATCCTCAGGAATTTGCGGCATGAAGGCGGCCAGCCAGTCAGAAAACTCTGCTCGGCTCATCACCCGGCGCATCAGGTCGGCCTGCATCAGGCAGGGCGACAGGAAATCCTCGCCCGATGGTTCATAGGCCAGCGGACAGTTCACATCGCCCAGATGGAACTCACGCGTCTTCTCCACCAGCAGCGCTTCCAGCTCGCCATGCCCGGTCTGGCGTGCCCAGTCGAGCGCCAGCGCAAAGCCGAACGCGGTCTGGTTATGCGTGCCGGACCGCACCGGGTAGACAAGATTGGGCAGCCATTCGAGATAGCGGCTGACGGCCACCTCCTCCAGCGGCCGCAGGGTTTCGGCCCAGCGCTGCGCGTCAGCATCGTCAAAGGCGCGCAGCTCTGCGGTCAGTTGAAGCAGCCAGGCAAGCCCGTAAGGGCGCTCAAACGATGCCCGGCCTTCGCCGGACATGTAAGCAGCCTCCACGGCGGCGGCTTCGCTGGTGAAGTTCTGCTCCAGCGCGGCGCGTGCCTCAGCCGCGATCGGCGCACCGGGGTTAAGGCGCATCAAGCGCACCAGCAGCCAGTGGCCATGCACGGCGGAATGCCAGTCATAACAGCCATAGAAGATCGGGGTGAGCTGGCTGGGTGGCAGCGCATCGGCGTCCGAATGCAGCACGTGCGCGATCTTGTTGGGGTATTCGCGGTGTACACAATCCAGCGCCAGCCGGGCGAAGCGTTCCACCTGCGCAACATCGAGATTCACACTGCCCTCCTGCGCGTTCGCTGCGTTGCCACTGGCCAGCAGGCTGGCGCTCAACGCCATTCCCGCCAGCATTTTTGTCAGCCCTGTCATCTGCCAATCTCCCCTGACTTTGCCTGCAAGCCACCCTATGCGCCGGCACGCCGGAGGGAAAGCGCCGCACTTTGCGTACTTGGCCTTGGCCGCCTTTCGGGGCTAGAAGGGTGGTCATGCACGACAAGGCCCCGGCAAGCGGGCCAGTCTGAGGGAGTGATCATGTCTGACGTAGCAACGCCGATCCGCGATCTGCGCGATCTGGGTATTACCCGTCCAGGCAAGCTGAACATCAACTGGCTTGAACCGGCTTTGTATGAGGAAGCCATCCGCCGCGGCGAAGGCCGTGTGGCAAAGGGTGGCGCGCTGCTGGTCGAGACCGGCCAGCACACCGGCCGCTCGGCGCGCGACAAGTTCACCGTGCGCGACGACAATACCGAATCGCGCATCTGGTGGGATTTCAATGCCTCGATGACACCGGCGCATTTCGATGCGCTCTGGAGTGATATGCGCGCGCATATGGAGGGCCGCGAGCTCTTCGTGCAGGAATTGTTTGCCGGAGCCGACAAGGCCCACAGGCTGAACGTGCGCGTGGTGTCGGAGCTGGCCTGGCATTCGCTTTTCATCCGCCATTTGCTGCGCCGTCCGGACGCGGCAGAGCTGGCGGACTTCGCAGCAGAATTCACCATCGTGAACCTGCCGAGCTTCCGCGCCGATGAAAGCCGTCACGGCACACGCCATGGCTCTGAAACCGTCATCGCCATCAATTTTGCCGAAAAGCTGGTCCTGATCGGCGGCACATCCTATGCCGGCGAGACCAAGAAGGCGGTCTTCACCATCCTGAACTATCTGCTGCCGGAAAAGCACGTCATGCCGATGCATTGCTCGGTCAATGTCGGCGAGAAGGGCGATAGCGCGGTCTTTTTCGGCCTCTCCGGCACGGGTAAGACCACGCTCTCGGCTGATCCAAAGCGCAAGCTGATCGGCGATGACGAGCATGGCTGGTCGGAGAACGGCCTGTTCAATTTCGAGGGGGGCTGCTACGCGAAAATGATCCGCCTGTCGAAAGAGGCAGAGCCGGACATTTACGCCACCACATCCATGTGGGGCACGGTGCTGGAAAACGTCGTCATGGACCCGGCGACGCGTGACCTCAACCTTGATAGCGCCGAGCTGGCCGAAAACTCGCGCGGGGCCTACCCGCTGCACTACATTCCCAATGCCTGCGACAAGAATACATGTGGCCACCCCTCCACGCTGGTCATGCTGACCTGCGACGCGTTTGGCGTGATGCCGCCGATTGCCCGGCTAACCCCGGCGCAGGCCATGTATCACTTCCTGTCGGGCTATACGGCCAAGGTTGCAGGCACCGAAAAGGGTGTGACCGAGCCGTCCGCCACCTTCTCTACCTGCTTTGGCGCGCCCTTCATGCCGCGCCATCCGGCAGAGTACGGCAATCTGCTGCGCGAATTGATCGCGCGCCACGGCGTGCAGTGCTGGCTCGTCAATACAGGCTGGACGGGCGGTGCCTATGGCGTGGGCCATCGCATGCCGATCCGCGCAACGCGCACCCTGCTGAACGCGGCCATCGACGGATCGCTGTCTGCGGCCCAGTTCCGGAAGGATCCGGTGTTCGGCTTTGATGTGCCGGTGTCGGTACCTGGCATCGACCCGGCCATTCTCGATCCGCGCCAGACCTGGAGCGATGCAGGGGCCTATGACACGCAGGCGCTGAAACTGGCGGACATGTTCGTGGCGAATTTTGAGAAGTTCGAGACCCATGTCGATCCGGCAGTGAGAGCGTCTGCCCCCAGCCCGGACGCCATCCGCGCGGCAGCGGAGTAGCGGGCAGGGCAAGAATGGAGATCGTCCGGCTAGCCCAAGACGATACAGCCCTGTTCGCCGAATGGCTGACGCTGTTTGGAAAGGCGTTTGAGGAACCGGATACCTATACCGGTGCCATGCCCTCTGCGGGTTATCGCGACCGGCTGCTGGCTAATCCTGATTTCATCGCGCTGGCGGCTGTCGATAGCGGCGAAGTTGTCGGCGCGCTCGCGGCCTATGTGCTGGTCAAGTTCGAGCAAGAACGCAGCGAAATCTACATTTACGACCTCGCCGTGGACGAGGCGCATCGCCGTAAAGGCGTCGCCACCGCGCTCGTGAACGAGACACGGCGCCTCGCGCACGATGTGGGCGCGTGGGTAGTCTATGTGCAGGCCGATCACGTCGATCCGCCTGCGGTAGCGCTCTACACCAAGCTTGGCGCGCGCGAGGACGTGCTGCATTTCGACATGACGCCGCTGGAGCGGGGGTAGTCCCGGTTCAACACCGATCTTTCTCTGATGCTCCGCACATCCGTGCGTCGCTTCGGGCAATCCCCGATCAAACCGGGCACAGGCAGTGCCCGGCGGCCGGTCGGCCTTGCAGGCCGCTTTGTGGCCTGAAAAGCGCGATCCCCGGTCAGGCCGGGGACGGGCCTTTGCGCCCAGCGACTGCCTGCCCCCGCGCAGGCGGGGGTTCGCGGAACATCGCAACGCGGATGCGTTGCGGAACCAAAGAAGCTTGGATCCCCCGGACCGCTACGCGGCCGGGGGATGACAAGGTGCAGATGTGTTACGCGCTCTGGCGCTGACCGCCCTGCCCGCCACCGGGCTTGCGGCGGCGATTATTGCGTGAGCGTTTCTGCCCGCCGCCGCCCTGCTGGCCGCGATGTGCGCCGCCGCCATTGCCGCCCTGGCCGCCGCCGCCACCACGGCGCTGACCGCGCTGAGGCTGTACGGGCCGGGTCGGGCCGGAAATCGGCGGAGCATCATTAAGCCCCTTGATCCGGAGCCCTGTCAGCTTCTCGATATCCTGCAGCAGGCCACGCTCGTCCGGTGCAACCAGAGCCACGGCCCGGCCTTGCGCGCCTGCGCGCGCCGTGCGGCCAATGCGGTGCACATAGGATTCCGGCACGTTGGGCAGTTCGAAATTCACCACCAGCTCCACGCCATCAATGTCCAGCCCGCGCGCGGCGATATCGGTCGCCACCAGCACGCGCATCTCGCCGGTCTTGAACGCTGCGAGCGCCTTCTCGCGCTGGCTCTGGCTCTTGTTGCCGTGAATGGCGGCGGCCTTGTGGCCGTACTCGGCCAGAAACTTCGCCACCTTGTCGGCCCCGCGCTTGGTGCGGGTGAAGATGATGGTGCGCTTCTTGGCTTCCGGTGCCATCAGATCGATGAGCGCCTGACGCTTTTCAGCCGTGCCGACATAGAGCACGGCCTGCTCGATACGCTCCACCGGGCGCGATTGCGGAGTTACCGCCACCGTCACCGGATCACGCAGGAAATCGTCTGCCAGCGCGCGTATGGGCGGCGGCATGGTGGCGGAGAACATCACCGTCTGGCGCGGCTTGCCCACCATGTGCAGGATTTTGCGAAGCGCCGGCATGAAGCCGAGATCCAGCATCTGGTCGGCTTCGTCCAGAACGACGAGCGAGGTGAGATCAAGGCGCGCCTTGCGGTCGGCCACATGGTCGAGCAGACGGCCGGGCGTGGCCACCAGAATATCCAGGCCACGCGCAAGCGCACGCACCTGCGGCCCGTGCTTCACACCGCCGAACACGACCGCATGGGTCAGTCCGGTATGGCGGCCATAAACGGCAATGGAATCGCCAATCTGGGCGGCTAGCTCACGCGTTGGTGCGAGAATCAGGCAGCGGCAGGACAGGCCCGGAGCCTGCTTCTTCTCCGCCAGAAGACGGGTGAGAATCGGCAGCACGAAGGCGGCCGTCTTACCGGTGCCGGTCTGGGCGATGCCGACAACATCCTTGCCCTGCAGAAGCGGCGGGATCGCGCGCACCTGAATCGGTGTCGGCGTTTCATAGCCTTCATCCACGACCGCACGCTCGACCGGGGCCGCGAGGCCCAGCTCAGTAAATTTAGTCATATCAATGCCTTTCATCGGGCGCGCGGTGTTCGCGGCAGCCCGTGGGGAGTTATTGTTCTTTTTTGACAACTGCGCAGATCAGCCGCCGGTTAGGGGATGGGCCTGCCACCTTGACAGATCATACATCCCACGCCCGGACTGAAAGATCGCGGACATGTCCGCTACCGGTCCGATCAGGCCGCGCTTGAAGCCTTCGAGAGGCCCTTCTACGTACGCGGCACTTATGCGCTGGGCGTGGATATGCGCATGCTTTGCGGCGAATGCAAGGCGTATTGCGCTCAGATCACAAGATCGGGATCAAGAAACACGGCCATCTGGCTGGCACCGCCCACGCCTTCGCGTACCCCGGCTATATCGCGCACCAGCCAGCGCCGGCGGTTACGCGCAGCAACGCCTTCAGCCCATTGCCGGAAACGGTCCCTGCCCCACTCGAACATGTGTTCAGGATGGCGCAAGCGGTGCGCGGGAACGCCGAGCAGCGCGTTGTATTGGGCATTGGGCGTCGTGATGATCGTCACTTTCGGGGCGATGACATCGAAAACCGCCCTTTCCAGCCGTGAAAGCTGGTCAGGGGGCAGGTGCTCGATCGTTTCGACCATGGTGACCGCGTCATATCCTGCCAGCTCTGGGCGCGGATCGAGCATGGAGCCTTCGATCAGCGTCACACGGCTGCCAGCATCGCCATCACGGCGCGCCAGGGCAGCACGCAGCGCAGCCAGCGCCGTCACCGATTGCTCGACACCGGCAACACGGACAAAGCCGGGATCATCCAGAAGGCGCAGAATAAGCGCACCGTCGCCGCAGCCCAGATCGGCGACCGAGCGCGCACCGGCCAGATGCAGCACGTCCAGCACCGCCTGAAGACGTTCCTCGTGCAGGACCGTGCTCACCGCTTTCTCATCAGGGCGATGTCCTTGGCGGGGATTTCACACTCCCAGCCGAACCGGTTTGCCAGCCAGTGCATCGTCTCTTCACGGTAGAACACGACATGGGTGGGGTCCTTGCGGTAATGCCAGCCCTCAAACCGCGCATCATCGGTATGAAAACACGTCATTATGCCCAGCCAGCCGCCCGGCTTGAGCAAGCCGTCCAGACGCTCGAACTCACCGGCGGGATCATGGAAATGCTCGGCCACTTCGGTACAGGTGATGAAGTCGTATTTTCGCTCCAGCACCGCCGTTGCTGGCGCGTAGAACGGATCGTACAACGCCATGGAATGGCCCGCCGCCTCCATCATGGCCGCCAGTGCGGGGCCGGGACCGCACCCATAGTCGAGACCTTGCGCGCCCGGTGCCAGCCTCTCCAGCAACGGCACTGACAAGCGCGACAGGAAGCGCCGGTAGCCAGGATCAGCCACATCATTCTCGTGCAGATCGTACTGGGCGCGCTCCGCATCGCCATCCAGCCGCGAACCCGGATCGAGATAGCGCGCGCCGCACTGCAGGCAGCGGCTATAGCTGCGCGAACCTTCTTCAAAAAAGGCTTCCACATGGCTCTCTTCGCATACCGGGCAGGAAATCCGGATCATGTGTCCCTCGCGCCCCTGGACGGCCCGGCGTCCAACCTGTCACACAAAGTTTGTCGCCGAAGCAATAGAGTATTACCCTGTCTGGCAAACTTGACGTGTTCAGATATGCCCGCGCCTTCCATTTAAGGCACATCAAGGCGGCGGGCGGGGGGAACCGGAGCGTTGGCAGCACAGATGGACAGCCCCATCTCATGGGGCCACGCGATGGGCCGCCAGCGCGCAGGAAAGGCGGATATCGGTGATTTCCGGCGGTCTTGACCAGATTTTCAACTGGCCGCGCCCGGTCAAGCGCGTGATCCTGACGGCTGTGGATGCCGTTTTCATTGCAGCGAGCTTTCTCGCCGCGATGGTCCTGCGTCTGGACAGCCTGCACTGGGTAAGCGCGCCGCAGATCTGGGTGGCGCTGGCCATTACCCTTCCTGTGACATTGCTGATCTTCGACAGGCTGGGCGTTTACCGCAGCGTGGTGCGCTTCATCGGCATCGATTCACTAAAAGCCATCGGCCTTGGCGTGGTGCTCTCTGCCCTGTTCGTGCTGTTGGCCAGCCAGTTTTTCCAGCTGCTGGTGCCGCGCGCCGTGCCGTTGATCTACGCCCTGCTACTGTTCGTGCTCGTTGGCGGCGTGCGTTTCGCGGTGCGCTCCCTCTTCCTGCAACGCAAATCACTGCAGAAATCACGGGTCATCATCTACGGGGCGGGCATGTGCGGCCGGCAAGTGCTGGTGTCGCTCCAGCAGGCGTCGGACTATCTGCCGGTGGCGTTCGTTGACGACTCGCCCGACCTGCACGGCGCCCATGTCGGCGGTCTGGAAGTATACCCGTCTGAAGCCATACCGCGCCTTGTGAGCTCAACAGGAGCGAAAATGGTGCTTCTGGCCATTCCCAGCGCCACGCTCGCCCAGCGCAAGCGCATCATCGCCCAGATGGAGGAGCTGCCCGTCCGGGTCCAGACCATTCCGGATATGACCGATATCGTGTCTGGCCGGGCGAGCGTCAGCGAGATCAGACAGGTCGCCCCTGACGACCTGCTGGGGCGTGACCCCGTGCCGCCGGATCCGGCCCTGATCGGTGCCAATATCACCGGCAAGGTGGTTCTGGTCACCGGGGCGGGCGGTTCCATCGGCTCAGAGCTTTGCAGGCAGATAATCAGGCAGAAGCCCAGCCAGCTCGCCCTGCTCGAACAGTCCGAAATCGCGCTTTACATGATCGAGCGCGAGCTGGAAGCGATGGCCGCCAAGGAAGGGTGCCCGGTCACGATCACCCCGCTGCTCGGTTCGGTCCAGCACGAAGGCCGGATGGGCGCGGTGCTGACCCGGCTGGGCGTGAACACCATATTCCATGCCGCCGCCTACAAGCATGTGCATCTGGTGGAAGAAAACGTCGTCGAGGGCCTGCGCAACAACACGTTTGGCACGCTGACCATGGCCCGCTCGGCCATAAAGGCCGGGGTGGACATGTTTGTGCTGGTGTCCACCGACAAGGCTGTCCGGCCCACCAATATCATGGGCGCCAGCAAGCGCCTGGCCGAGCTGATCTGCCAATCGCTGGCGGCAGAGCAGTCGCACACCCGCTTTTGCATGGTCCGGTTCGGCAATGTTCTGGAATCGTCCGGCTCCGTCGTGCCGCTGTTTCGCCGCCAGATAGCCGCTGGCGGCCCGATAACCGTGACCCACCGCGACGTTACCCGCTACTTCATGACCATCCCTGAAGCGTCACAGCTGGTCATCCAGGCCAGCGCGCTTGCCAGCGGCGGTGACGTGTTCGTTCTGGACATGGGCGAGCCGGTAAAGGTGTATGATCTGGCGCGGCGCATCGTGAGGCTGTCCGGACTGCGGCCCTATGTGGCCGGTGAACGCGGCGCAGAGACCGGGGATATCGAGATTGTCTTTGGCAAGCTGCGCCCCGGCGAGAAGCTGTATGAGGAATTGCTGGTCTCTGACCAGGCCCGTCCGACCCGCCATCCGCGCATCCTCACCGAGCCTGTGACCTCCATGGCGTGGAGTGAGCTGGAGCCCATGCTGCAGCGGCTGCGCGAGGCGTGTGAGATGTATGACATCACAAATATCCGCAATATTCTGGTGAACGCGCCAACCAATTACACGCCCGACCCGCGCATCGCCGATCTGGTCTGGCGGCTGGCCGCACGGGACGCCGCGGCGGAATAGCCCGTCCGGCGCGTGATGTTCACAATCTGGCGGCGTTGACTATACAGGCTGGATAGGCTGTACAGCCCTGATTGTTGATCGGCACCGCAGGCGGCCCATGTCCCAAATCCACGCAAGCATTCAAGACTATGCCGGGCGCTTCTCCGGTAGCAGCCATGCGCGCGTGCGGCCGCTATCGCCTCACCTCAAAGCGCTGGAAGCCGAATCCATCCACATCATGCGCGAGGTTGCCGCCGAGTTCGAGCGCCCGGTCATGCTGTATTCCATCGGCAAGGATTCGGCAGTCATGCTGCATCTGGCGCTGAAAGCCTTCTACCCTTCCCGCCCCCCTTTCCCGCTCCAGCATGTCGATACCGGCTGGAAATTCCGTGACATGATCACCTATCGCGACACGCTGGCGAGCGCGCTGGGGCTGGAACTGCGCGTAGAGATCAATGAGGACGGTGTAAAACGCGGCATCAACCCGTTCGATAGCGGATCGAACCTGCACACGCAGGTGATGAAGACCGAGGCGCTCAGAGGCGCGATGAACCGCCATCGCTATGACGCAGCCTTTGGCGGGGCGCGGCGCGACGAAGAAAAATCGCGCGCCAAGGAACGGATTTTCTCGTTCCGCGACGCCCATCATGCTTGGGATCCGCGCAATCAGCGCCCTGAGCTCTGGCGCACCTTCAACACCCGCATCAAGCAGGGCGAATCCATCCGGGTCTTCCCGCTATCCAACTGGACCGAACTGGATATCTGGCAATACATCCTGGAAGAGGACATTCCGATTGTCCCGCTCTACCTGTCTGCTGAACGGCCGGTTGTGGAACGCGGCGGCACCCTGCTCATGGTCGACGATGAGCGCTTCCCGCTTCAGCCTGGCGAAACACCGCAAATGCGCCGGATACGGTTCCGGACGCTGGGCTGCTATCCGCTTACCGGGGCTATCGAGTCCGATGCAGCGTCGCTGGAAGACATCGTGCTGGAAATGCTGACCGCGCGCACGTCAGAGCGTTCAGGGCGCCTGATAGATCACGACGAATCCGGGTCGATGGAAAAGAAAAAGCGTGAGGGATATTTCTGATATGGCCGAAGGGGACGCACGTAGCACAGTGCTGAGCCGGCTCACGCGGGCGGGTGACAAGGGGGTCTTGCGCTTCATCACCTGCGGCTCGGTGGATGATGGCAAGTCGACGCTGATCGGGCGGCTTCTCTACGATTCCAAGCTATTGTTCGAGGATCAGATTGCCACTCTGGAGCGCGACTCCAAAAAGCACGGCACCACCGGCGAAAACACGATGGATTTCGCGCTTCTGCTCGACGGGCTGGAAGCCGAGCGCGAGCAGGGCATCACCATCGATGTCGCCTATCGCTTCTTCAACACCGAAAAGCGCAAATTCGTCGTCGCCGACACGCCCGGCCATGAACAATATACCCGCAATATGGCCACCGGCGCGTCCACGGCCGATCTGGCCATCATTCTGGTCGATGCGCGCAAGGGCGTGCTCACCCAGACGCGCCGCCACACCTATATCGCCAACATGATGGGCATCCGCCACGCAGTTCTGGCGGTCAACAAGATGGACATGGCCGGGTATTCCCGCTCGCGCTTCCACGAGATCGTGTCGGACTATCTGCGTATCGCTGAAACGCTCGGCTTTGACACCATCACGCCGATACCGATCTCGGCCCTGCATGGCGACAACATCTTCGCGCCTTCAGAGGCCATGAGCTGGCATGACGGCCCTACCCTGCTGGCCCACCTTGAAAGCGTGGAAACCGCCACCGAGGAAGTAGCCGGGCGGCCCTTCCGCATGCCGGTCCAGTGGGTGAACCGGCCCAATCTGGATTTCAGGGGCTTTTCCGGCGCCGTCACTTCGGGGCGCATCGCCCCCGGTGACGAGATCGTCGCGGCCTTAAGTGGCAAAACCGCCAATATCGCGCGTATCGTCACCGCCGATGGCGACAGGGATGAGGCCGTGGCCGGGGAGGCCGTTACCATCGTGCTCGACCGGGATATTGACGTGTCGCGCGGCGATATTCTGGCTGACCCGAAGGCCCGCCCGGAAGTTGCCGGCCAGTTTGCCGCCGAGCTTTTGTGGATGGCCGAAGAGGAAATGCTGCCCGGGCGGTCCTACCTGCTTAAAGCCGGCGGACAGGTGACGCCCGCCTCCGTCACCACGCTGAAACACAAGCTGAATGTGAACACGTTCGAGAAAGAGCCCGGCACCAGCCTGAAGCTCAATGAGATCGGCGTGTGCACGCTGGCCACCTCCCGCGCCATAGCCTTCGACCCTTACGCCGACCAGCGCGATACCGGCTCCTTCATCCTGGTGGACAGGTTTACCAACCAGACCGTTGCCGCCGGCATGATCGAGTTCGGCCTGCGCCGGGCCAGCAATGTCCACACCCACGCGATGGATGTCGATCAGTCCCGCCGGGCGGCCATGAAAGGCCAGAAGCCGTGCGTGCTCTGGTTCACTGGTCTGTCGGGCGCGGGCAAGTCCACAATCGCCAATCTGGTCGAGCGCAAGCTGGCCGAAGGCGGGCGGCACACCTATTCGCTCGACGGCGACAATGTGCGCCACGGGCTGAACCGCGATCTGGGCTTCACCGATGCCGATCGGGTGGAAAACATCCGGCGCATTGGCGAGGTGGCGCGCCTGTTTGTCGATGCCGGCTTGATTGTCACCTGCTCCTTCATCTCGCCCTTCCGCGCGGAGCGCCAGATGGTCCGTGAGATGCTGGAAGAGGGCCGCTTCATCGAAGTGTTTGTCGATGCTCCGCTGGAGCTCTGCATCGAGCGCGACCCCAAAGGCCTCTACAAGAAAGCCCAAGCCGGCGAGATCAAGAATTTTACCGGCTTTGACAGCCCGTATGAAGCACCCGAAACCGCGGAACTGCACCTGCGCACCGGCGAAATGTCCGCCGAGGAGGCCGCTGAACAGGTGATCGGCCAGCTGATCCGGCAAGGGCTGATCGGGTAGGCTGATGCGCCTATCCGGGCGTTACCACCTTGCCGCTCTGCCCGGCCGCATGGGACGGCGCAGCTGAAGGGCGCAACAGGGGGGCGCCTACCGGGATCACGGTGAAGCCGGCAGCCGTCAACGCGCGCCGGTCAACAAGGTTGCGGCCATCCGCAACCAACTTGCCCGCCATGCCCGCGAAGGCTTCAGGCCCCAGCCCGCGATACTCGGAGTGATCCGTCATGATGATGGCGCAATCAACGCCCTCCAGCGTCTGCGCCAGATCGATACCAACCGGCACAATCCGCCCGTCATGCATCCGGAAACTTGAGACATACGGATCATGCACCACATAGCCCACGCCATCGGCTTCAAGTGCGTGGATAAGGTGCTCGGCTGGCGTGTCGCGGGCATCATCAAGATTGCCGCGATAGGCTGCACCCAGGATCGCAACTTTCGCGATTGGCGCGCCAGCGCTCTTCACGCGCGCCCACAAATGGTGGGGTTGCCCGTCATTGATGGCGCGGGCCTGACGCAGCAATCCGGTCTGCTCGGGGAAACCGTCAACCAGAAACCACGGGTCCACAGGGATACAGTGCCCGCCAACGCCCGGTCCCGGCTTGTGCACGTTCACGCGCGGGTGCCTGTTGGCCAGCGCGATAGCATCGTTCGCGTCTATCCCGGCAGTTTCGGCAATGTGGCCGAACACATTGGCCAGCGCGATATTCACATCCCGGTAGGTGTTCTCCATAAGCTTGGAGAACTCGGCAATCGCCGCTGTCGTCTCAAGCCGCCCGCCCGAGCAGAAGCGGGCGTAGAGCGCGCTGGCACGCGCTGCAGCACGCGGCGTCAGGCCGCCAATAATGCGGTCATTTTCGACAATTTCCGAAATGGTCGATCCGGGGAAAACGCGCTCCGGGCAGTAACAAAGGTCAAGGTCCTCGCGGATATCAAACCCTTGCGCAGCCAATTCTTCGCCTACCGTATGCTCGGTCGTGCCTACGGGGCTGGTGGACTCAAGGATGACCAGATCACCCTTCTTCACATATTTGGCCAGTGTCCGCGCTGCAGACCGGACGATCGACACATCAGCCCTTTTGTCGCCGGTAATGGGCGTGGGCACACAGATGATGAATACATCGCCGGTCACCGGCGCATCACTGGCCTTAAGGCGGCCCGATGCCCGCGCACGGGTCACAAGCCTGGTGACTTCCGGCTCGCCAATAGGACAGCCGCCAGCATTGAGCACCTGTAGTGTAGCCGGGTTTACATCAACCCCGTGCACGTCAAATCCGGCGTCTGCCATAATGGCTGCGGTGGGAAGGCCAACATATCCCATTCCGATTACAACAATCTTGTTGTCACGCATGGCCCGCCCCTTAAGTTCAACAATCTCCGGAAACTATAATCATTTTGTATGAAAGGGGGTATATTTTCGCCCGGTCAGCACATCGCAGATGCGCCTTGAAGCAAGCCCGTCACCGAACGGATTTGGCGTATTGCGCGCGGTAAACCGCTCCGGATGGGCCAGCAATTCGTGCGCCCGCTCAACCATGCGCTCCGGATTGCTGCCGACAAGCTCACACACGCCAGCGTCGACGGCCTCCTGGCGCTCTGTCGTCTGGCGCATGACCAGCACCGGCACACCAAAGCTGGGGGCCTCTTCCTGTATACCGCCGGAATCGGTGCAGATAACGGCAGCGCCCAGCATCAGGCGGACAATCTCAGGGTAGCTGACCGGCTCAATGAGCTGGATGTTCGGCTTGCCGCCCAGATGGGCGTGCGCCGCCTTCTGGACGTTCGGGTTCAAATGGACCGGATAGATGAAATCCACATCCGGGTTCATCTCTGCCAGGCGCGCCAGAGCGCCGAAGAGCGCATCAAAGGCCGCTCCGTGATTTTCCCGGCGATGGCCCGTAATCAGCACGTAGCGCCGCCCACGCACCGGCGCATCCATCTGCTTTACCCGTTCGGCGGTGCTCAGAAGGGCATCCACAACTGTATTGCCGACGACGTGCGTTTCGCCCTGCCCCTTCTCGTCACGTACAGCCGCTGCCGCACGCTCTGTCGGGCAGAAATGCCACCTGGTGATGCGGCTTACCAGCTGGCGGTAGCCTTCTTCGGGAAAGGGGTGTTCGAGGTCATAGGTCCGCAAGCCCGCTTCCACATGCCCAAAGGGTATCTGGCGGTGGAAGGCGGCCAGCGCAGCGGCGAAAACGGTCGCCGTATCTCCCTGTGCCACCACCGCATCGGGTGCGTGCTCAAGGATAAGCGCGTCCAGTCCGCTCATCGACTGGGTGACAACGCCAGTCAGTGTCTGGCCGGGCGTCATGATCGCAAGGTCATGGTCTGGCGTAAGACCGAACCATTCGAGCGCCGTTGCCGTCATCTCGCGATGCTGTCCGGTCGACACCAGTATGGGTTCAATGTCGGTGTCGGCGCGCATCGCTTCGATCATCGGGGCGAGCTTTATCGCCTCGGGCCGTGTACCCAAAACTACCAGAACCCGCATGCCTGTCTCTCTTACCCGGCGGCGCCGGGTCCCTGCCCCACTTGCCCAGACGTCTGGCGACCAAGCTTACCGATAGAGATCAGAGGCGGTGTCGGCTACCGAAATCTGGGATTTCGGCCCGAAATATCCGGGCTGGCCAGCCTAGCGCGCCGGGATGCCCTTGGCGGTTACACCGTCCGCGATATCGGACACGGCAACCGCGCCCGCGCCCAGCGTCGCGCCCGATCCTATGGATATCCCCTGCCGGACACACGCCCCGACGCCCACCAACACGTTGTTGCCGACATGAACGTTGCCAGACAGTACCGAGCGTGGCGCGAGATGCGCAAAATCGCCCACCACCGCATCGTGGTCGATGCAGGCCCCGGTGTTGACGATGACATGCCTGCCAATACGCGATCCGGCATTCACCGCTGCCAAGGCCATCACAACACTTCCCGGTAGAATGACAACATCCCGGCCGATAACCGCTGCCGGATGTATGGCCGATATTGGCAGGGCGCCCGCATCCGCAGCGATGGCTGCCAACCGCATACGAAGGGCCTGCCCTCCACAGGTCGAGCCGACCCCGACAATAAAATGACTGACGGCGCCAGACGCCACCAGCCCGGCCAGCGCGCTGTCATCGCCCAGGAGCGGAATATCCAGCCAGGCATCCCCTTCCGGGGCGATGAAGCCGGCAATGATCAGATCAGCGCCTTTCCCGGCCATCGACATGAGGATGTCCGCGACAACCCGCGCATGGCCGCCCGCACCTAGAATGGCCACCCTTGCGGTCACGCCCTGTCCTCCAGAACGAAACGTTTGCGGGCCGACCCGGCTTCTTTGAGGAAGCGGGCAATTTCCTGTGCCATGCGCTCGCCTGCATCCCCTTGCCCGTAGACATTCGTCGCGCTTCGGGCCTGCTCGCGAAACGTCTTGCTTCGCGCGGTCTGCAACGCGGCGCGGATCGCCGGCTCTGTTCCGGGCGTGTCGATAGTGTTGGCTGACCTCTCACGGCCTTTCTGCCTGTCACCGATATTGATCACGGGCAGACCAAAGGACGCCGCCTCGATAATGCCGGATGACGAATTTCCAATCATCAGCTCGGCGTGTGCCATGGCCGAGAAATAGCCCTCAGCGCCCATCGTGCCGACAAGGGTCATACGCTCGCTGGACGCGGCCATCTCTTCAAGACGGGCATTGACGGCCCGGCCGGCTGCATCCGCGTTCGCCTTAGTAAACACGACCGCTGAGCTATCCACTTCCAGAACCGCCCACAGCGCTTCCAGCTCGGCACGACTGGCCTCAGGGTCGAGGGTCACTGGATGGTAGGTAGCAAGAATGTAGGGGCCATCAGCAGGCAGCGCGAAACGGGCCGCCAGCTCTTCGCGCGAAAGCCGCTTGAAGCCGGCCAGCCCGTCGAGTGCTGGCGCGCCCGCAATTATCACGCGCTCGTCACGCTCGCCCATGGCCCGAATCCGGCGCGCCGACAGCGCTGTGGCGGGAAAGTGAAGACTGGCCAGCTTGGTCAGCGAATGGCGCAAGGCGTTGTCTATGGCACCCTCGGTCTCCTCTCCGCCGTGGATATGGGCAATCGGGATACCCATCGGCACTGCAGCCAGTGCCGCCGCGTGCATTTCGAAACGATCTCCCAGAACCAGCAGGAGATCAGGCCGCAGACGCCCCAGACTGTCAGCGAAGCCCAACGTGGTCAGGCCCATTGATTTGGCAGTGCCCACATCACTGTCCGACGACACCAGACCCTCAATACAGTCCCAGACCGGATGGCCGGACTCGCGCACCATCGAAAGGGTCATCCCGAATTCAGGCGACAGGTGCATGCCCGAGGCCAGCAGGCCGTAATCCAGCTCACCCGATCTGGACAGCGCCGCCAGCACCGACCGGTAGATGCCAAAGTCGGCCCGGCTGGTGGTTACGACTGCGATCCGGGGCCGTGTCATGGTGCCAGCATCTCCCAGGAAAGCAGCTCACCTTCCTTGATGTCGCGTGCAGCCTTGCGTCCCAGCACCTCGGATTTGCGCTTGGGCGCCAGGCCGGATCCCGGCCGCCGGGCCGCCACATCATCCGGGCCGAGACGGGTTCCTGCCCCTACATCTCTGGCGGCAACGAGCGAGCGGCGTGCCACTCGCGCAGTATCCTGTTCTTCCACCGTCGGGCGCTTGATGCCATCGCCAAGCGCGGACTCCACCGCGCGTACCGCCGCGATGAGTTCGATCAGTTCGTCCGGCTCCAGAGAGGCGGCGTGGTCAGGGCCGGGCATGGCCCTATCCAGCGTAAAATGCTTCTCGATGATCCGTGCGCCCGCTGCCACCGAGGCCAGCGTGATCACGCCCCCTTCTGTGTGGTCCGACCAGCCCACCGGACGGCCAAACGCCGCTGCCAGCGTGTTCATCGCACGCAGATTGGCCTGATCGGGGCGGGCGGGATAATTGGACACACAGTGCAAAATCGACAAAGGCGGATTGCCCGCCTCCTCAATGGCCCGCACCGCATCTTCAACCTCCGCCAGCGTGGCCATGCCGGTGGAGATGATGATGGGCTTGCCGAAGCGCGCCAGATGCTGAAGGAAATCGAGATGCGTGAGGTCGCCTGAAGACACCTTGAAACGGTCCACACCGAGCGCGTTCAGAAAGTCAGCGCTAACTTCATCAAACGGCGTGGAGATGAACTCGATGCCGATCTTCGCGCAGTGATCGCGTACGGCGCGGAACTCAGCCTCCGTCAGCTCCAGCTTTTTGAGCATGTCGCGCTGGCTCTCGCCTTCGGCAGGCGCATTGCGATCCTGATAGGAGGCTTTTTCCGCACTCGCTGTGGCCAGCAGGGCGGCATTGAATGTCTGGAATTTCACGGCATCGGCACCGGCCTGCCTTGCCACGTCACACAGGGCAATCGCGGTTTGCGCATCACCGTTGTGATTTACCCCGGCCTCGGCAATGAACAGGACGCCATCTTCGCGCCATACGCTGGATGATGTCATCAGGCGTGACGCCCCCCTGTTGCTAGCTCTATCGCTGGAGTCGGCCACTTGGCCTCGCTCTGGAGGAATGCCACACTTGGCACACGATGAACAATACCGTTTCAGTTATAACCCGCACGCGGCGGCGTCCCGACTTCCTCCGGCGCGCGCTTTCCAGTGTCGCGGCGCAGCGCCTTCCCGGCGACGGGCAGGTTGAATGGGTCATCGTCAATGACGACCTGCCCAGCACCGCTGTGGCCGATATCGCCAGCGCAGCCCGCGACCAGGGGCTGAGCTGCGTTCAGATCGATACCGGCGTGGAAGCGGGCGGAGGGCGCGCTGCTGCGGCGAATGCAGGCGTGCGCGCGGCATCAGGCTGGGCCTATCTGCTGCACGATGATGACGACACACTGGCGCCCGTTGCCTTGGCGGCGCTGTCCGAGGCGCTCGCGGCGCAGGCAGATTTCGCCGCTAGCGCTTGCGGCGTGGAGGAGGTCAGCGAAACCGGCGCCGAAGACCTCAACCCGTCCGTATCGGCCAGCCCGATGTTTCAGCGCGACTGCCCGCTGAGCCTCATAGAAGTTGCCTACCGCAACCCGCTGCCGCCCATCGGACTGCTGGTCCGGCGCTCGGCATTCGACAAGGCAGGCGGGTATGATGACGGTCTTCCGGTGCTGGAAGACTGGGAGTTTCTCCTCCGGCTGCTCATGCAAGGCGAGGTGGAGTGCATACCGCGCCTGCTGGCACGTCATCACCGGCGCACCGCCGAGGGCAATGCCGCCAACAGCGCTGATGAGCTGCACCGCAGGTGGGACATCATCATACGCAACAGGCTCTTGCGCGCGGACATAAACGCCGGGGCAGGCGGTATTGGCGCGTTGGCCAATGTCCATGACCGATTGACGGGTGAACGCTTGAACAAGCTACTGGGCAGCGTGTCAGGGTTTGCGCGCCGGTTCGGTCACAAGCCGCGCTGACGGCAATTCGCGCCCTTGCCCGGCGGTATAAGGCGCGCTATCGCTTCCATCGACCTCAGACCCCGCCATATAGGCCCCTTTCATGTCTGCATCTCCCCTTTCATCCGTCGCCACGGGGCGAGAGGCCTCCATGTTCGCCGCAGACATGCGCGAGCGGGCCGGAGATATCGCCGAACGCGTACGCGGGAAACGCATTCTCGCCATCGGCGCGGCGGGTTCGATTGGTTCAAATACCGTGCAGACCCTGCTGGGTTTCCGCCCCGCCGCTGTCCACATCGTTGACCAGAATGAAAACGCTCTGGCCGAGCTGGTCCGCCAGCTGCGCTCAGCGCCGGAACCCTTGCAGGTCGAGGATTTCCGCACACTGCCGCTCGACTATGGCGCAGCGGCTACCCGCCAGCTCATGCTGGCCGAAGGACCCTATGACCGGGTTCTGAATTTCGCCGCCATCAAGCATGTCCGCTCGGAGAAGGACGGCTTTTCGATCATGCAGATGTTCGACACGAACATCGTCAAGCAGGCGCGCTTCATGGGCTGGCTTGCTGAAAGCTCGCCGCAAGCCGACTATTTTTCCGTGTCCACCGACAAGGCGGCCAACCCCGTTTCCTTCATGGGCGCAACCAAGCGGATCATGGAACATGTCCTGTTCGATCCTGCATTTTCGCAAGGTCTTGCCGGCACCATCAACTCGGCCCGATTTGCCAATGTCGCATTTTCCAACGGATCCCTGCCCCAGGCCTGGCAATACCGGCTGGAGCGCGGCGAGCCGCTGGCCTGCCCCAAAGACATAAGGCGCTACTTCGTGAGCCTGGAAGAGTCCGGGCATATCTGCGCGCTGGCCAGCCTGTTCGCGCCTGACCGGACGATTGCGATCCCCGATCTTGATCCGGTGGAGCATCTGCGCCCGCTGCAGGAGATTGCAGAAGCCTTTCTGCAACATTCCGGCTACGAGCCTGCTCTCTATGACAGCGAAGACGAAGCCAAGGCCGCCATGGCCCGCGACCGGAGCAAGGGGCGCTGGCCGCTACTGCTTACGCCTGCCGATACTGGCGGCGAGAAGCCCTATGAGGAATTTGTCGGCGAGGGCGAAACGGCTATCGAGATCGGCCTGTCCGCGCTTCGCGCCGTAGGCTGGGCCGGATTGCGCCACGGCGGCTCCATCGCAAGGCTCATGGAGCAGATGGAGCCGATGATAACGGGCGCGCCCGGCGCGCCCCGGCCAGACAAGGAACAGCTCAAATCCCTTATCGGATCGATTGAGCCGGGCTTTCTGACCGCTCACCGCGATTCCGCCCTTAACCTTGATCAACGCGCCTGATCGCACCGCAGGAGACCAGTGTGTCCGGAAACCTCCCCGCAATACCTCTGGCGATACCCAATATCGGCGCAGGCGAAGCCAAAAACCTTCAGGCGTGTGTGGACACCAATTTCGTCTCGTCGGTCGGGCCGTTCGTCACCGAGTTTGAGGAGCGCGTGGCGGCCCTGTCGGGATCAGCGGCCGGTGTGGCCATGGGCGCAGGGACGCAAGCCCTGCACATCGCGCTGCGGGCAGCCGATATTGGGCCGGGCGATCTGGTGATACTGCCCAGCTTCACCTTCATCGCCAGCGCCAATGCCGTCAGCCATTCGGGCGCTACGCCCTGGCTTATGGATATAGACTCGGCCAGCTGGACGCTTGACCCGGAGACCGTACGCACAGCCCTGAAGGCGCATACCGAAATGCGCGGTGGCACGTTGCGGCACAAAGCCTCCGGCATGCGCGTCGCGGCGATGATGCCCGTCTATACGCTTGGCACGCCGGCCGACATGGACGCGCTCGGCTCGATTGCCAGCGAATATGGCCTGGTCATCATTGCGGATGCAGCGGCGGCCATCGGCGTGGACTATCGCGGCCAGCCCATCGGCCCGAAAGCCCACATGACCTGCTATTCCTTCAACGGCAACAAGACCATTACCTGTGGCGGCGGCGGCATGGTGGTGGGTGATGACCCCATGCTGATGAAGCGTGTGCGCCACCTCTCCACCACAGCCCGTGTGTCACCCAATTATGAGCACGACATGGTGGGCTATAACTACCGCATGACCAACGTGCAGGCGGCCATTGGCTGCGCGCAGCTGGACCGGCTGAACGATTTTCTGGCCGTCAAACGCCGCATACGCGCCCGTTACAATGATGCGTTTTCCGGACGAGCCGGGCTCAGCGTTTTCCCTCAGCCCGAAGACAGGGAGTCGGCGTGCTGGTTCTCCGGGCTGGTGCTCGAAGACGATGCCCTGCCGCCGGTGAATGATGTCTGCGCGCGGCTCAAGGAGCACAATATCGAGGCGCGGCCCTTCTGGATGCCGGTTCATATGCAGGCCCCTTATGCGCAGGCGATAAAGGAAGCCTGTCCGATCACTGAAGGCGTATGGCAGCGCATCCTGACCCTGCCCTGTTCGACCAGCCTCTCGCCGGCAGATCAGGAGCGGGTAATCACCGCCGTAGAGGCCGCGCTGTCGTGAGTTGTCACGCCTACATTCCCGCCCGCGCTGGCAGCAAGGGGCTGCCGGGCAAGAACATCCATCCCTTCGCCGGGCGGCCCTTGATCGCCTGGACGATAGAAGCCGCAAGGGCGGCAAAGGGCGTGGACCGCGTGATCGTGTCGACCGATGGCGAAGACGTCGCACGGGTGGCCGAGGCAGAAGGGGCGGAAATCGCTTGGCGCCCCGCACACCTGTCCGGCGACACAGCGCTGCCCAAGGATGCCCTGCGTTACCACTATCTCGAAATGGCTGAACCCGACCGGCCGGAGATAATGGTTCTGTTGCAGCCCACCTCACCGCTGCGCCGCTCCAGCGATATTGAAACCTGCGTGTCCGCCGTTGCGAGCGGCGAATGGGATTCCGCCTGCACGTTCAAGCGGGCCGATACTAACCCCTATCGCGCATGGAAAATCGAGCACGAGGCCGTCGTCACCTTCATTGACGGTATCGATCCCTGGCAGCCGCGTCAGGCCCTGCCCGACGCCATTGAACTCAATGGCGCGGTGTATGCCGTGCGCGCAAAGCCGTTCCTTGACGACCCCGGCCCCGGTTTTGTGATCGGGCGATCCAAAGCGGTAATGATGGACGAAGCGCGCTCGGCGGACATAGATACCGCCATGGATCTGCTTATCGCCGAACTGATTAGAGACAGTCTTGAACGTTGAGCGCCGCCCATTGTCAGCTGACACTGGCACCCCTTTGCGTCTGCTCTTTTTCGCTCTCGACTCCGCGAGCGGAGAGGCGGGAAAGCGTCTTGCGGCCGGTCTGTCGGCGCGCGGTCATCGCTGTTTTGCCAGTGTCTACAACCGTGACGAGGCCCTGGAAGCGCGCCTGAAGGCCGGCTTTTCGCAGGCCGGGGCAAATGTCGTGGAAACCCGGGCCATGCGAGGCGTTCCGCTGCGCCAGTTTCTGGTCGATCCCCGGCTGCGCAAGGAAGTACACTGGTACCATCTTCCCATTGCTCTGGTAGCGGCGGCAGTCTTCTGGTGCGCACGGGTGGCCCAGATAGACCGGGCGCCGGTGTTCTGGCGGATATTTGGCCGTGGCCCGCAGACGGTATTGCGAACCTGGGCAGGTCTGGCGTCGGACAAGGCCGAAGCGCGCCGGTTGCTTGAGGAGACCAGACCTGATGTCGTGGTTCTGCACCACGACTATGCCGGGCATTTCTCCACCACGCTTGCCATCGTCGCCCGGAGAGAAGGTGTGCGCGTGGCCATAATTCCGGCCCTCTACCCCGAGCCCGAACTGCTGGTTCGTGCTTTGGCTCGCCGCCCCCAGAACATGATACTGAATGCACGCTCCAGGGCGGTGGCAAAGCGCAGGCCGGACTGGCGCGCCCAAACCGACGGCGTCACCATTCTGCGATACGAATGGTGGCGGGTGGAACTGCTGGTTTCCTTCGGACTGGCACCCAGGCAGCCTTTTGTGCATCAAAGCTGCCCGGCTGATGCTGTGCTGTTACCCGATGCCGCCATGGCAGCGCGCTATAGCGAGCTGGGCTTCGATCCGGCTCTTCTCAAAGTCACCGGCTCGGTCGTCCAGGACGAGCTCGCGATGGAGTACAGCCCGGCGAGCGAAGGGCGGGTTGTGGTGGCCGTCCCGCCCGACCAGTCCGCAGCAAAAGAGAAAATCGACGGCGGCTATCAGGGCCTGATAGCCCGGCTGATCGAGATATGTACCGGCCTGCCGGGGTGCACACAGCTTGTCGCCTCCGTGCACCCCAAACAGGATGAAGCTGCGCTGGCGCCGCTCATCGCCGCCGGGTTCGACATTTCACGCCAGCCTCTGTCAGCCCTGCTGCCCGGCGCGGCCGCAATGCTGGGCTATGTTGGCTCGTCAACGCTGCGATGGGGCACGTGGGCAGCGACACCCGTTATCGCCTGGGACGCCTATGGCTATGAACCCGGACAGGGGGAACACACCCTCGATGCGATCAGCCCCATTCGCCCATGGGTCCAGATCACCGCGACACATCAGGTGCGCAGCGCGCTCGCGCAGGCCCTGACGGCCGATGGCGCAGCCGCCTGGCGTAGCGCCTACACCAGACTTGGCCTGACACCGCCTGATGGGGGGGCGCTGGATAGTATCGAGGCTGTGCTGCGGGAGCTGGCCGGGAGCCAGCTCAGGTAACAGGGCAGAGCCTGTCTTCTTGGCCAGGGCCAAAAAACACGCGGTTATATATGCTGATCAGTTCCAGATGCGGAACGATCATGGAGCCGTAATCGGGCAAGACACAGTCTCCCTCGGCCAGCAGGCTCTGGAATACCGGCGCCATCTGGCTGGCGTACAGCATCTCGAACGGTACCTCTTTCCAGTCCCAACCCGTTTCCTCACTCTGTTCGAGCATCCGGCTCTGCGCCTCAAAGATGATGAACCGGCCCGCAGCGCCCAGAATATCCACCGTCACCGCAGCCCGCCCTTCCTTGAAGCAGACCAGCGATGCGCTACTGCCACCGTCTCCGCTGGCTACGAGTGTTCCGGTCACTTCCCGGTATCCGTGGCGGCGGTTTTCGATCGGATCCTTGTCGAGCCCGGAACCGTCGAAACGGTCGAAACGCTCTCCGGCAACAGCCTCGAAAGCGGCCAGAAAATGAATCGCATTCGACGCCAGCGCCCAGCCGGCACCGGCCACTCGAATTGACAGCGGCCCTGTGCCACGCAAACGCGCCGCCAGCTTCATATAGCCCGGCCAGGCAGGGCGGGGACAGTTCACCCAGGCGCGCGTTCCAGCCGCATTCAGGCGCGCCGAAAGGTCGGCATAATGCTGGCGGTCGGTGAACAGGAATTTCTCCAGCACGAGACGGTCAATGCGGGCGTGATCCATCAGGGCTGTGACCGCTGCATGACGTACCGAGGAGGTGGTGGACACCACCGCAAGGTCAATCGTGCGCGGGAGTTCGGAAACATCAGAAACGAAACGCAGATCCAGCCCGTCGACGCCGCCCGCTCCGGTAATCTCTCCGGCCCGTGTCCGGGCGAGGTCCAGCGCCTCGGCGCTGGGATCCATGCACCATATCTGGAGGCCGCCAAGACTGCCGGCATCTACCGAAACAAGCGATTGCAGGGTGCGGCTACCAATGTTTCCGCAACCGATAAGCACAATGGTTTTTGTCATGAATTCCTGCCAGGCCAGCTTGGTCGTCAATATGAGGTTCTACTGTTCGCCGAATACGCGCTTTGCCCGCTCAAACTCTGTGCGCGTGCCAATGTCCAGCCACAGCCCGTCTATCCGGTGAACGCTGCAATGGTGCCCAGCCTTGACGAGGTCCGTAAAAAGGGTGGGCATATCATAAAACTGATCCTTCGGCGTGGAACGGTAAGCCTCCTCCGACAGGCAATAAATCCCTGCGTTGATGTCGTGACTTAGCGTCGGCTTCTCGTCGGTTGAAATGTAGCGTCCGTCCTCTGAACGAACCACACCGAACGGTATAGTGGTCCGGTGCTCTCGTGTGCACATCGTGGCAACTGATTTTGTTTCCTGATGCCGCTCCAAGAGGAATCTGAAATCGACCTCGGTTATGAGGTCCCCGTTCATTACGATAATCGGCCCCGAAACGTCTTCGGGAATCAAGGACAAAGCTCCCCCGGTGCCAAGGCGCTTCTTTTCCCTCAGATAGCCAATATTGACATCGAAAGCCTCGCCGGTTCCGAAATAGTCCTCGATAAGATGCCCGAGAAAATTCACCGACAGGAAAAAATTGCGGAAACCCTGTTCGTGGAAGCGCTCGATAGTCCGCTCCAGTATGGGCCGGTCTCCCAGCTTCAGCATCGGTTTGGGGCAATTTTCCGTGAGGGGACGCAGCCGCTTGCCAAGACCGCCAACGATCAGCACCACGGGAACATCCGTATCCGGATTCTTCCTCGGATCGGCCAACATCATCAGATCGACAATCTGCCGGTTGGCATCGACCACCGGCATCTGCCTGATCCTGTTCAACCGCATCCGGGCGAGGATGTTGGAGCTTGGCTCACCCGCCTGTGCAACCAGCGGCGAGCGGTTCATCGCCGTCGAAACCGGATCGTCCATTGATCCGTCGCTCAACAGCGCCCGGCGGATATCCCCGTCGGTGCAGGTACCTGCCAGCCTGTTGTGAGCATCGACAACGAGCACGATCTGCACGCTGGTCTGGTCGAGCAAGCGCATTGCATCGCGCAAACTTGCGTCAGACGGCAGCGTTACCTTCTCGATATCCTGCATTCCAATACCCTCGTGCGCGGAACCAATATTGTGTTTGGCTGTGAAACTACGGGCGGCCGTTCAGATCATCGCCCTCCGGCACGATCCCGGCATGGGCTTCAAGCGCGTCCAGTCTTGCAGACAGATTTTCGAACTGGCGCGCCTGCTGCACGCCAAGCTGGCGCTCAATACGGGCGGCAGCGCGCTCGACACGCGCGCGCAAGGTCAGCATTCCCAGCACAAGGACGGCCAAACCTGACGCCGCGAGAAAAGCCACAGCAAGTTCTATCATCAACGTGCTCACAAGCAGAAGGGACGGGAGAAGACAAGAGATGAAAATCACACTGGCAGCAAGCCAGGGGCGCAAATTCGCCTGATCCGCAACGAAAACAGCCCTTTTTACGATGCCCGCCATCACACCAGCGCGCCTGAAGCGTACCGGGGCGTCGGCCCTGTGTCCCAGACGAACCGGCGCGGGCCGGCCTACTGGCAGAACTGGCCTGCCAGCTGCGGCCATACGGGTCAGACAGTCAGACAGACACGCATAGTGATGCTCGAAATACTCTTCAGGAGCACTTGCACCAAAAGCGGGATGCGTGGCGAGAAGCGCTGTGGCTGCCCGGACATGCTCCATCTTGCGATCATGCGCCCACCAGCTGGACATGCTCTCAACCGGCCGCTGCAAGGTCACGCCGGCCACCCTGACAGGCCCGCCCAGCGCAGCCGCCAGCGGAAGCGCCGCCGACGTAAACACATTGCGGGTGGGCTGCACGCTGAGCGGACCGCCATCGTTAAAGCCGTCGGGCATTGCCAGCGAGTCCCCGGCGAAAGCCGACCTGAACGGCGCTGACAGGGCAGCGGGGTGCACAACACGCGCACCGCACAATTTCGAGAGCCGCCGCATATGATGGCGGACGGTTTGCGCGGCGCGGGACGGGCCAAGCTGCGCGGCTGCATCCCATGCGAGCACCGCGTCCACCTTTAATGACGTACCCAGCCTCTCATCACAGATACATCCTCCAATCGCGATCACGAAAGGGGGGACATCCGCGGCGGACTGAAACCTGATGGCGTCATCCACGCCGCCGGGCCCACTGCCAACGATGAGGGCGCGCCGGCCGGCATTGCGCGCACCGGCCAGCATCTCGCGCAGCGCCGGCGCGTCATCGGGTGCGCCGCCAGCGAGCGCGGTCACGCGCGTCATCACCGATGCCGGGTTCTCAGGATCGCTATGGGGATCATCAAGAATTGCCCGCCGCTGCAGCCATAGGGGTGCAGCCAGCAGCGCAGGGCGCGACCATGCGAGCACCAGACCGGCACCGCGCGCCAGGGCAAGCGCATCCTCCTTTGACGCCTCAACGGGAATAGTGACCGTATCGCGTGCAATGTGATCAGGCGCGGACGGTGCGTGACCGGAGCAGAGAAGTGTCAAATCTGGAATGGGCGCGAGCAACCAGCGCGCCCGCGCAAGCGCTGCAGCGGCTTCTGGACTGCCATCCAGCGCCGGGTAGAGCACGGCCCGCACCGGATTCACCCCCCAACAAACTTGCGAAAGCACCGCAACCGGTCTGCCTGGGCCTTCAGCGACAAAAATGCGGGCTGGTCAGGATCGCTTTGAAACGCTGCGAGCATGTTGAAAAGGCCGGGCTTCAAGCCGGACGGCTCGCCGTGGGACAAGGCAAGCTCGCTGAGCCGGAAACTGCCTGCCGGCATTTCGCTGAGCGTTTCCACCGGCTTGAGCACGAGCCGCCGGCGCGGCGTACAAAGCTCCATGCCCCAGCGGCCGGCAGAGCTCCAGTCAGCGTGGAAGGCGTAGACGACGCCGCCTATCCGGCCCACGCCGCCATAGGCTTGAGAAGGCGGCAAAGCGGCTGCGTCTCCATTGGCGAACGCCGCCATTTCGTGATCGGGTATCTGCGAGGGGTAGCCCGCCAGAAAGAAGGCGGTATCAACCACATGGGTGGAGTTGGCGAAAAACCAGTTGGCTTTGACTGCAGGCGCGTGCTGGGTCAGACCCGCCACCAGCGAGCGGTTCTCGTTGAACTCGAACATCATCGAGGTGAGCCCGCCATCGGACGCGATACAGTCGGCGGCCGTCAGCACGGACGGCAGGAAGCGCCTGTTATACGCGAGCCGCACCCGGTCATCCCCATCGTCGCTCGCCAGCGCCTCGACATCCTCCAGCGTGGCACCGCCTGGTTTTTCCAGAAGCACCCGCTGGCATCCAGCCGCAAGCACAGCGCGCGTCGCATCGCCCAGCTGGGCCACGTTAACGGCCACCAGTGCCCGGGCCGGAACGGCCTTCAATGCCTCCAGTTGAGACTGGAGTGATCCGGTTCCGGGGCGGACCCCTGTTTCCGACTCGAAAGCATTAGCAGATGTTTCGCCGCGGCCACACACCACCGCCGTCAGGCCCAGCGCCCGGACTGCCTTGTAGTGCTGGACCGCCATCGGGCCAGCTCCGACCAAAAGAATGTCTGCCATGTCCTGCTCCGGTCCGCGCACGCGGGCTGCTTATCGCATCACGGCTGCCATGCCTAGGCCGTGACGGACCGGCATGCATTGCGAAGGGCGGTATCAAGGGCGAAATTCAGGGTGGCGCACACAGAGCCACGCTCGAAAAGGCAACAAGGGTTGCCTAAGAGCCAAAGCGCAAACTACATAGAATTTACACTGGCGTATCCGGCACCCGACTTGCGTGATTTGTCCGCTGGAACTCTGTCGCCAAAAATCAGCGCAGATATCTTTTTCGCACCATCTCCGCGCTTCACTTCCGGGTTGCGTTCGAAAAAGGCCGCGCGCCGGTCAATTGCCTCTGCAATGGCACGTTCATCGTGCAACAGGCTCAAGACTTTGGTTCGCAGCTCCTGCGCGCTGAGCGCCCGTTCGGAAATGCCCATTTCATGCAGGTCGATGGGATAGCCCGCCCCGGTCAGATTGACCGATAGCGTCTGCCGGTCGAGAACAGCGGCTTCCAGGCCCACATTGCTGAACTGGGTGACGACCAGATCAGACGCCACGATGAGTTCGTATATGTCGGGCGTGCGGACGACGCGCAGCCGCTCTGCTGGCAGCAAGCCAGCTGTCAGGCGCTCGACGGCGTGTTTATATGCCTCGGGCGAACGAGGGTGCAACTTGATCAGGAACATCGCGTCGGGGCTATCGCGCAGAGCATCAGCAAGCTCGCGGATGATTTCCATGTCAGCCTCAGCCGCCCCGTGCTGGGCTGCGAACATCACCAGCTTCACCTCTTGAGGCAGTTCATGGCGGGCTCTGGCTTCTGATACCGAAAGGCCAGCTACACTGCGCGTCTTATAGGCAATCGGCATGGATCCGATGCGCAGAACTTTCTGCGTGGCGGGCGGATCCATATTGTCCCGGTATAGGGAAATCTGCTCCTCAATGGTGCCGCAATAGACTTGCGCCAGACTGCGCCGGTAGCGCGGATGCGCGGAAATGAAGAATGCCTGAACATCAACAGTTAAAAGACCTTCGCGATTGCCCCATAAAATAACACTCCGAGCTGCGATATGGCGGCCTGGCGCTATGATCACCTTGTGTTTACCCTTTCGAACAAACCGGTGAATCAGGGTTACTTCCTTCGTAATTTGAGGAAGGCGCACAGTTAGAAATTTCTCAATCTGCGCCAGCGAAATCCGCGCCAATGTGTGGAAGCCAGCTTCGATGTCAGCGCGAACAATTTCGCGCACAAGAGCCACATCACGGTGGCTATATCTTATTCCCCCTTTTTTTGCCTGAACATGAGACTCCAAGCACACCATGCGAACTTTTCCATCTGTATATTTTTCGGCCCCCTCATCACCTCTCAGGCTAATCGCGTCCACCTTGCCGTGATGCTGGAACTCGGCCAGTAGCTCTTCGGCACATAGCCTGTAGCTTGGATCTGACAGCACAGCCAAAAGTAGGACATCGGAAGTACGCCCGTCGTGAGGTATGTTTTGCTCGACATCGTCGAGCACGACTGCACCTTTGCTGTCATCACCGACAATTGCACCCAGGAGATCTTGGGCACTTAGATCGATGAGCTGGGTTTCGTTTGCGTGTTGAGCATCCTGCTCGCCTGCAAGCATGCGCTGGAAATTTGCCATGCCATCGCGACTGCCACCGTAAATAACCCAGACTGAAAGACCGAGACCACTTTCGAGCCATTCAGCGAAAGCCAACGACTGATGATAGCGCGGCCCGGTCACGGCAACGACGACCTGATCGATACCCCATCTATCGACTATACTTTTCAGGGCGCTGCGAGTCCGCGCACTTGTGACAAGCGCGTCCTCCAGCGCTAGCTCGAACACTTCAGAACGAGCTTGCTCCATATATTCGCTGACATCATTAGGGATGATCGCCGAGCTAATGCGCCGCGCTTCCTTCGCAGCCTCATGAACCGCGCTCAGGTCGCCCTCGCTGGCAATGACAGGGAAATGGTCGGCCACTCTGTGAACGGCACTCTGGTCGGCCACCCATGGCTCCAATCCGAGTGTGAATATCCGCAGACCAAATTTTGCCCTGAAGGCGCTATCGAATTCGGCACTAATACTAGTTTGGGATAGAATAATACAACGCTCCGGGTCCAGATCGGTCAGCATCACCGGATCAGCTGTTCCCTTCATGCCACCGAGAAACTCGCTAGCCCGGAAGGCGCCCCACTTCACCAGTTCGCGCGCAAGATGCTGGTTCGCGTGTGGCATTTCACGGTATTCGGCAACTGCCGTCACGGACTCCGGCGAATGCAAATCGCCCTGCGCCGTCAGAGCATCGATCAGACGGATTTCCGCTTCGCCGAGAAAGGCTTTGGCAAGCTCGGATGTATCCGCTTCCTTGTCGTCCCAGACAACGAGGCCGGCGCCGAGCCGTCCCACAAGTTCGGCGCATCTAGCGTCGCCGCCGAGCGCCTGAATAAAGTCGTTGGGTTCGATACGGCCTGCTGAGGCGGCGATTACGCGAGCCGCTGGCTGAAAAGCCCTGCGCCGGGCCAGCTCAGCAGCAAGTGCCACCACGAACCCGCCTTCGGACGGGAGTTGCATGATTGAGTGGGCTTCTGCGTTCGTCAAATGCTCCCAGCCACCGGAACCGGCAAACAGGACATTTGCGGCCTCCACCGCGCGCCCGGCCCGGAGATGTGCTAAAGCCAGCCTGAAACGGATACGGCGCGAGGCGGGAAACATCTCAAGCGCCCGGCCAAGCGCAGCGATGGCCTGGTCATCGTGGCCCAGGCCCTGCAGGTGATGGGCGAGCGCCAGGAGCAGCGCCGTCTGCTTTGCCTCCGGGAGCCTTGCGAATGCCGGCATGCCGGAGAACGGGTCGGGGTTAGCCAAGTGCGCATATCGTGCCAGCGCTGCGGATGCCGCTCTTGTAGCGGCCCCACCGCGGCCATGGCCAAGCGCGACAGCGATGTGGGGCAGTATGGCGGGCGACAACAGGTTTAGCGGCCGTGGCCGGCATAATGCCACCAGTCCCTTTATGGCCGGCGGCTCGGTCTGGCCGCGCGCCTGCTCACACTCTGCCAACGCCATCCGCGCCAACGCGTTCACGTCCACACGACTGCCAAGGGCGGCGCTGGCATCGGCGATATTGCCCAGCACGTCCCACCGGCCTTCCCGGGCCAGCCTGACAATGAGTGGCTTACTGATGTGAGCCCTCGCCGGCAAAAGCCGCAACACAGATGCGATGACTGATCCTGGAAGCCGCCGAAGCGCCCGGCCAAATTTGATCAGCCAGATCCGGGCCCCCTTGGGCAGGAGCTTGCGAACGGCAGCGCGTAGGGGAGAGACAGCCATCTAGCCCTCCATTTCGATGTCTGCTTGTTCCGCAGGCGGAGCCTTGTCTTGCGCGACCAGTGTTTTCAACCTGTTTGCAAGTGATGCGCGCTCAGACCATATACCCAGCCGTTCGCCGCTCCCCTGACGGCTGATGAACCACAATTCAGCGTCTGCGGGGGCAGTAGTCTTTATTGCATTTGGCTTGTATTGCAGCATCAAATCAGAGCGTAAAAAAGTCTTATAAATCCAAGCACGCTCACGTGGAGTGAGCGCATCGAATGCGTAGCCATCCACAAAGAGATGACGCCTACGCCCTTTTAAGGCATGAAACTGGACCAGAATGTCGAGCTCCCGGTCCAGCTGTATTTGGCGGCGTTCAGCGAATGCAGCATTTGCAGACAGGTACGCCTCCCAGCGATCCATAGATGCGGGGAAATATGCGCGAAAATCACTGAAGGTGAGGTTCGATAAACTCGAGACACCCCGCTCTTCCCAGCTACCAATATCCCGGCGGCGCGGGACCACAATGGCCGATACCGCCAGATGCCGTGAAGATTCGCAGGGACCATAGGCCGCGATCAGATACCGGCTTACGAGACTCCATCCCAATGTTTGGGCGCTTAGACACACCGCAACGCGCCTTTTGATTGGCGGCGCTTCGTCGACCGCCGCAGAGTGTGACTTGTTCTCAGCCTCGCGGACGACCCGGTTGATATTCAGCAAACTCTCGTAGAACGGAAGCTGGGCCACCGTAATAATGGTTTCCGATGCAATCCGGGTGATGGAGCCGAGAAATATCCGGCCCAGCAGGATGAAGACAATCGCCGTAGCAACCACTTCCGGCGTAATTTCGTACAAGGTAATGCCCAGGGCCGCCAACAGCACGAGAACGACGGTGGCCAGATCGCCGATCAGGCCCGTGCGGGCACCCAGCATACGCCGGTGACCATAAGTGACGGGAAAGTCAGGTCCAATTTTCAGCGATACATAGTCAGGTTGAGAGCGCCAGAATTCTGCCGGGTCACTGCACAGCTCCACGTCCCCGACCGCCGCTGCCGCCGCCTTGCGATGAGACCCTGCACTTGCCCGCAGCCTTTCATTAAGCGCCACGCCGCTCATCACCATCAACATCTGGCCAACAAAAAAGGGTAAGGTGACACCGACGACAATCGCGGCCCAGACCGGCTGTATCACAAACAGTGCAACACCAATGGCGATACTCGTCACCAAAGGCAGAACGACGCTCAGCAGGCCAGAATACGCAAGGCTCGCATACCGCGCATCTGAACTTATTGCAGCGACGATCGACTGGCTGGAGTAATTGGCCAGCAGCAGGTGGTGGCGCGATACCGGGTTTACTGCTGCGCGGCCAAGATGCCTGACGCCCATTTTGAAATAGGCCACCGTGCGGCTGATAATATAGCGCTCAACGAGAAACGGCAGCAGCGCACTTGCGATAGCGAACACGATGAGGATGCCGAATATCCAGTCGCCGGTGATGCCCAGCTGCTGCAGCCTGCCTCCGCCGCCTTGCACGGCCGCGATGAGGGCCGCAGCCAGCCCGATCTGCGACGCTGATGACAGCACGCTGAGCACCAGGAGAACGGCAACCACACCCTTGCTGCGCGAAAGCTCGCGCTGCACGAAGTCGGCCAGCAGGCTGATCCTGGCACCAGAGAGAAGGGCGAGCTTCATTATTCCGCCATCTCCGGGATATCGACGCTCATGGTGCTCAAGCTGGGCTCCTGACAGTGGCTTTCCAGTTCCTTAGTCCCATTGTGCCGTTGTGTCGACGCCGCATTGCCAACCAGGTCATAGCTCGAATATCGCCCTGGCTGCAGGGTGGTCTGACGCGCGGGAACGACCAAAAAGCGCTCTGGCGTGACGGGTGCAGGCTCACGAATGCGTAGATATCCATATCGGCAGCAAACCTTGTTTGACCAACTGCCGCGGAGAGCAATGACGAGCTTGCACGCGGCCAAACAACTGCGCAGGAGGCAGAGCTTTCCGGCCTTACCCGAAAATGAGGCGTGAACGAAAAACGCCCCGGACAAGGGTCCGGGGCGTTTGCGCAAGCCGTTGGCGCGGCTTGGAAACTTGGGTGCGGGGGTAGGATTTGAACCTACGACCTTCAGGTTATGAGCCTGACGAGCTACCGGGCTGCTCCACCCCGCGTCAGTGCCGGTTTGACCCCCGGCGATGGGGAGCGGTGTAACTAACCAACACAGCCGGAGCAGTCAACCGGATGTAACCGGTCTTGAACAGCACTGGAATTCACAGCCCAGCCAGCTAGTCTGCGGCCTTTGATACCTTACGCAAACATCCTCCATGCCTTCGCTCTCCGGCAAGGCTATAGAAGCTGGCAAAATGGACGACACTCCCGCATCACGTCAGCTTCTGCAGGCCGCCCTACGCTCTGGCGACGAACGGGCACGCCTGCCACTGGCTGGCATGCTGCTTGATGGCCGTGGCGGCCCTATCGACCCTGACAAGGCCATAGAAGCGCTTGAACCGGCAGAGCCTGGCAATGGCGTTGCCCGGCGCATGCTGACAACGGCGATGGCGCTGCGTCCGGGCGGATTTGCCGATGCCGTCCGCAGACGGCTGGAACATGCGCGAGCAGGCGATCGCGACGCGGCGGTGCAGATGGGCGTGCTGCTAATGGAAAGCCACCCGGCACAATCTCTTGAGCTGCTGCAGGGTGCCGCCCGGCAGGGGGCCGGCCTCGCGGCAGCAGCGCTGCTTCATCACGCCAAAAATCACGAAGGGCTCTGGCCAGAGCTGGAGCACTGGCTAAGCGCGCTGATGAGCACGGGCTATCCGCTGGCGGGGCCGTTGAAGACCGCGATGGCGAACATGGCGCGCACGTCACATGCGCCGGTCCTGCCTGCGGATACAGACGGGCTGGAAAGCCTCGATCCCGCTTTGCGGGCGGCAAAGGCTTCACCGGTACAGCTCAGCGAGACGCCCCGTATACAGTCCCACAGCGCCGCGGCCGGTCACGCATTGTGCGACTACCTTCTGGCGGCCGCCTGGCCCACCCTCAGACGGGCGGAGGTTTTCGATCCCGTCACCGGGCGCACCAGTCAGGATGCACACAGAAAAGCCTACTCAGCCAGTATTCCGCGTTCCTTCCAGGATCTCGTTGTCGCCCGCATTGTGGCCGACATGGCAGCTTGCGCCGGCACCACCACCGCTTTTGCAGAGAACCTTGCAATTCTGCTGTATTATCCAGGAGATGAGTACAAGCCGCACCTCGACTGCTTCACGTCAGACGAAGGCTGGGCAGGCGCCGAACTGACGGCGCAGGGCCAGCGCCGGGCCACCACATTGTCGGCGCTCAATAGCGGTTATGAGGGCGGTGAAACGAGGTTTCCGCGGCTCGATTTGAGCTGGCGCGGCGAAAAGGGCGATATGCTGAGCTTCGAGAATGTAACCCGCGACGGGACCCCTGATCCGTTGAGCCTTCACCAGGGATTGCCCGTGATATCAGGCTGGAAGGCGCTGGCCAGTCTGTGGGTGCGCGAACGCCCCCCCGGCACGGCCGGCATAGCCGAGCGCACTGGCTGACGCGCGATGCGCTGATGGCTCCGGGCGAAGGACAGTTCTGGGCGAGGAGCATTCCAGACAAACAAAAAACCCCCGCCGAAGCGGGGGTTTCATTGTTTTGATTGATCAGAAAAAGGACAACTGGCGTCAAACGGGCAGACCGGGCGGCGACCTACTCTCCCATGCCTTAAGACATAGTACCATCGGCGCTGAGGGTCTTAACGGTCGTGTTCGGGATGGGAACGGGTGGGGTCCCCTCGCTATAACCACCCGGTCGGCGCGTTTGACGCGGTTTCACAGAGACATTTTATCCTGACATATGACGGGCATCATGATGGACGAGGCGATCGCCATTCATGAGCCACGCAAATCAAGCCTATCGAGCAATTAGTACTGGTCCGCTCCACGCATCACTGCGCTTCCACTTCCAGCCTATCAACGTGGTGGTCTTCCACGGCTCTCAAGGGATACCTGGTTTTGAGGGGGGCTTCCCGCTTAGATGCTTTCAGCGGTTATCCCGTCCGCACTTAGCTACCCTGCTATGCTGCTGGCGCAACAACAGGTC
>NZ_JBJHBQ010000003.1:0-304258 GCF_050485565.1 Glycocaulis sp. | reverse complement strand
CGTCAAAGACGGCCCCCATGGAATGGACTGACACAGGCCGCATCATCGCTGTGCGCAATTACGGCGAGACCAGCGCCATTGTGGAGCTGCTCACCCCGGAGCATGGACGTCACCCCGGTCTGGTGCGTGGCGGGCGCTCCAAGGCCATGCGGCCAATCCTGCAGCCGGGCAATGCCGTGCGGGCGGTCTGGCGGGCAAGGCTGGACGAGCATCTGGGTAATTACGCGCTGGAAGCGGACTCGCTCGATGCCGGCGCGCTGATGGATGATCCGCTGGCGCTATCGGGCCTTAATGCCGCCTGCGCCATGGCAGTGCTGGCTTTGCCGGAGCGTGAGGCCCACCCGGCCGTCTACGGCGCGTTCGAGGTGCTGGTATCGTCCTTAAACGATATCGATATCTGGCCCGCGCTCTACATAAGCTGGGAGGCGGGCCTGCTGGCCGATCTCGGCTATGGCATGGATCTGAAGAAATGCGCCGCGACCGGCCAGGCCCATGGTCTCAAATATGTCAGCCCCCGCACCGGGCGTGCGGTCAGCGCAGAGGCCGGAGCCGAATATGCCGACCGCCTGCTGGCCCTGCCGGGCTTCATGGCAGGCTCAGGCGAGGTCTCGCCGGGCGATATAGCTGCCGGGCTGAAACTGACCGCCCACTTCATCGAGCGGCGCGTATTGTGGCCGACTGACAAGGTGTTGCCCGAAGCGCGCACGCGCTTGATTGAGCGGCTGGAATCGGCGGGACTGCTTCTATGAATTCGGAATGTGTCCAGTCTCTAAATAATCCAAAAAGCGAAGTATGTGATTCCCAAAATCGCTAATTTCCATCCGCAAACGATAAAAGGCAACTTCTCCCGCTCCAACTCTGTACGGATATATCGGCTCTAGTTCAATGTACAACTTGCTATATATGTCATATACACTTTCACAAAAGTTAACATCATAATAATCCTCGTCAACGGATATTTTTGCCCATGGAAATCTAATCTGTAGTATTTCATAAAAACTGTATCCAGCATAAAAGTGGCTTTTATGGAAAACGACACTTTCAGAGCCATCTTTGTTTGTCAAAATAAGTTTAAGATCTCCACGCCCGAGTGACTTGTGAACCCATTCCTCTGTCTCTAGGAATAAATCTGATCCAGACGCCAATTTTTCAAGGGTGGGTTTTAGCAATTGAACTTGTCTTAGCCGCTGTTGTTGCAAAGTTCCGTCGCCTAAGCGACCAAGTTTGTACTTTGATTGTGAATTCAATATATTTGATTTGGGGATATTTAGTTTCCAGGTTTTATTCGTACGAGTTAAATTTTCTTCTGAAACTACTTGCCAGTATATATTATCGTACTTCGGAATATATAGAATTAAGATAACAGGCAAAGAGTGGTCATTCCAATAATCTAGATGTCGCAATTTTCCTCTGAATATAAAATGATCGTCTTTTTCTTCGGCATAGCTGTCACCAGATTTGATTTGTGCGGCGATTAATTTTCCGGTGGGGTTCCCATCTACAATTTCGAGCTGTGCGTCGATCCCAAAATCAGCGACCAGCTGCTCCCGGAATATCCAGCCGAGCTCTTGTGTGACTGTCGTTTCCACACGCGACACCCCGATTCTCTCAGTTGGGTTGTAAGACATTGCAATCTTTCATGTTGGACACCGTGAGCAAGCTGCGCCGATCATTCGCAGCTAGAGCCCCCTATAGCTTATAAAAGTCCCAAGGCGAATCGCGAGGCGAGGCATGGGACACGAACCGGTTGGTGAGGCAGGGCGCATTTTCCCTGAGCGCTTCGAGGATGCGCTGTCCTCGCGCTATCTGGCCTATGCGCTTTCCACCATTACCCAGCGCGCTCTGCCCGATGCCCGTGACGGACTGAAGCCCGTTCACCGGCGGCTCCTGCACGCCATGCGCCTTCTAAAGCTGGATCCCGACGCGGCGTTCAAGAAGTCTGCGCGCGTGGTTGGCGATGTGATCGGTAAATACCACCCGCATGGCGACCAGTCCGTCTATGACGCGCTGGTGCGTCTGGCGCAGGACTTTGCCGCCCGTTATCCGCTGATCGAGGGGCAGGGCAATTTCGGCAATGTGGACGGCGATAGCGCGGCGGCCATGCGCTATACCGAGGCGCGCCTGACCGAAGCGGCCCGCCTGCTGCTGGCAGACATGGACGAGGACACGGTTGATTTCCGCAAGACCTATGACGGGTCTGAGGAAGAGCCGGTCGTGCTGCCGGGTGCGTTCCCGAACCTTCTGGCCAATGGCGCAACGGGCATTGCGGTCGGCATGGCGACCAGCATCCCGCCCCACAATGCCGCTGAAATCTGCGATGCAGCGCGCCATCTGATCGCCAAACCGGATGCAGACGTGCGCGCGCTGGCGAAATTCGTCAAAGGGCCGGACTTCCCCACCGGCGGCATCTGCGTGGAGCCTGCCGCCTCCATCCTTGAAGCCTATGAGACGGGCCGGGGCGGTTTCCGCCTGCGCGCCAAGTGGGAGGTAGAGGATCAGGGGCGCGGCACCTGGCGCATCGTCGTCACGGAGATTCCCTATCTGGTCCAGAAGGCGCGGCTGGTCGAACGCATTGCCAGCCTGATGGAAGCGAAAAAGCTGCCGCTGCTCGCCGATGTGATGGATGAAAGCGCGGAGGATGTGCGCCTGGTGCTGGAGCCGCGCGCGCGCACGGTTGATCCGGCCGTGCTGATGGAATCCATGTTCCGGGCGACCGATCTGGAAGTACGTTTTCCTTTGAATCTCAACGTGCTGGACCCCAAGGGTGCGCCGCGCGTGATGAGCCTGAAAGAGGTCTTGCAGATATGGCTCGACCATCGCCGCGAGGTGGTGGTGCGCCGGGCCACGCGCCGTCTGGCGCAGGTTGAAGACCGGCTGGAAGTGCTGGCGGGCTATATCATCTGCTTCCTCAACCTCGACCGGGTGATCGCCATTATCCGCGAGAGTGATGAGCCCAAGCCCGATCTGATGGCCGAATTCCAGCTTTCCGAGCGGCAGGCCGAGGCGATCCTCAATATGCGCCTGCGCTCCCTTCGCAAGCTGGAGGAGATCGAGCTGCGCGCGGAATCTGACCGGCTGGGCGAGGAGCGTTCCGGGTTGAAAGCCCTCCTTGCCAGTGACGAGCAGCAATGGGCGAAGGTGGATGGTGAAATCGCTGCCGTGCGCGAGAGCTTCGGCCCGCGCACCGCGATTGGCCGCCGCCGCACCCATTTTGCCGATGCGCCGGCCGATGATCTGGCCGACCGCGTAGAAGAAGCGCTGGTGGTGCGAGAGCCGGTGACGGTCGTGCTCTCTGAAAAGGGCTGGATACGCGCGCTCAAAGGCCATGTGGACGACCTCTCAGGCCTGAAGCACAAGGATGGCGACGAGACGGCCTTTGCCGTGCGCTGCGAGACGACCGACAAGCTTCTCCTGTTTGCCACCGATGGCCGGGTGTTTACGCTGGATGCGTCAAAACTGCCGGGCGGGCGCGGCTTTGGCGAGCCGGTGCGCCTGCAGATCGATATCGATGAAAGCTCGGCTCCGCTGGCGCTGGTGAAGCATGACCCGGCGCGCAAGCTGCTGATTGCGTCCAGCTCCGGCCATGGCTTCCTCGTGCCGGAGGCGGAACTGCCCGCCATCAAGCGCGCAGGCCGCCAGCTGGTGAATCTCGTCGAGGGTGCCGAAGTGATCGTGGTCACCGAGGCCAAAGGCGATTCTGCCGCCGTTATCGGCGAGAACCGCAAGCTGCTCGTCTTCGCTCTTGATGAGATCCCGGAGATGACGCGCGGCAAGGGCGTGCGTCTGCTGGGCGGCAAGGGCGGGGAGGTGAGCGATGTCACGGTGTTTGCCGCCGAAGAGGGCCTGACCTGGAGTGACGGGGCAGGGCGCAAGCACCCGGTGGAAGACTGGAAGCTCTTCCTTGGCAAGCGCGCGCAGGCCGGACGCCTCGCACCGAAGGGCTTTTCCCGCGCTGGCCGTTTTGCGCCGAGAGGGCAGGTTTAGGGTGCTTTTCCCTCGTCCTTCGAGACGTTCGCTTCGCTCACCCTCAGGATGAGGGAAAAGCAAAACCAATGCCCTCATCCTGAGGAGCCACGCAGTGGCGTCTCGAAGGACGAGGGCAGGCCACCGGCGCCCAACGGGCTTGGCGCGCCGGACGGTTGGGTTTAATTGTCAAAGCTACAAGCCCCGCCACCTCCTCACGGGAAGGATAATTCCATGGAATTTGTCATCATCCTCGTCATCCTTGCCGTTATCGGCCTGGCCATCATCCTCATCTACAACCGCCTTGTGGCCCTGCGTCAGACGACCAATCAGGCCTGGGGCGATATCGATGTGCAGATGAAGCAGCGCTACGATCTCGTGCCGAACCTGGTCGAGACCGTGAAGGGATACGCCACCCACGAAAAGGAAACGCTGGAGAACGTCATCAAGGCGCGCCAGCAGGCCATCGATGCGACCGGCATGAAGGATCTGGCCGCTGCCGAGAACATGCTGACGGGCGCGCTGCGCCAGCTTTTCGCGCTGTCGGAAGCCTATCCTGACCTGAAGGCCAACCAGAACTTCCTGTCGCTGCAGCGTGAGCTGGCCGATCTGGAAAACAAGATCGCTGCTGCCCGCCGCTTCTTCAACAATGCGGTATCCGAATACAATACCGCGATCGAGCAATTCCCGGCTGTGGTGCTGGCCGGTCCGTTCGGCTTCAAGGGCCGCGAGTTCTTCGAAATTGCGGCATCCGAGCGCGCCGCGCCGTCGGTGAAGTTCTAGGGATACCGGCACGCGGAGGCCTGTCATGCTCGCAGCGACCGGCCTTCGCAGCCATATCTGGAACAATAATCTCAAATCGGTCCTGCTGCTGGCGGGTTTTCCGTTCCTGATCCTGGGTCTGGTCTATGCCGGGACCGTGCTGGTCATCGGCTATTCGGCCTATGAGCCCGATTTCGGCGCTGCCTTCGCTGAGGGCGCCTACGCCATGCCCATGGTGACGCCGTTCGTGCTGATCGGCGTGATAATCTGGTTTGGCATTGCCTGGCTCTTTCATCAGAAAATCATCGATGCGAGCACCGGTGCGAAGAAGGTTTCGCGCAATGATGAGCCGGAGCTCTACAATCTGCTGGAAAATCTGTGCATTTCGCGCGGGCTGACCATGCCTGCCTTGCGGATCATCGAAACACCCGCGCTCAACGCCTACGCATCGGGCCTCACCGAGAAGCAGGCTACGGTGACCGTCACGCGCGGCCTGATGGAAAAGCTCAATCGTGAGGAACTGGAAGCGGTACTCGCCCACGAGCTGACCCATATCATCAACCGCGATGTGCGCCTGCTGGTCATCTCCATCATCTTTGTCGGCATCATCTCCTTCACCGTGGAGATCATGGTGCGCGGCATGCTGCACGGCGCGATAGGGCGCGCTGGCGGCGGACGGCGCGGATCAGGCGGTAATGCGGGCGTGTTCATCCTTGTCGCGCTGGCCATGGCGGCGCTGGCCTGGGTGCTGGCGATAGCGATCCGCTTCACCCTCTCACGCAAGCGCGAATACATGGCCGATGCCGGCGCGGTGGAGCTGACCAAGAACCCGGACGCGATGATCTCCGCCCTGATGAAGGTGTCAGGTAACCCGGATGTTGAAGGTGCGCCGGCCGAGGTGCGCCAGATGTTCCTGCATGACCGCTCAAGCGGGTTTGCGGGGCTGTTCGCCACCCATCCGCCGATGGACAAGCGGATCGCCGCGCTGGAGCGCTATGCGGGCGGCAACCGGCCTCCACCGCGTGCCGGGGCCGTGCCTGCGGTTTAGGGTTTTACCCCCAGCAGCGGCGCGTAGGCGCGCGCATAGACGTGCCAGACCGCGCTGAACAGGGCGGCAATCATCGGGCCTATGATGATGCCCATGGCGCCGAACAGGGTCAGGCCGCCGAGCGTGGAGATCAGCACCATGAGATCGCTCATCTTTGCGTCCCGGCCGACGAGGCGCGGGCGCAGGAAATTGTCGATATTCATAATCACGACAAAGCCGAACACGCCGAGTGCTATGCCGGCGGCCATTTCGCCCTGATAGATCAGCCAGGCGGCGGCCGGTACCCAGACCAGCGGCGTGCCAATGCCCGGAATAACCGATAGCAGCCCCGCCAGCGCGCCCCAGAAGGGTGCGCCGGGAACGCCTGCTATGGCGAGCGCCAGCCCGGTGACACTGCCTTGTACAAGCCCGATGACAAGCGTGCCCTTGATGGTCGCGCGGATGGTCGAAACGGCGCGCCCTGCCAGCAATAGCCGGTCGCGCGGGCGCAGGGGCAGGAGTTTGAGCGTCGTTGCCGTCATGGCGCGCCCGTGCACCAGAAAATAATAGAGCGCGTAGAGAAAGACGATCAGGTTCAGGAATACCATCAGGGTGGATCCTGCCGCCGATGTCATCGCATTGATGAAGATGCGCCCTGCGGTGGAGGCGAAGCTGCCGATCTGGCTGGCGATCTCGCCCTGATAGCGGATCACTTCCTCGCGCCAGGGCACCCATTCGGGCACGCCGCCACCGGCCTCGCGCCAGGCGGCTACCTGTTCCTGTACGAAGGGGGTGAGGGCTTCGCCCACCTGCATCGCTTCACGCACGACAATCACGACCAGAATGCCAAGCGGTACCATGCCTATCAGAACAACAGACACCATCAGCAGGCTTGCTGATAAACGCGTCCGGCCTCGCAGCTTGCCGGTCATGGCGTTCTGGACCGGGGTCAGCATCAGGGCCAGCACGGCCGCCAGGAACACCGCGCCCAGATAGTCCTTCACCATCCAGACCAGCAGCACGGTCAGCGCCAGCGCGATGACGACGATCACGCCGCGTTGGAGGGCCGCGCGTTCGGCGGGTGTGGGCGTGTGCGGATCGTTGGCGGGTGTCTGACTAGCCATAGAGCATTCTGGGCAGGGCGGTCGCGAGCCAGGGCAGGGCTGCCACCAGCGCGATCGCGAAAAGCTGGATGATAACGAAGGGTATGGCCCCGCGATAGATGGCGCTGGTCGGCAGGGAAGGCGGGGCAACGCCGCGCAGGTAAAACAGCGCAAAGCCGAAGGGCGGCGTGAGGAAGCTGGTCTGCAGGTTCAGCGCCATCAACACACCCAGCCAGATCGGGTCCACTCCCATCAGGAACAGGATGGGCGCAACGATTGGCACGACCACGAAGGTGATCTCGATAAAGTCGAGGAAGAAGCCCAGCACGAACATGATGAGCATCACCACCAGCACCGCGCCAAACACCCCGCCCGGCACGGCCTCCAGCATGGCGCGCACGCTGCCATCACCGCCCAGCTCCCGGAACACCAGCGCAAACAGGGAAGCACCGATCAGGATCACGAACACCATGGAGGAGATGCGCGCGGTCTGCGTCATCACCTCGTCCAGGACCCCGGTGCGGAACAGGCGGATGATCGCGCCAGCGGTACCGATTGCCGCCAGCGCGCCGAGCGCCAGCGCAAAGAGGCGCGTCGAGCCATCGGCTCCGGCACGCAGATTTAACAGGACGGCAGCGGCAATCAGCGCCAGCAGGCTGATCGCGCCGATAGCTACCAGCCAGCGGCCTCCGCGCGGATTGGTGCTGGCACCGGCATTGCGGAAGCCCGCCAGCAGCGTCGCGCCGAGTGCGCCGACACCGGCGGCCTCGGTTGGTGTGGCAAGGCCGGAGAGGATGGAGCCAAGGACGGCGATGATAAGGCCGAGCGGCGGCACCAGTGCGCGCAGGGCCTTGAATATGTCCGCGTTCAGCTCCTCCTTGGGGATGGCAGGAGAGGCGGCAGGGCGGATTATCGCGATGACGATCTGGTAGATGATATACGCGCTTACCAGCAGCAGGCCGGGTACCAGCGCGCCCGCAAACAGATCGCCCACGGTCAGGATGTCTGGCGCGAAAATGCCCTGTTCACGCTGCGCGCGGGCATAGGCGGAGCCGAGCTGGTCGCCCAGCAGGATCAGCACGATGGAAGGTGGAATGATCTGGCCCAGCGTGCCGGACGCGGCGATGGAGCCGCTGGCCAGCGCCGGATCATAGCCCCGGCGCAGCATGGTCGGCAGGGAGAGCAGGCCCATGGTCACGACCGTCGCGCCGACAATCCCGGTAGATGCCGCCAGCAATGCGCCGACGATTACCACCGAGATGCCAAGCCCGCCGCGCAGTGAGCCGAAGAGCGCGCCCATGGCTTCGAGCAATTCCTCGGCAACGCGCGACTTTTCCAGCATGACGCCCATGAACACAAAAAGCGGCACAGCCACCAGGATGGATTTGTCCATCTCCATGATGTTGCCGTAGATGCGCTGTGGAAATGCGCGCAAATGGAGCGGATCAAACGCGCCCAGCGTCAGCCCGATCAGCGCAAAAAGGATGGCGACACCGGCGAGTGTGAAAGCCACCGGGAAGCCGCGCAGCAACGCCGCGACGGCTGTAATGAACATCAGGAAGGGCAGGGCGACGAACAGGATATCCATCACAGCGCCACCTTCGGCGTGTCTTCGCGCAACCCCTCTTCCGGGGTGTCCTTGCCGCCGAGCGTCAGCGCCGCCCTGGCCGCCATAGAGACCCCTTGCGCTATCATCATCACGGCGAAGACGGGAATGGCGGTTTTCAGTGCGAAGACCAGAGGCAGGCCGTCGCTCTCGCGCGAGCGCTCCAGTATCCGCCACGCGCCGCCCACATAGGAGCGCGAGGTGTCCAGGATCAGCCAGCACATCGGGATCAGCGCCAGATAGACGCCCGCGATATCGGTCCACGCCCTCGCCCTGGCAGACAGGCGCGAGTAGAAAATGTCGACGCGGACATGTCCGCCCGCCAGCAGCGTCACCGCGCTCGACAGCAGGAATAAAAGCGCATGCAGATAGATAATGCTTTCCTGCAACTTTGTGATGGAAACACCGAAAACATAACGCTGAATGACAACAAGGCTGGTAACAAGAACCAGTGCCAGCGCAAACCAGCGGGCGGCGTCACCAATCGCCCGGTTCACGGCGTCAATAACGCGGCTGGTATAGACCAGTGCCGCTGTCATCAGGGCGGGCGGAGCGGCGATTACAATCCACAGAGCCGCGAGAAGCGGGAGCGCGACAACGGGCGTCAGGCCCCATCCCACCCAGCCCAGAGCGATACCCAGATCGCGCCCGCGCGCGGAGAGATCGGATGCGATCCAGCCCTGCACTGCGCCGCCACTGAGCTGGTCGGCAGCGATCAGCGCCAGTGTCAGCGCAATGAGAGCCAGAAGCAGCCAGTCCCCCGCCCGCATGGTTTATCCGCCGAGCACGAGTTCGCGCATCTGCAGATAGGGCGTCTCGGATACGTTCGCCCACTCGCGTGAACGGCGGCGCGACTGGATGTAGCTGTTATAGACCCGCCGGGACAGCGCGTCGGCATTGGCCGCGTTGGCGACGACCTCTTCGCTGACCCGGCCGACCTCGCGCCATATCTCGTCTGAGAAGTTGCGGAGCTGGACGCCATGATCCTCGATCAGCGTTTGCAGCGCGATCCCGTTATGGTGGGTGAATTCGGCAATCGACTGGTTGTTGGCCGCGCGGCAGGCCGCGCGCACGATGGCCTGATGCTGGGCCGGGAGACTCTCCCAGACGCCCAGATTGACACCGATGGCGAGCGCGGAGCCCGGCTCGTGGAAGCCGGGGCCGTAATAATAGGGTGCCTCGCGGTAGAAGCCGAAGGCCAGATCGTTCCACGGGCCGACCCATTCGGTGGCGTCAATCGCGCCGGACTGGAGGGCCTGATAGATTTCACCGCCAGAAAGCGCGACCGCCGCGCCGCCGAGCGCGCGGATCACATCGCCGCCAAGGCCGGGCATGCGCACGCGCAGGCCCCTGAAATCCGACAGCGCGTTGATTTCGCGTTTGAACCATCCGCCCATCTGGTGGCCGGTATTGCCAGCCTGGAAGGGCTTGATGTTGAACTGGGCCGACAGCTCGTCCCACAATTCCTGGCCGCCGCCAAACTCTACCCACGCCATGATCTCGGTAGCCGTGAGGCCCATGGGTACGGCGCAGTAGAAATTATAGGCCGGTGAGCGGCCCTGCCAGTAATACTCCGCGCCGTGATACATGTCCGCAACGCCGTTGGAGACCGCGTCGAAAACCTCGAACGCGCCGACTATCTCGCCCGCGCCATAGACCTGCACTTCCAGCTCGCCGCCGGACATTTCACCGATCAGGCGCGCGGTCGTGTCCGCAGCGGTGCCCAGCCCTGGAAAGTTGGCAGGCCAGGTGGTGACCATACGCAGGCGGCGGGTGCGCCGCCGGTTTACAGCCGGAGCGGCCACATCACCCGGTGTTTCCTGTGAACAGGCGGTTGCGGCTGCGGCGGTCGCGATGGTGGCACCGCTCAGGAATGTCCTGCGATCCATGATTATCTCCCCGAATGTGCCTGATTGGCACCATGGCCCGATTCACGGACGGGCCTTTCCCCTTCCATAGCAGGGTTTAACCTACTCGCCAGCCTCTAACCGCCGCCAGCCTGCAGGTTCGAGGACTTCCAGCGGGGAATAGCGCGCCTTGTAGTCCATCTTGGCGCTGCCCTTGACCCAATAGCCCAGATAGACATGCGCCAGGCTGGCCATTCTGGCGCGCCGGACATGATCAAGGATCATGAACTTGCCGGGACTGAGATCGGCCCGGTCGGGGTCAAAGAAGCTGTAGATCAGCGATAGCCCGTCGGGGAGCTCATCAACGAGGGCGGCGGCGGCGAGATGGCCGGAGGCATCGCGGTATTCGGTGATATGCGTGCGTTGCATGCCGTCTTCCACCATGCCGACATAGTCGAGGAAGTGCATGCCAGCCATATCACCATCGCCGTGACGCGATTCCAGATAGCGGCTCATCAGGGCAAATTGCTCGGTAGTGGCATCAGCCGGGCGGATATCAGCCCTGAGATCGTCATTGCGTTTCAGGATGCGGCGCTGGGAGCGTGAGAACGTGAACTCTGCCACGGGTATCCGCACCGACTTGCACGCCGAGCAGCGCTCACAGGCCGGCCGGTAGAGAATGGATTGCGAGCGGCGGAAACCGGCATGGGTCAGCGCATCGTTGAGGCCGGGGCCATCAGAAGGGTCCACCCGCGTGAACACCTTGCGCTCCAGCTGCCCTGGCAGATAGGGGCAGGGCGTTGGTGCCGTCAGGAAAAACGGCAGCTGGCGCGTGGTGAACGGGTGCGTCACGGCGGCTCTGGTTCCTCACCCCCTTAGCGGCGAATCCGCATCAGGGTCGGAACCAGTGTAGCGCCAGCGTGGTTTTGCCGGAACAGCCAGTTTTCATACAAGGGCTGGGAGCTTACAGCGCGCCGCCGGGCGGCAGGACTGGCGCTTCACGCAGCAGGACGATCGACAGTCGGCGATTGCCGGCCATGTAGGGATCATCGGGGAAGAGCGGCTCGGCAGAGCCCTTCCCGCGCACATCGGACACCCTGTCATCGGAAATGCCGCGTTCCTGCAATACGCGCAGCGCGGAATTGGCGCGGGCGGAGGACAGCTCCCAGTTGGACGGCGCACTGGCCGGAACCGGGGAGGCGTCAGTGTGACCGGAGATCGTGATGCGGTTGGGCAGGCGATCCACCACATCGGCAACCGCGCGCAGCAGCACGATGGCGCGCTCATTGGGCCGGGTAGCCCCGGCGTTGAACATCGGGCGGCCTTCTTCATCGATGAGCTGGATGCGCAGCCCTTCGGGGGTCTGATCGATGATCAGGTGACGTGACAGCTCAGCCAGCTCCGGCATTTCTTCCAGCGCCTGACGCAGTGACATTTCGGCGCTTTCAAACTCTGCCTGCTCGCGGCGTGCCAGCGCGCTGGTCAGCGCGTCCTGCGCGACGTCACGCGGACTGCCCCGGCCATCATCGGGCGTATCGTCCGATCCGGAACCGGGTGCATGGGAGGTTGGATTGCGCTCCAGAAACGCCATATCGGGGCTGGACACGCCTTGATCGCCGCGCGGCGGCATCAGGCGCAAGGGCGCAGACCCGGAATTATCCGTGCTGACGGTAGAGGGCGAGAAATAGTCTGCAACGCCGCGCAACTGCTCCTGATCAACCGAGTTGATCAGCCACATCAGCAGGAAAAAGGCCATCATCGCTGTGACGAAATCGGCATATGCCACTTTCCACGCGCCGCCATGATGACCATGTGCGGCTTTCCTGACTTTCTTGATGATGATCGGTCGACCGGCAGACATCTCACACCCGCATTTCTTGTTGTTCTATCGCCAAGCTATACGAACAGGGTTAAGGGCGGGTTGAAGGCCCGGACGGAGGCAAATTTTGGAAACTGCGCGCACCTTTCGCGACGCTCTTGGCTGTTACCCTACCGGCGTGGCTCTGGTCACGGTGCTGGAGGAGGGGCGCGCCCGCGCGCTCACCATCAATTCCTTTGCGTCCGTGTCGCTGGAGCCGCCCCTGGTGCTGTGGTCGCTGGACCGGGCCAGCCTGCGCTATGACCAGTTCGCTTCTGCGCCGCGCTTTGCCATCAACGTGCTGGGTGCCGATCAGGAGGCGCTGGCGCTGGCCTGCGCGCGCGATGACGATCTGGGACGGGCAGGCGGGCAGTGGACCGAAGGCACAACCGGCGTGCCGCTGGTAAGAGACGCCATTGCCCGGTTCGAATGTACGCTGGACGCCGTGCATGAGGGCGGCGACCACATCATCATTGTCGGGCGGGTAGCGGCCTTTGACCGGCCACGCACTGCCCCGGCGCTGGTCTTCCACCGTTCGGTATTCGCAGCGGCGCACTGAAGCGCCTCGGGAGAAACTATTCATGACGATGGCTGCCTTCCTGGGACTGGGCGTGATGGGCTTTCCGATGGCCGGACATCTCAAGGCTTCGGGCCATGAGGTGCGGGTCTGGAACCGTACCGGTGCCAAGGCGAAGGCGTGGGCGGACCAGCATGCAGGCATTGCAGCCAGCACACCCGAAGAGGCCGCCAGCGGCGCAGATATCGTCTTCATGTGCCTGGGCGATGATCCCGATGTACGTGCGATTGCCCTGCCGTTGCTCGAGCACATGAAGCCCGGCTCAGTGCTCGTCGACCACACCACAGCCTCGGCCCAGCTCGCCCGCGAGCTTCATGAGGCGGCCGCTGCGCGCGGCATCGGCTTTGTCGATGCGCCGGTCTCTGGCGGGCAGGCGGGTGCGGAGAACGGGCAGCTTTCCATCATGTGCGGCGGTGATACGGACAGTTTCGCCAAGGCCGAGCCGGTCATGCAGGCCTATGCCAAGGCCATCGTCCATGCCGGGCCTGCCGGAGCTGGCCAACTGACCAAGATGGTCAACCAGATCTGTATAGCCGGGCTGGTGCAGGGACTGTCGGAAGGCATTCACTTTGCGCAGGCTGCCGGGCTGGACGTGGAAACCGTCATCAGCGCGGTCTCCAAGGGCGCTGCGCAGAGCTGGCAGATGGAAAATCGCTGGCAGACCATGAATCAGGGCAAGTTCGATTTTGGCTTTGCTATTGAGTGGATGCGCAAGGATCTTCGTATCGCGCTTGAAGAAGCGCGGGCGAATGGGGCCAAACTGCCCGTCACCGCGCTCGTCGACCAGTTCTACGCGGAAGTGGAAGCCATGGGCGGCAAGCGCTGGGATACCTCCAGCCTGATCGCGCGGCTGAACCGCGAATGAGCGTCGAGCTTCTCTTCTCCGTTCTCGATCACGCAGGGGTGTTCCTGTTCGCCGTTTCGGGCGGCATCATTGCCGCGCGCAACCGGCTTGATCCGTTCGGCGCGGCCATCCTCGGCGCGGTCACCGGCATGGGCGGCGGCACGCTACGCGACATGATCCTGGGCAGTCTGCCCGTCTACTGGGTCAATGCGCCGGAATATCTCGCCCTGGCGCTGATCGGCGGTGTGGCGGGTTATTACGGTTCCGCACTGGTTACCAGTGGCAAGGGCATCCGGCTGAAAGCTCTGGTCTGGGCGGATGCGGCGGGCCTCAGCGTGTTCTGTGTGATCGGCGCACAAGCTGGCCTTGCCGCCGGGGCGCACTGGTCCATCGCGGCGCTGACCGGCGTGATGAGTGCGGCGTTTGGCGGGCTCTTACGCGACATCATCGTCAACGAAGTGCCGCTGATCCTGCGCGCGGAAATCTATGCGCTCGCGGCGCTCGCCGGGGCGTCCGCCTATATCCTCGCTATCCAGCTCGGCGTGATGACGAGTATCGCGGCCATTGGCGCGGCGCTGCTGGCTTTCACCATACGCGGCGCGGCGATCCTCTTTGGCTGGTCGCTGCCGCCGATAGGTCGAGTGGAGTGAGAAATGTCCAGCCCGTATGAAATCCGTATTCCATACGGCGAGATTGGGGCCGCCGCCGACCATTTCGAGCATATTTTGGACATCGCCAAAGACGAACGCCCGATACAAGCTTTCCTAAAAGACAACCGCTGGGTACTGGCTAACATGCACCCGCATGGGTATGCGGTTTTTTCTGAATTTCAATTTGGCTCTTCTTACAGAGCAGATTTCGTAGTTTTGGAAGGAAGTTCAGCAGGCACGTTTGTGGAACTGGTCGAACTGGAATCACCGACTGCTCAACTCACTACAAAAGACGGTCAGTTTGCAAAATCGGTACGAAAGGGCATAGCGCAAGTCAGGGATTGGGAAGGTTGGTTGGATCGAAACCCGCGGGCAATCGGAGACAGCCGAGAGCGGGGTGGGTTAGACATCGAAAAATTCAGTTTAATAATGAAGACTATTTATGTGGGACGACGAGCGAACATTTCAGAGAAATTCAATGAACTGAGAAATCGAGATTTTGAAAGTCTAGGTGTTAGTATCCGTACATATGACAGGATATTATCTTATTTGCGGAGAATGGCTGAGGCCCATGATCGTCAACCAAGAGGGCCCTACAGTAACGTCAAGCCAATTACTTAGGCCACCTACTCCCCCAGAATCTCCGCAGCCGTGGGCGCGAAATAGGTGAGGATGCCGTCCGCGCCCGCACGCTTGAAGCAGGTAAGGGTCTCCATCATCACCCGTTCGCCATCAATCCAGCCGTTTTGCGCCGCCGCCATGATCATCGCGTACTCGCCGGAAACCTGGAAGGCATAGGTCGGCACGCCGAACGCTTCCTTCACACGGGTGACGATATCGAGATAAGGAAGGCCCGGCTTGACCATCACCATGTCGGCGCCTTCCTCGATATCCATGGCCACCTCGCGCAGCGCCTCATCGGTGTTGGCCGGGTCCATCTGATAGGTCTTCTTGTCGCCCTGCAGTGCCGCCGAGCCGATGGCGGAGCGGTAAGGCCCGTAAAAGCCCGACGCGTACTTGGCGGCATAGGAGAGGATCAGCGTGTCGGTATGGCCTGCTTCCTCCAGCGCACCCCGGATCGCGCCGATGCGGCCATCCATCATGTCGGACGGGGCCAGCACATCGCAGCCCGCCTCAACCTGTGCCAGGCTCTGCGCGATGAGGAGGTCGACGGTCGCGTCATTCAGGATCACGCCTTTCTCCATCACCCCGTCATGGCCATGATCGGTGAAGGGATCCAGCGCGACATCGCAGATTATGCCCACCTCCGGCGCGGCATCCTTCATGGCTGTGACCGCGCGCATGACGAGGCCGTCAGGATTGAGCGCTTCCTTGCCAGACCCGTCCTTCAGGGAGGGGTCGATATGCGGGAAAACGGCAATCGCGGGGATGCCAAGATCGCGCGCGCGCCTTGCGGCTTTCGCGGCTTCGGCGACGCTCATGCGTACCGTGCCGGGCATGGCCTCGACCGGCTCGATAGGGTCGGCGCTGTCTGATACGACAATAGTCCAGATAAGGTCGTGCGGGGTCAGATGGGTCTCGCGCACCAGATCGCGGATCCAGGGCTGGCTGCGCGTGCGCCGCAGGCGGGTATTGGGAAACAGGGCCATATCGTCTATCTCGCGTGCCAAAGACCGTTGGAGCTTGTCAGGAGGTTTGCCGTGAATTTCGAGCTGACGGAAGAGCAGGCGCTGATTCAGGACGCCGCACGCAAATTCTCTGACGACCGTTTAAAGCCCAATGCCGCGCGCTGGGACGAGGAAAAGCACTTTCCGGTCGATGTCCTCAAGGAAGCCGCCGAGATGGGCTTTGCCGGCATTTACACGCGCGATGATGTGGGCGGATCGGGCATGACCCGCCTTGATGCCGCGCTGATCTTCGAACAGCTCTCGCGCGGCTGCGTCTCCACGGCTGCCTTCATCTCCATCCACAACATGGTCAGCTGGATGATCGATAGCTGGGGCAGCGAAGAACAGCGCCAGCGCTGGCTGCCGCGCCTGACGGCCATGGAGATTATCGGCTCCTACTGTCTCACCGAACCCGGAGCGGGCTCCGATGCCGCCAGCCTGCGCACCAAGGCTGTGCGCGATGGCGACCATTATGTGCTGAACGGGGCGAAAGCCTTCATCTCCGGCGGCGGGGTGTCTGACCTTTATGTCGTGATGTGCCGCACGGGTGAGGACGGGCCGAAGGGCATTTCCACCATCGTGGTGGAGAAGGGCACGCCGGGGCTTTCCTTCGGTGCGAACGAGAAAAAGATGGGCTGGAACTCGCAGCCCACAGCCGTCGTGACATTTGAAGACTGCCGCGTGCCGGTGGAAAACCGCCTCGCAGACGAGGGCATGGGCTTTACCCTCGCCATGAAAGGCCTCAATGGCGGGCGCATCAATATCGGCGCGTGCTCGCTTGGTGGCGCATCAGAAGCCTTCGATCTGGCCTTGGCCTACACCAAGGAACGCAAGCAATTCGGCAAGCCGATCTCCGCGTTTCAGGTCAATGAGTTCAAGCTGGCTGACATGGCTACGGAGCTGGAAGCCTCGCGCCTCATGCTCTACCGCGCAGCCGCCGCGCTGGACGCCGATGATCCTGCTGCGCCGAAATACTGCGCGATGGCCAAAAGGTTCGCGACCGATCTCGGCTTTAAAATAGCCAACGATGCCCTGCAACTGCATGGCGGATATGGGTATCTGAAGGACTATCCGATCGAGCGGATCGTGCGCGATTTGCGTGTCCACCAGATCCTTGAAGGCACCAACGAGATCATGCGCGTCATCATCGCGAAGGATGTGTTGCGGTAACCCCGCAATAGATTCTGACCAGAATTTGCGCTATTATGGTCAGACTTCTAGTCAGAATTGACGGGTGCCACGATGAAATATGTCGGCGTGCTTGAGGCCAAGACCCATCTCTCCCGCCTGCTCGACGAGCTGGAGAAGACGGGCGAGCCCATCACCATCACCCGCCACGGCAAGCCGCTGGCGGACCTGGTGCCATCACGGCAACCCCGCAAAAAAGTGCCAGCCCGTGAGCTGGTAGAACGCTTTCGCGCCCTTGGCGCGACCATCCGGCCGGACCCGGAGGAGGATGCGCTGAGCTGGGAAGAGCTTAAGGAGCTTGGCCGCTCTTGAGCACGCTCGTGCTCGATGCGTCGGTAGCGATTGCGTGGGTGTTGCCCTCGCAATCAACGCCCGCCACGCAAAAGCTGCTCGCGCAGTCAGATGATTACGAACTGGCCGCGCCCTATATCTTCGTGTGGGAGGTGGGCAATCAGTTCGTCCGGTTTTCACGGCGGGGACTGATATACCGCGATGCGATGGACAATCTGGACGCTTTGGGCATCCGCTACTTCGCTCCGGCCTCGATAGACGACACTTTGGAGAGCGGTCACGGCGCACTCGCGGCCGGCCTCTCCCTGTTCGACTACGCCTACCTTTCGCTGGCGGTGACGCTGGGCGCGCCCCTTGCCAGCCGGGATGCCGGGCTGTTAGCAGCCTGCGAGGCGCTTGGCGCGCCCTTCATCGACCTCCGCTAGACGCATATAAGGATTTCCGGCCCGATGACCTCCCTCATAAACGCCCGCAAAACCGGCTCGGTAGGCCGGATCACGCTGAACCGGCCCGAGGCGCTGAACGCGCTCAATCAGGAAATGGTGGACGGTCTCATCAAGGCGCTGCTCGCCTGGCGCGATGATGACGCGGTGAAGGCGGTCGTCGTTGACGGGGCAGGGGGCAAGGGCTTTTGCGCGGGCGGCGATATCCGCATGCTGGCAGAAAGCGGCAAGGCGGGCGGCGACGAAGCCTGGAAGTTCTGGCGCGATGAGTACCAGCTCAACACGCTGATCTTCGAATATCCCAAGCCCTATATCGCGCTGATTGACGGCATCACCATGGGCGGCGGGGTCGGCATTTCGGTTCACGGCTCGCACCGCGTGGCGGGCGACCGGACGATGTTTGCCATGCCGGAGACGGGCATCGGCTTCCACCCGGATGTGGGCGGCGCCTATTTCCTGCCGCGCCTGAAGGGCGAGACCGGCATGTGGATGGGGCTGACCGGCGCGCGGCTGAAAGCGGCTGACAGCTTGGCGGCAGGCGTGGCGACGCATTACGTGCCCTCTGACCGGCAGGACGCCCTTATCGCGGCGCTGGAAAGCGCCGATCTCGATGCCGATGGCGAGGCCGTCGAAGATATTCTGGAGGCCCATGCCGGTGATCCGGGCGAGTCTGATCTGGCGCATCTGGGCGGGCTGATCGATGCGGCCTTTGCCGGTGATGAGCTGGCCGCGATGAAAGCGCGCCTCGAAGCGGCTGGGGATGCCTGGTCGGCCAAGCAGCTCTCCATCCTCAATTCGAAATCTCCCACCTCCTGCGCAATAACGCTGGCGGCGCTGCGCAAGGGTGCAGACCTCGATTTCCGCACCGTGATGAAGCAGGATTTGCGCGTGTCCATGCGCCTGCTGGTGGAGGGTTCGGACTTCTACGAGGGCGTACGCGCTGTCATCATCGATAAGGACAATGCACCCAAATGGGGTCCGCAAATGCGCCCCGAAGACGTGGAGGCGATGTTCGTTCCGCTGGAAGCGGATCGCGAACAGAGCTTTCTCTCGTAACTCTTTGAACAACAAATAATCTGGAGGACGCACCATGGCCGTGATCGCCTTTATCGGACTGGGCAATATGGGTTCGGGCATGGCCGTGAATCTGGTCAAGGCTGGCCATGAAGTGCGCGGGTTTGACCTCAATCAGGATGCGGTCGCCGTGTTTTCCGGCCAGGGCGGCAAGGCCGCTGCCAGCGTGCTGGAGGCCGTCTCTGGCGCTGACGCGGTCGTGACCATGCTGCCCGCCGGCAAGCATGTCCGGGGCATTTATGAGGGCGAGGAGGGGATCATCGCCCGTGTGAAGCCCGACGCCATTTTGATGGATTGCTCGACGATTGACGTGGATTCGGCCCGCGCCGTTGGCGAAGCGGCGGCGAAGGCCGGTATCAAGTTCGTGGATGCACCGGTGTCTGGCGGCGTGGCGGCGGCCGAAGGCGGCACGCTGACCTTCATGGTCGGTGGACCTGAAGAGGCTTTTGAGGCGGCAAGACCCTATCTGGAGAAGATGGGCAAGGCCGTGATCCGGGCCGGTGATGCCGGAGCCGGGCAGGCGGCGAAGATCTGCAACAACATGCTGCTGGGCATCCACATGATCGGCACGTGCGAGGCGTTTGCGCTGGCACAGAAGCTGGGCCTGGACCCGCAGCGCTTCTTCGACATTTCGTCCAAGGCATCGGGGCAGAACTGGTCGATGACCAGCTATTGCCCGGTTCCGGGGCCGGTCCCTGCTGCGCCGTCCAACCGCGGCTACAAGCCGGGGTTTGCGGCGCCTATGATGCTGAAAGATTTGCGTCTTGCGCTCGAGACCGCGCAATCGGCGGACGCGGCCATTCCGCTCGGTGCCCATGCCGAGAGGCTCTACACCCTGTTCACCGAATCCGGCGGGAATGAGAAAGATTTCTCAGGGATTATCGAAATGATCGCCGCCAACAGGACGGAGTGAAATTGCGAAACAGTTTCAACTAGAAGGCGCGACAATCGGTCCGCCTTCCGGTATGCATGAAACCAGTTCATATACGATGCGCAATAGCCCGCGCCGATAGCCGCCATCAGAGCGGTCAGGAGAACACGATATGGATTACGCAGCAGCGTTCAAGGCTTCGGTCGCCCGCGTCCGCGCGGAAGGACGTTACCGTGTGTTCGCCGATCTGCTGCGCAAGAAGGGGGAATTTCCCAAGGCCCGCTACCGCGCCGATGATGGCAGCATGCGCGAAGTCACCGTCTGGTGCTCGAATGACTATCTGGGCATGGGCCAGAGCGCGTGCGTAACCGGCGCGATGAAGCAGGCGATTGACGATGTCGGTGCCGGCTCTGGCGGCACGCGCAACATCTCGGGCACCACCCACTACCACGTGGAGCTGGAACGCTCTCTGGCAGACCTTCACCAGAAGGAAGCCGCGCTGCTTTTCACGTCCGGCTATATCGCCAATCAGGCGACGCTGGCGACGCTCGGCAAGATTCTGCCCGGCCTTATCATCTACTCTGATGCGCTCAATCACGCCTCGATGATCGAGGGCGTGCGCCAGGCTGGCTGCGAGAAACATGTCTGGCGGCACAATGATGTGGCTCATCTTGAAGAGCTGCTCAAAGCCGCGCCGCTGGACGCTCCCAAGCTCATCGCGCTTGAGTCTGTCTATTCCATGGACGGGGACATTGGCCCGCTCGAAGCGGTGTGCGATCTCGCCGACAAGTATAATGCCATGACCTATCTCGATGAGGTCCACGCAGTCGGCCTTTACGGCATGCGCGGGGCAGGGGTGGCAGAGCGTGACGGGCTGATGCACCGTTTCGATATTATCGAAGGCACGCTGGGCAAGGCTTTTGGCGTGATGGGCGGCTATATCGCGGCAGACGCGGTGATCTGCGATGCCATCCGCTCCTGGGCGCCGGGCTTCATCTTCACGACCTCGCTGGCACCTGTGCTGGCCGCGGGTGCACGCGCCAGCGTGGAGTATCTCAAATCCGCCTCCCATCTGCGTGATGCGCATCAGGAGCGTGCCGCCACGCTTAAACGCCGCATGAAGGACGCTGGACTGCCAGTCATGGAGTCCGAGACGCACATCGTTCCCGTGCATGTCGGCGATCCTGTGCTGTGCAAGCGGATCACGGATGCGCTGCTGGACGAGCACGGGATATATGTGCAGCCGATCAATTACCCGACCGTGCCAAAAGGCACCGAACGGATGCGGTTCACGCCATCGCCGCTGCACACGGACGAGATGTTCGATCAGCTGATTGATGCGCTCCAGGCGGTCTATGCGAAATACGCGAACGCGAAGGTCGCCTGATGTCTGGCCGCGGCGGACTGCCCGGCCGGGAGATCATCTTCGAATATCAGGGACTTGCTGATTCGGTCCGGCTGGCGGCCATCGATGCCGCGACAGGAACCGAGGTGATCGTGTTCGGCCCTGCGCGCACGGCCCGGCATGATCTGGAACGGGTCGCCCTGCGCAAGCTGGCGCGCCGTCTGGGCCTCGATATTGATGGCACACAAAAAACGCCCCGGCCAAAAGGCCGGGGCGTCATCGTCTGACCCGTAAAGAGTCCGTAACTTACTTGCGTGACTTGCGGCCACCGCGGCCAAGGCCGATTTCCTTGGCGAAATCAGACCGGCGGCGCGAATAGGCCGGTGCCACCATCGGATAGTCGGAGGGCAGGCCCCATTTGCGGCGATAGTCGTCCGGCGACATGTCATATTGCGAGCGCAGATAGCGCTTGAGCATTTTGAGCTTTTTGCCGTCTTCAAGGCAGATGATGTAGTCGTCGGTGACAGACCGGGACACTGGGACCGCAGGCTTGGCCTTGGCTTCGGGTTTTGCTTCACCACCGGTCAGTTCGCGCAGTGCGCCATGTACCTGACGGATGATATCCGGAACCCCGTCGGCGGAAATGGTATTGTTGGCGACGTAGGATGCCACGATATCGGTGGTCATCCGCAGTACTTCTTCCTGATCGATCGGGGGAGTGTTGTCTTCGGTCATATTCATCACCTGACATTCGCTTTTGTTGAGAGGACCCAATTTCCAATTTGTGTAAACTGCTTTGGTTGAGCAAACAAGTATAGGGTCTGCCAATACCAGTAAGTTTATGCAGAAGAAATCGCAGCGGGCCGAAGCCGGGTTTCGCGGCTGCCGCCAGGAGATCGCAAAGTCTGCGCCCCGCTGTTGGTGCGTCTTTTCAACATGTGCGGCTGTGTATGGTTGTGAAGCGCTTCGCCAGGGCGTATTTCAGGGACAACCGACAGATCGCCAAGAGGGAGTCGCCGATGCCGGATGCAGCCCAGGAAACCACCAGTAACGGGTTTTTCACCGAAACGCTCGCCAGCCGCGACCCGGAGATTGCCAGCGCCATCGCAAAGGAGATTGGCCGGCAGCAGGATCAGATCGAGCTGATTGCGTCGGAGAACATTGTCAGCCGCGCTGTTCTCGAGGCGCAAGGCTCGCCCCTGACCAACAAGTATGCCGAGGGCTATCCCGGCAAGCGCTATTATGGCGGCTGCGAGTTTGTCGACATCGCCGAAGAGCTGGCGATTGAGCGCGCGAAGAAGCTGTTCGGCGCGGCCTATGCGAATGTTCAGCCCAATTCCGGCAGCCAGGCCAATCAGGCCGTGTTTCTGGCTCTGCTGAAACCTGGCGACCGTATCCTTGGCCTCGACCTTTCGGCCGGCGGGCACCTGACCCACGGCGCGCGGCCAAACATGTCGGGCAAATGGTTCGAGGCGCATCATTATGGTGTGCGTGAGAGCGATGCGCTGATCGATTATGACAAGCTGCGCGAGCAGGCGCTGGAACTGCGCCCGCAAATGATCATCGCCGGTGGTTCGGCCTATCCGCGCGAGATCGACTTCGAGAAATTCCGCGCAATTGCCGATGAGGCTGGCGCGCTGCTTCTGGTCGATATGGCGCATTTCGCCGGGCTGGCGGCAGCAGGCGTCTATCCCAACCCGGTGCCTTATGCCGATGTGGTGACGACCACGACGCACAAAACGCTGCGCGGCCCGCGCGGCGGCATGGTGCTTTCACGCGATGTGGATATCGGTAAGAAGATCAATTCGGCTGTGTTCCCCGGCCTGCAGGGCGGCCCGCTCATGCACGTCATTGCCGGCAAGGCCGTTGCGTTCGGCGAGGCGCTGCGTCCTGAGTTCAAGCAGTATGCCGCCAATGTGGTGGAGAACTGCCGGGCCATGGCCGGAGCTCTGTCAGATGCCGGTTACGCGGTGGTTTCCGGCGGCACCGACAGCCATCTGGCCCTAATCGATCTGCGCCCGAAAAAGCTGACCGGAGACATCTCCGAGGCGGCGCTGGAACGCGCCCACATGACCTGCAACAAGAACGGTGTGCCGTTTGATCCGGAAAAGCCGACCGTCACCTCGGGTCTGCGTATTGGCGCACCGGCAGGGACGACACGCGGCTTTGGCGTGGCAGAATTCCGCCGCGTCGGAGAAATGATGGCTGAGGTGCTCGATGCGCTGGCCGATAATCGTGACGGCGACGCGCAGGTTGAAGCGCGCGTGCGCGAGGAAGTTATCGCCATGTGCAAACGCTTCCCGATCTATCCCGATCTTGGCTAGGAGTCCGGTTCTTGCGCTGCCCGTTCTGTTCCCATCCTGATACCCAGGTAAAGGACTCCCGGCCTTCGGAAGACGGGCAGGCTATCCGCCGCCGCCGCCAATGCCCTTCATGCGGCGCGCGGTTCACGACATTCGAGCGCGTCCAGCTGCGTGACCTGCAGGTCATCAAGTCGGACGGCAAGCGCGTGCCGTTCGAGCGCGACAAGCTGATGCGTTCGGTTCTGCTGGCCGCCCGCAAGAGCTCGATTGACCGGGAGCGCACGGAGCAGATGATTTCGGGTATTGTACGGCGGCTGGAAAGCAGCGGCGAGCCGGATATCCCCTCGCGCCGGATCGGCGAGCTGGTGATGGAGGGCTTACGCAATCTCGATCCGGTTGCCTATGTGCGCTACGCGTCGGTCTATCGTGATTTCCGCGAAGTGGCCGACTTTTCAGAGTTTATTCGCGGGGAGAAGCTCGGCGACGAGCTTGGGGAAGGCGAGGACGACACATAATGTCGAGGTTTGTTCACGTAACGCTGAAGCTCGCGACGTCACTGGACGGCAAGATCGCCACCTCTACGGGCCAGTCGCAATGGATAACAGGGTCGGAGGCACGCGACGCCGTTCACGCCCTGCGCTCGCGCTATGATGTCATCCTGACCGGGATTGGTACCGTGCTGGCGGACGACCCCCGGCTGACCGTGCGGCCGGGCGGGGTGAAGGCGGCAGAGCAGCCGGAGCGGGCGGTGCTGGATACCAGCCTGCGTATCCTGCCAGGCGCCAAGCTGTTCGAGGAAGGGCCTGCCATCATCTTCCATGCCAGTGATGATGAAGCCCGCGCCAAGGCCCTTAGCGCCAGGGGCGCACGCCTGGTGCGCGTTGAAAAAGGCGCGGACGGGCATGTCAGCCTGAGGGCGGCCTTGCAGTATCTCAGCTCGGCCGGTCATTCACGTGTGCTCATCGAGGCCGGTGGGCGGCTGGCGGGCGCTGCCGTGAAAGCAGGGCTGGTGCATCGGCTGGAATGGTTCCGCGCGCCGATGATTATTGGCGGCGACGGGATGGACGTGTTTGCAGCGCTCGGCCTTGGCAATCTGGCCACCGCACCCCAATTCCGGCGCACATCGGTTCGCGTTATCGGACGCGATCTGCACGAAAGCTACGAGCGCGAAGGTAACTAGCCGCAATGTTCACCGGGATCGTCACCGCCGTCGGGGAGCTGGCTGCTCTCGAGGACGGGCCGGTGCGCCGTTTCACGGTGCGCGGGCCATGGCCGGCTGATGATCTGGTGCTGGGGGCGTCCATCGCCCATGACGGGGTCTGCCTGACCGTCACCCATATCGAACCGGACGGGGCCGGCGCGCGCTACCAGCTTGAGGTCTCGCCCGAAACGCTTGCCCGCACCACGCTGGGCGACTGGAAACCGGGTACGGCCATGAATCTGGAACGTCCCTTGAAAGTGGGGGACGAGCTCGGGGGGCATATTGTCCAGGGTCATGTCGATGGTGTTGGCACCGTGAAGACCCGCACCGACACTGATGGCTGGATGGCGCTGAGAATAGAGGCGCCCGCAGACCTGGCCCCCTTCATCGCACAGAAGGGCTCTATTGCAGTTGATGGTGTGTCGCTGACGGTCAATGGCGTCACCGGTAACGCCTTCGACCTGATGATTATTCCCCATACAGCGGCCGTCACCACGCTCTCGCGCCTGCAGCCGGGCATGCGGGTAAACCTTGAGGTGGACATCATGGCGCGCTACGCCGCGCGCCTTGCCGCCGCAGCCGGCCCGAAGGACGCGCACTGATGTCATCGAACGGTTTCAATCTCGCCTCCGCCGAGGAGATCATCGAGGAAGCCCGCAATGGGCGGATGTTCATCCTGGTCGATGCCGAGGACCGCGAGAATGAGGGCGATCTGGTCATCCCGGCGCAGTTCGCCACCCCCGATGCCATCAACTTCATGACCAAGCACGGGCGCGGCCTGATCTGTCTGACGCTGACCCGCGAGCGCGCCGAGGCGCTGCATCTGCAGCCGATGACGCCGCGCAACCGCTCGCGGCACACCACGGCTTTCACCGTGTCCATCGAGGCGCGTGAAGGGATCACCACCGGAATCTCCGCCCATGACCGCGCGCGCACGGTTGCGGTGGCCATTGATCCGGCGACCGGCCCTGAAGATATCGTCAGTCCGGGCCATATCTTTCCGATCACGGCGCGCGATGGTGGTGTGCTGGTGCGCGCTGGCCATACCGAGGCAGCGGTCGATGTCGCCCGTCTGGCCGGTGCCAACCCGTCCGGCGTGATCTGCGAGATCATGAATGAGGACGGGACGATGGCCCGCCTGCCGGAGCTGGTCGAATTTGCCGCCGCCCACAATCTCAAGATCGGTACGATCGCGGACCTGATCGCCTATCGCCGCCAGCATGACCGCTTTATCGAGCGGCGGCTGGAAACGAGCGTGGAGACACGCCATGGCGGGCCGTTCAAATTGATCGTCTACCGCTCGCTGGTGGACGCGGTGGAACACGTAGCGCTTGTGAAGGGTGATATCCGGTCCGGCGATGTGCCGCTGGTGCGTATGCACAAGGTCAGCTTTGCCGATGATGTGCTGGGCGCTCTGGGCGGCCGGGCAGGGCTGGTCGAAGAAGCCGTTGCGAGCCTTGCGGCCCATGAGGGAGCCGCCGTGATGGTGTTCATCCGCGAGACCAACCCCTCAGCCATCACCGAGCGCTTTGGCGCCAGCCCGTCGGATCCGCCTGATACGCGCGAGGCGCGGCGTTTGCGCGAATACGGGCTGGGTGCGCAGATCCTTATTGATCTGGGCATACGCCGCATGGAATTGCTCACCACCGCGCCGCAAACCATTGTTGCGCTGGACGGGTACGGGCTGGAAATTGCCGGTCAGCAGGCGCTGACCAGATCAGAATAACGAGAAGGAAGCCAGCATGGCTGCAAAACCGAAACTGCTCATCATTGCTGCTCCCTTCTATGAGGACATCACCGAACAGCTCGTCGAAGGGGCGACAGCCGCCCTGACCGAAGCAGGTGCAGGCTTCGAGATCATCGAAGTGCCCGGTGCATTCGAAATCCCCGGCGTGATCGCCATGGCCGAAGCGGGCAAGCAGCCCTATGACGGCTATGTGGCGCTGGGCTGCGTGATCCGCGGCGAGACCAGCCATTATGACTATGTGTGCGGCGAGTCGGCGCGCGGCCTGATGGATCTGTCCCTGAAGGGTGTACCGCTCGGCTATGGCATCCTCACCGTCGAGAATATCCGCCAGGCGCGCGTGCGGGCGCATGTCAGCGAAAAGAACAAGGGCAAGGACGCTGCGGAGGCGGCCCTTGCCATGATCGCGACCGCACAGCGTTTCGGGTCGCGCTAGATGAGCGAGACGCCGTCAGACCAGCGTGCACGTCTTCGCCGCTCCGCGCGCCTGTCGGCCGTGCAGGCGCTCTACCAGATGGAGCTGTCCGGCACCGGCGCGCGCACCGTGGTCAAGCAGTTCCGCGATCATCGCTTTGGCCATGATGGTGAGCCGGGCGAGTATATCGAGGCGGATGAGGACTTCTTTGAAGACCTGCTGTCCGGTGTCGTGCAGGCGCAGGACGAGGTCGACAAGATGACGGCCTCCACGCTGAAGGAAGGCTGGAAGCTGTCCCGCCTCGACGCCACGGTGCGTGCGATCCTGCGGGCAGGGGGCTATGAGCTGCTGCGCCGGACCGACGTGCCGACCCGCGTGGTCATCAACGAGTATGTCGACATCGCGCACGCCTTCTTTGAAGGCCCGGAGCCTGCCTTCATCAATGCGTCGCTGGACGCTTTTGCCAGAGCCGCCCGTCCGGCAGCAGACGCAGCGCCGGAAAGCTGATGACCGGGAAGGGCGAGTTCGGATTTATCAAGAACCGCCTCGCCCCTCTGGCTGCCGGCTTCAAGGGGGCGCTTGGACTTGCAGATGATGCTGCCGTTCTGACCGTTCGTGCGGGCCGGGAACTGGTCATTACCGCCGATACGCTGGTGGAAGGGCGCCATTTTCCTGAAGGCACAGACCCGGCATTGGTGGCACGCAAGGCCCTGCGCGTGAACCTATCTGATCTGGCCGCCATGGGCGCGCGGCCAATCGGTTACATGACGAGTGTGGTCTGGCCGATCAGCGCTACAGACGCGCTGCGCAACGGGTTCGCTGACGGGCTGGCGGCCGATCAGGAAATCTTCGATGTGGCCCTGATCGGCGGCGACACGACTTCGGCGGATGGCCCGTGGGTGATCTCTGTTACCGCGTTTGGCGAGGTGCCTGCGGGCAAAGCCATGACCCGCTCCGGCGCGAAACCGGGCGATTGTCTGGTAGTATCCGGCACGATTGGTGATGCGTATCTGGGGCTGAAGATCGCGAAGAAGGAATTCAGTCCTTCGCCTGAGGACCGGGCATACCTGCTCGAACGGCTGGAACTGCCGGTTCCGCGCCTCGCGCTGGCAGATGCCCTCCACGCCCATGCGGATGCGGCCATCGATATCAGTGACGGTCTGATTGCCGACAGCCGCCATCTGGCAGCGGCCAGCGGGCTGTCGCTTGAGATTGATCTTGATGCGCTGCCGCTGTCGGACGCCGCGCGCCACTGGCTGGCAAATCAGGATGACACGCAGGCTGCGCGTCTGGCACTCGCCAGCTTTGGTGATGATTACGAGCTGGCCTGCGCGGTTTCCCCGGCGCGGGTCGACACGTTCGTGGCAGAGCTGCGCAAGGCCGGTCTCGGCGCAACGGTCGTGGGCGTGTTTGCCCCTGGCGATACGGTGCAGGTGTTTTCAGGCGGTGCACCGGTGGAGTACGGGGCGGGCGGATTCACCCATTTTTGACAGGTGGGCAGATAAGCTCGCCGCATGAATCGCTTCGCAGCTGCCTTCCTGTCAATTGTGCTGCTGGTGCCGTGTGCACTGGCCGCGCCGCCATCTGTGCCGGGCGACACGTCCGCGCTTGTGGTGCCGAATGATCTGCGCGATCTGGCGACGCAGGCGGGCGAGCGGCTCGCGCCTCCCGACACGCCGCATCTTGACCTGCCGTCCGTCACGGTCCCGCTGGTGGAGAACGGACGCCTTGCCGGGTATTCGTTCCTGAATATCCGTCTGCATCTGGACGATGAGGCCCGCATCCCGGAAATCCGCGCGCAGCTTCACTTCGTGATGCACGATCTGGTTGCTCTGGGGCACGCGCATCCGTTTACGCTGGTTTCACGCGATGATTTTGCAACCGGCGAGACCTACACACACTGGGAACGCGCCCTCACGGCCCGCCTTGGGGCCGGTGTGGTGACCGAGCTTGAGCCTCTAGTCGCAGGCATGCGGCTGCAGCGCCGGCATCGCTGATCCTTAACACTGATTGCGCCGCTCCACCCCATTGGGCATAGTCCGCCCGTCAATGGGAGGGGCTGCAGGCAGCGCGATTCGTTGCGCCTGCCGGTCACGCGGCCATTCCCCCTTAAAAACAAGAAACACAACGGGGAAACCAATTATGAGCATTGAGCTGTGGCTATGGCTGGTCATCGGGGCCGGTATACTGGCCCTGATCTATGGCGCGGTAACCGTCCGCTCCATTCTGTCCGCCAGTGCGGGCAATGAACGCATGCAGGAAATCGCCAAGGCGATCCAGGAAGGCGCAAACGCCTATCTGAAGCGCCAATACACAACCATCGCCATTGTCGGCGCGGTGGTTTGTGTGGTGGTCTTCTTCCTGCTGGGCTGGCAGGTGGCCGTCGGCTTCCTGATCGGGGCCATCTTGTCGGGCGCTGCCGGCTTTATCGGCATGCTGGTCTCTGTGCGCGCCAATGTGCGCACGACAGAGGCGTCGCGTACGGGGCTGGATAAGGGCCTCGACATGGCGTTCAAGTCCGGGGCGGTAACAGGCATGCTCGTGGCGGGCCTCGCCCTGCTGTCAGTGGTGGTCTACTACTTCCTGCTCACCAGCGTGATGGGCTTTGAGCCGGTCAGCCGCACAGTGATCGATTCGCTCGTCGCGCTCGGCTTTGGTGCTTCCCTCATTTCGATCTTCGCCCGTCTTGGCGGCGGTATCTTCACCAAGGGTGCCGATGTCGGCGGTGACATGGTCGGCAAGGTCGAAGCAGGCATCCCCGAGGATGATCCCCGCAACGCGGCCACCATCGCGGACAATGTCGGCGATAATGTCGGTGACTGCGCCGGCATGGCCGCCGACCTGTTCGAGACCTACGCGGTGACGGTTGTGGCGACGATGGTGCTCGCCTCGATCTTCTTCCGGGGTCTGACAGGCGATATCGGTGTCGACACCATGATGATCTACCCGCTCGCCATTGGCGGCGTGTGCATCATCGCCTCCATCATCGCCACGTATTTCGTGCGCCTGTCCAAAGGCTCGCGCAATGTGATGGGCGCCCTCTACAAGGGCTTCATCGCCTCGGCGGTTCTCGCCCTTGTCGGCGTAGGCGTCGTGACCTGGTCGCTGATCGGCTTTGAGACCGACATCACGACGGCAGGCGGTGTCACATTCAACGGGCTGGACCTGTTCCTGTGCGGCGTGGCGGGCCTGCTGGTCACCGGCGCGATCGTGTGGATCACCGAATACTATACCGGCGTCGATTTCCGCCCGGTGAAATCGGTCGCCAAGGCGTCTGAGTCCGGTCACGGCACGAATGTGATCCAGGGTCTGGCGGTGTCGCTTGAGTCCACCGCTCTGCCCGCGCTGACGATCATTGTCGGCATTCTGGTCACCTTCAATCTGGCGGGCCTGTTTGGCATCGCCATTGCGGTGACGACGATGCTGGCGCTGGCTGGCATGGTGGTGGCGCTCGATGCGTTCGGTCCGGTGACCGACAATGCGGGCGGTATCGCAGAGATGGCCGATCTGGACGCTTCAGTGCGTGAAACCACCGATACGCTGGACGCCGTGGGTAACACCACCAAGGCCGTCACCAAGGGCTATGCCATCGGTTCGGCGGGTCTTGGTGCGCTGGTGCTGTTTGCCGCCTTCACAGAGGATCTGAGCTACTTTGCGCAGAACCCGGCCGAGTATCCGTTCTTCGCCGGTGTGGCGGTCGATTTCGCCCTGTCCAACCCGTACGTGGTGGTGGGCCTCTTCTTCGGCGGTCTTCTGCCCTTCCTGTTTGGCGGCATGTCGATGATGGCCGTTGGCCGGGCAGCCGAAGCGGTGGTGCACGAGGTGCGCCGCCAGTTCCGCGAAAATCCGGGCATTATGACCTTCGAGACCAAGCCCGATTACGGCCGTGCGGTGGACATGCTCACCAAGGCCGCTATCCGCGAGATGATCGTGCCGTCACTGCTTCCGGTGTTGTCGCCGATCGTGCTGTTCTTCGTGATCTGGTTCGTTGGCGGGGCTGAGCTTGGCTTCAACGAAGCGGGCAAGGCGCATGCGCTGGCGGCTGTGGGCGCCATGCTTCTCGGTGTGATCGTGACGGGCCTGTTCGTGGCCATCTCGATGACCTCGGGCGGTGGTGCCTGGGACAATGCCAAGAAGTATATCGAAGACGGCAATCATGGCGGCAAGGGCTCTGAAGCCCACAAGGCTGCCGTGACCGGCGATACGGTAGGTGATCCCTACAAGGACACGGCAGGCCCTGCCGTGAACCCGATGATCAAGATCACCAATATCGTGGCGTTGCTGCTCCTCGCCGTTCTGGCAAGTGCTGCCTGACCGGTAACAGGTGACAACACGGAAAAGCCCCGGCATCGCTGCCGGGGCTTTTTTGTCTCGCGCGTGCTTTTAAGAAAAAGCGCTAGTCGTTGCGCCGGGGACCGCCCGCGCCACCGGGCAAATTGTCCTGACCGGCAATCTGGTCGGTGGGCAGCCGGCCCACATTGCCGAGCACCTGTTCGAGCAGGGTAAGCTCGCGTCCACGTGTCGGCGTGGTCCGCGACACATAGTTCACCTGCCGGGAATTGGATGCGTCGTACTCATTCACCTCGGCGACAACACCATCATCATCAAAGCGCACGGCAATGACGCGGCGGGCCAGCGTGTTCGGGCGCAGATAGGCGAGATATTCGCGCGTATCGGTGATGTAATACCAGGTATTCTCTTCAAACGTGCCGCGCACGGACGGGCTGCCCAGCGTCGCCAGCAGCGTCGCCTCACTGTCATGCCCCACCAGAATCTCCGGCACCTCGCCATCGGTATAGCGATAGCCGTGCGTGCGCAGTGTCGGGTTGCAGGCTGTGAGAACCATCGCGCCGAGCGTCACGCCGGCGACAGTCAGCATTTGCATGGATTTGCGGTTCATTCGCGTTCTGGCCTCCGTCGCCTCACCTGCAGGTGCGTCCACACGCCTACTGGCGCGCGTGATCCTTTTGACCTACCTGTCGCGCATCCTAGCGTCTAGTGCCGCCGTCAGGGAGTGCCAAATGCGTTTTCCACTGAATCTGTTCCGCCCCGACCCGGTGAAGGCACGTGCCAGACAGCTGTATGACGCCGTTCTGACCGAGGCGCGCCGCCCCCATCTCTACGCGCAGCACAGCGTACCCGACACTGTGGACGGCCGGTTTGACATGATCGTCCTGCACGCAGCCCTGGTGATGCGCCGGCTGCGCGAGGAGGGCGAGCAGGGCCAGAAGCTGGCGCAGGCACTGTTTGGCCGCCTGTTTGACGATATGGACGCCGCTTTGCGCGAAATGGGCATTGGTGACATGAGCGTCGGCAAGAAGATCAAGGTCATGGCCGAGGCGTTCTATGGCCGGGCCGCGGCCTATGATGCGGCACTGAAAGCCGGAGACGAGGCACAGATGCGCGCCGCGCTGCTACGCAATCTCTTCGACGATGCACCAGAGCACGAGAATGACGCCACAGCGCTGGCACAGCATGCTTTCAACGCCGACCGGCAGATCAGGGCCATGCCTGCTGATGAACTGCTTGAGGGGCGGCTGGGGACGCTGGCCGCGGCCTGACAGCCGAGCCGGGATGTTGCATCAGCCCGGTCAATCGGTAAGTTGCGGGCCTTCGCTCCGGCTGGGACCGTTCGTGGAACCGGGGTGGGACAGGATTTACGTTTCCGGATCCCTTTATGAATTCAGAGCTGGTACTTTCTCTTGATGCCATGGGCGGCGATCACGCGCCGGGCATAGTCGTTGACGGCGCGGCAGTCTTCCTGAAAGGGCGGCGCAGAAAAGTGCGCCTTCTGTTCCATGGTGACGAAGCGCAATTGCGGCCGCTGATCGACGCGCACCCGGAGGTCGCTGCGGTCGCCGAGATACGCCATAGCGACAGCCAGGTTGATATGTCAGCCAAGCCGTCAGAAGCGGTTCGCCGCTCGCGCGGCTCGTCGATGTGGAACGCGGTCCAGGCCGTGCGTGATGGCGATGCGCAAGTGGCGGTTTCGGCCGGTAATACCGGTGCCCTGATGGCAATCTCGAAAGTATGCCTGCGCATGAAGGCGGGCGTGCATCGCCCGGCCATTGCGGCCAGCTGGCCGGTGCCGAAAGGCTTCTCCACTGTTCTTGATGTTGGCGCCAACGTGGAGTGTACGCCCGCCCAGCTGGTGGAATTTGCGATCATGGGCGAGGCGTTTCACCGCGCCGTCCACCGTGAAACCCGCCCCAGCGTGGGCCTGCTCAATGTCGGTCAGGAAGAACTCAAGGGTAATGATGTCGTACGCGACGCCGACGCCCTGATCCGCGCGGCCGGCCTGGACATGAACTATCGCGGCTATGTCGAAGGCGACGACATCTCGCTTGGGACAACCGATGTCGTGGTGACAGACGGATTTACCGGCAATGTTGCCCTTAAGACCGCCGAAGGCACGGCCCGGCTGGTGGCCGGCTGGATGCGTGAGGCACTGACCAGCTCCATCATCGCCAAAGTCGCTGCCAGCCTGTTGCAGCTGGGTGCGCTGGACCAGCTGCGGGCGAGAATGGACCCGAACAACGTCAATGGCGGCGTGTTTCTGGGCCTCAATGGCGTGGTGGTCAAAAGCCATGGCGGCACAAATGCAGCCGGATTTGCCACCGCACTGCGTATCGCGCTGGAAATGGCCGACAGCGCCTTCTTGAATGAGATAGAGCAGAACCTGGCATTGCTTGAGGCGGCGCAGCTCCGTCTCGCAGTGGCACAAACGCCCGAGGGGCAACAGGAGACCGCGTGACCGCAATCAGATCCCGTGTCGCCGGTATCGGCACCTACCTGCCAGAGCGGGTAATGCTCAATGCCGAGATGTCGAGTTTCGTGGACACGAGCGATGAGTGGATTCGCGAACGCACCGGCATCAGCCAGCGCCATATTGCCGCCGAGGGAGAGTTCACCTCCGATCTGGCCACCAACGCATCGCGTGCAGCGCTCGCTCATGCGGGCATGGACGCCGGTGAGATCGACCTGATCGTGCTGGCGACCGCCACGCCGGACCTGACCTTTCCCGCCACGGCCACGATGGTGCAGGAGAAGCTGGGCATACGTCACGGCGCCGCGTTCGACGTTCAGGCGGTATGTTCGGGTTTCCTCTATGCGCTGGCCACTGCCGACAATTTCATCAAGGCCGGGCAGGCAAAGAACGCGCTGGTTATCGGGGCCGAGACATTCTCGCGTATTCTCGACTGGACCGACCGGACCACATGCGTGCTCTTCGGCGACGGGGCAGGGGCGATGGTGCTCTCTTCGGCGACAGAAGGAGAGGGGCTGATCAGGACGCATCTGCGCTCTGACGGGCAGTTCTGCGACCTTCTTTATGTTGATGGCGGGCCGTCGCGCACCAAAACCGTTGGCCATCTGCGCATGCAGGGCAATCAGGTTTTCCGCCACGCGGTCGGCAAGATTGCCGGTTCGATGGAGGAGCTCTCTGAGCTGGCGGGCATCCCGATCAGCGAGATTGACTGGTTCGTGCCCCACCAGGCCAATCAGCGTATTCTGGAAGGTGTGGCCAAGCGCCTGTCCATTCCGGTGGAGAAAGTCATCTCCACGGTCGGGCAGCATGGCAACACGTCTGCTGCGTCCATTCCGCTGGCCTTTGACACGGCGGTGAAAGATGGCCGGATCAAGCGCGGCGATCTGGTGCTCATGGAGGCGCTGGGTGGCGGCTTCACCTGGGGCGCGGCCTTAGCAAGATATTGACCGTAAACGTATGGTTAACGTTGACCGGTGCGCCCGCTAGGGCATAACGTTTGTTATCGATTTCAATCGGGGGAGTTTCCAATGACGGGCAAGACACTTACCCGCGCAGATCTGGCTGATGCGATCCACCGGGACGTTGGCGTCTCGCGCCAGGAATCGGCGCAGCTGGTAGAGGCGGTGCTCGACATGATTTCCGACACGCTGGTCAAGGGAGAGACGGTCAAGCTGTCATCCTTTGGCTCGTTCCAGCTGCGCGACAAGAATGGCCGGGTAGGGCGCAATCCCAAGACCGGCGAGGAAGTGCCGATCGACCCGCGCCGCGTGCTGGTGTTCAAACCATCACAAGTGCTCAAAGAGCGTATCGACACCGCGCTGTCGAAATAGACAAGGGCAGGCATGGCCAAGTCCGCTGACGCATACCGCACCATCTCGGAGGCTGCCGCCGAGGTAGACCTGCCGACCCACGTATTGCGGTTCTGGGAAACCAAGTTCGCCCAGCTCAAACCCGTCAAGCACAAGGGCGGGCGCAGGCTCTACCGGCCGCAGGATATCGCGCTGCTCAAGGGCCTGCGTCGCCTGCTTTACGCCGAAGGCTACACCATCAAGGGCGTGCAGAAATACCTGCGCGATCATGGCGTGGCCGAAGTGGCCGCGCTTGCCGAGGGCGGCGAGGTGGCGACGCCGCTGCCTGACAGTGCTGGCGAAGGCCCAGCTGCACCGGCCGCCGAGGCGGGAAACAGCGCGTCCGCAGGCACAGGATCGGTCTCTGCCCTACAGGCCGTCCTTGCGAAGGTGGAACGGGCCAAATCCCGTCTCGATTCCGCGCTGGCTGCACGTGGCTAGGCAGGGCTGGAAAGCTGTGTTGCCAACGCCGTAATCGCCAGCCTATAAGACCGCTCCTTCGCTCCACACCCCTTGCGAAGGCGAATGAAGAGTCGGAGCGTAGCGCAGCCCGGTAGCGCACTTGTCTGGGGGACAAGGGGTCGTGGGTTCGAATCCCGCCGCTCCGACCATTTTTCCGTTTAGTCAGATGCTGGCCAGCGCCTGCTCCAGATCGGCCCAGAGATCGTCGATATCTTCCAGCCCGATGGACAGGCGAAGCAGCGCGCCTTCGGCCTTCCACGGCACGGCAGTGCGCTTGATCTGCCGGTCGCAAGACAAGGCAAGGCTTTCATACCCGCCCCAGGAAAACCCGATGCCGAAGAGTTTGAGGCTGTCGACGATGGCCTCACCTTCGCGCGCGCTGACGCCTTTCAGCACGAAGGAGAAGCATCCGGCTGCGCCGGAGAAATCACGGGCGTAAAGCGCGTGATCCGGGTGTGAGGGCAAAGCCGGGTGCAGGACACGGCTGACCTTCGGGTGCGCCTCCAGCCGCCGGGCGATTTCCAGCGACGCCGCCTCCGCGCGTTCCAGCCGCAGGGGCAGGGTGCGAAGCCCCCGCAGCGCAAGGAAGGCATCGTCGGGCGAGACATGCAGGCCATAGAGCTTCTCGCGATCAGCGAGCCGCTTGGCCGCGTCGCCTCTGGCCGTCACCGCGCCCATCAGGAAATCAGAATGCCCGCCGACATATTTGGTCAGGGCCTGCGCGGCATAGTCGATCCCCATCTCCAGCGGGTTCATCAGCACACCCGCCGTCCACGTATCATCAATCACGGTCGGCACGCCGGCGGCCCTGGCTGCGCTGGCGATGGCGGGAACATCCTGCAGCTCCAGCGTCAGAGAGCTGGGCGATTCCAGTGCGATAAGGGCGGTATCTGATGTAATGAGCGAAGCAATGCCAGCCCCGATCCGGGGATCGTAATAGACCGGCTTCACGCCCAGGCGGGGCAGTTCCTCGTCGCAGAAGCGGCGCACCGGCCCGTACACGCCATCGCTGAGGAGTGCCACGCCCGGACCTTTGAGGGCTGTGCGGATGGCCAGCACGACAGACGCCAGACCGGACGGGACCAGCGCGCAGTGGTCCGCATCATAAAGACCGCGAATCGCGTCACGAAGCTCCTTGTTGGGAGCGATGCCGCCACGGCCATAATGCCGCCGCGAGCCTGTGGGTTCATAGAGCTCTGACGTGGAAGGAGCCAGCACGGTGGACGCGCGCTTGATTGCCGGATTGACGAGGCCATCACCCTCATCGCTGCGCCCTGAATGGATGATGCGCGTATCGCGTTTCATATCGACGCCGACGCTCCTCTTCGCTAAACCCATAGTCTGTCAGCCTTTAGGGCGGACCGCACCATGACGCCAACAGCTTTCTTCGACTTTCTCATGCCGCGCCGCCTCGCGCGCGCTGCGACGGCGTTTGCGCTGGGCTTCACCGTATCGCAGAGCCAGACCGCCGAACTTGGCACGCAGATGTATGAGCTAAGGGAGCGCGGCACGCTGCGATGCGGCGTCGATACGGGCCTTCAGGGCTTTGCCAGGCAAGACGAAGAGGGTGAGTGGAGCGGGTTCGAGGTTGATCTGTGCCGGGCCTATGCGGCCGCTTTCCTTGGCAGTCCTGACCGGGTTCAGCTGGTGCCTCTGACGACCCAGGCGCGCCTCGACGCGCTTGGTGAGGGCGAGGTGGACATTCTCCTTCGCAACACGACCTGGACGCTGACGCGCGATGCGCAGGAGAATTTCTCGTTTGCCGGCATCTACTATTATGACGGGCAGGGCTTCCTGGTGCCGCGTGATCTGGCCATCACCAGCGCACGGGAGCTGGACGGCGCGCGTATCTGCGTCCTGCGCGATACGACCACGGCGCTTAACCTCTCCGACTATGCGCAAAGCCATGATCTGACCTTCCAGCTTGTCGAGGTGGCAACGGTGCGCGCCGGGATCACCGCCTATGGGCGGGGCCAGTGCGACGCGCTGAGCAATGATCTGTCGGGCCTTGCCGGCATGCGCATGACGCTGTCCGAACCGGACGCGCACCTGATCCTGCCCGATGTGATCTCCAAGGAGCCTCTGAGCGCCGTCGTCGCCTCACGCGACCAGAAGTTCGCCGATGCCGTGCGCTGGGTGCTCCATGCGCTGGTTGCAGCAGAGGAATACGGCGTCACCTCGGCGAATGCTGCCGAACTGGCGCAAAGCTCTGCCAATGCCGAGGTGCGCCGCCTGCTGGGCGCGGAAGGGCCGGTCGCCGAGGGCCTGTTCCTGGACGCGGAGTTCGCTCTGCGCGCGATTGAAGCAGGCGGCAATTATGGCGAGTTGTTTGAACGCAATCTGGGCACCGCTTCCGGCCTGAATTTGCGCCGGGGCCTGAACAGCCAGTGGAATGAGGGCGGGCTGATGTACGCCCCGCCTTTCCGCTAATTCTTCACCCAGGGCGGCACCGGCAGGCCCTTTTCTTTCAGGAATTCCGGGTTGTAGAGCTTGGACTGATAGCGCGCGCCGTGATCGCACAGGATTGTCACGATGGTGTGGCCCGGCCCCAGCTTTCGGGCGAGGCGGATCGCGCCGGCAATATTGATGCCCGCCGAACCGCCAAGGCACAGCCCCTCGTGCTGGATCAGCGCGTAGAGGATTTCCAGCGCTTCCTCATCGGGAATGCGGAAGGCGTGATCGACCGGCGCGCCTTCCAGATTGGCGGTGATGCGGCTCTGGCCGATGCCTTCGGTGATGGAATTGCCTTCGGCTTTCAGCTCGCCATGGGCGTAATAGCCGTAGAGCGCCGCGCCGCCGGGGTCTGCCAGCGCAATCTGCACCTTGTCGCTCTTGGATTTGAGGTACATGCCGACGCCGGCCAGCGTTCCGCCGGAACCGACAGCGGCCACGAAGCCGTCAATCTTGCCGCCGGTCTGCTCCCAGATTTCCGGGCCCGTCGTGTCGAAATGGGCCTGGCGGTTCGCGACATTATCGAACTGGTTGGCCCAGATGGCGCCGTTGGGCTCGCTGGCGTTCAGCTCTTCGGCCAGCGTACCGGAATAGCGCGCATAGTGATTGGGATTGGCGTAAGGGACGGCATCGACCTCGATCAGCTCTGCCCCCGCCAGCAGGATCGCGTCGCGCTTTTCCTTCGACTGGGTACGCGGAAAGACGATCACCGTGCGGTATCCCAGCGCCGAGGCGACCATGGCCAGCCCGATACCGGTATTGCCGGCCGTGCCTTCGACAATGGTGCCGCCGGGTTTCAGCGCACCGCTTTTTTCGGCAGCGCGGACAATGCCGAGCGCCGCGCGGTCCTTCACCGAGCCACCGGGGTTGAGAAATTCGGCCTTGCCAAGGATTTCGCAGCCCGTCGCATCACTGGCAGCGTTCAGGCGGACCAGCGGCGTGTTGCCGATCAGGTCGATAACAGAGCGGGCAGGGTGGCGGGCTGTCATGGCTTGGCCTCTTCTTGAAATCAGACGTCTGCGTTCTGGCTAGCGGTCTGGCTGATCCGGTCAAGGGGCCACCGCGTATAGATTTCCGAAACACCAGATGGAGCTTTGCCCCGTGCCTGCCAGAGAAGACGCGCATCTGTTCGATTATGCCGCTGGTACAGGCCCCGCCGCCATACGCCTTCTGGCGGAATGTCAGGCGGCGCTGAACCCTCAAGCCAGCGCTTATGTCCGCGCCGCCGAAACGGGCTTTGGCGGGCTGCTGGCCGGGCTTCACCCAGCATCCATGCCTGCCAATGCCCTCGACGCGGTGCTGGCGCGGGCTGAAGAGCCGGCGGCCGGCGCACCGGACGACGATCAGGTCCTTGATCCCTCTACCGGTCTTCCACGGGCCTTAAGCCCCTATATCGAGCGCTCGGCCAGTGGCGGGCTGAACTGGTCGCGCCGTCTTGGGGGTGTGCAGGAGATTGTTCTGGACGCCGTCAGTGACGAGACCGCCGAAGCCAGCCTGGTCCTGCTTAAGCCCGGTGGCGGCATCCCGCCACACGATCATGGCGGCGAAGAGCTGACCCTCGTTCTGACGGGAGCTTTTCACGATGGTCACGCGTTGTACCGGGCGGGTGATCTTTGCAGCGCGGCACCTGGCATGCGCCACCGTCCAGCCGTGCAGGGCAATGTCGCCTGTATATGCCTGACAGTGAGCATGGGCGAATGGAAGCCGGTCAATCCTCTCTATGGCTGGATAGACCGGCTAGCCCGCCCCATGCGCCGCCTGAACTGATCGGCCGGGCCGTGTAACTGCGCTTTTTCAGATTCCGGGAGTATGCGTGATGAAACCGCTAGCAATTCTTGCCAGTGTCATGGCTCTGGCCATCGCAGCGCCTGCGGCGCATGGCGCCATTCCCGCCGATCCGCGCGGCGGCGAGACAATCCAGTTCAACGTCTATCGCGGTAATTCCAGTTTCGGCACCCACGAGGTCCGGTTCTCGCGTAGCGGAGAGGAGCTGGTCGCCGAGATTTCAGTGCGTCTGCGCGCCGGTGTCGGCCCGCTGACCGTGTTCCGCTACGAGCATGACTCGGTGGAGCGCTGGCGCGGCGGACAGCTGGTCGCGCTGGAGGGCGAGACCCTCAAAGATGGCGACCGCTTCCCGGTTGCGGCGGCGCGCAATGGCTCCGGCATCGTCAGCGAGGGTGTCCTTCCCGAGGGCGAACGCCATACCGAAGAGCTGCCGCGCGATATCATCCCGTCCTCGCACTGGCGCGGCTATGAGGAGGATCTGCGCCGGATACTCAATACCGAGCATGGCGATGTGATGGAGGTAACCATCACCGATATGGGGATGGACCAGATCGAGGCCGATGGCGGGACCATTCAGGCACGCCGCATCCGGCTGGAAGGCACGCTCACCGTCGATCTCTGGTATGATGAGAACGGCTTCTGGGCGGGGTGCGAGTTCGAGGCGCGCGGCCAGCGCATCCGCTATGTCCGGCAGGCTAATCCGGCTGCCTGATGCGCACTTTGCGGCTTGTTCTTGGCGATCAGCTGACGCGCGAGCTGTCTGCCTTGCGGGGCGCGCAGCCTGACGATCTGATCCTGATGGCCGAGGTCAATGACGAGGCGTCATACGTCCCGCATCATCGCAAGAAAATCGCCTTCCTGTTCTCCGCCATGCGCCATTTTGCGCAGAGCCTTCGAGAGGAGGGGCTGAAGGTGCGCTATGTGCGCCTTGATGACCCAAACAACTCCCATAGCCTTGAAGGCGAGGTGGCACGCGCGCTGGGGGATGAGCAGGGCCTGCAGCGCATCGTACACACAGAGCCGGGCGAGTACCGGCTGATGGAGATCATGCGCGAATGGCCGGACGGGTTCGATGTGCCAGTTGAGATGCGCGCCGATGACCGCTTCATCTGCCCGCATGAGCGTTTCGCCCGCTGGGCCAGCGGCAAGCAGCGCCTGACCATGGAGTATTTCTACCGCGAGATGCGCCGGGAGACCGGCCTGCTGATGGATGGAGACCAGCCCGAAGGCGGGCAGTGGAATTATGATGCGCAGAACCGCAAGGCGCTGCCGGCGGATACCAGACTGCCCCGCCGCGCATGGGTCGAACCGGACGGGATAACCCGGGAGGTGATGACCCTCATCGAAGAGCGCTTCCCGGACGGGTTCGGTGATATCGAGCCCTTTGGCTATGCGGTGACGCGCGAAGGCGCGCTGGAACAGCTGGACTGGTTCATCGAGCACGCCCTGCCAGATTTCGGTGATTATCAGGATGCTCTGAAGGATGGAGAGGCGTTCCTCTTTCACTCCATCCTGTCGCTCTACCTCAATTGCGGCCTGCTGGACCCTCTGGAGGTCTGCCGCAAGGCGGAGAGGGCCTGGCAGGACAGCAAGGCGCCGCTGAACGCGGTTGAGGGCTTCATCCGGCAGATCCTTGGCTGGCGCGAATATGTGCGCGGTATCTACTGGCACTTCATGCCGGAATATCTGGAGCGCAATGCGCTGAATGCGCACCGGCCCTTGCCAGACTTCTACTGGACGGCCGAGACGGACATGGCGTGCATCGCCGATGTGGTGAACACCACGCGCAAGCACGCCTACGCCCACCATATCCAGCGCCTGATGGTGACGGGCAATTTCGCGCTTCTGGCCGGTATTGATCCCAAGGCTGTCAATGAATGGTATCTGGCGGTCTATGCCGATGCCTATGAGTGGGTGGAAGCACCCAACACGCACGGCATGGCGCTTTATGCTGATGGCGGCGTCATGGCGACCAAGCCCTATGCAGCGAGCGGCGCCTATATCGACCGGACGAGCGATCATTGCGCAGGCTGCCGCTATGACGTGAAAGCCAAGACCGGCGAAAAAGCCTGCCCGTTCAACTATCTCTACTGGAATTTCATGCTGGAGAATGAGGCGAGGCTGAAGGGCAATCGCCGTCTCGGACCTATCCTCTCAAATCTCAACCGGTTCAGCGATGAGCGCCGCGAGGCAATACGCGAAGACGCCGACCGCTTCTTCGAATCCATTGGCATCGCCTGGACACAAAGGAAAGCCTCATGACACCGCGCGCCATGAAACCGTCAGACGGTATCGCCTGGGTAACGGGCGGCAGTTCAGGCATTGGCGCGGCGCTGGCGAAACGTCTGGCTGGCCAGGGCTGGACGGTGGTGATTTCTGCCAGAAGCGCGGAGAAACTGGAGACGATCGCTGCGGGGCATTCCGGCAAGGGCCGTATCATCGCGCACGCTGTTGATCTGACCGATGCCGAGGGCGTGGAAGACGCCGTGAAGACCATCGAAGCGGCACACGGGCCGATTGCGCTCGCTGTCCTGAACGCGGGCATTTACCTCTCCATCAACGCCGAGAACCCGTCTTTTGAGGACTACAAAAAGACGTTCGATGTGAATCTGTCGGGCACGGCGGCATGCCTGTGCGCGCTGACCCCGCGCATGACGGAGCGGCGGGCAGGGCAGATCGCCGTCGTCTCCTCCGCGACATCCTTCGGCGGCATGCCGACCTCATCCGCCTATGGGGCCAGCAAGGCGGCGCTGGTCAATATGGCGGCGTGCCTGCGCATCGAGCTGCACCGCTATGGCGTGCTGTGTCAGGTCATCACGCCGGGCTTTGTGGAAACGCCCGCACAGGACGATAATGCCTTCCCCAAACCCTTCATGGTCAGTGCGGAGACGGCGGCTAAACGCATCGCGACGGGCCTGACGAGCAAGCGCTTTGAAATCACCTTCCCGCGCCGCTTCACTTGGGCGCTGAAAGCCATCTATGCGCTGCCATACAGCTGGTCTCTGGGGCTGGTGAGGAAACAGACCGGCTGGGACAAGCCGGTTTAACGCTCCAGCACGAACTGGCCGACATCAATGCGGCCGGTGCGGAAGCCCGCCTCGCAATAGGCCAGATAGAACTCCCACATGCGCCGGAAGCGCAGATCAAAGCCCATCGGCTCGATCTGCGGCCAGGCAGCCTGAAAGCGTTCCATCCAGTGGGCCAGCGTGTCGGCATAGTCCACGCCGAACATCTCGGCCGTAACGGGGTTCAGTTCTGCCTTGGCGAACTCGCCATTCAGGCGCTCAACGCTTGGCAAGATGCCGCCGGGGAAGATGTAGCGCTGGATGAAGTCCGCGCGCTTGCGGTAGCTGTCAAACAGATCGTCGCGGATCGTGATGATCTGCAAGCCGGCCTTGCCGCCGGGTTTCAGACATTCGCGCACCTTGGCGAAATAGGACGGCCAGTATTCCTCGCCGACCGCCTCGAACATCTCGATGGAGGCGACGCAATCATAGCTGCCGGTTTCGTCGCGATAGTCCTGCAGTTTGATTTCCACCTTGTCTGACAGACCCGCGCGCTCCATACGCTCCAGGGCGTATTCGCGCTGGGAGGGCGAGAGGGTGAGGCAGGTCACACGCGCGCCGATCTCACCAGCGGCATATTCGGCGAACCCGCCCCAGCCGCAGCCAATCTCCAGCACATGCATGCCGGGCTCCAGCCCGATTAGGCGGGCCAGGCTGGCGTATTTTTTCTTCTGCGCGGCCTCCAGCCCCAGATCCGGCGCGGTAAAGCGCGCGGCCGAATAGGTCATGGACGGGTCGAGCCACAGCTCATAGAAGGCATTGCCGAGATCGTAGTGCGCTTCGATATTCTTGCGCGCCTGAGCCTTGGTGTTGGCGCGCAGGCGATGCCAGACCCAGTGCGCCATACGGGTGAGGGGGGCGCCTTTCTCGATATTGTTGATTTTATCGAGGTTTGCGGAGAATACTTCCAGCACTTTAGCAAGGTCCGGCGTCGTCCATTGGCCCGCCATGTAGGATTCGGCAAAGCCCACATCACCGCCGGCAAACACGCGGCGGACCATGGCGTAATCGCGCACCTCCATCACGGCATCGGCACCCGGCTCCTTGCCCTGAAAGCGCAGGCTGCGGCCATCAGGCAGCACGACGGTGAGAGATCCGGTGCCGAACTTCAAAAGCAGGGTAAGGCCCGCCTTGAACAGGCGGGGTACGCCCTGCAGCCGGGCAATCGTGTCCCGGCAGGCCTGAAGCGGGCGCGAGGGGTCAAAACTGGAAAGTGCTGCATCGGTCATTCGGAGATACCTTCCGGCTGACTGCCGGTCCAAATTCTACGCCTATTAGGGATTACGCTCAAACTATCTCGTTGGATGCATCCGACCGCTCGATAATTGTATCGTCTGCCGGGGGCTCGGGGCGGCGGTGATAGCGCGCGCCCCTGAGGAAAAGCCGCACCGCCTCCCAGTGGATGGCGGAGATGGTCTTCAGCGTCGAAAAAGGCTGGGTGGCAAAGAGTTTGAGCAAGCTTCCTGACGATACGCTTCGCGCCTCCAGCTGCATGGTTGCGAGGAAATCCTTGCCTGCGTCCTCGACCTTGTGGATCACGAGCGAGAGCTGGTCATCGCCATCGCGCAGAGTGAAATCGTAGCGCCCTGATACCGGGAAGAAGGGCGAGACATGGAAGCGCTTCTGCGCGCTGTGTTTCTCCGGCACGCTGCCCGCCAGTGGCGCGACATAGGCGTGGGCGTCGCCGAACGTGTTGTGGACCTGATAGATCACCGCGAGCGTGTTTCCGTCCGCATCGTCAGCGAGATAGAGCGAGATCGGGTTGAAGACATAACCCAGCACGCGCGGCGAACATAAAAGGCGCACGCGCGACACGGCGGTATCGACGCCCGCCGCAGCAAGCCGTGCCAGCGCCCACTCCTTCAAAGAGGAGCCGTCCCGTGGGCCGTGGTCGCGCTGACGGAAGCTGAACAGGTTGAAGCGCTCGACCGAGAACAGGCGCGACAGCCGCCCCGCCGCCTCCAGCTGGTCAAGGTCCAGCATCATCATGGCGATGGCATAGCGGAAGCGATGCACGAAGGGCTGGGTGCGCTCGTGTACGGTGTGTCCGAGGAAAAGCCGGGCAGGCGGCGTCATCATCACTCCGCGGGTAGGGCGTGAACGTTCGGCAGGGCGATGCCCGGCCGCTCACCCCATTCTCCGCCATTTACGTCGCCATCGGCAAATGCCCACGGAATCGCGCCGCCAAGGCGCAAGGCAACCCGCAGGCCGGAGCGCAGCCCGTCCTCGTGGAAGCCATATCCCAGCCACGCGCCGGCAAACCATGTATGGCGCACGCCCTGAACGCGATTGAATATGCGCTGCGCCGCCAGACCGGCAGGCGTGAATTGAGGGTGGTCGTAGCTATACCGGCCCAGCACTTTGGCCGGGTCGGGCTCACGCGACGGGTTCAGCGTCACCAGCAATGGCTGCGCCGGATTGATATGCTGCAGACGGTTCATGTCGTAAGTCACTGCAGCAGCGCCGGTATTGTCATCGCGCATATAGCACCATGCCGCCCGCGCGCCCTTGCGGCGGGGCAGAAAGCTCTCATCGCGGTGGAGCACCGCCATGTTGGGTGCGTAGGGGATCGCGCCCAGCATTTCGCGCTCATCGGCGTCCGCATCGGTGAGAAGTGCCAGCGCTTCGCTGGAGTGGCAGGCAAGGATCACCTCGTCGTAGCGCTCTGCATGGCCATCAGCGTCCACAATCCGTACCCCACCCGTGCGCAGCCGGGTGACGCTGACCGCCCCGGAGCGGCGCTGCACGCCGGACGCCTCCATGTCGCGCCACAATGCGTCGACATAGGTCTGGCTGCCGCCGGCGACAGTTTCCCATTTGGGACGTTTCGCGTTGACCAGGCGGTGGTTTTTGAAGAACCGCACAAAGGCTTCTGCCGGGTAGGCGGCCATGTCGCTTTCGCTGGCTGACCAGATCGCGGCACCCATGGGCAGGAGGTATTGTTCCCGGAAGGCGGTGCTGAACTCGTACAGATCGAGATACTGGCCAAGCGATAGCCCCGTCAGCGCGCCACCTTCAAGATCACGCACGGCCTGCGCGTTGAAGCGCAAGACATCGCGCAGCATGCCGATGAAGGAGGGCCGCAGCAGGTTGGAAGGTTGCGCGAACAGCCCGCCAAGCCCGTTGGAGGACCACTCACACCGTCCGCCCAGGCTGAACCCGAAGCTCATATCGGTGCGGTGAGTCTCAATGCCCAGATGGACAAACAGCGCGGTCAGATTGGGGTAGTTGAGGCGGTTGAACACGATGAAGCCGGTATCGACCGGTGTTTCCTGTCCCGCGTGATCGACGTGGACGGTGTTGGCGTGACCGCCAAGACGGCCATCCTTCTCGTAGAGCACAACCTGATGCAGGCCACGCAGCGCCCAGGCCGCGCCCAGACCAGCCACACCGGCACCAATCACCGCAATGCGGGCGTGCCGGTTCAATATCGGGTCAGTCGAGCTCATGCAGCATCCTTGAGGCTGGAGAAGGCGGCCAGTGCGCGTTCGCGGGCTCTGGCGTGGTCCACTATCGGTTTGGGGTAGTCACGGCCAAGCGTTATTCCGGCGCGCGCCAGAATATCGGCCGGAGCCGTCCAGGGCGCATGGATATATTTGTCCGGCAGGTTCGCCAGCTCCGGCACCCATTCGCGGACATAGCTCCCGGATTCGTCGAACTTCTTTCCCTGAGTCACCGGATTGAAAATGCGGAAATAGGGCGCGGCGTCCGCGCCTGATCCGGCCACCCACTGCCAGCTGGCGGCGTTATTGGCGAGGTCTGCGTCCACCAGCGTATCCCAGAACCATTCCTCGCCCCGGCGCCAGTCGATCAGGAGATGTTTGGTCAGGAAGGAGGCGACGATCATGCGGACGCGGTTGTGCATCCAGCCTGTCTGCCAGAGCTGGCGCATGCCCGCATCAACGACCGGATAGCCGGTCTGTCCGCGCGTCCATTTTTGGAAAACCGATTCATCAAAATTCCACGGAAAGCCATTGAATTTGCGCTGATAATTGGATTCGGGCAGATCATCGAAATGATAGAGGAGGTTATAGGAGAACTCGCGCCAGCCGATTTCCTTCAGGAACGTCTCACGGCCCTTTCCGGCATGCACGTGGCCGACCGCGTGATGCCAGATCTGGCGCGGGGAGATTTCACCGAAATGCAAATGGGGCGACAGGCGCGATGTGCCGTCGGTTCCCGGCAGATTGCGGGTATCGGCATAGTCTCGCGCCGCATCCTCGCAGAAAGTTTCGAGCCTGGCCCGCGCGCCATCCTCGCCGGGTGTCCAGACGGGGCCGAACCCTGTGGCCCAATCGGGAGAGGACGGGAGCAATGACCAGCTGGAAAGCGCATCAGAGTGAACGCCCTGCGAACCGTCGGTGACAGAAGAAGGGGCAGGCAGGGGGGCGATATCGTCACAATGCGGGGCCAGCGCCCGGAAATAGGGCGAGTAGACGCGGTAGGGCCCGCCATCCTTTGTCGTTACGTGCCACGGCTCAACAAGCAGGGAGGCGTTGAACGTCTCCACCGCGCATCCGCCGTCTTTCAGATGCGCCTTGATCCGGGCATCGCGCTGGCGGGCGAAGGGTTCGTAGCAGCGGTTCCAGAATACGGCTTGCGCGTTCAGCTCGCTGGCAAGGCCGGTGACAATATCGAAGGCATCGCCCCGGCGCAGGATCAGGCGCGTGCCAAGGCGTTGCAGGCTGGCATCAAGCGCGGCAAGGCTGTGGTGCAGCCACCAGCGCGACGCACCGCCTCTGGCCCATTTGCCGGGCGTCTGGTCATCGAGCACGTAGAGGCAGATCAGCGGCGCGCCGGAGTTCGCCGCCGCCAGCAATGCCGGATTGTCGGCGATGCGCAGGTCCTGACGCAACCAGCAGATGACGGGAGAACCAGCAGAATGAGTTGAGGTGGACACGATAATGAAAGCCGCAGTGCAAGGATGACGGGAATACCTATGTCAGCTATTACGAGGCCAACCGGGGCGCGGATCAGCGAAATCTGATCGCGCTGCACCTGACAAGGAAAGACAGACCGCCCATGACCGCTCCCAATTCCGTTGTGACGCTGGCTCGCGGCACGCATCCCGCGTTCGAGATCGGCAATACCCGTCCGCTGACCTTCATTGCCGGGCCTTGCCAGCTGGAAAGCCGCCAGCACGGGCTGGAAGTGTCCGCCATGCTGAAAGAGATCGGCGAGCGGCTGGGCTGCCAGATCATCTACAAGACCTCGTTTGACAAGGCCAACCGCACCAGCGCCAGCGCCCAGCGGGGCATCGGGCTTGAAGACTCACTGCCGATCTTTGCTGAAATCCGCGAGACGACCGGCCTTCCGGTCCTCACCGACATCCACACCGCCGAACAGTGCGCCATCGCCGCCCAGGCGGTCGATGTGCTGCAGATACCCGCCTTCCTGTCCCGTCAGACCGACCTGCTGGTCGCTGCGGCGCAGACCGGCAAGGCGATCAATGTGAAGAAGGGCCAGTTCCTCGCGCCGTGGGACATGAAGAATGTCGTCGCCAAGATCACCGGCGCGGGCAATCCGAATGTGTTTGCCTGCGAACGCGGGGCGAGCTTTGGCTATAACACGCTGGTCTCCGACATGCGCGCGCTGCCGATCATGGCCAGTATCGGCTGCCCTGTTGTTTTCGATGCGACGCATTCGGTGCAACAACCCGGCGGGCAGGGTGCTTCGTCCGGCGGCCAGCGCGAGTTCGTGCCATATCTGGCGCGCGCGGCGGTCTCCCTTGGTGTTGCGGCGGTGTTCATGGAAACCCACCCCGACCCGGATAATGCGCCGTCAGACGGGCCGAACATGATCCCGCTGAAGCATTTTGAGGCGATTGCGGGCGATCTGCTGGAGTTTGACCGCATGGCCAAGGCTAACCCCGTAATGGCGCTTTAGGCCCGCCATGCAACGCCAGGAAGCCTCCATCCTGCTCGGTGCAATCGCTGGCAAGCGCGCGCTTGTTGTCGGCGACGTGCTGCTGGATTCCTTCGTCTATGGCGAGGTGAAGCGCATTTCGCGTGAGGCGCCGGTGCCGATCCTGTCGGAGACCCGCCGGGAAATGATGCTGGGCGGGGCGGGCAATCTGGTGCGCAATCTGATCAGCCTGGGCGGTGTCGCCAGTGCGGTCAGCGTGGTTGGTGACGATGCGCACGGGCCTGCGGTAGAGGCCCTGCTTGGCGAATGCGGCGCATCGGCTGTCACGCTGGTCCGCCAGAACGGCCGCAAGACCCCGACCAAGACGCGCTATGTTTCCGGTAGCCAGCAAATGTTCTGTGTGGACTGCGACCCCGGCACTGCGATCAGCCATGACAGCGAACGCGCGGTCATCGAAGCGGTGAGCGCCGCTTTGGCCAGCGCGGATGTCGTGATCCTCTCCGATTATGGCCGGGGCATGCTGACGCGCGCGGTGTGTGCCGAAATCATCAAGCTCGCCAAGGCGGCGGGAAAGCCGGTCTGCGTCGATCCGCGCGGCGCGGATTATTCGCGCTATGACGGCGCAACGCTCATCAAGCCGAACGCGCAGGAACTCGCTGACGAGGTAGGCCTGCCGGTTGGTTCGGACGCGGAAGCAGAAGAGGCGCTGACAGCCCTGAAGTCGCGCCTCTCCGCCACGCCTGCGCTGATCGTCACACGCGGTGGCAAGGGCATGAGCCTGATCGAGAATGGCCAGGTCCATCATCACCGCGCCCGTCCGCGTTCTGTCTATGACGTGTCCGGCGCGGGCGACACGGCGCTCGCCGCGCTTTCGCTTGGCGTGGCGGCCGGTCTCCCGCTTGTCGATACGATGGCGCTCGCCGACTTGGCTGCCGGCACGGCGGTCGGCAAGACCGGCACCGCCACTGTGTCACCGGAGGAATTGCTCGATAGCGCCATTCCCGGCGCAGGCGATGTGGACTGGCGGGTGCTGTCGCGCGGGCAGGCTGCCAGCACCGTCAGCTCATGGCACCGCGACGGGCTGAAGGTCGGCTTCACCAATGGCTGTTTTGACATTCTCCACCCCGGCCATCTCGCCTCTCTGCGCCATGCCCGCTCGGTCTGTGACCGGCTGGTGGTGGGGCTCAATAGCGATGCGTCCGTGACGCGCCTGAAGGGCGAGGGACGTCCGGTGAACCCTGCTGCCCACCGCGCCGCCATGCTGGCCGCGCTGGAGAGCGTGGACCGCGTAGTCGTCTTCGAGGAAGACACGCCCGAGGAGCTGATCCGCGCGATAGCCCCCGATGTTCTGGTGAAAGGGGCTGACTACAAGCCCGATGACCTGCCCGGAGCCGATTTCATCAAATCGCGCGGCGGCGAGATCATCATCGCGCCGCTGCAGGCCGGATTTTCCACCACCGCGCTGGTGGAAAAGATGAAAGCCGGCAACGCCTAGTCAATCGGGCGTACTGGCACCACAACGACTTCCTCGGCCTCCGGCAGGTCCGGTGCCCAGCGCCGCTCTTCGGCGAGGGTTTCAGCCAGCAATGCTGCCCGGCGCGTCACATCCGCTTCCAGATCAGCATAAAACAGGTTGAAGGGCGGCACGCGCCGCGTTTCGGCCAGCCGCGACGGCCGCCGCAGCGTGCGCGAGCGCGGCTGATCGATGAAGAGCAGACCGTTCTGGCACTGCGCGCTTGTCTGGCTGGCCAGCGGAGAGGGGCGTTCGCCCAATTCCAGTCCTTCAGCGGCTGCACCGCCGCGATGCAGGCGGGCGGGCGCATAGTCCTCAGAGAGGTTCCACAATAGCGGGTTCACGCAAGCCAGCTCCCGCCCCGGCGTCTGGCCCAGACGCCCGCGATCAATCCACAGCGAGCTGCGCTCGGTAATGGCATCGATCCGCGCGGCCTCATCGGCCTGGATGGCCGAGTATGTGATGACACAGCGGAAAGCCTCCGGCGCGTCACACAGCGGCAAATCGGCCAACGGCCCGTCAAATAGGTCTGCTGCGACCGGCGCGTCGATAATGTAGGCGGCCACCAGCCGGGCGATCAGGCTTTCATCACGCGACACCTCGTCCAGCAGCAGGCCGGTCACATGTTCGCCGCCCTGTCCGGTACCAACCAGAATGACCGGGCGATCCTCACCGATATCGGCAAGGAACTGGCGGAAAGCGGTGCGGACATCCTCGTAAGCCAGCAGGCGGGCCTGCAGGGAATCCTCGCGGTTATTCATGTAGGCATAGAGCGCGGCATGACGATAGCGCGGCGCGAATATCGCGCCGGTCTGCGCGAACGGGCCCGCATAGTTGGGCAGGTAGAGCCGCTCCAGCCGCTCGCGGTGACTATTCCGGTCCAGCACGGCATTCCAGTGATCGCCGCCCGTGTGCAGCGTGGGATGGACGAAAAACACCGCAGGCTCGTCATCATCCAGCGCCGCCAGAACAGGGCGCACGGCCCACGCGTCCGGGCCGGTGTAATCAGGAGCGGGCGGGGGCTCGTAGGTCTGGAAGGGGACGCCCGGATCAAGAAAGGTCTGGTAGATCTGGTCGCGCATGATCCAGCTTGCCGCGATCAGAAGCACAGCCAGCCCTGTAGCGGCAATCGCGAGTAACACGGTAAAGGGGCGGGCAGGCGCGCTCAGCTTCGGCATGGATCGGTCTGTCCCCTCATTTTGCGTGTACTTACCGCCAGGCGCGCTGGCAGTCGCGTTACAAGTTTGCCATCATCGCGCCGGGCTGGGTAACCCCCTTTGTGACAGGAGTCCGATCTAGTGCTGCGCTGGCTTCGCAACAGTTTTCTTACCGGCATCGTGGTCGCCACACCTGTGACCGTCACCATCTGGCTGATCTACATCTTCATCAGCTTTGTTGATTCCACCATCAAGCCGCTTATCCCGGAGCGCTACAACCCGGAGACCTATCTGCCCTTCGCCCTGCCGGGCATGGGCGTGATCATTGCCGTGCTGGCGCTGACCCTGCTGGGTGCACTGGCGGCGAACTTCTTCGGGCGCACCCTGCTGGCCATTGGCGAGCGGATCGTCAATGCCGTGCCGCTGATCCGCAATATCTACGGCGCGCTCAAACAGCTCATGGAGACGGTACTGGGGGCGCAGAACAATGCCTTCAAGGAAGTGGTGCTGGTCGAATATCCGATGTCGGGCAGCTATGCGGTGGCCTTCGTGGCCTCGCACGGCAAGGGCGCGATCCGCCACCATGTCGGCAAGGGCAAGGAGGACGTGATCGGCGTGTTCGTGCCGACAACGCCCAACCCAACCTCCGGCTTTTTGCTGTTCATCCCGCGCTCGCGCGCGATTCCGCTTGATATCTCGATCGAGGAAGCGGCCAAGCTGATTATCTCCTTCGGCCTGGTGACCCCGGACCGCCTGCCCGAAGGCGCGCTGCCCGCCGGCGAGACGCTCGATCATACCGAGGCCGAGGCCAAGGCGCGCGAGGCCGCGGGCGAGCCGCCAAGGCAGAACGATTAGGCACTCGTTTTCCTCCCCCGTTTACGGGGGAGGTGTCAGCGTAGCTGACGGAGGGGGGAAACTTCTCTTTTCAAAATCCCCCCCTCGGTCCTTCGGGCGTTCGAAGCTTCGTTTCTCACCCCGCCCGTGAACGGGGGGAGAAAGCTATCTCAGGCAGAGCGCATCAGCTTCACGCCTTCATCACGCTCAAACAGGTAGAGCAGCGTGCGTAGCGCGTCCCCACGCGGACCCTTTAGCGGCTCCTCGCGCGATGCTTCCAGCTTGGCGTAATCACTGGCAAGGCTGAGCAGGCCGGCATGGGCGGCAAGGTCGGCAAAGCGATAGTCTGGCAGGCCGGACTGGCGCAGGCCCAGCGGATCGCCGGAGCCTCGCAGCTTCCAGTCTTCCTCGGCGATGAAGAACCCGTCATCGCTCTCGCGCATGATTTCCAGGCGCCGCTGCGCGGTCTCTCCAAGCTTGCCGTGATAGACCAGCAGGCAGGAGGAGGGCTTGTCGCCGCGTCCCACGCGGCCGCGCAGCTGGTGCAGCTGGGCAAGGCCAAAGCGCTCGGCATGCTCGATCACCATGATGGTGGCGTCCGGCGCATCGACGCCTACCTCGATCACGGTGGTGGCGACCAGAATATCGATCTCGCCATCACGGAAGGAACGCGCGATACGCTCCTTCTCCTTGCCGGGCATCCGCCCATGCAGGAGGCCGACGCGCGCCCGAAGCGCGTTGGAGAGCAGAAGATGGCGCTCCTCTGCGGCCGCGAGGTCGGAGATATCGCTCTCTTCCACCAGCGGGCAGACCCAGTAGGCGCGCTCGCCCTTGGCTACAGCCCGCCCCAGCCCTTCGATTACATCATCCAGCCGTTCGCCGGGAATGACGCGCGTGGTGGGCGGGATGCGCCCGGCTGGTTTCTCATCAAGGCGCGAGACATCCAGATCGCCATAGACGGCAAGGGTCAGCGTGCGCGGAATGGGCGTCGCGCTCATCACCAGCGTATCGGGCATGGCTCCCTTGGAGGTCAGGCGCTTCCTGTCAGACACGCCAAAGCGATGCTGCTCGTCAATGATGACAAGGCCGAGATCGTGAAACTCCACCGCATCCTGAAAGAGGGCATGGGTGCCGCACACCACATGGGCCTCGCCATTGGCGATGGCGGCGGTGAGCTCTTCCCGTGCGCGGCCCTTGTCGCGTCCGGTTAGGGTGATGGTGCGGATACCTGCCGCGGCGAGCAGGGGCGTCAGCACGGCAGCATGCTGGCGGGCGAGAATCTCGGTCGGCGCCATCAGCGCCGTCTGCACGCCCGCCTCTGCCGCATGGGCCGCGCACAGGGCCGCAACGAAGGTCTTGCCCGACCCCACATCGCCGTGGACCAGGCGCATCATGCGCGTCGCCGCCTCCATGTCGGATTTCGCCGCCTCGAAGGCCCGCACTTGAGCGCCCGTCGGCGTGAAGGGTGCAGCGGCGATGACGGCCTGTACCTTGCCACCACTGCCTTTCAGCTCGCGGCCCTTCCTCGCCTTGCGGCTGGCGCGAGCGAGTTTGAGGGCCAACTGGTGAGCCAATAGCTCATCAAACGCGAGGCGGGTGCGCGCGAGATTGCCTGGCTCCAGATCAGCCGCCGAGCGCGGCGCATGCGCCGCCTCGATAGCGGCCCTCCAGAGGGGCCAGGAGGCGGCTTCGGGTATCTCCGGGCCGCACCACTCCGGCAGGTCAGGCACGCGCTCCAGCGCGGCCCTGACGGCCTTTCTGGCCGTGTTGGCTGTCAGCCCGGCGGTGAGCGGATAGACGGGCTGGATGAGGTCATCGGCGCTGATCTCACCGGGTTTCGCCACCAGGTCCGGATGGACGATCTGGATTTCGGAGCCAAACCGCTCCGCCTTGCCAGACACGATGCGCCGCTCGCCGGGCGGCAGGGTGCGCATCAGATAGTCCTTGCGGGCGTGGAAGAAGACGAGATGGAGGAAGCCGCTCTCATCGCTCGCGCGCACCTTGTAGGGCTGTTTAAGAGTTGCGCCCGGCACATGCGCCTCGATCATCACGTCCAGCGTGACAAGGCCGGACGCGCCGCCCTGACCGCACTCGGCAATCGTCACCCGCCGGGAGCGGTCGATAAGCCCTGTGGGCAGGGTGAAGACGGCATCCTTCACCCGCCCGCCGCCAAACACCTTCTCCAGCAATGCCGCCAGCTTCGGCCCGACACCGGTAAGGCTCGTCAGATCGGCAAACAGGGGAAAGAGGGACTCAGGGCGCATCTATCAAATTAAAGCATCTACCATGAATGATGGCACCCATCCCCTCAGGGCGGAGATAGCGTGAGCAATACCGTACTCATCAACCTTCACGCGCTTTTCTGTGTATGTCTTAGAGCCTTCTGTTATTTCTTCCAAAACTTCTTCAACGATTTCAGAGCGAAAGGCGCCTACAAATACGCCAAGCACCTCATCATGATCACCCTGATACAAAAATACTGGGGCGCCACTCATTCCTCGGGAACCTAAAAAACTCAATTCGAAAGATTCTGGTGTTGGGCGGCCCAGATCACCTGAGGCTATGTGGCGTTGAACATAGCCCTTGTGGCATCTCAAATTAATTCGATGCTTTTTATCAACAATCGACCATGCATTTATAGGATATCCGATTGAAGCAACGTCTCGCCACAATAAAGTATCATAGGTTTTTTTTGATAGTTTGTAGGTTGTTTTGCTCTGGTATATCGAGATCGCCACAGCGATATCAATGGGTTCAGGCGCGCAATCCCATGCAGTAATTTCCGCAACAACGTTTTTTTCTGCCTGTCCATTTTCGTCTTTACCGACGAAAGCTACCTTTTGATTATTTTCCGCCGCGCTCGCAAATGCGTCCTTCAATACATGTGCTGCTGTCATCACTAAGCCATCGGGCCGGATTAAGAATGCGCTGCCGAACAGCCTGTGGATGTGTGCCAAGCCTGCATCATTAATCGAGTAAGTGCAGATCGGTAGTATGCAGCTTTGAAGGTACATGTTGCCTCCTATGCGAAGGGCTTACCGTAGCGATAGATGGCTGTCACCTAATACCCTTTGCCTCGTCCCCGTCGCCCGCTATATCCCGCGCCATGAGTGATGATCCGTTTTCCGATCCCAATCCGTCCATCAACGACACCGACCGCAAGAAGCGCCTGACCTTCCGGGCGTGGCGGCGCGGCTTCAAGGAGGCCGACCTCATCATGGGCCGGTTTGCCGAGGCACGCCTTGAGGGCCTGAGCCCGGCGGAGCTGGACGAGTTTGAGCGCCTGCTCGACGCGCCGGACACCGAGGTTTATGCGTGGATCACGGGCCGGGCGGAGACGCCGGCCAATTATGACGGCCCGGTGCTGGATGCGCTTAAAGGCTTCCGCCATGAGGCCATCGTGAGCGACGGTCCGGGCGGCAACTAACACGCGTTTCACCGGCGTTCGCCGGGAAAACGCTGAGGAAACCAGACAACCCGCATGGGGCCAAAACGCCCATGCGGGCGATACCGTATTGATGGACGTGAAGAGATGACCGATCTGAACCGTATCGCCGCCGCGGCGGAAAGTCTCACCCTTAGCGGTGTGCCGGAAGGCTATGACGCGCTGGTTTTCTGCGATGCGGCGCGCCTTCGCGGCGGGATCAATCTCTTCATCGCGTCGGACGAGGCGCGCGCGCTGGCGTTCGCTGAGGCTTGTGCCTTCTTCTGCCCGGACATTGCCCGCCTGCGCCTGCCCGCCTGGGACTGCCAGCCCTATGACCGGATCAGCCCCAGCCCGCGCACGGCGGCGCGCCGGGCAGGGGCGCTGCATCGCCTCGCCAACTGGGATGCCAGCAAGGATGGCACGCTGATCGTCATCGCGACGGTGAATGGCGTGCTGCAGCGGGTAGCCCCGCGCAGCGTGATGCAGACGGCTGGCATCAGCGCCAGGCAGGGCGGCGTGGTCGAGGTCGAACGCCTGACGGCCTATTTCGCCGCCAATGGCTATACCCGCACGGCCACCGTCTCCGAGCGCGGTGATTTTGCGGTGCGCGGCGGGGTGATTGATGTGTTTCCGGCGAGCGCAGAGGAGCCGGTAAGGCTCGATTTCTTCGGCGACACGCTGGAATCGGTACGTGCATTCGATGTCGAGACCCAGCGCACGACCCGCCAGCTCAAAGGCGTGGAGTTCACGCCGGTCAGCGAAGTGCTGATCGACGAGGCGGCGATCTCGCGCTTCCGCTCCGGCTTCCTGAAACGCTTTGGCGGCGCGGTGTCGGGCGATCCGGTCTACGATTCGGTCAGCGCAGGCGCGCGCCCGCAAGGGGCCGAGCACTGGCTGCCGCTTTTCCATGAGCGCATGGAGACGGTGTTCGATTATCTCGGCACGAGCGGCATCACCGCGCTTGATCCGCTGAGCAGCGATGCGGTTGCCGAACGGCTGGAACAGATCGCGGACTATTATCAGGCCCGCCAGGACGCCGCTCAGGCCAGCACCGGCAAGGGCGCGTTCTCCGCGCCGGTCTACCGCGCGCTGGAGCCTGAGGCACTCTATCTGACGGGCGATGAGTGGGAGGCGATGCTATCGCAGCGCGCCACGCGCCGCTTCACGGCCCTGCATGAGCCGGGCGAGCATGTCGTCACCCTGCCGGGGCGGATCGGGCGCAGCTTCGCCGCCGAGCGTCAGGCGGGACACAACGTGTTTGACGCGGCGCGCCAGCACATCGTCCAGCTTCGCCAGTCCGGCAAGCGGGTGATGGTCGCAGGCTGGACCGAGGGCGCATCTGACCGGCTGGCAAACGTGCTCGGCGAACACGGTCTTGCCCCTATCGCCATTGCGCGCGACTGGAACGCCGTGCAGGGCCTGCCCAAAAGCGCGATTGCGCGCGTCGTCCTGCCGCTGGAGCAGGGGTTCGAGACTGATATGCTGGCGGTGGTCGCCGAGCAGGACATTCTGGGCGACCGGCTGGCCCGCCGGGTGCGCAAGCGCAAGAATGCGGACTTCATCACGGAAGCGGGAAGCCTTTCGGCCGGTGATCTGGTGGTCCATTCCGATCACGGGCTGGGCCGCTATCTGGGCCTCAAAACGCTGACCGTGCAGGACGCGCCGCACGATTGTCTGGAGCTGGAATATGCCGGCGCGGCCAAGCTCTTCCTGCCGGTAGAGAATATCGAGCTGCTCTCGCGCTACGGCAATGACAGCGAGACCGCGCAGCTGGACAGACTGGGTGGTGTTGCCTGGCAGGCGCGCAAGGCCAAGGCGAAGAAGCGCCTGCGCGACATGGCCGACGAGCTGATCCGCATCGCCGCAGAGCGCAATGCCCGCGAGGGCGTGGTCATCGAACCGCCAGCGGGAATTTACGACGAGTTCGCTGCGCGCTTCCCGTTTGCCGAGACCGACGACCAGCTCTCAGCCATTGAGGATGTGTTCGAGGATCTCGCCCGTGGCCGTCCGATGGACAGGCTGATCTGCGGCGATGTGGGTTTTGGCAAGACCGAAGTCGCGCTGCGTGCGGCCTTCATCACCGCGATGAGCGGCAAGCAGGTGGCGGTGGTGGCGCCGACCACCCTGCTGGCCCGCCAGCACTTCAACACGTTCGTGGAGCGCTTCAAGGGCTGGCCGGTCAAGGTGCGCCACCTCTCGCGGCTGGTCGGCGCGAAGGAAGCGGCCGAAACGCGCATTGAGCTGGCGGAGGGGCGCTGCGAGATCGTCGTCGGCACCCACGCCCTGCTGGCCAAGACGATCACCTTCTCCGATCTTGGCCTGCTGGTGATCGACGAGGAGCAGCATTTCGGGGTGAAGCATAAGGAGCGCCTGAAAGAGCTGCGCACCGATGTCCACGTGCTGACCCTGACCGCAACGCCCATTCCCCGCACGCTGCAACTGGCGATGAGCGGGATACGCGATCTCTCCATCATCGCTACGCCGCCCGTGGACCGTCTGGCCGTGCGCACCTATGTCGCGCCGTTCGATCCGGTTACCGCGCGCGAGGCGCTGCTGCGGGAGAAATACCGGGGCGGGCAGAGCTTCTTCGTGGTGCCGCGTATTTCCGATCTTGAGGACACGGCCGAATTCCTGCGCGAAGCGGTGCCGGAAATCAGCTTCGAGATTGCCCATGGCCAGATGGCCGCCACCGCGCTGGAAGACATTATGACCGCCTTCTATGAAGGCCGGTTCGATGTGCTCCTATCCACCACGATCGTGGAATCCGGCATCGACGTGCCGACGGCCAATACGCTGGTGGTTCACCGCGCCGACCGGTTCGGGCTGGCCCAGCTTTACCAGCTGCGCGGACGGGTAGGGCGCTCCAAGGCGCGCGCCTACGCCTATCTCACCACGCCTGCGCGCGAGAAGATCACCGAAGGCGCGGAGAAGCGCCTGAAAGTCCTGCAATCGCTCGATAGCCTGGGGGCAGGTTTCACGCTGGCTAGCCACGATCTTGATTTGCGCGGCGGCGGCAATCTGCTTGGTGAGGAGCAGTCGGGGCATATCCGCGATGTTGGCGTGGAGCTCTATCAGGCCATGCTGGAAGAAGCCGTTGCCTCGCTGAAAACCGATGGCCCGGCGCTGGATGAGGGCGACTGGTCACCGCAGATCAATACCGGCGCAGCGGTGCTGATCCCGGACCATTACGTTCCCGATCTTGATGTGCGTATGGGGCTTTACCGGCGTTTGTCAAAGCTCGACACGAAGCAGGAACGTGAGGCGTTTGCCGCCGAACTGATCGACCGGTTCGGCCCGCTGCCTGATGAAGTGGAAAGCCTGATGCAAGTCGTCGCCATCAAGGCGCTGTGCAAGCGCGCCGGTATCGCCAAGCTCGATGCCGGGCCGAAGGGCGCGGTGGCAACCTTCCGCGATCACGCCTTCAAGGATCCGATGGCGCTGATCGAGCTGATGAACCGGCGGCCCGCCGACTACAAGCTGCGGCCCGACAATTCGATGGTGCTGCGCGGTGATTTCCCGGATGTGGGCGAGCGCCTCAAGGGCGTGCAACGCCTGATCGCTCCCATCGCCGATGCTGCATCTCGCGGGCGGGCAGCGGCCTAAACGGCCGCTACCGCAGTGCGTTCCGGGTGCAGGGCGTTGAAGGCCCGTGCGATAAGGGTCTGCGCCTTGTCGCCAGAGCCCGCATCGGCCACTTCATGGCGCAGCACGATGCGGAAGGGCATTTGGGGGTCTTCACCCTCATAGGCCGTGCACTCGGCAATCGCGGCAACGCGCGCGGCAACAACCTGAGCATCGACGGTGCTGGTGCCGGGCAAGGCGAGATAGAAGGTGTTGGCCGACAGGCGTACGGCCAGATCCTCGGCCCGCACGCAGTGGCGCAGCATGGAGGCAAACTGGTTGAGCGCGCCGGACGCGTGGCGCCCATCGGACGGCCCCGCCGCGCCGGGAATGGACGCTCTCAGCCCGATCAGCGAAAGCGGCAGGCCCTGGGTCTGCGCAACATCGATCAGGCTGGACAAATGGCGGCGGCCGAACGTGTCGTTGAAGAGGTCTGTTTCGCTATCGAGTACCGCCGACACCCGGCACGATTCCAGCAGCCCCTTGGAAAGGCGCCGGCGCCGTCTTTCCTGTGCCAGCGCCAGAATGCGCGCAGCCAGATCATCAGCGTCCAGCGAGGCGGGCAGAATGTCCGACGCGCCGCGCGCAAACGCCTCGTCGGCGGCGCGATACACCTCGTCATGGCTCAAAAGCACGGTCGGGGTGTGGTAAAGGCGCGTATTGCGGCGCATGGCCGAACAGACCGTGTGGGCCACATCCGGCTTGGGCCGGGTATTGAGAACGACGGCGTCAAACGCGCGCTCATGGAGATAGTCAAAGGCGTTGAAGGTGGAGAAGGCCGCCACCGTCTGCGCATTGGCCCGTTCCAGCGCGTGCTCCAGCCTGAGATAGGCCGGGTCGGGCGGCCCGGCATAGAGCACGGAGATAGGCCCGCCCTTCTGCTCGGACTTGTGCAGCAAATGTCCCGCATCGCCGAGATCCGCCAGCCTTTGACGCGCGGTTTCTTCCAGCACGCCGAGGCGCAGGAGCGAACGCACCCGCGCGGCAATCTGGATCGGGTGAGCGGGCGGCACGATGGCGGCGTGTGCGCCCTCAAAAGCGCCAGCAAGGGAAATCACCGCCCGCGCTGGCAGGTCTGCCGCGCGATCAAGCGGTTCCAGCGCGACGATGGCATCAACAGGTTCTGATTGCAGGGCGGCAGGGGCATCCTGCGCGCTCACTGAACGCGTGGAAAAGCCCAGATCACACAGCTCTGCGGCGAGTTCCCCCGCGGCTTCTGCGTTTCCGCAAACGAGTAGTGTGACAGCACGCCCCATCGGTCCCCCGAACCTGACAGAGCTGGCATTGTGTCGATGTAATTTCAGTGTCACAACCCGAATTCCTTCAAACGCACCATTATTTCGCTACCCGGAGCAGCTCCATGAACGCACAAGGCCCTTTGCGTGGCGTTAAAGTGATTGAATTTGTTGGGCTGGGGCCTGCACCTTTTGCAGCGATGCTTTTGTCGGATCTGGGCGCGGACGTGGTGCGTATTGACCGGCCGGGCGCACATGGCGGTGGCGCGGCCGAGATTCTGGCGCGCGGGCGGCGCTCTGCTGCGTTCGATCTGAAAAACCCGGCAGCGGTCGAGGCGTGCCTGAAGCTGATAAGCCGCGCCGACATCCTGCTGGAGGGTTATCGCCCCGGCGTGATGGAGCGGCTGGGCCTCGGGCCGGAGATTGCCCACCAGCGTAACAAGGCGCTTGTCTATGGCCGCATGACGGGCTGGGGCCAGCATGGCCCGCTGGCGCACGCCGCGGGGCATGACATCAACTATATCTCGCTGACCGGCGCGCTGGACGCGATGGGTACGCCCGACAGTCCGGCCATTCCGCTCAATCTGGTCGGTGATTTTGGCGGCGGCTCGCTCTATCTGGCGTTCGGGGTGCTGGCTGCTCTCACCCATGCCCGTGCGACGGGCGAGGGACAGGTGGTGGACGCCGCCATCGTCGACGGCGCGGCCTCGCTGATGGGTGCGATACACCAGTTGCAGGCCATGGGCGTCTGGAGCCGGGGCAGGGGCGAGAACCTGCTCGATGGCGGCGCAGCCTTCTACGGCACCTATAAATGCGCTGACGGCAAGCATGTCTCCATCGGGCCGCTGGAGCCGGAATTTTACGCCCTGCTGCTGGAAAAACTCGCTCTGACGGGCGATCCGGTGATGGCGAACCCCTATGATGCCAGCCAGTGGGACGCGCAGCGCGTCAAGCTGGAAGCGGCTTTCGCCTCAAGGACACGCGATGAATGGCGCGCCGAGCTGGAGGGCAGTGATGCCTGCTTTGCGCCGGTGCTGACCACTGAGGAGGCGGCAAACCACCCGCACATGGCTGAGCGCGGCGTGTTCACCGATGTGGCTGGTGTGCGCCAGGCAGCGCCCGCGCCGCGCTTTTCGAAGACGCCCGGTGCCATCCAGGGACCAGCGCCTTCGCCCGGAGCCGATACCCGCAGCGTGCTGGCCGACTGGGGCTTTGGCGAAGCCGATATCACGGCGCTGGACAGCAAGGGCGCGTTCGGGCGTCGCAGCTAGCCGGTTTAACTGGACCGGTCTTCGCCGTAGAACGGACGCCAGCCATCAGGAAGGCAAACTAGGTGCTCAAAGCACAACTGGACCGTCTCAAGCCCTTGGCCGAGGCCGTTATGCGCATCGGCCCTGTGGCCGTCCCCGTGCGCGCTTTCCACCGCATCATCCAGCGCGAGGTGATGCTGTTTGCGGGCGGCGCGTCCTTCTTTGCGCTGCTTGGGCTGTTTCCCGCTTTTGCGGTGCTGGCCTCGATATACGGGCTGATCCATGACGAGGCGGAAGCCTATGAGCAGGTAAGCCGCATGGCGGAGATGCTGCCGCCTGATGTGGGCCGCTTCCTGATGAACCAGATATCGCTGCTGACCACCACTTCCTCCACGGCGCTGACCCTGCAAGGCTCCATCGCGCTGCTGATTGCGCTCTGGGCGGCCTCGCGCGGCACCAAGGCCGTGATTACCGGGCTCAACTCCATTGCCGGGCGCGAGGGACTGCGCTCGCTGGTTCGCTATAATTTTGTGGCCCTGATGGCCGTACTGGTCGGGATCGGCCTGCTGATCGCGGCCAATCTCACGGTGATCTTCGTGCCGGCGGTTCTCAGCCCGGCGCTCGAGGCGCTGGGGCTGGATGGCGGGGAGGTCGGCCTGCTCATCAATCCGGTCACGCTGTCGGTGGGCGGCATGTTCCTGGTACTGGCCTTGCTCTACCGCTATGTGATGCAGCGCACCGGCGAGACCAGCTGGGCGGCGTGCCTGATCGGTGCTGCGACCTCCACCGTCCTCTGGATGACGCTGTCGGCAGGCTTCACCGGTTATGTTTCAGCCTTCGTGAATGCCTCCATCTACGGCTCGCTGGGCGCGGTGATCGTGTTCCTGATCTGGATCTACTGGGCGGCCTATGTGCTGTTCTTCGGCGGTGCCATCGCGGTTGAAGCCGACAAGGAATATTTCCGCAGGAATGACGGATAGGCACCGTTCACCAACGGTTCAGCTAGGGTTTGCTTTTCTTGGCCTCGAAGTCCGGGCCATGTGTTCCCAGTCCCTCGCCGGATCCGGGCTTCGTGAGGCAAGTGTTTCCTCAACCAGCGCCGGGCTGGAGGTTGATCCTCCAGTCCGGCGTTTTTGGGTCTGAGGCTTTCACCTGGCCGCCATGGACCCGGCCCGGCCAATCGGTTATCCCGTGCGCAGCAGTCAATGGCGCAAGTCCCGCTTGGCGGATGCCCGCCTGCGAACTATACAACGCACGTTGAATTTTTATCCGGAGGACGCCCAAGGTGAAAAAAGTCTATGCGGATGCGGTTTCTGCTCTCGAGGGCCTGACCTTTGACGGCATGACCGTGATGGCCGGCGGTTTCGGACTGTGCGGTATTCCTGAAAACCTGATCCTGGCCCTGCGCGATAGCGGCGCGAAGGACCTGACCGTCATTTCCAACAATGCCGGGGTGGATGATTTCGGGCTGGGCCTGCTGCTGCATACCCGCCAGATCAAGAAAATGGTCTCGTCCTATGTGGGCGAGAACAAGACCTTCGAGAAGCAATACCTCTCCGGCGAGCTGGAGCTGGAATTCAATCCTCAAGGCACGCTGGCCGAACGCATCCGGGCAGGGGGCGCGGGCATTCCCGCCTTCTTCACCAAGACCGGCGTTGGCACGCTGGTCGCCGAGGGCAAGGAGCTGCGCGAGTTCGACGGCGAAACCTATGTGATGGAAACCGGCCTGAAGGCCGATCTCTCGATCGTGAAGGCGTGGAAGGGCGATAGCGAAGGCAATCTGGTCTTCCGCAAGACCGCCCGCAATTTCAATCCGATGATGGCAACCGCCGGCAAGGTGACGGTTGCCGAAGTGGAAGAGATTGTCCCGGTCGGCAGCCTTGATCCCGACCACATACACACGCCGGGCATCTTCGTTCAGCGCATTATCAAGGGCAGCCACGAGAAGCGCATCGAACAGCGCACCGTGCGCGCGGCTTAAGGGAGAGACAGATCATGGCATGGACACGCGACCAACTCGCCGAACGCGCCGCCAAGGAACTTGAGGACGGCTTCTACGTCAATCTGGGCATCGGCATTCCGACGCTCGTGGCCAACTATATCCCCGAGGATATGGATGTGACCCTGCAGTCAGAGAACGGCATGCTGGGCATGGGTCCGTTCCCGACCGAGGACCAGGTGGACCCGGACCTCATCAATGCCGGCAAGCAGACGATTACAGAGCTGCGCCGGACCAGCTATTTCAGCTCGGCAGACAGCTTCGGCATGATCCGCGGCGGGCATATCAATCTGTCCATCCTCGGCGCGATGGAAGTCTCCGAAAAGGGCGATATCGCCAACTGGATGATCCCCGGCAAGATGGTCAAGGGCATGGGCGGGGCGATGGATCTCGTCGCCGGCGTCCAGCGCGTTGTGGTCATCATGGAGCATACCGCCAAGGACGGCTCGCCCAAGCTCTTGAAAGAATGCGCCCTGCCGCTGACCGGCAAGGGCTGCGTTGACCGCGTCATCACCACCTACGGCGTGTTCGATGTGGTGGAGGACGGGCTGGAGCTGATCGAGCTGGCCGACGGCGTGACGCTCGACGACATCGCTAAATCCACCGAGGCCAAATACCGGGTGGCGGCGAAGCTGGCGGCTTAGGAGCGCCGGAATGGGGTTTGGTGGACGATACGGGCTTGGGGTCGCTTGCGTCATCGGAGCCGGCGCGGCGGCTGTCTCCATGGTGGCTTTGCTTGGAGCGCTTCTACCGCACGCACCGAGTGACACCGCCCGCAATCACCTCCTGCTGGCAACTCTTCTACCAGTCTTCGGGCTTGTCATAACCACGCTGTTAGCCGCTTCGGCCGTATTGTTTGAGGCAGCTAAAATCGGCCGGTTCTGGCTGTTGGCGCCGCAGCTGGCTTCCTCCGCCGTCTGCTTGATACTTCTTCTGTACATCACGCACCACGCCGCGATAGCGCTCGGTGAATGGTTTGATCAGGACGGCCCGAATTCGGAGGAAGTCGACTGGCTCATCCAGAGCGGACTCATCATCGCGCTAATTGCGGTGTTGGGCGGCGCAATCGCCATTCTGGTACAGCTCGCCAGACGGCGGATCCAGGCGCGATCCCGTGTCGATGATGATCCAGCGTTGGCCGCACCGCGAGGCGATGTCGAGCCCGACTAGTGCGTGACAGGCGCCCCCTAGTGATGCCCGCCGCCAAAGCGCATGCGTAGCCCGCCATTGACGATGAAGCCGTCGGTATGGGTCCAGGCATCCACCGTCCAGCGGCCATCGCCAGCGCGGGCAGGGCGCACCAGCGGATCATACCGGCTCTGGCGGATGTCCAGCAGGTTCTCCGCATTGAGGAAAAGGCTGACCCGCCCCAGATTGATCTCGCCGAGAATGCCCATCATCACAAACGGCTTTGAACGGGTGCGGTAGGGATTATCGTCCAGTTCCTGCGAGCCGGTATAGTATGCCTCGAAACCCACACGCCCGCGATCATGGTCCTCCCACATCGCCACGAAGCCGGCCGAATGGCGCGGGGTAAGCGGCGTGGTGCGCCGCGTGCCGGTCACCGGATCAGACGATACGGCATCGGTGAACATATAGCTCGCCGTCACCGTGATGTGGTCATAGCGGTAACGAAGGAGCCATTCTGCGCCTTGTGTCTGCGCGGTTCCCGGCGCGTTGATGATCTGCATCTGACTGGTGCCGTCGGGCAGCGTGACACCTGTTGGCACCAGCGCGGTCTCGTGGCGCACGCGTGACTGGAAGAGGATCACATTGGCTTCCAGCGGGCCAAAACGCCGCCCCACATCAAATGACAGCGTGTCGGCGCGTTCGGCCTGAAGCCCGGCCAGCGGTTCCAGCCGGGAGAGCCCGGTTTCCTCTATCGCGCCGACAAACGGCGTCGGCGCGAAATAGCCCTGCGCAGCGGAGGCGCGCAGCGTCCATGCGCCGGGGCGGTAGAGCGCGGCGATGCGCGGGCTGACGAACTCGCCATATTCGCTGTGGGAATCGGCCCGCGCGCTGGCGGAAAGCGTGAAGTCCGGCGTCAGTTCGATATCGTACTGGAAGAATGCGCCGGGCACGGTATAGCGATAGTTGAACGCGGCGAAATCGTCGGACGCGTAGTCATTGACCTCCACGGCAGCCCCGCCGACCAGCGTGTGAATCCCTGCGCTGCGGGTGAGGGAGATTTCGGCAAAGCCCGTCTGGTGCCGGTCGCTACCAGTCTCGCTACCGAACAGATGATCGTGGTCTGTGCGCATGGCCGATGCACGCACGCCCATCGTCAGCCCGTCATCCAGCGGCACATCGAGATTGAGGCCCGCATCGAAGCGCTGCGTGTCCAGCCCCTGCAGGAAACTGCCGCCGCCCGGCACGCTGGCACCCGGCATCGTGCCGCCCCGGCGGCGTTCGGTCATGGCACCGAATGTCACCAGCGCCTCGGCGCCGGATGCGCCCTGCCAGAACAGGCGCGGGCGCAGCGTGTAGCGCTGATAGGCGGGTATGTCGGCCCAGCCTATGCCATCGAGATCACGCCGCTCCTGCCAGTGCCCGCCAGCGGTCAGGGAATAGCTCCATGCCTCGCTCAAGGGTCCTGATGCGTAGCCCGTCACATCCTGTCCGCGCTGGCTGGTGATATTGGCAAGGACTTCGCCCTCGAATTCGTCCGATGGCCGACGCGAGACCAGATTGATCATGCCGCCCAGCGCCGAAGCCCCGTAGAGCGAGGACGCGGCCCCCTTGATGACCTCCACCCGGCCCAGATCGGTGGGCGGTATCTGCAACAGGCCGATGGAGCCAGCCTGTCCGCCATAAAGGGGCAATCCGTCCGCCAGCAGCAGGGTGTAGCGCTCGCTCATGCCCTGGACGCGGATGCCCGCAGACCCCAGCGCCGCAGAGCTTGCCTGCACCCACAGCCCGCCCGTCTCGGCCAGCAATATCGAGATATTGCCCGGCGACATGATGATCTTCTCCTCGATCTCCTCGCGGTCGATCAGTTCCACGCGGATCGGCTCGTCCTGCACCCGCCTGCGGGTTCGGGTGGCTGAGACAATGATGGTCTCCGGTTCATCGGCGGCGGCCTCGGCGGTCAGAAGCGGGAGCGGGCCAATGCCCGCGCCCAGCGCCAGTGCGGCGAGGCTCGCTGAAAGGCCGAAGAGGCGCTTTTGGGGGAGGGCGTGTGGGGAGGAGAATGCCATGCCGGTTATCCTTTTTCGGACTGATCCCGGACTTGCCGGAATCACATCGGCATGCATGCTGCGAGCTATAGTCGCTATAGGTTCAAGCCCGTCATGCAGGAAACATATGCCATCGGAGAACTGGCCCGCCGCACCGGCTGCCAGGTCGTCACCATCCGCTATTACGAACAGGTGGGCTTACTTCCCGAACCGGCGCGCACAGCTGGCGGTCACCGCGCCTATACGCCCGCTCATCTGCGCAGGCTGGACTTCATCAAGCGCGGACGCAGTCTCGGCTTTCCGCTCGCGGCGATATCAGGTCTCCTGGACCTGCTCGAAGACCGTGACGCCACCTGCAGCGATATCGATGCGCTGGCCGAGCAGCATTTGCACGAGGTGCGGGCCAAGATCGCGGACCTTCGCGCCATCGAGGCGCGGCTGGAAACCTCACTTGCCACATGCCGCCACGAGACGCGTGCCGAGTGCGCCGTCGCCGAGGCGCTGGTGTCTGCGGGCTAGTTTGCACGGGAATATCCGAATACAGGAGCGCCGGTCCTTTTCTCCCCCCGTTCACTGGGGGAGTGGTCCGAAGGGCCGAGGGGGAGATTGCACGAAACAAGCTCCCCCCTCCGTCAGCTTCGCTGGCACCTCCCCCGTAAACGGGGGAGGAAAACGCATTGCGCGTCCGGGGTTTCAATTATCTGGACGAGGGCGTTACCTCAACACACCGGCACGTTGACCGCGAGGCCGCCTTCGGAGGTTTCCTTGTACTTGTCGGCCATGTCGAGCCCGGTCTGGCGCATGGTCTCGATCACCTGATCGAGGCGCACCTTGTATTCGGCGTTGCCCAGCATGGCGAGGCGGGCGGCATTGATCGCCTTGATCGCGCCGATGGCGTTGCGCTCGATGCAGGGGATCTGCACCAGCCCGCCGACGGGATCACAGGTGAGACCCAGATTGTGCTCCATGCCGATTTCTGCGGCGTTCTCGATCTGCCGGTTTGAGCCGCCAAGCGCGGCCGCCAGACCGCCAGCGGCCATGGAGCAGGCAACGCCCACCTCGCCCTGACAGCCGGCTTCCGCGCCCGAGATCGAGGCGTTGAGCTTGTAGAGCGCGCCAATAGCCGAAGCAGTGAGGAAGAAGCGTACCATCGCGTCCTCATCACCTGGCTTCTTGCAATGCCGGTCGAAATAGCGCGCGACGGCAGGGATGATGCCCGCCGCGCCATTGGTCGGCGCGGTGACAACGCGGCCACCGGCGGCGTTTTCCTCATTGACCGCCATCGCCCACAGATTGACCCACTCCATGGCCGATAGCGGATCGCGGGTGGCGCGCTCAGGGTCTTCCTCCAGGCGGCGCTGCATGGCCGGTGCGCGGCGCTTCACCTTCAGCCCGCCGGGCAGGACGCCATCGCCCGCGACGCCGCGGTCTATGCAGTCTTCCATGGCCTGCCAGATGGTGGATATACGTGTCCGGACCTCTGCCTCGCTGCGAAAGGCCGTCTCGTTGGCCAGCATGATCTCGGGGATGGAAAGCCCTTCGCGGTCGCCAATCTCGATCAGCGTATTGCAATTATCGAACGGGTAGGGCTCGCCTTCCGGGGCTTCAGCGGCGGAATTGCGCCCGGCTTCGGCCTCGTCGATCACGAAACCGCCGCCAATAGAGTACCAGAGCTGTTCAGACAGCGTTTCGCCGTTCACGCCGAACGCGGTGAGCTTCATGGCGTTGGAATGGAAGGGCAGGCGCACCTTGCCGTCGAGCACCAGGTCTGTATCGAAGTCAAAACCTATCTGGTGACGGCCCAGCAGCCGGATCGTGCCGGAGTTTTCCACCTCTTCGATAATGCCGGGCAAGGCATCGGGATTGGCGGTTTCGGGATGTTCGCCCGCCAGACCCCAGATCAGCGCCTTGTCGGTGGCATGGCCGGAACCTGTCAGTGCCAGCGAGCCATAGGCTTCAGCCTTGACGCGGGTGATGGCCTCCAGCCCGTGCTCGGCATCAACGCGCTCCAGAAACAGGCGCGATGCCTTCATCGGGCCAACGGTGTGGGAGCTCGACGGGCCGATACCGATCTTGAAAAGGTCGAAAACGCCGAAATGCATCAATCACCAAGGCCGCGATCACGGGTGAAGGCATTAAAGCAGATGATGGTCTGCGTGTCCTTTACCCCTGAAATCGTTTGAACTTTCTGGTTCACAAAGCGGCCGATATCGGCTTCTGATTCCACGGCAAACTGGGCCAGCAGATCGAATGCGCCGGAGACCGAATGGACCTGCCGGGTCTCTTCGAGCGTATCGACCAGCGCCGAGGCGACATCATAGGTCTTGCCCAGCTCGCACTTGATGAAGATGTAAAACTGCCGCATCGGGAGCTTCCTGCCTGACTAGAGTGTGGTGCGCACGGTCCAGAGTTCCGGGAACAGCCGTAAACTCAGTGCCTTGACGAGATAGGATACACCGCCAGACCCGCCTGTGCCGCGCCGGAAACCGATAATGCGCTCCACCGTTTTCATGTGGTTGAAACGCCATTGCTGGAACTTCTGCTCCAGATCGACAAGTTTCTCTGCAAACTCATACACTTCCCACCATCTCGCGGTGTCCAGATACACCTCGCGCCACATCGCCTCCACATGGTCGTCAGGCTGATAGGCCTGCGACCAGTCGCGATCCAGCGCGGCCTGCGGCACGGCAAGCCCAGACCTCGCAGCGAGCCTCAATGTTTCATCATAAAGGCTTGGTTTGCCGAGCGCTTCCAGAACCATCTTGTGTGCCGCCGGGTCCGCTTCATGCACCTTGGCCAGCGCGGCATTCTTGTTGCCGAGGCGGTATTCCAGCGTGCGGTACTGCGCCGACTGGAACCCGGAACTCTGGCCCAGCGCATCGCGGAATTTCAGATAGTCTGACGGCGTCATCGTGGAGAGCACGGCCCAGGACTGGGTGAGCTGCTCCTGAATGCGGGCAATGCGCGCCAGCATTTTCATAGCCGGGCGCACCTCGCCGGACTGCACATGGGCGATGGCCGCCTCCAGCTCGTGCAGGCAGAGCTTAAGCCACAGCTCGCTCGCCTGATGGATGATGATGAACATCATCTCGTCATGCTCGGCGGTCAGAGGCGATTGCGCGCCCAGAATGCGTTCAAGGTCGAGATAGCGGCCATAGCTAAGCCCCCCTTCCGGGGTCCAATGTATCTGCTCGCCATCAAGGTTCACTGAAGTGGGAAAATGCTCGCTCATATGTCCGGTCTACAGGCGGTCAGCAGGGGCGGCAAGGCGTTCTGCTGGACATCGGCGCGTGCAGTTCTGCTTTCCGTGCCGGGTGGCGCAGTGTAATCATCCATACTGACACAACAGGGAGTATCCCCCTTGCGCCACCTTGTTCGATCGATATCCGCATTTGCGCCGATGGCCGCCGGTTCCATCCTGCTGGTAGCGGGCTGCAGCCCCGATGGTCAGACCGCGCAGGACAATCAGAACGCCGACGCGGCCAACGGCGCCAGTGTGACATTTGCCGTCGCCTACCGGGAACGTATTGCGCTGGGCGAGAACGCCATCGTTGAAGCACAGCTTCTCGCTTTCGAGCCGGGCAGTGACCGGCCTGAACTGGTAGCCGAGGCGCGCGAGCAGTTTGAAGGGCGTCAGGTTCCGATTGACCTGACGCTGACATACGACCCTGAAGCGGTAGCGACTGACCGCGAGCTGGCGGTGAGCGGCCGGATCCTTGATCCTGACAGTGCCCAGGTGTGGATTACACCAGAAGATGCCCGGTTTCCGGCCGGGAACCCGGCGGCAGACCTTGGCGTCATCATGCTGGTGCGCAGCAACCATGCGGCATCCGCCGACACGGCCTATCTGTGCGATGGCGGGCAAGCCTTCAGCGTGCACTATGATACGCCGGACATCACCCTCACCATGGGCGACAGCGCCTACACGCTGACGCCTGTGCCAGCAGCCTCCGGTGCACGGTTTGAAGCCAGCAGCGAAGAGGGTCCCCGTGGCTTCTGGAGCCGGGGTCAGGGCGCGCTGGTCCGCTTTGAGGAGGATGGCGAGTGGGTGGGATGCGAATCGAGCGCCTATCAGCCGGCCGCCGAGGAAGCCGAAGCCGCCGAGCCTGAACCCGGCCCGGCGGTCTATACCGCGCGCGGGAACGAGCCCGGCTGGATATTGCGCCTGTCAGGCAATGACGCGGAGTATCTGGGCCAGTACGGCGAAACGAGCATTTCAGGGCGCGTAACCGAACGCGGCGCGCTGAACGAAGAAACCAATGTGCTGACCGTTTCGGGTGATGACGGGCAAAGCTTCACCGTCCAGATCACCCATACGATCTGTCAGGACACGATGGCCGGCCTGTCCTATCCCGACACCGTGACGATAACGCTGGGCGATATGGAGAGCTATTCGGGCTGCGGCGGCGACGCCGAAAGCCTGCTGGTTGGAGAGGTGTGGCGGGTGACTCATATCGCGGGCGAGGAAGTGCCCGGCCCGCGCGCGGTCACGCTGGAGTTTGATGGCGAGGGCCGCCTGTCGGGTCAGGCGCCGTGCAACCGCTATTCGGCAAGCTACCAGATGACCGGCGAAGGCGTTGTACTGGGGCAGGGCGTTTCCACGCGCATGGCCTGCGCGGGCGATCTGATGCAGCTGGAAGCCACATTCCTCAGCATCATCCAGGGCTCGCTGCCCGCCAGCATCGATGAAGACGGTACGCTCAGCCTTGGCGAGGGGCGGATACTAGCGGTCCGGGATTAGGCGAGCGCCGTCTAACGCTCCGCCCTGATCCGCAGAATCTCTGCCTCGGCTGGCCAGAAGCCCGACGCGCCAGCACGGACAATTGCTTCCATGCGCGCTTCGGCAGCGTCGTTCTCGCCTGCCAGACGGTCGGCCATGGCAAGGGCGAACTGCTCTATCGCGCCCGGAAACGCCTCCATCTCCTCGCGGGCAATCTCGCCCTTGAAGAAGAGCGCGCCGCGCAGATAGTTGGCGTTCTCGATCAGCGGCAGTTCGGCGTGTACCGGCGCGAGCGCCGCGCGCGCTGCTGCGTCATCGCCCAGAAGGCTGTGACCGATATAGAGCCAGTAGGCGATGGCAACGCCCATATCGCCGGTCGGGTCGATCAGCAGGGGCTCATCGAGTGCAGCCTGCATGCCGGCCACCAGCGTTTCGAAATCGCCCACGGCAAAGCTGGTCTGGGCTCGGTAATAGTGCAGATTTGAGCGGAACGTGCCGAGCGGCAGGTTATAGGCGTTGGCGATGCCGTCCGGCTCGAAACTATCCTGCACGCCTTCCATCAGGTCCAGCGCGCGCGTGTAGTCAGCGATAGCGGCGTCAAACTGGCGGCTGCGTGCCAGATGGCGCCCGCGGAAGCGCAGGAGCTTGTAGCTGTCAGGAAACAGTTCCAGCCCTTGCGTGAACGCATCAACGGCGTCCTCGAAGCGGCCAAGATAACCGAGGCGGCGGCCCACCCAGATGTATGAGTCCTCGCGGTGAGGCGCGAGTTCCAGCGTGGCGCGCGCAATCGCCAGATCGAGCTCCAGCTCCGCGCGCAGTTCGGGCGAAAAGCCCGGCTCGCTCAAAGGCGTGCCAATAAGCGTCTGGCCCTCGCGCAGGGTTTCACCTGCAGGGGCGAGGGCGGCATCGCGGTCGGCAATCTGGGCTTCCAGCGGACCTGCTGCCAGCAAGAGCACGGCAGCGACGGCAGTAGACATTCGGATCGGCATGGCCAGCACCTTTCAAATGAGCAGTCAGGCAAGGGGATGCCCTGCGCCGCCGTTGAAGGCAGCGCAGGGCACAGGCAATAGTCTCTAGGGGGTCTCGCCCGGGAAAAGCGTGGCCCAGTCAGCTTCCGCCTGGATACGGGCGAAGAACGACCAGCCATCGACATTGATTGACCGGCGATACCATTCCTTCGCCTCGTCACGATGCCCTTGCAGCAACAGGTAGTTGGCGAGGGTGAAGGCGGTTGACGACGCCGCCGCCGAGGCGTTGGAGAACGCCATGCCGGTATCTTCATCGCTGAAGAAGGTGTCGAAGTCGCGCTCGCCCTTGAAGAGCTGGATGCCATCGAAATAGAAATTGCTTTCGATGTTCGTGCTCAGGTCTTCGAGCGCGTAGGTGTAGCTGTCGAGCAGGTCGCGGGCCGCAAAGAAATCACCGGCACGGGCCAGCGAGATATACTCCCAATAGACCGCCGCAGTGACGCTCACTGGATCATTCACGCCCACAGCCACCTCATGCGAGCGGTTAAACCAGTGCGCCGCTTCGCGGTACTGGTTGGATGCGAAATAAGCCTGGCCAAGGTGATAGTAGAGGTAGAACTGCACCACGTCCGGGGTGGACGGGAAGTAGTCCGGGCCGAGCAGCTCACGCTCAAGCGGCATGTTTTCGTAGAGCTCGGCCGAACGCAGCCCCTCAGCGATCGAGGCGTCAAAATCGCGAAGCGTGAAATAGCGGTGTGCGCGGTGACGGCGCAGCTTGGCGTTTTCCGGGAAGCGATCGATGGCCGCGCTATAGACCTCGATGGCCTCGCGGAAATAGCCCTGATAGGACAGCATGCGGCCATACCAGGTGGCCGTGTCCGGGTTCATGTCGGCCATATAGGCGTCATACGCCTCCTGGGTCGCGCGCTCGAACGCGCTCGGATCGGCCAGATTCATCGTCTCGGCCGAGCGGGTGTAGAGGCGTTCGCCCAGAAGCGATTCTGTCTGGTAGCTGGTGCCTTGCGGAATGCTTTGCGCACTGGCTGGCGTGCCGGCGAGGGCCAGAGCGGCCGCACCGGTGATAAGCAGGGTCTTGAAAGTCATGGTCTGCCCTTTCTTCGGGTTGAGGAAGCTAGCTGGTTCAGGCCGCGTCGAAACGCACGCCCTGAGCCAGGGGAAGGTCGGTTGAGTAATTGATCGTGTTGGTGGCACGGCGCATATAGGCTTTCCAGGTGTCGGAGCCGGACGCGCGGCCGCCGCCGGTTTCCTTCTCTCCGCCAAACGCGCCGCCAATCTCTGCGCCGCTGGTGCCGATATTCACATTGGCGATACCGCAATCACTGCCGAGGCTGGAGGTGAACAGTTCCGCCTCGCGCATATTGTCGGTGAAGATCGCCGAGGAGAGGCCCTGCGGCACCGCATTATTCATCGCGATGGCCTCCTCGATATCACGGTAGCGCATGACATAGAGGATCGGGCCAAAGGTTTCGGTGTGCACGATGGGCGTTTGCGACGGCATCTCCACCAGGGCAGGGGCCATGTAGGCCGCATCTGGATATTTGTCGGCCAGCATACGCTGACCGCCATGCACGGTGCCGCCTTCGGCGCGGGCCTGATCGAGGGCCGCATTGAACATGGTCATCGCCGGAAGGTCGATCAGCGGCCCCGCATGCACGCCGTGTTCCAGCGGATTGCCGATACGCAGCTGGCTGAAGGCGCGCTTGAGCTGGGAGACCAGCTCGTCATGCACGCTTTCGTGGACGATCAGGCGGCGCATGGAGGTGCAGCGCTGACCGGAGGTGCCTGCCGCCGAAAAGGTGACACCGCGAAGGACGAGATCGCGATTGGCCGAGGGGGTGACAATCGCTGCGTTATTGCCGCCAAGCTCAAGGATCGAACGGCCAAGGCGCGCGGCGACGGTGCTCGACACGTTGCGGCCCATCTTCGTGCTGCCGGTGGCGCTGATCAGCGAGACACGAGGATCGGCCGCGAGCTGTGCGCCGATATCGCCGCCGCCAACCAGCATCTGATGCAGGTGAGCGGGCGCTTCGGGGAAATCTTCGCAGGCGCGCGCCAGCAGGCCGGCACAGGCCGATGCCGACAGAAGCGATTTTTCCGACGGCTTCCAGATCGCCGCGTTTCCGCAGGTCAGCGCGATCATCGTGCCCCACGACCAGACGGCGACGGGGAAGTTGAACGCGCTGATCTGCGCGAATACGCCCAGCGGATGCCAGGTTTCGGCCATGCGGTGATTGGGACGCTCGGTGGCGATGCTCAGGCCGTGCAGCTGGCGCGACAGGCCAACGGCGAAGTCACAGATATCGATGACTTCCTGCACCTCGCCGCGCGCTTCATCCAGCGTCTTGCCGCAATCGAGCGTGACGAGGCAGGAGAGCGCTTCCTTGTGATCCCGGCAGAGATTGCCGAAACGGCGGATGAGCTCGCCCCGGCGCGGGGCCGGTACCGCGCGCCACTGGCCAAAGGCCGTCACCGCGTTCGCGATGGCAGCGCCCGTGGAGGCCGCCGATTCGGGCTTCATGGTGCCAATCAGCGACCCGTCCACCGGCGTGCTCACGGGCAGGCCGGCCCCGGTGCCAAACGGAACTTCAAGACCCATCGCAGCGAAAGCCTGATGCGCCAGCTTGGCAGGTTCGAGCGAAATCACCGCTTCATCAGCGGCAAAGTGACTTTGTGTATCAGGCATATAGCCCGCCCCAATTCTGGTTAGTGTGGTTCATTTCGCTTGCCAGCCGCCAGCGCCAGTCGTATCTGACCGGCCCACTGGCACCCGTCTCGCGGATTGAACTTTTCCTATCGGAAAGTTTTCTATGCGTCAAATGCGTAACAGAATGGACTTGGCGGATCGGCATTGCTGTATACATTTGACGCATTACACATCGGTAATCCGGCCAGCCAACACGCTGGCGGATAGCTAGGCTTAATCGCTGACGCAGGGACACCTCTCTGCCGCCAGCCACCGCAGACGGACCGGCGCGAACAAGGCGTGAACACTGGGCAGGGCAGACATGAGCAATACGCAGGATTACCAGAACATCATCAATTCCAATCGCGTCCAGCCGCCTGCGCGCCGCCGGGCCGGCGGGATGGCTCTGGGCAAGCATGTGCGCCAATTGCGCAAGGCCAAGAACTGGACGCTGGAAGAAGCCGCCCAGCGCACGGGTCTTGCCGCATCAACGCTGTCCAAGATCGAGAACGATCACATGTCGCCCACGTTCGACGTCGTGCAAAAGCTCGCTGACGGCTTCGAAATCGACATCACACGCCTGTTCGATACAGAGACGGGTCTGGAAGCATCAGGGCGCCGCTCGGTTACGCGCAATGGCGATGGCAAGCTGATGGAAACGGCGGTCTATGCCCACCGCCTGCTGGCTTCAGACCTGATGAACAAGCGGATTTTGCCATTCCGCTCGGTCATCAAGGCGCGCTCGATTGACCAGTTTACCGACTGGCGCGGCCATCAGGGCGAGGAGTTCCTGTACGTCCTGGAAGGCGAGGTACTGTTTCACACCGAGCATTACGCCCCCGAACACCTCAGGGCTGGCGACAGCATCTATATCGACAGCAATATGCGCCATGCCTGCGTCTCCATCAGTGAAGACGACGCCGTGGTTCTGTGGATCAACACGGCCTGAGCGTCACCTGACACCCCCGCCACCCCACGGTCCAGCCGAACCGCCCGCTTGCGGAGCAGTCTGGCCCGAATCGCGGGCAGGGGGGCTTGCCAGCGCCACAATATCTCTCTCATATTATTTCCGATAAGAAATTATATGAGGGCTAAGTCATGCAGTTTTCACGACGCGGTTTTCTCACCGCATCCGTGCCCGCGGGCCTGACCGCGCTAGCGGCCGGCTCGGCTGCGTGGGGCCGGGCGGGGCGCTACGATGGTGCCAGCGCACCCTTCGCTTTTGATGCCATGGGCGAGCTGCGCCTGGAGTACGGGGATGATCTGCTGACAGCGATTCGCGCCAGCGGCCTCTCGGCGATTACGGTCACGCTCGGCGACCCGCGCAAGTATGAGGAAGACGCCTATCGTGACGCCGTAGAAGCGCTGGACGCCTACGATTCCCACATCGCCGAAAACCCTCACTGGTTCATCAAGGCGACCCGCGCAGAAGACGCCGAACAGGCCCATCGCGACGGCCGCATCGCCGTGTTCTACCTGTTCCAGAACTCGACCCAGTTCGGGCGTGACCTGGACCGCGTGAACGCGTTTTACGACCGGGGCGTGCGGTCGGCGCAGATCACCTATAACGACCAGAACTGGGCCGGTTCGGGGTGCTGGGAGCCCAATGATGGCGGCCTCAGCCTGTTCGGCCACGCGCTGGTCGAGCGCATGAATGATGTGGGCATGCTGATAGATGTGTCTCATGCCGGCATGCGCACCATGGCCGAGACGGTGGCGGCTTCATCTGTGCCGATCATCAACTCCCACGCATCGTGCCGCTCGGTACATCCGCACATTCGCAGCACCACGGACGAGAACTTGCGTGCCGTCGCCGAGCGTGGCGGCGTCACCGGCATCTGCCAGATCCGGCCCTTCCTCACCGACCTCCGGGCAGGGGCGATAGATGCCTATTTCGCGCACATAGATCATGCCGTGAATATCTGCGGCGTTGAACATGTCGCCATTGGCAGCGACCGCGATCACCGCGTGATAGAGATGAGCGAGGAGTATCTCGAATCGCTTCGCCGGGAGATGGGCGCAGCCTTCAACGAAGCGGACTGGCCCCTGTTTATCGACGAGCTTAATGGCCCGGCCCGGATGAATGTCATCCGCGACGGTCTGATCGCGCGCGGCTACAGCCAGGCTGATACCGACGCCATCATGGGCGGAAACCTGTTGCGGCTTTATCGCGACGTCATCGGTTGATTGACGATTTGATGACACCGGGCTTGATCATCTAAAAAATTTACGATAGGAAATTTTTTAGATGATCGGCTGATTACCCAACCGACATCACTGTCGATGTATGAATCGGGGAATATCATGAAAAATATACTGCTCGCCCAGGCGGGGATGGTGGCGCTGGCCACCGCGAGCGTTACAGGGCTGGCTCCGGCCGTCATGGCCCAGGCGCCCAACGACTCATCCGCACGCTCACAGGTGGAAGTCATCACGGTGACGACCGGTACGCGCCGTCAGGGCCGCACCGACACCCAGAGCCTCGTGCCAATTGACGTCATCTCGCCGGACGAACTCGTTTCGACCGGCTATGTGGATGTCAATGATGCGCTGCGCACCTCGGTGCCGGCGTTCAACGTACAGCGCCTGCCGCTGAACGACGGCTCGTCCTTCGTGCGTCCGGCTACGCTGCGCGCCTCTCCGGCTGACCACGTTCTGCTTCTGCTGAACGGCCAACGCCGCCACCGCTCCTCGGTGGTGCAGATCGGTACCGGTCATGCCACCACGTCCGGCTCGCAAGGCCAGGACTTCAACATGATCCCGCCGATCGCGCTGGGCTCGATCGAAGTGCTGCGTGACGGCGCATCGGCCCAGTACGGATCTGACGCCATCGCGGGCGTCATCAACATGAATCTGCGCGACAGCAATGAGGGCGCGACGCTGAGCGCCCATGCCGGGCGGTTCTATGATGGCGGCGACGTGGTCGATCTGCAGGGCAATATCGGCCTGCCGCTGACGGCCAACGGCTTCATCAACCTGTCCTTCCAGCTCACCGAGGAAAGCGGCACCTATCGTCACGGCCCGCACGTGGGTGCTGAAGCGCTGCGTCAGCAGGGTGTGCCGAACGTGCCTGCCCACCCGGTCAATCTGGGTGATCCGGCCTATAGCGCGATCAAGACGTCGTGGAATGCCGGCCTTGATCTGGGCAATGGCATGGAAGGCTATCTGTTCGGTAACGCCGCGATCACCGACAGTGAGGTGGGCTTCTTCTACCGTCAGTCCATCGCCGCCGGTGGCCTCGGCCAGCACGCCTCCTACGCACCGTCCGCCTTCCAGGGCACGGCGGCGCACCCGGAACAGTTTGACCTGGCGGCCATCTATCCGGGCGGCTATGTCCCGATCTTCGGCGGTGAGCAGACCGACTTCTCGACCGTAATCGGCATTCGCCGCGCCGAATCGGAAAGCTTTGGCTGGGATCTGTCCGGACGCTGGGGCCGCAACGAGATCGACTACCGCATCTCTGACACGATCAACGCCTCGATGGGCGTGAATTCGCCGACCAGCTTCCGTCCGGGCAGCCTGGCTCAGCGCGAATACCAGCTCAATGCCGACTTCTACAAGTCGTTCAACGTTGAGGGGCTTGCCAGCGAGCTCTTCTTCTTCGGTGGTCTGAGCTATCGCAACGAGGCGTACACGATCGGTGTGGGCGATCCCGCCTCCTACCGTGCCGGCCCGCTGCAGGATCTCCCCGTTGGTGCCAACGGCTTCCAGGGCTTCAGCCCGGATGCTGCCGGTGAGTTCGAGACCGACTCCTTTGCGGCCTATCTCGAGCTGGAAGCCGACATCACCGACCGCTGGACCTTCTCTGCTGCCTTGCGCTTTGAAGACTATGAGGCGTTCGGCGACAATCTCAGCTACAAGCTGGCGACCCGCTTTGACCTGACCGACAATTTCGCCATTCGCGGCGCGGTCAGCACGGGCTTCCGGGCTCCGGCTGCCGGTCAGCTGTTCGGCCAGAGCCAGACCTCCCAGCTCGACCAGGGCAATTTCGTGCTCGACGCCGTGCTGGTGCCGGGCTCGCCTGAAGCGGCGATCTTCGGCTCCACTCCGCTGGTACCGGAAACCTCCACCAGCATTTCGGGCGGCTTTGTCGTGACGGCCGGCGCGCTGTCAGCCACGCTCGACTTCTACCAGATCGACGTGGATGACCGCCTTCTGCTGAACGACGCCATTGCCACCACGCCGGCCCAGCGCGCGCAGCTTGCCGCGCTTGGCTACCCCAACGGGGCGGGCGTACAGACGGTGCGCTACTTCCAGAACCGTCTGGATACCCGGGTACGCGGCTTTGACCTCGTGACCTCCTATCTGTTCGACTGGAATAACGGCCAGACGACCAATCTGAGCCTGGCTGCCAACTATAACGAGCAGATCCTGCGTTCTGACCCGGCGGGTATCTTCAGCCCGGCCAAGGTGCAGGAGTTTGAACGTGGCACGCCGCGCTGGCGCTCCAATGTCACGCTCACGCACTCCGTGGCTGACTTCGAGCTGATGGGCCGTGCGGTCTATTACGGCACGTGGCGCCGCCTGGATGGCGCGACGAACTTCCTGCCGCGTGACGCTGAAGTGCTCTACGACGCGGAAGTGCGCTATCGCGGCTTTGAAAACGTCACGGTCACGCTGGGCGGACGTAATCTGGGCAACACCTACCCGCCGGGCCGTGGTCCGGGCCTGGATGCCTTCGGCATGATCTATGACAACCACTCCGTATTCGGAACCAGTGGCGGCTACTACTATCTCGGCCTCAGCTACGACTTCTAGAATACGTGCCTGATCAGGGGGGCAGGGCAGGCCGCAAAGCCAGCCCTGCCTTCTGGCAACAGGCCGTTTGTGGCCGGCGTCCATCCCGACGGACCCAAAGCGCCGGTTCACAAACTGCCTGTTCCTGAACTGACCTGTTCCCCTTCGGGTCAAGGCAGAACGGAAAAAGGCCTGCACGGCAACGCGCAGGCCTTTTTCTGTGGCCGGGGAGGGCGCTACACGGCGAAGCGCAAGATCGCGGCCATGTCGCCGCCGCCCGGCAGATCGCTCCTGCGAACCCCCAGAACCCGTGCGCCGCTGGCCAGCGCCCGGCCGGCAATCTCGTCGACAACGCCGTAGGTCTGCGTGCTTGCCTCTTTGGCAAAGCTCACCGCGCCGGTCTCGTCATCAACGGTCCCGGCGACAACGGAATCGATATCGACCAGCAGCGTATCGACAGCGCCGAACGTGGCCGCGCGGGCCGCGTCCGACACATCTGCCGTCGCCCGGCCTTCTCCGGCACGCTTGTCGTAGAGCGCCTTGATGTCCTTGATGTTGCGTGCGTATTCGGCGTCCAGAACGCTGCGCGCCGACTGGGCAAGCTCGCCGTCATTGATGCGGTCAGGGCTGTCCTCGATGCCGTCCGGCAGCAGGTGGGGATAGCTGCAGACAGACCGGAATACCGACGCCAGCCGCCCGGTCGCGGCCAGGATCAGCGGCGTTTCCCGCCCCGAGAGGAAGGGGCGCAGCGCCGCATCGACCTTGCGGGCATATTGCTGGAAGCGGACATTCTGGCCTTCAGAGCCATGAATGCGTCCGCTGGCCGAGCGGTCATTGAGCGTGGACTTGCCAGCAGAGCTCGCCGCGTCCTTGGGCAGATTGTCAATTTTGATCGTTGCGGGCGGCAGGTCAGCATGCACCTCCACCAGCCGCACGGCATTCTCCGACAGGGCGAGAATATAGGCCGAATGCGGGAAGGAGACCGCGCGCAGCAGCGGTTTGAGATGAAACCGGTCAGACACCTCCACCATGGAGGTCAGCTGGTTGGCCAGGCGGAAGGTCTGCAGCTGATCGGGCGTGGCCAGAATGGCAAGGCTGTTGGCCTGCAGGCGCCAGAACTCCTCATCGGCCGCCACCGCTTCGATCTGCTCCATCAAAGCCGCCAGACGCCGCTTGTCGAACCCGGCTGCCTCCAGCTGCTCGCGCGCCTTCTTCGCCAGATTGCCAAGCGTGATGAGCGACGCGCCGCTGTCCTGCGTCAGCGGTGTGGTCTCAAGATAGATCGACACGCAGGCATCACTGCGAACGGCGTTGAGCCTGGCGATGTCGGCGCGGGTGGGGATATCGACGTGGAGCATTCAGCATTTTCCTTGCATTGGTTCGCGGGGGAATGGTCTTCACCCATGTGTATAGCGCGTCACCGCGCCGCAAGGCGGGGCAAAGAGACTTATGCGCTGACAAAACGCCGCGGGGCGGGGGTGGAGGGGGAACTTCCGGAAAATGGCGGGGAGTGGCGGAGGGCTGAACACTGATCCCGTGGTTATTCCATTCCTCTCCACGGGAGCCTAGCCAATCGCGTTTGTGTCCCTCCAAGGGCGATTGGTTGCCCCGGCCCTCGTGGCCGGGGCTTCATTTTTAAGCTTCAAGGCATCCTTCTAATTGAACCAACCTTCAAGGTCACCACTAATCAAACCATATATAATTGTAGCAATTAAAGTTCCAATCGCTGCTGACAATATTGACAGCAAGCTGGCCCCCCCACTTATCTAACCCTTCTGCATTCTTTTTATTGGGGTCAAATTCAAAATTATATATGAATTTATTATGTATTTGGGCAAATAAGAACAAAATCATTACAACAACAGCTGAGAACCCTACTCTCTGGAAATATGTAGACAGTCCCGGCAGGGCAGAAATTGCACCAACTAATATAAATAGATTCAAGGCTATTCCATATTTGCGGTAATGAGTTAAAGTGAATTGTTCGAATTGCTTCAGATAATTATGTAAATTTGTTGCCTTTCCGGACGCCCATGATTCTTGAACGCTTTGAGTCCGAATTGTATTGATTCCATTCGAAGAAAGTTCAATTGTAACGTTCTTATTTATCCCATAGGCTTCGTGTTCTTGTATGGATATTTTTAGATATTTTAATTTTTGTAAATTATGTATATTGTAAAAATCTTCTGAGTAAACACTCCTTTCGTTTCCATTTTCGTGATAAGTAATGACCGCTTTTTTATGTGTAAAATCCTTGATAATTTGATTTATGAGATTTCTGATGTCATCAGCATACAATCGAATTGCGCCAACTGTTCGGGTTGATGCGTATAATTGCTCAGGGATGTTTTCGGAATTATTCGGGCTTCGTTGTTGGTTGTGGGGGTAAAGCTCAAATGTTCCGCCCGAACCAATCGTGGACGTCCATTCACCGACAATAGAGCCTAGAGGGGTAAGTTCGCCGGTAATCGTGAGCACGCCGAATTCGACGTTATTCTGAGGCTGTCCATAAACCGTGCCTTCGAGTGAAAGCTTGCTTCCGGTGAACGTTCCGGCCAACCGATAGACAACAAGCCCTAGTACCGTGTCGTTGAACCGGGCTACGCCTGTTAAAGCCTCGTTCGAGCCTTCAAGCGAAACTGCCAAGTTCCCGGTATTGGTGCCGTAAAGGCGACCGTTCCAATTTCTGTTGATATTGGCCATATATGCCCCCAATCCGGGACTACCAAACCCCGGACCTGCGCAAAGGTCAACGTCAAGCAGACCCCGGCCCAATGATGGCCGTTATGTTGGTCGGGACGCCAATCATTGCCCTAATTAATTGAAATATATAGATAAATGGCGGAGGGGGTGGGATTCGAACCCACGGTACGGTTTCCCGCACGCCGGTTTTCAAGACCGGTGCCTTAAACCACTCGGCCACCCCTCCGGCGGCGCGCATCGTTTAGCCGCTTAACGCGCCGTCCCGCAAGCGCAATTGCCCGCTGCGCTCCTGCCGCCGCATCTGCCCCGCCGGCGGGCGGCAGGGCAGGGGCGGGCGCGCTAGTCCTCCCAGCCCCAGGGGGCAGGGGGCGCATCCACAGCCTCTGACAGGTCGAACTCCACCCGGAAGGCGCGCTCGGTGCCGAGGCGCTGGACGAAATAGACAAAGCGCTCGCCGGGATGGACCTCCATCATCCACACATTCGGCCAGGAGCCGGGAATGACGGTGTTGCTCTGGTCATCGGCCGGGAAGATGCGCCCGTGCGGCCCGCCTTCGCTGGGCGAGAACCCGCCATACATGGTCACATCATCATCGCTGCCATCATCATGGCGGTGGTCGTGGCGCAGCTCGATACGGCCATCATCGTGGCGCGTCAGCACCCAGGTGCGCGACAGATCATCACCGACCACGAAGGGGATGCGGATGCGGTTTTCCTCGCAGGCGCGCACATGCATGAACAGGGCTTGCCCCTCAAAGCTGGTATCGCCCTCCGGCGCGCGCAGCAGCTCGCCCTCGAACGCCTGTCCGCACAGCGCGTTCAGCCGGTCCCAGAACCCGTCCTCAGCCGCCGCCGGAGCAGCCAGCCCCAGGGTCAGTACCGCCGCCGCCGCGGGCGCGAAAAATCGTGTCATGTCCGGTCCTTTCCATGTCGGAATGCCATCATGGAGGCATTCATGCCGTTCACGCAAACAGCTGGGGTGAAGTGCAACCTTTTGTTTAGCAACCAAGGACTAAGCTCTTGCCGAAGTGTTTTGGAGTGTGGGGCTTTGCCGGAAAACACTGCCGGAGAGAGAAGGCGGCTGGAAGTGCTGCGCGTCCTCGTTGTGGACGACAACACCCATATGGCGTCCATTCTGCGCACCGTCCTCAACAGCTTTGGCATCCGCCATGTGGACGAGGTGCGCGGCGCGGTCGAGGCGCTGGAACTGATCCGTACGCGCTCCTACGATTTCGTCCTGCTCGATTACAACATGCCGATCCTGGACGGGATCGAGCTTACGCGTCTGGTCAGGACCGGGCGTGATCATAGCCAGCAAATGGTCCCGATCATCATGATCACCGGATTTACCGAGCGTTCGCGCGTAATAGCCGCGCGCGATGCGGGCGTCACCGAAGTGTGCGTGAAGCCGGTTACCGCGCGCGATCTGTGGAACCGGATTGCCGAGGTCATCAATGCGCCGCGTCCCTTTGTGCGCTCGAAAAGTTTTACCGGACCAGACCGCCGCCGCCATAAGGATGTCGAATTTACCGGCGACGAAAGACGTCACGCGAAAGAGCAGGCGGCCTGACCGCCACAGCTTCCATTGCCTCTCACCGATTGCCGCTGCGCCCAGCGCCTGCTACTGACAAAGCCTCCGGGCGGGCAGGGCGCAAGGATGGCCGATGAGTTCAAGCCGCATTCCATGGCTATGCGTATGTGCCGCAATGGCTGGCCTTATGGTGGCGGCCTGTTCGCAGACCGGTGAACCGGCCCGCCCCGCCATCGCCGCATCGCTCGCCGCCGGCAGCTCTGCCCATGTCGTCGCGATTGCCGGCAGCACCGCGCCCGATCCGCTGACGCAAACGCCGCGCCGCAGCCAGACGGGTCTTGCCTCCTGGTATGGCGAGCGCTTCCACGGCCGCCTGACCGCCAGCGGCGAGGTGTATGATATGCACGAGTTGACGGCCGCGCATCCGGACCTGCCCATGCGCAGCCTGGCGCGTGTCACCCGGCTGGATACGGGCGCGAGCGTGGTGGTGCGTATCAACGACCGGGGACCGTTTGTGGAAGGGCGGATAGTGGATCTCAGCCGCGCTGCCGCCCAGGTTCTGAACCTTATCGAGGATGGTCTAGCGGAGGTGAGGGTGGAGGCGTTCGGACCCGCCGATCCGCATGACCGCGCCGCCGTATCCGGCTTCCTGCCCCGGCGTCGTACCGCCAGCGCGCGCGGCGCAGCGAACTAGCCTGCCTGCAACCTGTGCGCCCGTCTGGACGAGAGGCGCGGCGCACGGTTTTATGGATTGCCCCTGTTTATCCGCTGATGCTGGAGAGCCAATATGGCCCGTCTTGTTGCCGCACTTGCCGGTCTGTTTCTTGTTTTTGGCGGGCTTGCCGCCGCGCAGGAGCCTGTCTTCCAGACTTCGGCCAGCCACGCCCTGATCATGGACTATGAGACCGGAGAAATCCTGTTCTCCAAGAATGGCGAAGAACCGATGCCGCCATCGTCCATGAGCAAGCTGATGACGGCCCTTATGGTGTTCGAGGCGCTGGAAGCTGGCACTCTGTCGATGGACGATGAGCTGCCTGTCAGCGTGCGTGCCTGGCGCGAGGGCGGGGCGGCGTCGGGTGGCTCCACCATGTTCCTTGAGGTGAATAGCCGCGCGCGGGTGGACGATCTCCTACGTGGTATCATCGTCCAGTCGGGCAACGATGCGTGCATCGTGGTCGCCGAGGCGATTGGCGGCAGCGAGGAAGCCTTTTCCGACATGATGACGCGCCGCGCCCGCGAAATCGGACTGGAAACAGCGAATTTCCGCAATTCCACCGGTCTTCCGGCAGAAGGCCATGTGATCTCGGCGGCCGATCTGGCGCGTCTGGCCGCGCACATCATCCGCAACCACCCTGAATTCTATCAGCTCTATAGCGAGACCACTTTCACCTATAACGGCATCCGCCAGGCCAACCGCAATCCGCTTCTGGGCGTGTTTGACGGGGCTGACGGCCTCAAGACCGGCCACACCAGCGAGGCGGGTTATGGCCTGACTTCCTCGGCCGTGCGTGGCGGGGAGCGGCGCATCGTGGTGTTCAACGGCACGGCGTCCATGCGCGAGCGCGCCAACGAGGCCGAACGCCTGATGCGCGCCGCCTTCTCCGATTTCGTGATGGTGGATCTGGCTGCGGCGGGGGCGGAGATCGGCAGCGCGGACGTCTATATGGGCGCGAGCCGCAGCGTCGCCCTGCGCACCGCCGCGCCGCTGCGCGCCGCCATGCACCGGCGTGAGCGCGACCGGATGCGCGCCGAGATCGTCTATGAAGGGCCGCTGGTTGCGCCGGTTGCCGCAGGGGATGAAGTGGCCCGCCTCGTCATCACCATGCCCGATGGCCGGACGCGCGAATACCCGCTGGAGGCGGCTGAAGATGTGGCGCGCCAGGGCATGGTTTCGCGTGCGATGAGCGCGCTGGTCAATCTGGTCGCTGGCTGACGCCGTCCATGGCTCGCGGACGCTTCATCACGCTGGAAGGCGGGGAAGGGACAGGCAAGTCCACACTCGCCGCCGGACTGGAAGAAGCGCTGGGCCAGCGCAGTATCAGCGTGGAGCGCACGCGCGAACCGGGTGGAACGCCGGGCGCAGAGGAAATCCGCAAGCTGCTGGTCGAAGGCGCCGGAGACCGCTGGACAGCCACCAGTGAGGCCCTCCTGTTTTTTGCCGCCCGCCACGACCATGTGGAGCGCCGCATCAAGCCCGCGCTCGATGCCGGGCGCTGGGTGATCTGCGACCGGTTTTTTGACTCCACAACAGCCTATCAGGGCGCCGCTGGCGGTCTGGACGGCGAGACCCTCGACCAGCTGCGCCGCCTGACGCTGGGTGATTTCACGCCCGATCTCACGCTGATACTCGATCTTGACCCCGAAGCCGGTCTCGTTCGTGCCGGCTCCAGAGGGGGCGGCGAACAGCGCTTTGAAGGCAAGGGGCTGAGCTTCCACCAGCGCCTTCGGCAGGGCTTTCTGGATATTGCTCGCGCAGAGCCGGAACGCTGCGCCGTCATCGATGCAGGCCAGCCGGCCGAACAGGTGCTGGCCTCTGCGCTGGCTGTCATCGAGCAGCGTCTGGGGTGGCCGCAATGAGCGATGACGCCCTGCCAGAAGCCGATGCAGAACCCGGCCTGCCACATCCGCGCCATGTCCACACACTGGTCGGCCACACCGAGGCCGAGGAGGCGGCGGCATCCGCCATCCAGTCTGGCCGTATGCACCACGCCTGGATGATTACCGGCCCCAAGGGCGTCGGCAAGGCGACGCTGGCCTGGCGTATGGCAAGGCGGCTTCTGGGCGTGAAGACCGACCCTTCAGCCCCGCTGGCGCATGCCGGCGCAGACCCGGTAAACCAGCGCATGGAGGCGCTGTCCCACCCCGATCTGTTGCTGGTGCGCCGCCCCTATGACGAACAGCGCAAACGGCTCAAAGGCGAGATCACGATCGAGGAGGCGCGGCGCATCCCGTCCTTCTTCTCGCGCCGTGCGGCAGAGGGCGGCTGGCGGGTCGCCATCATCGATAGTGCTGACGAGATGAACCGCAATGCCGCCAATGGCTTGCTGAAAAGTCTTGAGGAGCCGCCAGAACGTGGAATCCTGATACTGGTCGTCACATCGCCCGGCCGTCTGCCTACGACCGTGCGCTCACGCTGCCGCCGCCTGCATCTGCGCGCACCTGATGAGGCCGCCTGCGCGGAATGGCTGGTAGACACCCACAAGATAGCGCGCGATGAGGCCGCGCTGCTGGCAAAGCTCGCCAAGGGCGCACCGGGCAGGGCGCTCGCCTTTCATACAAGCGGGCTGGCCGATATGCAGCGCGATCTGGCTGCTGCTTTCGGCGCATCAGGCCGGCTGGACCAGAGCGGTATCGAGAAGCTTGTTGGCAAGGCAACCGGCACAGACAGCCATCAGGCGCGCGCCGTCCTGTTCGACATGATGGCTGGAGAGGGCGCACGGCGCGCCAGGGCAGCCGCAAGCGCGGGCGACGCCGCGCAGGCCGGACGCTGGGCGGAGGCATCGCGGCGCATTACCAGCCTCGCGCGTGAAGCCGAAACGCTCTATCTCGACCCCAGGCAGAGCCTTCTGGCCGCGTTTTCCCTGCTGGATGACGCCGCCCGGCAGTCTGCCGCCTGACGCTGAACAGGACTTTCGCCCATGCTCATCGATTCACACGCCAATCTGCATGGCGAAACCTATGACGGCGAGCTGGATGCGGTGCTGGAGCGCGCGCGCGCCGCTGGCGTATCGCCCATCATCGCGATCTGCTGCCGTCTGGGCGAATTTGATGCGGTAAAGGCGATTGCCGAAGCGCAACCCGATGTGTGGTGTACGCTGGGCGCGCACCCGCATCACGCCAAGGACCGGCCGGATATCACCGCTGATGCCTTGCTGACCATGGCGGACAACCACCCCAAACTTGTGGCGATTGGCGAGACGGGCCTTGACCTGCACTATAATTACAGCCCGCTCGACCAGCAGATGGCGAGCCTGCGCGCCCATATCGAGGCGGCACGGCGCACCGGGCTTCCCATCATCCTGCATTGCCGCGAAGCCGACACGCAGATGGCAGACCTGCTGGAAGAAGAAATGGGGAAGGGGGCTTTCAAGGCGCTCCTGCATTGCTACACGGGCGGCGAAGAGCTGGCGCGGCGGGCGAGCGCGCTGGGCCTGTGGTTCTCCGCATCCGGCATCATCACCTTCAAGAAGGCCGACGATGTGCGCGCTGTCTTCCGCGATATCGTGCCGGCCGACCGCGTGATCATCGAAACTGATTGCCCATATCTTGCGCCTGTGCCGCATCGCGGGCAGAGAAACGAGCCGAGCTTTCTGCCGCATGTTGCTGAAAAACTAGCTGAATTGCGCGGCTGGAGCGCGGAGGAAACCGCGCAGCGCACGACCGCGAACTGCTTGGCCCTGTTTGACCGCATCACGGTCACGCCATGAGCGGGCTTTTGCGCCTGACCCTGCTGGGATGCGGTTCGTCGGGCGGTGTGCCACGCATTGACGGTGACTGGGGCGATTGCGACCCTGAAGAGCCGAAGAATTACCGCACCCGCTGCTCGCTGCTGGTCGAGCGGGCGACAAGCCTCTCCGCGTTCGCTGATAACACGCAAATTACACGGCTTGTCATTGATACATCACCGGATTTCCGGTTTCAGATGCTGCGTGAAAGTGTCCGCGATCTCGATGGCGTTGCCTTCACCCACGACCATGCCGACCAGTCCCACGGCATTGATGATCTGCGCGCCATCGTCTATCGCCGCCACGCCAGGATTTTGGCCTATATGGCTGATTTTACATATGAAGCACTGTTTGCGCGTTTTGGCTATGTCTTCGAGACGCCGGCCGGTTCCGGCTATCCGCCGATACTGGAGCCTGTGGTTCTGCCGCAGGATGCGGGCTTTTCGGTTGAGGGGGCAGGCGGGCGTATCGAGGGGCGCTTCTTTACCGTCGATCACGGGTCTGTGCCGTGCAGCGGTGTACGCATCGGTCCGGTGGCATACACGCCGGACGTCAAGGAGATGCCCGATAGCGCCTTTGATGCGATTTCCGGCATAAGCTTATGGATTGCTGATGCTTTGCGTGACAAGCCGCATCCATCCCATTCGCATCTGGACCAGACGCTCGGCTGGGCCAGGCGCGCCGGCGTGGCGCACACCGTGCTCACCAACATGCATATCGATCTTGATTACCGGGCGCTTCTGACGCGCTGTCCGGACGGCGTGCGGCCGGGCTATGACGGGCTGACGCTCGTTATCGCCGAGACTACAGGCGAGATTCTCACCGCAGATCCGGTGTAGAAGCGTCCATAAGGCAGATCACGCCGCTCGTTATTTCTCATAATATTTATTATGCGACAAAGCGGTACTTTCAAAAATGGTGCGTGAGTTTGCGGTTGGCGGCTCCCCTCAAGTGAATCCAATCAGATATATCAACAGCGTAATGCACCTTCGCGGCTTGTGATGCGTGATCCTGGTGCGTAGAGCCTCCCCGCGAAGACAAGATCGCCGGCGGCTATCTCTGCTTTGCCTATCCCGCTTCAATCCGCGTCTGGTTCCGCATTACACCAATAGCTTCCAAGCAAGCGGTCCGGGAAGTTCTCAGACCGAGCAGGATTATTCTCACGCCGCTCAGGCCATACGGAAAGCCCTGCCCTAGCAGCTGATGTCGAACCGCAGGGCCGCACCGCTCGGATGCTGTATCTCACCCACGCCGGGACTATGGTGAGGCGTGAGCCGGACCTCGCCGCTGGCGCGGTTCTCGGTCGATACATCAAGGGTCAGTTGCTCAGCGGAATACCGCTCCAGCACCCGCCAGTTATCGTCCATCAGCTCAAGCGTCACGCCGGCGCTGCTGGTGTCGTACGAACCGTCATCATCGCTCCAGTAGCGCACCTGCACGGTATTGCGGTCCGATGAGGCGGTGATCGTCCACTCATCGCCACCGGGAATGGCGCGGCAGTGCGTGCTCTCAAACGACAGATCACCCTCTGCCCAGCTCGCGGTAGCTGAACCACTGGACGGCGCATCGCCAGGCGCCTCCCCGCCTCCACATGCAACAAGGACAAAACCAAGAATGGCTACGGCGGGGACGGCGTGACGCGGATCGATCATGGGGACCACCTTAAACTGCTGTGATGAGGCCGGATTTTCACCGAAGAGCGGGCCAGCGCGACACCCGTTCGGGTCTGATACTGGTCGCAGCCCGCCGGTCAGGCCGTCTGGCGCGTGGGCGAAGAAGGGTCATGATGGGCAGCAAAGGGTGACATGCCCTGCATGACCAGCGCGACGAGTTCGCTCTGGCGGCGCGCGCCGGTCTTTTCGAATATCCTTTTGAGATAGCCCTTGCCGGTGTTTTGCGAAATGCCCCGCTCGCGGCAGGCTGCGGCCAGCCCCACCCCACGCACAAGGCTCTCAGCCAGCCCGGCCTCGGCCGGCGTCAGGCTGTAGAGGCTTGCCAGGCTGTCAGCATCCGGCCAGACCGTTTCCGGCTGACGGATGATCACGGCCGCGCGCGGAGGCACGCCGTTTTGCAGATCCATGCTGGCGGCCAGTATTTCAAGGGCACCGCCACCGGCCACATCCTCGATCCGTAGCAGGCTGCGTTCGCCAGCTAGCGCGCTTTCGAGGCTCTCATTGAGCGCCTGCATGTCGCCAGAGCGGCGCGCGCCGAGCGCGCCAGCCTTGCAGATCAGCCCACGGCCCGCACCAGACAGCATCGTCGTCCAGGTCTGATTGGACATCAGAACCTTGCGCCCACGCCCCAGGACCGCAAATCCCAGTCCCAACACATCCATCGCCGAGCAGGCCATGCCGTCAGGCAGAAGCATTGGCGAAAAGCCAGGCGTGATCATGTTCATGGTGCGGTTCCCCTTCTTATTGCACGGCATTTCTGGTGCGGTTCGAACCGCTTTCAATAAGTAGAACGCCAATGCGCGGCCAAAACGGACATGAGGGCCGCTTTTTTCTTGAGTTTTTTGTTCGGACCCGAATACCATTACGGGACTCTTGAGGCGGGGGCGCATCAAGAACAAGGTTTTGAAATATGCTGGATTTTGGTTTCGAACGGCCGCGCGAGGTGAAGGCGGCGGCAGATAGACTTGTCCCTGTGCTATGGGATGACCTGCGTTCGGTAGCCAAACGTGAGCGCCGCCGGGTAAGGGCCGACCACACCCTCCAGACGACGGCCCTGGTAAGCGAGGCTTGGCTCAAACTGCGCAGGCGCGAGAGCTTCCTCGACGACGACCATTTTCTGCGTGCCTCGGCCATCGCCATGCGCTGCGTGCTCATCGATCACGCGCGCAAGCGGCTGACGGCCAAGCGCGGTCAGGGACGCCTTGAACCCCTCACCGACGATATCGCACCCTATTGGGAAAGCGATGAACGTCTTATCGATCTGGACGAGGCGCTGACCCGCCTGGGCAGGTTGAACCCGCGCCTCGCCGAGGTCGTCGAACTGCGCTTTTACGGCGGTTATACCGAAGCGCAGACCGCCAGACTGCTGGCGGTTGCCGAACGCACGGTGCGGCGCGACTGGGTCAAGGCCAAGGCCTGGCTTCATCGCGAAATGTCGTCGCCGCAGCAGAAGCAGGCCTAGGGCCTGTACTCATAAAAGGTTCGGGCCCCGGAGCGAACTTTGGTTCGCTCCGACTCTTTGCTAAGTGAGGCAAGCGGCTTGCAGCCGCTTGCCGGGGCGTAGCGGATTTGGCTCCTGACAAGAAGAGACGGCCGCCGTGGAGCACTCCTCCACAAGGACGGCTCGACGCGGTCAGGGATGAAATCCGCCGCGCCTCGAAGAGGTATGGCGAAAATCGCCCATATCACACTCCAAACCCTTTATGAGGACAGGCCCTAGAGGCCATGGCGCTCGCGTATGCCTTCGATGGCCTGTAATTGCAGGTTTGCCGCAGGGCCAAGAGCGTTCAGGGCCGATTCGGCCTCCTCCAGTAGCGATGCCGCCTGACCGGTATCACCTTCATCGGCCAGGGTGCGCGCCAGCGCAATGGCGACAATCGCGCTTGCCGGGCCGGGTCCGCCGGCGGCCTGCGTGATTTCCTCATAGGCCTGTTCAGCGATGCGCAGCGCCTCTGCGGAGTCCCCGACAAGGGCCTTGGCCTCGCTATGACCTGCAATGGCGGCTGCGTAGGCAAAGCTGGTCAGTCCTGCATGCTCGCGGGCCATGATGGCAGCCTCGCGAAGGTGCGGCAGCGCCTCCTCAGGCCGTCCCAGATTGATCAGCGTCTTGCCATAATTATTGAGCACCGCCGACGTCGTCGCAGACGGGCCGTAAGCAGCACGGCGAATATCCACGATCTCCCGGAACAGGGGTTCAGCAGAGGCATGATCGCCGGACAACACCTGCACGGCAGCCAGGTTGTTCAGCGTGTTGAGCGCGTCGGGGCCGTCATCAAGGCCAATGGCCCGCCAGACCGCGAGCGCCTCGCGCAGTGAAACGGCCGCATCATCCATGCGGCCCGAAGCAAACAACATCACGCCCAGATCATTGTGGAACACGCCGGTCATCCTGTCGGTCTCGCCGCTAAGCGCGATCCGGTCCGGCAAGGTGCGCTCCAGAAGCGTTACCGCCTCAGGCAGCTGTCCCCGGTCGCGCAGAATGCGGGCCTCGACCAGCCGGCTGTCCACAAGCCGCCGGCGCCACTGGCGCGGATCACCAGCCCAGAAAGCCTGCGCCTGGGCGAGAAGCGGCTCGGCCTCGTCCGCGCCGCTGGTGCGCAGCAGGACCTGGGCCAGATCGTAACGCGCTGAAGCCAGCAGCGCCGGGTCGAGATGATCCGCCGCCACCAGCTGACGCAGGAGCGGCCCGGCCGCCTCATAGTCGTTTAGGTAGAAGTAGAGTTCTGCCAGTGCGTGCATCACCTGCCCGCCCCGATCCGGATCAGCAGCAAACATTTCACCGACCTGCGCCGCGGCCGCTTCGAGGATATCGCGTGCACTGGCACCGGTACCGCCCGACACGTCCGCGCCATCGCGCAGCATGAAGAACAGATAGTGCTGCACGGCCTCCAGACGGGCCTGTTCGCTTTGCGCCCAGTCGCGCTCTATCCGCGCCTCGCGCGCCTGCCAGAGAGAGGTGCTGAACCCGCCTGCCAGCGACAGGACAAGGGCAGCAACGGCAGCAGCCTGCCAGCGGTGACGCCGCACATACCTGGCAAACACGTAACCGCGTTCACCGGAGCGTGCCGCCACCGGGCGGCCCTTCAGGGCATTGCGGAGATCTTCGCAGAAGCTGTTTACGGTGGGGTAGCGATCACCGGGATTCTTGGCCATAGCCCGCGCGAGCACATGGTCCAGATCCAGTAGAAGCCGTCTGTCCTGCCGCCGGAATGACGTCAATGGCAGGCGCTCGGGCGGCTCCTCGACAGCGCGGCGCAATGCTACCGGCAGCGGATCATCGGTCAGGCGCAGCGGCGGATAGCCAGCCAGAAGCGCAAACAGGGTAGCCGCCAGCCCATACACATCGCTGGCCGTTGTGGCGGCATGGCCTTCGAGCAGTTCGGGCGCGGCAAAGTCCAGCGACAGAGGCGCAGCCTTGCTTTTGTCCGCGATGGACAGACGGGCCACGCCAAAATCGATCACACGGGCGCGTCCTGACCCATCAACCAGAATATTCGACGGCTTGATATCGCGATGGACGATCAGCTTGTCATGGGCGTAAGCAAGCGCCTCGCCTGCCTGGAGTATTATCTCGACAATCTGGCGCGGAAGCGGTCTGACGGAGACTGCCCAGGCATCCGCCGCGGCACCATCGGCCAACTCCATCACCATCCACGGGCGCCCCTCACCCGTCACTCCGCCATCAAGCAATCGGGCAATATTGGGATGCTCCAGCCGGGCAAGATAGCGCCGCTCACTGTCAAACAAGGCGGTGTCATCAGCCGATCCGGGACGCATGACCTTCAGCGCGGCGGTCTGCTCGTACAGCCCGTCCGCCCGGTCCACCCGGAAGACATCACCCATGCCGCCCCGCCCTACAAGGCTGACAATGCGCCAGGCACCCAGCTCTTCACCGGGAGTCAGAACCGGTGCATCCGGCTCGTCAGCTTCCTCCAGGAAATTTTCCGCGTGCTCTACCGATCCCAGAAGCGCCAGCACTTCTTCTGCGAGTGCAGCATCGGTGGCCTGCGCCCGGACAAAACCGGTGCGCTCGCTCTCGGGCAACTCCAGCGCAGCATCAAGCAGGGCCTCAACCTTCGGCCAGTCAACTCGTTGATCCATATGGAGCTCTCGTGATCCCGATCCAGCGTGAGCAAACGATGCTAAGCCTATGGACCACGATGCGCCAAGCCATAACTTCGCCCTGAGGGTGAAATCCGCACCTCTGGGCCCGTTCAGGTCTATGCTGCGGACGCTAAGCCTGCCTTGAGTTGATTTTTCCTGACTTGAGTTGATTGTTTCTGGACACTGGCAATATCGGAGAACGCCATGATGCATTCCACCTTGATCGCGTCCGTCATCGCTGCGGGCGCGTGTTCTGCGGCCTGGAGCTCCGAGCCGCGCATGCCCCAGTCCGACTTCCGTATGGTCACTCAGATGCATGACCAGAGCAGCGGCACGACCATTGACGCGGAGCTGCGTCATTCTGATGGCCGTTTCCGGATGGAGACCGAGTTTCAGGGGCAGGCTGCGGCGGTGCTGATCGACTCGGCCACCGAGACGGTGACGATCCTCGTGGACATGGGCGGCATGCGTATCGCCATGGATATGACGTCCGAGGAGAGCAGTTTCGATGTCCCGACGGCTGATGACCGTCTGGGCGACCCCATCGGCACTGATGTCGTGGCCGGGGAGCCGTGCACGATCTACCGGTTTGAAGCTGAGGATGCGCCCGGCGGAGAGGCCGAGGGCTGCCTTACGCATGACTATATCGTCCTGCGCGTGAATGTGCCCGATGAGGGTGCCGTGTTTGAAGCGCGTGAGTTCGAGCGCGCGGCACAGGAAGACCGGTGGTTCGTGGTGCCTGACGGCTATCGCCGCATGTCCATGGGCGCGATGGGCGGCGCCTTCCCCCGGTAAGGAACACGCAAAAAAAACGCCGGCGCGGGGCTTTCCCGCGCCGGCGCTGTGTCAGCTTTGCGAAAACTTAGCGAAAGCGGCCGGGAATCATTACCGCGCCCGGGCTCGTCGGCGGATCAAACCGGTCACCAGACGGCACAAAGACGATCACGACAGCGTAGCCGCCGCGTTCAACTTGGCGTCCGGCCGCGCCGACCGCGCGCTGCACGTCCTCGGCACTGGACACCGAAACCTGCCGTCCGAGGAAATGGTCACCGGGAAAGAAGTGATCACCGGGGAAAAAGTGATCACCCGGAAAGAAGCGGTCCCCTGGAAAGAAGTGGTCGCCCGGGAAGCCCTGCGCATACCCGCCATCCCGGCCAATGCGGACATCCTGCGCCGTACGGCCGACAACGCGCCCGGAACTGTCCACCACGAAGGCGAGCACCGTGCCGGCATCGGCGCCGCCAAAGCGGGCATGGCCTGCAAGCCATTCACCCAGCTGGGCAGCCGTGACGCCCCGCTCGCCGGAACTGCGCGCGAAGTGCTGGAAATCGCGTTCGCCAATCTCGATGGAAAGGCCGGTCCCGCGCTGCGCTTCGGCATGGGGCGCCGCCACCAGTCCCGAAAGTCCGAGGGCAATCAGGGCGATCAGGGCGTATACCGGCACAATGGCCCGGCGGCGGGCACTACGTTTCAGTCCAGGCATGGCTGTAGCTCCTTCTTGGTTGCGATCATGCACGTGAAAACAAAGGGGAACGAGGCAGCCGGAACCTTCCGGCGCCTACCTACGAGCAAAACGTGTTGTCGATAACGGCGGTGGTAACCTCAAGGGTGCCGGCGGTGATGCCGTGTAGAATAGCCAGTCCGAGAAGCGCCTGCCCTGCGGACACACCCACATCAGCGGCATAGGCTCCTGCGCCTCTAAGCCCCCTGCCTATTCCTTTACCGACCAAAGCACTTGTGCCCGTTACGACCATACAGCAGGCCCCGGCCGCCTGGTTTTCGCCAAACCTCTCGAGACATTGATAAAGGGCGTGAAGAGTCATCATATCCGAGATCAAGCCGGCAACTATCTTCATCTCCTTTATTGCCCGCTCGAGCGCCACCTGACCTCCCAGCGCGCTGCGGCCGAGCACTTCGCCACCTTCCGCATCCACCCGCCACCAGCGCGGGAAGTCCCTGTCAATCGCCGCCGGTGCAGCGACAACAAAACCTTGCTCAAGATCATGGGCGGCGGCCAGACGCGCGGCCTGCGGCCAGCCTGCCAGACCGGCGGCATCGCGGATGAAGCGGGTCTCCGAATCCAGCAGCAGGCCCAGATAGTCGCCAGCCTCGTCCTCGATCCCGAAGGCAACTTCCACACCGGTATCGAACACGCCCCGCAGAACGGAGCCGCCCGGCCAGGACTCCAGCCCGTCCGTTGCGGCTTTGATCCCCGTCCACGGGTTCATGAGGATATCGATATAGTCAGTTGCCTCACCATCGCTTCCCGCTGTGGCGTGCTGGGAGATGATAAGCGGGCCGTGACGGAACACGGCATGTCCCTGCGGCAGATCCAGCGGCTGGTCGAGCGCTGTCGCCAGCGAAAGCAATAGCGGCGTGTGCGTCCGCGGGAGGCTGCCTGTTTCCGGATCAATCTCGCCCGTAGCGGGATCAAAAGAACGCAAAATGGCGGCGACCTGCTCGAACTGATTGCTCGTAGCGTCCAGCGAACGCCGCATGAGATAGGCGTCCCCCGGACCGGCCGGCGCGATGAAGAACTGGCGGACGAACTGCAGCTGATCCATGGCGTCAGACGGCGTGATGGACAGGTCAAGCCGGGGCGGCCCTGCCGTGTCGCCGCGATTGACAAGCCGGTCCAGAAGCCAGCGCTCCTCAACCCGCTCAGTACCGTCAGGCCGCATCCAGACTACTTTGAGTATCATGCCGGTAAGGGCGCGCACCGGCTGGTCCGCCGGCCCGCCGCTGGCCACCTGCGCCCCTTCCTGGAGCTGGTCGCCCAACGCGGAAAACACGCCCGCCATGCCGTAGCGGTCCATTTCCATCACCCCGGTATCGAGAATCGTACCTGTCAGCGTGACGAGGGAAGCGCCCGGCGCGATCTGCCCATTGAGCACAGGCACAACGGATGCACCGGCTTCATTGCCCGTTCCCGGACGCGATACGCTAAGCCCCAGCGTTACAGGCACATCAAGCAGGGCTGCTACGGGCTGGCGCCACGCGTCCATCACCGGAACGGTCCTCAAGGTGCCGCTCTCAAGCAGCTCCGCATGAAGCTCGATACGGACATAGTGCAGTAGCTCTTCAGGCACGGTGCCAGTGATTGCGCCGTCCGGCGAAAGGCCTTCAGGGGCTGCGTCACCGAGGGCCGGATGTGCCTCAGTCCACGACATGCCGGCGCCCAGCCGGTAGCGCACCCAGTGGTAGGCGCCCGGATTGAAGGGCGCGCCGCCCTCCTCCATGTCCGTCAGGCGCTCGGCGACGGCCCGCACCCGCGCACTTACTGGCTCCGCCGCATCGGACGACAGCGCGTCAATCATCACCGCAAGGTCGGGAAGCTCATGCTGCATGCCGCTTCTAGCGGCAAACTGCTCCACAGCGCTGGCAAAGCGCGACGGATCGGAAAAGGCCGGCGTGCGGCGAGTACCGTGCAGAGCCGCGCTGGCGAGCCGGGCCGTGAGTTCGGCATCTGGCTCGGCGATGTAGAGGATCTGCGCATCGTAGCCGGCATGTTCGAGCATGGCCGTCAGCAGCAGGCTCTGATCGAGCGCGTTGCCGGAACCGCTTGCCAGAACGCCGCCCGCCCCTCTGATCGCGCCCTGATAGGGCGCAAATCCGATCTGCGAGGACACATACTCCGCCAGAGCTTCGCCCATGAAATCATTGGTCTCGACCGCCATCTCGACATCGAGCGGCGTTCCGTCGACCAGGCTGCTCATGGTCTGCAGATGACCGGCGATCGCGACCAGCTCACCTGTATAGCCGTCCAGCATCTCGCAGATCGCCGTCTCTTCGGCCAATGCCGGCGCGGTGATGCCCAGCAGGGCGGCCTGAACAGCAATTGCGAAATTTCGAAAGCGCATCGGGCGGTCCTTTCCGGTCGTGCAGATGGGCCATGATCGGGCGCTGCGCAGGGCGCGTGCAGACCCGTTCGGGGCTAACCTTCCCGGTGGGGCTCTCGATAGTGGTTCGCGCGATTGTGCTGGTGCCATGCGAGGCTTTTCGAGATGTTCATGACCCGTCTGTTCCTGCGTTCCGCAGCCATTCTGTCGGCCGCCGCACTGAGCGTCTCGGCAGCGGGATTCGCGGACGAGGATTACGACGCTTCGGGTTCGGCCCCTCCTCGCCTGTTCGAGCAGGAGCCAAACAACACCCCCGATCAGGCTCGCCACTTTGCCGGTCACGCCGTTCTCATCGGAGAGGTCTCCGGGCGCGATCAGGATGCCTGGATGTGGACGGTGGAGGACGAGGATGCCGACCATCTCTGGTCCATCGAGCTGGCAGCTGCCACAAGCGGCCTGGTCCGCCTCGACATTATCGAACTGTCCTATCACGACCCTGAAGCAGTCGCCTCGGCCGTAGAAGGCGGGCTGGTTGGCGCACTGCCTTCAGGGGACTCAGGCTCTGACCGTCTGATTTCGGGCTCCCAGACCCATCTGAGCCTGCAGACAGCGCGCGGCCGGGCCGTCGTGGGCGAGGACGAACTTCTGCTGCCCCCCGGCGATTATCTGATCGGGATGTCAGCAGCGGGCGCTGGCGGCGATTACGAGGTTCAGCTCCGGCGCGGACGGCGCGCAGCGCTGACCCCGGCAAGCCAGATCGAGCGCAACGCGGACGAGGCCATCATCGTGCCGCCCGGCGACGAGCGCGTGGTGCTGATCGAGGACGGCACCGGCACGTTTGCGCTGGAGGCGCCTGCCGATCAGGAAGACGGTCAGCTATGGCAGGTATCCGTGATTGGCGGGCTGGGCACGCGCATGACCGGTACGCTGAGCGATGCAGATGGTGCCCGGCTGGGCGCACCGGTAACGGCTGGCCCGCTGCGCCAGCACTGGCGCAATGTGGCGCTGGAGCCGGGCGCGCGGCTGGAACTGGAAGCCCAAGGCAGGGACGCGCAGCTGGGTATTGTCGCGGTATCGCTGACCCCGCTGGGTGTGGCTGCTCCGGGCGAAGAACGCGAGCCCAATGACACGCTTGAACAGGCCAACTGGACCAATCTGGCCGAGGACGGTTTCGCCGGTGCTCTCGACGGTTCGCGCGATGATGACTACTTCGCCTTCGCGCTGGATGACACGCACGCTGAAGGCAGCCAGACACTGGTGATCGAGAACCCGGCGGGTGAGGAAATTCTTGCCTGCCTGCAGGACTTCGACCGCCAGCCCATCTGCCGCCGCAGCAGTTCGGAGCGCTTCGCGTTCGGCCCGCTGCAGCTGGGTCCGGGCGATTACGCCATGCGCCTGCGCGCGCCGCGGGCCAGGTCAAGCACTGTCCAGTACGCCGTATCGCTTGAGACCGGCCCTGCGCCGGGCGCCACCTTCGCGCGCCAGCCCAATGATCATGACGACTGGGCAGCGCCCATGGAGCCCCGACGCCCGGTCCGGGCGCAGACCGATATCCGCCGGTCGTTCTGGTTCGAACTTCCTGTCAGCGGACTGCCGCAGCTCTGGCGCATGCAGGTCAATGGCGACGCGGTGCGCGCCATCCATGTGCGGGAGGCCGAGTTTGGCCGCGTTATCGCCTCCAACAGCTCCGGGCGTCCCTCGCCCGGCGGCATGCGCCTTGACCGGCTTACCCTCCTGCCCGGCCGCTATCTGGTCGAGGTGGAGTCCGACGCCGACATCATGTTGCGCGCCATTCCGATGGGCCAGCCCGAACCCGGCTGGGAAGTGGAACCCAATGACGACGCCCTGAGGGCCAATGTGCTGACGCTTGGCGAGCGCATGCAGGGCAATTTCCATAGCGGTGATGTCGACATGTTCACCTTCTCCACGCACGGGTGGAGCCAGGTCAGCGTCCATGTCGACCCGCCCGCCGACGCCGCCGCGCAGGTGCGCCTCATCCATCAGGGGCGGCAGATCGGCGAGAGCGAGTTCATTTCTGGTGAGTCCATCACAATGAGCAGCCTGTTGCCGGCCGGCGATTACCATGTCGCGCTGCGCGGGCGTACGCCGAGCGAGCTGGAATATGCGCTGACGGTGGATATCGGCGCGCCCTGGTCGGCACCGGACGGGGCCATCCTTGCCGACCGCGCACCACTCGCCCAGCCCCTGCCCCATGACGGGCGGGTGGCGCTGCACGCCGAGACGCTGGTCCGGCGCGGCGCATCGCACTGGACCGCCCTTCCGGTCGCGAATGAGGACCGGGAAGTCTCCGCCAGCGTTGATGGCGGGACATTGGTGAATTTCGCGATGCTCGACGCGGATCTCGCCGTGCAATCAGAAGGCGGCGGCAGGGACCCGGCCCCCTTAAGCGCAACCGTTCCCGCCGGCGAAGCCTGGCTGATCCATGCCGCCGGCATTGGAAGCGCGCCCGTCATCATTGTGGACGACCCGGCCTTGAGTGAGCCGGATGACAGCTGGCGGGTATCGCTTTCCGGAGCCAGCACGCTCGCCGCGTGGCGGCCCGAGCGCCAGCGCATGGAAGCGGAGCTGGAAATCGCCAATACCGGTGATGAACCGGCCATGCCCGATATCGAGATCGCCGCCAGCCGGGCCGATGCGCGCCTTGCCTACGACCTGCCTGAAGCCCCGTTGGAGGCTGGCGAGAGCGTCGTGATCGCTGTGGATGTGGACATGCCCGCCTGGCTTCCTGCGGGAGAACCCATCGCGCTGTGGGCGCGCGCGGGCACCGCAAGCGCCGAACTCCGCCTGGCGGCCGATCCGGGTGCCGATCCGGCCGGCCCGCATCATGCCCGCATCGACGAAAACCTTGTCGGACTGGTTAATCTGGCCTGGGATGCGCTCGGCGCGAGATTCACCACAGATACGGCGCCGAGAGAACGAGCTTTCCACCTGATCAACAACACGGTGGGGGGCGATACCGGCATTCGCTGGTATGAACCGCTGGGCGAGACCTTGCCCGTGATCGAGCTGGCAGGCGGCGGCGGAGACATTCACACGCTCGTGTTCGACCAGACCTCATCTCTGTCTGGAGAGCAGCGCTGGCGGCGGGTCCGCGTGGAGACTTCCGCCGATGGCCGGGATTTTCAGCCTCTGATGACTGCAGAGCTGGATGTCGGCGACGGCCAGCAGGTTTTCAGGCTGGATGCGCCCGTCACCGCCACCCACCTGCGCGTGACGCCGCTGAGTGACTGGGGACAGACACAGAGAGCCGGTGAACGCGCCAACAGACCTTCAGGGACAGGCGTCATCATGGCGCTGGGCACGCCGCGAGAGGATCACAAACCCAATCTGCTGGAGCCTGAACTTGGCGGGCACGTGGTCTGGGCCGACGGCGCCCAGCGGCCCGGACGCTCCTTGCTGCACGGTGCCCTTCAGCGCGCGCACGGCTCACCTGCATATCATCAGAGGGAAGCGCAACGACAAATCCGGGCGCGCGATGTCGTGGTGGGCTTCCATCAACAACGGCTGGCGCGGCTGGAAACCCTGGAGTGGCGCACCGGACAGGCGCAAGCGGCCAATGGCCCGCAAAGCGTGTCGGTCAGCGTCTCAGAAACCAGCCCGCTGGGCCCGTGGACCCGGAAAGGTGCGATTGAGCTATCCGGCGGCGAAGGCCGTTTGGCATTCGATGAGCCAGTGCTGGCGCGCTATATCCGCCTCGAGTTTGAGGCCGCAGACCGGCGCTTCACCGTGCCCGAGCACATCGCCGCCTATGAGGCGGATGGTCTTCAGTCGAGCCGGTCCATTCTCGGCCATTGGGGCTGGTACACCCATGACGGCCCGGAAGAACCCGAACCGCAACCCTTCGAAGGCGAGGTGGATACCGCCTCGTCCGCGTCATCGCCCCTGCCGCTGGGCGATGGCCGCCGGGGGCGGCTGGAGGCTGTGGGCGATGTGCGCGCTTACACTGTCACGGTACCCGATGGCGAAAACACGCTTGAGATCGCGCTGAACGAGAATGTGAGTGATCGCGCCGCGGTCCGCCTGATCGGGCCGGAGGGTGAGGCGGAAATCGTGTGGGAACGCGAAGCGGACCACCGCCGCGGCACGGCCATCGGTCTGACGCCCGGTGAATACCGGATCGAGCTGGAAGAGCCGGTGCGGTCCATCTTCATCGTATGGGATGGCTCGGGCAGTCTGATTAACCACCGGCCAGCCATTTTCCGGGCCTTCTCCGAGTTCGCCGACGGCCTGATCCCGGAGCAGGAGGTCGCCAATATCGTCCCGATCGGCTTTCCGCCCCTGATCGATGGCTGGGCCGAGCACGGCGTGCAGCTCAGCCAGGCGCTTGCCGGTGTGGACATTGAATCACGGCGCTTCATGCTCGACGCCGCCACATCCGACGCAGAGACCGGGCTGCTCGTCGCTGCGCGCCGCCTCGATGGACGCGAGGGAGAACGCGCCATCATCCTGATCGCGGATGCCGAGCTGTTCACCCCGCACAGAACCGAGCTTTGGCCCATGCTGGAGCGCGTCCGTCCCCGGATATTCTCCCTCGGCTTGAACCCGGGCGATGCCGCATCGGACACGGCCAAGCTTCTTCATGAGCGCGACCTGATCATGAACTGGGCGATGGCGACGGGCGGCCGCTACAGCTACAGCGCCAGTACCGCCTCGCTGCTGCGCAATCTTGAAGCAGCCATGCACGAGATCCGCCAGCCGACCGAGTTCCTGATCTCGGCCGAAACCGGCTGGACCGACCCGCCCGAGCCGGGCTCGTTGTCAGTCGTCAGCGGCGATGAGCCGGTAGTCGCGGGATCTGTTGTGCACATGATCTTCGACGCGTCAGGCTCCATGCTGCGGCGGATGACCGGCGGGCGGCGCATTGATGTGGCGCGCACGATTGCCCATGAGGTGATTGCGGAACGCATTCCCTCCAGCGTGCCGGTGGCCCTCAGAGCCTTCGGCCACACCGAGCCGGGCAGCTGCGAGACCGAGCTGCTGGTAGCGCCCTCTGCAGGCAATCACGCCAACGTGCTGGCCGCCGTCCAGCGCATCGAGGCCATCAATCTGGCGCGCACACCGCTGGCAGCGTCACTGGCCGCCGTGCCGGACGATCTGGAAGCGTTTGCAGGCCAGCGCCAGCTGGTCGTGATGCTCACCGATGGCGAGGAGACGTGTGATGGCAATGTGGAGGCCGAGCTGGAACGCCTGATGGATTCCGGTGTCGAGATACGGCTCAACATTGTCGGCTTCCATATCGATCAGGCTGGCTTGCGCGACGAGTTCGAGCGGCTCGCCGAGATGGGCGGCGGTGTGTATTTCGACACCCGCGACGGAGATGGCCTGTCGCAGGCCCTGGCCCGTTCGGTAGCCGCCGAATTCACCGTGCGGGACACATCAGGCGCCATGGTCGCGCGCGGACGCGTCGACGAAGACCCGGTGGAGCTGGAGGCTGGCCGCTACACCCTGCAGATCGATGGCCAGGAAGACCGCGAGCTCGTCATCGAGCCCGATTCCGAAACCGTCATAACGCTCTGAGCCGGACACCGCTCACACGGGCCACCGTGCCCCAGATCGCCCAGAACAACCCAATCAGGAGATTTCAGTAGTGGCAAAAAACGTCCTTCAAACCCCGGCTATCAGTGCTGCTGCGCTGGCGCTTTGCATGTTCGCCGGCGCCGCCAGCGCCCAGTCCCAGGGCGTGACCAGAACCGGCTCGGTTACCGGCACGATCGGGGACACGGCCTATGAGGGCAGCATCCCGATGCCCAATCCGCCCAATGCCGACCTGTTCGATGGCGCGCATTACACGGTCGCAATGCAAGGATCGAATCTCGCCTTGCAGATCAAGATTCTGTCCATTGGTCGGAATGAGAGCATCCGCAACAGCCCGACGGGCTATTATGGCGACAACGCCGTCCAGCTGGACCTCGTATTCGAGTTCACCCAGGACGGCCGGGATGCCATATCTGCGGACAATATCGTGCGGTCTTCCGTTACCTTTATTGAAACTTGGCCGAGCCGCGTGCCGTCTCCGGCGCTGCAATACCAGACCATGTCCTCCCAGCCGGCGGTGTCCATCGACACATTCAACTGGAGCGAGGAAGGCATCGAGATTTCAGGCAGCGTGTCCGGTGAGGCGTGCCTCCATGTCTATGACATCGACGAGCGCGGCGATCGCGTGAACTCCCAGGCGCGGGTGATGGGCGAAACCTTCTGCCCGCAGATCAATCTCGATTTCTCGGCCCTCGCGACTGAAGAGCATATGTAGCCGCCAGCCCAATTGCACACCCCAGTCCCGGCCCTTCCAGGGCGGGCTCTTTGCTGAATTCTTCCCGGACAGGAGACCTTGATGAACCACCTGCGCATACAGACGAGCCTGCAAATAAGCGTGATCGCAGCCTGCCTTGTCGCGGGAACAGCGCAGGCCCGCTCGCCCGGCGCAAGCCTTACGCCACAAGCCTTCATCGAGATTAGCTGGGAGAATGTGAACGCCTCCCGCTATGAGGTGCGGGCCGGTTCATCGCGGCTGATGTCGGCCTCCCGGCTGAGCTATCTGCATCTCAGCGACGTCCCGCCGGAAAATTTGACCGTTTATGCCATCCGGTTTGAAGGCGACGGCGATGCCGAGCCGTTCCGCGAAGTACGCGAGCCGATAGACTTCACGGCTGAAACCACCGAGCGCTATGTGATTGACTGGGATCCGGAGGTCTATTCACGGGCCTATATTGGCGTCAGGGCAGGCTATGAGGGGCCGGTTGAAGAGCGCGGCGCACGCGTTCATTTTGCTCAGGAACGTCCGTTCACACTGCCCCAGCCTACCGGCCAGATTTACCAAATCATATTTGGCCAGGGCGTGTCCGGCGAAGACGGGGCGGGCTCGGCGCCGTTTCGGGCAACGAGAGACGGCTTTGAGGCGCACGCGCCTTATATCGACCTGACGCCGGCGGACGCCCCGTCCGGACCCTAGGGCCATACCCAATCAGGATTTGGAGCGTGATATGCGCGAAAATCGTTCAGTATCAGGAGCAGGCCCGATGGAAGGACCGAACCCTTTATGAGGACAGGCCCTAGCCGGGGCAGCGCCCTTCAAAGCGAACTTCCATGGTCTCTTCGCGGATCGGCGGGAACATCGCAACGGTGCCCGAGGCATTGAGTACGCCGTCTTCCACCCAGCGCCGCAATCGGGGCGCATCCTCGCTGTCTTCGGGCCCACGATGCACCCACTGGCCATTGTCGTACACTACGGACAGGGCGTGCATGCCGGGCCAGCGTTGCAGCATCACAGAGACACCCGAACCCTCCTCGCGCCTGACGGTGGCGTTGGCAGTCTCCGAATCCTGACCGCAGCTGGTCACCTCCATCGCATAGGCTTCGCCGTCCAGCCAGAGCGTCCCCGTTCCGGGTTCGGCAGCAGCAGGCGTGGCCATCATCAGCAGGGCAAGGGCGGTAAGAGGCATGAGAGTATCCTTCAGTTGCTCGGTGCCGCCATGCGGCGGACAGGATAAAGAACTACCAGCAATCGCGGCGTTCGAACAAATTCATGAGATGATCGCGCCGGTCATAGGCGGTGCTGACGCGCCAGTTCTCATCGGCCTGCGGGTGACGCTGGGCAGACTCCCCTGCCCCCAATACACGCCGGGCATCGCCCAGTATGCCGCTGGTCTCGTAATTGCGGGTGTGACGGGCCGCCGACTGACCGGCATCAAGAAGCTGGTCTGCATCGACATCCACGCCAGAGGGGCTGATGCCGGTTTCCTGGGCGATGAACGCGTCGATATCGCCGATCTCGGTTTCCAGCGCGTCGCAGCTTAGCGCCGGGTCACGCGGCAGGCTGGCCGCAAGCCACGGGCCTGATCCCGCCACGTCGATATCGCCCAGCGCTTGCGCGCAGCTATTGCGCTCGTAGAGCCCCATCAGGTGATCACGCCGGTCGGAGGCAATACGGTCCGGGTCGGGGCCCTGATTGCGGGCTTGACGATTGCGCTGCTGGTTGCCGCCGAACAGACGCTGGGCGTCGCGCATCATGCCGCTGGCCTGCCGGTTGCCGGAGCGGCGCGCGGCCACTTCGGCCGCTGCTGCGCCCTGCCGGGCGTCAACCCCCGATCCCTGCGCGCCGCCGCGATGGTCCGCCCGCCAGCGATCGATCTCGCTGATCTCACCTTCCAGCGCCTCACAGCTCAAACTGCGGTCGCGGGGCTCTCTGGCATGCTGCCAGGGCCCTGATTGCGCTGCCGCGATGGCAGGGACGAGGACGAGGGCCGCCAGTGTGAGTGCAGGCGCGGCGATCAGGTTGAGCCGGATCATGGCAAATTTCTCCATAGCGAGGATGGGGAGACTGCTTGCCAGCAAAGCGCGGTCCGCCGCGTGCGCGCCAGACCCGGACGGGTCTAGCTGGCGTCCTTCCGCTCAATGATCGTCGCAACATCAGGAATCGGGAGATTCCGCTGCACGACCGTACCGAGGAGAGATCAATGTCCAAACAGGTTTCATTGCCGTCGGCCAGAACCGGATTTGTAGCTCTCTTGGGCAGCCTGGTGCTGACAACCGGCACCGCCTTTGCCGACGAGGTCAGCGGCTCGCTCGATGGCGAGGCCAGGCAGTGGCATGTCCTGCAGGGCGAGGATGGCAAGACCGTCAATTTCAGTGAGCTCTCGCCCGGCTTCCATACCGTCACCGTTCAGGCGCACCGCAATACCCGGTACGAGGTTGAGGGCAGTGTCTCGATCACCTTCACACTGATGGATGGCGAGATCATCGATGCCGAGGCCATGTACTTCCCCGAAGCCCGGATGACGCCGCACTTCACCGATGAAAATGCGCAAGACGGCCTTGTTCTGGAGACGGTCAACCTTGATGGCGGTACGGCCCGGCTGGTCGGGCGTTATGAAGGCGAGCTTGCCTATCGGGCATCCATGTTCCGCGAACCCGACGAGAGCAACACCGTCTCGCTCGTCGTGGAGTTCGACGTGACCCCCTCCCGGGAAGACTAGGCCGTGTTGGCGAAGCGGATTTCCACAATGCCGGAAACGCGATTCAAGACTGCCTTTTGGGAGGCGGCCTTGGTTGGCGGGTTGATGACTGACGAGGAACAGGCATCCTTTTGAGTCCTTCGTCTACTCCAGAGTGAGATATCTGACAGGCGAACAACGCGGGCCAGAAAGCTGACCGCGCCCGCCCTGTTCTCTCATGACTACTGGTTTCAGCAATGCCTGCGTGTTTCCTGTATGCATTACCTCCATAACGGGTACGTTTTTGGGTTGCCCCCCCTGCCCCCCCGGTTACCATTAGGCGTAATTGCGAGCCTTGTCCGGACGGACGCCAGACGGGCTTTTTTGGGGGGTGCGGCCCGTCGGCCGTCAGGTTTCGGGACAAAGTATCAATGACTTATGTTAAAGCCGGTGCTTGCGGCGCGAACCGCAATGGTGATCTTTTTGCGTCTGATATCCAGACTTGCGGACGCATACACCAGCGCGCCATCGGTAATGGCCTGCGCGCAACCCTGATGAGTGCGACCATGCTGGCCGGTGCGGCGGCGCTGGCTGCCGCGATGCCGCAGCAGGCATTCGCTCAACACATCATCGAGGACGAAGATGTCGTTGTTCCCGGCGACCGGCCCGATCCGTGGAATATCGGCAATTCTTTGACCGTGGGCAATTTCGGTGACAGCACGCTGACCATCTCCGACGGGGCGGTAGTCAACAGCACGTCCGGCTTTGTGGCATTCAGGGCGGGCAGCACAGGCGCGGTGACCGTGACCGGTGCAGGCAGCAGATGGAACAATCCCGGAGAGATACGGATCGGCGGTCTTGGCGCCGGGGCGCTGACCATTCTGGATGGCGGTTCGGTGCACTCGGGTATCGGCTATATCGCCTACGAAGCCGGTTCAAGCGCCGTCGTAACGGTGAACGGTGCGGGCAGCGAGTGGATCAGCACCAGCACTCTGATGGTTGGCGGTTCAGGTTCTGCCAATATGACCATTTCCGATGGCGGCCTGGTTCAAAACGTGCGCGGCGAGATTGGTGTGGATACACCGGCGGTCAGCAGCAGCGTGCTCGTCACAGGCGCCGGCAGCCAATGGATCAATACCGACGCGCTCCGCATTGGCCTGTTTGGCACTGGTGCCCTGACCATTGCCGATGGCGGTGAGGTTAGCGCCACAGGTGTAAATATCGGCATGTTTGCCGCTGGCACTGGTACACTCAATTTCGGCGCAGCGGCGGGTGATGCTGCGGTGGCGGCGGGCACGCTGGACACCCCCACCATCGCATTCGGCCCAGGCACCGGCACTATCGTCTTCAACCATACCAGCAATGATCTGGAGCTGGATGCTGACATTTCCGGCAATGGCACGGTGCGTATCCTGTCGGGGCGCACGATCCTGGCGGGCAACAACACCTATACCGGCGACACCTTCTTTGACGGTGGCACGATTGCGCTGGGATCAGACAGTGCGCTTGGCACGAGCACGCTGACCGTTACAGGCGCAACTCAACTGGGCCGGCCGACGCTTACGGCCACCGGCGGGCCGCGCACGCTTGATAATGACATTGTGCTGGCCCGTCCGGGCGGGGAACCCTTTGCTGCTTTTCTGACGATAGACGCCACCACTCACGCGCTGACGCTGAACGGCGATATGAGCGGCTTGGGTTTTGTGCGCGTAAATGGAGGGGCGGGCGTTACCATAACGGGCGCGATCAGCGCGGACCTCGATCTGGACCTCAGCGATAACAGCCGTCTGAGGGCCGAGGGGGCATTGTTCAGCAGCATTTTTGCCAACTCGGGCAGTATAATCGAGCTTGGTGACGGCGTTTCCGCGTTCTCGACAATAAATGCTGACGGCGATTTCACCCTGCAGACCGCCGCCAGTGAAAGCGCCTCGCTAGCTGGCTTCATCAACTTGATGGCCCCCCGCGTGTTAACACTCACGGGCGGTGAGTTGGTTGTTAACGCTGAAATTTTCAGCTCTAACGCTGCCAGCATCAATATCACCGGCGGCAACATCACGCTGGGCGGCAACAACACGTTCAGCGGCGGGCTGAGTGTGTCAGGCGGCAGCCTCACCCTGGCCCATGCCAATGCCCTGCCCTCCGGCAATGCCCTCACCCTGACCAATGACGGCGCTGTGACGGCCAATCATGCCCTCACCCTTGGCGGGTTGAACATGAGTGAGAATTCAACTCTGGTCCTGAACCAGAGCACCACGATCGACTCGGCCGGCACGCACATCATGGCCGGCGTCTTGTCCGGAGCTGGCGGACTGACCTTTAATGGTGGCGGTCATTTCACCCTTTCAGGCAACAACACCTATACAGGCAGCACGCTGCTGGAAGGCGGCACACTCACGCTCGGGCACAGTAATGCGCTGGGCGGGTCGACGCTGACCACTACAGGATCAGTGGTCGATTATGCCGACGGCGTGGATATCGCCAACTCCATCGTCATTGATTCTGACACCACACAATTCCAGGTGCTCACCGGATCGGCCACCCAGTCCGGCGTGATCTCCCAAGACAATGGCCCGCGCCCGTTCGAGAAGATTGGCGATGGCGAGCTGATCCTCACCGCAGCCAATACATGGACCGGCGAGACGACGGTCTCGGCCGGCACGCTGACCTTTGATGGCGGCTCGGTGGCGCTGGCGGCTGACCAGGATTTCCATGTAGGCCGCCTGAATGGGGATAACGGCGCACTGAACATCATCAATGGTGGATCGGTGGCAAACCGGATCGGCCGGATTGGCGATTCCAGTGGCGCCACCGGGACCGTCACCGTCGCCGGTGCAGGCAGCAGCTGGACGAACACTGGCGCCCTGACTGTTGGGGCCAGCGGCACCGGCACACTGTCCATCGAAGCTGGCGGTATGGTCAGCAATACCTCCGCCGCTATCGCCGGTGCCGCAACCAGCAATGGCTCAGCCATTGTCACCGGCGCAGGCAGCATATGGACCAATTCATCCGAGCTGCGCATCGGCAGCAGCGGCACCGGCACGCTCACCATTGCGAACGGCGGTGTGGTCAACAGCAATGGCGGCCTTGTGGGCGCGGAGGCCGGGTCCAGCGGGACGGTGACGATCTCCGGAACGGGCTCCAGCTGGAACAATACCGGGGCACTTCGCATTGGCCGGTTTGGCGCAGGCACGCTGACCGTTTCCAATGGCGGCAGTCTGACGAGCGTGAACGCCATCGTGGCAGCGCAGGCAGGGTCGAGCGGTAGCGCGACCGTGACCGGAACAGGTTCAAGCTGGACCACAACCAACTATCTGGATGTGGGTGACTTCGATACCGGATATCTGACCATTGCCGATGGCGGGACAGTGAACAGCGGGACGGGCCGGCTTGGCTATTATCCGGACGGCGACGGGCATGTGACCGTCACCGGCGCAGACAGTAGTTGGACAATGTCGGGCCTGTTCAGCGTCGGGCGGCTTGGCGCAGGCACGCTGACGATTGCGGGCGGCGGCGAGGTGCGCAACACGACCGGCTATATCGGCGAACAGGCAGGTTCCACGGGAGCTGCGGCCGTCACCGGTTCAGGGTCCGGCTGGATCAATAGCAATCTGTATGTCGGGAACTCCGGGGAAGGCACGCTGACCCTTTCCGAGGGCGGTGAAGTAAGCGCCGATGAGGTGATAATCGCGAACAACGCAAGTTCGACCGGCATGTTGTATATAGGCTCCGATGGCGTTGCGCCGTCTGGCGCGGGCATTCTCAACACCCCGTCGGTGACCTTCGGTGCCGGCACCGGGGCGCTGGTGTTCAATCACACCAATTGCTGCGGGCTGTTTTTTGACGCCGATATCTCCAGCGATCCGCTCGGTCAGGCCTTTATCCTCCACGCGGAGGGGCTGACGCACCTGACCGGGAACAGCGCCGGATTCGCCGGCGGCGTCCTGGTAGGCGGCGGCGCGCTGTCTGTCGACGGCACGCTGGGTTCGGGCGGGGTGGAGCTGGGCGTGGATGGGTCGGGCTTCCTCACAGGCAGCGGCACGGTCGGCGGGGATGTTCTGGTCGCTGGCGGCGGCACGCTTGTTGGTGTGTCGGGTTCCACCCTCACCATTACGGGCGATCTGGGATTGACCGCAGGCGCACAGGTGATCGCGGCCCTTGGTGCGCCGGGCGATGGCGAGCTGTTCGCCGTCGGCGGCGATCTGACGCTGGATGGCACGCTGGACGTGATCGATATGGGAGGGTTCGGCCCCGGCCTTTATGGACTCTTCACCTATGGCGGATCGCTGACCGATAACGGCTTTGCGATTGGTGCGGCACCGGGCGTCTTGCCGGGCGAGTTGCAGCTCCAGACGAGCGTGGCGGGCGAGGTGAACCTCGTCTCCAATATCGGCGTCGATCTCCTGTTCTGGGACGGGGATGATCCTGCCAATGCGCTTAATGGCGTGATTGATGGCGGGGACGGTGTGTGGAGCGCGAACTCCTTCACCTTCACCGATGCCGATGGTCTGGTCTCCGGCCCCTCCCGGCCGACGCCCGGCTTCATCGTGTTCTCCGGCGCGGCCGGCCATGTCACGGCCGATGACAGCGAGGGCGCAATCGAGATTGCCGGGGCGCAGTTCGCGGTCGATGGCTATCTCATTGACGGCGATGGCATAACGCTTGCCGGCAATGGCGATGGCGATGCCATCTTTCGGGTCGGGAACGGCACTGGCGCGGGCGCAGCCTTCACCGCCACCATCGGCTCGGACCTCTCCGGCGATGCGGCTCTGGTCAAGACCGATCTCGGCACGCTGATCCTGACCGGTACCAACAGCTATACCGGCGGGACCGAGGTGCGCAGCGGCACGCTCATCGGCTCCACCCGCTCGATCATTGGCGATATCGCCAATGATGGCGTGGTGGTGTTCGATCAGGCGGACGATGCGACACTGGATCAGGCACTGTCCGGCAATGGCCTCTTCCGCTTTACCGGCGGAGCCGAGTTCACGCTTGGCGCTGGCAACAGCTATGCCAGTGGCACCCAGGTCTTCGGCTCGCAGCTCGTGCTGATTGCCGATGACAGCGCTGGCACGGGCGCGATTACGCTCAACAACTCCAACATCGCTTATGGTGACGGCATCACCGTATCCAACACCCTGACCTTCTCCGGCACGAACGAGCTGCAGGTGCGGTCAGGCACGGCCACCCATGCAGGCCTTGTGACCGGCGGGGGTGATCTGGGTCTCACCGGGGCGGGCACGCTTATCTTCGCCGGCAATGGCTCGGCCTTTACAGGCAACACCATCATTACCGGTAATGTGCTGATGAACGGCGTGTTGGGCGGCACGATCGAGGTGGCTGATGGCGGTGTATTGCGCGGCTTTGGCACGCTGGGCTCCACCCGGCTGCTCTCCGGCTCTACCATCGCGCCGGGCAATTCGGTCGGCACGCTCAATATCGATGGCGATCTCATCTTCGAGAGCGGTTCGGTCTATGAGGCAACGGCCCTGCCGAACGGGCAGTCTGATCTCATCGCCGTCTCCGGCGCGGTGACGATCAATGGCGGCTCGGTTCTCGTGGTGGGCACCGATAGCGGGTTTGCCGCCAGTATCAGCTACACGATCCTTTCTGCGGACGGCGGCATTACCGGCGAGTTCGACGCAATCGCCAGTAATTTTGCCTTCCTGACCCCGAACCTGTCGCTGACGGGGGGAACCCTGACCTTGCAGCTGGAACGCAACATTCTGGACTTCGCCCAGTTCGCGCAGACCAATAATCAGCGCTCGGTCGCCAATGCCGCTGACAGTCTGGGTATCGGCAATCCGGTCTGGGAAGCCCTTGTACTGCTGGAGGAAGCCGCCGCTCCGCTCGCCTTCGAGGCGCTCAATGGCGAGCTTCACGCCACCCACCGCCAGCTGGTGATGGATGACACCATCCATTCCCGCCGGGCCGTTACCTCGCGCCTCGCCGCTGCCCGTAGCGAAGAGACCGGATCTGCCTGGATCAGCGGACATTTCGGCGGCGCGCAAATGGATGCCCGCACCGGCGTGTCACGCGCTTCGGCTGACACGTCCGGCGTGATGCTGGGGCTGGATACGCCTGTGCACGATACCGCGCGTATCGGTGTCATCGCCGCATTCGGTGAGAGCAGCTTCAGCCTGGGCGGAGGCCATGCCAGCGGGACCAGCGAAAGCCGTTCGCTCGGCGTCTATGGCGGCGGCCAGTTCGGCGGCTTTGGGGTCAGCGCCGGCGCGATTTATGGCTGGCATGATCTGTCCACCAACCGGCTGGTCAGCTTCCCCGGCATCAACGAGCATGTCAGCGCCAGCCACAGCGCTGACACGATGCAGGTCTTTGGCGAGGTCAGCCTTGCCGGGCCGGCCGGTTTTGAACCCTTCCTGACGCTCGCTCATGTGCGTCTTGATACGGGAAGCTTTGCCGAGGCGGGCGGTGTTTCCGCGCTCGCCCTTGACGGCGAAACCCGCCAGATGACGCAAGGCACACTTGGCAGCCGTTTCAGTCAGGATTGGCAGGCAGGCGATACGGCCATCCACCTTGAAGGCTCGCTCGGCTGGCGTCGCGTATTCAGCGGACATCGCCAGTTCGTCTCCGGCAATCTGTCCGGTGCACCGGTCTTCTTTGAGGGCAATGGCATCGACCGGGACGCAGCCGCCATCGAGGCGGGCATTATGATCGAACCGGCAAGCCGTATCAGCCTTGAGCTGGGCTATGCGGGCGAGATCGGCTCGAACGCCCGCAATCACGGAGCCGAGTTCCGCGCCAGATGGGCGTTCTAGCGGCTTACAACAGTCAGAAGGCGCTGTGTCCGGTGATCGCACGGCCCAGTATGAGGGCATGCACATCGTGCGCGCCTTCATAGGTATTGACGGTTTCGAGATTCATCACATGGCGCATGACGTGCATTTCGCCGGTAATCCCGGCGCCGCCATGCATGTCGCGCGCCTCGCGGGCGATGGCGAGCGCCTTGCCGCAATTATTGCGCTTCATCATGGAAATGGTTTCGGGCACCCAGGCGCCTCCATCGAGCTGCCGACCCAGCGCTAGCGCGCCTTCAAGGCCCAGATAGATCTCGGTCTGCATGTCAGCGAGCTTTTTTTGGACGAGCTGACGCGAGGAGAGAGCGCGGCCAAAGAGCATGCGCTCGCCGGTATAGTCACGTGCCGCCTGGAAGCAGAATTCTGCCGCGCCCATCGCGCCCCATGCAATGCCGTAGCGCGCCTTGTTGAGGCAGGAGAACGGCCCACGCAGCCCCTTCACACCGGGAAGGATATTGGCCTCCGGCACGAAGACATCATCCAGCCCGATATCGCCGGTGATGGATGCGCGCAAGGACAGCTTGTCGGTGATCTTGTTGGCGGTGAAGCCGGCAAAGTCGCGCTCCACGATGAAGCCGCGGATCGTGTCGTCCAGCTTCGCCCAGACGATGGCGAGATCGGATACAGGGCTGTTGGTGATCCAGTATTTCGAGCCGTTCAGCCGGTAGCCGCCTTCCACCGCCACGGCTTTCGTCTTCATAGAGGCAGGATCAGACCCGCCATCGGCTTCGGTCAGGCCAAAGCAGCCCACCAGCTCCCCGGTGGCCATTTTCGGCAGGAATTTCATCTTCTGCTCATCGGAGCCGAACGCATAAATCGGGTACATGGCGAGCGATGACTGCACGCTCATGGCCGAGCGATAGCCTGAATCCACCGCCTCGATCTCACGCGCGATCAGTCCATAGGCGACATGGCTGGCTTCAGCGCCGCCATAGGCTTCGGGCAGCATCGCGCCGAGAAAGCCCATCTCACCCATTTCATGCATGATGGCGCGGTCGAAACTGCCCGTCTCGAAGGCCTCGACCACACGCGGCAGCAAAGCCTCGTGGGCATAACCGCGCGCGGCATCGCGCACCATGCGCTCCTCGTCGGTCAGGCGCTCGTCCATGCCGAGCGGATCGTCCCAACGGAATGTGCGCGGTGAGGAATTGGTGCCATCAGCCATATCAGAAGACCTTTTAAAGCAGGGTGGGGGCTTGCGCCGTGGCGGGCGCTGCGATTTAAATGATATAAGACTATATCTTTTGAGCGGGCAAGCATCATGCTGCACGCTGGCAGATCCACGAGGCGCTCCATGGCGCAGGGCATGACCCTGGTTGAAAAGATCATTGCGCGCGCAGCGGGCCGCAGCTCGGTGCGCGCGGGCGAAATCGTGACCGTGGATATCGACCTGGCTTTTGCCCATGACAGCTCCGGCCCGCGCCGCTGGGCGCCGATGCTCGAAGAGCTCGGTGTGGGCCTGTGGAACCCTGACCGGGTCGCCATCGTGTCAGATCACTATGTCCCGGCCGTCGATGCGGAAAGTGCGTCGATCCTGAAATTCACCCGCGATTTTGCCGCCGCGCACGGCGTGAAGAACTTTTTCGACATGGTGGGCATCTGCCATGTGGTGCTGCCCGAGCACGGCCTGATACGCCCCGGCGCGGTCATTGCGGGCGGAGACAGCCATACCCCCATGGCCGGTGCCTTTGGCACGTATGCAGCAGGCTACGGCGCCACCGACATGGCCGCCATCGTCGCCACCGGGCGCACCTGGCTCTCGGTGCCCAAAACAATACGGGTCGAGTGGCGCGGCGCGTTCACCGATGGCGTCGCTGCCAAGGACGTCATGCTCTTCCTGTGCAAGCAGCTGGGGCTCGATAATGCGTTCAAGGCGGTGGAATACGCCGGGCCAACGGTCGAGGCGATGGGCATGGCCGAGCGCATGGTCCTTTGCAACATGGCCGCCGAGCTGGGCTGCGAAACCGGCGTCGTCGCGCCCGATGGCGTGACCTTCGACTACCTGCGCGAAATTGGCGCTCCGGTCGAGGATGAGGTCGAGGCGCGCGCCCTCGCCTCCGACGCTGATGCCCGCTATGCGGCGCGCCACACATTCGATGCAAACGCGCTGGAGCCGCAGATCGCCGCGCCGCACAGCCCGGACCGGACCCTGCCGGTCTCCGGCCATCAGGGCGTAAAGATCGATCAAGCCTATATCGGCGCATGCGTGGGCGCGAAGATCGAGGATCTGCGCATGGCCGCGCGCGTCCTCAAAGGACGTAAAGTGGCCCCCGGCACGCGCCTGCTGATCGCGCCCGCCTCTGCACGCACCACCAACGAAGCCAGCGCTGACGGCACGCTGCACACGCTGACGCAAGCCGGGGCCATCCTGCTGCCGTCGGGGTGCGGCGCGTGTGCGGGCATGGGCGCGGGCCTGCTGGCGGAGGGTGAGACCTGCATCTCGTCCACGAACCGCAACTTCAAGGGCCGCATGGGCGCGAAATCCGCCAATGTCTATCTGGGATCGCCCTACTCGGTTGCCGCAGCGGCGGTCGCCGGTCACATCACCGATCCGCGCCCCATGCTGGAAGGGGTGGCACCATGAGCGGCAGAGCCTTCGTATTCGGCGACAATATCGACACCGACGTCATGGCGCCGGGCTATCTGATGAAGCTGCCGCCAGAGGAGCTGGCCAGCCATTGCCTCAGCGCCATTGATCCGGATTTCGCCCGCACAGTCCAGCCGGGAGATTTCGTTGTCGGCGGGCAAAGCTTCGGCATTGGCTCATCGCGTGAGCAGGCCGCGGTATCGCTGAAACTGCTAGGCGTGAAAGCGGTGATCGCCCGCTCATTCGCGCGGATATTCTGGCGTAATGCCATCAATCTGGGCCTTGTCTGCATCACGCTGGACGAGGCGCGCCATATCGCGGCGGGCGACCGTCTGTCGCTCGATCTGCAGGTCGGCACCCTGTTCAACCACACGCAGGACACGCGCTACAGCTTTGCGCCCTTGCCCGGTCACCTGACCGGCATGATCGCCGATGGCGGGCTGATACCTCATCTCAAAAAACGCCTCGCGGCGAAGGGAGAGCATGCATGAGCCTTACCCTGAAACACAGGCTGGCGAGCGGCCCTGCCCTTCTGGCACCCGGCGTCTATGACGCGCTGTCGGCCTTGCTGGCAGAACAGGCCGGGTTCGAGGCTGTCTATCTGTCCGGTGCGTCGGTCGCCTATACCCAGCTTGGACGGCCCGATATCGGCCTTGTCAGCCTGGATCATCTGGCCGATGTGACCCGGCGCATCACCGAGCGCGTGAACCTGCCCCTGATCGTCGATGCCGATACGGGCTTTGGCAATGCGCTCAACGTCCAGCGCACGGTAAGAATGCTGGAGCGCGCAGGCGCTACGGCGATCCAGCTGGAAGACCAGACTTTCCCCAAGCGCTGCGGTCATCTGCGCGGCAAGGGCGTTATTCCGGCCACCGAGATGGCGGGCAAAATCCGCGCAGCCATTGATGCGCGCCGCTCCCCGCAGACCCTCATCATCGCGCGAACCGATGCCATAGCCGTTGAAGGCTTTGACGCTGCGATGGAGCGCGCCGAAGCCTTCCTCGAAGCGGGGGCGGACGTGCTCTTCATCGAAGCCCCGCGCGATCTGGACCAGATGCGTCAGGCCGCGAAGCGCTTTGCCGGGCGCGCACCGCTGCTGGCCAATATGGTGGAAGGCGGGGATACGCCGCTCAGCAGCGTCGAGGCACTGTCAGAGCTCGGCTACCGTCTGGTGATATCGCCCGGCGCACTGGTACGCGCGCTGATCCCGGCAGCGGAAGCTTTCTTCGCCACGCTAAAAGCGGATGGTTCGACAGGCGCAGTGCGCGGTCAGATGACGGACCTTGCCGGGGTAAATGCCCGTATCGGGCTGGACGACATGCTGGCCACGGGCCAGCGTTACGAAGCTTAACCGGAAGGCCATCAGACATGACGACCGCCGATCCCAATCTTTACGACTACTGGCCCTACCGGGACCGCCCGAAAATCGAATGGCCAGGCGGCAAGAAGCTCGCCTTCTGGATCGCGCCCAATATCGAGTTCTACGAGTTCAACCCGCCGGCGAACCCCAAGCGTCCCGGCTGGCCGCGCCCGGCGCCGGACGTGGTGGGCTATTCCCAGCGCGACTGGGGCAACAGGGTCGGTCACTGGCGGCTGATGGAGCTGATGGACAAGTACGCCCTTCGCGGCTCTGTCTCGCTGAACGTAGCCCTGTGTCAGCACCACCCGGAGATCATTGAAGCCTGCGCCGCGCGAGACTGGGAGTTTTTCAGCCACGGCATCTACAACACGCGCTATTCCTACGAGATGGACGAGGCGCAGGAGCGCGCCGTCATCGAGGATTCCATCCGCACCGTGCAGGAGGCTACCGGCCAGCGTATTCGAGGCTATCTCGCCCCTGCCCTGACTCATACGCCGCGCACGATGGACCTGATCGCGGAGTATGATTTCTGGTACACGTGCGACCTCTTCCAGGACGATCAGCCCCAGCCGCTGAAGACACGCTCGGGCAAGCTTGTCTCCATGCCCTACTCGCTGGAGGTCAATGACGTCATCACCTATGGCGCGCTGGCGATGACGCCCACACGCTACGCCGATGTGCTCAAACGCCATTTCGACCAGCTTCTGGCCGAAGGCACGCAGAGCGGCACGGTGATGTGCATTCCGCTGCACGCCTATCTGGTCGCCCAGGCCCATCGTATCGGCCCGTTCGAGGACGCGCTTGCCCACATAACCGCGCACAAGGACGAGGTATGGTTTGCCACCGCCGCCGAGATCGCCGGGCATTTCCGGGAAAACTACTGGGAGCAGAGCCTCGCCGACATTGAGGCGAAGGGCTGCAAACGCGCCGGAACGGGGTTTGATGATGCCGCTGCCTGAGGACTATCTCAAATACGAGCACCGCCGCCACGGCATGGACCAGAGCTATTATGACTGGCGTCCGTCTGGCGAGCGTACACCCGTCACCTGGCCGGGCGGCAAGGCGCTGGCTGCCTTGATCGTGGTGCCGGTCGAGTGGCACCGGCTCAACCCGCAAGGCAAGCCATTCCGCCATCCCGGCGCGATGATGACGCCCTGGCCGGACCTGCGCCACTACACGACCCGCGACTATGGCAACCGGGTGGGGATTTTCCGCCTTCTGGACGCGCTGGCCGCAACGGGCCTGCACGCCACTGTCCCGGTCAATGCCGCGCTGCTGGAGCGCGCCAAACCGCTCATCAAGGCCATCAAGGACGGCGGGCACGAAATCGCCGCTTACGGTCTGGAAGCCGACCGCATCCACTGGAGCGGGCTGGAGCCGGGAGAGGAAGAGCGCTGGATCGGCGAGACACGCGAGGCGTTCGCCCGTTCCGCCCTCTCGCCGCGCGTCTGGATGAGCCCGGCCCGGCAGCAATCCTTCGCCACGCTGAAACTGATCGCGGAGCACGGCTTCGATGTCTGCCTCGACTGGGAGCAGGACAGCGTGCCGGTGGCGATGCGCACGCCCTCTGGCGAGGTCAGCGCCGTGCCGCTCTACAACGAGCTCGATGACCGCACCCTGCTCATCGACCGCCGCCAGAGTGAGGATGAGTGGGCCGACCAGATACTTGAAGCCGCCCGCCTGATGATTTCAGAAGCGCCCCGCGCCGGAGGTCAGGTCCTCTCCTTCTCGCTCACTCCCTATGTCAGCGGGCAGCCCTTCCGCATGCATGCGGTGCGGCGTGTACTGGAAGCGCTGGCAGGCAATGATGATGTGTGGAGCGCTACAGCCAGCCAGATCGCCGGCGCGGCGCGCTAGCGCGCTGCCAGCCAGTCCATAACCTCCTGCGCCGATACGACATCGGCATATTTGAGCTGGAGGTCGGTGAGGTTGGCGTAGTGGTAGCTCTCATGCTTGTCGGCCACACACTCCTCCGCAACGATGGTGCGGTAGCCATGGCTGAGGCTGTCCACAGCTGTCGCCCGCACGCAGCCTGATGTGGAGCCGCCCGTTACCAGCACCGTATCAACCTTGTGCCAGACCAGATAGCTCGCCAGCGGCGTCTCGAAGAAGGCCGACGGCATGCGCTTGGTGAAGATGAGATCGCGTGCCTCGTCGATCTCGCAGCGCGGATCGAATTTATGGCGCTCGCTGTCATAGCGGATGTTCTGCAGGCTGTCGGGTGTATCGGTGCGCGTACCCCAGACGCCGGCATCGCCCGCATCCGGCTTGTAGGCCACGTGGCTCCAGATCACCGGCATATCCTTCTGCCTCGCCAGGACACTGATCCGGTTCGTAAAACCGATCTGGTCAGGATGGGTGACATAGGCCGTCTTTGGAAACAGGTCGGGCCGGGTATAAGCCTGCTGGAAATCGACATTCACCACGGCCAACTTCTCACCAAAGCCGAAGCGCGCCCGCGCAGGATTGGCCTTCACCGCCTCGAAAAGCTCGCGCGCCGTCTTGTCCTCGCGGACCATTGTCGGCTGGAATACGAGATCGGCCATCTGTCACATCCTCTCAAATCGGGCTGGCTCAAATGTTATAAATCTAGACCATTTAAGCAAGCTGCCAGCGCTGTAGCCCTGCTCGCCCGCTGCCAGCTTGCACGAACGGCTTGCTGATGGAGGGCAACGCGGGACAGTATCAAAGAAAAAAGGGTGACGCGCCTTGTGGCTGCCTGCCCTGATGCCGGAGGATGACGACTTGCCAAAATCCCAAAAGGCCGAAGCCGCGTCAGAGGTTGGCCGCCGCCGTCTTGGTTCGTCGCAGACAACCAGCCTGCCGGTCTATCACCAGCTCTACACGATACTGCGCCAGCAGATTCAGGACGGCCTGTTCGGCCACGACCAGCCCTTGCCACCGGAGATGTCGCTGAGCAAGACCTATGACGTCTCGCGGGTGACGGTGCGGCGCGCGCTGGAAATGCTGGAGCGCGAAGCCCTGATCGTGCGCCGCCATGGTGTCGGCACTTTCGCGTGCCCGCCCGGCGGTGAGAGCGGCAGCGAGCGTCTGGCCGGTCTTGTCGAAAACCTCATTACGCTGGGCCTCGACACTACCGCAAAACTGATCGCATTTGACGCCGCAGCGCCGGTTCCAGCCGTCGCCGCCGCTGCGCTGAATCTGAAGCCCGGCTCCCCTGCGCTGCGCATCGAACGTCTGCGCTATTACAAGTCCAAGCCGTTGTCGCTGACGACCCTTTTTCTTCCGGCCGCCTTCGCGTCTCGCATTTCCGAGAAAGAAATGGATGACCGGCCGGTCATGCGCATTCTGGAAGCAACCGGCATCAAGGCCATGCGCGCCGAGCAGACGATCAGCGCCGTGGCCGCCGATGACCGTGCGGCAAACCGTCTCTCGGTCGGGGTCGGCGCCCCTCTGATCCGCCTGCGCCGGACCGTGTTTGACGAGGCCGGGCAACCCTTCGAGCACCAGCAGGGCCTCTATAATCCTGACCAGTACGAGTATCACATGCTGCTGACGCGCGATAACAGCTCCAGCCGGCCGCAATGGCGCCATATCGGATAGGCCGATGCCACGTGTACTGATCACTGGTGCCAGCCGGGGTGTCGGCCTTGCGTTGGCTGGCGTCTTCGCTGAACAGGGCTGGGATGTTGTAGCAACCTGCCGTGAAGGGCCGGACAATGCTGCCTTGGCCGCGCTCTCGGACACCTTCGCAGACCGTGTTCGTATCGAGACGCTGGATGTCAGCGACGCGGCTTCACTGGACGCGCTTACGGCATCACTCGACGGCCTGCCCATCGATATTCTGGTGAATAATGCAGGCATCACCCATCGAGACACGCAGCTGGGTTCGCTCGACTATGACGCCTGGCGCGCCGTGCTGAACGTGAACCTGCTGGCACCGGTACGCGTCACGGAAGCATTGCTGGAGAACGTTCTGGCGAGCGATCAGAAAAAGATCGTCGCCATTTCCAGCAGCCTCGGATCGATATCGCGGACCAGCAGCGGCAATTATTTCTACCGCACCAGCAAGGCCGCGTTGAACATGGCCATGCGTTCACTGGCGCATGATCTCAAAGATCGGGGCGTGACAATCGCCCTGCTCAGCCCCGGCTATGTCGACACGGATTTCACACGCGGCGTGGGTGGCCAGAAGGTCTCGGTCCGCGAAAGCGCACATGGCCTGTTCGCCGCGATGACAGCCATGACCATCGCCGATTCAGGCCGCTTCTTCCGCTATACGGGCGAGGATCTGGACTGGTAGCTCAGCCCAGTCCCAGCTTGCGCAGCGGCACATCACCAACAGGGATCGTCACCGTTTTCTCGTCGGTGAAGAAATCGCGCGAGGCCGCCGCGCCATCCCGGCCAATGCCGGAATCCTTGATACCGCCGAACGGCGCACGCAGCTCGCGCATCAGCGGCGTGTTTACCCACATCAGGCCGGTGCGCACATTGCGGCTGATCCACAGCGCCGTATCGAGGTTCTGCGTCCAGGCATAACCCACCAGACCGAACTGGGATTCATTTGCCATCGCGGCCGCCTGCTCGCGCCCGGAAAACTTGAGGAAGGCCGCGAACGGGCCGAAGATTTCCTCCTGACAGACACGGCTGGCATTGTCGGCGGCCAGCACGGCTGTCGGTTCCATGAAATAGCCATCGCCCTCAATGGTCTTGCCGCCGGTGAGCAGCTGTGCCCCCTGTTTCTGGGCGATATCGACATAGGACAGTATGTGGCCGCGATGGCGCGCCGAGGCGATCGGGCCAAGCTCGGTATCATCGGCCATCGGATCGCCGATTTTCAGCTTGCGCGCACGCGCTACAAACGCCTCGACGAAATCATCGAAAATCGGCTCTTCCACCAGTATGCGGGAGCCTGCGAGGCATTGCTGGCCATTATTGGAGAAAATACCCAGCAGCGCGCCATCGAGTGCCCGCTCCAGATCGGCATCGGCGAAGATGATATTGGCCGACTTGCCGCCCAGCTCCACCGAGGCGGGCTTCAGCCGCTTGCCAGCCGCCTGCATGATGGTGCGCCCCGTGGCCGTGCCGCCAGTGAACGCAACCCGGTCGATACCGGGATGATCCACCAGCGCCACGCCCGTCACGCCCCCGCGTCCATTGACCAGATTGACCACACCGGCGGGCACTCCGGCCTGATGAATGATCTCTACAAGCCGGGCCAGCGATAGCGGCGTCTGTTCTGACGGTTTGAGCACACACGTATTGCCGAAAGCGATAGCGGCCGCGATCTTCATCGAGGCCAGTGCCAGCGGTGCGTTCCACGGCGCGATCAGCGCCGCGACACCGGCCGGTTCACGCGTGACGAAGGTCAGATAATCCCGGTTCTGGGTCCAGACCTCTCCCGGCTGCTGGCTGATGACTTCGGAGAAGAATTTGAAATTGTACGCTGCGCGGCGGATATGGCGCTGGCGCACCTCGCGCATGACGATGCCGGTATTCAGGCACTCCAGATATGCAAGCTCCTCGTCATGGGCCAGAATCGCATCGTGGATGGCCTGCAGGACGGCCTGACGCTCCTCGATGGCCAGGCGCGGCCAGGGACCGGTGTCAAACGCTGCGCGGGCAGAGCGGACAGCCAAGTCCACTTCGCGCTCGTCGCTCTCGTGCAGCTGGGAGACAATCTGTCCGGTGCCGGGATAGTAGACCGGAATAACATGGGCTTTGCCGCCGGGCACAAAGCCGCCATCAATAAAACCTGTCACCAGTGTCGGGGTAGCAGCAGGCTTGTGTTTGGCACCGGAGGCGGAATGAGTCATGGACAATATCCTCAGAAGCTGGGTCACGAGCCGGTCACCATGGGACTGGCTGATGTCTGGCTAAAAATACGACATGAGGCGATCTGACAAGTCAACGAACCTGCTGCATCACCTTTCATCCTATGGCTTTATCTATCATTCGGAACTTAGGGCAGTCTGTAGGGGTTGCCGAACCGCTCGCGCAAACGTATCAAGAAGCATACAAGTTGGGTAGAGGACTTCATGCAAAAGCTTGATACGCAGGTCATTATCGTCGGTGCAGGTCCGGTCGGTCTGGCTGCGGCGCTGCGCCTGAACGCGTTTGGTATATCGTGTGTGGTGCTGGAAGCCGAACCCTCATTGCCGGAAGATTTGCGGGCATCGACATTCCACCCGCCAACGCTGGACATGCTCGATGAGTATGGAATCGCCAAGCCCCTGATCGACCAGGGGCTGATTTGTCCCTCCTGGCAGATCCGCCAGCACGAAACACATGACCGCGCCGTGTTCGACCTTTCGCTCCTCGAAGGTGAAACGCGCCACCCCTTCCGTCTACAATGCGAACAGTTCCGCCTGTGCCATATCCTGGCAGATGCGCTCACCGGCGCGCCCTTTGCCGAGATCATCATGGGCGCGCGCGTGGAGACGGTCACACAGACCGATGACGCGGTGCAGGTGCACGCCATCAAGGACGGTGAACAGCTCGCCATCACGGGGCGCTTCCTCATCGGTGCCGACGGCGCACGCAGCACGGTGCGCGAACAGGTCGGCCTGACGCTGGAAGGGCTGACCTACCCGGAAACCACCATTCTGGCGATCACCGACTTTGCGTTCGAGGAGCACCTGCCGGGCCTCTCCAACGTGAACTATGTCTGGCGCAATGGCGGCACTTTCTCGCTTCTGCAGCTAAAGGAATTCTGGCGCTGCTCGCTTTACCCGTCCGAAGGCGAATCCATTGAAGATGCGCTCAAGCCCGAAAGCATCCAGCGCAAGCTGAACGCCATCGTGCCGCGAAACGAGCCCTACAATGTCTTCGAGATACGCCCCTACCGCGTGCATATGCGCATTGTCTCAGACTATCGCAGGGGCCGCGTGGTGCTGGCAGGCGATGCGGCGCACGTAAACAGCCCAAGCGGCGGTATGGGCATGAATGGCGGCATTCATGATGTCTTCAACCTGACCGGCAAGCTCAAGGAGGTTCTGGCAGGCGCACCGGTCGAGCTGCTAGATCTCTACACCCGTCAGCGCCGCCCGGTGGCCGAGGAGGAAATCCTCCAGCAGGCTGACCGCAACCGGCGCCGCATGCAGGAGCGCGACCCTGAAAAGCGCCGCGTGATCCTCGACGGGCTGAAAGCCGTCACCGCCGACCCGGTAAAGGCCAAGGCCTATATCATGCGCTCATCGATGATAGAGGGGCTGCGCCGGGCCGGGACGATCACCTGACCTGCTGCTATTCCGGCGGCAGCGCGTCCAGCTCTTCCTGAAGCACGTAGAATACCCGTGCATTGAACGCTTCATGGCGCTCACGCCGGGCTGCCAGCTGCTCAGCGGTGGGCTGATAGGCGTCTATCGCGCCGGGTTCGAGTATCGACTTGCCCGCCAGCGTGGCCTCAAGGCTGTGAACACGGTCAGACAGCACCGCGACCTCTGCCGCCAGCGCCGTGATGATCGCCGTCAGGCGGTCATTGGCCGCATCTTCAAAGAATACCGGGCGGGGAGCTTTGGGGGTCGAGGACATGGGATATTCCTGTTTGCGTGAAAGACGGATGAGCTAGAGGTCGGCCATGAGGGCCGGAAAGCGGTCATGCAGGCGCTGGCGCCAGGATGCGCTGGCTGCCAGCCAGTCCAGCGGTGAGGAAGACTGTCCCAGCGCGGCATTGGCTGCCCAAGCCGAGCACAGATTCGACGACAGCATGGGAATATCTGCCTCCAGTGAAGCAATAGCGAGCGCTGGCAGGCTCGGCGCGCCTGTCCCCAGCGCCAGCACGACATCGCCCTCCATCCGCGCGGCCATTCGCAGCGTACCAAGGATTGCGTGCGTATTGCGCGAATAGATGGGATGGCCAGATGCCGCAGGCGGCACAGCGAGCACTTTGCGTACGTCCAGACCCTGTGCAGTCCACCATTTTACCGCAGCGGCGGTAAGGCTGTCCGGATAGGGGCTGACCAGAACCAGCCTGCGCGCACCCAGCGCTGTCACCGCGTCATGGACGGCATTGGCAGCAGCGATGAGCGGGACAGCCTTGCCTGCATGATCCAGGAAGCGCCCGGGTGCCTCGCCCGGCCGGGCCAGATAGCTGGAGCCGGTACAGGCAAAAATCACCGCATCAAGCGGGGCCTTGCCAAAGGGCGTCATCCACTGGGTCAAGTTGTCGCCATAGCCTTCCAGACGCGTATGCATATCGCCGTCCGCGATGTGCATACGCGTTGAAAGCAGATTGGTGTCCGGCCCCAGCAGAACCGATAGTTCAGGCTCTGCCGTAGGGTTCTCTGCCGGCGTCATCAGTGCAATCACGCCGGACCGCCCCAGATCGGGGCGCGGCTGCGAGAGGGCTGGAGATGCGTGTCTGTCTGTCACAATCTCGATCCGTCAGCTGAAAACATCTGGCACCTTGATCTCATAGGATGTATTCATTTAAATACATGTTGTCCATATCGCGTGCCAGCTAGCAAAGCGAGACCGCCCGATGATTATCGACCGCACTGCCACCCATGACCTTCTCGCCCGTCCCAACCATGACGAGGCGGCCCGCACCCAGTACGTCGTGCAGCTCAAACGCCGCCTGACACAGCTTCAGCCGGGCAATGAGAAAGTGTTCAGGGCGCGGGCGGCCAAGCGGCACAAGGCTGCCACCGGCCAGGAGCCGCAGAGTCAGGCTGAGATCGGCGAGGCGATGGCGGTCGATCCCTATTACCAGCTCTGGAGCGCGCTCAGCTGCAGCGCTCAGGAGCTGATGTGGAACAGTGTCGAGGAAACCATCACGCGCGACCTGCCGCGCATGCAGGAAGCCGCCTCGCGCTTCAGCAATGCTCCGGCTGGCGGCACGCTGTCGCTGGCCCGTGATTTTGACGCGCCCGATGATGCCTTTGCGGCCCATATTCACGGCCAGCCGGGCGGCTATATGCGCGACGCGGGCGGCAACGACATCATCGCTGGCGCGCTGTATGAAAGCGGCGGCAACGCGTTTTCTGCCGGCACCGGGATCGGCACGAAAGACAGCAAGTCAGCGGCCATCATAGACTTCCTTGAAGAGCGCTATGGCACGATGCGGCCCTTGCGCATTCTCGACCTTGCCTGCTCGGCGGGCGGGGCGTCTGTGGGTTATGCGGCGCGCTTCCCGGACGCGGAGGTTCACGCGGTGGACGTCGCTCCGGCCATGCTGCGCTACGCCCATTTGCGCGCCGAGGCCATGGGCCTGACAGTGCATTTCCACCAGATGGATGCTGCGCGGATGGACTTCGAGGACGAGAGCTTCGATCTCGTCATCTCCCACAACATGATGCACGAGGTTTCGCGCCCCATGCTCGGCAAGATTTTCGCCGAGGCCCGCCGCGTTCTCAAGCCGGGCGGGGTGGTCGTTCACCAGGACGTGCCGGTGAAGGGCGCCGACTTCTCCGAGTTCGAGAAATTCATGTTCGCCTGGCAGACCAAAAACAATAACGAGCCGTTCTGGGATGACTTCCTGAACGCCGACGTACCCGGCGTCATGCGCGAAATCGGGTTTGCCGACGACGAAGTGGTGGAGACCACGGTGAAAATGCGCGACGGACCGCGCTCCTGGTATCTCGTTCTGGGCGAAAAGCCGGATGCCAGCGGGCAACGCGGCACCGCCCTTACGTCCTGACACCGCCGCCATCCCCTGCCCCCGGCGCGGGCGGGGAACCGGCTGACGGACTGCCCGCACCACGCCGGCAGCTGTCTGCGCTGGCCATCGCGGTTGCGATAGCCATGTGCGTGCTGGACGCCAGCATCGCCAATATCGCACTGCCCGCCCTCGTCAGCGCATTTGACGCGCCGCCATCACGCATGATCTGGGCGGTCAACGCCTATCAGCTGACCATATTGGCGCTCCTGCTTCCCATGGCCGCGCTCGGTGAAAGCATCGGGTTCCGGCGCGTATACGGGGCAGGACTGGCCATCTTCGTTGCGGGCACCGGGGCATGCGCACTGGCACCCGATGCCAGCTTCCTGATCGCCGCGCGGGTTTTTCAGGGCATCGGCGCAGCCGCCATCATGAGCATTAATGGCGCTCTGGTGCGCCACACCTATCCGGTCGCCATGCTGGGGCGCGGGGTCGGGCTAAACGCGCTGGTAGTCGCGGCATCAGCCGCTGCCGGGCCAGCGGTCGCTGCAGGCATATTGTCGGTGGCGGACTGGCGCTGGCTGTTTGCCTTCAACGTGCCGATCGGCCTAGGCGCGCTGGCCCTCGCTGTCTGGGCCCTGCCCGGCGCAACGGCCAGCAGGGCGCGTTTCGACTGGGCGGGCGCAGCGCTCAATGCGGCAGCCTTCGTGTTGCTGTTTCTGGGTGTCGACAAGGGGCTGCACGGCCACCCCGCAGGCTGGATCATCGCCGTTTCAGGGCTGGCCCTGCTGGCCGCGCTGGTCTGGCGCGCGCGCGGCCAGCCTGCCCCGCTCGTGCCGATGGATCTGTTGCGCATCCGGTCTATGGCCCTTGCTGCCAGCGCGGCGGTAACGGCCTTCATGGCCCAGGCATTGGCGATGATCGCCCTGCCCTTCCTCATGCACGTAGTGTTCGGCCGCTCGCTGGTGGAAACCGGGCTGATGATGGTGGCCTGGCCGGTAGCAACCGGCATGGCCGCCAGCTTTAGCGGATCGCTTACCGGGCGCGTGCCGGCCGGACTGTTCGGCGGCGTGGGCATGACCGTGTTTGCGGCGGCCCTTGCAGCATGGGCTTTCATGCCCGCCTCGGCTCCGCCTGCCCTGCTGGTCGCTGCTTTGGCAGGCTGCGGTATCGGGTTTGGCCTGTTCCAGAGCCCCAATGCCCGCGACATACTGATGGCTGCGCCGCGCGGGCGCAGCGGCGGTGCCAGCGGCCTGCTGGCCTCCGGGCGTCTCGCCGGTCAGACGGCCGGCGCTGTAGTGATGGGCGGCATGTTCCACCTTGCAGGCGGCGACGCGCCCCGGCTGGCACTGGGCCTTGCGGCAGTCTTCGCCCTGCTGGCCGCCGCAATCAGCCTGGCAAAGCTTGGCGGCGCGCCTCAGCGGCGCTGAAGCGTGATCTCTTCGTATACCGGCACACGGTGACGTATCTGCACGCCCTCCACATGCGGGCCGTAGGCGAACAGGTCGCGGTGCTCCACCAGGAAGACGGACGGCGCAGCCTCCCGGTAGGCGCGCGCCAGTGCGTGATACGCCTCAAGCCGGGCATCTTCGTCGTGAAGCACGCGCGCGGCCTGAAACTCTGCCGTGATTGCCTCGTCGCAGAAATACGGCACGAAACGCCCGCAGGAAAAATCATTCATCGCGCGGGTGATGTCATTGTACTGAAAGCTGTTCCAGGACAGAGCAAAAGCATCGCCGCGCCAGTTATTGGTCAGCAGCCGGTTGAGATATTCCGGCAGGGTAACAATGCGCAGCCGGGTGTTCACACCCACCTGACGCCAGTACTCCGCCACCGCCTGTGTCATCAGATCATCGCCCGGCGCCGCATCGGTCAGCACTTCCATCGTCAGCTCAAACCCGTCCGGCCACCCCGCCTCTGCCAGCAGGGCGCGTGCGCGCTGCGGATCATAAGGGTATGGCTCAATCGAAGGGTCGTGGCCGAACACGCCGCTTGGCGCTGGCTGGCCGGAGGGGACCGCACCGCCCGGCAGAAGCGCAGAGATTGCATCCTTGTCGACGGCGTAGTTGAGCGCCTGACGCACCCGCACATCGCGAATGGGCGAGTTTTCGCCGCTGCCCTCGACGCGGAAGGTATAGGCCTTCACCTGCATGGACGGCGTGGAGAGGATGGGAAATCCGCCACGCTCCAGCCTGTCCATTTCCTCCAGATCGATCAGGGCCAGATCAACATCGCCGGAGAGAAGCGCCTGGGTGCGGCCAGCCGAGCTCGGCAGTTCCAGAAAGACGAGCCGGTCCAGAGAGGATGCGCGCCAGCTATCGGAATTGCGCTCCAGCGTCAGATGGCGGCGGCGCTGATCCCAGCGGGTCATGATGAACGCGCCCGTGCCCACCGGCGCGCGGCTGTAGGCGTCCAGCCCCATCTCCTGCAGGGCGCGTGGCTCCACCATGTTCACCGTCACCAGACGGCGCGGCAGGACGGGATCGGGGCGCGCGGTCTCGAACTCCACGGTCAGCGCATCAATCGCGCGCACCGCCACGATATCGCGCATTTCGATGCCGATCAGATTGCGCCGCCCCTCCGGTGTCGCCAGCCACTCGAACACTTCCACAACGGCTTCGGCGTCGAACGCCCGCCCGTTGGAGTAACGCACACCGTCGCGCAGGGTGAAGCGCCACACGCTGGGTGACACCAGTTCCCAATCTACCGCCAGGGCGGGTTCGGGATCACCATCAAAATCAAGCCGGGTCAGCCCGTCAAAAATCGCATGCCAGAGCAGCGAGCCGGGACGGCCATTGCCGCGATAGGGATTGCCAAGACTGGCCGGGAGAGACGCCACCCCGACGCGCAATACCTGTTCGTCACCGGCGCTGCTGCCTGTATCCGAGCAGGCGGCCAGCGCCAGGCAGGTGACGGCACAGAGAGTCAGCAGCCATCTCATCGCGCATCTCCCATCAGTGCGCCGCCCCGGATGATGTCCATCACGCCTTTCAGCGCCTCCTCCGATACCGCTTCCCCGTTCTCCAGCGCCTCGGCAAGGCGCGGATCGGACAGCGCGGCGCGCGGATTGAGGGCCGCCGCGAGCAAAAGCCGCGTATAGGCCGATTTCGGATTGTAGAGGACCTCACTGACCGGCCCCTGCTCGACCACATGGCCCTTCTCGATGACGCATACATCGTCGGCCATGCGCCGCACGCTGCGCATGTCGTGTGAGACAAACAGCATGGCAAGGTTCAGGTCACGGCGCAGGTCCGACAACAGGCGCGAGACATGGTCCTGCGTCGTGAAATCCAGCGCCGAGAGCGCTTCATCCGCAATCAGCAGGCGCGGCTCCATTGCCAGCGCGCGGGCAATCGCCACACGCTGCTTCTGCCCGCCCGACAATTCGCGCGGCCGGCGGCGGGCAAGGTCAGTGGAAAGCTGGGTCATCTCCATCAGCTCGGCCACACGGACAGCACGGCGCGCCGCATCGCCATAGCCAGTGACCAGCAGGGGCTCCTCGATAATGGCATGGACGCGGTGCAGCGGGTTGAGGCTGGCGCCGGGGTCCTGAAAAACCATCTGGATGACGCGCCGCATCTCTGGCGGGCGTTTGCGCAAGGGTGGCAGGGCCTGTCCATCCAGCAGCATCTCGCCCGAAGCAGGCGCCACCAGCCCGGCCACCGCGCGGACAAGCGAGGATTTGCCTGAGCCGGACTCACCCACCACCGCCATGACCTGTCCCGGTTCAAGGTCGAACGAGCAGCCATGCAGGGCCCGGAAACGGCTCGCACCCTTTCCGTAATCGATCACCAGATCACGTATCTGAAGCAAGGGGCTGCTCATCGGAAACGCGCGCCTCCCGGTGCATGCGAGAGCAGCTCGCGCGTGAACGGATGAGTGGGCGAGGAGAGCAGCTGATCTGTCGGTCCCTCCTCCACGATCACGCCTGCATTCATCACAGCCAGCCGGTCACAGATGGCCGATGCCGCGCCAATATCGTGGGTGATGAACAGGCAGGCCGCGCTTGAAGCCTGATGGCGCAGCAGGGCCAGTATCTGCAGCTGGATCGTGGGATCGAGCGCGGTCGTCGGCTCATCGGCGATAATCAGCGCCGGCTGGTTGACCAGCGCCAGCCCGATCATGGCGCGCTGACGCTGGCCGCCCGACAGCATATGGGGATAGGCGTCCACTGACGCATTGCGGCCCGGAAGCCGCATCGTGGCCAGCGTCTCGATGGCCAGTTCGCGCGCCTGACTGGCGGGCAGTCCCTGATGCCGGCAGATGGACTCCACCAGTATCGAACCCACGGTACGCAGCGGGTTGAACGAGGATAGCGGGTCCTGAAACACCATGCCGATGCGCCCGCCGCGGACCTTGCGCATCTGCGCTTCGGACAGAAGGTCGATCCGCTCGCCTTCAAGGCTGATCTCGCCGGACTGAGTGAGCGTTTCGGGCAGCAGCCGGGCAAGTGAGAAGGCCGAAATCGTCTTGCCGGAGCCGGACGCGCCGACCATGCCCAATATCTCGCCCCGGCCGATGGTCAGGGACAGACCGGGCACGAGCACATTGTCACCTGCACTGATGCGCAGGCCGTTGACGCCGAGCGAGGGCGGCGCAGATGCGGTAAGCTGGCTCATCGGTTCGCATTCCTGAGATGCTGGCCCAGAGCATGCGCACAGACGATAATCGCCACCATCGCCAGAGCCGGAGAGAGCGTCAGCCAGGGCGCTGACAGCATGTAGCCCCGGCTTTCAGACAGCATTGCGCCCCATGTCGCCGCCCCCAGCGGCGCGCCAATCCCCAGGAAGGACAGCGCGCTCTCGGCCACGATCATGTCGGCGAAGTGAAACACGACCAGCACCGACAGGCTGGGTATCAGGCCGGGCAGGACATGGCGCACGAAGAGGCGGATGGCAGGCATCCCCGTCATTTCCGCCGCCAGAACATGCTCGCGCTCGAACAGGCTGCGCGCCTCGGCATACACCACGCGGGAAAATACCGGCCATGTCACCAGCCCCAGCGTCAGCACTATAGAGAAGAAGCCGGCATCGCCCATGACCGCGATCACGGTGACTGCCAGCACGAAGGGCGGAAAGGCTTGTGTAAACGTCGTCAGCAGGCGCATCACGCCACCCAGCGCCGACTGCCCGCGGGCGGCCACCAGCCCGAACGTCGTACCGATGACAAAGGCGATGAAGGTGGCGCTGAGCGCGGTAGCGACCGACCAGCGCAAGCCGGTAAGCAGCCGGGCGAGTACATCGCGCCCCAGCTCGTCCGTCCCCAGCAAATGCCCGCCCGTCAGCGGCGGAGCCAGACGCAAATCCAGATTCATCGCCCGGTGGTCATGGCCGGACAGCGCATCGCCAAATACCATGATGACGAGGCAGACCAGCCCCGCAAACGCCATAAGAATGCCCAATACGGGAACACGCTTCAGAGCGCTCATCACCCCGCCCCCCTGGCATTACCAATGCGCGGATCCAGCGTGGCCTGTAGCTGTTCTGCCAGCGCGTTGGTGGCGAACACGCCAAGCACCATCAGGAACACGACGGCCTGAACCACCGGAAAGTCGAGGCTGAGCGTGGACTGGACCAGCAGCCACCCAATGCCCGGCCATGCGAAGATGGTCTCAATCACCACCAGCCCGGTCAGCATGAAGGCAAACTCCGCCCCCACCAGCGCAATGGCGCCCAGAAGCGCGTTCGGCGCGACATGCCGCCACAGAATCACATTGTCTGGCGCGCCGCTCGCCTTGGCTGTGCGCACATAGTTGGAGGTCAGCGCGGCATAGGTATTGGCCTCGACCACCCGGATCAGCTTGGGTGCCAGGAAGGACACGACCGACAGGGTGGGCAGTATCCAGGTTGCCGGCCCGCCAAAGCCGACCGTCGGCAGCCATTCCAGCGCGACGGCGAAAATATTGATCATCAACAAGGCGATCACGAAGCCGGGAAAGCCCTGTATCACGGTGATGAGCCCCCTCACGCCACGCCGCGCTACGCCCTTGCGGGCCTGCCCAAGCCAGAGCCCGGTCGGCAGGGAGATCATCAGATTCACGGAGAGCGCCATGAAGGCGAGAAACAGGGTGGCAGGAAAAGAGATCAGCGCCTTTTCCAGCGCCGGTGTGCCATCAGCCAGCGACACCCCGAAATCCAGCGTCAGCAGCTTGCCGGCGTAGATGAAATACTGGATCAGGATCGGCTCATCGAAGCCATATTCGGCGCGGATGGCCTCCACCTGCGCAGGCGATGCCCCCTCGCCCGCCAGCACGATGGCCGGATCGCCCGTCAGACGCAGCAGGAAGAACAGCACGGTCATCGTCGCGAACAGGACGAAGGCCAGATCACGCAGTCCTTTAAGGGCAGACACGGGGTTGAACTCTTCCTTACGGGGCTACGCAACAACAGACGGGTGCCGGGAGCATTCGGGCGCTCCCGGCTGCCGGCCGGAAGCGCCCTCAATGCGAACGCGAGACGTATCTCGATGCTAACCTATCAGAACGACATCTCGTAAGTGATGCCGAACTGACGTCCACGCGGCAGCGTGCCGAGGAAGCCCCGGCGGTTTGAATCGCCGAAGTCGACATAGCGGGTCACACCCAGCGGATCGATATTGTCGAACAGATTGCGTCCGAACAGGATCACGCGGTGCTGGTTAAGCTCCCAGCCCAGCTGGGCGTTGGCAACGTCACGCGGATCGACCCATGCCAGATTGCTGACCTGAGCGAACTTGCGGCCACGATAGGCGTAGGTCGCATCGAAGAAGCCGCGCGAGTCGTTGAACATCGGCCACCAGACATGCGTGCCGACCGAGAACTGGGTACGCGGTGCGTTCGGCGCCGTGTTGCCGGTAATGTCACCATTGCCCGTCAGCGTGTTGTGGTCAGGATCGAACGCATCCGTGTACTCCGATTCCGCGTAGGAATACGTGCCACGCAGGCGCCAGTTATCCGTCACCTGGAACTCGCCTTCCAGCTCGAAGCCGCGCACTTCCAGCTCACCGACATTGCGGATGAACGGAGCTGTACCGCCAACCGCCACAACCGTGCTCTGGGTCAGCTGCTGGTTGGTCCAGTCAATGTAAAACGCTGCCGCATTGAGGCGGACACGCTGGTCAAACAGATCGCTCTTGATACCGATCTCATAGTTCCAGGCGCTTTCCTCACCATAGGACAGTTGATCGGGTGCCAGGCGCACATCGGCGTTAAAGCCACCAGGCTTGTTGCCGCGAGCCGCCGATGCGTAGAGCATCGTGAAATCAGTAGCCTGGTAGGCCAGCGTGAAGCGCGGATTGGTGCTGCGATAGGTAGCGCTGAGGTCAAAGTTCGCGGCGCTGCCCTGAAGCGTCAGCTCTTCCTCGGCGATACGCACTTCCGCCGTACCCGTCAGCCGGTCGGTGAAGTCAAACCGGGCAAGGGCGAAGGCGGCATAGTTGGTCACGCCCACCACGCCATTATCCTGCAGCGCATCCGTCGCGAAACGGTAACGCCCGTTCCAGGTATCGCCATTGTAGTAGTAGAGACCTGCAAGCCAGCTGAAGCGCTGGTCAACGGGCGAGGCGATGCGGATTTCCTGCGAGAAGCTCTCGATATCGATCCGGTCATCGACATGCAGCGAACCGCCCAGCGCGGCAATCGGCAGGAAGTCGAGATCGGCTTTGCGGGACTCGTAGGAATTATTGTACCCGCTGATCGAGGTCAGCGTGAACCCGTTCTCGAAATCATACTCCGAAATCAGGCTGATGCGGGTGGTTTCGCGCGAGACACCGCCGCCACCGACCGCATCAAGATTGAGCGTGATATCTTCCGGGCCGACATTGATTGCGCCGCAATAATAGCGGCTGGCCGTGGTCAGGAAGCAGTTATTGTTGGACGCACGCTGAAGCACCATGACCTCGTGGCCGTCATCATTCTCCGCGTAGGTGGCCCGCAGGGTGAAGCTGAGATTGTCGTTTGGCGTAAAGCGCAGACCACCCGAAATGCCGCGCGTCTCTTCCTGGCCGATCGTACGGCCAAAGCTCGGATCGCCCACGGCGTTGTTCCGATACTCACCGCCATAGGTGTAGTAGTTGAGCGCGAGTTGACCGCTCAGCACACCATCGACAATCGGGCCGCTAATGCTGCCAAGGAAATTGTACTCGTCATGCTCGGCAGCGGTTACGCGCAGCTGGCCTTCAAAGACGTCAGACGGCTCGCGCGTCGTGTAGCTGATGGCACCGGAGAAGGTCTGACGGCCATAGAGCGCCGATTGCGGCCCCTTGATCACTTCAATCTGGTCGACAAAGGCAAGCTCGGTGGCAAACAGGCTGTCGGGGATGTACACGCCGTCAACGAACGACGCGGCATTGGGAACGCCAAGAACGTTTGACTGGCCGCGGATCACCGGACGGTCAAAGCGCCGCCCCTGATCCTGCTCCACATTAAGGCCCGGCGTGATCGAACTGAGATCCTGCGCGTTGCGGATGCCCCGGCGCTGAATCTCTGCCGCCGTATACGCCGAAACCGCGATCGGAACCTCCTGCAGGTTCTCCTCGGTCTTGCGGGCGGTAATGGTGATTACTTCCAGCTGCGGGCCGGACCGGGCAATCTGCTCACCCTGATCCTGTGCAATTGCCGGTGCCGCCATCGCCAGAGCGATGAAAGCGGTAGTCGTGAGTGCGGTCGTGCGCATGGAATTCCCCTTCTGCCAACTTGTATGGCTTATAATACCACGTAACGCTGCACCAAGCCCGCACGCTCTGTCAACGCTATCATTCCGATAAGCCCTGAAAAACGCCGCCTGCCTGTTGCACAAAGGGCGCGGCACTCCCCCCGGCACTGGGGAGCGGGAATTGGTATATTGTACGCAAAACCATACAGCTGCATCAAACCCTGGCCTTAGCCATCCTGTTTCCAGGCGGCATCGGACGAGGCGCGCTTTCTTCGGGATTTAAGATGGTACTGGAACCGGTCAGAGCGGTAATACGCCGTGATCTGTTGAACAGCCCGGCCCTCACCGTCGCGCATGATCCGCTCAATGCACAACAGCGGAGAGCCTGCGGGCACGTCCAGCAAGGACGCAACGGCTACAGGTGCGCTTGTCGCCGTTATCCACTGTTCCGCCTCACACACCTCCACCCCGGCCTTTTGCAGCAGCACAAGCATGGGTTCGGTTCCGAATGCTTCGGCCGGAATCTTCCGTGCGATGGCCTCCGGGAGGTGGGTGGTGAGGTGGGAAAAGGGTTCGTCCTGCAATTTGCGAAGCCGGACGATCCGCTTCACTGGCGCGCCGGCTGGCAGGCCCAGAGCCTCGGCCAAGGCTTCGCCGGCACTGGCTGAACTGTGCTCGACAAGCTCGATCTGGGTTTCCAGCCCCATCAACCGCAGGGACTCGATAAGATTATCGAACGAGCCCTTGACCATGGGCGAGAACCCCGGAGCGGAAACAACGGTCCCTCGCCCGCGATGGCGGCTCACCAGCCCGTCGGACGCCAGCTCGTTCAGTGCGCGCTTCACCGTTATGCGCGACACATTCATCAGGCGCGCCAGCTCCTGTTCACCCGGCACGACGTCACCGGATGCCAGAACGCCACGGCGTATCTGGTCACGCAGTATCAGGTAGACCTGATGATAAAGTGGCGTCGGCAGCCGCGCGTCGACCATGCCCGGTGTGAAGTCCATCGTCTGGATGCACCCTTTCAAGAATCCCCGTGCAAGCTAGCGCCTCTTGCACACACTATCAGGCTTTCGGCGCACCAGGCTTGTACCCAATGTGATCAATTTCTTGACCCTGTGATCCGTCAGGCCGCGCACCACACTCACCAAGAACAGTTGCCAGTAACGCTCGAAATAACAGGCGAACAGCGTACGCATCATATTGTGAGAGTTCCTCCTTTGCGACCGGCTGATGGTTTCGGAGCAGGAACTCTCAAAGCTGGCGCGTAAGGCGCACTACCTCTCCTGGCCGGGATATTCTTCTCGTTCTCGTATCAGCCCACCGGAAGCATGTTGCGTAATCCGGTGGGGCTGTCATGTCGGCCTCTCGTGCTTGGGCAAGCACAAATCTTGCGGCCAGCGTCCAGTATCAAGTGCTCCATGCCCTAAAGGCTGGCCAGATAGTCCGCGAAGCGCTGGCCGGCGGCGGGCTGGAAACGTGTGTCTGTCAGGGTGGCGGCGCGCATGCGGTCGAGGCGGAAATTGCGGAACGCCCCGGCCTGTTCACACCACGCGGTCAGTAGCCAGGCTTCGTCAAACACGGTCAGGCCCAGCGGCCAGACCCGCCTTTCGCTTTGATGCTCTGACAGGCTGTTATAGCTCAGATCCACCACGCGCCGTTCGCGTATGGCCTGGCGCAAGAGTCCCTCCCACTGCTCGGCGGAGCGGTCCGTGTCATGGCTGCGTGACACCGCAAGCAAAGGCAGATTGTGGAAACGTTGGGAGCCCTCCCCGCCCAGCACGGCGGCAATCTTGCCGCGGGCGCGGGCGGCCGCGGCGCTGAGCGCAGCCTCGTTGCGCGCCGATAACAGGCGCAGGGCCAGCATCACCGCCTCCATTTCATCCGGACTGAACTGGAGGGGTGGAAGGAAATAGCCGGGCTCCAGCTGATAGCCCAGCCCCGCTTCGCCGCGCACCGGCGCGCCCATGGCCTGAAGGCTGGCGATATCGCGATAGATGGTGCGTTCTGAAACCCCCAGCCTTTCGGCCATGGTATGTGCAGCCACAGGGCGGCGGGCGGCCCGCAACTCGTCCAATACAGCGAACAGGCGAAGCGATTTCACGGCACCATTCTCCGGCACACTCCTGACAGAAACTGTCAGGAGTGGTCCCTAAAGCACCCTCCTGAGCACAACAAGGGAGCCAGAGTGCCATGTCCAGACCATGCCTTGAAATTGTAACCTACACCGTCACACAGGCCGATGAGGCCGATGCCCGGCGTGAAGGCGCCCGCGCCCTGGCTTGCGGCCTGCCCGGTTTCGCCGGCTGGCTGGCGCTGTCTGGCGTGCATGACGGCTCTGAACGCGCCGACCTGGTGGCGTGGACCAGCACGGATTCGGCTGATCATGCTGCGAAAACCGTAGGCCAGAGTGAGGCTTACGCCCCGTTCCGCGCCAGCATCAAGCAGATGGGCACCATGAATCATTACGCTCTGCCCGCTGGCGGGCTGGCCCTGATGCAGCCGGGCGATGGCGTGGAGATCGGATTATTCCGCCTGCGCGAAGGCGTGACGCAGGATGCCCTGCGCACTGCCCATACGGCCATGATCGCCAATCACCTCTCGCGCCAGCCCGGCTGGCGGGGCCAGCGGCTGGTAAGCCTGAATGACGGCACATGGGCCGACCTTGCTTTTGCTGAAACGCCCGCAGCAGCCGAGCGTATCTGCGCCAGCTGGGCAGGTCAGGCCGATTGCGAGGCTTTCCTGGCTATGATCGAGCCGGTCAGCATGAATTTCGGCACCGTGAACTGACCGCATTTCACAACGCGGCGCACCACGCTCATTAAGAACAGATGCCAGTAACGCTCGAAATAACAGGCGAACAGCGTACGCACCATATTGCGAGGGTTCCTCCTCTGCAGCAAACTGACAGGTCTGCAGAAACATGACGGGAGGCTGCCTGCCCATGGCATTTCTAGACAACCGCATTCCACCGCCTCTCGTGGTTCTGGCATCCGGCGCAGCAGGGTGGGCGATAGCGGAGCTGACACCGGACCTAACCATCAGCGTTACAGGTCAGGCCGCGCTCGGCCTGCTGGTGGCCGCGCTGGGCGTTGCGATAGCAGCCTCCGGTATTCTCGCCTTCAGCAAGGCCCGCACCACGGTAAGCCCGATTGATCCCGGTGCCGCGACCGCGCTCGTCGTCACCGGCATCTACAACTACACCCGCAACCCGATGTATCTGGGCATGGTGGTCATGCTGCTCGGCTGGACGATCATCCTGGGCCATCCAGGCGGGCTCGTGGGCGCCGCCCTCTTCGTCGCCTATATCGACCGGTTCCAGATACAGCCCGAAGAACGCGCCCTGCAGGCTCTTTTCGGTGATGCGTTCACCGCCTACCGCGCCCGCGTACGCCGCTGGATCTGAACCTGCCTCGCCTTTCGCATTGACCTTCCCATGATGGTAAGGTTCAGGGTGTGCGCCAGCCGCACCCATGAATGCCGATGGAAAGGACACCGTGATGACTGGCAAGACCGCTACCCTCTACCGCATGGATATGCCGGACCATACCTGCCCCTACGGGCTGAAGAGCCGCCACCTCCTGCGCAGCAAGGGCTACGAGGTTGAGGACCACCTGCTCACCAGCCGCGAGGAAACTGACGCATTCAAGGCCGAGCATGGCGTGAAAACGACTCCGCAGACCTTCATCGATGGAAAACGCATTGGCGGGTATGAGGCGCTGCGCGAGCATTTTGGCCTCTCTACCGACAAAGGTACCAGCTACACGCCGGTCATCGCCCTGTTCTCGGTGGCCGCCCTGCTGGCCCTCGCCGTCGCCTGGCAATCGAACATGCCGATCGTGGGCCTGCACACGGTGGAATACTTCATTGCCATCGCCATGGTGTTGCTGGGCCTGCAGAAGCTGACCAATATCGAAGCCTTCGCCACCATGTTCCTCAATTACGACCTGCTGGCGCGGCGCTGGGTGCCTTATGGGCGCATCTATCCGTTTGCCGAGGCCGGTGCGGGCCTTCTCATGCTGGCGGGCAGCCTTATCTGGCTCGCCTCCCCGGTTGCGCTCTTCATCGGCACCATAGGGGCCATTTCGGTCTTCAAAGCCGTCTATATCGAGCGGCGCAAGCTGAAATGCGCCTGCATGGGCGGCGACAGCCGCGTACCGCTCGGCTTCATCTCGCTGACCGAGAACCTGATCATGATCGCCATGGCGATCTGGATGCCGCTGCGCATGTATGGCGTGATCTAGATGAATATCGGCGAAGCGGCGAAAGCGTCGGGCATTTCGCGCAAGATGATCCGCTATTACGAGGAGATTGCCCTGCTCGAGCCGGGGCGCACGGCCAATGGCTATCGCGTCTACGCCCCGCAGGACATCCACACGCTGCGCTTTATCGGCGCTGCCCGGCGGCTGGGCTTTTCCGTGCCGGATGTAAAGTCCCTGCTCGCCCTGTGGCAGGACCGCTCACGCTCCAGCGCCGATGTCAAATGCCTGACCGACGGGCATATCAAGGCGCTGCGCGACCGCGTGGCGGAGATGAACGCGATGATCGGGACACTGGAAACGCTTGCCAGCGCATGTGATGGCAATGACCGGCCCGACTGCCCGATCATCAACGCGATTGCGGCGCATGATCCCGGTTCACAGCGCAGGTGAACACGGCTGGTAATCACACCCATCGCAAGAAACGGGCTGCTCCGGCCGCAAGCCCGCTCCATAAGCCTCCATCGCCATCACAGGCGCGGCAATGGAGGTATCAATGAATTATGTCGTCAGGGGGCTGGACCCTCAGCCCTTCGCACACCTGTTCGGTCAGTCCGGCGAAGCACTTGAAGTTCAAGGCGTGTTCCGCTTTCAGGCCGAAGCCGGGTCCGGACTGCCCGACCGTGTGGAGCTGCGCGATCTGGAACCGGGCGAAACGGCACTGCTGGTGAATCATGTTCATCAGCCTGCCAATACGCCCTACCGGGCAAGCCACGCCATCTTCGTTCTGGAAAATGCCGTCAATCCGGCAGTTTACGAGAACATCATGCCGCCCGCCCTGCAGACGCGCCTGTTATCGCTGCGGGCGTTTGACGCGGCGCACATGATGGTGGACGGCGATGTTGTGGACGGCCGCGAAGCGCCCGGCCTCATCACGCGCATGTTTGCCAATCGGGCGGTTTCCTATATCCACGCGCATTATGCCAGACGCGGATGTTTTGCCGCGCTCATCGAACGTGAATAAGGACGCCGGGATGCCACAAGCCAGCCAGGCCGAAATCGGGAAAGCCCCATCGCCGCTGGAACGCCTTCTTGCCATCATGGCGCGCCTGCGAGACCCGCAAACGGGCTGTCCCTGGGATGTGGAGCAGGATTTCGCCTCCATCGCGCCCTATACGATCGAGGAAGCCTACGAAGTTGCCGACGCCATCGCGCGCGGTGACATGGCAGATCTGAAATCCGAGCTGGGTGATCTGCTGTTTCAGGTCGTTTTCCACAGCCAGATGGCATCCGAGGCCGGGCATTTCTCCTTTGATGATGTCGCTGACGCCATCGCCGAAAAGATGGAGCGGCGTCATCCGCACGTGTTTGGTGATGGTGATACGCGCGACGCGCAAGGCCAGACAATCGCCTGGGAGGCGCAGAAGGCCGAAGAGCGCGCGGCGCGAAACCCGGACAGCTCTGCCCTCGCCGACATCCCCCTCGCCCTGCCCGCGCTGCTGCGGGCGCTGAAGCTTACAAAGCGCGCCGCCCGCGTCGGGTTTGACTGGCCGGATGCGGAGCGCGTGCTCGACAAGTTCGAAGAAGAAGCGCGCGAGCTGCGCGAGGCCATCGCCGCGAAAGACACCGCGAACATCAAGGAAGAAGTCGGCGATTTATTGTTTGTTTGCGCTAATCTGGCGCGAAAACTTGATGTTGATCCTGAAGATGCCTTGCGCGAAGCCAACGCCAAGTTCGAGCGCCGCTTCCGCGCGGTGGAGACCCGTATGGACGCCGCTGGAAATCCGGTTGCGTCGGCCAGTCTTGACGAGATGGAAGCCGAATGGGGCCGCGTAAAGCAGGCTGAGAGAAATTAGATGGACGGCTGACCGACGCAGGCTAAGAACCGGGAATGTCGCTCAGTTTTGAATTGCAATTACACGCAACCCAACCATAGTTGATTCCAGCCAAATGGGAGGGCGAATATGAAACGCTTGGTTTCAATTGCAGTATTTTCGGCGATTGCTTTAGCAGCCTGTGAATCAACATCATCATTACCCTATCAGCCATCCACTCAAAACGTGTTGGCGGCACAACGTGCGCTCGCGAGTAGCGATGCGAATCTGAGTGTGGGCGCGTTCTCGGCAGCGGACGGCGTGGGCAAGCCGACCTGCCGCCTTATGGGACAACTAGACATAGCGCCGGGAAAAGACGTTGCGACTTTCATCCGGGATGCTTTTGAGGCCGAGCTTTTCCAGACTGGTCGACTCAACGATGAGGCACCGCGTGTGCGAGGTGTGGTAGAAGCAGTCGACGTCGACACCGTTGGAACGGGACACTGGACCCTCACGCTCCGCGTCGCCTCCGACGCTAATCCTGATGGATATACAGTGACATCGACTCATACGTTCTCATCGAGTTTTTCGGCTTATAGCGCGTGCCAGAATGCTGCGACAGCATTCAATCCGGCGGTTCAATCGTTGTTGAATGCCGTAGTTACACACCCGGAGTTTTCGAGTTTAGGGTCTTAGCAGCGCGACGGTGAGCCGGTGCAGGCGAACAGCCTGCGCCGGCTACGCATCCGCCCCGTCATTCAGCACGGCAGCGAATTTCGACCGGAAACGGCCGGCATCCGGCCCGGCGAGCCGCGCCTCGATCCGTATCTGCCCGGTCTTGGCGTCGCGCCGGTCACTGACAACCTCGCCATGTTCATGCAGCCAGGCGGCGATTTCGGCCTGTTCGGGCGGCAAATCCAGCACGATACGCTCATCATTACGGCCAAGCGCCGCGTCGACAGCTTCCAGAAGCGCAGCCACCCCCTCGCCCGTGACGGCGGAAACCGGGTGGACCGATACCCGCGACTTGCTGGCAGCGATGCGTGCCGCCCAGACCACATCGTCGCGCGCTTCCTCGTCAAGCCGGTCGATCTTGTTCCACGCCTCGATCAAAGGCTGGCCATGGGCCGGGCCGCAATCGAGCGCCGTCAGCACGCTTTCCACGTCCGCCTTGCGCCCTTCATGGTCGGGGTCAGACAGGTCGCGCACATGGACGAGGATGTCGGCCTCCCTCACCTCTTCCAGCGTGGCGCGGAAGGCGGCGATCAGCTCGGTCGGCAGATCGGTGATGAAGCCCACAGTATCCGACACCAGTACGCGCCGTCCCGATGGCAGGCGAACGCCGCGCACGGTCGGGTCCAGCGTGGCGAACGGCATGTCCTTGGCCAGCACTCCGGCTGCGGTCAGCCGGTTGAACAGGGTGGACTTGCCCGCATTCGTGTAGCCGACCAGAGCGATTGAGGGCCATGGCGCGGCCTGCCTGCGCGTGCGGTGCAGGGCGCGCGTGCGCTTTACCTGCTCCAGCTCGCGGCGCAGCTTGGCCATCTTGCTGGCCAGCAGGCGGCGGTCGGTCTCGATCTGGGTTTCACCGGGGCCGGCCAGGAAGCCGCGTCCGCCGCGCTGGCGCTCAAGGTGGGTCCAGGTGCGTACCAGGCGCGAGCGCTCATAGGTCAGGCGCGCGAGCTCCACCTGCAGCGTCCCCTCACGGGTACGGGCGCGCTCGGCGAAGATTTCAAGGATCAGGCCGGTCCGGTCGATCACCTTGACCTGCCAGCGCTTTTCCAGATTGCGCTGCTGGACCGGAGACAATGCGCTGTCGATGATGACGGCCTGCGCCTCAAGCGCCTGAATGCGCTCATGGAGCGTTTCCAGCTTGCCCTTGCCGAAGAAGGTGCCCGCTTCCAGCTTGCGCACAGGCTCGATTATGGCGTCGACGGCCTCAAGGCCCAGCGCGATGGCGAGACCTGAGGCTTCCTCAAGGCGCGCATCGGCCCGGCTGGCATCCGTGCCCGGCGGCAATGGATGGATGACCAGCGCGCGTGTCGATGCCGGAGCGGTTTGGGTCAATCGCTATCCCCGTCCGCGCCGTCTTCGGCGCCGTCAAACAGCTGCACCGGCTGGCTTGGCATGATGGTCGAGATCGCATGCTTGTAGACCAGCTGGACCTGTCCATCGCGGCGCAGGAGGACGCAGAAATTGTCAAACCAGGTGACAATGCCCTGCAGCTTCACCCCGTTCACCAGGAAGATCGTCAGCGGCGTCTTGGTTTTGCGGACTGTATTGAGAAACACGTCCTGCAGATTCTGTTTTTTATCGTTCGACATGGCCATCCACCTTTTCCCCGCCCACACAAAGGGCATCACACACAAGGAACGCCATAGGTAGCGGGCGTTGGCCGCGCCTGCAATGGGGTTGGCCAAACACGGTCGTCAACCTTCCACCCCCGCCTCATAAGATTCCCTCAGCGCCCCGGCAAGCGAGCCGGGCGCGCCGTTGGCTACGGGTCTGCCGTCAATGCTGACGACCGGCATCACCATGGAACTGGCCGAGCTGATGAACGCCTCGCGCGCGCTCAAAGCCTCCTCAAGCGTGAAGGCTCGCTCCTCAAGGCGTAACCCTTGCGCAGCGGCGATGCGGATAATGCGCTGGCGGGTGATGCCGTTGAGGATGTCATCGCCTGCGGGCCGCGTTACCAGCACCCCCTCGCCCGTCACGATCCACGCATTGCTGGAACTGCCTTCTGTGACCTCTCCGCCTGCATTGATCAGCCAGGCTTCAAACGCGCCGGCTTCGCGCGCTGCCTGCTTGGCCAGCACATTGGGAAGTAGCGATATGCTTTTGATATCACAGCGTTTCCAGCGGATATCATCGGTCGTGATAACGCCAATGCCCGTTTCGGCGCGCGCTGCCACCGGTACCCGCGGGGCGGGGCGGACCGTGATGACGATGGTTGGCCGCACCGGCTTGACCGGAAAGGCGTGGTCGCGCCTGGAGACGCCTCGCGTGATCTGCAGATAGACCAGCGCATCGCCCAGCCGGTTGCGGCGCAGCGTCTCGCGCAAGGCGATATCCAGCGCCGCATCGCTCATCGGCAGATCAATGCGCAGCTCGCCGAGCGAGCGTTTCAGGCGCGCCAGATGCCCGGCATGGTCGAGGAAGTTTCCATCGCGGACCAGCCAGACCTCGTAGACACCGTCAGAGAACTGAAAGCCCCGGTCCTCGATCTGGATGGCCGGCGCATCGATGGGCAGGTAGCAGCCGTTTACATAGGCGATGCGGGCCATGATGCGTCAGTCTCCGCTGAACAGAAGGAACAGGACCGCAGCCAGCGGCAATATCTCGATCCGGCCGAGAATCATCAGGATCGAGGCGATTATCAGGCCGCCAGTGCCCACTTCGCCATAGGCTTGCCCCGCAATCGGACCGGCATTTGTCAGTGCCGCGCCCGCCACTGACCAGGCAAGCCCCATATCAGCCGCAAACGGCCCAAGCGCCAGAGCGCCAAGCGCCAGAACCACCGGATAGGCGAGCGCATAGGCCCAGACCGATACCAGAGCCGCCTCGTTGACCGCGCGTCCGGCAAAGCGTGATCCGCCAGCGGCAGAGGGCTGGACCAGAAGCAGGATGTCGCGCCCTGCCCGCCGGACCAGCAGGCGCAGGCGGGCCATCTTGATCCCGCCCGAGGTGGAAACGGCCGCGCCGCCGGCCAGCGCCAGCATCAAGAGGGCAATTACGGGCAGGCCCGCGCCTGCCGGACTGACCGAATAGCCAGACGTGGTGACCGCGAACAGCGCATCGAAGAATCCGGCAATCCCCGCCGCAGGGCTGGCCACAAGGGCCAGCATGGCACCGCACACCACCGAAATGATCAGCATGGAGCGCACATCGCCGAACCGGCGCGTCACCCGGCCGCGCGAGACATGCTCGTAAAGCACGGCCATATTGCCGGCACCGAGGACACACAAGGCCGCCAGCACGGCTATGGCGGGCATTGGCAGCCATTCTGTCAGCTCGCCGCCGCGCGGCACGTAGCCGCCTGTGGAAATGCCCGACAGCGCCAGGTTGAAGGCTTCGAACCCGCTGGCGCCAGCAAAAGCCAGCAACACAAAGCCGATCACTGTCAGGCCCGTATACACCCCGCCCAGCCGGACAAGCGCGCGTCCCAGATTGGAGAACAGATCACCGCTATCGATGGTGAGAAGTGATGAGCGGCGCAAGCCGGCACGCCGGTCATCCAGCCCTGCCAGTACCGTGACGGCCAGCACCAGCGTCGCCAGTCCGCCAAGCCATTGCAGGATGGAGCGCCAGACCACCAGGCTGCGCGGCATGGCGTCCGGCTCGGTCAGCGTTGCGCCAGTAGTTGTCAGCGCCGACACCGCCTCGAAAATCGCCTCTATCCAGCCATCTGAAACGGCAGCAAATGATGGCGCGGCCACCAGAGGGCCGGTCATCCACCCCAGCACGAGAAGGCGCAAGGCCGCTGGCGCGCCGACCCGGCGGTCAAGGCCCAGCGTGGCGGCAAGGCACGCCCCGCCGGCGAATACCCCGATCAGGGCGCTGGTGCCCAGCCCCCGCGCGGCAGACGCCTCGCCAAGGGCCGTGGCATAGAGCGTCACAGGCAATGCAGACAGACCGATGACAAGCCAGCTCCAGCCCAGGGCGCGTATCGTGCGGGGAGATGGCTGCATGGGATCAGAAATATTCGAGGGAAACCCGGAAGAGCTGCTCCACCTTGGGAACGGCCGCTTTCAGGGCAAACACTACCAGCCGGTCATTGGTCTCGATCGTCACATTGTCCCGGCGGAAATAGACCTTCTCGCCGCGCACAAGCGCGCAGACCGAGACGTCTTCAGGCAATTCCAGATCGCGCAGCGACTTGCCCACCAGCGGCGATGTGGCCAGCGCCACGCCCTCCAGTGCCTCGGCCTGACCGTCGGCCAGCGTCTGCAGGCCGGTAATACGCCCGCGGCGTATGTGCTGGAGGATGGTGGACACGGTGACGCCGCGCGGATCGATCATGATGTCGATCCCCAGCTCGGTGCGGACATCCTTCAGCCCCGGCTCGTTGACGAGGCAGAGCGTGCGCTGCGCGCCTTCGCGCTTGGCCATGACCGCCGACAGCAGATTGACCTTGTCGTCATTGGTCAGACAGATCGCGAGTTCCGCGTCCTCGACGCCCGCTTCACGCAGCAGGCGGCGGTCAAGACCATCGCCATGGAGGACAACGGTGCGCGACAGGCTGTCAGCGGCGCGTTCCGCCCTTGCCTTGTCCGCCTCGATGATCCGTACACGTACCCCCGCCATGCGCTCCAGCGCCCGCGCCACATACACGCCGATATTGCCGGCCCCGATAATCACCACGCGGCGCGCGCGCTGAACCTGATGGCCGAAAACATCCAGCACCCGTGGCACATGCGGCCCGGCGACGGCCACATAGGCGTCATCACCGACACTGAGCGGATCGCGGTCTTCGGGAATGAACACCCCGCTATCGCGGCGAACGCCGACAACATCCATGCCCAGATCGGGAAACAGCTCACGCAGATGCTCGCGATTGGTGCCGGCGATGGGAGAGCCGTCATCCACCCGCAGGCCCAGAAGCTGAAGCCGGTTATTGGCAAAAGGCGCCGTTGCCGACGCCCCCGGCGTTTCCAGACGCTGCAGGATGGAGCGGCTGACCTCCAGCTCCGGCGAGATCGTCACATCGATGGGCAACGCGCCGCGCGCAAACAGGTCTCTCCAGGACTTTGCCAGATAACTCTGGGCGCGCACGCGGGCGATCTTCAGCGGCGTATCGAAAATCGAATGCGCCACCTGGCACGCGACCATGTTCGTTTCGTCCGAATAGGTAACGGCGACCAGCAGGTCGGCATCGGCAATACCGGCGCGTTCCAGCGTATCGGGGTGCGAGCCATGGCCCAGCACGCCGCGTACATCCAGATCGGTTGTCACCCGGTCGATCAGCGTTTGCGACCAGTCCACCACCGTGACCGAATTGCCTTCGGCGGCCAGCTCGCGGGCGATGCCGTACCCTACCCGCCCGGCTCCGCAGACGACGGCTTTCATCAGCCTTCACTCCCCGTGGCAGGAGTGTCATCGCCATCGCCCTCACCGCGATCTGTTGCGCCCACGCCAAGGCTTTTCAGCTTACGGTGCAGGGCGGAGCGCTCCATACCGATAAACGTGGCTGTACGCGAGATATTGCCGCCAAACCGGCTGATCTGCGCCTTGAGGTATTCACGCTCGAAATTCTCGCGTGCATCGCGCAGGGGCAGCGCAATCATCCGCTCTGTATCCAGTCCGCCAGGACCGCTATCGCGTCCCACGACCTCTGAAGGCAGCGCATCAAGGGTGATGGCCTCGTTCGGGTCTCCTGTAGCCAGAATGAGCACGCGCTCCACATTATTGCGCAGCTGGCGGACATTGCCGGGCCAGCTATGCGCCTGCAGGGCCGCCATGGCGTCAGGTCCGATCTTGCGCGGGGTCAGGCCCGACATGGCCGTCAGACGCTCCAGGAAGTGGCTCACCAGCAGCGGAATGTCTTCGCGCCGGTCCGACAATGGCGGCACGTCGATCGGCACGACCGCCAGCCGATGATAGAGATCCTCGCGGAAGCGCCCCTGCCCGATCAGCGCGCGCAAATCACGCGAGCTGGACGACAGCACACGCACGTTCACTTCCACGTCCACGCCGCCGCCCATGCGCCGGAAGCGCTGCTCCACCAGCATGCGCAACAGCTTGCCTTGAGTCGCCAGCGGCATGTCACCGACTTCATCGAGGAATAGCGTGCCGCCATGGGCCTGCTCCAGCAGGCCGACACGTTCAACGCTTCCATCGGTGCGTTCGGCGCCGAACAGCTCCTCCTCAACCCGGTCAGGGTTCATCATGGCCGCACTGACCGGCACAAAGTTTCCACCCGCGCGCGGAGACCGCGCGTGGATAAGCCGGGCAATCAGCTCCTTGCCGGACCCAGCGGGACCACTTATCAGCACGCGTGAATTAGCTGCTGCAACCCTGTCAATTGTCTGGCGAAGCTGGTTTGCCGCTGTTGATTTACCGATCAGCTCGTTATGCATTTCGGTGCGGGCACGCAGCTCGGCCACTTCGCGGCGCAGCTGGCTGGCTTCAAGGGCGCGTTCCACCGTCAACAGCAGCTTGTCGGACTTGAACGGCTTTTCGATGAAATCGTAAGCACCCTTGCGGATGGCCGCCACGGCGGTCTCGATCGTGCCGTGCCCGGAAATGACGATAACGGGCAGTCCGGGATCGGCCGCGCGGATTTCATCCAGCAGTGCGATACCGTCCAGGCGGCTGCCCTGCAGCCAGACATCGAGGATGGCCAGCGAGGGTTTGCGCTGGCGCACAGCGGCCAGCGCCTCGTCGGCGTCGCCGGCATAGCGCGCCATATACCCTTCGTCTTCCAGCAAGCCGCCGATCAGCTCGCGGATATCGGCTTCATCATCAACGACCAGAATGTCGTGTGCCATGCGTTATGCCTCTCGGGACAGTGCGGACTCATTGGCCGCGTTCGTTGTTTCAAGCAAGGGAAAGGCCAACCGGACCAGCGCGCCGCGATTGCCATCCTCGCGTTCATCAAGCTCCAGCCGGCCGCCATGGTCTTCCATGACCCGCCGCACAATGGCGAGGCCCAGGCCAGTCCCCTTCTCGCGTGTCGTCATATAGGGTTCGGTCAGCTTTGCGCGGTCGGCAAAGGGCCATCCAAGCCCGTTATCGCGCACCTCGATCACGGCCGTGTCATCCACCACTTTCAGAGCGACGGATATCTCCCCGCCCTGCTTGGCTCCGTCCTCATCCAGCCGCGCCAGCACGCTTTCACCGGCGTTTTTCAGGATATTGGCCAGCGCCTGCGCCGTAAGGCGGCTATCGCACTCCACGATGACCGGATGGTCTGGCGTCTCCAGCGGCAGCTTGATGCGCGGCGACGCGACGCGCTGCGAGAACACGGCCCCCTCCACGACGCCCACCAGGTCGGCGGCCTCCATCTTCGGCGTCGGCATACGCGCGAACGCCGAGAACTCGTCGACCATCCGGCCAATATCGCTGACCTGACGGACAATGGTCTCGATGCATTTGTCGAAAATCTCGGCCTGATCGTCAGGTATCTCGCTGCGGTATTTGCGCCGGATACGCTCTGCCGATAGCTGGATCGGGGTCAGCGGGTTCTTGATCTCGTGCGCGATGCGGCGCGCGACATCGCGCCATGCGGCGTTGCGCTGGGCCGAGACCAGCCGCGTCACATCGTCAAAGGTGATAACCAGCTCACCCTCATCGTCGGTAGAGGCGCGCACATTCAGATTGAGCAGCGCGCCGTCATTGCCAGGAATGTCGATCTGCCGCTCGATAAGGACCGCGCGCGAGCGCCGTGCCTCCTCGACGATGGGCGCAAACATACCCAGCACGGTGTCCACCGGCTCGCCCGTGAGCGTGCCTGCCTCCACATCCAGCAGGGTTTCGGCGGAGCGGTTGACCAGCGTGATGCGGTTTTGCGGATCCAGCCCCACCACGCCTGCGCTGACGCCTGTCAGCACGGCTTCGATGAAATTGCGCCGGCTTTCCGATTCCGCATTGGCCTCCAGCAAAGCGCGCCGCTGGCTGTTCAGCTGGCGCGTCATCCTGTTGAAGGCGCGGCCAAGAGCAGCGATCTCGTCATCCTCGCGCTGGACCAGAACGCGGGCATCGAGATCGCCGCGGCGGACCCGCTCAGCTGCGCCTACGAGGCGGGCAACCGGCGTCACCACGCGCGTGGCCGCGCTCAGGGCGAGCCATAGCGCGCCGACCAGGATCAGCGCCACAGCCGCGAAATAGACCAGGATGAAGACCTGGCGCATCCCCTCCTCGCGCGCCACGGCCTGCCGGTAGGAGGCGGTTGCCTCCTCGGCAGCGGTCAGCACGCCCAGATCCACGTACCAGACCACATAGAGATAGGCGTCGTCATAGGCGGGCAGGTTCACCATCAGGCGCACATAAGCCGGACCATCCTCGCGCTGTGTCGGGTCGCTCACGCCGATATCGCGCGATGCTGCGAACTCGTACATCAGCTGTGACGGAGCTACGAAGGGCGGCGCGCCCGGTGCCTCGGCGCGCGCCAGCACGGTCGACTGGCTGTCAATGACGTAGGCGGCAGCGAAATTACGCCCGATGGCCTGATTGCGCAGATATTGCGTGTACTCGATACGGCTCTCGCTCATCGCCGCGACGGCTTCGGGGTAGGACAGATCGCCCGCCATGCTGACCAGTTGCAGTTCGGCCAGATTCAGCTCCAGCGGCGCTTGCGCGCGCCCGACCTCGGCCATGGTCTCGACAAGGGTGGTGACCCGCTCACCGAACCAGAACTCGACACCTCGGCCCAGCACCAGCGCCAGCAGCAAGGCCATCAGGATGGAGGGTGCCACCGCCGCCAGCGCAAACAGCGCCATGAAGCGCATATGCAGGCGTGGTGCGGGCGCGCCAAAGCGCCGCCCCATGAAAATGCGGGCCGCTCTAACACTGACCGCGCCGGCCAGAGCCGCGATGATGAAAGCCGATATTGTCAGCAGGGTGTAGAATAGCGGGGCCAGAGAGCCGATCGCGCCCTGCTCGGAGACGGCCAGAACCGCGCACGCAACCACGCCGATCGCCGCCACGAGAAAGCCGGTGGCGAAGAGCGACATACGCAGGGATTCGACACTGTTTTTGAGCCAGGATGGCAAGCTGATGCGCCTATGTTCGATACGCCCCGGCGCATGTTGGACCGGGTGTGGCCAAATATCAACGCCTAGTGTTGCAACTATTCCTCACCACCGCCATCCATGCCCAGCGCCGTCAGGCGGCGAGCGAGCGTGTTGCGGTTCAGTCCCAGATATCGGGCCGCATCGCGCCGCACTCCGCCGGTGTGGGCCAGCACGGTTTCAATCATCGCCTTGTCCACGATGGCCGCCACATCATTTGCCACATCCTGGCTATGCTCGCTCAGCCGGGAGCCGACAAAAGCGCGCACGGCATCTTCCAGGACCGCCCCGGTGCCCGGCGCTGCCGGTGCCGCCAGCGCCTCCTGCAGAGCCGCAAGCCCCAGCGTTCCCTTGTCGCCCTGCACGGCGAGGCGCGCGGCGCTGCGCTCCAGCTCGGCCACTTCGCCGGGCCAGGGATAGGCGTTGATGAATTCTGCCGCGTCGCGGGCAATCGCAAAGTCAGTGCGTCCGTGCTTTTTCAGGAAATGCTCGAACAGGCGCACGCGGTCCTCGCCGCGCGTACGCAGAGGCGGCAGCTCGACATGGCCGACCGCCAGACGCTCGAACAAGGCCGGTGCCATGACGGTACGCACATCGGCCAGAGCGGTGACGTAAAGGCGGGTGTCCCCCATCTGGTCAAGCTGCTCAAGAACCATGTCCTGAACGGCGTCGTCCCAGCGCTCGGCGCGGCGCAGCAGCAAGCCTGAACCACTGGCCTCGGAAAACACCTGCACGCCTTCGCGTTTCAGCCGGTCAGGCCCGGCCTCGACCAAGGCTTTGCCCGGCTTGCTGGCCCGGTGAAGCGTGCGCGCCGCGCTGGCCCGGCCAGACCCGTCCGGCCCGGTGAAGAGGACAGGCGCGCTAACGCGCGACAGGCGCGCCAGCAGGCGGAAGGCTGTCTGCATGGCCGGGGACCGCCCAACGAGATCCGGGAAGGGGTTAGCGCCGGAGCGTTGCTGGCCTGCCCGCTCGCCGGTATCGAGCGCGCGGCAGGCGGCATCTACCAGATCATCAAGATCGAACGGCTTGGGCAGGTATTCATACGCCCCGCCGCGGACCGCCTGAATGGCTGTGGCCGCCGTCGTCTGCGCACTGATAACCAGTACCGGCGCGTCGGGCCGGACATGCTGCAGCTCTTCCAGCCGGTCGAGAAAGTTTTCATCGCCCAGCAGCACGTCCGCCACCAGAAGGTCAGCGTCGCGCCGCGCCATCCGCTCAATGGCTGATGAGGGCGAGGCGGTAGCGCGCACGTCAAAGCCTGCCCGGGTAAGCGCGCGCGAGATGACCAGGCGCAAGGTCTCATCATCTTCAAGGACGAGAATGCGCCGTCCGCCGCCACTATCCTGTGTCATGCCGCCTCCTCACGCAGATAGATCCGGAACACGGTGCGTCCCGCCCGGCTTTCATATTCCAGCCCGCCGGCATGCAGCTCCGCTACCCGCGACACTAGCGCCAGCCCCAGCCCCTCGCCCGCCGGCTTGCCGGTGACAAAGGGTGAGAAAATCGACTCGCCCAGCTCCTCTGGAACACCGGGGCCATTGTCCATGATGTCAATCTGCAGGCGTGCCTCAGGTGCTACCCCGCCTGGCCGCGCCGTGCGATAGCGGGTGGTAATCTCGATGACGCCATCGCCCCGGTCTGCCAATGCCTCGGCGGCGTTAACGAGCAGGTTCAGCACGGCCTGAAGCACAAGGTCGCGGTCGCCAAAGGCGTCCGGCAGGGACGGATCATAATCCTCCACCAATGCCAATCCCTTGCCGCTGGCCGCCGACATGGAGCGCAGCGCCTCGCTGGCCACTTCGTTCAGGCTGAATGGCGCGAACGGGTGCGGCGCGATATCGCCCACCTTGCTCCAGCGGTCTGCGATGCGCAGCGCCCGGTCCAGCTCTGCCATGATGAGAGCGGCCATCTCCGCCGTTTCAGGGTCTGCCGACGAGGCAATCAGCTGCGCGGCACCGCGCGCGCCGGCCATCGGGTTTTTCAGCTCGTGCGACAGCATTCGGCCAAATCCGGCTGCGGCGTTGGCCGCCCGGTCGCCGCGCGCGACCGCACCGGCCTCCGGCCAGAGGCGGATGGAGATACAGGCACCATCCTTGTGAGGCGCGGCATCAATCGCTGCCCGGCGCGTGCCGTCGGGAAACTCCACACGTACATCATGGGCGAACACCGCCCTGCCCTCGCCGACCGCCCGGCTGGCCACTGTTCTGGCCGCCATGCCCCACGGACCCAGCCCGTCCAGCCTCTCTCCGGTCAGACGCCGCGCGGATCGCTCGAACAGCGCCTCGGCTGCGTCGTTCACGTAGGAGATGATGCCACCGGCATTGATGAGCAGTACCGCACTGGGCAGATAATCGGCAGCCTGGGCGGTCGTGGCATCTGACGGGTTCATGCGGCGCTGCGTATCCCGGCTTCGCGGGCAAGACGCTCCAGCCCGGCAATGGCCCCTGTAACGCTAGCCGCCTTGCACAGCACGCTGCGCCAGTTACGCGCCTCGCCCGGATCATCAAACAGATGGTCCACAAAGCCCGCATAGTGCTTGCGCATGCAGCGCACGCCCAGAATTTCGCCATGAAGGGCCGCGGAGTCCTCTGTCGCCCGCACCAGAGCGCCAATCATGTCCGCCATGGGCGGATCGAGCGCATCGCCGCCCTCAAGCAATGCCCGGCCAATGGCACCGGGCAGCCAGGGCCGCCCGGTGGCGGCGCGGCCTACCATCACGGCGTCCGCGCCAGATTGATCCAGCGCCGCGCGCGCCTCATCGGCATTGGTGATGTCGCCATTGACGACGACCGGGATGGATACGGCGTCCTTCACGGGCCGCACCGCCGCCCAGTCGGCCGTGCCGGTGTAGAATTGCTGGCGCGTGCGGCCATGCACGGTGACCATCTGGATACCGGCATCCTGCGCACGGCGCGCGAGCTGGGGCGCGTTGATGGTGTCATGGTCCCAGCCGAGGCGCATTTTCAGCGTCACCGGCACATCGGTGGCATTGACCGTCGCCTCGATCAGCTCCAGCGCATGGTCGAGATCGCGCATCAGGGCGGAACCGGAGAGGCCCCGCGTCACCTGCCGCGCCGGACAGCCCATATTGATATCGATGATCTCGGCCCCGGCATCAGCAGCGATGCGCGCGCCGATATCCATCCATTTCGCTTCGCGACCTGCCAGCTGGATCACGCGCGGCGCGACATCTGCATCGCCCGCCATGCGGCGCACCACGTCAGCACGGCCCTGCGCCAGCGTTTCACACGCCACCATTTCGGATACCACAAGGCCCGCTCCGAAGGCTTTGGCCTGCTTGCGGATGGCATAGTCGGTGACGCCAGACATAGGCGCGAGAATGCATGGCACGTCCACGCGCACCGCGCCGACGCTGAAACCCGGCCCCTCGGCCATATGTGACACCCTTGTCATAGCCGTGCAGATACAGTGTATGGACGCTGACCGCCAGACGCCGGACAGCGCTCTGCACGGTTTTGGTGCCAGAGTGCTGCACGAAAGAGACCTGATGACGCCATTCAGTGCATGCATCGTTGCCGCAGGCAGTGGCACGCGAGCTGGCCGCAGCCTACCCAAGCAGTTCGAGCCCGTTGCGGGCAAGGCCTTGCTGCGCTGGTCTGTAGAGGCGTTTGCCAGCCACCCTGCCTGCCGGGAAATCATTATCGCCGTGCCTGAAAACCATATCGATATGGCCGCCAAGGCGCTCGAAGGGCTTGATGTGACGCTGGTAGAGGGCGGGACCAGCCGCACGCGCTCGGTAAAGACCTGCATCGACAGGGCCAGCCAGCCGCTTGTCTTCGTGCATGATGCGGCGCGTCCGGGATTGAGCCAGACGCTCATTGACCGCCTGCTGCACGCGCTGGAGAACACATCGGGTGCCGCGCCTGCCCTGCCCGTCGCTGATGCGCTGGCGCGCGAAACCGGGGCGGGCGTCGAGGCCGTGTCCCGCGACGGGTTGATGCGGGTTCAGACGCCGCAGGCGTTTCACCTCGCCGCTTTGAGCTGGGCGTTCGATGAGGCGCGCGGCACGGACTATCCCGACGAAATTTCCCTGGTCCGCGCGGCGGGCCTTCAGGTTAAGCTGGTTGAAGGCGATGAGGCGGCATTCAAAGTGACCTACCCGGACGATTTTGCACGCGCCGAAACCCTGCTGGGCGGGCCGTCCGGCCTGCCGGTCATGGGTACGGGCTTCGATGTTCACAGGTTGACGGCAGGAGACGGCGTCCATCTGTGCGGCGTGTTCGTTTCGTGCGATCTGGCGCTGGTAGGCCATTCCGACGCCGATGTCGGCCTGCACGCCCTGACGGACGCCATTCTGGGCGCTGCCGGTGCGGGCGATATCGGCCAGCACTTTCCCCCCAGTGACGAGCGCTGGCGCGGCGCGGACAGCGCGCAGTTTCTTACCCACGCCCTGCAGCTGGCCCGTGAGGCGGGCATAAGCCCGGTTCACGCCGATATCACGCTCATCTGCGAGCGCCCGAAGATCGGCCCCGTACGCGATGCGATGCGGGCGCGTGTTGCAGAGCTGACCGGCCTGCCGCTGGCGCGCGTGAACATCAAGGCAACCACCACCGAAAAGCTGGGCTTTACCGGCCGGGGCGAAGGGATTGCTGCCCAGGCCGCCTTCACCGGAGTTCTGAGATGAGCACCCTGCCCGCTATTCTCACCGAAACGGCCCGCGAACTGGTGGCTTTGGCCACCGATAAAGGCGTTACGCTCGCCACCGCTGAAAGCTGTACAGGCGGGCTGGTCGCAGCCTCCATCACCGAGATCGCGGGCAGTTCAGCCGTGCTGGAGCGCGGGTTTGTCACCTATTCCAACGCGGCAAAAGCCGAGAGCCTTGCCGTTCCGGTCGCGATGATCGCCCAGCACGGCGCGGTGAGCGAGCAGGTGGCGAGTGCGATGGCCGAAGGCGCGCTTTTCAACTCCCACGCCGATATTGCCGTCGCCGTTACCGGCATTGCCGGACCGGGTGGCGGTAGCGATGAAAAGCCGGTGGGACTGGTCTGGTTCGGTCTGGCCCGGCGCGGGGAAGCCACACGCACCGAACGGCATTTTTTCGACCATCTTGACCGTCATGGCGTGCGCGAGGCTGCGGCCTTCGAGGCGCTACGCCTTCTCACCGACGCGGCCCGCATCTGAACCGACCGGCGTGTAGCGCCGGGCCGCCTCCTCGCGGAAACGCTCGATCAGATAGCGGATGGCGCGTGAACGGCTGGCATCCATCAGGGCGTTGAGCACCGGATTGCGGAAGCGGTAGCGGATCCAGAAGCTGACTTGTGTCGAGCCGTCCTCCAGCTCTGCAAAGCTCCATTCATTGGCCAGCTCATGGAAGGGACCGGAGAGATAGGAGACCTTTATGGTCCGGCCCGGACGGTCCAGCAGGACGCGCGTCGTGAAGCTTTCACGGACAAAGCGGAACTGCACGCGTGCTTCGGCATCCAGCTCACCCACGCCCTCATCCACATCATCACGTATCACGCGCAATGCACTGATAAGCGGAATGAATCTGGGATAGGCGCGCACATCGCTGACCAGATCGAAAAGTTCGTCAGGCCGGTATGGCAGGCGCAGGCTCTCGCGGTGTTCGGATGTCATCAGCTCGCCGCGCTTCAGACCTTGCGGCCCGCTTTCAGCGCCGCCTCACGTGCGTCGCGCAGCCGGGCAAAGTCATCGCCCGCATGGTAGCTGGACCGGGTCAGCGGCGAAGCGGACACCATCAGGAAGCCCTTGGCGCGTGCAATCGTCTCATAGCCCTTGAACTCGTCCGGCGTGACGAAGCGATCCACACCAGCGTGCTTGCGCGTTGGCTGCAGGTACTGGCCGATGGTGAGAAAATCGATGCCGGCTGAACGCATATCGTCCATCACCTGCATCACCTCTTCCTTGGTCTCGCCAAGGCCTACCATGATGCCAGACTTGGTGAACTGGGAAGGATCGCGCTCCTTCACCCGCTCCAGCAGGCGCAGTGAGTGGTAATAGCGCGCGCCGGGCCGGATGGAGAGGTAAAGCCGCGGCACGGTCTCCAGATTGTGGTTGAACACGTCCGGGCGCGCATCGATCACGATTTCGGCCGCACCGGGCTTCCTCAGGAAGTCGGGGGTGAGAATCTCGATCGTGGTGTCCGGGTTCAACCGGCGGATGGCGCGGATGGTCTGCGCGAAATGCTCTGCCCCGCCATCGGCCAGATCATCACGGTCCACCGAGGTGATGACGACGTGTTTGAGCTCCATGGCCGCGGTGGCTTCGGCAACGCGGCGCGGCTCGTCAGTATCGAGCGGTGCGGGCATGCCCGTTTTCACATTACAGAAGCTGCACGCGCGGGTGCAGGTGTCGCCCATGATCATGAAGGTGGCGTGCTTTTGCGCCCAGCACTCCCCGATATTGGGGCAGCCCGCCTCCTCGCACACGGTGACGAGATTATTCTCGCGCACCACTTTGCGGGTCTCGGAGAACACACCGCCAGCGGGGGCCTTCACGCGAATCCATTCCGGCTTTCGCAGCACCGGCGTATCAGGCCGCTTCTGCTTTTCGGGATGGCGCTCGGCGCGCTGCTGCTGGCGGGCATCGAAGAGTGTTGTCATGGCGGGAACATGGCGCGCAAAGCGGCCCGGTTCAAGCATTGTGAACCGGGCCGCTGCGCAAGTCAGTTATGCGTTTGCAGGCTAGATCGCTGCCCCGCCATTGCGTTCGGCGGCCACGAGACGCGGATTGCGGTTAAAAAGCGCCAGCGTCCAGGCACCCAGACCGATGAAGAAGACGATCGATCCGATGAGGAAGCCCAGGGCAGGCACAACACCCAGCGCCCCGACAACGGCCAGCACCAGGAAGAATGACAGCACCCGCAAGCCAAGGCCAATGCCTTCGCCAGAGCGGTTGAAGATGAGGTCTCCGAGCACCACTGCGCCAAATGCGTAGGCCAGCACCATGATGAAGGGGAAGGCAAAGAGCAGGATGATGCCCAGCGGTATCCCGATCACGGTGATGGCGAGGAAGACAAACACCGCCACCAGCAGGATTGGCAGGAAGGCGGCCAGCACCAGCCCCAGCAGGCCCGATGCCCATGGGCGCGCCCGGAAATGATCGGCAATGCCCGATACGGCGCGCGGCGAAATCAGGCAGGCCAGCAGGCCCAGCACGAAGGCGGCGACGCCCATAGCTGTTCCAAACGCCCAGACCGGCGGACCAAAATCGGATACGCGCGGGCCAGTATAGCTGCGGCTGCGGCGCTGCTCGCTGAACGCTGCTTCCTCATAGCTGGTTTCGCCGATGATCTGCGCGCCTTCGGCGATAACGGGCGCATTGGGGCCGCGCACACGCAGCTGGCCGGCGATCTGCGCGCCCGGCATGATTTCCACATTCTCGGCATGCAGCTCTACATCACCGGCTACCGTGCCTTCGATAATCACGGTACGCGCCCGCCCTTTCAGACGCCCTTGCGCGGTACCGGACATGCGGATTTCACTGCCAGCGAGATCCATATTGCCGCCGATCGAGCCGCTTTCATCGATGGCGATCAACGCGCCACCGGCGGCCAGATCACGTCCGATGCGGCCGCCAATGCGGATATCCGCACCGGCAAGGTCCGCGCCGCCCGAAACATCTGCGAGAATGGAGATGTTGGCACCGGCCACCGATACATCCCGGCCTACCGTGCCGCGAATGATGATGTCGCCAGCAGCCAGCTGGACGCTGCCGCCAACATCGGCGGTGATATCCACATTGCCCGCGAGCCCGCTGATATCGCCGCCGACACGGCCGCGCAGGGTCACATCGCCAGCCAGGAACTGGGCGGAGCGGTCCTGATCGAGATCTAGATTGAGGTCGCCGCCAATATACTGCGCGTGGGCGGGCGACATGGCCAGCATCAGCCCGGCCAGTATGCCCGTCTGGGCGAAACGCGCTATCCACTTGCTAAACATCGGTTCAAGCCTTTCTGTGCTGGCTCTGGAATCTGAAATCTCGCGGAACCTAGCGGCGGCAACGTGCATCGCCGCGCTGGGTAAATTCAAGCTGGGGCGCTGACCCGTCTCCGGTAAACGTGACGGCCTCAAGCGCGCGGACGTTCAAGGGACCAGTGACGGTGCCCGATATGACAACGCGCCGTGCGCAGATTGTTCCGCCGGCCAGCTCTCCGCTGATCTCGACCAGCCCGTCCGCATCACGCAAGCGGCGGCGGTTTCCTTCGTCGGCGTAGATATCGACATTGCCCAGGACAGAGCCGCCAAGGCGCGCCGTGCGTACATTGGCGTAGAGCGGCCCCTCGATCCGGGCTTGGGTGTCAAACACCGCTGCATTGAGGCGCACATCGCCATCAACGCTGGAATTATTTGTCAGGCGGATATCCGCACCGTTGGCACGAAGGCTGCCCAGCCGGCCGTTGAAATGCGCGTCGGCAAAGCTGCCGTCCACCTCACCGGCGACATTGCCCTCCAGACGCAGATCCGCGCCGCGAACGCGCAGATCGCCACCGATATTGCCCCGGATGGAGATATCAGCGCCCGTCACCCTGGCATCGCCCAGAACAGCGCCGGCAAAGCTGACATCAGCGCCGGTGGCGGTGAGCGAACCAACAGACATGTCCTGCAAGGTGACATCCGCACCCGTCACGCGCAGTTCGCGCCCTACCCGGCCATCCAGCCGTACGTCAGCGCCGGTTATGCGGGCATCCCCGTCATCATTCAGGGACAGGCGGATATCGCCGCCCATGACGCGTGTGCCGTCCTGGGCAGACGAGCTGGACGAAACAGTAGGAGGCATGCAGGCGACCAGAATGACTGCCGCGGCAGAGACGGTCGTGAGGAGGAGACGATTTTTCATTTTTCTTACCTCTTATGCTGAGGGACCAACCATATCGAAACTCGATAACATATCGAAACTCGATAAGGAAGCGGTTTTTTCGAAAAACGATAAATTTTTGCCGTCTCTCGTGAAATCTCCTGCGGATTTGAGGGGTTGGTTACGGCCTAGTAATGCAGCGCGCGGCCATACGCATCCAGCACGCTCTCATGCATCATCTCAGACAGCGTGGGGTGGGCGAAGACGGTGTGCATCAGCTCGGCCTCGGTGGTTTCCAGCTGGCGCGCAACGACATAGCCCTGAATGAGCTCGGTCACTTCCGCGCCGATCATGTGGGCACCCAGAAGCTCGCCGGTCTTCTTGTCGAACACCGTCTTGATGAGGCCCTGATCTTCGCCGAGCGCAATCGCCTTGCCATTGCCCACAAAGGGGAAACGGCCGACGCGCACTTCGTGGCCCGCTTCCTTGGCTTTGGCTTCGGTAAGCCCCACCGAGGCGATCTGCGGGTGGCAATAGGTGCAGCCCGGAATGTTCGACTTGTCCATCGGGTGGACGTTCTGGCCCGCGATTTTCTCAACGCAGATCACGCCCTCATGGCTTGCCTTGTGGGCGAGCCAGGGCGCGCCGGTAACATCACCAATGGCATAGAGCCCGGAGATGCCGGTGGCGCCATAGCCGTCGGTGACGACATGGCCGCGCTCGATTTTCACGCCCAGCGCTTCGAGGCCCAGATTTTCGACATTGCCGGTAATGCCGATGGCGAGAATCACCTTCTCGACCTCGATGGTTTCCGACTTGCCATCGACCTTGATGGTGGCCTTCGCACCAGACTTGGCTGTTTCCAGCTTTTCCACCTGCGCCTTGGTGATGATCTTGAGGCCCTGCTTCTCGAAGCTCTTCTTCGCCAGCTGGCTGATCTCTTCGTCCTCGGCAGGCAGGATGCGGTCCACCATCTCCACCACGGTCACTTTGGAGCCGAGCGTGGAATAGAAGCTCGCAAACTCCATCCCGATTGCGCCCGAACCGATGACGAGGATGGATTTGGGCAGCGCGTCCGGCACCATGGCTTCCTTGTAGGTCCAGATGGTCTTGCCATCCGGCTCCAGCCCCGCTGCCGGGATGGTGCGCGCGCGGGCACCTGTGGCCAGGATGACGTGTTTGGCTTCGTAGGTGGACGATTTGCCGTCCTTGCCCTTCACGGCGACTTTGGGGGCCTTGGAGCCTTTTTCCAGCTTCGCCTCGCCCTCGATGACGGTGACCTTGTTCTTCTTCAGGAGGTGGCCCACCCCACCGGAGAGCCGCCCGGCGACCTTGCGGGAGCGCTTGACGATGGCCTCGATATCAAAGCGCACATTGTCGGCCTTCAGGCCAAACTCCTCGGCGCGCTGGAAGAGATGGTAGATGTCGGAGGTGCGCAGCAGCGCCTTTGTGGGGATACAGCCCCAGTTGAGGCAGATACCGCCCAGATGCTCGCGCTCCACCACGGCCGTTTTCATGCCGAGTTGCGCCGCGCGTATCGCCGCGACATAGCCGCCCGGTCCGCCGCCAATGACGATGAGATCAAACTGGGAATCGGCCACGGCCCTGTCCTTTCACCTCTGCGCGGCTCAACTGGCCGCAACGTTTCTCTGTCTTGCCGCCAGCGCGGGCGCGGGCGACGGCTTGCCGCTTTCATCAACCGCCACGATGACAAATTCGGCGCGCGCCACGGTGCGCCTATCCCCGCTCATCAGGTTCTCGGCGTCCATCTGCACGCCGACCCGCATCGAGGTGCGACCCACATCAATGACTTCAGAGTGCAGATCGATCATCTCGCCTTCATGGGCGGGCTTTTCAAAGCTGATCTTGTCAGAGGCTGCCATGGTGACATTCATCCGGGCGTGGCGGTAGGCGGCGATCACCGCCGCCTTGCCCATGCGCTCCATAGCGCCGCCGCCATAAAGACGGCCCAGATGATCGGTGTCGCCGGGGAAGATGATCTCCACCATGCGGCTGGCACCATTGGAGGGGTCCAGCTCCGGCAGGCGCGTGCGCGGCACGGGCGGCAGAGCCTCCGGGTTCTCCTTGCGGTCCGCCGCGACCATGACGAATTCGCCTTCGGTACAACGATGGCGCTCACCGGTGAGCATGTCTTCGGCGTCCAGCTGCACGCGCACGCTCAGCGAATGATGGCCCACCATGCGCACCTGGCCGGTCAACTCCAGAAGATGGCCGAGGCGCGCAGGGGCGCGAAACTCGATCTTGTCGGAGGAAGCCGTCACGAAGGGCCGGCGGGCGTGACGCGCGGCAGCCAGAAAAGCCACCTTGTCCATATGCGCCATCGCCGTGCCGCCAAACAGGCTGCCCTGGTGGTTGGTCTGCTGCGGGAAGACCAGATCGCACAGGCGGATGGCACTGTCAGGGCTGGGTTGGATGGCCATCTACAGCAACATCGTCACCGGATCTTCGACGAGCGGTTTGAGCGCGGCGAGGAATTTCGCGCCCGTCGCGCCGTCGACCACACGGTGATCGCAGGTCAGCGTGATCGTCATAACCGTCGCGATGGCCAGCGCGTCATTCTTGACCACAGGGCGCTTCTCCCCTGCCCCGACGGACAGGATCATGCCCTGCGGTTCGTTGATGATGGAAGCAAACGATTTGATGCCCATCATGCCAAGATTGGAGATGGAGAAGGTGCCGCCCTGGAACTCTTCAGGCTTCAGCTTGCGTTCCCGGGCGCGGGCGGCGAGGTCTTTCATCTCTTCGGAGATTTTCGCGAGCCCCTTGGTCTCCGCCTTCTTGATCACCGGCGTGATGAGCCCGCCATCAATCGCCACGGCCACCGCCACATCGGCGTGTTTGTGCATGACCAGCCCTTCATCGGTATAGCTGGCATTGCTTTCAGGCACGCGGATGAGCGCGAGCGCGCAGGCGCGGATCAGCATGTCATTGACCGACACCTTCACACCTTCCGGCGCTTTGGCGTTGAGCTCCGAGCGCAGTTTCAGCAGCGCATCCAGCTCCAGATCAATGCTCAGCGGGAAGTGCGGCACATCGCGGAAGCTTGCCGTCATGCGGCGCGCGATGGTCTTGCGCATGCCGTCCAGCGGCACGACTTCGTATGTGCCGTCTTCCAGATTGAGGCTCGCCACGCTGATCTTGCCGGGTTCGGTCTTGGCGGGCGCGCCCGTCTTGTCCTGCACGGCGTCTTTCTTTGACGCCTTGGAGACGCCTTGCGACAGCGCGGCCTCGACATCGCGCTTCACGATGCGGCCATTCGGGCCGGAGCCTTCCAGATCGCTTAAATCCAGCCCTTCCAGCTGCGCCATGCGCTTTGCCAGCGGCGAAGCCTTGAGGCGGGAATCCCCCCCTCCGTCTCGCTTGCGCTCAGCGTTCACCGCTTCGCGGTTCACCCCACCGTGAACGGGGGAGGAAACCGCATCCTCGCCATTCTTTCCTCCCCCGCGTGCGGGGGAGGTGTCCGCCTTGGCGGACGGAGGGGGGGAATCTTCCTTGGACGATTTCGGTTCCTTGCCCTTGCCCTCATCCTGAGGAGCAGGCTTTTGCGAAGCGGAAGACTGCACGTCTTTCAGCGCGCTCTCATCTTCGCCCTCTTCCAGCAACACGGCGATGACGGCATTGACCTTCACGCCTTCGGTGCCGCCTTCGACGACGATCTTGCCGACACGGCCCTCATCGACGGCCTCGACCTCCATGGTGGCCTTGTCGGTCTCGATCTCGGCGATCACATCGCCGGATTTGACCTCATCGCCCTCTTTGACGAGCCAGCGCGAGAGCGTGCCTTCCTCCATGGTCGGCGAGAGTGCGGGCATCAGGACTTCAATCGGCATTGTCAGCTCCGCTGGATCGTACGGCGTGGGGAACGAGGGTATCGATCATCAGTTCGCTATCCCGCCACGCGGGGTATCGGTGGGGTTGTTTATCTCAGCCTGAAACAGGCCCAGCATTTCGTTCAGGGCAGCATCAGGGCTCGCGGCCTTTCCCGTCTGAGCCAGTGCTATCGCCATATGCCGGGAAAAGTCGGCCAGCAGAATGCCCGCATGGCTGCCGCTTTCTATCACTTCGGTGTCGATATGCACGGTGACGTCGCCGTCATCGGCTCGAAATGCGACGAAGAATGGGGAAGCATCCTGCTGCATGGCACCTACTCCGCGTACGTGACGGCTTTGACCGCCTTGATGATGTCATCGACACCCGGCAGTGCGAGCTTTTCAAGGTTCGCGGCATAGGGCAGCGGCACATCTTCCTGATGCACGCGCGCGGGCGGCGCATCGAGATAATCGAACGCCTCTGCCGTCACGACGGCGGCGATTTCCGCGCCAACGCCCATGCGGCCCCAGCCCTCTTCGGCGCAGACGATACGGTTGGTCTTCTTCACGCTTTCCACCACCGTATCGGTGTCCAACGGGCGCAGGGTGCGCAGATCGATGACCTCGCACTCAATGCCTTCTTCGGCCAGCTTCTCTGCCGCCTGAAGGGCGAAGCCGACCATGCGCGAGTGGGCCGTAATGGTGCAGTCTGTGCCCTCGCGGCGGATTTTCGCCTTGCCGATGGGCAGCACCCAGTCGTCCACATCCGGCACATCAAAGCTCTCGCCATAGATGAGCTCGTGTTCCAGGAACACGACCGGGTTCGGATCGCGGATCGCGGCTTTGAGGAGGCCCTTGGCGTCCGCTGCGTCATAGGGCGCGATCACTTTCAGGCCCGGCACGTTGGCATACCAGGCCGAATAGTCCTGGCTGTGCTGCGCGCCGACGCGGCTGGCTGCGCTGTTCGGCCCGCGGAACACGATGGGACAGCCCATCTGCCCGCCGGACATGTAGAGCGTTTTCGCCGCCGAGTTGATGATGTGGTCAATCGCCTGCATGGCGAAGTTGAAGGTCATGAACTCCACGACCGGTTTCAGACCCGCAAACGCCGCCCCGACGCCCACACCGGCAAAGCCGTGCTCGGTGATCGGGGTATCAACGACGCGCTTTGCCCCGAACTCTTCCAGCAGCCCGCGCGTGACCTTGTAGGCGCCCTGATACTCTGCGACCTCCTCGCCCATGACGAAGACCCGCTCATCGCGGCGCATTTCCTCGGCCATCGCATCACGCAGCGCGTCGCGCACCGTGGTGGAGACCATCTTGGTGCCTTCAGGGATTTCGGGGTCTTTGAGGGAGGAGGATTTGGCCTTCTTCTCACCGCCCTCGTCCTTCGAGACGGATGCTTTCGCATCCTCCTCAGGATGAGGGCTAGCCTCCTCAGAATCCTTTTTACCCTCATCCTGAGGAGCGCTCTTCTGCGAAGAGGCCGATTTCACCGCCTCATCGCTCTCGCCTTCCTCTTTCAGAATGGCGATGGGCGCATTGACCTTCACGCCTTCACTGCCCTCTTCGACCAGCAGTTTGGCGACGATGCCTTCCTCAACGGCTTCCACCTCCATGGTGGCCTTGTCGGTCTCGATCTCGGCGATCACATCGCCGGATTTGACCTCATCGCCTTCCTTGACGAGCCAGCGGGCGAGCGTGCCTTCCTCCATCGTGGGAGAGAGAGCGGGCATGAGAACTTCGATAGGCATCAGGCAGCCTCAGGTTTGAAGTTGAGCGCGTGCTCACGCATGCGCACGGCAAATTCGGTCAGGGTGTTGAGCGGGCGGATCAGGACCTCCAGGCGCGCCATGCGGCCTTCGCTGTCCAGCGTGATCTTGTCGAAGCCCACAAGGCCCTTGCCGGCAACGGCCCCGGTGAATTCCAGCAAGATCTCATCACCGTCTATCCACTCGCGGCGATAGGCGAAGTCATCAATGCTGGCGATCACCCCGGCAAGGATGTGGATGATGTAAGCCTTGTCTGCGCTGGGCTTCCACACGACGGGGGAATGCAGCTCGCACCCATCCGCGATAATCGCGGACATCGCGCCAGCGTCTTTTGCTGCTACGGCCTCGTGCCAGGCATTGAGGAAGGCGCGGGCCGTCATGCGTCAGCCTCGATCAGCACGTCGGTGTAGAGCTCGGACGGATCGGGCTCGGGGCTCGACTGGGCGAACTCGGCCGATTCCTGGACGATCTTCTTGATCTCTTTTTCCATCTCTTTGAGCTGGTCCTCGGTGGCAAACTTGCCTTCGAGAATGCGCTTCTTGGCGAGATCGATCGGGTCCTTGTGCTCGCGATATTCGTTCACCTCGTCGCGCGTGCGGTATTTGGCCGGGTCGGACATGGAGTGGCCGCGATAGCGGTAGGTCTTCATCTCCAGAATATACGGCCCCTTGCCGGCGCGGGCATGCTCTACGGCCTTCTTCGCGGCCTCGTAGACGGCGTTCACATCCATCCCGTCGACTTCCTCGCCGGGGATGTTGAACGACACGCCGCGCTTGTAGAGATGGGTTTCGGATGAGGAGCGCTTAACGCTCGTACCCATGGCGTACTGGTTGTTCTCGATGATGTAGATCACCGGCAGGTTCCAGATCTTGGCCATGTTGAAGCTCTCATAGACCTGGCCCTGATTGGCGGCGCCGTCGCCGAAATAGGTGGCGCACACCTTGCCGTCCTCGCGATAGGCATTGGCGAAGGCCAGGCCCGTTCCCAGCGACACCTGCGCGCCGACAATGCCGTGCCCGCCAAAGAACTGCTTCTCGCGGCTGAACATGTGCATGGAGCCGCCCTTGCCGCGCGAATAGCCCCCTTCGCGGCCCGTCAGCTCGGCCATCACGCCATTGGCGGTCATGCCGGCGGCCAGCATGTGGCCGTGATCGCGATAGCCGGTGATGACCTGATCGCCCTCGCGCAGCGCGCTCTGCACGCCGACCACAACCGCTTCCTGACCGATATAGAGATGGCAGAAGCCGGCAATCAGCCCCATGCCGTAAAGCTGGCCCGCCTTCTCCTCGAAGCGGCGGATCAGCAGCATGTCGCGATACCAGCCGATATATTCGTCTGCGCCGGGCCCTGCGGGCTTCTTAGAGCGGGACGGAGATTTGGAGGAGGCAGGTTGCCGAGCGGCCATACTTCACACGCGAAATAATATCGCGCTCCCTTGTCAAGAACTGACGCGGGAGTATCAGACAGACGCCTGCCGGGTAAAGCCTGAAACGGTAGTTTTGCGTATGCGAAGAAACGCGCTGCGGTGCAGCAATGTTCAGTATGCGATGGGTTGCGGCTCGAGGCGCACAATGATCTCGTGCGGATGTGCAAAGTTGAGCACATCCCTCGCCCGCTCCTCGACATAATCGAGATCCAGCTCGCCTGAAGCCGGGGAAAGCCGGGCCACCCGGTCTTCGAGCCGCATGCGCTCGGCGCGGGCATCAGCGAGTTCTGCTTCTGCCTGGGCAATGCGCGCGGAGACGACCGCCTGCTGCACGAAGCCACGGTCAGAATAGAAGGCGTGATGGGCCACATAGCCCAGCACGCCCACCATAACGCCTATCAGGATGAAGCGCTTCAGCGCATTCATACCCGCCTCCATCCACCGTCCGCCTTTTGCGGATCGAACGGCTGGAAGCTATCGCGATAGCGTAAAGGAAACGTTAGGCGAATCGTTAATCAGGGCGATTCGGATGCCTATTCCGCAGCGATGGCGCTGCGCCCCGCATAGACCGCCATATCGCCCAGCTCGGCTTCGATACGCAGAAGCTGGTTGTACTTTGCGGTCCGGTCTGCGCGCGCCAGCGAGCCGGTCTTGATCTGCCCGCAGTTGGTGGCGACGGCGAGGTCGGCAATCGTGTTGTCCTCGGTTTCGCCAGAGCGGTGGCTCATCACTGCGCCATAGCCGGCACGCAGGGCCATCTCGACAGCATCCAGCGTTTCAGAGAGCGTGCCGATCTGGTTGACCTTGACCAGAATGGCGTTGGCTGCACCCTCCTGGATGCCACGGTGGAGACGCTGCGGGTTGGTCACGAACAGATCATCGCCCACGAGCTGGCAATCGCCTTCCAGCGCTGCGGTAAGGAGGTTCCAGCCCTCCCAGTCATCCTCGGCCATGCCGTCTTCGACAGAGATGATGGGATAGGAGGCGACGAGACCCTGCAGATAGGCGGTGAAGCCCACGCCATCATAGGTCTTGCCCGCGCCTTCCAGCACATATTTGCCATCGCGGAAGAATTCGGTGGAGGCGACATCCAGTGCCAGCACGACGTTCTCGCCCGGCTTGTAGCCCGCATTCTCGACAGCCGCCATGATGGCATCGAGCGCCTCTTCGGGGCTGCGCAGATTGGGCGCAAAGCCACCCTCATCGCCGACATTGGTGTTGAAACCATCAGCCTTCAGACGCGCGCGCAGGGCGTGGAAGATTTCCGCACCGCACTGCAGTGCATCGGAAAACCGGTCAAAGCCGGTCGGCATGATCATGAATTCCTGGAAATCGATGGGATTGTCCGCGTGTGCGCCGCCATTGATGATGTTCATCATCGGGGTCGGCAGGACGCGGGCATTTACCCCGCCCAGATAGCGGTAGAGCGGCATATTGGCCGACAGGGCCGATGCTTTCGCCGCTGCCAGCGACACGCCCAGCATGGCGTTCGCGCCGAGACGCGCCTTGTTGGGCGTGCCATCCAGCGCGATCAGCGTCTGGTCGATGCGGCGCTGCTCCTCGGCGTCAAAGCCCGCCAGCGCATCGAAAATCTCACCCTCGACCGCCTCAACCGCCTTGCGGACACCCTTGCCGCCATACCGGTCACCGCCATCGCGCAGCTCTACCGCCTCGTGTGCGCCCGTGGAGGCACCGCTGGGGACAGCTGCGCGGCCGATGGAGCCGTCTTCCAGTTCAACATCCACCTCAATCGTGGGATTGCCCCGGCTGTCGAGAATCTCGCGCGCAATGATGTCGGTGATGGCGGTCATGGGGCGTTGTCCTTGGCATTAAAGGCGCGGAGAGGGTTCACCCGCGCCGAAAAGGGTTTCTGGCGCGCTTGATAGCCGAGGGCCGGTCAAGACAAAAGCCCCGCGCGGGGAATCGCGCAGGGCTTTGATCAGAACCGTATGTGCCGCGCCATCACGGCGCGGAACGGATCAGTCTTCTTTCGGCGTGAGAATCTGCTTGCCGCGATACATGCCGGTCTTCAGGTCGACATGGTGCGGACGGCGCAGCTCGCCGGTGTCCTTGTCCTCGACATAGGCCGTGGTGCCGATCGCGTCGTGGCCGCGGCGCATGCCACGCTTGGACGGGGAGGTTTTGCGCTTAGGGACCGCCATGGGTCTCTCCTGAACTTGTCGTTTTCAAAAATCTGTCTGGCCTCGCGATTGCGCGCGAAGCAGTGAGCGGCGGGCTATACCTGTTTGCAAAGACCAAGGCAACCGCTCTGGTGCGCCCCATCTGCGAGTGTGATCGGGTTACAGGTGATTCGCATCGCGTTTTGCGCTAGTATCCCCTCAAGCAGTCCCGCCCGCAGGCCAGACGACATCAAGGCTCGGAACTTACTGTTGAGATGAGTCGGTAGGACCTCTGGCGCGGACTGCGGTTCTATGATCCCCCTCACACCAGCCTTGAATGCTCCATGGCTGCCGCGATGAAGCTGGCAAACAGCGGATGCGGATCGAAGGGGCGTGATTTGTATTCCGGGTGGAACTGCACGCCGACAAACCAGGGATGGTCCTTGTGCTCGACAATTTCGGGCAGCAGGCCGTCCGGTGACAGTCCGGAGAAGATGAGGCCGTGGGCCTCCAGCTGCTCACGGTAGGCGATATTCACCTCATAGCGGTGGCGGTGGCGCTCGGAAATAAGCTCCTCGCCGTAGATTTCCCGCGCTTTGGTACCGGCAACCAGCTGGGCCGGGTAGGCCCCCAGACGCATCGTGCCGCCGAGATCGCCCGCTTTCGAGCGGCGTTCCAGCTCATTGCCCTTGGCCCATTCGGTCATCAGGCCGACCAGCGGCACTTTGGGCTCGCCAAACTCGCTGCTGCCTGCGCCCTCAATGCCCGCCAGATGGCGTGCGGCCTCGATGACGGCCATCTGCATGCCAAAGCAGATGCCGAAATAGGGAATCTTGCGCTCACGTGCGAATTTCGCTGCCGCGATCTTGCCTTCCGCGCCGCGCTCGCCAAACCCGCCCGGCACCAAAATGCCGTGCACGTCTTCCAGGGCGCTGAAGGCATCAGGCTGCTCGAACTGCTCAGAATCCAGCCAGCGCAGCTTGACCTTCACCTCATTGGCGATACCGCCATGATTGAGCGCTTCCATCAACGATTTGTAGGCGTCGATCAGCACGGTGTACTTGCCCACAATGGCGATGGTCACCTGCCCGTCAGGCTCGTTCACAGCCTTTGAAATGGCCTGCCACTGCGTCAGATCAGGCTCGGGCGCATCATCAATCCCGAAGCGCTCCAGCACTACGCGGTCAAAGCCCTGGGCATGGTATTCCAGCGGCACGTCATAGAGCGAAGACGCGTCGCGCCCCTCGATCACCGCGTTTTCCGGCACATTGCAGAACAGGGCTATCTTGCGCTTGTCCGACGGCTCGATCGGTATCTCGCACCGGCACAGCAGAATGTCCGGCTGGATGCCGATGGAGCGCAGCTCCTTGACCGAGTGCTGGGTCGGCTTGGTCTTCATCTCGCCGGCTGCCTTGATGAAGGGCAGCAAGGTGACGTGGATGAAGATGGCGCGGTCGCGGCCCAGCTCCTGGCCGAGCTGGCGGATGGCTTCAAAGAAGGGCAGGCCCTCGATATCGCCCACCGTGCCGCCGATCTCGCACAGCACGAAATCGACATCGCCCGCGTCAGACAGGACGAACTGCTTGATGGTATCGGTGACGTGCGGGATCACCTGCACGGTTGCGCCGAGATAATCGCCGCGGCGCTCGCGCTCGATGATCGTGGAATAGATCCGCCCCGTCGTGATGTTGTCGCCGCGCGTGGCCGACACGCCGGTAAAGCGCTCGTAATGGCCAAGATCGAGATCGGTCTCCGCCCCGTCCTCGGTGACATACACCTCGCCGTGCTGATAGGGCGACATCGTGCCCGGATCGACATTGAGATAGGGATCGAGCTTGCGCAGCCGGACGCGGTATCCGCGTGCCTGCAGGAGCGCACCAAGAGCGGCTGAAGCGAGGCCCTTACCAAGAGAGGAGACCACGCCGCCGGTTATGAAAATGTATCGCGGCATGGAAGGACGGGTTAGCGCAGAATCACGCGGCGGGAAAGCCACGCCCTGTCACCACATGTGAGAAAAGCCGAAAAAAGCGCAGCGGTTCAGCACCGGTGCCGCAGCAGGCAGAAGAATGAGCCGTACCCTGGCGTGTGCAAGAAGCCCGGCCAGCCGGTCCTAGCGGCCCGGCTCTTCGTCAGCGTCAGCAGGCGTGTCGCTGGCCTCGCCCTCGAACGGCGCAGGCACGTCGGCGGGCTGGTCAGCCGTTTCAGCGGCGGGTGCCTCGTCTGCCGGTATCGGCTCGCCGTCATCATCAAAGCTGAAGGGCAGCGGCCCGCGCTCGTCCTGCGTGCCGACACGGTCGATGACCGATTGCCCGGCGCCGTCCATTCTCGACAGCGCTGCAAGTGCAATCGAGTTCGCCATGAATACGACGCCCAGGATCATGCTGGTCCGGGTCAACAGATTGGCTGCGCCCCGGCCGGACACCATGCCGCCCGGCCCGCCGCCGCCAATACCCAGGGCACCGCCCTCGGAACGCTGCATCAGCACGACCGCGACCAGCGCAATCGCCACAAGAATCTGAATGATAAGCAGAATAGTGGTCATGGAGCCTTGAAACGCCTTGTTTTCCGCAAGGCGAAGGCCCGGCGGAGGATCAACTTGCCGCGCGTTGTAGCTCAGCCTCTTTTGATTTGCCACTCTCCAACTGCCGCACAGGCGCAAGCCGCCGGCGAAGGGCCTCAACGGTCTTCTCGATTTCCTTAACCGAGGATTCAACAGAGTCCCCGCCCGCAAAGGCCGCCAGCACGCCCATCGCCAGCTCTTTTATCAGGTTCAGATTGGCCATCGTGAACCCGCCCTCGCCCATCACCTCTTCACAGACCTGATAAAGCGCGAACGCAATCCGGGACGCCTCGCCCGCGCTCTGGCGCGCCAGACGCAGCCGCAATTCCTTGGCCGTGCGCGTCATATCCTCAAGGTCGAGCACTGCCACGTTTCCGGAACTCAGCTCACGCAGGCCCACCTCGACACCGACCGTCAGGCGCATGCACAGGCGGCGAATGCGTTCGGCCTCCACCGTGCGGCGCGCTTCGGCAATCCAGCGATTGGCCTCGTCGATCGCGCCCTCATCACCTTCAGTGACAACCTGCAGCGTATTGGGCGCGTCCACCCGGTTGCCAGCACCGATACCCCGGTCAATGTCCTTGCGGCGGTCCGGCCCGATATAGTCGCTCGTGACAACGAAAGGTTTGCGCGCCTTGACCAGCGTGCGGATGCGCTCTTCGGCGAAGGCAGTGGAGAATGGCCGGATGATGACGTCATCAACGCCAGAATCGATGGCCTGCTTCATCATGTTGCCGTCGCGCACCCAGCTGGTGAACGCGAACACGACAAACGGATTGCGGCCAAGTTCGCCCGCGCGCACCGCACGCACTGCGCGCAGAAGCTCGTTTTCGTTATTGACGAGTTCGGCAATGATCAGATCCGGAGATGTGTCTTCCAGACGCCGCTTGAACTCGTTGATCGAGCTAAGGCAGCTGATCTCACGGAAGCCGATCTCGTGCAGCGCATAGCGCGTATTACGCAGATTGACCCCTACCGGGTCGAATAGCAGCACCGAAGCGCGCCGATAATCGATATTCCTCATCACACCACCCATCACAGGAGGTCTTTTGCCTCCCCCGCTTGATGGCACAATGCCAGTGAAGTCTGAAAATCGCCTTACGAAGATAGGTTAACAAGGCGTGCAAAAACTCGCGGATCAAGGCTCGCTCCGCCGACCAGCGCGCCATCAACGTCCGGGCAGGCCAGCAGCTCACCGGCATTGTCCGGCTTCACCGAGCCGCCATAAAGGATGCGCAGCGCCTGTGCGTCCGCTCCGGGCCATGCAGCGCGGATCGCCGCATGCATCTCCTGCGCCTCGTCCGGTCCGGCGCTTCGCCCGGTGCCAATCGCCCAGACAGGCTCATAGGCGATAACGATTTTTTCGGCGCGGGCTTCGGGCAGACTGGCCGCCAGTTGCGCCAGAACCGTCTCGACAGCCCGGCCTTCCTCACGCTCCTTGAGGTTTTCACCGATGCAGAGAATCGGCGTCAGCCCTTCGCGCAGCGCCGCCTCTGCCTTGCTGCGTACCAGGGCATCGCTCTCGCCGTGGCCACTACGGCGTTCGGAGTGGCCGACAATGACATGGCTGCAACCGAGATCTTTCAACATTCCTGCAGAGATATCGCCGGTATAGGCACCGTCAGGCTCTGGCGAACAATCCTGCGCGCCCAGCGCAATGGCCCGGCTGGCGAGCAGCTCCCCAAACGCATGCAGCAAGGTGGCAGGCGGGCAGACCAGAACGTCCACCTCACTGGCCGCAAGGGCATCCTGAAAACGCTCCACCCAGGCCGTATCGGCCACCCGGCCGTTCATTTTCCAGTTGCCTGCGATCAGCGGGCGGCGAATTGTCATGATAGGTCAGTCCCCTGCGGCAAGCACAACTGAGCGATACCAGCCCGCCCGGCGCGGAGCAAACCCTGTTGGTTTCGCGCAGGCAGCAGCCTTGCCCGGCGCGTCTGCCACCGCTAGGGTCCCGCGCCTTGGCCAGCCAAGCCTGTTGCAGCCCTATTTACTGGTGTTATTGAAGCTCCATGCTCTCATCGATCCGAAACCTTGCCCGCTCTCCGATTGCTGTTCTGGTCATCATCGTTCCGGTGGTCGCCGCCTTTGCGCTGTTCGGGATCAACGACATCTTCACCGGCACCGGCAATGCGGTTGCCACGGTAGGGTCCGAACGCGTGACGCTACAGGATGTAAACCGGGCCATGCAGCGCGAAATGCGCCGCCTGCAGATGGAAAATCCGCGTATCACCCAGCAGGAAGCTGATGAGGCGGGGCTGGGCGATAATGTCATGAACCTGCTGGTTGCGCAGGCCGCTATCAATGCGCAGGCCCGTGAGCTGGGCATTGCAGCAACCGATGATCAGGTCTTTGAGCTAATCCACGGCGCCCCAGCCTTCCAGAGCGTGTTCTCCAACCGCTTTGACCCGGCAGCCTATCAGGAATGGCTGCGCCAGGAAGGCTGGACGGCCAATGCTTTCGAGGCGCAGCTTCGCGGTGATCTGCGCCGCCAGCAGTTTATCGATGCGGCTCTGGCCGGTGCGACACCGCCCGCGATCTTCGGTGAAATGCGTGCGCGCTATCAGGGCGAGACGCGTACGATCCGCGCCCTCCTGATCCCGCCTGCACTGGCTGGCGATGTGGGCACACCGGACGACGAGACGCTGGAAGCGTTCATTGCCGAGAACGAGGCATTCTTCACCCTGCCCGAACAGCGCCGCATCACGCTGGTACGCCTTGATCCGCAACTGGTAGCGCCGGACGTTGCCGTGGACGAGGACGAGCTGCGCGAGCTTTACGAGATGCGCCGGGAGACGGGGGAACTGGCCGACGCGCCGCTGCGCACCTTCCTGCAATGGGTCACGCCCGACCAGCAGACGGCGGAAAACATCGTCGAGCGGCTGGGTGCCGGCGAAGCCCCGGCCAGCATCGCTGCGGCAACCGGGCTGGGCGATCCGGTGCGCCTTGAAGAGGTCGAACAGTTCGCCATACCCGATCAGGTCATCGGGCGCGCAGCGTTCGAGATGACGCAGGGCGAAGCGCGCGCCGTTCAGGGGCGTCTTGGCTGGCGCGCCGTCTATGTTGAAGCGGCTACCGATCCCGAAATTCCCGAGTTTGAAGCCGTTGCCGACGAACTTCGCGCCGAGCTGGCTGGCGACGCGGCGGACTACCGCGTGCTTGACGCACTAGCCGAGTTCGAGGACCAGCGCGGGCGGGGCGCAACGCTGGAAGAGGCCGCAGAGGGCGCAGGCATTCCGCTGGAACGCTTCGACTTCATGACGCCTGACGCGTTTGAAATTTCGTCGGGCGCGCCGCTGATGAGCATCATCCGCGAGGAAACCATACTGGAGGCCGCGCGCACCACGCAGGAGGGCTTCGAGTCCGATCTCACCCAATTTGGTGACGGCGGATATTTCATTCTTCGTGTTGATGCCGTCCGGGGAAGCGAGCTGGCACCGCTGGCTGATGTCCGCGAACAGGCCGAAGCTTTCTGGCGCCTGCGCCAGATCGATGACCGGCTGCAGGACACCGTTACAGAGGCTCTGTCGCGAGCCGAAGCCGGCGAAAGCCTTGATGCCATTGCCGCCAGCATTCCCGGGACCCGTGTGGAGGAAACCACGCTGACGCGCGGGCAGACCGCAGGCCCGTTCACGCAAACCCTGGTCAACGCCGCTTTCCGCGCCCGTCTGGATACGCCGTTTGAAGCGCGCGCAGGCGATCAGCGCACGCGGACGGTTGCAATTGTCACGGCCATTACGCCCGGCTCTGCCGAGCTTGATAGCGAGGCACGCCGGGCCGTTACCGAGGGCTATGAGAGCGATATCGTCATCGCGCTGGAGCGGGCTCTGCTCGACAGCTATGATGTGCGGATCAATACCCAGTTGCGAGACGCGGCCCTTGGCCGCACAGAAATCGACTAGGCGGTGGCTCCATGGCGCTATCGCGAGCCGATATCGACGCGGCGATTGCCCGCTGTCAGTCGCATGGGCGCGTTCTCGTAACCGCTCGGCGTGTCGATGATCTGGAAACACCCGTCTCCGCTTATCTGAAACTGTCGGGCGCAGCGCCTTTCAGCTGCCTTCTGGAGAGCGTCGAGGGCGGCGCCTACCGGGGGCGCTACTCGGCCATCGGCCTTGATCCTGACCTGATCTGGAAAAGCGAAAACGGCACAGCGTCCATAGCGCGCGCCGCCGGTTCCAATGGCCGTCCTGACCGGTTTGAACCGGCTGGCGCGCCTCTGGAGTCTCTCAGGGCACTGATTGAGGAATCGGCGCTGGACATGCCCGGCGGGCTTGCGCCCATCGCTGCAGGGCTATTCGGCTATCTTGGCTATGACATGATCCGCGAGGTCGAGCGTCTGCCATCACTGGCCGCGCCCGATCCGCTGGGCACGCCGGACGGGCTGCTGATGCGGCCGCGCGTGATGATCGTATTCGATGCCATTGCCCAGGAAATCACAGCCGCCGCCCCTGCGCGCATCAGCAAGGGCGAAAGCGCACGCGAGGCGGTCGAGGCCGCCGTCCGGCGTATCGAAGCGGTGTTTGAGCGCCTTGATGCGCCTGCATCGGGCCACCGCGCCGGGACACCGGCTGCGCCCATGGACGCCCCTGCCAGCAATATGGCCGAAACGGCCTTCCGGGCGAATGTGGAGAAGGCAAAGGCGTATATCCGCGCCGGTGACGCCTTCCAGATTGTGGGCAGCCAGCGCTTTTCCGCGCCGTTCAGCCTGCCGCCTTTCGCGCTCTATCGTTCGCTGAGGCGCACCAATCCGTCGCCATTTCTGTTCTTCTTCGATTTCGACGGCTTTGCCATTGCCGGCTCCAGCCCGGAAATCCAGGTGCGTGTGCGCGATGGCAAGGTAACGCTGCGGCCGCTGGCAGGCACACGCCCGCGCGGCTCAACGCCCGAACAGGACGCGGCCAACGAAGCAGAACTGAAAGCCGATCCCAAGGAGCTGGCAGAGCACCTGATGTTGCTGGATCTCGGCCGCAATGATGTGGGCCGTGTGGCGAAGCCCGGCAGCGTGCGCGTGACAGAACGCGAGGTGATCGAGCGCTACAGCCACGTCATGCATATCGTGTCCAACGTCGAAGGCAAGCTTGATCCTGAGCATGACGCGGTATCGGCGCTCTTTGCCGGCTTTCCTGCCGGCACGGTTTCAGGTGCGCCCAAGGTGCGCGCCATGGAGATCATCGACGAGATGGAACCCCACCGGCGCGGGATATATTCCGGCGCGGTGGGCTATTTCGGCGCCGATGGCAGCCTTGATACCTGCATCGCCCTGCGCACCGCCATCATCAAGGATGGCACGATGTATGTGCAGGCAGGCGCAGGGATGGTGCTTGATTCCGATCCTGAATCCGAGCGTCAGGAATCGATCAACAAGGCAAAGGCGGTGTTTCGCGCCGCCGACGAGGCCTGGCGCTTCGCCTAGCTTGCCGTCTGGCTTGACCGGCGCTGCGCGCGTGCCGCCGCCAGCTGCGAGACCGTCACCAGTTCCACCCCTGCCAGTTCGGCGCGCTCTGCCAGCGTTTCCAGCGCGGCCAGCGTCATCGCATGGGGGTGGCCGATCGCGATAGCCGACCCGCTTGCCAGCGCGCGGTCCAGCGCCTGATCAATCGCCGCGTCTACCGCTTCGCGCGTCCGGACATGATCGAGAAAGATGTCGCGGCGTAGCGCCGGAAGGCCCGCGCGCGCGGCTGCGCCGGCTGCCACGCTGCGCGGATGGGTAAGCGAATCGACAAAGATCAGCTGCGACCCGCGAAGGGATTCAAATACCCGCTCCATGGCCGCCGCGTCTGCGGTCATGGCGCTGCCCATATGGTTGTTGAACCCGGATGCACCCGGCACACGCGACAGCGCCCAGCGGAGCCTGCGGGAAATCTCTGCCGCATCATGCGCGCGTATCAGCGCATTGGGTCCGGGATCTGCCAGCCCTACCGGCTCCATTGGCAGGTGCAAGAACACCTCCAGACCCTCGCGCGACGCCGCACGCGCAATCTCCGGCGCGGCCTGCGCAAATGGCAGGATGGATAGCGTAAGGGGCAGGCCAGCGCCGATAAACGCATCGGCTACCGACCGGTCCGGCCCGATATCGTCAATGATGACGGCCAGCATGGGCCGGGAGCCCGCAGATACGGGCATGGCACCGGACAGAAATGGCAAGGCCGCATCTGGCAAGACCGGCGCCAGATCAGCCCCAGGCGCCAGTTCGGCGGTGATGTCTGCCGGTTGCACGGCAGGCTCCACCGCATCCCGGTTGCCCAGCTGAAACGCCAGCCCGGCAAGCAGCAGCATCGCCGCGGCGGCGGCGCTGGCCATGTGGATGACGCTGGTTGCGGGCGAGGACATGAAAATCATGCATAAGGTGAGTCGCAAACGTTGGCGGCCTTGCATTGCCCGACTAGATTGCCTCGCCGCACCGCAATATGGACCGCCCAGACATGCTGCTGATCATCGACAATTACGACAGCTTCACCTTCAACCTGGTTCACTATTTCCAGGAACTCGGCGCGCAGACCCGCGTGATCCGCAATGATGCGATGAGCGCTACGGACGCGCTGGCGCTGGGTGCTGAGGCTATCGTCCTGTCGCCCGGACCGTGCGACCCGGACCGCGCGGGCATCTGCCTTGATGTGCTGCGCCAGGCACCGGCGGATCTGCCAATTCTTGGCGTGTGCCTTGGCCATCAGGCGATGGGACAGGTCTATGGCGGCAAGGTGGTGCAGGCGCACGAGATCATGCACGGCAAGACCAGCCCGATCACGCATGACGCTACGGGCGTGTTTGCCGGCCTGCCTTCGCCCTTCGCCGCAACGCGCTACCACTCGCTGGCCGTCGAGCTGCCGGAAACCAGCGACATGATCGTCAATGCCCGCACGGCAGACGGCGAGATCATGGGGCTGCGTCACCGCTCCCGCCCCGTGCATGGCGTCCAGTTCCACCCTGAATCCATCGCCTCCGAGCATGGCCACACCCTGTTGAAGAATTTTCTGGCCGAAATTCCGCGCCGGACAGGCAAAGCCGCATGAGCCAGATGCGCCCGGCCATCTCCGCCCTTGCAGGCGGGAAACTGCCTGCGCGCGAGGCGCTGGAGGCGGCCTTTGACGCGCTGATGGAGGGGGAGGCTGATCCGGCGGAGATTGGTGGCTTCCTGATTGGCCTGGCCGCCATTGGCGAGAATCCGGACGTTCTGGCAACCGGCGCACGCGCCATGCGCGCGCGCATGCGCACCATCACCGCGCCCGCTGATGCCATCGATACGTGCGGAACCGGCGGCGATGCACGGGGAACCTGGAACATCTCCACCGCCGCCGCACTGGTCGCGGCCAGCGCCGGAGCAGTTGTCGCAAAGCACGGTAACAAGGCCGCCTCATCGAAATCGGGCTCGGCAGAAGTGCTGGAATCGTCCGGCGTCAATCTGATGGCCTCGCCAGAGCAGACCGAGCGAGCGCTGAACGAGGCTGGCGTCGCCTTCCTGTTCGCGCAGGCCCATCACGGTGCGGTGCGCCACGTGGCCCCTGCCCGCAAGACGCTGGGCGTGCGCACCGTGTTCAACCTGCTGGGGCCGCTATCCAACCCTGCCGGAACGCGCCGCCAGCTGCTGGGCGTGTTCGACCGGCGCTGGCTTGTACCGATGGCGCAGGCTTTGCGCGATCTGGGCGCCGAACGGGCCTGGATCGTCCATGGCGAGGACGGTCTCGATGAGATCACCACCACCGGCGCGACCCATATTGCGAGCCTGGAGGCTGATGGCAGCGTGCGCGAGTTTACCGTCACGCCTGAAGATGCCGGCCTTCCCCGCGCGCACCTTGATGATCTCAAGGGCGGGGAACCGGCCGAGAATGCCGCCGCCCTGCACCGCCTGCTACAAGGCGAAAAGGGACCTTACCGCGATATCGTGCTGTTCAATGCCAGCGCCGCGCTGGTGCTTGCCGGAAAGGCAGAGGGGCTGAAAGACGGAGTGGCACTGGCAGCAGCCGCTATCGACGATGGCCGCGCCGCCGCCACGCTGGAAAAGCTCGTCCAGATCACCAACACCTGAGGAATGCCGCCCATGACTGACACGCTGGAGCGCATCGGCGTTTACAAGCGCGCTGACACCGCGCGCCGCAAGGCGGCGATCAGCTATGCCGACATCTCCGCAAAGGGCCAGGCTGCGCCGCCCGTGCGCGGCTTTCTTGATAACCTGCAATCCCGGCTAGCCGCAGACGGGCTGGCCCTGATCGCGGAGATCAAGAAGGCAAGCCCCTCACGCGGCCTGATCCGCGCTGATTTCGACCCGCCTGCGCTTGCCCGCGCTTATGAAGCAGGCGGCGCGGCCTGCCTCTCCATCCTTACCGATACCGAAAGCTTTCAAGGCAGCGACGCGCATCTGGTGGCGGCGCGCGCGGCCGTGTCCCTGCCCGTATTGCGCAAGGACTTCCTCTATGATCCGTGGCAGGTGGCAGAATCGCGCGCGCTGGGGGCTGACTGCATTCTCGTCATCATGGCGGCCGTGGATGACGCCCTTGCCGCCGATCTGGTGGCGGAGGCCGCGCACTGGAATATGGATGCCCTTATCGAGGTGCATGACCGCGCAGAGCTGGAGCGGGCCCTCGCCCTGCCCTCGCCGCTGATCGGCATCAATAACCGCAATCTGCGCACGTTCGACGTGACGCTGGCCACATTCGAGGCGCTGAGCGCCTCGGTGCCCGACGACCGGTTCCTGGTGGCCGAAAGCGGGATTTTCAACGCCGATGACGCTGAGCGCGTGCGCCGATCCGGCGCAAAAGCCCTGCTGGTCGGTGAAAGCCTGATGCGCCAGGACGATGTTGCCGCAGCGGTGAAAACCCTGATGAACTTCGCCTGAGAGCGGGCGCAACCCTTGACGGCCGAGCGGAACAGGCGTAGAACAAACCGTGGCCTTTCTGGCTTTGTTCCTTTGTTGACTGGAGATCAGACCCCCTCATGCTGACCCGCAAACAACACGAGCTTCTGCTCTTCATTCACAAGCGCCTGTCCGAGGACGGCGTTTCCCCGTCTTTTGACGAGATGAAAGAGGCTTTGCAGCTGGCATCGAAATCCGGTGTGCACCGTCTGGTCAGCGCGCTGGAGGAGCGCGGCTTCATTCGCCGTCTTGCCCACCGCGCCCGCGCGCTCGAAGTGCTCAAACTCCCCGATGCCTCCGCGCCGCGCGTCAGTCCAGCGAGCAATGTGGTCAGTGGCAATTTCGCGCGCCGGGAGATGGAAACCGATTCGGTCGACGTGCCGCTGCTCGGTAAAATCGCGGCTGGCGTACCGATCGAGGCGATCCAGCACGAAACCGACCGGTTTGGCGTTCCCTCCCAGATGGTGTCTTCGGGCGAGCATTTCGCGCTGGAGGTCGAAGGAGATTCCATGATCGAGGCGGGCATTCTCGACGGTGATTTTGTCATCATCCGGCGCGGTGACACGGCCAGTAATGGCGAGATTGTCGTTGCGCTTGTGGATAATGAGGAAGCCACGCTCAAACGCATCCGCCGCAAGGGCGGGTCGATCGCCCTGGAGGCAGCGAACCCGGCCTATGAAACCCGCATTTTCGGGCCGGACCGGGTACAGGTTCAGGGCCGTCTGGTGGGGCTGATCCGCCGCTATCACTGACCCTTTGGGGCCGAAGCTGGCAAATGCAGCTAGCTCTCCCGCTCCCGTCCCCAGACGCGGGCCGCACTGCCATCATTGGCACCGCGAAGGCGGATGATGCGCCCGTCACGAACCCAGAATTCGGCGCTGCCCAACTCTGCGCGGGCCGCATCGTCCAGAACCGGCACCGCGCAACGGCGCTTCTGCCAGGCGCTTACCGTGCCGCGCGCGACCACCAGGTCTGCGCGTACGCAATCTTCCTCCAGCGAGGCGGGATGCTCGCTGACCGCTACGCGCAGCCCCTCGGCCGTGATGACAAGACAGCCCAGCGGATCGCACGCATAATCACCGCGCGGCGCGGCGCTGAGCCCGGTTCCGGCACGCTGCAGCAACACCCCAGCCTCAAACCGGCCCCGGCGGCGGTCACTGACCTGCCAGTCCAGACGCTCGCCGGTTTCACTCGAAATGCTTCTCGAAACCAGAACGCCAGAGGATGTGATCATCATGTCGGGCGGGGCCTGCAGCGCCCACAGGGACAGCGCCCCGGCAGCAAACGGAACGCCCGCCACCCGCACCAGCCCTCGCCCCAGCGTCGCCAGTGCAAACCCGGTCGCATAAAGACCGAGCACGATCCCGCCCGGCGCCAGCGCGGGCAAGGCGGCGCCGGGCAGCGATGACGTCCATGTCGCGATCGCCAGCACGATATCCATGCCCATTGCGCTTACCATCAACGGCAAGCCTTCCAGCCCGAATGGGGCCAAGAGCAGCCCCACGACGCCGGCCGGCATCACCCAGAAGCTGAATACCGGCATGGCGACAAGGTTTGCGCCAAACCCATAGGCGGCCATGCGCTGGAAATGGAAGGCGGCAAACAGCCCGGTTGCGCTGCCCGCCACAAGGCTGGTCACGGCGAGCCCTGTAAACGCCGCCTGCACGCGGGCAAACCAGCCATAATCGGCTATGTCGCGGGTGATCCGCCATCTCTGCCAGGCTTCATAGACGGCAATCAGGGCAGCGGTCGCGGCAAAGCTCATCTGGAAACCCGGCTCGATCACGCTTTCCGGGTTGAACGCGATGATGATGAGCGCGGCCAGTGCAAGCGACTGAAAAGACACCGCTCTGCGGCCTATCAATACCGCCGTGAACATGACCGCAGCCATCACGAAGGCGCGCTGGGTGGAGATCGCACCGCCCGACAGCAGCAGATAGCCAAGAGCGGCGAGGAGCGCGATCAGCGCTGCAGGCTTTCGCGGATCATGCGCGCGGGCGAAAGGTTCGATCGAGGCGATGAGCCAGCGCACGGCGAAGTAAATGCCGCCAGCCAGCAGCGCCATGTGCATGCCTGATATGGCCAGCAAATGACCAAGCCCGGACAACCGCAGCGCCTCGGCATGGGCCTCGGTGACGCCTGAGCGCTCCCCGGTCAGCAGCGCGGCGATGACCGGCCCTGAGTTTGGCCCGGCTGCATCCGAAATGCGCTGCGCCAGCCGCCATCGCCACGCCAGAAACGCCCGCTGGCTCTCATTTCCGGCAATGTCTTCCGTCTGGGGCTGGGAGATGGAAAACCCTGAGAGGGCAACCCGCTGGTACCAGGCCGCCCGCGCGCCGTCATAGCCGCCCGCCGCCGCAGGTCCGCGCGGAGGTGACAGGACGGCGCTGACGCGAATGCCATCGCCGGGGGTCAGGGTTTCGGTATTGATCCGCAGGCGCACCCGGTAAGGTGCCGTATCGGCGCGCTGGAGGCTGTCGACACGCAGCAGCACGCGCCCCGAACGCCCCCGGCGCTCAATGCGCTCCACCCAGCCCGTCACGGTGCGGGCGCGGTCGCTGATCTCGATATGGGGCGGGGCAAGGGACAATGTCCGGCCCTGAACATGGGCGTGGCCCGCCAGCGCGCACGCGCTCAGCACCGCCGCCGCCAGCAGAGCGGGCCGCGCCGTCAGCAACAGACCGGCTGCAAGGCAGATCAGGGCTGACAGCCAGAATACAGGGATCAGCGCCGCATCCGGCTCTGCAGGGACAGAAAGATAGACCGCCGCACCCAGCCCGGCGGCAAGCGGCACCCACAAGATCAGATCGGCCGGGCGGACGGCCCTTGACGGCAATACAGGCTGCAAAAGACGGCTCAATGCCGCGGCTGCGCCGCCCGATGCCGGGCTGCATTCCCGCCTGATTGACGCCCGGACCGCGTGGATGTAGCGGCGCATGCAGCCACCCTGTGTTGTCACTTCAGCGGTGAGACTATCTCTTTACGTGCCTAACATGCTAATCATCCCGCTCCTTCGCAGCGCAGCAACATCTCGCACGTGCAAAACAGACAAGACATCATCACGCGCTTTGCGCCCTCGCCCACCGGCTTCCTCCATATCGGAGGGGCGCGCACCGCCTTGTTCAACTATCTTTTTGCGCGTCAGGCAGGCGGCCAGTTCAAGCTGCGCATCGAGGATACGGACCGCGAGCGCTCCACCACAGAAGCCGTGGATGCGATTCTGGCCGGCATGAACTGGCTGGGGCTGGAATGGGATGGCGATGCCGTTTCCCAGCACGCCCGCGCCGACCGGCACCGCGAAGTGGCTGAAGAGCTGGTCGCGCAGGGAAAAGCGTTTCGTTGCTATTGCACGCACGAAGAGGTGGAAAAGCTGCGCGAGGAAGCCTTTGCTGAAGGCCGCGCCCTGCGCTCTCCCTGGCGCGATGGCGGCACGCCGCCCGATGACCGCCGGTTTACGGTCCGCTTTCGCGCGCCGGACAGCGATGTCACGCTGAATGACGCCGTTCAGGGCGAAGTGCGCTGGGCCGCCAAGGAGTTTGACGACCTCATCCTGCTGCGCGCCGATGGCAACCCGACCTATAATCTCGCCGTGGTGGTCGATGACCATGATATGGGCGTCACCCACATCATCCGGGGCGACGATCATCTGGTAAATGGCGGGCGCCAGGCCCAGTTGTATGATGCGCTGGGCTGGGAGCGGCCTGTTTTTGCCCATATCCCGCTCATTCACGGGCCTGATGGCAAGAAGCTGTCCAAGCGCCATGGCGCGCTGGGCGCGGAAGCCTATCGCGATATGGGCTATCTGCCGGAAGGCTTGCGCAATTATCTGGCGCGCCTTGGCTGGAGCCATGGCGACCAGGAATTGTTCAGCGACGCCGAACTGATCGCCGCCTTTTCGCTGGACGGGCTGAACAAGGCCCCTGCCCGGCTCGATTTCGACAAGATGGCGTTTGTAAACCACCATCATATCCGCCAGGCCGACGATGCGCGGCTTCTGGCGCTGCTGATGGAGCGTCTGGAGGGTCAGGACGGGCTGGTCAGCGGCGCGGTGGCGCACGCCCGGTTAACACCTGCCATGGATATGCTGAAAGAGCGTTCAAAAACACTCGCCGAAATGGAATCGCAAGCCTATTTTCTCCTCCGCGAACGCCCGTTCAGCCTTGATGATGCGGCGCGCAAGCACCTGTCTCCCGATGCACTCGCGCGGCTTTCCCGCCTGCGCGGCGTGCTCGCCGCACATAATGACTGGAACAGCGAGTCCCTGGGCGCCGTGCTCAAGGCATTTGCAGAATCCGAAGGCGTTGGCTTTGGCAAGATCGGCCAGCCTTTGCGCGCCGTACTGACCGGAGGCGCCCCGGCGCCCGATATGGGCCTGGTGCTGGGATTGCTGGGCCGCGACGAAACACTTGCCAGGCTGGACGATCACGCCCGCCTGGACTGAACAGACCTGACTTACGTGAAGGGATTGGACCGATGAAGAACAAGACCGACAAAACGGGCTCCGCCCAGCTGACCATTAACGGGAAAACGATCGAGCTACCGGTTCTGGCTGGCTCCGTAGGCCCCGATGTCATCGATATCCGCACGCTCTATCGCGATGCGGGCGTGTTCACCTACGATCCGGGCTTCACCTCCACAGCCAGCTGTGAAAGCCAGATCACCTATATCGACGGCGATGAAGGCGTACTGCTCTATCGCGGCTATCCCATTGACCAGCTGGCGGAAAACTCCTCCTTCATCGAGGTGTCCTACCTGCTGCTGCACGGCGAGCTGCCCTCGGCCAAAGAGCTTGAGGCGTTTGACTGGACGATCCGCCGTCACACCATGCTGCACGACCAGTTCGACCAGTTCTTCCGTGGCTATCGGCGCGATGCGCACCCGATGGCGGTGATGGTCGGCACGGTTGGCGCACTGGCCGCCTTCTACCACGACTCCACCGACATCAATGATCCCAAGGCGCGCACCATTGCCAGCCACCGCATGATCGCAAAAATGCCGACGATTGCGGCGCGGGCGTTCAAATACTCGGTCGGCCAGCCCTTCATCAGCCCGCGCAACGAGCTGGACTACGCCTCCAACTTCCTGCGCATGTGCTTTGCGGTGCCAGCCGAGGATTATGAAGTTTCGCCGACGCTGGCCCGCGCGATGGACCGCATCTTCATCCTGCACGCCGATCACGAGCAGAACGCCTCCACCTCGACGGTCCGCCTTGCCGGTTCGTCCGGTGCCAATCCGTTCGCCTGTATCGCGGCCGGCATTGCCTCGCTGTGGGGCCCTGCCCATGGCGGTGCCAACGAGGCCGCGCTCAACATGCTGGAAGAGATCGGGTCGGTTGACCGTATCCCTGAATTCATCAAGCGCGCCAAGGACAAGGATGATCCGTTCCGCCTGATGGGCTTTGGCCACCGCGTCTACAAGAATTACGACCCGCGCGCGAAAGTCATGCGCACCACCTGCCATGAGGTGCTCGACGAGCTGGGCGTGAAGGACGATCCGCTGCTTCAGGTCGCACTGGAACTGGAGCGTATCGCTCTGGAAGATCCGTATTTTGTCGAGAAGAAGCTCTACCCGAATATCGACTTCTATTCGGGCATCACGCTGCGCGCGATGGGCTTCCCCACCGAGATGTTCACGGTGCTCTTCGCGCTGGCCCGCACGGTTGGCTGGATCGCGCAATGGTCTGAAATGATTGAAGACCCGACCCAGAAGATCGGCCGCCCGCGTCAGGTCTTCACCGGCGCAACCGAGCGCGCCTACCAGCCCGTCAGCAAGCGCTAGACCTTATTTCGGGCCAAGTTCGATGAGGGCGCGGGCGGCATTGACGCTCGCGCCCTCGCCGTTTCCGGCCATGAGTTTCGTGGTTTCCACCAGCGCCTTCGAGACCGTGCTGCGATGCTGCGCATCATCGATCAGCCTTGCCATTTCCGGCACCAGATGCTCCGGCACGGCGCGGGTCTGCAGACGTTCAGGCAATAGTTCCCGGCCAGCTGCCAGATTGACCAGGCTGACATAGGGCGCCTTCAGCATAAAGTTCCAGGCGATGGCCCAGGCAACAGGCCCCAGCCGGTAGCCGACCACGCTCGGCACGCCCATGCGTGACAGCTCCAGCGTTACCGTGCCTGAGCACGCAAGGGCTGCGTCGGCGGCGGCAAAGGCGTCAAGGCGCTCTTCCGGTCCCACCACGATCATTCCAGAGAGCGTATCGCGGCTCGCCAGCCGGTTGCGCACAGACTCCGCGACCGACGGCGCCACTACCGTCACCAGACGCAGGTCAGGGCGGTCTTTCGCCAGCGCTTCAGCCGTAGCGGCGAAATCATCAAACAGCCTTTCGACCTCCGCCTTCCTGCTGCCAAACAGGACCAGTATGACGCGCGCATCGTCAGTAATTGCGTGCTGGCGGCGGAAGCCTGCGCCGTCGCCCGTCAGGTCACGCTCCAGCGCCGGGTTGCCCACCACGATGGTCGGCAGGCCGTAGGGTTCAAAATACTCCGGGTCGAACGGGTGAATGGCCAGAAGATTGTCGACCGCCCGCGCAAGCGTCTTGGCCCGGCCGGGGCGCGTCGCAAAGGCTTGCGGGCCGATATATTTGACGATGCGCGCGCCCGGGCAGGCTTCACGAACTTTCCACGCCACGCGCAGCATGAAGCCCCAGGAATCGATCAGCACCACCTGATCAGCATTGAACGCGGCCGCCGCGCGCGCGCAGGCATCCGAGCGCTCATGCACCTGACGCCAGACGCGCAGGCCGTCAAAGAGGCCCAGGACCGACAGCGCTGACAGATCGATATCAGTGGCGACGCCTTCAGCCGCCATGGCTTCCCGGCCAACACCAGCAATCTCCACGCCCGGGCTTGCAGCGCGCAAGGCCCGGATAAGCTCCGCGCCCACCATGTCACCAGAGGGTTCGGCGGCCACGACAAATACGCGTAAAGGCCGGTTAGCGGGGGCCATGGGAGTTTGTCCGTTCAGCTGTCCGGCGAAACGCCGATAACGAAAATGCCGTGGCGGCGCGCGGCGGCGTCAACGGCGTCACTGCCCAGGATCAGCGCCGCACCCGCCTCGACAGCAATGCCTGCAAGACCCGCTGCGGCCGCCCGCTCAACCGTTTCCACCCCCACGACCGGAAGATCGATCCGGCGCTCCTGCTGCGGCTTTGGGCGTTTGGCCAGCACGCCGCGCGGGGTCTGGCGCGTGCCGCGAATATTCTCCGGCAGGCCCGCGACGCGCTCCAGCATGGCGTCGGTGCCTTCCTGCGCCTCCAGCGCCAGCACCAGCCCGTCGCACACGACGGCGCCCTGCCCTGCGTCCAGCGCCCCGATAGCGGCCGCCATCTGCATGGCCTTGGCGATGTCAGGCTGGTGAGGTGCGGCATCTACATCGCCGCCGATTAGTCCGGCGGCCGCCAATAGCGAGGAGGACAATTCGTCTGCGCCCACAACCTTCAATCCGCGTGCCTCGAAAGCCTTCACCACCACGCGCAGCAGCGCATCGTCTCCGCGCACGGCAGCGGCGAGCAGTTTTGGCAGAAGCTTCGCGCCCTCAAGGTCCGGCACGAAGCTGCGAAAATCAGGACGCGTCACGATGCCGGCGAAACAGACCGCGTCACAACCTGCAACCCTGAGGTCTTCCACCACATGGCCAAACTGGCCGATCGTGCGCACCAGTGGATCGGTGTAATCGGCCGGATCAGCAAAGCCGGACAGCGCAATCACACAGCCAAGCCGTCCGTCAGCCGCACATGCCTGCGCCACCAGGCGCGGCAATGCACCGCCACCTGCGATCAGGCCAAGGCGTGTCCAGCTGGTGCTCATCGCTGCTAGCCCTGTTCGGGGCCGCAAAGCGGGCGTGCTGCTGGGGCCTTCACGAAATTGATGATCTCCATCACCTCGGGGCGCTGCTCGAACAGGCGGCTGGCATCCTCTACCCGTTCGGAAAACGCGCCTTCTGCGGCAAAAATCAGCCGGTAGGCGGCGCGCAGATCGTGGATGAGATCGCGCGAAAAGCCGCGCCGCTTCATACCCACCAGATTCAACCCGGCCAGATAGCCGTGATTATCGACCATCCCATAAGGGATAATGTCACCGGTTACGGGCGCGCCGCCGCCTACAAATGCATAGCGGCCAACGCGGCACTTCTGATGGATGGCAGACAGTCCGCCCATGATGACGTAATCGCCAATCACCACCTCGCCGCCAAGCGTGGCATTGTTGGCGAACACCACATTGTCGCCCACCACGCAGTCATGCCCGACATGGGCGCCGACCATGAAATAACCCCCGGAGCCGACGCGGGTCGTGCCGCGGGCGGTCTCGGTGCCCAGATGCATGGTGACATGCTCACGCATCGTATTGCGGTCGCCTATCACCAGGCTGACATCGCCGCCCTTGTATTTGAAATCCTGCGGGGGCGAGCCGAGCGCCGCAAACGGATGCACCAGGCAGTCAGCACCGATTTCAGTCTGGTTGCGCACGCTGACATGGGAGACCAGCCGCGTACGGTCCCCGATCTTTACTTTCGGGCCGACCTGGCAGAACGGTCCGATTTCGACATCCTCGCCCAGCTCGGCTCCCGGTTCGACAATCGCGGACGGGTGGATAAGCGTGCTCACGATGCCTCTCCCTGGCGCTGCGCCGATGTAGCGGAGAACGCGGCGTCAGCCACTTTCACCCCGTTGACCAGCGCGTCGCCTTCAAACCTGAACAACCCTCTGCGGTTGGCCACCACACGGACCGGCATCTCCAGAACATCTCCCGGACGCACCGGCTTGCGAAACCGGGCCCTGTCCACACCGATAAACAGGATCAGGGTGTTGGAGATATCGGCGTCGAGTGTTTTCGACATCAGCAAGGCGCCTGTCTGGGCCAGCGCCTCTATCATCAGCACGCCGGGCATGACGGGATTTTCGGGGAAGTGCCCCTGAAAATAGGGCTCACCGGCTGACACACATTTGATGCCGATTATGGACTCGCCCTCGACATAGCTGTGCGCGCGGTCCACCAGCAAGAAAGGGAACCGGTGCGGCAGACGCATCAGGATTTCATCCGGCCCGATAACGCTGGCAAGGTCGGTCATGCGCACCCCATTGCTCACCCGAAGGTCACTCGTCACCCTTGTCCTGCCCTGCAGCGCGGCCACCGTCAACCGTGCGCCGTTTCGGCGATGCCAGGCGTTTGAGCAGGGCAAGTTCACGAAGCCATCCGCGGATCGGCTGGGCGGGCTGTCCGGCCCAGGTTTCACCCGCTGGCACATCCCCGGCCGGTGAGGCATTGGCCGCAAGCCGCGCCCCGTCACCAATAGTGACATGGTCAACGATCCCGACCCGGCCACCGAACTGGGCTCCGCGGCCGATATTCACGCTGCCTGAAACTCCCGCGAACGCGGCCATCAGCGTGTGGGCGCCTACCTGAACATTGTGCGCGATGTGACACAGATTATCGAGCTTCACCCCGTCGCCCAGCGCGGTATCGCCAAACATCCCGCGATCTATGGTGCAGTTCGCACCGATACGCACATCGTCGCCAATCACGACGCGACCGAAATGGGGAAGCTCCAGAAGACCTTGCGGGCCTGGCACCAGGCCAAAACCGGCCTCGCCGATCACGCTGCCCGGTCCGATCCGGCAATTGCGCCCGATCACCGCAAATCCGATGACAGCGCACGGGCCGATATGTGTGCCGTCGCCGATCTCGACGCCGGTGCCGATGACCGCATTCGGACCGATATGGCAGTTCTCGCCAACAGATGCACCGGCACCAATATACGCGCCGGGGCTGATAACCGTCCCCGGCCCGATGACAGCGGATGGATGTATCGCGCTGGAGGAATCATTGCCGCGGGGGGCAATCACCCGTGGGGCCATGACAGCAAAGGCTGCCTTGGGGTGTTTAACGGTGATTAGCGCCGATCCGGGATGAAGGCTCTGCCCGCTCAGCGCGTCGGCAGACCCGATGATGACACAGGGGTGGGAGGCAATTGCCTCCAGCGGTTTCGATGACTCAACGAATACCAGGGTTCCGGGCGACGGAGCGCTGGCAGAGGCTACATCAACAGCGCTGCAAACAGGATTGCCGGCGAGCTCGGCATTGAGCTCACCGGCAATGTCCTTCGCGTTCAGCTCGCCGACACGGTGATAGAACCGGAAGTCAACGGCCACTGGACTAACGTCTACTGACCATTCTCGGGAGCGCGGACGCGCGTCACCGGCGTCGTCTGGATACGCTGGTTCAGACGCTCGACCACCGTAGACGTCACATCCACGCTGTCGGCCGCGAAAACGACCTGCGAACGGTCGAGGAGCACAGTCGCGCTGCGCTCGTTCACGACCTCCTGCAGGACACCTTCCAGCGCTTGCAGAACGGGCTGAAGAGCCTGACGCTCGGTTGCCACAAGCTCCTGCTGGCGCAGACGGCGCAGACGCTCGAGCTGCTGGGCGTTCTGCTGCAGCTGCTGGGCGCGCTGGATCAGGTCCGGGCGCTGCTGGATGGCTTCCTGGCTGAGAGCCGAAGTTTCGGCCTGCAGGGCCTCGTTTTCCTGTGAGAGAGGCTGGGCGGCCGCCTCCAGTTCGGTCTGGATTTCGCGGCCGATCACCTCCAGCTGGCTGGCAATATGCCGCCCGACCTGGCTCTCGGTCAGAATGGTCTCTTCGTTGATCACCAGAATGTTCTGTGCGTGAGCAGCACCGAGCGTGCCCAGAGCAAGAACGATACCGGCAAAAAACGCACGCATGCGCTTGCTGGCAATCTGGCTGGTTTGGAAAGTCATGATGTTAGAACCCTGTGCTTGTGCTGAAACGGAAGAACTCCCGGCGGTCATAATCTTGATAAACCACGGCCTCCGCAAAGTCGAAACGGACGGGGCCAAACGGAGAGTCCCAGAAAATACTGATGCCAACCGACACGCGCGGTGCCAGTTCATCGATAGTGAAGGGTGATGTTGTTCCGCCTACGTCAGCAATCTGGTCAACTGAAGGCAGGATACCCATTGTCCCGAACTCACTAAACACGCTGCCGCGGACGCCATACTGCTCAGGCAAGCCCAGCGGGAAGCCCAGCTCAAGCGCACCGATAGCATAGAAATTGCCGCCCAGCGCATCGTCGCGCATCAGAAGGCCATCCGTGTCACGCTGAACCACGCGCGGCCCGATGCCCGCCGTTTCAAAGCCACGGAATGAGTTGCCGCCTTTGAAGAAGCGGTCATTGATCCGCACGTCATCACCGCCCCAGCCGAGGATCATCCCGGTCTCACCGGTCAGGCTGAGTACAACATCGGAGCGGAAGACATTGCGGTAGATTGCACCGCGCCCTTCAGTGCGAACATAGCGCACATCACCGCCGAAGCCCGCAACTTCCTGGTTCAGGCTCAGCCGGAAACCATTTGTCGGACGCTGGAAATCGTTAACACGGTTCCACGAGACGGAATACCCGACCAGCGAGGTCATACGCGACCCCGCCGCGCGTGCAATTGCACCCGAAACACCATAGAAAGTACGGACCTCATCATTGCGAAGTGTGAAATTCAACCCTGCCTCAACGGACGCTGTTAGCGGGAAGCCGGTGCGAAGGCTGAACCCCGTGGATTCGGTCTCGAATGACGCTTCCCGGGAGAAGTTGGAACGGACCTGGAACAGGTCGAAGCCCGCCGCAAGATTGCGGTCCAGGAAGCGCGGCTCGGTGAAGCGGATATCGATCTGACGGCGGCGCGAGCTTTCCGAAACACGGAATCGCAGAAACTGGCCGCGCCCGCGCAAATTGCGCTCTGACACCGAGAAATCGACAAGGAATGCGTCGGTCGACGAATAACCAACGCCGAACGCCAGCTCGCCCGTCGGCTGCTCGGTCACGGCGACCTGCAGCTGCGCGCGATCTGCACTACTACCCTGTACCGGCGTAATTTCAACGTTTTCAAAAAAACCAAGACGGCGGACACGCTGGCGTGACAGATTAACCAGTACCTGGTTGAACGCGTCGCCCTCCACCAGTTCCATCTCGCGCCGGATCACGCGGTCAAGCGTGCGGGAATTCCCCGCGATATCAATCCGTTCGATATACACGCGCGGCGCCGGGTTGATGACGTATTCGATGTCTACGGTTTGCGTCTCGCGGTTCGTGCGCACGCGAGGACGCACATCCACGAACGCATATCCCGCCGCACCCGCAGCAAATGTCAGTGTGTCTACCGACTCCTCAATACGGCTGCCCACATACAGCGCATCAGGCCGGGTCGACACGATGGCTTGCAGATATTCCGGGTCGAGATCCTCAATCTCGGTCGTAACCGTGATCTCGCCAAAGCTGTAAACCTGCCCTTCGTCGACCGTGTAGGTGACGTAGAATCCCGATTGATCGGGCACCAGCTCTGCGACGGCCGAACTCACGCGAAAATCGGCATAACCGCGATCAGCGTAGAATTCGCGCAACTGCTCACGGTCAAACTCGAGCCGGTCGGGATCATAATTGTCATTGGAGTCGAAAAACCGCCACCAGCGCGACTCGCTCGTCACGACCTCTCCGCGCAAACGCCGGTCGGAATAGGCCCGGTTGCCGACAAAGTTGATCCGCCTTACGCCTGTCGTCGGCCCTTCAGAAATCTCGAACACCAGATCAACGCGGTTTTGCGGCAGCTCGACGATCTGCGGGTTCACCTGAACGGCAAAACGTCCAGACCGGCGATATACCTCAAGGATACGCTGAACATCCGCCTGCACGCGGGTGCGCGTGAACAGGGAGCGCGGGCCGAGCTGTATCTCATCGTTAATCCGGCTGTCATTGATGGCCCGGTTGCCTTCCAGCACCACCCGGTTGATGACCGGATTCTCGCGCACATAGACGATCAATGTGGACTGTTCGATCGCGACCCGGACATCGGCAAACAGATTGGTCGCAAACAGCGTCTGGATAGACAGGTTAATCAGGCGCGGATCGGCCACATCACCCGGCCGAACCAGCATATAGGACAGGATAGTGTCCGCCTCGACGCGCTGATTGCCTTCGACAAATACCTGAAGGATCCGGGGAGCTTCCCGGCTCTCCTGCGCACTCGGCAATTCCGCAGCGGCGGCGTCTTCGCGGGCCGGCTGGGCATGGGCGAGCGGTGAGCACAGGAGCGCCAGGGCCGCTATCGTCCAGACGAAAACCTTCATTGACTGCACCACCCTGGTCCCGTTCCGCCAGCCATCAGGAGAAGAGGCCGGCCAGATAATTCAAATCATTCCATGTAGCGACCACCATCAGCCCGAGGATCAGCGCCAGACCGGCCTTGAGGCCAAGCGACTGAACCGAGGGGCTGGGTGGATGTTTCGCCACGGCTTCGTAGGCGTAATACACAAGGTGGCCACCGTCTAGAACCGGGATTGGCAGGAGATTCATCAATCCGATCGCCACGGACAGGAGTCCGGCCAGCAGAACGAGATTGGTAGCCAGACGCATCAGCGCTACGCTAAGGTCGTAGCTGCTGCCCTCTCCTGCGCCAGGATCGGCAACGGCGATGTTGGCGACCTGCCCGGCCGTGGTCGCGATGCCCAGCGGGCCATTGATGTGCTCCAGCGACGCCTGGAACGTGACCAGACGCGCCAGATAATCAACAATTGTTACCAACACGCGGCCCGTCTGGGTAACGCCATGGCCAAGCGCCTCAACCGGACCGAACCGGCGCTGTATGATTTGCGCCTCGGAAGACAGGCCAACGCCCAGAAAGCCGAACGCGCGCGTGCCGCCCAGCCCGTCAGCGCGCATCTCGCGGCGCGGCGTGGCGTGCAGGGTCAGTTCTGCCCCGTCGCGCTCCACGGTGAAGCGCATGGGCTGTCCTGCCCGCGTCATTACCGCTTGGGAAAGATCGGTGAAGGTGCGGGCGCGCTGACCATCGATCGTGAGCAGCAGGTCGCCGCTCTGGAAGCCTGCCGCTTCAGCGGGACTTTCAGCCGTGATTTCGCCGATGAGCGGCTCAATGGTGGCCTCCCCACGGGCCATGCCGACCGCGGCAAACAGGATTATGGCGAGCAGAAAATTGGCCACCGGACCGGCCAGCACGATGATCGCGCGCTGCCATACCGGCTTGAAATGAAACACCTTGTCCGCATCGGCGCGAGCGGCCTTCAGCCGCTCCAGCGTTGCCTGATCGCGGGCGCTTACTGCATCAGCATCGCCCAGAAAGCGGACATAGCCGCCCAGCGGCAAGCCCGCGATACGCCAGAGCGTGCCCTTTCTGTCATGCCAGCTGGCCAGGGTCGGGCCGAACCCGATTGAAAACACTTCCGCGTGCACGCCGAAATACCGGCCTGCCAGATAGTGACCAAGCTCATGAATGACCACGACAAACGAGATCACGGCCACAAAGGCCGCGACGCTGAGCAGTCCCGATCCAAGCAAGTCTGTCACGCTGCCTTATGCTCCCTGTGCGCGGCTAGCGCTGTGCTGCGCGCGCGCCTTCACCAGCGATGCCGCCAGCTCGCGTGCCGCAGCGTCCGCCGCATATACCGTATCGAAATCGGTCAATGAACCTCTGGCTACCCCCTCACCCCGCTCCAGAGACTCCGCAACGATTGCGGCGATGTCAAGGAAGCCGACATGACCATTCAGAAAGGCATCCACCGCGATCTCGTTGGCGGCGTTCAATACCAGCGGGCTGGTACCGCCCTGCCGGAACGCGGCGCGCGCCAGTTCGAGCGCCGGAAAGCGCTTCGGATCAGGCGCTTCAAAGGTCAGCTTGCCCAGGGCGGGCAGATCAAGGCGCGAAACGCCGGTCTCCATACGGTCCGGCCAGCCCAGCGCATGGGCTATCGGTGTGCGCATGTCCGGCGTGCCCATCTGGGCGAGAAGCCCGCCATCATAATGCTCCACCAGCCCGTGCAGGATCGATTCAGGGTGGACGATCACATCCACCTTTTCCGGCGGCAGGGCGAAGAGATGGCAAGCCTCTATAACCTCCAGCCCCTTGTTCATCATCGTCGCCGAGTCCACCGAGATCTTGGCCCCCATGGACCAGACGGGATGGGCGACGGCGTCGCGCACGCTGGCACGCGCCATGGTCTCAAGGCTGGCATTGCGGAACGGACCGCCAGATGCGGTCAGAATGATCCGGCGCACTTTGGCGGGATCGCTGCCGCCGAGTGCCTGAAAGATCGCGTTGTGTTCGGAATCAACCGGCAGAACCGTCGCGCCGGAGCGGCGCGCGCTCTCCATGAATAGCGGGCCGGCACACACCAGCGCTTCCTTGTTGGCCAGCGCGACGACCTGGCCGCGTTTTACGGCTGCCAGCGTGGGCGCCAGCCCCGCCGCGCCGACAATCGCCGCCATGGTCCAGTCGGCTTCCATGGACGCGGCTTCAGCGACGGCGGAAGGCCCTGCACCCCATTTGAGACCGGAACCGGCCAGCGCCGCCTCCAGCACAGGTGCGTGACGCGCATCGCCAAGGGCGGTAAAGCGCGGGCGCAGACGCAGGGCGATGTCTGCCAGCTCCTGCGCGCGGGTATTGGCCGTGAGCGCTACAAGCTCGTAGCGGCCCTCCGGCGCGGCGTCGATCAGGTCCAGCGTCGCCAGCCCGACAGAGCCCGTAGCCCCCAGAATGGAGATCGTGCGCGTCATCTAGATACCACTGCCCGGCCAGCCAGCGGGAGCCAGCATTGCAAACAGGCCGGCAAAAACGGTCGCAAGCATCAAGGCGTCCACCCGGTCGAGCACCCCGCCATGCCCGGGGATCAGCGTGCCTGCATCCTTCACGCCAAACCGGCGCTTGGCGAGTGACATTACCAGATCACCCGCAACAGCCATGCCAGCGGCAGGCAGAGCAGCGGCCAGAGCATAAGCGGGGTCCAGCCCCCACAGCCCTGCCACAATCACCCCGGCAGCCGCGCCGCACCCGACGCCGGCGACCAGCCCGGTCCATGTCTTGTTGGGACTGGCTGCGGGCAGAAGCTTCGGACCGCCAAGCCACGTGCCCGCCAGATAGGCGAACGTGTCAGCCGCCCACACCACCGCCAGCAGGAACAGGACCGCGCCCAGCCCGCCATCAGCACCGCGCAAGCCCACAAGTATACTCGCCGCGCTGGCGACATAGATCACACCCAGCGGTGCCTCCCATGCCCTGCCCCGCCTGCGCCGGTCGAGATAGGCTGATACCGCACCGGCCAGCACCCATAGGGCGCACCACGCCCATTCGCCATTGGCTGCCAGCAGGACGCTGCCAACGGCGGTTCCGGTGGCAATCGAGAAGGCGCGCGGCGGCGCATCGCGGTCAGACATGCGCACCCATTCCCACGCCATGGCGGCAGCGAAGGCGGCCACGAAAATCGCGAACGGATAGCCGCCATACCAGACCAGGCCGAGCGCCAGCGGCGCGAGCACCAGCGCGGATGCCAGCCGGCGCAGGAAAACCGGGTCGCGCGGTCCGGGAAGGCGTGCCAACAGACTCACGGGCGCCCGCCAAACCGGCGATTGCGTGACTGGTAGATACCAATCGCCTCTTTCATGTGCTCGACGGAAAAGTCCGGCCACAGCACATCCATGAAGACCAGCTCCGAATACGCGCCCTGCCAGAGCAGGAAGTTGGAGATGCGCATTTCACCGCTGGTGCGGATAATCAGGTCCGGATCGGGCAGTCCGCTGGTATCCAGCCGTGCGGCGAAAGCTTTTTCGTCAATCTCGCCTTGCAGGGCGCCGGCCTGAAACTCCGCCAGCAAAGCTCTGGCCGTCCGGACGATTTCGTCGCGGCCGCCATAGTTGAAGGCGACATTGAGATTGAAGCGCGTATTGACGGCGGTGCGGGCCTCAGCCCGGTCAATGATCTCGCGGATATCAGCTGACAAGCCGTCCCGGCTGCCCAGAATGCGCACCCGCACGCCGTTTTTCGCCAGATCGTCCAGATCAGCGTCGACAAACTGCTTGAGCAGGTCGAAAAGCGTACTCACCTCTTCGGTGGAACGCCGCCAGTTCTCGGTAGAAAACCCAAACAATGTCAGGTGAGTAACGCCCAGATCGGCAGAGCCACGCACAAGCGCGCGAACCGCCTCTACGCCCTGACGATGCCCCATGGCCCTGGGCAGGCCACGCGCCGCAGCCCAGCGCCCGTTACCATCCATGATGACGGCCACGTGGCGCGGCACGGTGATCTGGCCGCCGGGTTCAGCTGACATCGCAAACAGTCCTCCCCGGACCTGTCAGACAGCAAACAGGTCATCAGACCTGGGTGATTTCGTCCTGCTTGGCTTTCAGAAGCTCGTCAATCGAGCCGATGCTGTTATCGGTCGCCTTCTGGACCTGATCAGAAAAGCGCTTGTGCTCATCCTCGCTGATCAGATTGTCTTTCTCGGCGCGCTTCAGCGCCTCCATGCCATCACGGCGGACATTACGCACCGCCACACGGGCCTGTTCAGCATAGCTTCCGGCCGTCTTGGCAAGCTCGGCGCGGCGTTCTTCGTTGAGCGGCGGGATCGGAATGCGGATCAGCGTGCCTTCCACCACCGGATTGAGGCCCAGTGATGAGTTGCGGATCGCCTTGTCGACAGCCGGTGCCAGATTCTTGTCCCAGACCTGTACAGACAGCATGCGCGGTTCCGGCACAGAAACCGTCCCCACCTGATTGATCGGTGTGGGGCTGCCATAGGCGTCGATCTTGATCGGATCGAGCAGCGCAATGCTCGCGCGGCCGGTTCGCAGCCCGGCGAACTCCTTCTTCAGCGCTTCCACAGCGCCGTCCATGCGGCGCTCAATGTCCTTCAGATCAAAATCGCCAGCCTTGCTCATGCTGTCCTCACTGTTTCATCGCCGGCCGGGGGCCGACCACGGTGCATACGCCCCGTCCGTCGAGCACATCGGCCAGGCCGTTTGTACGGTGGATATCGAACACGACGATGGGAATCTGGTTGTCGCGCATAAGCGTGACGGCTGATGCATCCATCACCTTCAGGTCACGCGCGATCACGTCCAGATAATCCAGCTGGTCATAGCGCTCGGCCTTCGGGTCTTTCTTCGGATCAGCCGAATACACGCCGTCAACCTGCGTGCCCTTGAACAGCGCGTCACAGCCCATCTCTGCTGCGCGCAGCGCCGCCGCCGTGTCGGTGGTAAAGAAGGGATTGCCGGTACCAGCCGCGAAAATGACCACCCGGCCTTTTTCCATGTGGCGCACGGCCCGGCGGCGGATATAGGGCTCGCACACCGTCGTCATCGGTATGGCGGACTGGACGCGCGTCTGTACGCCCCGGCGCTCCAGCGCCGTCTGCATGGCCAGCGCGTTCATCACCGTCGCCAGCATGCCCATATAGTCCGCCGCAGCGCGGTCCATGCCCTTGGCGGCTGCCTGCAGGCCACGGAAAATATTCCCGCCGCCAATGACCAGACACATTTCATATCCGGCCTTGACCGCAGCGCCGACTTCCTCGGCAATGCGCTCGGCCGTTTCCATGTCGATCCCGTAGGCTTGGCTTCCCATCAACGCCTCGCCCGAAACCTTCAGCAACACCCTGCGATAGGGGCCTGCCGGTACCGGACGTTCGTCATGGGGGGTGTCGCTCACGGGGATCGTTGCTCCGTTCTGGAAAGCAGTTCCGGCGGCTGGATGATCCAGCCGCCGGAGATATTCAGATCACGATTTGCCGAGCGCGGCCACTTCGGCAGCGAAATCTTCTTCTTTGCGCTCTACGCCTTCACCGAGCACCATGCGGACAAAACCCGTCAGCTTGATGGGGGCGCCCGCATCTTTGGCCGCCGCCGCAATGGCGCCTTCAACCGTCAGATCCGGATCAAAGACGAAGACCTGCTTCATCAGCACGACTTCCTCGTAGAACTTGCGAAGGCGCCCTTCCACCATCTTCTCGATGATAGCTTCGGGCTTACCGGACTGGCGTGCCTGGTCAGCAAAAACGGCCTTCTCACGCTCGATGACGTCAGCAGACAGCTCATCGACATCGACCGCCAGCGCCACAGCCGGCGAACCGGCAGCAACGTGCATGGCCACCTTGCGGCCAAGCTCTGCGAGCACAGCCTTGTCGCCGGTGGACTCCAGAGCCACCAGCACGCCGATCTTGCCAAGCCCGTCCGCCGCAGCGTTGTGGACATAGCTGGCCACCACACCGGCATTGACCGACAGGGCCGACACGCGACGCAGGGACATGTTCTCGCCGATCTTGGCGATCAGGTTGGTCAGACTGCCTTCCACGGTTTCACCAGAAGCCATCTTGGCCTGGCGCAGGGCATCAACATCGTTCGCATCAATGCCCAGCGTGGTGATTTCGGAAACAGCAGCCTGGAACAGCTCGTTACGCGCGACGAAATCGGTCTCGGCATTCACCTCGACCGCAGCTGCCGCCATGCCGTCGCCACGATCAACCGACGCGACGCCGACCAGACCGTCAGCGGCAACACGGTCAGCTTTCTTGGCAGCCTTGGACAGGCCCTTCTTGCGAAGCCAGTCAATGGCTGCTTCGAGGTCACCATTGGTTTCGGCGAGCGCTTTCTTGCAGTCCATCATGCCCGCGCCGGTGCGTTCGCGCAGGTCCTTGACGAGAGCGGCTGTGATCTCGGCCATGGGGAGTCTCCTGTTATTTTTTGTGTCGTTCGACTTAGGCTTTGGTGTCTTCGCCGGCAGGTTCGGCCGCAGCGGCCTCACCTTCTGCGGGGGCCGCATCAGCCGGCGCCTCGGGGGCTTCTTCGGCCAGCGCAGGCTCCACAACCGGGTTTACCGCAGCGCCCATATCGACGCCCAGCGATGCCTGGCTGTCGGAAATGCCGTCCAGCACCGCATCGGCGACGAGGTCGCAGTAAAGCGCGATGGCGCGGGCCGCATCATCATTGCCGGGGATCGGGAAATCGACCGGATCGGGATCGCAATTGGTATCAACCACGGCCACGACCGGAATGTTCAGACGGCGGGCTTCCTGGATCGCGATCGCTTCCTTGTTGGTGTCGATCACGAAGATGAGGTCCGGCGTGCCGCCCATTTCCTTGATTCCGCCCAGCGAGCGCTCAAGCTTCTCGCGTTCGCGGGTGAGCATCAGGATCTCTTTCTTGGTGAGGCCCTGCGGGCCGCCATCCTGATCGAGAATGCCTTCCAGCTCACGCAGGCGGGCGATCGAAATAGAGATCGTGCGCCAGTTGGTCAGCGTGCCGCCGAGCCAGCGATGATTCATGTAGTACTGCGCGCAACGCTGTGCAGCCTGCGCGACCGGCTCGGACGCCTGACGCTTGGTGCCGACAAACAGGACGCGGCCGCCATTGGCGGCAACTTCGCGCACCTTCACCAATGCCTGGTGGAGCAGCGGAACCGTCTGTGACAGGTCAATAATGTGGATGTTGGAACGCTCACCGAAGATGAACGGACGCATCTTGGGGTTCCAGCGGTGGGTCTGGTGACCGAAGTGCGCACCAGCTTCAAGGAGCTGACGCATGGAGAAGTCAGGAAGGGCCATATCGATTTTCCTTTTCCGGTTGGCCTCCGCAGGGCGGAGCCGGTCTCCCTGCAAAACAGGAAAAGCCAGGCACCGGATCGACGGGTCCGAACACCGAACCTGCCGTTGCCCCACGTGCGGGATTGCGGGCGCGCTTATAGGCGTGCTTTGCCTTGCAGACAAGCGCCTGTGTGCGTTGAGCGGCCAGAACACCGCCGCGCCCGCCGGTCAGACAGCCAGCGCCTCGACCGCGCTGACGCCCGGCACCTCTTTGAGCGCGCTGCGCAAGGCCGGATCAAGCCGGTATCCGCCCGGCAGGCGCACACGCGCCCGCGCGCGTCCATTCACCGGCAAATCGAGCACTACCACCCCGCGCGCCTCGCCCCCGGCGTCGGCCAGGCGCGACAGCCGGGCATGAATGCCCTCCAGCGCGGCCGCATCATCAAGTTCCACGCACAGGCCCGGCAATTGCGCTTCCCGCAGGAGCCCTTCCAGAGGCTCACAGCCATCCATGATGAGGCGTATCTGCTCGTCCTGATCTTCAACGCGGAAGGTTGCCAGAACGCCTTGGCCAGCCTCCAGCAGGTCGCGCACCTCGGAAAACACCTTTGGCGGCACCAGCGCCTCGAACTCGCCGCTGGGATCAGACAGGGTGAGGAAGGCAAAGCGTTCATTGGAGCGGCGGGAGATTTTCTCCTGACGGCGCCGGACGATGCCGGCCATCCGCGCCGCTCTTACCCCGCCTTCCTGGACGCGCTGGACCAGCTCCGACCAGCCGATCGCGCCGCGCCGGGCGAGCACTTCGCTGAACGCATCAAGCGGATGACCGGACAGGTAGAAGCCGATGGCTGCCAGCTCTTCATCGAGGCGGCGCGACGCCTCCCACGGCTCGAAGGCGGGCAAGGGCGGACGCTCAAGCGCCACCTTGTCACTGCCGCCGCCGCCAAACAGCGATACTTGCGCTGAATCGCGCTCGGCCTGCGCGGCCTGCGCAATTGCGCACAACGTTTCAGCCGCGGCCATGACGCGCGCGCGGTCCGGCTCGATACTGTCGAACGCCCCTGCCCTGGCCAGCGTTTCAAGCAGGCGCTTGTTGACATTGCGCGCATCCACGCGCGCGGCAAAATCATAGAGGTCCGCAAACGCGCCGCCCTCGCCGCGGGTACGCACAACCTCTTCCATGGCGCCCATGCCGGCACTGCGCACCGCGCCCAACCCGTAACGCACCGCGCCGTCCTCGACCGAAAAATCGGCCAGCGAACGGTTGATGTCCGGGCCCAGCACCGCGACGCCCATATGGCGGCATTCCTGGAAGAACACGGCGAGCTTGTCGGTATTGGCTGCGTCGAGGCTCATCAGGGCGGCCATGAATGCTACCGGATGGTGTGCTTTGAGCCACGCTGTCCGGTAGGCGATGAGCGCGTAGGCCGCCGCGTGGGATTTGTTGAAGCCGTAACCGGCAAACTCGGCAACCAGATCGAAAATGTAGGAGGCTTTTTCTTCCCCAACCCCGCGCTCGGCAGCGCCTGCCAGGAAGCGCTCGCGCTGCTTGTCCATCTCCTCTTTCTTCTTCTTGCCCATGGCGCGGCGCAGGAGATCGGCCTCGCCCAGCGAGTAGCCGGAGAGTATCTGGGCGATCTGCATCACCTGTTCCTGATAGATGATGACCCCGTGGGTCTCTTTCAGCACGGGTTCCAGATCGGGATGGAGGAAGTCAGGATCAGACCGGCCGAACTTGCGTTCAACATAGATGTCGATGTTCTTCATCGGGCCGGGACGATAGAGCGAGATCAGCGCGATAATGTCTTCAAACGTGTCCGGCTTCACCTTTTTCAGGGTGTCGCGCATGCCGGAACTTTCCAGCTGGAACACGCCGATCGTGCTGCCCGATGCCATCAGCGCGTAGGCCGCCGGATCATCGAGCGCCACCGCATCAAGATCAATCTCTTCGCCGGTGGACGCCTTGATATACTCCACCGCGCGGGCCATCACGGTGAGCGTTTTGAGACCCAGAAAATCGAACTTCACAAGGCCCGCAGGCTCCACCCATTTCATGTTGAACTGGGTTGCGGGGATGTCGGAGCGCGGATCGCGGTAAAGCGGCACAAATTCGGTCAGCGGCCTGTCACCGATCACTATGCCGGCTGCGTGCGTGGAGGCGTTCCGGTAGAGCCCTTCGAGCTGCAGCGCGACCGTCATCAGCCGGTCGACGGCCGCATCCTCGCGGCGCATGGCCTGCAATTTGGGTTCGGTATCCACCGCCTCGGCCAGCGTGACAGGCTGGGCCGGATTGTTCGGGACAAGCTTGGCGATCCGGTCCACGACCGGGAAGGGTATCTGCAGGACCCGGCCGACATCGCGCACCACAGCGCGCGCCTGCAGCGTACCAAAGGTGATGATCTGGGCCACGCGGTCAGAGCCATAGCGCTCCTGCACATAGCGGATGACCTCGCCCCGGCGCTCCTGACAGAAATCGATATCGAAATCCGGCATGGACACGCGTTCGGGGTTCAGGAAGCGCTCGAACAGGAGGCCAAAGCGCAACGGATCCAGATCGGTAATCGTCAGCGCCCAGGCCACGACCGAACCGGCACCCGACCCCCGGCCCGGCCCGACCGGAATACCTTGCGCCTTGGACCACTGGATGAAGTCGGCAACGATCAGGAAATAGCCGGGGAAGCCCATGCGTTCGATAACGCCCAGCTCGAAGGCCAGCCGATCCTCGTATTCTTTCAGGGACGCCGCCGGTTCCACCGCCGCCAGACGCGCCTTGAGCCCGTCCTGCGCCCGCGCGGCAAGCTCTTCGGCCTCGGTGCGCCCCTCAAGCCCCGGAAAGCGCGGCAGCACCGGATCACCGGTACGCGGCCGGTATGAGCACCGGCGCGCGATATCCAGCGTATTCGCGATGGCCTCCGGCAGGTCGGAAAACACGGCCACCATTTCAGCGCTGCTCTTGAAGTAGTGATCGGGCGTAACCTTGCGGCGGTCATCGACGATCACATAGGTCGACTGTGCGATACACATCAGCGCGTCGTGTGCTTCGTGGCGCTCGGCGGTGGCGAAGTACGGCTCATTGGTCGCCACCAGAGGCAGTCCGCGCGCATAGGCCACAGGGACCAGCCAGTCTTCGGCTGTCACATCATCGGCGCGCCCATGGCGTTGCAACTCGATATAGAGCCGCCCCGAAAATGCCTCGCAAAGCCGGTCCAGCACGGCCTCGGCCCGCGGCGCCTTGCCGGAGACAACCAGACGGTTGAGCGCGCCGTCATATCCGCCTGTGAGACAGATCAGGCCCTCATTGTGTTCCAGTATCGCGTTGAGCGGCACCGAAGGCTCGTCGGCGGGGCCGACATCGAGATAGGCTGACGAGGAGAGCGAAACGAGATTGCGGTAACCGGCCTCGTTCTGGACCAGCAAAACCAGCGTTCCGGCAGGAACAACTCTCTCTCCGGGCCGCTCCGCCTCCAACTTCACAGACAGGGTGCACCCGATGATCGGCTGCACGCCCGCACCGGACAGATATTCGGAAAACTCCAGCGCGCCGAACAGATTATTGCTATCGGTCAGCGCCAGCGCAGGCATGTCCATCTCGCCGCAGAGCTTTGCCAGCTCCGGGATACGCGTCGCTCCCTCCAGCAGGGAATAGGGCGAACGGCTGCGTAGATGGACGAATGCGCTATCGTTCATACCCGTCTCCTGTAGCCCCGCCCGTCAGGCAAGCCGCCAAGTCTCACCGGATTCGGACGGGCCACCGACCTGCCATGTCAGCCCTAGCCTATGAGCGCCGTGCTCCATGTCAGCACAACGGCCACGAACCCTAGCGTAACAAAGGCGGTGCTGGCTTCTTCGATCAAGCGCTTCATGTGAGAACTCCTGTTGATATCCGTTATATTCGCTATTTGTTCCACTTGAAATATTCGCCTTTTGTTCCGCCGTCAAGCAGAATCGGTCCGGCTGCGGGTACAAAGCCCGTCCGCGTTGATTTCATGGGGAAATCGCGATGCCGTCAGGCCGTGACGACGCGGCCATTCTCCAGCGTGACGACCCTGTCCATCCGCCCCGCAAGCGCAAGATTATGCGTGGCCACCAGAGCCGCAGCGCCCGCCTCGCGGCACGCCCCCGCCAACGCATCAAATACCTGGTCGGAGGTCGCCGGATCGAGATTGCCTGTCGGTTCGTCGGCCAGCACCACACGCGGCTCGCCCACCAGCGCGCGGGCGATGGCCACGCGTTGCTGCTCCCCGCCGGAAAGCTGCGCCGGCAGGTGTGTCAGCCGCGCGCCAAGCCCCAGCCTGGTCAGCCAGTCGCGCGCCTTGGCACGCGCCTTCGCCTTGCTCTCGCCCGCGATCAGGCGCGGCAGGGCAACATTGTCCAGCGCATCAAGCTCAGGCAGCAAATGATGGAATTGATAGACGAAACCGATTTCGCGGCGGCGCAGCGCGGTGCGTCCGCGTTCGTTCAGCTCGAGGCCGTCAACGCCCGCAATATGCACCGAACCGGCATTGGGCTTTTCCAGCAGGGCCGCCGCATGCAGGAGCGAGGACTTGCCAGAACCCGAAGGGCCGACGAGGCCGACCAGCTCGCCGGGCATCAGGTCGAGATCAGCGCCGCTCAGCACCTCGATCAGCTCAGCATCGGTCTGGTACTGGCGCACCAGGCCGCGAATGGAGAGGGCCGGATCACTCATAGCGCAGCGCCTCCACCGGATCGATCCGCCCTGCCCGCCAGGACGGTGGTAGCGTGGCGATCAGCGCGGTGGCAAAGCCCCACACGGCCACGAACGCCACTTCAGCCCAGTCCAGCCGCGCAGGCAGGCGGTAGAGCAGGTAGACGGACGGATCGAACACATCGACGCCCGTCACGAAGGCGAGGAAATCCTGTATCGGGCCGATAAACACGGCGATCAGCACGCCCAGGATGATGCCCGCAATAGTACCCAGCACGCCGATGGCCGCGCCGGAGATGAGGAATACGCGCATCACCGCGCCTTGCGTCGCGCCCATCGTGCGCAAAATGGCGATATCGCGGCTCTTGTTCTTCACCAGCATGACGAGGCCGGAAATGATGTTCATGGCGGCAATCAGCACGATGATGGAGAGGATCATGCGCATCGCCATGCGCTCCACCTGCAGCGCGGTCCAGAAGGACTGGTTCTGCCGGCGCCAGTCGAACACGGCCGAGCCCGCAGGCACCAGCTCGCGCACAGCCGCCACCACCGCTTCTGGATCATCGGGATTGGTGATGCGTATATCGATATAGTCCGCCCCGCCCGATCGCCCGAAAAACAGCGCGGCCTGCTCCAGCGGCATGAAGACATAGATCCGGTCGAGATCTAGAACACCCATGGAAACAACGCCGTCCACGACATAGTTCTTGCGCCGTGGCACGGTGCCCATGGGCGTAGACGCGCCCTGCGGTGCGAGCAGGGTCACCGTATCGCCTGCGCTGACGCCCAGCTGCGCCGCAATGCCCGAACCGATCAGGATGCCGTCGCCGCCATGATGGCCGACACCGAAATTATCGGCAGAGCCTTGCACGATGCCGCCACCCGCTGCGGCCGCCTCGCCCTCACCGGCGATGAGATCGAACTGGCCAAGGTCTGACGGGCGCACGCCTATCACCTGCGCGCCGGACGCGCCGCGCTCGGAGCTGATCAGGGCCTGCGCCGCGATTATCGGTCCGGCCTGGCGCACGCCCGGCACCTGATTGATCCGGTCCACCAGATCACCCGTCAGCGCCGCGCTTTCAGCGGTGTAGACATAGACATGCGGCTGCACGCCCAGAAGGCGCGACAGCAATTCGTGGCGGAAGCCATTCATGATCGACATGACAGCAATCAGCGCCGTCACCGCCAGCGTGATGCCGATAAAGGAAATCACCGATATCAGCGTCACCCCGCCATGCTTGCGCCGGGTTCTGAGATAGCGGAAAGCCAGCAGGAATTCCCAGGCGCTGAACGCGCCTGCGCCTTTGCTCCCGCCCTTGGCTTTCGCTGCGCTCATTTACCCGCCTGCTCCGCTGTCAGCTGAGAGAGTGCGCTTTCAAGGCTGACTTCGAAGCGCTCGCCAGTGGCGCGCCGCTTGATCTCCACCTTGCCCTCTTTCAGCCCGCGCGGACCGATAATGAGCTGCCAGGGCACGCCGATCAGGTCCATGGTGGCAAACTTGCCGCCGGGACGCTCATTGGTGTCGTCCAGCAGCGGGTCTTTTCCAGCCTTCATCAGCGCGTCATAGGCGCTCTGGCAGGCCGCATCGGTATCGGCATCACCGGGCTTGAGATTGATGATGCCAACGCCGAAGGGCGCGACGCTTTCCGGCCAGATACACCCGGCCTCGTCATGGTGCGCCTCAATGATCGCGCCCAGAAGCCGTGACACCCCCACCCCGTAGGAGCCCATATGGACCGGGCGGTCCTTGCCGTCAGGATGGGTGACGTTCGCGCCCAGCGGCGCGGAATACTTGGTGCCGAAATAGAAGATATGGCCCACTTCAATGCCGCGCGCGGAAAGGCGCCGCTCCTCAGGCACTTCCGATGTGAAGCGCTCCGCCTCGTGCATTTCCTGGGTCGCGGCATAGAGCGAGGTGCGCGCATCGACGAGGGGCTGCAGATCGCCCTCAAAGTCCACATCAAGGCCCGGTGCGCCCATGTCGACGAGGGCTGAATCGCAGAACACCTCGCTCTCGCCGGTCTCGGCCAGGATGATGAATTCATGGGAGAGATCGCCGCCGATAGGGCCGGTATCGGCGCGCATCGGCACGGCTTTCAGGCCCAGCCGGTCGAACGTGTTCAGATAGGCTACGAACATGCGGTTATAGGCGCGGCGGGCCGATGCCTCGTCCAGATCGAACGAATAGCTGTCCTTCATCAGAAACTCACGCCCGCGCATCACGCCAAAGCGCGGGCGGATCTCGTCGCGGAACTTCCACTGGATGTGATAGAGAATCTTCGGCAAGTCCTTGTAGGACCGGCAGTATGAGCGGAAGATCGCAGTGATCATCTCCTCATTGGTCGGTCCGTAGAGCAGGTCGCGCTCATGGCGGTCGACAATGCGCAGCATCTCCTTGCCATAGCCGTCATAACGCCCGCTCTCGCGCCAGAGATCGGCCGGCTGGAGCGTCGGCATCAGCAGCTCGATGGCCCCTGCCCGGTCCTGCTCCTCGCGTACGATCTGTTCGATCTTCTTGAGCACCCGGAAGCCCAGCGGCAGCCAGGAATAGATGCCAGCCGCTTCCTGCCGGATCATCCCGGCACGCAGCATCAGCCGGTGCGAGACGATCTGCGCATCGGCAGGCGTTTCCTTCAGGACGGGTAGGAAAAAGCGGCTAAGGCGCATGGAAACGGTCTCGCGTCGCAGGCGGGTTGAACAACTGGATCAACGATTAGACCGCACCGTCAACGCCCGCAAGGCACGCATTGCGGCTAAGGTGGTTGAAACGTGTCATGGCCCGCGCCTTCAGGGTTTCTCCCCCCGTGAACGGGGGGAGTGGCCCGAAGGGCCGAGGGGGGGGGATTGCACGAACAAGTTCCCCCCTCCGCCTTCTTCGAAGGCACCTCCCCCGTAAACGGGGGAGGAAATAGCAGCACGCTCCGAGCAGGAATCACCAGCACAAGCCGGGTGATGACAATGCAGGCAAGCCAGACTGCAGACTACCGGTACTCCGGCCCCCAGAGCGTGTTGAGGTCGATAATCCCCAGCTCCATCACCGCAAAGAAAACCAGCCAGAGCACGCTGGTAAGAACGGTGGTCAGGAAGGCTTTCTCCTTCAGCCGCGGATTGACCGGCGCGCCGGGTTCAGAGCCTTCGACGATCTCGCCGGTCTCGTACTGTCCCTGTATGCGCAAGGGCAGCACGGTGAAAATCACGATCCACCAGGTGATGAGATAGACCACCAGCCCTTCAACGAAGCCAACCTCGCCAGAGGGGATGAATAGCTGGGCAAACATGATCACCGGCGCCAGCACGGCGAGGAGTATGGCGAGATAGCGAAAGGCGGGCTGGACGGTGATGAGGAAACGCTCTGCCATCAGTGCGCTCCTTCGCCCGGTGCCTGCATCAGCTCGACCAGCACGCCGCCCGTATCCTTGGGGTGGACGAAGATCACCGGCACGCCGTGCGCGCCGATATAGGGCTCGCCGGTGCCGAGCACTGTTGCGCCGCATTCACGCATCGCATCACGTGCTGCCACTATGTCGCTGACTTCAAAGCACATATGGTGCTGCCCCCCTTTTGGGTTCTTCTCCAGGAATTTGTGGATCGGGCTGTCAGCGCCCAGCGGTTCGATCAGCTCGATCTGCATGTTCGGCACCGAGACGAACACCACGCGCACGCCCAGATGGGGGAAGTCCTTCGCCTCGGTCGCATCCGTGGCGCCATAGAGATCGGCATAGGTTTTCGCCGCCGCCTTCACGTCCGGCGTGGCTACGCCGACATGGTTCAATCGTCCGATTTTCATGGACACGCCTTCCCTAGACCATCAATACCATGGCTTCGACGATGGGCTTCTTGCCCCATAGCCGGTTGGCCTCGCGGCGCACGGCCTGTCTCACCGCTTCCTCCACCTCGTCCTCATCGCGGCGCGCCTTGTTACCCATTTTGGCAAAGGCACGCTCGGCGGCATCAGCCAGAGCATCGAGGAACTCATCCATATCATCACCGCCCGTATCGGGCACACCCAGCGCCCGCAGGTCCGGACCGGACACGATCTCGCCCTTGCCGGAGACAGCCATCGCCACGCTGATCGCGCCGCCATAGGCCATTTTGCGCCGTTCGCGCATGGAGCTGGCCTCGGCATCGACGATGAAATTGCCATCGAGATGCAGGCGGCCCGCCGGTGCCTCATCGATAATGCGCGCGCCGTCCGCGTTGATGGCAATCAGGCTGCCATTGCTGGGGATGACGGCGGACGGCACGCCAAGCTGCTTGGCATAGGCCGCGTGCTCGATCAGGTGGCGCGCCTCGCCATGAACGGGGATCGCCACTTTCGGCTTCGCCCATTCATACATCTGCTTCAGCTCATCGCGGCAGGGATGGCCGGAAACGTGGATATGCCGGTCGCGCTCGGTGATGATTTTCACGCCGCGCATGGCCAGCCGGTTCATCAGATCATAGATGCTGCGTTCATTGCCGGGGATCACGCGCGAAGAAAAGATCACCGTATCGCCGTCGGTGAGGGTCACATTGCGGTGCGAGCGGTCCGCGATACGCGAGAGCGCCGCGCGCGGCTCGCCTTGTGAGCCTGTGCAGACAAAGGCGATCTTGTCGCTGGGGAAATAACCCGCCTCTTCCTCTTCAACGAAGGGCGCGCAGGATTGCAACAGCCCGACGGACTTCGCCGCACCCGCCATGCGGTGCATGGAGCGGCCAACCAGACAGACGCGCCGGCCATTGGCCTCTGCCGCCAGGATCGCCGTTTCAAGGCGCGCCACGTTGGAGGCGAAGGCGGCAATGGCCACCTTGCCCTTCTGCTCGGCGATCACCTTGGTCAGGCTTTCGCGCACGCCCGCTTCGGAACCGGCCTCGCCCGGCGTGAATACATTGGTGCTGTCACACACCATGGCCAGAATGCCCTCACGGCCCAGCGCCTTGATGGCTTCGGGGTCCGTCGGTGCGCCGATGAGCGGCTCAGGATCGATCTTCCAGTCGCCGGTGTGCAGGATCAGTCCCGCAGGCGTGCGGATGGCAAGCCCGTTCGGCTCCGGGATGGAGTGGGTCAGCGTGATAAGCTCGAGATCAAACGGACCGATATCGAACCGGCCGGTCAGCGAAATCTCGCGCACCTTGGCTTCGTTCGACAGGCCACGCTCGGCCAGCCGGTCGCGCATCAGATAGGCGGTAAAGGGCGTGGCCCAGATCGGGCAGCGCAGCCGCTCCCAGAGATAGGCCACCGCGCCCATATGGTCTTCGTGGGCATGGGTCAGCACGATGCCCAGTAGCTGATGCTTGCGCTCTTCGATGAAGCGCGGATCGGGCATGATGACATCAACGCCGGGCGTCGTCAGATCACCGAATGTCACCCCGCAATCAACGATGATCCATTTGCGGTCCTCTTCCGGCCCGAAGCCGTAGAGGTTCAGATTCATGCCGATCTCGCCTGAACCGCCCAGCGGCAGGAAATAGACCGTATTTTCACTCTCACTCACGCCTCAGGCTCCTTTGCGGACGCTATTGAGGCGCCAGACTTCTAGAAGGCCGCGGATGGTCACATCCGCGTCAAAATGATCGATAGCGCGCGAGGCACCCTCAAAGAGCGAGGCCACGCCGCCGGTTGCGATAACACTCATGGGCTGGCCGTATTCGGCGCGGATACGCCCGATCAGCCCGTCTATGAGGTCGATATAGCCCCAGAACACGCCAGACTGCATGGCACCTACTGTGTTCTTCCCGATAACACGCTCTGGCCGCTCTATGGCGATACGCGGCAGCTGCGCCGCCGCATTGTGCAAAGCCTGCATGGAGAGGTTGATGCCGGGCGCGATGATGCCGCCCTCAAACACACCGTCGGCGGACACGATATCGAAAGTCGTCGCCGTGCCGGAATCCACGATGATGAGATGGCCGGTATATTTCACCTTGCAGCCCAGCGCATTGACCAGACGATCCGCGCCCGCCTCTCCCGGCCGATCCAGATTGACGCTGATGCCGAGATTGACGCCCGTATCACCGATCACCACCGGATCGGTCTTCAGATAGCGCTTTGACAGATTGCGCAGATTGAACAGCGATTGCGGCACCACCGATGAAATGACGCAAGCCGAGAGATCGTCGAAGCTCAGCCCCTGCAGGCTCATCAGCTGGGCCAGCCAGACCGCATATTCGTCCGCCGTACGCGGGCTGTAGGTGGCCGTGCGCCATTGCGCGCGCCAGTCCTGCCCGTCATGGACGGCAAACAGCGTATTGGTATTGCCGCAATCAATCGCCAGCAGCATCGCGTTCAGCCTTGTGGGTTAGCCGGAAAGAAGACATCGCCTGCGGAGATAAGCCGTCTTGTGCCATCTGCCAAATCCAGCCGCAGTGCGCCATCGGGCATCAGATCGGCGAATATGCCTTCCACCGTCTCGTTCTCCAGCCGCGCGGCGACCCGCTCGCCCAGACCGTGTGCGCGGGCAAGCCACGCATCGCGTATCGGGGCAAAGCCGCTCTCCTGCCAGCGCTGAAGCCAGATGTCGAAATGATGGGCCAGCCGCTCCCCGGCATGGGCCACGTCCGCCTTTGCGCCATGGGCGGCAAGGCTGGTCGCGGGGCGCTCAGAATCTTCCGGGTGGTGGGCGAGATTGACGCCAATCCCGGCTGCCAGCCACAGACCGCTGCCGGGAGCCGCGCCGGATTCCAGCAATATGCCACACACCTTGCGGCCCTCGATCAGCACGTCATTGGGCCATTTCAGGCGCGGATTGAGACCGGGAACAAGTTCCTCGACGAGATCGGCGACAGCCAAGGCTGCGGCGAAGGAGAGCCGCGCCGCATCACCGGCCTGTGTATCGAGCACGTAAAGCCCGGTGATGAAGAGATTGCCCGGCTGGCTTACCCAGGTGCGCCCGCGCCGCCCGCGCCCTGCGCCCTGCCGATCCGCGCGTATCCAGACCGGACCGCGCTCGCCGCCAAGCGCACGGCGGCGGGCCTCTTCATTGGTGGAGTCAATCTCGGCGTAATGATCGATGCGGACGGGCATCTAGCCGCCGATTGCCGAGCCCGCCTCGATGACACGGGTAAGCATGAACGGCACCAGCAGGAGCAAGCCCACGGTCGCAATGCCGGTCACGCGCGTGATGACGGCTACGCTGGCAGGCGGGTTGAGGAACTCGCCGCCCGTGGGCTCATCAAACCAGACGCGCTTCAGGATCATCAGATAGTAGGCAATCGAGACGGTGGAGAAGATACCGGCCAGCACCACCAGCCAGACGAGACCCGCCTGCACGGCAGCGTAGAACACGAACAGCTTGCCGAAGAAGCCGACAAGGAAGGGCATGCCGCCGATGGACAGCAGCAGGCCGGTAAAGGCGAGCGCGAGGCCGGGGCGGGACTTGGAGAGACCCGCCAGATCCTCGATCCGCTCCACCATGCCCTCAGCACGGCGCATGGAGAGGATGACGCCGAACGCGCCAGCCACACCGATCACATAGAGCGTCATGTAGAGCAGCACCGCCCAGACAGCCGCTTCGCTGGCCGCAGACAGGCCAACCAGCGCATAGCCCATATTGCCGATGGAGGAATAGGCCATCAGGCGCTTGATATTGGTCTGCAGCAGCGCGCCCAGCGCGCCGATACCCATGGAAAGGATCGCCAGAATGATGGTGATCTGCTGCCACTGGTCTGCCATGGCACCAAACGGCTCCATCAGCACGCGGATGAGCAGCACCATGGCGGCAAGCTTCGGCGCGGTCGCGAAGAAGGCAGCAACCGGTGTCGGCGCGCCCTCATAGACGTCCGGCGTCCACATGTGGAAGGGCGCAGCGGAGATCTTGAAGGCCAGGCCGGAGACCACGAATACCAGGCCGAAGATGAGGCCGACAGACGGGTTCTCTGCGGCCAGCGCGATCGCGCCAAACTCGGTGGAACCGGCAAAGCCGTAAACCAGCGACGCGCCGTAGAGCAGCAGGCCGGAGGAAAGCGCGCCGAGCACGAAATATTTCAGGCCCGCTTCGGAAGCGCGAAGGCTGTCACGGTTGAAGGCGGCGAGGATGTAGAGCGCGAGCGATTGCAGCTCGAGGCCCAGATAGAGCGCGATGAGATCACCGGCAGAGACCATGACCGACATGCCAAGCGTCGCCAGCAGGATCAGCACCGGGAACTCGAAACGCGCGAGGCGCTCGGTGCGCAGATAATGACCGGCCAGAACCAGCGCGATAGCCGCCGCAAGATAGACGACCGCCTTGGCGTAGAGCGAGAAGCTGTCGAGCACGAATGCGCCGTAGAAGGCCGTGCCACCACCTTGCGGGGCCAGAAACACCGCCACGCCCGCGCACAGCACCAGAAGCCCCATCGCGGCCAGCGACACCAGACGCGCGGCCGTTTCCTCACCCTTGATGAAGACACCTGCCAGCAGGAGCGCCATGGCGCCAACGGCGAGGATCAGCTCAGGAACGATGAGGCTGAGATCGGCAAGAAGCATGGATCCGGTCATGGGCATCAAGCCTTGAAGCTTACGGGTTGGCGGAGGCGGCCAGCGCCCCCTGATATTGCGAGATCAGCGCTTCAACCGAAGCGGTGGTGATATCGGTGATCGGGGTGGTGAAGAAGCCGAGCCAGATGGCCAGGAAGGCCAGCACACCCAGATTGATCCACTCACGCCAGTCGAGATCGGTGGCCGATTCCAGCTTCGGGTTCGTCATCTCGCCGAACACGACCTTCTTGTAGAGGGTCAGCATGTAGACGGCCGAGACGATCACGCCGAAGGCGGCACCAAAGGCGACGCGCGGGTCATACTCGAACGCGCCCATCATGGTCATAATCTCGCCGACAAAGCCCGACGTGCCCGGCAGGCCGACATTGGCCATGGTGAACAGGGCGAAGAAGGCGGCATAGACCGGCATTTTGTGCACCAGACCGCCATAGAAGGCGATGTCGCGGGTGTGGAAGCGGTCATAGATCACGCCGACGCACAGGAAGAGTGCGCCGGAGATAATCCCGTGTGAGATCATCTGGAAGATCGCGCCCTGCACGCCCAGCGCATTCATCGTGAAGATACCCATCGTCACGAAGCCCATGTGGGCGACAGACGAATAGGCGATCAGCTTCTTGATGTCGGTCTGCCGGAAGGCGACCAGCGAGGTGTAGATGATCGCGATGACCGACAGCACCATGACCATCGGCGCGAAGAAGGCGCTGGCGTCCGGAAACATCGGGATGGAGAATCGCAGGAAGCCATAGCCACCAAGCTTCAGGAGAATGCCCGCCAGGATGACCGAGCCGGCCGTCGGCGCTTCAACGTGCGCATCGGGCAGCCAGGTATGTACCGGCCACATTGGCATTTTCACCGCGAACGAGGCGAAGAAGGCGAGCCATAGCCACATCTGCGCATCACGCAGGAATTCGTGCTCCAGCAGCACGGTGATGTCGGTCGTGCCGGAGACGACAAACATGTAGATCATCGCCACCAGCATCAGCACCGAGCCGAGGAAGGTGTAGAGGAAGAATTTGAAGGCGGCATAGATGCGGTTGGCCCCGCCCCACACTCCGATGATCAGGAACATCGGGATCAGCGAGCCTTCAAAGAAGATGTAGAAGAGGACGAGGTCGAGCGCGCAGAAAATGCCGATGACCAGCGCTTCCAGCAGCAGGAAGGCGGCCATATAGTCTGCCACGCGCTTTTCCAGCTTCCAGCTCGCCAGAATACAGATCGGCATCAGGAAGGCGGTCAGCAGCACGAACAGCACAGACAGGCCGTCCACGCCCATGCGGTAATTGATGCCCAGAGCGGTCAGCCAGTCGGCCGTCTCGACAAACTGGAAGCCGGGCTGGGCGGTATCAAACTCCAGCACCAGCAGAATCGACAGCGCGAACACGAACAGCGTCACGAACAGGGCTACGCCGCGCGCATTGCGGTCCAGCGCCGGGCGGTCCTCGGAGCGCATCAGCGCGCGCAGCACCAGTATCGCCACCGCGCCCAGCGCAGGCAGGAAGGTCAGCGCAGTAAGGATGGGCAGTTGTCCCAGCATGCCTATTGTCCCCCGGCCCGCGCGACCAGCCAGACGGCAAGGCCCAGAACGCCGATCAGCATCACGAATGCGTAGTGATAGAGATAGCCCGACTGCAGGCGCACGATGCGGCGGCCCGCCTGCATGACGGTACCGGCGACGCCATCCGGGCCGAGCCCGTCAATGATGCGCCGGTCGCCCACTTTCCAGAACAGGTCACCAAGCCCGCGCGCGCCGCGCACGAAAATGAAGTCGTAGATCTCGTCGAAATACCATTTATTGGCGAGGAAGCTGTGGAGCGGACCGCCACGCGCAGCGATCTTCGCCGGCAGGCCTTCCTTCACCACGTAGAACCAGTACGCGAGCACGAAGCCGAGCACCGTCACCGCAATCGGGCTGAACAGCACCCAGTCCGGCGGATGGTGGCCGGTGGCCCCTTCCCCGTAATTGCCCTCCGCATAGGGACCGGCAGGCAGGCTGCCGCCCCAGAATTCCAGCGCACCGCGCCCCACAAAATCACTGCGGAACAGGAAGCCGGCAAACACCGCGCCGATAGCCAGCAGGAGCAGCGGGATCACCATGATCCACGGGCTTTCATGGGCGTGGTCAAGCGTGTGCTTGTCGCCGCGGAACTTGCCATGGAAGGTCATGAAGATGAGCCGCCAGGAGTAGAAGGAGGTCAGGCCAGCCGCGATGATGGCCACCAGGAAGGCGAAGTAGCCGAACGCCACGCCATCCGCTCCCGCCATGAAGGCTTCCTCGATAATCATGTCTTTCGAGTAGAAGCCGGCAAAGCCCAGATTGAGGAGCGGAATACCCACACCCGTCAGCGCCAGCGTGCCGATAATCATCATGATCCACGTCACGGGCAGCAGCTTGTAGATGCCGCCCATATTGCGCATGTCCTGCTCGTGATGGAGGCCATGAATGACCGAGCCGGCACCCAGGAACAGGAGCGCCTTGAAGAAGGCGTGCGTAAACAGGTGGAACATGGCCGCCGAGTAGAGGCCAAGGCCCGCCGCGAAGAACATGTAGCCCAGCTGCGAGCAGGTGGAATACGCGATCACGCGCTTGATATCGTTCTGCGCAAGGCCAACCGTGGCGGCAAACAGCGCCGTCGTCGCCCCGATAAAGGTGATGATGGCCGAGGTGTTGGGCGCCAGCTCGTAGATCGGATAGCAGCGGCACACTAGGAACACGCCCGCCGTCACCATGGTCGCGGCGTGGATGAGGGCGGAGACCGGCGTCGGGCCTTCCATCGCGTCAGGCAGCCAGACATGCAGGAAGAACTGCGCCGATTTGCCCATCGCGCCGATGAAGAGCAGGAAGGCGATCAGCTCCAGCGCCATGAACTCGAGGCCGAACAGGGTGAGCGTCTGGACGGTGCCGTCATCGACCTGACCAAACACGGCATCGAAATCGAGCGTGCCGAACACCGCAAACACCGCCATCACGCCCAGCGCGAGACCGAAATCGCCCACGCGGTTGGTGACGAACGCCTTGATGGCCGCGTCATTGGCCGACTTCTTCTTGTACCAGAAGCCGATCAGCAGATAGGAGGCGAGGCCGACGCCCTCCCAGCCGAAGAACATCTGCAGGAAGTTGTCTGCCGTCACCAGCGACAGCATGGCGAAGGTGAAGAGCGACAGATAGGCAAAGAAGCGCGCGCGGTGCGGGTCGTCGGCCATATAGCCCCACGAATACACATGCACGAGCGCGGAGACGCTGGTCACAACGACCAGCATTACCGCAGAGAGCGAGTCCAGCCGGATGTCCCAGCTAATGTCGAAATTGCCGACGGCCATCCATTGCGCGAGCTCGTAGGTGCGCGCATTGCCGAGGATTGCCACGTCCACAAACAGCCAGGCCGATGCCAAAGCGGCGGCGATCGTGGCCCCGGTGGTGATGAGCTGGCTGGCGCGCGTACCGATCTGTTTGTGGAACAGGCCGGCAATAATGGCTGCCAGAAGGGGTCCGAAAACGACGATAAAAGCCATGATAGCCGCTCTAGCCCTTCATCAGGTTGACGCCCTCAACCGCGATATCGCTGCGGTTGCGGAAGAAGACGACGAGGATGGCAAGGCCGACAGCGGCCTCCGCCGCTGCGACCGTGAGGATCAGCATCGCGAAGACCTGCCCGGTCATGTCGCCCAGATGGGCGGAGAACGCGACGAGGTTCACGTTCACCGCCAGCAGGATCAGCTCGATCGACATCAGGAGGATGATGACGTTCTTGCGGTTCACGAAAATGCCGAACACGCCAATCGTGAACAGGATCGCGGCCAGCGTCAGATAGTGTCCCAGACCGATCTCGAACATTAGCCGATCCCCTCGCCCGATTTGACCTCGACCAGCTCGACACCTTCCTCGCGGCGGCGCTGCACCTGGCGCGCGATATTCTGGCGGCGCACGCCCTCGCGGTGACGCAAGGTGAGGACGATGGCGCCAATCATCGCCACCAGCAGGACAAGGCCCGCCAGCTGGAAGAAGAAGACGTAACGGTCATAAAGGATGGAGCCGAGCGCCTCGGCATTCGTCATGTCCGTTGGCACCGGCGTCTGCAGCGCCGCGCCAGCCGTATCGGACACCACCCAGGTGATGCCGGTCAGGGACAGAATGCCCACCAGCGCCAGCGCGACCGCTCCGCCAAGCGGCAGATAGCTGAGGAAGCCCTCTTTGAGCGCGGCGAAGTCCACATCCAGCATCATCACGACGAAGAGGAACAGCACCGCCACCGCGCCGACATAGACAATGACCAGCAGCATGGCGAGGAACTCGGCCCCCAGCATCACAAACAGCCCCGCCGCCGAGAAGAAGGTCAGGATCAGGAACAATACGGCGCGCACAGGGTTGCGTGCGGCCACCACCATGAAGGCGGAGATAACCGCCGTCCCTGCCAGAATGTAAAACGCCGCTGCCTGCAGCATGGTCCCCCCTTGGGCCCGAACGGGCTGTGGGCTGTCTGGTCATTAACGGCACCGGAAAGGCTTTCCGGGCCGGGCTAATATGAGTCGGGCGCCCTTCTAGCGTTACCGGTAGCGGGCGTCGAGTTCGAGGTTCCGGGCAATCTCACGTTCCCAGCGGTCCCCGTTCTCCAGAAGCTTGTCCTTGTCGTAATAGAGTTCTTCGCGTGTTTCGGTCGCGTACTCGAAGTTCGGGCCTTCCACGATGGCATCGACCGGGCAGGCTTCCTGGCAGTAGCCGCAATAGATGCATTTCACCATGTCGATATCGTAGCGCGTGGTACGGCGTGAGCCGTCCTCGCGCGGTTCGGCCTCGATGGTGATGGCCTGCGCCGGACACACCGCCTCGCACAGCTTACACGCGATGCAGCGTTCCTCGCCATTGGCGTAGCGGCGCAGCGCGTGCTGGCCACGGAAGCGGGGCGACAAACGCCCCTTCTCGAACGGGTAGTTCACGGTCGGCTTGGGCGTGAAAAGCTGGCGCATGCCAAGGCCGAACGCGCCCCAGAAATCCATCAGGGCGGCTCCGCGCAGGGTTTGGGCGATACGGCTCATGAGGAGGTCCTAGCTTGCATTCGAGTAGACAACGACAGCGCCCATCACCGCGACCGCGACGAGCGAGGTCGGCAGGAAGATTTTCCAGCCCAGACGCATCAGCTGGTCATAGCGGTAGCGGGGTACGAGCGCCTTCACCATGGCGAACATGAAGAAGAGGAACAGCACTTTGAGGGCGAACCAGAAGACCGGCGGTATCCAGGTGAAGGGCGCGACATCGAAGGGCGCATGCCAGCCGCCGAGGAACAGCACGGTCATCAGCGAGCACATCAGCACGATGTTGAGGTATTCGCCGATCATGAAGAGCAGGTACGGCGTGGAGGAGTATTCTACCTGATAGCCCGCCACCAGTTCGGATTCTGCTTCCGGCAGGTCAAACGGCGGGCGGTTGGTCTCTGCCAGTGCCGAGATAAAGAAGATCACGAACATCGGAATGGTGATGACGAAGACCGGCCAGGGCAGAAGGTCAAACGACAATACGTGCCAGTTCCAGAAACCGCCGGCCTGCGCCATCACGATCTCGGAAAGGTTCATCGTGCCGGCCATCAGAAGGATGGTGACGATCACGAAACCGATGGAAACCTCGTAGGAGACCATCTGCGCGGCAGAGCGCAGCGCGCCAAGAAACGGATATTTCGAGTTTGACGCCCAGCCGCCAATGATGATGCCGTACACGCCGAGCGAGGAAATCGCGAACAGGAAGAGGATGCCGACATTGATGTCGGAGATCACCCAGCCCGGCGCGACCGGGATCACCGCCCAGGCGATGAAGGCGAGCGTGAAGGTGATCAGCGGCGCGAGAATGAAAAGCGGACGGTCCGCGCCGGCCGGAATGACGATTTCCTTCAGCACGAACTTCAAAAAGTCGGCAAAGGACTGGAGCAGGCCGAACGCGCCGACCACGTTGGGGCCTTTGCGCATCTGCACCGCCGCCCAGACCTTGCGGTCCATCAGCAGCAGGAAGGCCAGCGACAGCAGCAGCACGACCATGAAGGCGAGGATCTGGCCAACCGCCAGCGCCGTGCCCCAGACCGGACCGAATTCGGTGACGAAATCGTTCATCAGCCCCTACTCCGCTGCCTGCAGCGTGGCACGCGCGGCCTTCGCCGCAGCCGAGCACTCCGCCATGGTTCTGGACGCCCGCGCGATGGCGTTCGTCAGATAGAAATCCTTCACCGGGCTGACGAAGGGCTCGGAGGAAACCTCGCCCGCCTCGCCCAGCGTGGACGGATCAAAGCCGCCCGCGCCTTCTGCGCCCGGCGCATGGTCGATCTGACCGAAGCTCTCGATCTCCTCGATGAGCTTGGCCCGCAGCGCATTCAGGCTGTCATAGGGCAGCGTCTTGTTCAGACGCGCCGACAGCGCACGGAAGATCGCCCAGTCCTCTTTGGCTTCGCCTTTCGGGAACACAGCCCGCTCGGCAATCTGCGCACGGCCTTCGGTATTCACGTAAAGCCCCGGCTTTTCGGTGTAAGCCGCTGACGGCAATATCAGATCGGCGCGCATGGCACCGGCATCGCCGTGATGGCCGACATAGATGACGAAGGCCTTGCCGAGCCTGGCCGTGTCGATTTCGTCGGCGCCAAGCAGGACCACCGTGTCCAGCTCGCCCTTGCCAGCGGCTTCGAGAATGGCCGTAGTGTCGCGTCCGCCCTCGCCCGGCAGGAAGCCCAGATCAAGCCCGCCCACGCGGCTCGCCGCCGTGTGCAGCACCGAAAAGCCATTCCAGTCCCCGCGCACCACACCAGCGGCCTTGGCCAGCTCTCCGGCGGCGCGCAGCACCTGCGCCCCATCGGCACGCGCAGTGGCGCCGCTGCCCAGAATGATGATCGGGTTCTTCGCGTCCTTGAGCGTCTTGATGAAGCCGGAGCGTTTCCTGGCGAGCGCGCCAATGGCATCCGGGCCGCTGCCCAGATGCTCATAAGGATAGGTAAGGTCAACGGCCTCGCCGATCATCGCCACATCGAGCTGGCCATTCAGCCAGCGCTGGCGGATACGGGCGTTGAGCACCGGCGCATCAAGGCGCGGATTGGCGCCGATAAAGAGGATGGCATCGGCCTTGTCGATACCGGCAATCGTCGTGTTGAAGAGATAGCCTTCACGCGCGCCGCCGCCGAGCTTCGACCCATCCTGACGGCAATCGAGCGACTTTACGCCGAGCGCATCAAAGAGGTCCTTGGCGGCTTTCAGGCCCTCTGCGTCATTGAGATCGCCTGCGATCACACCGACTTTTTCAGGCTTGCCGGAGAGTTTTTCCGCCGCGACGGTCAGCGCTTCATCCCAACCAATGGCGGTGAGCTTGCCGTTCTTGCGCACATAAGGCTTGTCGAGGCGCTGGCGGCCGAGGCCATCCCATACAAAGCGGGTCTTGTCGGAAATCCATTCCTCGTTCACGCCTTCATGGATGCGCGGCATGATGCGCAGCACGGCGCCAGAGCGGCTGTCCACGCGGATATTGGCACCCAGCGCGTCCATCACATCGATGGTCTCGGTCTTGATCAACTCCCAGGGGCGGGCGTTGAAGGCATAGGGGCGCGAGGTGAGCGCGCCGACCGGGCACAGATCGATGACATTGCCCGAAAGCTCCGATGTCATGGACTGTTCCAGATAGGTCGTGATCTCCATGTCCTCGCCGCGCCCGATGGCGCCGACTTCCGGCACGCCGGCAATCTCGGTGGCAAAGCGCACGCAGCGCGTACACTGGATGCAGCGCGTCATCACCGTCTTGATGAGCGGGCCCATGTATTTTTCTTCGACCGCCCGCTTGTTCTCGCCAAAGCGCGAGGTGGCACGGCCATACATGAGCGACTGGTCCTGCAGATCGCACTCGCCGCCCTGGTCACAGATCGGGCAGTCCAGCGGGTGGTTGATGAGCAGGAACTCCATCACCCCTTCGCGTGCCTTTTTGACCAGCGGAGAGAGCGTGCGCATCGCAGGCGGTTCGCCATTCGGCCCGCCGCGCATGTCACGCACCAGGAAGGCACAGGACGCCACGGGCTTCGGCGCACCGACCAGCTCCACAAGGCACATGCGGCAATTGCCGGCCACCGACAGGCGCTCATGGTAGCAGAAGCGCGGAATCTCGCGCCCCGCCGCCTCGGCAGCCTGCAGCAGGTTGTAATCCTGCGGAACGGTGATTTCCTCGCCGTCAATGATGATGGTGCGCGTATTCTCGCTCATCAAACCTGCTCCACGGCCCCTTCGGGCATCAAACTTTCGTCAGGGCGCCTTCGCCCACTACGGTTGTCCATTCACGCACACGCCAGTTCGCGATCAGCCCGTTCTTCACATACGGGTCCTCGTTCGCAAACCGCTCGGCGACGCTTCTGTCTTCACCCTTGAATACCAGAACCGCGCCATCGGCGGGATCGGCCAGCGCGCCGGCCAGCACCAGCTCACCGCGCGCTTCGAACTCGCGCGCGAGATTGAGGTGTACCGAGCGGAACTCGCCCCGGCGCTCCATGTAATCCGGCGCGGTCTCGTAGAAGAGGATGAAGTGCTTCATTGCGCCCTACTCCGCTGCCGCTGGGTGGAGGATGGAATCGGCCAGCCGCCGCGACGCATGCAGCACCTCAATGCCGACAATCTTGTTGTCGGCATCCAGATCGATCACGATGTCCTCGGCCACCTCGTCGCTTTCCACAACTTTGGCATCCGTGAGGCGCAGATAGGCTGCATCTGCCTCGTGGTCATACCGCCAGTTCATCACTCTCTCCTGCTCCGGCGCTCTCCGCGGTCGAAGAATGCCGTCACGATTGTGTAGCCACCCGACTCTTGCCGGGAAACCACTCTGAGGACCCTCCCATTAAACTCGGGCAGGGTCTTGAAATATCTAACCAGATCCGGGTCCTTCGGGTCTGGCTCTGTCCGGTCTGGATGAGACACCGCCGCCTCAATCCATTCCGTTTTTACACCTCTTGCTTCGATCCGCTCACGCGCATGTGCCGTCAATCGAAGCCTCACCCCGCCCTACTCCGCTGCGACCGGAACAAACACCGGCTTGCCGGCGCGGTAATTATTGATCCGGTTCTCGATCTCGTGGCGGAAATGGCGGATCAGGCCCTGCACCGGCCAGGCCGCCGCATCGCCGAGCGCGCAGATCGTGTGGCCTTCCACCTGCCCCGCCACGTCGAGCAGATCGTCGATCTCGCCGATCTCCGCCTCGCCGCGCGCCATGCGCTCCAGCACGCGCCACATCCAGCCCGTACCCTCACGGCACGGCGTGCACTGGCCACAGCTTTCGTGCTTGTAGAAATAGCTGATGCGGGCAATCGCCTTCACCACGTCGGTGGAGTTGTCCATCACGATGACGGCAGCGGTACCGAGGCCCGATTTCACATCGCGCAGCGCATCGAAATCCATCAGCACGTCGTCGCAGATCTCTTTCGGGATCAGCGGCACGGACGAGCCACCGGGGATCACGGCCTTGAGATTATCCCAGCCGCCGCGCACGCCGCCCGCATAGGTGTCGATCAGCTTGCGAAGCGGGATCGACATCGCCTCTTCCACATTGCACGGCGCGTTCACATGGCCGGAAATGGAGAAGATCTTGGTGCCGGAATTGTTCGGACGGCCAAACTGGAGGAACCACTCCTTGCCCCGGCGCAGGATTGTCGGCGCAACGGCAATGGATTCCACATTGTTCACGGTGGTCGGGCAGCCATAAAGGCCCGCGCCGGCCGGGAATGGCGGCTTCATGCGCGGCTGGCCTTTCTTGCCCTCAAGGCTTTCCAGCAAGGCCGTTTCCTCGCCGCAGATATAGGCCCCTGCGCCGTGATGGATGTAGACGTCGAAATCCCAGCCGTTCACATTGTCCTTGCCGATGAGTTTGGCCTCATAGGCTTCGGCGACAGCGGCTTCCATGCGTTCGCGCTCATGCACGTACTCGCCGCGCAGATAGATGTAGCAGGCATGGGCCTGCATCGCGAAGCTGGCGATAAGGCAGCCTTCAATCAGATGGTGGGGATCATTGCGCATGATCTCCCGGTCCTTGCAGGTGCCAGGCTCGGACTCGTCCGCATTGACCACAAGATAATGCGGGCGCGCGCCCACTTCGCGCGGCATGAACGACCATTTGAGACCCGTCGGGAAGCCCGCCCCGCCGCGTCCGCGCAGGCCGGAACCCTTCATCTCGTCGATGATCCAGTCACGCCCCTGTTGCAGGATTTCGGCCGTGCCGTTCCAGCAACCGCGCTTCTTTGCACCCTCCAGGCGCCAGTCATGGCGGCCATAGAGATTGGTGAAAATCCGGTCGTTATCGTGAAGAAGCATTATTCAGCATCCTTCTTCGTGGTGGGCTTTTTCGCAGCCGGTTTCTTTGCTGGCGTCTTCTTGGCCGCAGGCTTGGCGGCGGATTTCGGCGTGGCCTTGGTGTCAGCCGCTTTTGCCGCCTTGCGCGGCGCACTCTTTACCGGGCCTCCGGCCTCGTCAGCATCGGGTGCCTTGCGGGCCGGGCGCGCCTTCTTGATGGGAAAGGGGTCCTCTCCCTTCTCGGCCGCCTTTCTCGCTTCGGGCGTATTCGGCAGGTATTTCAACGATTTTGCCCGGCTGCCATCATACAGCTCTGCCGCCGTCAGAACGGCGACATCCGCTTCAAACGGCTCAGAGCATTTGCGCCCGGTCACAGGTCCCATCTCGACGGGTTTGCCAGCGGCCAGATCGTCCAGAATGCTGTTCAGCGCGTCGGCGGTCAGGTCTTCGTAATAGAAATCGCCATCCTTGTTGGCGATCTGGACCATGGGCGCGTTGGAGCAGGCCCCAAGGCACTCCACCTCTTCCCAGGAAAACTTGCCATCGGCGCTGATATTGCCGCGGCCCTTCTTGCCGATGCGCTTTTCGCACACCGCTTTGAGATCATCTGCCCCGCGCAGCCAGCACGGCGTGGTGCCGCACACCTGGATCAGGTGTTCGCCCACCGGCTCCAGATTGAACATGGTGTAGAAGGTCGCGACCTCGTAGACGCGGATATACGGCATCTCGCAGCGCGCCGCGATGTCGCGCAGGGCCGGTTCGGACACCCAGCCCTCCTGCTTCTGGGCCAGCCAGAGCAGCGGAATGACGGCAGATGCCTTCCGGTCTTCTGGATACTTATTCATCCAGAACGCGACCTTCTTCTCGCTTTCCTTTGAAAACGCGAAGCTTTCCGGCTGCACTTCGGCGGCTGCAAGACGGCGCACGCTCATCCCGGCTACCCTTCCCTTATGAAGTCGACGCGCGCGATAAACCCATCACGCACGGTGTAAATCACAACAAGATCGATGGGCGCGGACTTGCCCTCGCCTTCCAGCCAGACGCGCTCATGGTCGATCACGCGAGAGCCGATCACGGCGCGGTGGACGGCGATGGCGTGAAGCCCTTCGCTTTTGAACCGTTCGACATAGCGCGCGCGGAAGGCATCGCGGCCTTTCAGGCTCAGCACGCCGGGGAAGTCATAGACCTCCACATCGTCGGCAAAGCAGGCCGCGAACGCATCCAGATCGCGCGCATTATACGCCGCCAGCTGGGCCTCAGCGAGGCGCTCAGGGCTGGCGGCATCTGCTATGGCGTGCGCGGCGAGCATTAGCGGTCCACCTCTCCGAACACGATGTCCAGCGAGCCGAGAATGGCCGACACATCGGCCAGCATGTGGCCCTTGTTGAGGTGGTCCATGGCCGCAAGGTGAGCAAAGCCCGGCGCGCGGATTTTCACCCGGTAGGGCTTGTTGGAGCCATCAGCGACCAGATAGACGCCAAACTCGCCCTTGGGCGCTTCCACGGCGGCATAGCAATGGCCTTCAGGCACGTGCACACCCTCGGTGTAGAGCTTAAAGTGGTGGATAAGCGCTTCCATGGAGCGCTTCATCTCGGCCCGGCGCGGCGGCGCGAACTTGGTGTCGGTCGGCAACACTTCGCCCTGATTTTCAGGCTTTGAAAGCCACTCACAGCATTGCTGCATGATCTTGCAGGACTCGCGCATCTCCTCCATGCGGACGAGATAGCGGTCGTAGCAATCGCCGTTCTTGCCGATCGCGATCTTGAAATCGAGTTCGTCATAGACCTCGTAGGGCTGCGAACGGCGTAAGTCCCAGGCCATGCCCGAACCGCGCACCATCACGCCGGAGAAGCCCCAGGCGAGCGCATCTTCCTTCGACACGACGCCGATATCGGCATTGCGTTGCTTGAAGATGCGATTGTCGGTCAGAAGCGCGTCGATATCGTTGAGCGCCTTGGGAAAAGCCTCGCACCATTTGGCGATATCATCGATCAGCTCCTGCGGCAGGTCCTGATGGACGCCGCCGGGGCGGAAATAGTGCGCGTGCAGGCGTGCACCCGACGCGCGCTCATAGAAGATCATCAGCTTTTCACGCTCTTCAAAGCCCCAGAGCGGCGGGGTGAGCGCGCCAACGTCCATCGCCTGCGTAGTGACGTTCAGCAAATGATTGAGGATGCGGCCGATCTCGCAATAGAGCACGCGCACATACTGGCCGCGCTTCGGGACAGGGATGCCGGCAAGCCGCTCCACCGCCAGGCAGAAAGCATGCTCCTGGTTCATCGGCGCGACATAGTCGAGACGGTCGAAATAGCCGATGCCCTGCAGATAGGTCTTGTGCTCCAAGAGCTTCTCGGTGCCGCGATGCAACAAGCCGATATGCGGATCGACGCGCTCGACCACCTCGCCATCCAGCTCCAGCACCAGGCGCAGCACACCGTGGGCGGCCGGGTGAACGGGGCCGAAATTGATGGTGAAGTTGCGGATGTCTTCGGTGGCGGGCGTATCGGTCACAGCGGCGCACCTCCGTGCAAGAGCGAGTAGCGAGTAGCCAATAGCGAATAGCGGGCGCGCTCTGGCGTCCGGTCTTCAAAGTGGCGTGCGGCGGCGATGCTCATGTCTTTTCCCACTCACTGCGCCTTCTCGTCGCCGGGAATGACGAGCTTGGCGCCTTCCCACGGCGAGAGGAAATCGAAGTCGCGGTATTCCTGGATCAGGTTCACCGGCTCGTAGACTACGCGCCTTTGCGCTGCGTCATAGCGCACCTCGACAAAGCCCGTCAGCGGGAAGTCCTTCCTCAGCGGGAAACCTTCAAACCCGTAATCGGTGAGGATGCGGCGCAAATCGGGGTGGCCATCAAAGACGATGCCATACATGTCGAACGCTTCGCGCTCGAACCAGTTGGCGGCCGGATAGATATCCACCACGCTCTCGACGCTGGTGTCTTCGGCAACGGCGAGCATCACCCGGATGCGCGTATTCTGGTGCATGGACAGCAGATGGTAGACCACGTCAAACCGGTCAGACCGCGACGGCCAGTCCACCCCGCAAATATCAATCAGTGTCGTGAACCTGCAGGCCGCGTCATCGCGCAGGAAGCGCAGCACCTTCTTCACCCGGTCGCGGTGAATGGTCAGCGTCAGCTCGCCATGGGCAATGGCGTGCTCGCGCACATCCTCGTTCAGCGCATCGGAGATGTGCGCGGCCAGTTCTGAGAGGGTATCGGGCTTGCTCAAGAGAGGGGCTCGCTTGCTCTGACGGTGGTGTACTAGCGCTCGATCGTGCCTTCGCGGCGGATTTTCTTCTGCAGCTGGAGGATGCCGTAAACCAGCGCCTCAGCTGTCGGCGGACAGCCCGGCACGTAGATGTCTACCGGCACGATCCGGTCACAGCCACGCACCACCGAGTAGGAATAATGGTAGTAGCCGCCGCCATTGGCGCAGCTGCCCATGGAGATGACGTAGCGGGGCTCCGGCATCTGGTCGTAGACCTTGCGAAGCGCTGGAGCCATCTTGTTGGTGAGCGTACCCGCCACAATCATCACGTCCGACTGGCGCGGCGAACCGCGCGGCGCGGCGCCGAAGCGCTCCAAATCGTAGCGCGGCATCGCTGCCTGCATCATCTCGACCGCGCAGCACGCCAGACCGAACGTCATCCACATCAGCGAGCCAGTACGCGCCCAGGTGATGAGGTCGTCGGCACGCGCCACCAGAAAGCCCTTGTCGGCCAGCTGGTCGGACAGGCCGTCAAAGAACGGGTCGTGCTTTTTCGGATCGTAAGCGGGAACGCCGGTGCGCGCCGCAGACATTGCCGGAACTGTGGGGTTCGCCATGATCGCCTACTCCCAGTCCAGGGCGCCTTTGCGCCACTCATAGAGGAACCCGACGGTGAGAACGCCGAGAAACACCATCATCGACCAGAAAGCGAAGATGTTCCCGTCGAAGATCGGGAATATCCACGGGAACAGGAACGCCACTTCCAGATCGAAGATGATGAACAGGATCGCCACCAGGTAGAAGCGCACGTCAAACTTCATGCGCGCGTCCTCGAATGCGTTGAACCCGCACTCATAGGTCGAGACCTTCTCCGGGTCCGGATCAGACGGCGCCAGCACGGCAGCCGCCACGATGAAGCCGATCCCCATTGCCAATGCGATGGCAAAGAAGATCAGAACGGGAAGGTATTCCAGAAGTACCGCGTCCATGGTCCGCCCTGGCGTAGCTGTTCAGCCCCGGATGGCCGAAGCGCAGCTTGCCTGCGTCCAGCCGTTGCAAAAGCCCCTGACAGAAGGAGCACCCTCCTGTCAATTCGGGCGGAAGCTAGTGCGCACCGCCGCCGCCCGCAAGCCATATGCAACACCAATTGAAGTGCATATTGCCGCTGCAAGCACCTGTATTTGCGAGCCATTCTCATCTAGCTGGACAAAACTCAGCACCAGTTCATCTAAGCGACGGAAAATAGGCCGTCATCACGTTAGACCTCACATGGCGCCTTCCGGCGGAAGCCATCTTACATCCTATTCTCGCGGACAGAGCAGATATGAAAAAATTCCTCCTCCCCGGTCTTGCAGTCCTTGTCGCCGCACTGGCTGCGTACTGGGCATGGCAGATGTTTGCGCCGCCCGCCGAAGGCAGGCTGCAGGTAGAAACAGCGCGGGTAGAGGCCCGGGACCTGTCCAGACAGGTCGCGTCCACCGGTTCGATCGCGCCGCTCATCACGGTGGAGGTCGGCTCCCAGCTTTCTGGCCAGATCCTCGAGCTGATGGCGGATTTCAACGACGAGGTGGAGGCCGGGCAGATCATCGCGCGGCTGGACCCGCAGACCTTCGAGACCCGCGTGCGTGAGGCGCAGGCGAGCCTTGAGGTCGCGCAGTCCCAGGTCTCTGTCAGTCAGGCCAACCTTACCCGCTCGCGCTCCGAGGCACGCGAGGCCGAGCGGGCGTTCGGGCGTGCGCGCGAGCTCGTTGAGCGCGGTACCTATTCACAGGTCCAGTTCGATGTTGCCGAGACCGCGCGCGATTCTGCGGTGGCCAACGTTCAGGTCGCCGAAGCCAATCTCAGGAATGCCCGCGCGACGCTGGACCAGCGTCAGGCGAGCCTTGAGAGCGCGCAGGTGGATCTGGATCGCGCCACTATCCGCTCTCCCATTGATGGCGTGGTGATCGACCGGCAGGTCGATGTCGGCCAGACCGTTGCAGCGAGCCTCAATGCGCCGGTTCTGTTCATCATCGCGCGTGACCTGTCGCGTATCCAGATCGAGGCGCGGGTGGACGAGTCCGATATCGGCCAGATTGCGGTCGGTCAGCCGGTTACGTTCGAGGTCGATGCCTATCGCGAGCGCGAGTTTTCCGGTGAAGTCCGCCAGGTGCGCCTGGCGGCCATCACCGAGCAGAATGTCGTCACCTATACGGTCGTGATCGAGGCGGACAATCCCGGCCAACGCCTGCTGCCGGGCATGACGGCCAACGTCAATATCATCACCGGGGATGTGGCCGGCGCGCTGACGGTTCCGGCAACGGCCCTGCGCTTCCAGCCGCGCGGCGCGGCAGAGAGCCTAGTGGCGCCAAGCTCTGCTGGCAGCACCCCGGCGCAAGCCGGGCGCGGCAACCCCATGGCGGCCCGCCTGCTCGATCCGCTGGAGCTGCCTGATGACCGGCGCGCGCAGGCCGAGCAGGCCCTGCAATCAGCCATGGCCAACACGCAGCGTGGCGGTCCGCGCGGCATGGGAGGCGGCCGGGGCGGCAGCAACATGCAGGCTACGGTGCAACGCGCGCTCAGCGACGTGCTGACGGCTGAGGAAATGGCGCGGCTGAACGCGATGATGGCAGACGGCGGACGGCGCGGCGGCGCAGGCAGGGGCGCACGCGAGGAGGTCCAGCGCGGAACGATCTGGATACGCCGCAGCGACGGACGTCTGGAAGCACGCGCGGTGCGGGTGGGCCTGTCTGACGGCCAGTACACGCAAATTCTGGGCGAGAGCATCAGCGAAGGTGACAGCGTGGTCGTGCGCGTGCGTGAGGTGCGCTGATGGCTGATGCGCCAGTTCTTATCCGGGCGCGGCAGCTATCGCGTGTCTACAGGCTGGGCGGCGGCGATGTGCACGCCTTGCGCGGTGTCGATTGCGACATTGCCGATGGTGGCTATGTGGCCGTGATGGGCGCGTCCGGTTCGGGCAAGTCCACCTTCATGAACATGCTCGGCGCGCTGGACACGCCCACCAGCGGGGAGCTGACCATTGCCGGCCAGTCCCTGCTGAACCGCTCTCCCGACGAGCTGGCGAAATTCCGCAACGAGATGGTCGGCTTCGTCTTCCAGCAATTCAACCTGCTGCCTCGCACGACGGCGCTGGATAATGTCGCCCTGCCCCTGCTCTATCGCGGCATGCCGGCCGCAGAGCGGCGTGAACGCGCGGCGGCCTGTCTGGAGATGGTGGGGCTTGGCGACCGCATGGATCACCACCCCTCCCAGCTTTCCGGTGGTCAGCAGCAGCGCGTGGCGATTGCCCGCGCCCTCTCCAACGAGCCGCGCATCCTGCTTGCCGATGAGCCGACCGGCGCGCTCGATTCCAGAACCTCAGAGGATGTCATGGACATATTTGACCAGCTGAACGCATCCGGCATCACCCTGATACTCGTCACGCATGAGGCCGATGTGGGCGCGCGCGCGCGCCGCCGGATCGTGTTCCGGGACGGCAAAATCGTGGAGGACACACAATGAATCTCACCGCCGCTATTGCTGTCGCGCTGACCGCACTGAGGGTGAATGCGCTGCGCAGCTTCCTAGCCATGCTGGGCGTGATTATCGGCGTCGGCTCGGTGATCGTGATGATCTCGATCTCCCAAGGGGCAAAGGCCGCCGTGGACGCGCAGATCAGCGCGCTTGGGGCCAACTCGCTACAGGTGCGGCCCGGCTCGTCCTTCCGGGGCGGTGTCCGGGGCGGGTCCGGCTCAGCCACCCCGCTCAGCGATGAGGACGTGGAGGCGATACGCGAGAGCGTGCCTTATGTCATTGCCGCAGCCGGCATCATCCAGCAGCGCGGACTGACGGCCGTGGTTGATGGCGTGAACTGGTCCACCGAAGTGGCCGGCACCCACCCGGACTATTTCATCGTACGTGACTGGGGCGTGGTTGAAGGGCGGCCCTTCAACGTGTCCGAACTGGAGGGCGCGGCGCGCGTTGCCGTCATTGGCCGGACGGTTGCCAGCGAGCTGTTCCCGGCTGGCGGCGCCACCGGCGCAACCATCCGGATCAGCGGCGTTCCCCTTGAAGTCGTGGGCGTGCTGGCCGAGCGCGGCCAGTCCGGCTGGGGACAGGATCAGGACGATGTGATCTTCGTGCCTACGACCACCATGCGCGACAGGCTGGGCGGCCTCTCCAGCGCGGGCGTGCGCAACCCCGTCCAATCGGCATGGCTGGGTATCGACCGCGCGCGCAATATGGATGCTGCCGCCGAGGAGATTGCCGATCTGATGCGCGTGCGCCGCAATATCCGCATAGGCGGCGCGGATGATTTTGCCGTCGTCAATTTCGCCGAGTTCCTGCGCGCGCGCAATGAAACCGAAAGCCAGCTCGGCCTGCTTCTGGCCGCCACAGCCGTCATATCGCTCGTGGTTGGCGGTATCGGCATCATGAATATCATGCTGGTCTCGGTCACCGAGCGCACGCGCGAGATCGGGCTGCGCCTGGCCATCGGCGCCAAACAGGCTGATATCCGCAACCAGTTCCTGATCGAAGCGGTGGTATTGTGCGTTGCGGGCGGGCTCGTGGGTATGGCGTGCGGGGCGATTGGCGCACTGGTGGTCGAATCGCTTGGACAATTTCCTGTGTCCATCGAACCGACAATAGCGCTGGTTGCCATCGGCGCAGCGGCTGGAGTGGGCATATTGTTCGGCTTCTACCCGGCCCACCGCGCCAGCCAGCTCAACCCTATCGACGCCCTGCGTTACGAGTAAACCAGCCGGTTTCACAAAACCATCAAGACCGGCTGCTACCCCTTCTTGCACTCCAGTGACAAGAAAGGAGCGCCCAGATGCGTTTTGTCGCCGCCACGGCCATGGCTCTCGGCCTTGCCATTTCAGCCAGCGCGGACGAACCGCGCGCGCTTCCCAACCCGCCAGCTCCCCATGCACCGGGAGCTCCTTACGCTCCGGCGGGCGTTCCCGACCGCATTATTCTGACCGTGGGCGCCGATCCGGCCCGCTCTGTCGGCATCACCTATCGTACCGATACACGCCAGAGCGTGGGCCGTCTTGAGCTGGTGCGCGCCGTCCCCGGCCCCGCACAGAACCCGCAGCGTCAGATATTCGAGGCTGAGACGCACGCGCTGGAAACCGAGAACGGCATCGCCCACCATCATCGCTTCGCGCTCGACGGTCTGGAACCCGGCACCGCCTACAGCTATCGCGTCGAAGGCGCCTATGGCTGGACCGGATGGATCGATTTTCGCACCGCTGCAGACAGCGATGAGCCCTTCCAGCTCGTCTATCTGGGCGATGTGCAGAACTATATCGGCGAAGTTGGCCATCGCGTGATTACGCAGGCTATCCGGCACGCCGCAAACCCGGCTGTCATCACCACGGCTGGCGATTTCGTGTCCCAGCGCGCTGACATGGTCCACGACGATGAGTGGGGCCAGTGGTGGGATACCGGCACGATGCAATACGCATCGATCCCTCACATCCCCGCCGCCGGTAATCACGAATACATTCCCGGTCAGATGCCAGACGGCAGCTCCGTGCGCGTCCTCGGGCCGCACTGGCCGCTCCAGTTCGTGCTGCCGGAAAACGGCGTGCCGAGCGCGCAGGCCACCTCCTTCTATTCCGACTATCAGGGCGTGCGCTTCATCGTGCCGGATGTCACCGCCGTCCTGAGCCTTGGCCAGATGGAAGCCACCACAGACTGGATCCGTGAAGTTGCCAGCGCCAGCGAGGCCAACTGGAACGTGGTGGTGATGCACCAGCCGCTCATCACCTGCGCGCGGCCGGAAAACACCGACATGATCCATGAGACCTGGCTCCCCATGTTCGAAGAGGTGGGCATCCATCTCGTCCTGCAGGGTCACGATCACTGCTATGGCCGCTGGAGCAATACCGATAATCCGCGCCGTCCGGGCACCGAGCCTGCCCCGCAGAGCGGACCGGTCAGCATTGTGACGGTGGTGGGCGGCAAGATGTACGCGCTCAATGACCGTGTCGCCAACGAGGCTGACCGTTGGGGCGAAGGCACCCAGCTCTATCATTTGATCGACTTCTCGCGCGATGAGCTGGCCTTCACCGCCTACACCGCTCAAGGCACGCTCTACGACGCCTTCACACTGACGCGCAGGGAAGACGGCGCGGTATGGATTGCTGACGATCTGGCCAGCCTGCCGCCCGTACGCGAATGCGCCGATGACGACACAGGCCCGGACGGCTTTGCCTGCACCTCGCGGGAGAAGTAGCCCCCGGCAGCTTCCAGCCATAAAAGCAAAAAGGCCGCTCCGGGATAGAGCGGCCTTTTTTGGTATGATCTCTTGCGAAGAAGTGGCGCGAGTGACGGGGCTCGAACCCGCGACCTCCGGCGTGACAGGCCGGCACTCTAACCAACTGAGCTACACCCGCTTGGCACTTCTTCATCGGGGCTGGCCCCGAAGGAGACGCGTTACTTAATCGGCGTGTTCTGGCCGGTCAAGCCGGTTCGGTCAGGCCGCGGAGACGAAATGCACAGACCGGACCCCTAGCCCGAATAATAGCTGCGATAGTTCTTGTAGTAATAGGACGAGCCTTCATAACCGTAGCGGGCCTGCGCGTTCATATCCACCTGCGCCAGCGCAACGCCCAGCACGTTGGCCTTCACATCGCGCAAGGTGCCCAGCGCGCTCGCCGCCGCTTCACGCGGGGTGGTCTTCCATTTGACATTCATCACCACGGCGTCGGCTTTGGCCGCTATGACGCGTGTGTCAGTAACGGCCAGCACGGGCGCGGTGTCGATCAGCACCAGATCATAGCGCTCGCGCACGACAGACATGAGCGAGCGGAAGGAATCAGAGCTGAACACATCGCGCGGCGTGAACTGGGATTCGACCACAGGAAGAATGTGAAGCCCCTGTTCGGCGTCCTCAACCAGTACGTCGTCCAGCGTGCAATCGCCCGACAATACCTCCAACAGTCCTTTTGAGGCATCCGGGGCAGCCGCCTTCGTGAGCAACCGGCGGCGCAGATCACAATCGAGAATGAGCGTTTTTGACCCTGACATCGCCGATATGCGACCCAGCGAATAGGTGGTGGTGGTCTTGCCTTCACCTGGCAGCGCCGATGTGATGGCAACAACCTTGTGCACGGTGTCGATGTTCGACAGCAGTATGGCCGAGCGAATAACCCGGAAGGACTCCGCGATGCCCGAGAGCGGGTTTTCGCGGATATAGTCATAGGGCTGGCTGTCCGTGCCGGACTTCTTGCGCCCAAAGCGGGCCTGGGCGAGCATCGGTATGGACGCAATATGCCCCACGCCCAGTTCGCGCTCGACATCGGCCTCGGTGCGCACACCGTTATCGAACACCTCCAGCAGCGCCACGACACCGGCGCCCGCCACGCCGGCCAGCACAAGGCCCAGCGCCAGGTTGAGCAGCCAGTTTGGTGCGCTCGGTTCGTACGGCACCGGCGCGCGCGCCACGATGCGCGCATCGGCCGTTGCCAGATCATCCTGCTCGCTGGTCTGCCGGAAGCGGTTCAGGAAGGATTCAAACAGGGTGCGTGAGGCTTCTGCTTCACGCTCCAGCTCGCGCAGGCGCACCAGCGCCCGATTATTGGTCATCAGTTCGTCACGGAAGCCGGAAAGCGTGTTCTGCAAGGAGAAGACACGCTGGCGCGCAACATTCACCTCGGTTTCAAGCCCGGCAACAATGCGTTGGATCTCGCGGGAAATCTGTTCCTCAAGATCGGCCACTTCACGCTCAACAGCCAGAAACTCCGGGTGACGCGGGCCATAGCGCGAGGAGAGGTCGCTGCGCCGGCGGCTGGTTTCGGTCTGCTGCGCGCGTAAGGCGCGGATGGTTTCAGACCGCAGCACCTCGCCAATCGTGTCCAGCGAAGCACCGCGCTGGAGCTGCGCCTGCACGCTGCGCAAGGAGGATTCGGCGGCGGACAGCTCGGCGCGCTGTATCGCCAGCTGAGCGTTGAGATCGGATATCTGCTGCTCTGTCAGATTGCTGCCACCCGCATCCAGCAATCCGTGTTCTGCCCGGTACATCTCGACGGCCTGCTCGGCCGTGCGCACTTCCTCGCGCAACACCTCCAGCCGCGTGTTCAGCCAGGTATTGGCCCGTTCGGTCGCATCAAACTTCGCTTCCAGCTGGGACAGCAGATAAAGATCGGCGAACTGGTTGGCGATCCGGGCGGCCTTGGCCGGGTTCTCCGAACGAAATGAGATGGCGATGACATAAGTCAGCCCCGTACGCCGGGCAGACAACCGGTCGAGCACCGCGGAGGTTACCGCCTCGAGTGTACGCTGCTCTTCATCCGCATCGCTCTGAGCCGCCTGTGAAGGCACGAGAGCGGAGAAAAACCCGCGCAGCGCGCTGGCTACCGCCCCCAGCCCGGAGGGTTGGCGCAGACGGGTGTTGAACTCCGGGTCGGATGTGAGGTCGAGGCTGTTTATGACAGTGAGAGCCAGTGAGCGGCTCTGTATCAGCTGGACTTCGGTGTCCAGCGCCTGGCTATCAGATCCCAGGCCCGTCAGAACCGCGTCGATATCGATGACCTGTGATTGGCGTGGATCGATAATCACGCTGGCCGTCGCGGTGTATTGCGGCGTCATCTGCATGGTCACGATCACCGTCAGCGCAAAAACGGCGAACGCGACAGCGGCAAAGACCGGCAGGCGGCGGCGGAAAATCCGCCACAACTGGCGCAAATCTATCAGTTCGTCATCACCGGGCTGATCGGCATGAACCTGCTGCGGGCCTTGATTAAACGCCATGAATACCCCGGATTGTCTCTACACGGCCGTACGGACGCGCACCCCTGACGAAGTGCCTAGCCACCAGAAATTGTCAACTGGAAAGCAAAAAGGGGGCCGGCACCGCCCGCATTCCGGCGCGCGCATCAGTACTGAAGCACAACTCCGACCACGAAGCGGTTCGTGCGGAAATCGCGCGGGCCTGCCGTACCTGACGAGCTCTGATCGAGATGGCTATAGCTGGCCGACAGGCCAACATTGCGGTTCATCAGATAGGTTGCCTGGACAGTGGTGCCCCAGCGCTGGTCCTCACGGTCAATGCCCTGATACTCGTCATTGGCGTAATCAAGCCGGGCCGTCAGGATGACGTTGCGCAGCAGCTCATGGTCCACCTGGGCCGAAACCGCCGTTCCCAGATAGCCAGACGACGCCGCGATACCGGAGTCCTCAATGCCGCGGCTGGCGGTGAAGGTAAGGGTGGTCAGCTGGGTGGGGAACCATTCCAGCATGCCGTCAATACTTACGCCATCGACGGTGCCGAATGCCGGGCTGTCATAATCCTGCTTCATGTAACCCACGCCGATTCCGCCGCGGGCCAGACCGCCAAGATCAAACTCCACACCCACATCAAATGTGTAGCCGTCGGAGTCCCGGTTGGTCGCCACGGCGGGCGGCGCAAGGCGGAAATCGCGCTGGTTATAGCGATAACGGGCAAACACCGCAGTATCAGGGCTGATCGCCAAATCACCGCGCACGGTGAAACGATGCGTGTTCTGGTCGCGGAAGCCCTGGCTGGCAATGCCGCCACCAATCAGGCGAGCATCGTCATAGTCGGACTTGGCGAAATCATAGCCGCCGCGCAGGCGCAGACGGTTGAAGGTATGCTCGGCCCCGATAGCGAAAGTGGTGGTGTCGAAGCGGATGGGCTCAGCGGCAAAGCCTGCGGCGCCGGCCGAGGTTCTCGGCTCTGTCGAACGGCTGTGCGATACGCCAGAGATAATGGCGCTGCCCCGCGAGATATCCAGCCGTCCGCCCGCGCCCAGCGCGTAGTCGGTCGTGCTCTCGGAGCCGAAATCGGCGTACTCATTGCGCCGCGCATTGGCAAACGCATTGAAGGCGTGCCTCGACCAGGTCGTGTCCACCGTCACCGATGGAGCGATCACAAAGATCGTGTCGGATTCTTCGTTGGTCGCGGTGGCGAAAATATTGTCGTTGAATTCGACACCAAGCTCCAGGGCGGGACGCCAGATGAAGGCGCCGGAGCGCAAACCCAGCGCGTCATACTCCGGGCGTGGCCGCTGCGTGACGCTGACATTGCGGTCACGATCCCAAAGCCATTGGGCATCCGCATCGGCGGCGGCACCAACGCTGAAGGCACCGCCTGCCGTTACCGTCAGCGCGAATGTGCCAACGCCCGAAAACAATTTGTTGCTGAGACCAGCCATCACGTCCCCACCTTAGAATGCGTCCCGCCGCGTCCGATGTCCGGATCATCTCGCGGAGTGGCCTGCTTCAGACCATCCGCCGCCGGATCTGTGTCGTCTTAGTAGTCAGAGCCGCCACGGCCACCAGGAGGCGGAGGCGGCGGAGGTGTAGCCGCGCCACCGGCAGGGCCGCCCGGCACACCGGCAACACCGGAGCTAGCCAGCTGGCCGGATACGCTCTGGGCCGCTGCCTGAGCGGCTGCGCTCTGCATCACCGGACTGGCCGACGCGATTGCAAGCGCAGCAGCAGCCGTCTGGCTGTCAGCGCCACTGGCGAGGATCGCCGCCACAATGGCTGCCTCGATTTCCTCGGCACTGGCGTCCGGGCCGAGTGCGGCAACGGCAGCAACAATCGCATCAGCGACTTCCTGCGCGGTCGGCGCTTCCTGCACGGCAGTGATGGCGTGAGCGGTCACACCCATGGCACCAGCTGGCGCGAGAGCAAATACTGCGGCACCCAAAATGACTTTGGAAAGCTTTATTGCGGTTTTCATTGCAAACCCCCGAATTTACCTTCCATTTACCATTATCAAATTTGTCTTGACGTTGCTAGTAAAATCACGCCCCAGAAGGCGTATCCGGGCCGCCAAACGATTCTTCCACCCACCAGATGCATAAAAGTTACAGTGAAGGCCCTGCGCGCCTGTTCACCTGCCTGGCCACCGCAATGCCGGCACGGCAGTGCCGGCACCGCAACATCATCGCCGCAGCCGTTCAATTATCGTTTCTTTAAGTGCTTGAATCGCAATACTTGAAGAGTCGAAAATTTACTGAGGCTATTGCGATGACTGCCAATGCGCGATCCAGAATGGCTGACAGCGCCAATGCCCGTGCGCTGCCCGGCAGTGTCGACAATCGTGCAGGTGAGACACAGTCGGCCCCGGCGCTGGACACGGCAACGGCTTCATCACCCCCTGTCCTCTCCCCTGCCCAAGAGCTTCAACGCCATCTTGATGCCCAGCTGACAGGCTTCAGCTTTCAACTGACGGGTTCGGAGCTGCTGGCAGAAGCCGGGCGATGGTCCACGCGGCGGACGCTGGCGTTTGTCGTGGTCAGCAACGCTCTGGCCTGGGCCGCTCTGGTCTGGTGCGCGGCCATGTTGGCTGGCTAGCCCCGCCACAACCGTCACCGTGCCGGTACGCCGCAATGCGCGGCATGCATGCAGGACGTTCAGCTCAGAATATTTTCGGGAGGTTCACGCGGTGGCAGGCCCTAGGGGAGGTCCTTCCGTTGAAAAGATTCTCTCAATGCAATCAATTTCTTATTGCCTTTCAATGTGTTCGACAAGCCCCACCGTTGAAATCACCGTTGAAAAGGGCATCTCGATTCCACAGGAAAAACCGGTTGCTGGAATCAATCTCGCGTGGATAGCGTCGCTCACTGGAGGCCCCTGCCCGTCGATGGCGCGACCGCAGGAAGGCCACGGTGCCCAGACGACCAGAGGGGTGGTGAGGGAATTGCCGTCGCCATTCCGACCGACGAGAGATTTATGCGGAGTGCCCATCGACTCACATGACAGCCAAGAGCTCGATCTGATCTGTCTTATCCCCTGATCAGCGTACCGCGCGGACAAAGACGAAGTCCTAGAAAACGGCGTGCTGCCCGACCCTGGTCATGCCATTCCCAGACCGGATTTTCTGCGCGGGACCCATATGGGAGGTGCCGTGCGGATCATGCCCCATGGAACACCTACGATGCCAAGAACGCCAAAATATAAGCTGCCAACAACCGCTGGAGAATATGTCGAGGAGCTGCATGCAATTCGCAGATCGCGACGGGTCGATTACGAACGGGATGTCGCCGACCTCCGGCAGTTTCTGCGCGTACTGAAGCAGGAAGGCGCTCTCGATGCCTGGGAGGCAGAACTCGGCGGGCTGGTCGATGCTGTGGCGGCGGATTTTGCTCATAAACGCGACACCCAAAATCCAGCCCAGTTCGGCAATCGTGTAATCGACCGCAGGAAGGTTCAGCGCAAGCTGGAGGCCAAGCTTGAAACGAAGGCCAAAGCCAATGGCGCGTCAGGCGCTGAGGGTGAAGCTGGAAAAGACGATCACAGCAAGCCGGTCCCCTATCCCTATATGGCCGACGTTAATCTCGACGATGTGCCGGAAGGCGTCTTCTACCCGGACGCTGCGCCGACCAGCAATCCGTTCATCGACGAGTTCATTCGCGATCAAGCCATGAAGCTGGTCGCCGAGCGGGATGCGCAGCGGGCCATTCGGAAAATGTTCGGCAAGGCGCTCAGGAAGGTGGAAAACCACGACGAGCGAGCTGAACGGTATTTCGCCAAAGCGGACGCGATGAAGGTGCCAGCTATTGCGACGCCGACAGCTGCCACTTCAAGCAGTGACCCCACCGGGATTGCTACGCCAGCATTGGGCTCCGCACCTGCTGCCATACCCGGCGGCGGGACCATACCAGTTACCCCCCTTTTTAAAAAAACAGCTACAGGCTCTGCTCCGAAGAGAAAGCGTTGGGACGGAACGCCGGAGGAGACAAAAGCCGTGATGATGGCAAGGGCTGTTCATGAAGGCGGTAAGGGTCTGGCTATCTCGGTCAATCTCACGGACGAGATGGTCAGGAGCGCAGCGGGGCGGAGCCGGACGCTGGCCCAGCAACTCCAGGACCGCATCAGCAAGTTGCTCAAACGGAGGTTTGGGCACCGGCCCGACTTCTTCATCGTCTTGGAACGAGGCCCTCGCGAGGCCCCGCACTTTCACGGTGTCATCGACCTGCCCAACGACAGGGCTACTCTGGAGCAGGTCAAATCAGCCCTCATGGCGCTGGGCGGGACGAAGCTGGACGTCACCACGCTCAAGCGCAAGGTGAACATCCAATCGCTCTACAATCCGGCGCGATGGGGTGAATATCCTTTCAAGCATCAGGCGACATCAAAGCACAATCTGGGGACCACGCAGCTCCTGACCGCGACCAACAGCCTGCGTAAACGTGGAGAGGCGGCGTTCAACGCTGCCAAGCGGGCCAACAAGACGTCCGGGGCGTGACTGGCCCAGGTTCCGCTTGCTTCATGTTTCCTTCCGTCCCGGGCCTCAATCCGGAACCTACGGCCCTTGCCAGGGAATCTGGCGGGACGAAAAGGGAAGCATTGTGACGTAGGGGAGAGGCGGGAGAGGCGAAGCCAGTCAGGCTCCGACGCTATATATAGTCATATATATCAATAGCTTGCCGCGCTCTTCCGCCTTGCGCCATGTTTCGTTCCGGGATTTGGGCGGTTTGCGGCTGTCCATGTGCCGGTATAGGCGAAAGGCGGAGCGGCAAAACGCCTGCAGAGGCATGTCATCTGCGTAGTATGGGTCTGGCGGGGCAGGCATAAGGCGTAGGCAAAACGCCGCTTCGTCTGCCTGTCACCACCGGCGTTTCGAAAATGCCGCCCATACCGGCGGGCCGGATCAGCACCCCTCCCCATACCCCTTGCTGCTAGGGACCGTGTCCGACGCGATCTCCCAAGTGAACGGGACCCTGCGGTCTCTATCGTGATGGTCAGACGGTCAGCAATAGCGCTGCACCGGAAACCAACACACATGAGAGACACGCACCATGACACAGGCACAAACGCCTTCCACCACCACCGCCCCGGCATCGCTGATCGCGCGCTGGCTGACAGAAAACCTCAATACGCTGTCCGGCATGGACGACATGCAGATCGCCCGCCGGTTCGGCTATGCCCAGCAAGGGGGTATCCGCCAGTGGAAGGAGGGCACGCGTGCCGTCCCACCTGGAGCGATCTTCACCCTGGCCGAGATCACCGGCACGCACCCGGAAGAGTTGTTTCCGCTATGGGCGGCGCAGCTGCTTTCAACGCAGAGCGTCGAAGGCAAGGCGCTGACCGAACTGGCCGGGCGCTGTGTGCGCCCCGAGGCGCATGCGCTCCTCGCCCGGATGAAGCGCGCCGGGATCGAGCTCACCGCCATCACGGATGAGCATCTCGATCTGCTCCGGTGGATAATAGCCTCCGGTCATCAGCGGCGCGATGCGTTGCGGGCCATGGAAGCGGTATAGCGGGGCGGTCATGGCGCGATATAAAGCACCAAAGGATGAGATGATGACCTACAACGCACCCAACCGCATCAAGGGCAAGGGCGGTCCCCGCGCAGGCGCTGGCCGTCCACCCGGCGACAAGGAGACCGGTCCCGGCTACGAGCTAGCCATGTGGATCGACGAGCGGATCGACGATCTGCTCGCCAGCCGGGGCTGGCAGGCGAATGATCTGACATCCAGGCTCGGCTATCAGAAGCCGAACATCCTCTCGCAATGGCGGTCAGGCCGCAGCCGCGTGCCCATCGAGAAGCTCGTCCAGCTCTCCGGCCTCTTCAACATCGAGCTCGCGCCCCTGCTCCGGATGTGGCTGGAGCAGTATATCGGCACCCATGAGGACGCTCCGGCCCTGCTGGGCGTGTTCGACCGGATCGTGACCGAGGAGGAGTTCGAGATCGTGAAGGCCCACCGCGCGGCCTCGGGCAAGAACCCGACGGTCTAGCGTAGCTCTCACACCGGAATGCTCGCCTGTGACTCCATATCGCTCGCAGGCGAGCATCCCTGTGTCCGGTGCTGGTCAAGGTAGCGCAAACCCGCCAAGCGCGTCTGGCAGCGGTATAGAGCGATTGGCGAGCGCTGCTGCTGGGATCACTCCGTTGGAAAACGCAGCGTTGAAATCGGTGTCACCTCGTCGAGTGGCAGCGTCACATCGAAACTGACATCGTGAATCTCGCCCCACACCCGCACGTGATAACGGCCAGGCTCTGTCAGCATCACGTCAAAGGTATAGCGTCCGGGATGCGGATATTGCGGGCGTATATCGAAGGCTCTGCGTGTTTCGCCATCTGGCGCAATGAGCTCGGCATACAGTCCGTCTTCCAGCCCCGGAATCGCTTCGCGTTCGCCTGCAGGGCGGATGATCAGATCAAGGCCGTTACGCTCACCAGTGAAGATCGGCTCGTTAACGAAGCCAACGATCACGAGATAGCGGCCATCGCCGACAACTTCCACCTCGTGTGCCTGCGCGGCGGTCGTCCAGAGGCCGAAGAGCGTGGCGGCGGCAAGCCGGACTCCGAGCGAAACAAAGGTCATCTTCTTCTCCTTGCTATCATTGAAGGCTGTCAGGTGTGATGGCGTCCGGTCTGGGCGATGCCCTTCCCGGAGCAGGTGAAACTGGACAAAGTGACGCTGGACTCCGGCGCGTATAGGCCCTTAGTGCAAGACCGCTGGAGTGGGCATCATGGACGCTGCGGAGATAACTGTTCGCACACTGCAATACGGGACGGGGCTGCTTGGTGCCGGTGTTCTCGCAGCCCTGCTCTGGGCGGGGGAAAAACCCGGCAGGGCAAGCCGGGTGGTCCTCGCACTCTGCTGCGGCCTGCTGACCGCCGGAGCTCTTGCAAATGGTCTGATCTTCTCTCACGCGGTCCTGGACTCGTGGCCTGAGGTGTTCTCGCCGGATGGAGCGGTCTTCATTCTGACGACCTTCGATCCGGCCCTGGGTTTCCTCGCGCGCACGATCCTTGCCGGTCTCGCACTCGGCGCGCTTCTGGTCTGGCGCGGACAATCTGGAGCATGGGCCGCCCTTGTGCTCCTCGCTGCAGCGCTCGCGAGTTTCGCCTGGACCGGCCATGCCGCCTCCGGTGAGGGCCTGCAAGGCGGGCTGCACAAAGTCTCTACCGTTGCCCACATACTCGCAGCGGCAGTGTGGTTGGGTGCGCTTGGCCTCTTTCTTTCGCGGCTGTTCGCTCCGCAGGCTGCGTCGAGAGACTACCGCCAGCGGACCGCTCAGCTCCTGTCGCGCTTTTCCGGCATCGGGAGCGTTGCCGTCGCGGCGCTGGTCTTCACGGGCGTGACTAACACCGTGCTTGTTGCGGGGCCGGGCCGGGTGATGTCGACGCTCGAGACCGCTTATGGCAGCTGGTTGATCGTCAAGCTCGCCCTGTTTGCCGGGATGGTAGGCCTTGCGGCGCTCAACCGCTTCGTTCTTGCGCCAGCGCTCGCCCAGCACCTGACCGATCAGGCCGCCGGACGGATACGATGGGCGGTACTGGTGGAGGCCGGTCTCGGCGCAGGCGTGGTGGCGTGCGTCGCCGTACTGGGTATAACCCCGCCCCATTCTGGCTGATCGCACGCGCACCTGCATCAAGCGCCAGCGCCTCTACTCTACTCGACAGTGAAGCGGACAGTCCCGCTCATCTCATGGTCGCCACCATCAGCCCGCCAGCTCAACTCGTATTCGCCGGGGTCAAGAGGTTCGGTAGCGGCCTCAATGGAGGTGACTGGGGCCTCCTGCGCCTCGAACTCAACGGTAATCCGCTCCATTGCGAGCGTAGACAGCTGGATCGACCGCACGGCCATCGGGTGATCGAAATGCAGCTCAATCCGTTCGAGGCCGCTATCGACGGTAGCACCGTCGGACGGGACTGACCGGATCAGCCCCACCATATCACCATGCCCTGCGTGATCATCGTGCGCGTCCTCATCGTGATGACCATGGTGATGGTCGTGGTGATGAGCATGGTGATCGTCGTGTCCGGAAGACTGTTGCCCGTGCTCATCGGCGTGTGCATCGGCGTTCAGCTCGAAGGCTATTTCGCCGCGCATGACATGGCCGTCCTGCGCTACGGCGCGCCACCTGATTACGTAATTGCCTTCTTCGAGCGGCGGGAACGGTACCGAAAACTCGTCCTGCATTCCCCGAACGCGCTCAAACCCGATATCGATTGCGTCTCCGTCGACAACGGCAAGCTCAAGCCCGACGAGAGAGACAGGATCGGCAAAACCGAAATCGAACGACGAAGGCGCTTCGCCCAGCACGTCACCATCGCGGATATTGGAATGGGTCATCACCGTGTGTGCGAACGCGGCGGCGGCCAGCAACATGACGGCGGCGCTGGCTATTGCGAGTCTGAGTAATGGCATTGATTGCTCTCCCTGATCAGGCGTTTCTGGAGTATTTACGCATTAGCGGGCGTTATCCCTTCCCGGCCGCTGACGGATCATTTCAGCTGGAACGCCGCGCCGTTACCGGCCGGTGGGCACCAGCAGATGAGGGACATGCCGCGCCGGGACGTAAAATCTTAGGACGTATGAGGCGAAAACCATGAACCAGCTGGATAATCTTCTGACCCGCCTACTCAGGACAGAGCCAGACCGCGATCTCACCGGATTGGAAGCGCGCGTCTGGAGCCGGATCGAAGCCATGCAGGCTGGCCGGGTAACGGCCTGGCTGCGCGCACTTCCTGTAACGGCAACGGCCTCGGCGCTAGCGCTCGGCTTTGCCACGGCGCTTCTTAGCGCGCCGCAACCGCATGCGGCAGAGGATATGGCGGTGTTCTCCACCAACACCCCGCTTGCTCCATCGACATTGCTGACGAGAACAAGCCGATGACGCGACTTCGTATCTACCTCGCTCTCAGCCTCGTCCTCGCGGTCCTTGCAGGCGTGTTTGCGGCCTGGTGCGCCACACATTACTTCTCGCCCGCTGCAGCAGAGCCATCCCTTCACCGCATCATACATCACGAGCTGGACCTGTCTGCAGAGCAGAGAGCCCGCGTCGCCGAGATCGAGGCGCGCTATACCGCTCAACGTCAGGCCCGCGAACGCGAAATGCGTGCGGCGAATACCCGGCTGGCGGCAGCCATCGAGGCAGACCACCAGCTCGACGACAATGTTCGCGCCGCGATCCATGACTTCCATCACGCGATGGGCGAGCTTCAGCTGGAGACGATCCGCTATGTTCTCGATGTGCGCGAGATACTCGATGCCAGCCAGAGAGAACATTTTGATGCGACCGTAACCGCTTCCCTGACCGATCAGGACTGGTGACCGGGGAGCCACAAGACAGCGACACCGACCTCGTTCACCGCGCTCTCGCAGGTGAAGAGCGTGCCTATGGGCGGTTAATGACACGCCACAAGGACGGGCTGTACCGCTTTGCGCGCCGCTACAGCGGCAATAGCGATGATGCTCTGGAGATTGTGCAGCTCACGTTCATCTCGGCCTGGCAGGCGCTGGCAAGGTTCGATACTGGCCGGGCTTTCGATGTCTGGCTTCGCGCGATTGCCCTTAACAAGTGCCGTGATATGGCGCGGCGCCGGAAGGTTCGCCGTTTCATGATGGCGCTCGGCCAGGTTTCCGAAAGGCAGGCTGATCCGCCCTCGCCCGAGGCCGGTCCTGAAACCCGGCTTCTGGACCGCGATGAGCTGCGCCGGGCCGATGCCGCCATCTCGAGCCTGCCGGACGGTCTCAAGGCGCCATTGCTGCTCACCGCCCTCGAGGGCCTCACCATGGCTGAGGCCGGAGCCGTTCTCGGAATGAGTGCCAAGGCTGTCGAAAACCGCCTTTACCGTGCCCGCAAGGCGCTGGCGCAAACGCTCCAGCTGCCTGAGGATTCCTGAAACCGGGTGAAGCCACCCGTCACGTGCGAATGCCGTCCCGCGAGAGTTCGCCGGGTGTTGCCACGCGCGCCGTGGTTCCGTCCGGTGCCCTGTACCAGCCCGGATCATCATAGCGTGTGATGCCGGGACGCACCTTCATGATCGTGAACATCCCGCCCATGCCGATATAGTCGAACGGACCTTGTGCTCCCACCATCGGGATGGAGTTCTCAGGAATGGCCATATGGCCCATTTCGACATGTTCGCCGTGGGCCGCCATGTCGTTGCCATCCATCGCCATGTAGCCGGGCACCAGATCTCCAACCAGCCCGGCAAACGAGGACTGGTCCACTCCGACCATGTTCTCGATATCGTGTCCCATCTGGTTCATGACGTGATGGGTCATGTGGCAGTGAACGGCCCAGTCGCCGGGATTATCTGCAACAAACTCGATGGTGCGTGCAGAGCCAACCGGCACCAGGACCGTGGCTTCCGGCCAGCGCCCCGCTTCCGGTATCTCGCCGCCGTCAGTGCCGACAACCTGGAAGGTATGGCCGTGCACGTGGAATGGGTGATGGTCCATCGCCGACAGATTGGCCACCCGCATGCGGACCTTCTGGTCCTGCCTCACCACCAGCGGGTCGGTGCCGGGGAAGGCTTTGGCGTTGATCGTCAGGATGTTGAAATCCGTCATCTCGTTGGGATCGGGACGGCGCGCTCCCGGCCTGATCTTCCACGTCGACAGAAGCAGGGCGAAGTCGCGGTCGACACGCCGCTCAGCCCGGCGGGGGTGGATGACGAACATACCCATCATTCCCATTGCCATCTGGGTCATTTCGTCGTGGTGGGCGTGATACATCTGCGTTCCGTGCTGCACGAGCGGGAACTCATACCGGAACGTCTCGCCCGGACGGATCAGCCTCTGCGTCAGGCCGCCGACACCATCCATGCCGGACGGCAGGATCAGGCCATGCCAGTGGACCGATGTCGCCGCGCGCAGCCGGTTGGTGACGTAAATCCGCACCCGGTCGCCCTCAACGGCTTCAATCGTGGGGCCATGGACCTGGCCATTGAAGCCCCAGCAGGTAGCCGTCAGCCCCGGCGCGAACTCGTGCTCGACCTCTTCAGCGACAAGGTGGAACACCTTCACGCCGCCGACGAGCCTGTAGGGAAGCGTTGAGCCGTTCGGCGTGACTACAGGAGTGTAGTGAACGCCGGGCTCTCCGGGAGGGTAGTCGCCGGGTTCCACGCTGCGCGCATGATGGGGGCCGGGATTGGACGCCGAGGCGTTCGCGCGGCCCGTTGCCAGACCTGCCCCGGCTGCGGCCAGACCGGCTGCGGCAATCGCTCCGCGACGGCTAAGTAGAAACTGGCTCATCAGTGAACATGCCCTTCATGCTGGTGGGTTCGATCATGTGTTGCAGGAGACGGAGCGTTTGCGGGCGTTTCCTGCCGACGGGACGGTTCAGGTGACGTTTCGATCTCCGCCACCCGTACATGCCGTTCAAGGTCGGCGCGTGCCTGCCAGTATTCGGCAACGGCCTGAACATAGTCGCGGCCCGCCTCGACCCGGTCGCGCCGCGCCTGCAGAAGCTCGAACATGCCGATCTGCATGGCATTGAAGTCCCGGACCACGCCGTCGAATACATCGGCGGAAATCCGAAGGGATACGTCGCGATGGAACAGGGCCAGTTCACGGGCCGCTTCTGCTCGCATGGCCGCTGAACGGCTGGCGGAACGGCTATCCATGCGCGCTTGCTGGAGCTGCTGCCAGGCCTGCCTGAACTCTGCCCCTGCCCGCAAGCTTCCGGAGGCTCCCAGATCAAGAGGCAGCCTAAAACCCAGCCCGTAGGCTTCAGACCAACGGCCCCGGCGCTCGAACTCTCCGATCAGTTCAACATCACCCAGCAGAGCTTCGACATTCCTGATACCGCCCCGCGAGGCCACTTCCCGGAGCCTCGCTTCCGCCACGGCCACCGGGAAGCTGTCACTGACGGCAGCCGCTGCTACCCGGTCCGCATCTATCACCCTGTTTGGCGGAGCAGGAAGACGCGACAACGTCTGAAGCGCGGCCGCCTGTTGTCCGTCCAGGCCGAGGACTGCGGTCAGACGCTCGAATGCCGGGCCGATGCGGCCTTCCGCACGCATGCGTTCCGCTGTCATCCGTGCTGCAAACTGGCGCTGCCGGTCCAGATCGACGCGTGCGATATTGCCTGCAGCATAAATCGCCTGCGCGGCCAGCCGGGCCGCTTCACCCGCGCTTTCAGCCTGCTCGTAAAGATCAAGCGCCTGGCGGGCTGCAACGTAATCCACATAGGCGATCCGCACATCTGCTGCCGCGTCAGCAAGCCGCCGCGCCGCGTCAGCCCTCGCCGCGTCCATGCGCGCTTCGCCAGCTCTTGCCCGCTGAGGCCAGAACAGCAGCTCGAGGAGAGACACGCTCAACCCCACCTCCAGCTCGTTGCCGCGGGCCGCACGGACAACTTCGATGACCGGGTTCGGTGGCAACACCGCCGACAGGAATGCGGCTCTGGCTATGCCGAGTTCCTCAAGATCAGACTGGATGGCGGGGCTGTTGAGAAAGGCGATGGCCACGGCCTCATCCATTCCCACCCGCGCTTCCAGAAGGCTGTCGACCGAGGCGGACAGCGCGGCTCTGCCTTCATCGGTCCTTGCCCAGCCCGGCGCGGCGCCTGTGCGCGCTTCAACCAGTGCCGAGACCTCTGCAAGGCTGGAGTCAGACGCGATGCTGGCGCATCCGGAAACGGCCAGCGCTATCGCCCCGGACGCCAACGCGCCTCTGATCCTCAGGAGTATCATTCGTATAACACCCGCGATGTGTTGTTGCTTGTCAACGAATACGCGACCGGCGGCACGATCCCTCATCTCCAGCGCTGGTACGGATTGAGTCTTGCACTGGGCGTCTCGTGAACGGGGAGATGGCGTATGAGTGTTCCGAACTGGTTCAATACACTGCTTTCAGGCGGCCATGGTCGTCTGGAAGACCGCGCCAACAACTTTACGGCCATTCGTATCGGTTTCGCATTTCTTGTGCTCGCCGGACACGCAATCATGCTGCCCATGGGGCTGCCTATCACCGGTGCAGCCGAGGTGCTGGTCGATAATGCGGTGCAGTTCGCGCTCGACGGGTTCTTCATTCTCTCCGGGTATATGATCGCTGCGAGCCTGATACGCTCTTCCGACATGACGGGCTACGCCCTGTCCCGGCTCTTGCGCATCTTCCCCGGACTGGCCGTTACGGTGCTGGTGTTGTGGCTGGTAGCTGGCCCTCTGCTCAGCAGCTACGTGCCCGCGGAATATTTCGCCCAGATGGAAACCTGGGCCTTTCCTATGCTCATCCTCGCTCAGATTGATCCGCATGCCGGACTCCCCGGCGTGTTTCCCGACCATCCGATGCCGGAGATGAACGGCCCGCTTTGGACAATCCGCTATGAATTGCTGGCTTACCTTGCCGCAGGCATTCTGGCGGCAGTGGGGCTGTTCCGCCGCCCATCCATCATTGTGGCGCTGTTTATGGGAACCGCTGCATTCTCGGTCGTTCACATGATACAGCCATGGGACGGGATCGGCGCGGCAACGGTTGATGCGTCCGCGCGGTTCGGCGGTGCCTTCATGGCCGGGGCGGCGTTCTTCGCGTTGCGCGACCGGATTGCCCTGACGCCGCTCGGCTGCTTGCTGGTTGTCCTCTTCGCCTTTGCCCTCAAGGACACGCCTGCCGCCATGATCGCCGGTCAGCTGGCGATGGGATATGTCACGCTGTGGGCAGGCTTCCTGCGCATTCCAGGCCATATCGGCGTGGCCGTGCGTGAGGTCGAGGACGTATCCTACGGCGTCTACATCCTGCACTGGCCGATAGGCCAGATCGTGCTCGCACTCCATCCCGGGGCGGGAGCATTCACATTGCTTGTAGTGATGGCACCGGCAGCATTGCTGACTGGCTGGTTGATGCGTGTCTGGGTCGAAAAACCGGCGCTTGCCCTGAAACCACGCCTGCGCGCGTTGCTTAACCCGGGCAGAATACGTTCCACTGGCACCGCTGAGCGGATCAATACGGTGCGTCAGGGCGTCTGACGCGCCAACCAACACTTGTCCACTGTCCTGCGGGATCGCGTTGATCGTCATAATCAACACGGAAGACCGTCAGGCCATCTAGAACGCTGATCAACCTTAAGCCGACCAATCACCTCATCCTGATCAACGCCGCAAGGCGGATGTGTTTGCCGAAATGGCCCAGGGGATCGTGAAGAGTGTGCCTGTCGTTGTGTGATGACCTCGATCTGCGTGGGCAAAGCGTACCCCCGCGCCCTATTGGATCAGGTGCCGCAGCAGCCTTTGTCCATTTGGACAGGCGGGCAGGCAACATCGCCAAAGGAACAGTAGACGCAGCAATCACCCGCCTCCGGACGCAGCACGGCGCCGCATCCCTTGCAATCGTAGAAAAATTGGCAAGCGTCGGTCGGCATTTCGTCTCGGGAAACGTGGCCGCATTCAGGGCAGGTCAGCGTCGAGTGGGTCAGGATCGCATTCATCGTCCATACACCCAGCGCATAAGCTCCGTCTCAAAGTGCGGCACAATGAGCGACGCAGCGGCAAGTAGGCCAGACAGGACGAGGACCCCGGTCACGATCCGGGACGGTTTGCGCCCTCCGCGGAACGCGAGATATCCGGCCAACGCGACAAGCGCCAAAGCGGCTGCGGATAACCAGAGCTGGTTACGGACAAAGAAACGCAAGTGGAGGAGCAAGGCCGTTCCCGCCCCGAGATTGGCCAAGGCTATCGGGAGGATGCAACAGGTTGCGCCGGCCAACCCGGATAACGCGGCCAGCGCGCCGCCGCCCGCAAACACACCGGCCAAGCGATCTGGTTCCACCGGTCGTTTTATAACCTGGCCGAGAGAGCGATCCGTCATCTCACGAATGTCGATCATGAAACGGCGCGCGTCACCTCACATCACAGTGAGCTCACCAAGGGCCCACAACTATCCCGCAGTTCGTCGCGTAAAAGCAAAAAAGCGGGCACTGGCCGACCTGTCATATCCAGTCGTGCAGACCCTTACATCGCGGCCCTTGACCCACCCATGGTGGTAAGGTTCACGGTACGCGCCAGCCGACCCCGCATACCGTTGAAAGGAAACTTCCAGTGACCGGAAAGACCGCCAAGCTCTACCGCATGGAAACGCCCGAGCATAAATGCCCCTACGGGCTGAAGAGCCGTCATCTCCTGCGCAGCAAGGGCTACAAAGTTGAGGACCACCTCCTGACCAGCCGCGAGGCTGTAGACGCGTTCAAGGCCGAGCATGGCGTGAAGACCACGCCGCAGACTTTCATCGATGGCCAGCGCGTCGGCGGCTATGAGGCGCTGGAAGCCTATCTGGGTGTGGCAAAGCCGAAAAAGGAAACGACCTACACGCCCGTGATTGCGCTGTTCTCGATATCGGCCCTGCTCGCCCTCGCCGTCGCCTGGCAATCGAACATGCCTATCGTCGGCCTGCACACGGTGGAATATTTCATCGCCATCGCGATGGTGCTGCTGGGCCTGCAGAAGCTGACCAATATTGAAGCCTTCGCTACCATGTTCCTCAATTACGACCTGCTGGCGCGGCGCTGGGTGCCCTATGGGCGTATCTATCCGTTTGCGGAGGCCGGTGCAGGTCTTCTCATGCTGGCGGGCAGCCTGATCTGGCTCGCCTCCCCGGTCGCCCTCTTTATCGGCACTATTGGCGCGGTCTCGGTGTTCAGGGCCGTCTATATCGAGCGGCGCAAGCTGAAATGCGCCTGCATGGGTGGAGAGAGCCGCGTGCCGCTGGGCTTCATCTCGCTGACCGAGAACCTGATCATGATCGCCATGGCGATCTGGATGCCGCTGCGCATGTATGGCGTGATTTAGGAGCCGGGTGCGATGAATATCGGCGAAGCGACAAAGGCGTCCGGCATTTCGCGCAAGATGATCCGCTATTACGAGGAGATTACCCTCCTCCAGCCAGGGCGCACGGCCAATGGCTATCGCGTCTACACGCCGCAGGACATCCACACGCTGCGCTTTATCGGCGCGGCCCGGCGGCTGGGCTTTTCGGTGCCGGATGTGAAGGCCCTGCTCGCCCTGTGGCAGGACCGCTCACGCTCCAGCGCCGATGTGAAACACCTCACCAACGGACATATCAAGGAGCTACGTGCCCGCGTCACCGAACTTAATGCGATGATTGCAGCACTGGAGACGCTGGCCAGGGCCTGTGGAGGCGATGACCGTCCAGACTGCCCGATCATCAACCGTATCGCCTCGACTGCTGACCCGAACTCGACCTGATCATTGGTCCAACACCGCCCACAACCCCACTGCTCCAAGCAAGGATCACCACCATGGCCGACCCTGCCCCGCAAACCTTCACGCCCGCCCTCGGCAAGGCATGGCTGACCCCCGCCTACGACGCAGCCATCGCGCTGATGACGCGTGAAAAGGTGTGGCGGACCGCCCTTGTCCGCGACATCGCCCCCCAGCGCAGCATGCGGATACTCGATATCGGGTGCGGCACCGGCGCCTTGCTGCTGGCAATAAGCGGTACGGAGCCTAGCGCGGACCTGGCCGGTCTTGATCCTGACCCGTCCGTTCTGGCACGTGCGAAGCGCAAGGCACGTAAGCGCGAGGCGCGAATAACTTTCATCGAGGGATTTTTTGGCGAGGCCAGCCTGCCTGACGGCTGGCAGCCAGACGTGATCACCAGCAGCCTGGTGTTGCATCAGGTGCCGATGGCGGAGAAGCGCCGCATCCTGTCGCAGGCTTTCGATATTCTGCCCGTAGGAGGACGGCTGGTGATCGCCGATTACGGTTTGCAGAGGACAAAGCTAATGCGGACCCTGTTCCGCAACACCGTGCAGAGACTGGACGGGATTGAAGATACAATCCCGAACGCAGATGGCGTGCTGCCCTTGCTGATGGAGCAGGCCGGATTTGAAGACGTTCGGGAGACGAAAATTGTCCCGACTGTCACCGGCTCGATTTCGATCTATTCCGCTAACCGGGGAGCCTGACGTTCAGGCTCAGTCGCTCAATCTGGCCCGCTTCAGCAGGAGCGAGTTGCCGATCACCGACAGAGAGCTGGCCGTCATCGCGATGACGCCGATCATCGGGTGCAGCAGGCCGACTGCAGCGAGTGGAATGGCGGCCAGATTGTAGAACCACGCCCAGAACAGGTTCTCCACGATCTTGCGGAAAGTCGCCTTCGAAAGCCGTATGGCTTCCACCACCTTGCCCAGCTCACCACTCACCAGTGTCACATCCGCGGCCTCGATGGCGACATCGGCCCCGGCGCCGATGGCGATGCCGACATTGGCCTGTTTCAGGGCTGGCGCATCGTTGATGCCATCTCCGATCATGGCGACATGCGGGCCATGCTGCTCCTGCAGGCGGCGGATTTCGTCGGCCTTGCCTTCGGGCAGCACCCCGGCAAGAACCTGGTCAATCCCGACCTGAGCGGCGACATGACGCGCAGCTCGCTCGTTATCGCCGGTGATCATCACCGTGTGCAGTCCCATGGCGTGCAGGGCTGCGATGGCGGCCCTGGAATCCGCCTTCAGCGTGTCGGAAACCGCGATGACACCGACGGCGTCATCATTACGCGCGACAAGTACGGCGCTTTGCCCGTTATTTTCGTACCCCGCGAGGGCGTCCAGCAGCGTGTCGGGAACATCAACACCGTTTTCGGTCAGGAAACGCGGGTTGCCGACGCGCACGGTTTCAGCGTCCAGCTGGGCCTCGACCCCCTTGCCAGCGTGCGCCTTGAAGCCTTTGACAGGGGTAAGGCTGACGCCTCTTTCTTCAGCGCCCTTGCGCATCGCTTCAGCCAGCGGGTGTTCAGAGCCTGCTTCAACACTGGCGGCCAGGCGCAGCGCCTCGTCCTCCGTCACGCCGTCAGCAGCGGATACGCCCACCAGAGCAGGCCGGCCCATCGTAATGGTGCCTGTCTTGTCGAGAACGACCAGCTTGATGTCTTTCAGCGTCTGGATCGCTTCACCGGAACGGATCAGGATGCCCCGCTCCGCCCCCAGACCGGAGCCCACCATGAGCGCGGTGGGCGTAGCCAGTCCAAGCGCACAGGGGCAGGCGATCACCAGAACCGCGATGCCAGCCAGCAGGGCCGCAGGCAGGGGCGCGATCTCCGGGTTCACCCACATCAGAAAGCCCGAGCCCCACTCCAGTATCGGACGTAGCTGCTCGGCAAAGCCCAGCCATGCCGCGAAACTGGCGAGGCTGATCACAATGACCGCTGGCACAAAGCGCCCGGTCAGCCGGTCGGCAAACTCCTGTATCGGCACCTTTGAACTTTGCGCTTCCTCTACCAGCCGGACTACCTGCGCCAGAAAGGTGTCTGCTCCAACGCGCGCCGCGCGCACGGTCAAAACGCCCTCCTTGTTGATGGTCGCGCCGAGCACGGTATCGCCGGGTTGCTTTTCGACAGGAACAGGCTCGCCGGTGGCGAGGGATTCATCGACATGGCTCGTGCCTTCAACCACCTCACCATCGGTGGGTATCTTGGCGCCTGGACGCACCCGCATGACATCGCCGATAGCGAGCTCAGCGACCGGGATGTCCACCTCGCGTCCATCGCGGATCACGGTCGCGGTTTTCGCTCCCAACGCCAGCAGCCGCTTGATGGCCTGACTGGCCCTGCCCTTGGCGCGGGTTTCCAGATAGCGCCCCAGCAGGTGGAAGGTCATGATGGTGGCTGCCATCTCGATAAAGCTGGTCATCGGCCAGATGAAACCGGCCAGCCCGATTAGATAGGGCGGCAGACTGCCCATCGATATCAGCACATCCATATTGGCGGTGCGGTTGGTCAGCGAGCGCCAGGCCGATCTGTGCGTTGCCCAGCCGCCATAAAGAAACACGACCGGAAAGGCCAGAACCGCAACGATGGCGAGATAACCCGGCACCGGGCGCCAGAACATGTGCGGGATCATCAGCAGCATGATCAGCGTCGCGGGAATTGCCGCGATCCACAGCCGTTTCACCGCCAGGGCAAGATATCGTTCTTCGGCATCCTCACTGTCGTGCGCCGAAGAGGCCGCTTGAACTGCAGCAACATCATATCCCGCCTTCTCCACCGCAGAGCGTATTGCGTCGGGACTAGTCTGCGCCGGATCGAAGCGGACATTGGCGCGATGGGCAGCGATATTGGTCTTCACCTCGTCGATACCGGGCAACCGGCGGATGGACTGCGTAACAATGCCTGCGCAGTGATCGCTGCCCATGCCCGGAATGGTAAGTATGGCTTCGGAACGGGCTTCGTGCTCGGAACGCGCTGTAATTTCGGACATGCCGCTTGCCCCCGCTTCTGCAGAACAGGTTACCTGTTCTGCTATACGCACGGAGCTGCTGGTGCCCTCAACCGGACGTACGAGCGGTTATGTTTTGCGGCCGAGTGCCGCCAGAAGGGCTAAGCCAACACCCTATATAGCGTCGCCCGCGATACGCCGAGCTGCCTGGCGATCTGCGGCATGGAGTGGTTGCCCGCCTGTTTGAGCGCGCGGGCCATCTCAATCTGGTCCGGTGTCAGTGCCGCTGGACGCCCCAGCCTGCGGCCCCGTGACTTGGCGGCCTGCAGTCCGGCTTTCGTCCTCTCCCGGATCATTTCGCGCTCGAACTCGGCCAGAGCGCCGAAAACGTGGAAGACCAGCTTGCCGCCGGGCGATGTCGTATCGATCCCTTCGGTGAGCGAGACAAAGCCGATGCCCTTGTCCTCGAGGCCTTCCACGGTCTCGATGAGCTGACGGAGCGAGCGCGCCAGCCGGTCCAGTTTCCACACGACCAGCACATCCCCGGCGCGCAGATAATCAATTGCCGCCTTCAGCTCAGGCCGGTCCCGCTGCGCGCCGGATGCCTTCTCCTCGAATATCCGCTCACAACCGTGCTCCTGCAGGGCGTCGATCTGTAGATGGGTCTCCTGATCGCGGGTGCTCACCCGTGCGTATCCAACTCGCAATGCTCTCTCCGTCGCAAAAACCTGTCGCGACAGTATCGAGACGCCAGGGCTTTTCAAGATGGCTTTTGAGACGGAATATGATGCCAAGCAGTGGGCTCAAACGGCCCAGCCGGGCCTGTCTCAGAAACCAGCGTTTTCATGACAGAGACGCTCTGGAGCTACGGTCGCGTTGAGCTCCTGTTATTTCCAGCCTATGAGAGAAGGAGGGGGACTTATCATGTGGACTTCACGTTGGAAAGTTGATGACCAAGCTGGCAAGTCGCAAGCGGGGGGGCAAGGCGTCGTACGAAGAGTGTGCCGGATAGACGGTAGTGAGGTGGGCGCGCTTAAGGAGCTACATCCGGAGGCGCAAACCCAGACTGTACGCCGCTTTCGATTCTTACAAGAAGCGCTAAGCCTCCGTGCCTTACACGAAACTGACGGCGCCCCACGCTTGTTAGATACAAATGTTGAGGACTGGGAAGACAAATCTATTAATTTATATTTAATAATGGAGTGGATAGAAGGAGTGTCACTGAGTGACGCAAAGCCCTTTAATGCGACGAATGCATTATATGCATTCGAATCCATCATAAATACGATAGAAAAATGTCATTCTTTAGGTTTAATACACCGCGACATAAAGCCGGACAACGTCATTCTTCAGGACGGTAAACAAAATAAGCCTATATTAGTTGATTTTGGTCTATCATGGCAGCCAAATGAAGTCGAAAATGGAATTAATACGCCTGCAGGACAGGAGTTGGGCAATCGTTTTCTTAGGTTGCCCGAGTTCGCTCCGGGGAGCGAGCACCGAGATTCACGCTCCGATCTTACTTTGGCAGTCGGGTTATTGTACTTTATGCTTACGCGCCGAGCTCCACGCGTTCTAGCTGATCCGCATGGCAAACTGCCCCACGAAGCGAACGCTCCTCCTCACAACATTACCGCTGACGACCAATGGCCACTGATACGCCGGATTTTAGACGTCGGCTTTCAACCAACTCTAATTAATAGATTTCAGAACACAATGCAAATAACTAACTTAATAAAAACCTATAGGTCGCGCGGAATAGATACCGCAAGCGACAATCTACAAAGAGAGCTGGATGAGTTGCAATCTATAATTAGTTCTAGCGTCGGCCGCGCGCAGGAAGCGACTGCTAATATTATGAAGAGCGGCAGTCATGCTTTCCTCGAAACCATTCAACAATCGATTGCACCAGATTTAATTTGCGGTGGAACTGGGCCCAACGTCATCAATACGGGGCTTGCTGCGGTCAGATGTGATCTCGATTTTTTTGCACTGCGTCCCCAAACAATGAGCCCGAAGGCGACTTTTTTGCACACTGTCTCGTCCAATCAAGGCCGCATTGCCGCAAGCGCTTCAGTGGAGGGCAGCGAGCTGCAAGTTTATTACGAGGGCCCATTGATGGACCGCGAAGGCTTCATTGACGCGGCAAAAAATAAAGGACGTGAAATAGCGGTATCAGTCGTGCGCGCGATGCGAACAAAGCTCTCCAAAGCCGAGTGAGCTCCGGCCGCAAATACCGAGGTTCTACAGAGAAGGCGAAGTCACATTAGTCCAATGCAACATCAGCGGATGTGGCAAGTGCTACTCGCTGTTTCACAAACCGGTTCATCGATCAGCGTTCAACATGGTACCCGCCAGGGCCGCTACTGCAACGGATGGGGCAGCAAAAAGTCGTGCCACACGCGGGCGCACACTGCGCGTCACACACGAGCTGCAAATGCCGTCGTAAGCTCTTGATTTTCACGCGCCCAGCGGGAACCGGCGTCAAGGGTGGAACTCACCTTAAAAAGTAGATGTGCGACCGGTCCACGCCCTTATATGTCACTTCCTCAATCGCCTCTCGAAGCGCCGCCAGCTCAAGCCGGTCAACGTAATGGCGTGCCGATCCGCCCAAAGCGCGCCCTGTCAGCTTACGTGCAATTCGCTCGGAAATGTTGGGTGAACTGGAAATTGCCGTCTCGAAGGTCGAGCGGAACGTATAGCTGTCCTTGAACCGGCGGCCCGGATCGACCGCTTGGGCCAGCATCCGGTTGAACCGCCGCCGCTTGGGGGCCTCCGACGGCTTTAGCCTCAATTCAAAGTCCCATTCCGGGAATAATAGGCGCTGTCCGGATGCGCGCATGGTCCGGCAATACTCCAGGAAGCCCGCCTTGATGAGGTCGGAGTGGACCGGCACCCACCGGGCTGAGGCTGGGGTCTTCAGCTTGCGCTCCTCGAACGGCTCGAGCAGCAAGTGCGGAATGTCGTCGTCTTCTCGAACATCGGTCATCGGCAGATAGAGCTCGCTGGGGCGTGCGCCGGTGAAGAGCTCGAGCAGCGGCACCCAGAAATCGTCTCCGCGCTGTTCAAGCGCAGGAGCAGGCTTGAACACCGGGAGTGAAAGGATCGCGTTCAACTCCTCCACCGTGTAGGCGGGCCGAGCAACCCTGGTAAGCGCCCTACCCTCTGAAACGCCATCCGCCGGGTTGGAACTCAGATCGCCGCGCTTGACCGCGTCGCGGAACACAGCGCCGACGTGGCGAAGGCGGTCGCCAACGGTGTTGGGGTCGAGCGGCGGCCATTTGTCCGGATTAGCGCGCGCCAGCTCTACCTGACGCATAAACGGCAAGCCGCTCAGCTCCCGGCGTGAATTGGCGCGTGTGGGGTAGATCAGCAGGCATTCGTGATAACGCCACAGATCAGCTTTTGTGACCCGGTAAATCGGCGTGTTGGGGCCGACAACTTCACAGAACTCCGCCCAGGCGTCCCGTCGGCGTTCCACGGTTCGCTCGCGCGGCTCTGCGCGCTGCCAGCGCTCCATGAAGACATCGAGGTAAGCGCTGACGGATTTACGCCCGTCTGGAGATAGAGCGACGTTTGCGCCCGGCTCAACGCTGGACTGGACGTTCAATGCAGGTGACACGGGCAGCGGAGCATCCAGCCCCCTCGCCCGAGCGATCTTGGCATTCACAGCGTCGAGCAAGACTTCCTGCGCCATATGAAGAAGGCGCAGCCTGATGGGATTGTCACGCCCCACATCAAGCGTCTTGTCGAGCCGCTCCTGGATAAGATCAGCCAGCCAGCCAGCACTCGCTTCCAGGCTTTCGGGATCATCTGAGCGGAGAGCCGCGCCATAAGCGGCCATAGACTCAGCCCGCAAGAGAAATGATTTACCCGCGTCCACGACTTCGAGGCGCTGCTCGAGGTCTCGCTTCAGCTCGTCCTTGTAAACGGATCGCAGCAGCTCGGTAATCCGGTCATCCGTGTGGTTTCCACGCAGGAAGCCAAGCAGCTGCTCGTATTCAGAGATTCGCCGCGCCGCAGCGGCATTCGCCACGGTGGTGTCCTTAGTCCCGAGCGAACCGCCAATGAATTGCCGGAATCCCAACCCGTTCGTCTTGGGGAAGAAGCATTGAAGCTCCGGGGGTATGGGATAGCGCAGCTCGAGGTTTCCATCCGAGCGGGCATAGACGTAGGTCATGGACATGTAACGACGACGCATTTTCGGGCCTCACATAGTGCGAGGACCACCGCCACGGAGCCAACCAAACTGACCGTTGAAATCACCGTTGAAAACCCGCTCCGCACAAGCGCATAACCTATTGATTTTTAACGGGATAACACGCGTGGCAGGCCCTAGGGGAATCGAACCCCTCTTTCCAGGTTGAAAACCTGGCGTCCTAACCGATAGACGAAGGGCCCGCATCAACGCGAGAGCGGTTCTATATCCAAGGGGAATCCCGCACGCAAGCCCTGCAGGTAGTTTCTTGTGCAGCCCGGCACACTCCGGCCACGCTCAACCGGCTGGTGCCATATCTTCCAGATGCAGCTCTGCCTTGCGTCCGAAGCGATTATCTTCGGCCTTGATGCGCCCTGCCACATGCCATTTGCGGTCACGCCCGGTTGTCAGCGCGTCGCCGAGCGGCTTTCCAAGCGCCCGGAAGGCTATGCCCGACACCTGCGCGCCACTGTCCGCCTCGAAGGTGAAGCGCAGATGGCCGGTCCCCACCTCCTTCACAAAGCGGATATGCAGATCAGACAGGGCAAAGCGCGGTTCGGGATTGCCCATGCCAAAGGGCGCTGCCTGCTTTAGCGACTCGCCAAAATCAAAATCGACCGCAGCCGGGTGGACCACGCCATCAAGGCGCAGGGTGCGGGCTTCATCAGCTGCGGCCCATTCCGGCGCAAGCCGCTCGGTGAGGAAATCCCGGAAGGCATCAATACGGGCGGCCTCGACCGTCAGGCCTGCCGCCATAGCGTGTCCGCCGCCCTTTTCCAGCAGGCCAGCTTCGCGCGCCGCCAGTATCGCATTACCCAGATGCACGCCGGGACAGGAGCGCCCCGATCCCTTGCCGATACCGTTCTCCACCCCGATCACGATGGTGGGCCGGTTGAACTGGTCCTTGATGCGCCCGGCCGCGATGCCGATTACGCCGGGATGCCAACCCTCCCCGGCCAGCACGATTACCGGGCCGCTGGCGTCTATGCGCCCGGATTCGATCTCATCCAGCGCAGCCGTCAGCACACCATCCTCGATGGCCTTGCGTTCGGCATTCAGCCGGTCGAGTTCCAGCGCGATCTCGCGCACCCGCGCCGCGTCTTCACTGCCGAGCAGCTCCAGCCCCAGCCCCGCCACGCCCACGCGGCCGCCGGCATTGATGCGTGGTCCCAGCAGGAAGCCTGCATGATAGGGGCTCGCCGGTCCTGTGAGGCCGGAGACCTCTGCCAGCGCCGCCAGCCCGGCCTTCTGCCAGCCGCTCATCACTTTGAGGCCCTGCGTGACGATGGCGCGGTTTGGTCCCGTCAGTGGCACGACATCGCAGATCGTCCCCAGCGCCGCCAGATCGGTCATGGCGAGGATATCAGGTTCCTGACCGTTGAAGGCGCCCCTCGCCCGTCCCTCGCGATTGAGCGCTGCCAGAAAGACCAGCGTCACGCCTGCCGCCGCCATATGCCCGCAGCCTGAAGTGTCACCGGGCTGATTGGGGTTGACGAGCGCCAGCGCAGGCGGCGGTGGACCATCCATCAGATGGTGGTCGATCACCACAACCGGCAGGTCCATGCCAGCGGCGCTTTCCAGCGCGCCATGCGCGGCTGCGCCGCAATCGACCGTCACGACAAGACCCGCCCCAGCCGCCTTCAGGCTGGCGAAGGCTTCAGCTGAGGGGCCGTAGCCTTCCTCGATGCGGTCAGGCACATAGGTCAGCGCGTCCTGCCCTACCGCCCGCAGCCAGCGCACCAGCTGCGCGCCGGAGCTCGCCCCGTCGACATCATAGTCGGCAAAGACGGCGATGCGTGTGCCAGCCTCCACGGCGTCCCAGACGGCGCGCGCAGCGGCATCCATGCCTTTGAAGCTCGACGGATCGGGAAAGCTGTCACGCAGGCGCGGGGACAGGAAGCCGGGCGCATCATCAACGCTGATACCCCGCGACGCCATCAGGCGCGCCAGCGCGTCATTACATCCTGTGGCGCGCACAATCGCTGCCACCGCCTCATCTGGCGCGTCACTGAGCGCCCAGGCGCGCCCTGTTACCGATGCGGTGACGCCAAAGAGCGGTTCACGGCCAGCCATGCCCGGTTCAGCCGCCCTCCACGAAGCGCTGTGTGGTGATGATGCGGCGCGAGCGCGGTGCCGAGGACAGCAGAAGCGTCTGCGTTGTCACCGTACCGGGGCCATGCCGGACAGCATCAAGCAGCTGGCCGCCCGTCACGCCGCTGGCCACGAACAGGCAGTCTTTGGACGCCATCTCCGCGCCCGCATATTTGCGGTCGAGATCCTTGATGCCGGTCTTGGCGGCGCGCGCGCGCTCATCATCATTGCGGAAGAAGAGACGGCATTCGATCTGCCCGCCAAGGCAGCGCAATACGGCAGCAGAGAGCACGCCTTCCGGCGCGCCGCCCTGCCCGACATACATGTCTACATTCGTCGCCGGGTCTGCCGCTGCGATGATGGCGGCGACATCGCCATCGGGGATCAGCACGACGCGTGCACCCGCAGCGCGGACACCATCAATGATCGACTGGTGGCGTTCACGCTCCAGCACGCAGACGGTGACTTCTGACACCGGGACGCCTTTGGCTTTGGCTACCGCAGCGACGTTCTCGCCCACCGGCCGGTCCAGATTGATGACGCCCTCAGGCAGGCCCGGCCCGACCGCAATCTTGTCCATATAGGTGTCGGGCGCATGCAGGAGGCCGCCACGCGGAGCCAGTGCCAGCAGGGTCAGCGCTTCGGGCTTGCCGCCAGCGGTCAGCGAGGTGCCTTCCAGCGGATCGAGCGCGATATCGATCTCAGGGCCTTCGCCGGTACCGACCTCTTCGCCGATATAGAGCATTGGCGCTTCATCGCGCTCGCCTTCACCGATCACGATACGCCCGCGCATGGGCATGTCATTGAAGGCTTTGCGCATGGCGTCCACCGCGGCCTGATCGGCGGCGATCTTGTCGCCACGCCCGGCCAGCCGGGCAGCCGCAATAGCGGCGCGTTCAGCGGCCTCAACGGCGCCAAGGGCGAGATTGGTCAGGGACTGCGAGGTCATTGAACGGAGATTCCTTGTATGGAGGTAAAATCGATCGGGCGGCGCGCTCAGTTGCGGCGCGCCGGTGGTGCAGGCGGGGTCGCGCGCTCGCGGGCCTGCTGGCCGTAAAGCAGTGGGTCAACAGGCGGCAGCTCAAGCAATTGCGCGCGGGACATAACGATATCGCGGGTATCGGCCAGCTCGCGCGCGGCAGATGCCATCCGCCAGCTTTCCACTTGCGGGCGCGGAATTTCCGGCACGTAGGCCGGCGGCTCCCGGCCAGGGTCCTCGGCCATGCGTGCGCTGGCCCAGCCCTCCCCGGTGTCCGGCACGGTCATCAGCGTGCAACCGGAAAGCAGCGGGCCGCCAAGCGCCACGCTCATCAGCAAGGCAGTCAGGTTGCGCAAAACAGTTATCCTCCCGAAGGGATTGGACGGATCACACGCTTTCTATACGCTTCGCTTCATCAGTGTCACGCCCTACCGGAAGTGCTGTCTGTCATGGCCGAGAAGAAAACCGCTCCCAAACGCAAGAAAGCCGCATCATCGGATAAGAAACCGGCGGCAAAAAAAGCGGCCGTAAAGCGCGCGCGCACGCCTGAACAGGACGCGGTAAAGCCAGCGCCGGCTGGCAGCGCGTCCACGCCGGAGACGCCCTTCCCCAGCCTGCCTGCGGCGGATCTGGAGACGCTGGAAACCATCTCGCGCAATGTCATGCAGTCGGCCCTGAAAAGCCAGAAGCTGATGGCCGACATGATGCGCCGTTCGCTGGACGGCGATCCGGCCCTGCAACCGCAGGCTGATCCGCTGCACGCGTCGCCAGAACTGGCAAAGACCTGGGAGAACGTGCTGGGCGATCCTGAATTGCTGCTGCAGGCGCAGTCAGACCTCTATCGCGGTTATCTGGATTTGTGGTCCGGCGCGACGAAAAAAATGATGGGTGAAGAAGCCCCGCCCGTCATCGAGCCGGAAAAGGGCGACAAGCGCTGGCGCTCTGCAGAGTGGACCGAGCATCCCATGTTCGACGCCATGCGCCAGTCCTATCTGCTAAACCAGCGCTTCCTTTTGAGCCTCGTCAATAATGCCAGGGGCATAGACGAAGAGACGCGGCGCAAGGTGAATTTCGTCACCCGCCAGATGATCGACGCCATGTCGCCGACCAATTTCGCCCTGACCAATCCGGATGTGCTCAAAGCCACGTTCGAGACGAAGGGCGAGAACCTGTCACGCGGGCTGATGAATCTGGTCAATGACCTTGAACGCGGCAATGGCCGCCTCGCCCTCACCCAGACAGACATGGACGGCTTCGAGGTCGGCAAGGATCTGGCGGCGACGCCGGGCGATGTCATCTACCGCAATGGCGTGATGGAGCTGATCCAGTATGCGCCCGCGACCGATACCGTGCGCCAGCGCCCGATCCTGATCGCACCGCCCTGGATCAACAAATTCTACATCATGGACATGCGCCCGCAGGGCTCGCTGATCCGCTGGCTGACTGAGCAGGGCTTCACCGTCTTCCTGATCTCCTGGGTCAATCCCGATCAGTCGATGAAGGACGCGACCTTCGAGGACTATATCCGCCAGGGCCTGTTTCAGGCGCTGGAATGCGTGGAGCAAGCCACTGGCGAGCGGCAGGTGGACGCTATCGGCTATTGCATTGGCGGCACGATGCTGGGCAGCGCGCTCGCCCTGATGGCGGCCGAGAATGATGACCGCATCGCCTCGGCCACCTTCTTTGCCGCGCAGCTGGATTTCGAGCTGGCCGGCGAGCTTCTCGTCTTCATCGATGATGAGTGGTTCAAGGAGATTGGCCGGCTGATGGATGTGCAGGGCGGCGTGCTGGACGGGCGCACCATGGCCGACACGTTCAACATGCTGCGGGCAAACGATCTGGTCTGGTCCTTCGTCATCAACAACTACCTGCTCGGCAAGACGCCGCAGGCTTTCGACCTTCTCTACTGGAATGCCGACCAGACGCGCATGCCCAAGACCTTGCACCTCTACTATCTGGAGAAGTTCTACAAGAACAACGCATTATCCAAGGGCGAGCTGGAGCTGGGCGGCCACAGGCTGGACCTGAAGAAGGTGAAAATCCCGGTCTTCATGCAGGCCAGCAAGGAAGACCATATCGCCCCGGCGGACTCGGTTTACCGCTCCGCGCGCCTGTTTGGCGGCAAGACGCAATACATGATGGCGGGCTCCGGCCATATCGCGGGCGTGGTCAATCACCCCGATGCGAACAAATACCAGCACTGGACCAATGAGGCCCTGCCGGAGAGCCGCGAAGACTGGCTGGCAGGAGCCAAGGAGCATCCCGGCTCCTGGTGGCCGCACTGGAAGGCGTGGCTGCTCTCAATGAACGACACGCAGGTGCCTGCGAGGAAGCCGGGCGGGGGCAAGCTCAAGCCTCTATGCCCGGCACCGGGCGAATATGTGAAGGTGCGGAGTTAGGGAGCGCTCAGTCTGGACAAGACCCAACGCCTTTTCGCGATCATCGACTCTCTGCGCCGCCACCGCTTTCCGGTAACGGCTGCTGTTCTCGCCGAAGAACAAGAGGTGTCCGTCCGTACACTTTACCGCGACATTCAAACACTTATCACCCTGGGGGCGCCTATCGATGGCGAGGCTGGCCTCGGCTATGTTCTCCGACCCGGATTTTTTCTTCCGCCCCTCATGTTCGATCCGGTGGAACTGGAAGCGTTGGTGCTTGGCGCACGCTGGATAGAGGCTCAGCCCGACAACGAGCTCAGTGCCGCCGCCCGCAACGCACTAGGAAAAATTGCGGCAGCTTCACCGCAAGACTTGCGCGACCGGATGGCTGATACAGGACTCTGGCCCATCAGCGTCCCGTCTTCCCAGCCACCCACTGATCTGCTTGGTCTAGTCAGAAAGTCGATGCGCGCCGAGCTCGCCCTGGCAATCGACTATGAGGACGCATCCGGCCAGTCAAGCAGCCGGACTATCTGGCCTGTCCAGCTAGCCTATTATGAGTCCAAACAGATTATTGCGGCATGGTGTGTCTTACGGGGAGGCTTCCGGCACTTCAGGACCGACCGGATCAGCGCAATACGTCTCGAAAGCGAGCGCTTTGGCAGGCGCCGGAGCGATCTGGCACGGCAATGGCGCGAGGAATGGCTGTTACCGCGACAGGAAGATGCCTCCTGACAGGATATGACACTGCGTGCCGCCACAACTCCTTTCAGGCAACACGAAAGGAGATTGAGATGTCTGTCACCCCGTTTCGCATTGAGATCGCGCAAGAGCAGATCACGGACCTGCACGAACGGCTTGCGATGGCCCGCTGGCCCCATTCGCTGGACGATTGCTGGGAGAGCGGCCAGCCAGTCAGCCATGTTAAAGCCTTGGCCGATCATTGGCTCAACCGGTTTGACTGGCGTGAACAGGAAGCGGCGCTGAATGCGCTCCCGCATTTCCTGACCAAAATTGATGGCCAGACTATCCACTTCGTACACATAAGGTCGCCTGAGCCAGACTCGATGCCATTGCTACTTCTGCATGGCTGGCCGGGCACTTTCGCCGAATTCCTCGACATTTCGGACATGTTGAGCAACCCGCGCCAGCACGGAAACACCGCCGGGCCTGTCTTTGATCTCGTCATTCCGTCCCTGCCTGGCTTCGGCTTTTCAACACCACTGAGTGGGCCGGGCTGGGATGCGGCAAAAATCGGCGTGGCAATGGACGCGCTGATGCGTGAGCTTGGATACCAGCGCTATGGCGTTCACGGCAGCGATGTAGGTGCTTTGGTTGCCCGCGAGATGGGCGTTGCCGCGCCACACGGTCTTGCTGGCATACACCTTCAGCAAATCTTTGCCTTTCCGGACGGCACCCAGGGCGAAATGGACAATCTAACGCCATTCGAGATCGAGGGGTTCACGATCCTCGACCGCTTCCAGAAATACGCCGCCTACAATGACGTCCAGTCCAAGCGTCCGCTGACGCTGGCCTATGGGCTGACGGACTCGCCCACCGGGCTGCTGGCATGGAATGCCGAACTGTTCACCGGGTTCCTCGGCGAACACGCATACACGCTCGATCTGACGCGCTTCCTGACCCATGTGTCGATTTACTGGTTCACCGAAAGTTCGGATTCGGCTGCCCGCGTCTATCTGGAGAATGCCCGAACGGGTGCGGGCTACCGGGAAACGGCCAATCTCACACCGACGGGCGTGAGCGTATTTCCAGATGATTTTCGGTCCGTGAGAACTTTCGCTGAACGCAGCAATAATGTCGTCCACTGGACCGAAATGCCCCGTGGCGGCCATTTCGCCGCCAGTGAGGAGCCGCAGTTGCTGGCCGCGGACATACGCGCCTTCTTTGGCGCACTATAGTCTGCGACCGGCAAAGCCGGAGCCGGCCCCAAAACAAAAACGGGCGGCGCCATCTGGCACCGCCCGGTTCGTATGATCGGCATGGCTCCGCCGCAAGTGCGGAGAATAAGCCTTAGCGCTTCGAGAACTGGAAGCTGCGGCGGGCTTTCTTCTTGCCGTATTTCTTACGCTCGACCACGCGGCTGTCACGGGTCAGGAAGCCACCGGCTTTCAGCACACCGCGAAGCGCCGGCTCGTAATAGGTCAGCGCCTTGGAGATGCCGTGACGCACCGCACCGGCCTGGCCGGAGAGGCCGCCGCCAGTGACCGTGGCGTACACGTCATACTGGTCGACGCGCTCAGCCGTCTCGAACGGCTGGGCCAGCATCATGCGCAGCACCGGGCGGGCAAAATAGACTTCCTGCTCGCGGCCGTTGACGACGATCTTGCCGGCACCCGGCTTGATCCAGACGCGGGCGATGGCGTTCTTGCGCTTGCCGGTGGCATAGGCGCGGCCATGCTCGTCGATCTTCGGTTCAGCGACGACCGTGTCTTCGGTTTCGGTGACGACCGGAGCGTCGGCCTGCTTCATCGCCGATTTCAGGTCTTCAAGAGAGCGTGCTTGTTCGGCCATTATGCGCTCCGCACGTTTTTGGTGTTAAGGGACTTGAAGTCGACGACTTCCGGCTGCTGGGCCTCGTGCTTGTGCTCAGGGCCAGCATAAACGCGCAGTTTTCCAAACTGGGTGCGCGCCAGCGGGCTTTCCTTGGGCAGCATGCGCTTGACGGCGTTCTCCAGAACGCGCTCGGGGAACTTGCCCTCGATCAGCTTGCGCGGGCTGGTTTCCTTGATACCGCCCGGGTGGCCGGTGTGGCGGTAATAGCGCTTGTCTTCATACTTCTTGCCCGTGAAAATCACCTTGTCGGCATTGATGACCACAACGTGGTCGCCACAATCGGTGTGCGGGGTAAAGTCGGGACGGTGCTTGCCGCGCAGACGGGTCGCGATATAGGCCGCAAGACGGCCGACAACGGCCCCTTCGGCATCAATCACAACCCATTTGTGTTCAACGTCTGCGGGCTTGGCGGAGAAGGTCTTCATCGCGTGGGCCTTGAAACTGGACAGCGAAGCCGGAACCGCCCGGCCTCTCATGGGATGCGGGCTGTTACGCCTGCCAACGGTTGGTGTCAACACCGTCTGTGAAAAACGCTGAAATTCAGGGCGATAGCAATGCGGTATATAATTACCGCATATTATTGCGCACCCGCAGCAGACGTTTGGCGGCGCACTGTCATGCGCCCGACAAATCACCTATAGATTATCATCGCTCCGCCTATCAGCCCGTCAGTCTGGAGAAGAGCCATGCCCCTTTCGCGCCGCCGGTTTCTTGGCACAGCCGCCGCCACTGCGACCGCCTTTGCCGGGCTTGCCGCGCTGACAGGCTGTAGTGGCGCAGGCGAGCGTAATTACCTCAACCAGGTGCGCGGCTATGGCCCGCTGCGGCGGGATGGGCGCGGATTGTTCGATCTGCCGGCCGGCTTTTCCTACACCAGCTTTTCTGAAACCGGGCAGACGATGGATGACGGGCTGCTGGTACCCGGTGACCATGATGGCATGGCCTGTTTTGCGGGTCCCGATACGGACAGCGTGATCCTTGTACGCAATCACGAGCTCAATCCCGGCGAGGTGGAGAAATCACCCTTCGGGGCCGACCACAACCTGCTCGACCGGATCGATCCGTCCTATCTCTATGACACCCTGCCCGGCGGCGAGCCGCATCTGGGTGGCACCACGACCGTCCACTACAATCTGCGCCGCCGCCGCGTGGAGCGCGAGTTCCTGTCGCTCGCCGGCACGGTGAATAACTGCGCAGGCGGGCCGACGCCGTGGGGCAGCTGGATCAGCTGCGAGGAAACCCTGATGCAGCAGGGCAGCGTGGCGCGCCTCGACCATGGATGGAATTTCGAGGTTCCGGCATCGGCCACAACGCTGGTTGAACCGATAGCGCTGCGCGGGATGGGCCGTTTCCGCCACGAGGCCGTCGCCGTCGATCCGGCCACCGGCATTGCCTATCAGACCGAGGATGCGGAACCGGGCCTGTTCACCCGCTTCATTCCCGAGCGCCGGGGAGAGTTCTGGCGTGGAGGAAAGCTGCAGGCTCTGGCCATTCGCGGGCGGCCCGGCGCCGATACCCGCAACTGGGAGGACAGCGCCAATCCCATTCCCGTCAGCGAGACGCTGGATGTGGTCTGGGTCGACCTTGAAGCCATCCATAATCCGGAGAATGATCTTGCCGCGCGGTCCATCGCTGCGGGAGCGGCGAATTTCACGCGCGGGGAAGGTGCCTGGTTTGGCGAAGGCGAGCTCTATTTCTGCTGTACCGATGGCGGTCCGGCCCAGATCGGCCAGATCTGGCGCTACCGCCCCAGCCCCTATGAAGGCACGCCGCGCGAGCGTGATGAACCGGGTCAGCTGACATTGTTTGTGGAATCCACCGATGCGCGCCTGCTCGAGAAATGCGACAACATCACGATTGCGCCTTGGGGCGACCTCATTGTTGTCGAGGATGGCGACGGCGAACAATTCATCCGCGGGGTCACCCCGGACGGACAGCTCTACACGATCGGCCGCAACGCGGCTCCTGATACAGATGGCGAATACAGCGAGATAACAGGCCCATGCTTTTCACCCGACGGAACGACGCTTTTCTTCAACGTGCAAAAGGGGCCGGGGCGCACTTTCGCCGTACGCGGACCTTGGGAGCGGCGCTCGCTAGCCTCTGTCTAGCGGCTACCCTCAGCGCGTGCGAAGAGCCACCGGTCACGGAAGACCGCGAGCGCGCCGAGACGACGGCCAATATCCGCGCGGTTCCGGTCACGGGGATGACGCAGGAGACCAGCTCCGCCGATCACATCGCGCTGCTGCCCAATGGCGAGGCGCGCGATGCGGGCCTTATCATCGCGGCCGTGCGCGGTGGCGGGTTTGACGCCTTCAACGATTTTGGCGAGCGCGTCTTCCAGACGGCTGGCCCGGCCCTGACCAGCCTGGCCGCCGTACCGGCGTTTGACATGCGCGGAACCACGCTCTCACTGCTGTTTGGCAGCGATGCCGACCGGCTGGTGCGCGGCTTCATCGTTCTGCCGGGCATGCAGGCCATCGAGCCGCTGCCGCTCGATGTTGCCAGTGTCAGCGATCCGGTCGAGGGGGTCTGCCTCTACCGGCGCGGGACCGGGTTTGTCGAACTTGCCCTTTTGCACGCCAACCGGCGCGCCACCGTATGGCGGATGATGGATACGGGCGGAGAACGCCTGACGCTCAACCGCACCGCCGAAATCGCCCTGCCCTTCACCGCAGAGCGCTGCGCAGGCGTAGATGGCGACATCATCATCGGCAGCTCAACCGGTGGTCTGGCCCGCATTGACTCCGCAGGTTCGGTACGCGCCGATGCCGATGGCCTATCGGTACTGCACTTTGCCTATACCGAGCTTTATGGCCGCCCTGTCGTACTGGTTCCGCTGGCCGCAGAAGGCGTGGTCGGCGTGTTTGACGCGCGCACGCTGGAAGAGATTTCCGCCATTGAAGTGCGCAGCGAAATGTCGATTGCCGGGCTGCAGCGCCCCGGCGCGCTCACCGTCACCGACCTGCCGTTCAGCGGCATGGGCTTTTCCAATGGCCTCGCCGCCATTCACGATGGCGAAGATGGCCGGATCAAGCTGGTGACGCGCGACGTGCTGGGCCGGGCGGTCACCGCGCCGGAATAGTCTGCGTCCTCGCCGTCAGCCAGGCGGTGAAGCCTGCCATCAGGAAGAGCGTGATCGCGCCTGCTTGGTGGGCGAGCGACAGGCCGAGCGGCGAAGCAGAGACCAGCGTCCAGATGCCCAGCGCCACCTGCCCGGCGATCAGCACGGGCAGGATGGTTCCTGCGCGGCGTAAATCCTCAGCGCCGGTGCGCCACAACCGGAAAGCCAGCACGCCCCCCAGAATGGCCAGAGCGTATCCCACCCAGCGGTGCTGGAACTGCACCGCTGGCAGGCTTTCAAACACGGCGCGCCAGATGGGCAGGCCGGAGAGATAGTCTTCCGGGATCAGCTGGCCTTCAAAGCCCGGCCAGGTGGTGAAGATGCGCCCTGCCCCGGTGCCCGCCACCAGCGCGCCGAGCGCAATCTGGAACAGGACCGCGCCCCAGAACACGCTCGCGAGCGTGAACAGCTTTCCGCGCTGAAGGATGCGCGTCTTGCCGTAGCGCAGCTCCAGCGCCGTCCACAGTGTCAGGCCCAGAATGGCGAATGCCATGATGAGGTGGGTGGCTAGCCGGTACTGGCTGACCGAGACGCGCTCTGTCAGCCCGGAGGCGACCATCCACCAGCCAATCGCGCCTTGCAGCCCGCCGAGCGCAAACAGCACCCATAGCCGCGTCTGCAGGCGCTGCGGCACGCGCCGGGTGAACAGGAAGAAGGCGAAGGGCAGCGCAAACGCAAATCCGAGGACGCGGCCAAGCTGGCGATGGCCCCATTCCCACCAGTAGATGAACTGGAATTCCTCCATGCTCATCCCGCGGTTCTGCAGCTGGTATTGGGGAATCTGCCGGTACTTCTCCAGCTCCTCCTGCCAGCCCTGCTCGGTCATGGGCGGGATGGCGCCGGTAACAGGCCGCCATTCCGTGATGGAGAGGCCGGAGCCCGTCAGCCGCGTTGCCCCGCCGACCACGATCATCGCGATGACCAGCGCGGCAATGACCACCAGCCACCAGAACATGGCGCGGCTGGTGCCTTCCTGCGTGAAGGGGCGTGGCAGTGCGGTGTGGGCGGACATGGGCGGCCTCTGATCGGTAAGCATTGGGCAGCTACTTATCGTGTTGGCGGCGTCCTGCAAGCGATGCGCGCGCATTCGCCGCGCTGCCTGCTCACAGCCAAGCGCAAATCGGGGCTGGCGTCACGCGCAGCCTCAGCCTAACCTTGACGTAAACGTAAACGGGAGGAGACCTCGAATGTCCCTTGAAACATTCCGCAAAGAGACCCGCGACTGGCTGGAGGCGAACTGCCCGCCGGGCATGCGCATCCCCGCCAAGGGCGAGGCTGATATCTGCTGGGGCGGGCGCGACTGGATCTTTGCCAGCGACGATCAGCGCATCTGGCTGGAGCGCATGGCGGAGCGCGGCTGGACCGTGCCGACATGGCCCAAGGAATACGGCGGCGGCGGTCTTTCGAAAGAAGAAGGCTTCGTCCTGAAGGAAGAGATGAAGGCCATGAAGGCCCGCTCCCCGCTGGACAGTTTCGGCATCTGGATGCTTGGCCCGGCTTTGCTCAAATACGGCAGCGAAGAGCAGAAGCGCGAGCACCTGCCGAAAATCGCGCGCGGCGAAATCCGCTGGTGTCAGGGCTATTCAGAGCCGGGCGCAGGCTCGGACCTTGCCAGCCTTCGTACCAAGGGCGTGCTGGATGGCGATGAGTACGTCATCAACGGCCAGAAGGTGTGGACCTCCTACGCCGACAAGTCCGACTGGATTTTCGCGCTGGTGCGCACCGAGGCCGATGCGCCCAAGCACTTAGGCATTTCCTTCATCCTGATCGACATGGATACGCCCGGCGTCTCCACCAAGCCCATCAAGCTGATCTCCGGCAAATCGCCCTTCTGCGAGACCTTCTTTGACGATGCGCGCGCGCCGGTCAGCCATGTGGTTGGCAAGCCGGGTCAGGGCTGGGACATCGCCAAATACCTCCTGAGCCACGAGCGCGCGGGTATCGTCTCTGACGCCGTCTCCGGTGGTCTCAATCCGGTGGGCGCGGCCCATCTGGCGGGCGAAGTCGACGAAAAGGGCCAAATCGCCGATCCGATCCTGCGCGGCGATGTCGCGCGCCTGACCATCGATGCGCTGGCGTTTGAAGCCACGCTGCGCCGCGTGAAGGACGAGGCCGACAAGGGCGAAGGCGTCGGCGCGAAAGCCTCGATCCTGAAATATGTTGGTACCGAGCTGAACAAGCGCCGCCATGAGCTGAACATGTCTGCGCTCGGCTCTGATGGCCTGCTTTGGGAAGGCGAGAAGGAAGAGGATGGCGAGGCCGCCCGCTCCTGGCTTCGCAGCCGCGCCAACTCCATCGAGGGCGGCACCAGCGAGATCCAGCTCAATATCGTCGCCAAGCGCGTGCTTGAGCTTCCCGGCACCTGATTTCAAGAAGGCATTTTATCCATGAGCTTTGTCCTGAACGAAGAAGAGCAGATGCTGCGTGACAGCGCACGCAGCTTCCTCACCGAAATCGCGCCCGTCACCGCCTTCCGCAAGCTGCGCGACGAGAACAACCCGGACGGCTTCTCGCGCGATCTGTGGGCCTCCATGGCGGAGATGGGCTGGACCGGCATTCTGGTCGAGGAAGACCATGGCGGGGCCGATTTCGGCGTGTTCGCCGCCGGCCTCCTCCTGCAGGAGATGGGCCGCACGCTCACCCCCTCCCCCTTCCTCTCCACCGCCGTGCTGGCTGCGACCACATTGCGGGTGGCAGGCAGCGACGCGCAGAAAGCCAAATGGCTGCCGAAAATCGTCTCCGGTGAAACCGTGATCGGCTTCGCCGTGGACGAGCGCGCACGCCACAATCCCGATTCCATCAACACGACCGCGAAAAAGCAGGGCAATGGGCTGGTGCTGAACGGCACCAAGCGCTTTGTCGCCAATGGCGCGGCGGCTGATGCCGTCATCGTCGTGGCTCGCAATGAGGAGGGCGCGCCCTGCCTGGTACTCGTCGACTGCAATCAGAAGGGCGTGACCCGCAAGGCCCGCCGTACGGTGGACAGCCATCTGCCCGCAGACTTCACCTTCGAGGACGTAGCGCTTGACGGTGATGCCCTGCTGGACGGCGCGGAGGATACTGAAGGCGCACTGAAACACATTCTCGATGTGGGCCGGGCCTGCGTGGCCGCCGAAAGCCTTGGCGTCGCCGAACAGGCATTCGATGTCACGATTGAGTACATCAAGGAGCGCGAGCAGTTCGGCGTGCCGATCGCGAGCTTTCAGGGGCTGCAGCACCGCGCCGCGCACTTGCTGTCGGAAATCGAGATGGCCCGTTCCATCGTGATGAAGGCGCTGCGCACGCTCGATGAAACGCCCTCGCAGGCACCCATCTGGGCGGCAGCGGCCAAGGCCAAGGCGACCGCCGTGTCGCGCCTTGCAGCTTCCGAAGGCATCCAGATGTTCGGCGGCGTCGGCATGACCGACGAGTACGATATCGGCCTCTACTACAAGCGAGCGCAGGCCGCCGGCGAGCTTCTCGGCGATGATGCCTGGGGCGCGGGCCAGGTGGCGAAACTTTCGGGGTATTAGGGGCAACAGCACTCGTCCGTCTGGTCATCCCAGAAAGCCCGTCAGGGCTTATATGGAACCTGGAACCCCTATGATTTCTGGGTCCCCCGTCGGGGCGGGGGACCCCGGTGATATATGACACCAAGCTCTCAACCGGGTTCCCGGGCTTGACCCGGGATCCAGCTTTTTTTCTTCCTGCACCGCCGTCTTCTCCGCGTTTCACCGGCGAACGCCGGTGTCCAGCTTTCTGGGCCCCGACTTGCGTCGGGGAGACGCCTGGGAGGGCTCCCGCCCCCGTTCCGCCACAATCGCCCCGGACGGTGTTAACCATGGACGGGCGGGAGCAAACTCAAGGCACGGACAACCCGCATGGCACGGGCGGGGCGATGGCCCGCGCGCTCCTGATCCTGGGCATTATCCTGTTTCCGCCGGGCATCATGCTGCCCCTCTTTGAGGCGCAGAGCCTCATCGTCTTCAAGGTCAGCTATTCCATTCTCGACACCATCGCTGCCCTGATCGGCGCGCGCGAGCCTGTGCTGGCCCTGCTGATCGCGACCTTCTCGCTCGGCACGCCGCTTTTGAAGGTGTCCATGCTGATCGCCATCCACCGCTTATCCCCCTCGCGCGTCAGCCCGGTGGCGATGCGCTGGATCGAACTGCTCGGCAAATGGTCCTTCACCGATGTGGTGGTCGTGGCGCTGGCTATCGTGATCTGGTCGAACGAGGCGCTCTCCACCGCGGCCAGCCAGCCGGGCCTGTGGTTCTTCGCCGCCAGCGCACTCAGCCTGATGCTGGCCTCCGGCGTGATGGCGCGGGACTTACGGGAGCGGGGAATGGTGGGAACGGCGGGCGGCTACGAATAGTGTCTACGGGAGACTTTGATGGATGAGACGACCGACCGCGCCAGAACAATTGGCTGGTTCCACCAACAGTGCATAGAGCTATGGCCGTGGGCGATTGAGAATGACGGCCTCGTCCTGCTCAATGCCAACGACAAGCTGGAACAAAGCCTAGCTGCTAAAATGGAACGTTGGCGTGACCCACAAGCCGAGGCCGACTACGAGGAGGCGAGGCTTTCATTTGAAATCGAACGTTTTCACTTCATCAGCACGATTGGTGAGGCAGCCGTTCGCCTGAAGTGGGCCTGCGCGACCTATCCGGAATTGGAACCCCATCTCCAGAAGGCAGCGCACCTGTTCACTGAGGGCCGCGAGCTACGCAATATGACCGTTCACGTGGATGAATACTTTGAAGGCCGTGGCCACCAACAAAGCCGGTTCGAGCGGTCAGACGTTATTCAGGGCGTAACCGCAGACGCGAGTTCAACGGTCATAAATGAACATGGACTGTGGCTCGGCGGTCGGTTCAATGTCCAGATCGCCATCAGCGAGGCTCGCGCGCTGCAGGTAATCTGCCAGGGCCTCATCGCGACCGGACCTCGAATTCCAAGCTAAGCCTGTGCGTCGCCACGACCAGAAAGCAACGCTGTAAACGCTACAGCCCATGGCAGTAAATGGGCCGAATATATAAATTAAATCAACATTATAAAGAGCAGGTGGCGACCCCGGCAGGATTCGAACCTGCGACCATTCGCTTAGAAGGCGAGCGCTCTATCCAGCTGAGCTACGGGGTCAATCACGCCTGCCGGGCCACCAGCAAAGCCAAGGTCAGTGTGACCAGGGCTCTTTACGGTCGGCAGCAAAGTTGGACGCGTAGGATTTGATGCGCCGCGTCGTCTCGCGCGCCTCGCGGATCTGGAAAGGAATGCCATAGCGCTTGGCATAGGCCACGGCCTCGTCGCGCGTATCAAAGGAAAGATGCACCTGACGGCGGGTATCGCCCGAGCCCGCCCAGCCCATCAGCGGATCGGGGCGCTTGGCCTGCGCGGGTTCAAACTCCAGCACCCAGGCCTTGGTCCGGGCGCGGCCCGATTGCATGGCATTTCGCGAAGGCTGATAGATACGTGCGAACATCCCTGCCTCTTTCCTCGCTCGTCCGGGCCAAGGCCCGGCCGTCAACAATGCTGGTCGGGGCGGCAAGATTCGAACTTGCGACCCTCTGCTCCCAAAGCAGATGCGCTACCAGGCTGCGCTACGCCCCGAATTTCGTGTGCATCGTTTAGGCAAAGCCGTGCGCACGCGCAAGGCCGGGACGCGCCCTACTCCTCAGCGGACTCTTCCGTGCCACCGTCAGAGCCTTCTGCGTCCGGCTCAGCAGCGTCCTCTGCGGCGTCTTCGCCAGCATCCACCTTTTCGGCGTCCACCATCGGCTCATCGGCCATATCGGTGCCGAACAGGGCGTGACGCACCAGATCGCCCGGCGCAATGCCGGTCTCCGCAGAGCGCCCGCCCGCGATCTCCAGCACGGCCAGAACCGGGAAGTCCGACGGCAAAGAGCGGCGCGAAAGCGGCTGTGCATTCGCAATGATCTTGGCAATCGTGCCGTCTTCGCGGATGAAGATAATGTCCAGCGGGATCAGCGTGTTGGCCATCCAGATGGCGACCGGCTGTACGACTTCAAAGTCAAACAGCATCGCCTCGTCCGGCTCCATGGATTCGCGGTACATCATGCCGCGCGCCCGCGCCGCATCGGTGGCGGCAATCTCGGCGATAAACTCGACCGGGCCTTCGGCCGTCTCGATGATGACCGGGTCCGGCCCGCCATATTCCACAACCGCGTCCGGCGCGGTGGGATCGGTCTGGGCATAAGCCGCAGCGAACAGGACAAGCGCGAGAAACGGCGCGGCGAAAAGGATGAAGCGTTGTATTGTCATGGCCGCACGCTAGCCAAGCGGCGCGCGGCGCGCAATCGCTCATGCAGCTTGGCGGGCGCTCATTGTGCAGTGCAAAATGCGGCTTGCCTCACGCGCTCAAGCCGTTATCACCTGCGCCAAACCCGCCTGCCCCGCACGGGCGCAAACAAGATCGAAGGCTCCCTGTCATGCGCATCGACCAGATTTCCGCCGGTATTAATCCGCCGACCGACATCAATGTCATCATCGAGGTTCCCGTCGGCGGCGAGCCGGTGAAGTATGAGATGGACAAGGCATCCGGCACGGTCTTCGTCGACCGCTTCCTGCACACGCCCATGCGCTATCCGTGCAATTACGGCTTCATGCCGCACACCCTGTCCGAAGATGGCGACCCGATTGATGTCATGGTGCTGGGCCAGACCACGCTGGTGCCGGGTTGTGTGGTGCGTGCGCGGCCCATCGGCGTGCTGATGATGGAAGATGAAAGCGGCATGGACGAGAAAATCCTCGCCTGCCCGCATCCCAAGCTCACCCCGCTCTATGACGACATCATGGAGTACACCGACGTCACCAAGGCGCAGATCATGCGCATCACCCACTTCTTCGAGCACTACAAGGATCTTGAACCCAATAAATGGGTGAAAATCCAGGGCTGGGCCGGCAAGGCCCGCGCGCAGGAACTCATCATGGACTCGCTGGAGCGGGTAAAGGGCTGACAAAGCGGTTTGCAGGCCTATTGACTATTGACTTGAACATTGATCATTTTGCTTTCGATCAACGCGGATCAGATTTTAGCTGCGGGCGGAATTTTGCACAGAATTTTCAACTACCGCCATATGGTAATAGCTTTCATAGTGCTTGTTATTACGGCACTCACCTTGATCGGTGTGGAAAGGTATACAGGCGGGCGAATTTGGGATTGGGGGCATTTTTACTATGCTGCCGAGGCACTCACCCAAGGAAACAATCCTTACGAGTCAGGCGAACGTGGATATATCTATCCTGTAAGTTTCGCTTGGCTTATACAGCCGCTACTGGTTTTGGGCTTCGAAGGTTCAGCCGCGGCGTTTATACTGGTGATGGGCATCTGCTGCGTCGGCAGTGTTCTGCTGCTCGAACGCAGCATGCAAATCGTCGCGCCAGACACAAAAAAAGCAACTGTATCGGCAGCTGTCCTAATAGGGTTCATACTTGTATCCGACAAATTCAATTCAACTCTTACCAATAGCCAAACCGATGGCTTACTTATATTTTGCTTTGCAGTGGCGCTGTACTACCTGCGAAGCCGGGCAATATGGGCAGGGCTCGCAATAGCACTAGCGGCATCGCTGAAATATCATGCGCTGCTATTCATCGTTCTTTTCTTCCTGCGCGGCCATTGGCGAGCCGGCTGGGCAGGGCTTCTCGGATTTGTCAGCCTGATGCTTGTGCCTGCCCTTACTGTCGGGTGGGGCACCAATTTGGGCTATCTCGCCGATGCGTTTGGTGGTTTGGGGCAAATGCTTGCCAACACCCCATTGGTCCGTTCAGGTGCCGATCTGGCAACCACAGCCGCCATCGCGCCAATAAGCTGGGAGCGCTCAATTTCCCTCACCAGCGCGTTCGCGCGCCTTGCCGACTGGCTGCCAGACGGCTTCGGCTACATCAGCTACGGTGTCCTGCTTCTGCTGATGGCATGTGTAGCTGGTGTGTGTGCAGCGGGATACTACAGAGCAGGAATAAATCCGTTTGGCCTGGATAGGGCACGGAGCCACGAGCACCAGTCAATCCGGATTGATGCCTGTGATTTTGCATTGATCCTGACGGTTATCATTGTGTTCGCACCACAGTCAACCGCCCGGCATTTCATATATGCCCTTCCTACACTGTCTTTGGTTGCGCTAACTGCGCTGAACTCGAGATCGCCCATAGTGAAATGGGGACTTCTGGGCGGGAGTGCCGCGTTCTGTCTGGCACTCAACCTTCCGCTTTCTCAGTATCCCGATCTGATGAACGCGTGGCGGAGCTGGTCCGTGGCAAGCTGGATTTTGCTATTCCTGACCATTGCACTACCGTTCTTCTATCTGCGCCAGTTCACCGCGCCACACCGCGCAAAGTAGAAAGAACAGCACGATGACGGCGCGTAGCCTTTCCCTGCTTGTTCCGGTTCTGAACGAAGAAGAGTCGATTGGCACTTTCCTTGACGCCTGCCAGCAACCCGTTGAGGAAGCCCTCGAAATGATGGGAGAAAATGCCAGCGTCGAATGGCTATTTATCAATGACGGCAGCACTGATGCCACGGCCGCGGTTATCCTGGCACGCCGCGAAAAGGATTCCCGGATCAAGCTCGTCAACTTCAGCCGCAATTTCGGCAAGGAAGCGGCCTTGGCAGCGGGGATCGATCATGCTTGCGGGGATGCCATCATCCCAATGGATGTCGACCTTCAAGACCCGCCAGCGCTCATCGTTCCCATGGTGAGAGCTTGGCTGGATGGCGCTGAAGTAGTTAATGCACGGCGCTCTGATCGCTCATCCGACAGCTGGTTCAAGCGCAGTGTTGCCAACATATTTTACTATTTATACAATAGGTTGGCTGAACACCCTATCCCAGACAATGTGGGCGATTTTCGCCTGTTAGGCCGACAGGCCATCGAAGTGATCCGCAATCTCCCCGAGCGCTCGCGATTTAACAAGGGATTGTTCAACTGGGTCGGGTTCCCGACTGCCACAATCGAATACGCCCGGCCACCCCGCGCGGCAGGCAAGACCAAGTGGAAAGTCTGGCAGCTATGGAATCTCGCACTGGACGGCATCGTGGCTTCGACGTCCGCGCCGTTGAGGATATGGACCTATGTGGGCGCTTTTTTTGCTCTTCTGGCTTTCGGCTACGCGTTCTTTCTGGCGATACGCACGCTTCTTTTCGGCACAGATGTCCCTGGCTACGCCTCTGTCATGGTCGCGATACTCATGCTTGGCGGCCTTCAGCTACTTAGTCTTGGCGTACTTGGAGAGTATATTGGACGCATTGCGAATGAGGTGCGCCAGCGGCCGCTTTACGTCATCTCGTCAAAGTTCGGCGTATAATCTCATCCATGGCTTGGCATCGTCACGTATCTAAACTGTGGTTAACCGGCCTAGAGGTATCCCGCTTTGTGCTGGTGGGTGGAGTCGCGACAGTTCTGCACAATGGCATTGCTTGGCTGCTGGTCCGCGAAGCCGGTCTTGAACCGTTCACTGGCAATTTTGGAGGATACGCCGTTGCTGCCGCGTGGTCCTATTTGGGGCATCTCTACTGGACTTTTGGCCAACATGGCAGCCATCGGCGGCGCATCCCCCGCTTCTTGGCAGTGTCGCTTGCAGGTTATTTTGCGAGCAATGTAACAATCTGGATATTCGTGGTTCTTCTTGGGGCTCCTTTCGAGATTGCTATCGCCATAAACTTGGTGCTGGTTCCAGCTTCTTCGTGGATTTTGCACAAATTCTGGACGTTTACAGCCATACCCCCGGACTGACGGGTGCAATGTTCGGATAAAGGGCTGACAAAGCGGTTTGCGGGCCTCGCGGCCTGTGCTGGTATCTCACTCCATAAGAAGCGAGATATCGATGAAGAAGACCGAATTTGTGAGTGAGACCCTGCCCGGTGACCCGGTAGAGGCGTATGCGAACCCCGATTTCATGGGGTCGCCTGATGCGCGCCCTCTGCGCATTCTGGCTGAATATCTTTACCCGAAGAAGCAGTTCGAGACCCACAAGGTCGATGACACGATCCTGTTTTTCGGGTCTGCGCGCATCCCCTGCAGGCAGGATGCCGAGGCGGCTCTCGAGACGGCACGCAAAACCAACGCGGACATCAAGGCCGCCGAGCGCGCCGTCTTCATGTCGCAATACTATGAGGACACGCGCGAGCTGGCGCGCCGCCTCACCGAGTGGTCACTCAATCTTGATGATTGCCAGCAGCGCCGCTTTGTCATCTGCACCGGCGCTGGTCCCGGCATCATGGAAGCGGCCAATCGCGGCGCGCACGAGGCGGGCGGCGAGACGATCGGGCTGGGCATCACACTGCCCAAGGAAGAGACCAACAACCCCTACGTGACCCCGGAGCTCAATTTCGAGTTCCATTACTTCTTCACGCGCAAATTCTGGTTCCTCTACCCGGCCAAGGCGCTGGTGCTGATGCCGGGCGGGTTCGGCACGCTCGACGAGCTGTTCGAGACGTTGACCCTCCTGCAGACGCGCAAGATGAAGAAGCGCCTGCCGGTGGTGCTGTTCGGCTCGGAATACTGGGACAAGGTGCTCAATCTGCAGGCGCTGGCCGATTTCGGAGCGATCAACCAGGAAGACCTGGATCTGGTCTACCGCACTGACAGCGTGGATGACGCCTTCACCTATATCGTCGACCAGCTGTGCCAGTACGCCCTGCCCAATCCCGGCAAGGGGATGTAGGACTGCAGGCGCAATGGCTGACAACGAGGTCCAGAGAGTATCTGCGCCGGAAGAGACGTGCCGCAATTGCGGCGCCGCCCTCAACTCAGCCTATTGCGGGCAATGCGGGCAACGCGCGCTGGACCGTGATGAACGGCGCTTCGGGCATCTCCTGCGTGATGCGTTTGGAGTCCTGACCAATCTGGACGGACGGGCGTGGCGGACCTTCATCGCGCTTCTTTTCCGTCCCGGTCAGCTGAGCCGGGATTATATCGCAGGGCGCCGTATATTCTGGCTTTCCCCGATTGCCGTCTTCCTGCTGGCAAACCTGCTGTTCTTCCTCTCCCCGCCCATTACCGACTTCACGCTTCAGTTCGAGGATCAGGTCACAGGCGAAGTCATCCTGATGGCGAACGAGGGCCAGACGATATCACCGCAGCTGGAAACCCTCCTGCGAGGCTGGCGCGGACAGGTTTATAGTCCGCTCGCCTCCGAGCTCGTCAAAGGCAGGGTGGAAGCGCGTGACGCTGCCGCACGGGCAGAAAACCCGCCAACCGGCAGCTATTCCGTCTCCAGCTACCGTGATGCCTACAACGCCGTAAGCAGCGAGACTGGTAAACTGCTGATCGGCCTGCATATACCGTTCATGGCACTGGCTCTTGCAGCTCTGTTCCCTGGCCGCCGCCTGCTCTTTGCAGACCATTTCGTCGCCGCCCTGCACATGTTCAGCTTCTTTATCATCGCGCAGCAGCTATTGATGCTGCCATTGCGGATCGCAAACGGGCTGACCGATGCAAGCTGGGTGTCTGCAGGCTTCAGCTATCTGATCCTGGCCGGATTGCTGGTGTTCGCCGCATATATGGTCATTGCCATACGCGCGATTTACGCTGCGGCGTGGTGGCGAACCGCGCTGTCCTCGGTAGCACTGATCGCGGCGCTGCTGGCAATCCACCTGCTCATCTACCGGCCGGTCCAGTTCCTCGTCATTCATATCCTGATCTGAGCGACGAAAAAGCCCGGCGGTTTCCCGCCAGGCTTTCAGCATTCGGCGATGTCTGCCGCCTACTGGCTGTAGAGTTCGGAAATGTGGAGCTGGGCGTTGGCATTGCTGTTAGAGCCCCAGGTGCCCACCCAGATGTCATACTGGCCAGACATCGGGCTGTTCCAGCGCAGTGACGGGTTCAGCCCCTGACCACCATCATCATTGCAATACCAGCGGCCGTCCGGTCCGTTGACGACCAGCGTGGTGTCCGCGCTGGAGTTTGCCGAGATAATCAGTGGCAGGCTGCCAGCCTGGAAGTGCAGGCGGAAGTCCGGCGCGTTGGCGATATACCCCACGCAGCTGCCACCCAGGGTCTGGGCCGCGTTGACGTTGCCGCCAGACTGAAGGTTGATGACATACGGATCCGGCGTGAAGCCACCGCGAAGCGAAACAGTGCCGTAGATCGGGTTGAGGCGATAATCCTGAGCCATACCGGCGGCAGCCAGCATGGCGACGCCGATGGCGGCAGTTGCGACAGTACGAAGCATGGTCGTGATCTCCAGATGCGACCGGCTTGGCTCCCCGCCCCGGCCTGAAAGCGTCCCTCTAGCAATGCTGACGCTATATCGTGGCCATCACGTGGTAAAGGCAAAAACCGGCGGCATCTGGACTATCAGGCAAACCTGACAGGAAAGATCAGATAAAGAGTACGGCGCAAACTATGATACCTGCGCCGTCATATGACGCCATGACAGCAGGTCGCCGGGCATTTGCCGCGCGGTCCAGTGATAAGGCGTATCGGCCCAGGGCAGAATGTAGGGCGTCATGTTGTCGAGGACATAATCGCCCTGGTCTGTGCTGACCACCAGTACCGCGTGACGGCCCGTGGCCAGCGAATAGCCAACCGCCAGGAACAGCGCGCTGTCTGGTACACCCGCTGCGATAAGGGCGTGGCGCTTTTCCAGCGCGTAGTCTTCGCAATCGCCTTCTGCCGTGCCTTCTAGGGTCAGCGGCAGCGTCCAGTGATCCTCGACGCCGTAAAGTTCCCGGTCTTCGCGGGGCCGTATCTGCATGTTTATGCTCTGATTGATCCGGTTCAGCGTGGCAAACAGTTCCGGTGCCGCCACCAGGCGCCCTTCAGTGTCCAGCGCCGGTCCGTCCACCACGTTCTCCTCACCAGGCTCGCCGCCGGGCGCGACATCGCCCGCTACATTGCGCGCGGCACTGCGCCCGTCCAGAAGCGTGTCATCGGGCGCAACGCGAAGCGCCTTGGCGCCATCATCACGTGCTATCAACAAGGTCCCACCGGTCGCCTCGGTGCTGGCAGCTTCTGCGCTGGCCAGCAGCTGCACCGAAGCCGTGTCGTCCTGCGCCGTGCCGCATATCTCCGGTACACGGCGGCACATATCAATCAGTCCAGCCGGGGGCATAGCCACACCAGCGGCGGGCATATGGGATGAAGCCTGCGGCGTGGTTGCGCACGCGGTGACGGCAAACCCTGCAAGGCATGAAATAGCCAGGCTGCGCCATGCGCGCGCCAGCAATCTGGGACCCAACCCCTTCATGTCCACCCCTCCGTCCTGATATCGGAGGGCGATCTTGAATAATGGGATTTAAGTTCACGCTATTTATTATAGTTAAGATGTCGTTTATTGTAGTATTTTTTATAGTTAACTGGAGTTAATAATAATACTTGATTTAACAGAGACAGCGCTGGTTGAATTTCATTTACCATAAATGCCCGCGAACCCGCTCTGTGCGGACGGGCCAGACGATTATTCGATGACAGTTCCGGTGGCGGCGTGTAGCGGGCAAGCCCTAGTTGGCCCGCGACAGAACGGCTTCGACCTCTTCGCGAAACCCGTCTGGCACCTGGGCGGCAAACTGCTGGAGCCAGCGCCTGTCCCTGATTGCCTGCGCGCTCAACTCCAGCCGTACACCACTGCGGTTGAGGCTTGTGAGCTGCCCCCAGGCTGACGCGGCGATCTGCAGGCGCCACCGCGCGACATCGCGGCTGCCATAGGGGGTAAGGTAATAACTTTGAGCCAGCGCCTCCTGCCCTGCCCCAGTCAGATATCCGTTGCGGACAAGGTCGAGATAGACCAGCCGGTTCCAGGCGGTGACCAGCCTGGGCTCGCGGTCTATCGCCGCCAGAGTGGCCCGGTAGGCAAAATCCAGATCACCGATGTCTGCAGCGATGGCACGTGCCGCGTAGGCATCGCGCAGATAGGCAGAAGGCGGCAGGGTGCCACGCTCGGCCACAGCTGCCAGCGCCTCCGGCCCAAGCTCGCCAGCCAGATTGGCGCTGACGCGCATCTGGCCCTGCCATCCGGCAAGCCCTGCAAGGACGAATGCGACCGCCACAAATCCGGCTCTGGACGCCAGTGCGGTGCGGCTGCTGGCCCGCGCTGTGCCGTGTCTGGCCTGACGGGTCTGCTCGCGGTGTCCGGCCGCAGCAATTCCGGCACCCAGCCCCAAAATCCAGGCCCACCACCACATGACGCCCGGAACTTCCAGCGCGAAATCGGTCAGGCCGTGCAGGGTGACGAACGCCGATATGCACAAGACCGCGCGCAGATAGCCCCTATGCCGGCGGCGCAGTTTCAGCCCGCGCCAGACCTGCCAGATGAGCAGCAGGGCCACACCCCACATCGCCAGCGCGCCGCTCCACCCGGCCTGCAACAGCCATTGGAGGAAGACATTGTGGGCCGCATTTGTATTGCCCAGAGACCGTATCGTCTGGCTGGTGGTGATGAGGTCATTGGTAAAGACAAAGCTGCCCAGCCCGTGACCGGCCAGGGGGGCGAGCGCCACGGCGTCCCAATAGGCGGCAAACAGCTCCGCGCGCGGATTCTCAAGCAGATCGCTCTCATAGCGCACACCGGCCAGCTCGCCCGAGACCGTCCAGACAAGACCGCCGATGACGAGAACGGCAACAAAACCCGCAATGCCCAGACCGGTGCTTCGCTGGCTGACGCCGCCATGGCGCGTCCAGGCGAGCACCTGCCAGCCCGTCAGTGCAACAGCGCAGAGCCCGGCAAAAGCTATACCGGCACGCGAGGCGGTCAGCACAAGGCAGCTGGCCGAAATCATCACGCAGACCAGTGCCAGAGCCAGCGGAAGCGCCCTGCGTGCAAACGCGGGGGCCCTGCTGCCCAGACTCTTGCGGATCTGCCCCAGCAGCTCGGTCAGCCCCATCAGGGCGATGATACCGAAGAAGGTGGCGGCCGTATTCGCAGACAGAAAGCCCCCGCTCAGCCGCGCGTTGGCCGGGGTGCGTGGCTCAAAGGTGAAGCTGATAAAGGCCCATAGCGCGATCAGCGAGCCCACCGTCAGCGTGGCGCGCCAGAGCGCGCTGGCGGCATCGGACTGGCGTGCGCAGCCATAGCCCATCAGCCAGAAACACCCGGCGGCAGCGAGCGCTGCAAATTCCGGCGCGGCGGTATCCATCCACCCCATGAGCACATGGTGCACGCCAAAGCCGAGCAGAACGGCCAGAACACCCCACAGGACCGGCATGGGCCGGAATACCGGATTCACGGCGACCGCCAGCCCCGCCACAGCAATGACCACTGAAGAGAAAATCGCCTTCGCCGCCGGAATATCGGCACCAAAATAGACCGCTGATGCACCCAGGAGCACCAGACACACCCCGGCGGGGAATATCAGCCTGACATATTGAGCTATGGCGTCCGGCATCCCGGCTCCTGGTTCTGGCCCTGACGCGGACAGAGCCTAGAAGAACCGCTCGCCGATCCGGATCGTGTCACCGGGCTGGACCGGCGTGTTCACGGTCAGCGGATACTGGACTTCCCGGTCGGCCCCGGCGCGCTTGATGAACACCACACGGGTATTGGCCCGGTAGGAGAACCCGCCCGCCGTGGCGACCGCATTGACCACTGTCAGCCCGGATGTGAACGGATACTCTCCCGGATCGCGCACCTCGCCCATAATGTAGAAGGGGCGGAAATTCATCACCTCGGCACTGACCCGCGGATCATTGAGATAGCCGTCGCGCAAGGAAGCCTCCACCGCGCGCTGGAACTCGCGCAAGGACAGGCCGCCTGCCGTGACCTCGCCGATCAGAGGCAGGGAAACGGCACCGCTGCCATCGACAGTATACTCGCCCGACAGCGTGTCCTCGCCAAACACTATAACACGCAGCCGGTCGCCCGAGCCAAGGCGGTACTCGACCAGTTCACGCTGTTCCTGCGACGCGTCTGCCAGCAAAACCTCCGAACCGTCCGCCGTCACCACACTGGTGGCTGACCCGGACGTGGCGCAGGCGACATTGGAAACGGCAAAAGCGAGCGCAAACAGCAGGCGGTACATAGAAGCATCCCCTCGATACGTCCGGAGCGTCCAGCATGATCGTTTTGCACGCCATGCCGGCAGCACGTCGTCAAACTTAGCGTTCACCGCGCCGTGATTGCAAGAAAGTTGCGGTCGCGCCCTCCAGCCGGACAGCCGTCAGCACGCCCGTCAGATAGGCCCCGGTATCGATCCCGATCCGGCGCTCATCCTGGTAATAATCCTGCTCAGGCGTGTGCCCGTGAACGACCGTGTACTCAAACCGGCGGGAGGAATTGAGGAATTTTTCCCGGATCCAGTAGAAATCCCGCTCTGTCTGCGCCGCCAGTGGCTTTGCCGGGTCCACACCGGCATGGACGAATATGTAGGGTGCCACCACCACATAGGGCTCCAGGCGCTCCAGGAATGTACGGTGATGGTCCGGCATCGCCTCGATCAACGCTGCTTGCGCATCCTGCCAGGCCTGCGAGCCGTCCTGTGCCGACGGCGGCTTCACGCCATAGCCCGCCAGCGTCTCCCCGCCGCCATACTGCACCCAGACAGGCCCAGCGGACGCATCGGCCAGGAAGTCGAGCATGGCCTCTTCATGGTTGCCCTTCAGGAAGCGCATCGCAAAAGGCATGTCCGACAGGGTCGACAGCCGTTCGAGCGCGCGCGCCGAACCCAGCCCGCGATCAATATAATCGCCCAGCATCACAACGGTGGACTGCACGCCGCCGCCAGCGGCCTCAACATCCGCGCGGATACGCCCCAGCATCATGTCGAGCAGATCGTCCTGACCATGCACATCGCCAACCGCATAGAGGCGCACGCCCGCTGGCAGGGCGTCACGGCCCGCGGTGCCAGCCCGACGGCCGAACAGAGATGCGAGGCGTCTGAACATGGGACATGTATAGGCTGCAGGACCAAGCCCCGCAACGCACCCCTGGCCGGTCTGGTCCGAGACAGGGACTTGACGGGCCGGAGCGAGCAATTCCTTGACATTACGCCGGTTCCGGCAAATCGTCCCGGCAGACAGGAGGGGTGGCGTCCGGCACTGGCAAAGGGGCAGTTTTCCCGCACGGTGCCACGCTGGGGAACAGGCTGACCGGCCCTGCAGGCTCATATCTTGCAGCCTGCCGTTAATTGGCCACAGCGCCCGTTTGGGGATTGATGCACGATACCGGGAACACACCAGGCCAGCACACGCCGAATGGCGGGCGCTTGCGTGGCCTGTGGGTGTATGTGCAAACCGCAATGCGCAGTCCCAAGGCTGGTAAAATCGCCGGTCTGACAGCATTGCGCGGGCTTGCCGCGCTCGGCAGCCTGATCTCCGTTGCGGCTATTGTGCGCCTCTTCCCGGTGGACGCGGCCGGCGAGTTCTTCGTCTTCCTGGCCGCCGCCCAGTTCGTGGCGGGCGCAGCGCTCGGGCCGCTCCTGATGCTCGCGATCCGGTTCGGCTCGGTTCACAAGGCCGACGGGGACCGCGAGGCGCTGGGGCGGCTGATACTCTTCGGTGCGGCGGCCATTGCCCTGCAGGCAGGCAGTGTGTGGCTGGCTCATCCGCTGGCATCAGACATGACCGGCATGGCGCTGGGCGAGGCATGGGTCTTCGCGGCAGTGGCCGCCCTGAGCGGGGCGATGATCTTCCTTGGCGGGCTGGCGCGCGTGAATGGCAAGGTGATAGCGGCCATCGTGCCGGAGAACGTGCTCCGGCCAGCCGGGCTCGCGGTTGCAGCCCTGGGGCTGTGGCTCGCCGGTTCAGCCGTTTTCCCGGCGCTCAGCGCGGCCTATGGCGTGGTCCTGCTGGCGGTGTGCGCGGTGCTGGCGGCGATGGGGCCGTGGCGCGCAGCGCGCTTCACGCGCAGCCAGCTTGATACCTACCGGCCCTATTTCAAGGCTTATGGCCCCCTGCTGGTCTACGGCCTGGTATCGACCGCGCTCATCACATTCGACATCATCATCGTCTCCCAGATCGTGGCGGTGGAGGCGGTACCGGCCTACAAGGCCGCTGTGCAATACGCGATGCTGCTGGCCACCGGCGTGATCTTCGCCAATCTGATCTACGGCCCGCAGATCGCCATTGCCCACCAGCGCGGCGACCTGCCCGCCCTGCAGAGGCTGGCCCGGTCCTCCTCGCGGCTGGCGCTGGGGTTTTACGCGCTTGCCTTTGCGCCGCTTCTGACCGGCCCCTGGCTGTTCGAGCTCGCATTTGGCGCGGCAGGCCGTGAGGCATGGCTACTGGCGCTGATCCTGTGTGCGGGCAGGTTCGTCAATGCCTGGTTCGGCTCGGTGACGAACCTGGCCAACCTCACCGGCCGCACGACCCTTCTGGCTCTTATGCAGGGGGGCGGCGTTGTGATACTGATTGTGCTGGGACCGGTTCTAGGCGGAGAGCTTGGCAGCATTGGCGTAGCAATCGCATCGGCATTGGCGATGACGAGCTGGAATGTAGGGGCCAGCATCGCATTGCAACGCAGCTTAAATATAAAGATGGGGCCAATCTAATGACTTCACAAAAACCAATCACATTGGATTGATTGTAAGATGCCGGTAATCGCACTCGCAATCTTGACATTTGCACATGTATTACCGTGGCTGGTCAACCGGAGCGCGACCCCGACAGACCCCGTTAAAATTTGTTTTGCACTCAGCGCTATTACTACAATACCATATTTAACCCTGATCGCATTTGGCTACAAAAGCGATGTATTGATCCGTTTTGATGAGCACCATTTGAACGAATTGCTAGTTGTATTTTCAATGCTTTATTCGGCAGGGTTGGTCGCACTCTGGTTCGGGGTGGCGATAGGGTTAAAACTCAAACTTGGACGAGCAATCAAACTGTCAAAGCAGAAAACAAGCCCGCTTGGAACCACTTTCGTTATATCTATGCTTTTAGCGTTATACCTATTTGGCCTTCTGGATAAAATTGGCTCCTCTGGAGGCGTCGAGTTTATACTATCAAATTTAAACCGTCGGGTATCAATAATTGAACGATCCTCTCCGATATCATGGCTTATGGAACCGAGCGCGTTTTTGCTATGCTTTGTCCTGCTTTACAGCCACGGGAACTCTAAATTTCCCGGGAGAATTGTAACGTCGCTTCTAATATTTTTTATATTCATATCATTAGCTTTTTTTGGTGGAAGAAAGCTGCCAATTTTTGTATTGATATTTTCCATGATGGCATATTATATATACGTCAAGAAGTTCAACTTTTATTCAGTATGGACAGTTTCAATTGGCTCCATATTGGTATTATTTTTTGTTGGCATGCTTCACTATCGTGGATCAACAGACCTATCGCTACTATCGCCAGCATTAACTGCGGCAAACTCCGTTAGAAATTTAAGCTACATAGATACATATATATTTATTCAAGATTACTTTTCTCGCCATGGACATTGGCATGGCCTGACGTTTCGGGACCTTTTTGTCCGAACCGGGATCACACATGACGGCTCTATCAATGTGCCAATTGATGACGGTGTATACATCCGAACGCTATTTCAAGGTTGGCACGTCATGCCGCCAACAGACGTATCAGCTATGTATCCCAGCTCCTGGCCCCCAGAAACATATGGCAACGGGTATCTGAATTTCGGTGCCGTCGGAGCGCTCGCCTTCTTTTTAATCAGAGGCATAATCGTCGGGGTATGTTTCGCGATCTGTCGCGCCTCAAAATATGCACCCACCTTTTATTTTATTGCGCTTTTTGCAGCTTTCAATTTTCACATGACAAATTTGCGGATAGTGCAGTTTTTGCTTATATTGATTCCAGTTTTGACGTTTCATTATTTTATTCAAGGAGCCTTGCGGATAAGGGCAGCGCCATGAACTTATCCATACGGCTATCTGAAGGACGCACGACAAACACCAAGCACCGCCTCATCTTCAACGCGAGTACCAACACCATTGGCGGCGGCGTTCAGAATGCGGCGAACTTCATAAATGAGTGCTGCGAGGCTGATCCGGCTGCCATCAGCTGGACGTTTCTCGTTTCCTCGGCTGTCGCCCGAAACTGCGAGGCGCTCGGCCTGGACGTGCACAATGACAGCAGATTCCACGTCATCGACCCCTCACCGGCCCGGCACAAGGCGAGCCGGCAACGTATACGGGCCATCGTGGAAACGGTTCAGCCCGGTCTTGTATACACCATGGCCGGGCCGGCCTATGTGCGCTTCCCCGCCATGCATGTTCTGGGGTGCTCCGAACCGTTTGTGAGCCATGGACGGCTGGAGAACTACTTTGCGCCGGGTCTGGCATGGGGATTACGGACTATCGCCCTCTCCCTCTACAAGCTGGCCCACTTCCACCGGGCCGAGCACCTCATATTCCAGACGGAGGCGGCAAGGTCAGGGTTCCTGAAACGCGGCATCATATCCGCACGGCGGACCAGTGTCGTTCCCAATGCAATTGGCAGGTCTTTTGTCGAACAGGTGCCGGGCAGACGTTCACCCGATGACGTTTTCAAAGCCAAGTCGGAGCAGCGAAGCACAACCAGCATTCTGGTTCCTTCGGCCTACTACAGGCACAAGAACCTGGACATCATTGTTCCAACCGCAGCCGCACTGAAAGAAATTACGTCCGACCCGTTCTGCTTTACGCTCACTTTGCCTCCTGGCCCAGCCTGGGGGAAAATAGAGGCCGCAGCACGCGCCGCAAATGTGAGCCATTGCATCAGGAACGCCGGACCGTTCTCGGTATCGGAAGCTCCCGGCCTCTATCTGCAAAGCGACATCATGTTTCTGCCTACCAGGCTGGAGACCTTCTCTGCTTCCTACCTGGAGGCGATGTGGTGCGGGGTGCCTATTGTCACGTCTGCGCTGGATTTTGCCATGGATATATGTAGAGACGCCGCCCTTTACACAGACACACTGTCACCGACGAGCGCTGCCGCTACGCTAGCAGAGCTGATAAGCAGCATAAAAACCGAAGAGAAGAAATTATATATGGAAATGGTGAGAGCTGGAAACGACAGGGTTTTAAACTATCCCACTTCGCCTCAGAGAAGCAGAATTATAAACGAAATAATAAACGGATTTATATAAATTTAATTTAACGCAACCCTGCCGTTCTGCTTATTGCTCTTAGTCCGTTGTACATAGTCCTGCTGCGCGGAGAAATCTATTGATTGATGTGCTGAAAATTCATCTCTCTGAAGAAGTTAAGAGATCGGGTTTTTACCGGAGCCAGCTGGCTAAGATAAAGAATAATCCGGGTGGACGATCCATTCGCTATTTAACAGAAGAAGAAACCTATGGTCGTCACGGACCGTTTGCCCCTCTGACACTTCGGCACTGGCCTTGGCGAACCTCCAGTTCATCCGGTACCAGTGGCGTGCCGTTGGTTTTCAAACAACCAATGGCTGCCCTTCAGCGAGAACAGGCGTTTCTGGACTTCGCATGGGAGAAGTCCGGCTTCAACCGGAGAGCCAGGCTAGCGATTCTTCGCGGCTTGAAGATTGCACAACCGACACAACAAATTGGCAGCCGAATGATCGTGTCGATGGCCGGCTGGTCTGACGTGGATATCACCCGAAAGCATGCAGCTTTCTTGGATTATTCGCCGGAAGTTATTGCGTGCTATCCGTCCATCCTCGAACGGTTCTTGCTGGCATGCGAGCGGTTGGGGCTGAAGCAGCCGTCAAGCGTTTCGCTGATTCTGGCAGGGTCGGAGGCTTGTTCGCCAAAGCAACAGGCTTTGTTTAGCACCCTTCTGGGCGCGAAGACGGTTAGTTGGTACGGCCAGTCCGAACAATGCGCTTTGGCGTTTCTCCAGCACGACGGTGTGCACGAGTTCGTCCCCGGGTATAGCGACCTCGCATTTCTGAAACGGGGGAGCATGTACGAGATCTGTGGGAGAAGCCTGTTAAATCCGGTCTTCGGCGGCAACAAGTTCTATCGAACAGGCGATCTTTGCGACAAGCCATTCATTCGCTACAGCTCATTTTTCGAGACGAAGGTCGTTGCTACAACACAGCTTCTGGGTCGCACTTCAGAGCTCATTACATCAAGCGATGGCACCCAACATCCTTTAAACAACATCATATTCGGCCTCCACGGGGCCGACTGGAACGGCCTAGACCGCTACTGTGTTGTGCACTCACATCCAGGGCAATTTTTGTTCTTATACGTTCCCCGTAATGAGGAAGTCGCGAAGCGCCTCCTACGTGCGCTATCGACCCGTATTCCTGAGGGTTTTCGCTTTGAAGCGCGCGTGTGTCACTCGCTCTTAGAGATCGAGCCCGCCAAGTGGCGCTATCTCATGCGCAATCACCCCCCTACCGCCACGCCTGAAGACTAGGGATAACGCCGTAATAGCGCTCTGGCGCTATCGGCAGATGCCCGGGCGTGACGGTGAGCGCGGCGAGCCAGAACACGGTGCCGGGCGTGGCGAAAATCTGGTGGCAGATATTGTCGTATCCCACGAAGCTGGCAGGGTTCCAGTTCATCTGGCGCGTCACCTGTTTCCAGCCATCCTCCGGCAGGATACGCTGCGGGTCGGTGTGCCTTACGCCGTCAATATAGAGGGCGTTGGGAGCGCTGGGGATCGCACACCCCACACTGCCCGATTTCACCAGCACATGGACATTGAAGGTCAGCTCCGGCGGCAGGGGGAGCTGGGGCGTGGCAAAGGGCAGATAGTGCGTTACGCCGTCTATCGTGCGCGCCGTGCCTGTGCCGCTGCCTGCGGTGATCTGCAGGGCGAAAAACTCGACGCCATAGCGCCGGGAACTGGCGTTTTTCAGCTTTGAGATCAGCGCGTCGATATCCGGGTCCAGCGTGCCTGCACTGCCGCCGTAATCATTGTTGTTATAGATGTATTTCGGGCCGGCGCTGATATCCGCGCCGTTGACCGGGTTAAAATAGGTTGGCGCCGTAAACCCGGAGACAACCGCGCTTTGCGGCTCCGGGCTGCCGGCAAAGCGGCCCGCGTCCTTGAGCAGGTTGAAACTGTTGGCTACGGGCGGGGTGCTCGGCAGGGCAACTGCGCCGCTTGCGCGGTTTATGACCAGCGCTTCATGCCAGTCTGACCCGTTGGCGCTCACCTTGATGTGGAAATCATCATCGCCCGCAGTGCCAAATTCGGCTCGGCCGGACCAGCCTGTCTGGTAGAGCACGCTGGCCGTATCGCCGGGCGCGGCCTTGTTCAGCTTCAGCTGGACCCCGCCATTGCCGGGCGTGACATCATCATGGCTGAGCAGCACGGCATCGGATTTGACCGCCAGGCGGTTGGTCTCGTCTGCGTCCGTGTTCACGCCCACCAAGGGTGCGGGATTGATGGCGGTTCCGGTGAACGGACTCCAGCCCTCTCCATCAAAGACGCGCGCCACACCCTCATCGGCAATCCAGGCGATCCAGCCGGTCTGCGGCGCGAAAACCTGCCATGCCCCGTCCTGGAATGCCGCTACATGACCGGCTGGCACACCGGCCCATACGCCGCTTGCCTCCTCCGCCACGATATGGCGCTCGCCTGCTTGCGGGTTTTCAGGGGGCGTGGACAATTGCCGGCTGGCCACGCCCAGCTGCACCAGCGCGTTAAGCATTTGAAGCGCTTCATTGTGGGTGACGTGCTTTTGCGCCTGGGCGGGCATGATGAAGGGCAGGTTCAGATTGGAGGTAGCGTTCACGGTCGGCGGCCCTGTCTCTGGTTCGACAAGCCGCCATTTTCGGCTCAAAACCGCCCCAGCCGGATTGATTTTGCGGTTTTCCAGCGTGCACAGGCGTTTTCCGGTCGCTTGGGGCTGGACAGCTGCCTTTCCTGTCCGCAAGAAAGCAGGCGGGGCAAGCAGGCGGGGCGGGCGTGTGAAACAGCTATTGCAATCGCTTAAGACTGGCGCGACCGAAGTGGCCGACGTGCCCGCACCGCGCGCTGGCAAGGGCCAGGTGCTGATTGCTACCTCGCGCACCCTGGTCTCGGTCGGTACCGAGCGTATGCTGGTGGAGTTCGGCAAGGCCAGCCTGATCGACAAGGCCCGTCAGCAGCCAGACAAGGTGAAAATGGTGCTGGAGAAGATCCGCACCGATGGCCTGCTGGCAACGTTTGATGCGGTCCAGTCCAAGCTCGATCAGCCTCTGGCGCTGGGATATTGCAATGTCGGCACGGTGATCGAGAGCCGCGCGCCGGGCTTTGCTGCCGGAAACCGCGTCGTCTCCAACGGCCAGCACGCAGGCATTGTCGCCGTCCCGCAGAACCTGTGCGCGCTTATCCCCGATGAGGTGAGCGACGATGCGGCGGCCTTCACGGTACTCGCGGCCATCGGCCTGCAGGGCATACGCCTCGCTGCGCCGACGCTTGGCGAATGCGTGGTCATCACGGGCCTCGGGCTGATCGGGCTTTTGACCGTGCAGATGCTGCGCGCACAAGGGTGCCGCGTGATGGGGATCGATTTCGATCCCGAACGCCTCGCCCTCGCCCGCCGGTTCGGCGCGGAGACGGTCAATCCGGGCGCTGGCGAGGACGTGCTGGCGCAGGCAAACGCCTTCTCGCGCGGACGCGGCGTCGATGCGGTGCTCATCACGGCGTCCACCAAAAGCAGCGAGCCGGTCTCGCAGGCGGCGCACATGTGCCGCAAGCGCGGGCGCATCGTGCTGGTTGGCGTGACGGGGCTGGAGCTTAGCCGCGCCGATTTCTACGAGAAAGAACTCAGCTTCCAGGTCTCCTGCTCCTACGGGCCGGGGCGTTATGACCCGGCCTATGAAGAGGGAGGGCAGGACTATCCCGTAGGCTTCGTGCGCTGGACCGAACAGCGCAATTTTGAAGCCGTGCTGGACATGATGGCCGCCGGCACGCTCGACCCGTCCGCGCTCATTTCTCACCGGTTCGGTATTGAGGATGGCCACAAGGCGATGGACCTTCTGGCCTCTGGCGAGCCCTCTCTGGGCATATTGCTGGACTATCCGCAGGCAGAGGGCGACGCATCCTCGAGCATGGCCCGCCGCGTCGCGCTGGGGCGGGATGGCGAGCCTTCCGCGAGCGCTGCCACTATTGGTGTTCTGGGCGCTGGCAATTATGCCGGGCGGGTGCTCATCCCGGCCTTCAAGGCGGCAGGGGCAGAGCTTCACACGCTCGCCAGCGGCGGCGGGGTCAGCGCGGTGCATTTCGGACGCAAGTTCGGCTTTCGTCAGGCGGTTACCGATGCTGCCGAAATCCTTGAAAATCCGGACATCTCCACGGTGGTCATCGCCACGCGCCACGACGCCCATGCCGGACAGGTTCTGGCGGCCTTACGTGCAGGCAAGCACGTGTTCTGCGAGAAGCCACTCTGCCTGACGCTGGACGAGCTGGCGGGCATCGAAGCTGAGGCATCGTCGCGGCCGGGCCAGCAGCTCATGGTCGGGTTCAACCGCCGCTTTGCCCCGCACACGGTGAAGATGAAGGCCCTGCTGGACACGGTCAGCGCGCCAAAGGCCATCATCATCACCGTCAATGCGGGTGATGTTCCTGCCAGCCACTGGATCCAGGACATCACCGTCGGCGGCGGGCGCATTATCGGCGAAGCCTGCCATTTCATCGATCTGGCGCGCCATCTGGCCGGTCATGCCATCGTGTCCGCTGATGCAGTGAGCCTCGGCGCAGCGCCCGGCGGTCCGGCCTGCACCGACAATGCAACGCTGACCCTTCGCTTTGCTGACGGATCAATTGCCTCGATCCATTATCTGGCCAATGGCCACAAGGGCTTTTCCAAGGAACGGGTGGAGGTCTTCGCCGCCGGGCGCGTGCTGCAACTGGATAATTTCCGCGCGCTTAAAGGCTGGGGCTGGCCGGGCTTCTCCCGGATGGCCAGCCTCAATCAGGACAAGGGCCAACGGGCCTGCGCCGCCGCATTCGTCCAGTCCATCCGCGACGGGACGCCGCCGCCCATCAGCCGGGACGAGATAATCGAAGTCAGCCGCGTGACGATCGAATGCGCCGGGAGCATTCACGGATGAACGCCGTCGCATGGATGGACCGGACTTTCTATCCCGGCTTTGCCCGCAACTGGGACGACCGCCTGTTTCGCGAACGCATTCTCGCAGCGATGCCCGATAGCGCCGAGATTCTTGATGTCGGCGCGGGCGCGGGCATTATCGAGATGATGAATTTCCGGGGGATTGCCCGCCGGGTATGCGGCGTTGATCTCGATCCGCGCGTGACCGCCAATCCCTATCTCGACGAGGGGCGCGTGGCCGATGCCGGCGCCATCCCGTTCGAGGACAGCCGGTTCGACCTTGTCTTCTCCGACAATGTGGTTGAGCACCTCGACGATCCGGGAACGGTTTTTGCCGAGATTTTCCGGGTGTTGAAGCCGGGCGGGCGCTTCCTGTTCAAGACCCCGAACCGCTTTCACTACATGCCCTTGATCGCACAGGCGACGCCGCATGGGTTCCACCAATGGGTCAACCGCAAGCGCGGACGTGCAGAGGCCGACACCTTCCCGACACGCTACAGGGCGAACTCCGCGCCAAAGGTGCGCCAGCTCGCTGCCGCGACCGGCTTCGAGCTGGAACATCTTGAACTGGTGGAAGGGCGGCCAGAATACATGCGCCTGTCGCCGATCACTTATGCCGCCGGGATCGCTTATGAACGCACCGTCAACCTGGCCGGCTTTCTCAAGACCCTTCGCGTCCTGTTGATGGCCACGCTGCGTAAACCGGAGTAATCGGGCGATGCAATCCCCACCCATTGGGTAGGAGAAACTTCTGAATTCGTTGCTTCGCCAGCAGTCACACTTTTCAACGGCGCTTCTGGAGGGCGATCCGCAACCGACATGTCCTCTTCGTCCCTGCGCACCCTGATCCGCTATTTCGAGACGTTGCGTCATTTGCGCCCGAAGCAGATCTACCGGCGCATCTGGTTCCGCCTGACGCGGCCGGTGCCAGACCCGCTCCCGGCCCCCGCCTGCCGGGAGCGCACCGGACCGTGGCGGCCACCGGCCCGCCGCCGGCCATCACTCACCGGCGGCGGTGCATTCATGTTCCTTGGTGAAGCCGGCACGCTGGACCAGGATGGATGGGATAGCCCCGCACGCGACAAGCTGTGGCGCTACAATCTCCACTATTTTGACGATCTGAACGCTATTGATGCTGCCAGCCGCTTGCATTGGCACACGGCGCTGATCGAGCGCTGGATCAGCGAAAACCCGCCCGGCAAACGTACAGGCTGGGAACCCTACCCCACCTCGCTTCGCATCGTGAACTGGATCAAATGGCTGCTGGCAGGCAATGAGCCGCCGCCAGGCATGCTGGACAGCCTCGCCATTCAGACGCGCTGGCTGTCGCGGTGGCTGGAATACCATCTGCTGGGCAATCATCTGTTTGCCAACGCAAAGGCGCTGGTGTTTGCCGGGCTGTGGTTTGACGGCATCGAGGCAGGGCGCTGGCTGGAGCGGGGCCTTGCCATCCTCCGCCGCGAGTTTGACGAACAGATACTGCCCGATGGCGGACAGTTCGAGCTGAGCCCGATGTATCACGCGCTCGCGCTGGAGGATGTGCTCGACCTTGCCAATATCGCGGCGTCGTTTTCCGGCGCGCTGTCACCGGGCGCACAGGCGCAAGCCGGTCACTGGCGCGCGCGCGTGCCTGCCATGGCAAGCTGGCTGTCCGCCATGTCCCATCCCGACGGACACATCGCCTTCTTCAACGATGCCGCTTCTGGCATCGCGCCGGACAACGCAGAACTTGCTGCCTATGCGCAGCGGCTGGGCCTTCAATGGCCGCAACCGGGGCCGGGTCCGGTCTGGCTGCGCGAGAGCGGGTATGTCCGGCTGGAAACCCCTGATGCGGTGCTGGTCGCCGACATGGCGCGGATCGGGCCGGATTACCTGCCCGGCCACGCCCACGCCGACACGCTGAGCTGTGAGCTATCCCTGTTCGGCACGCGCGTGATCGTCAATTCGGGCACATCGCTTTACGGCACCGGACCGGAGCGCCACCGCCAGCGTGGCACCCCCGCCCATTCCACGGTGCATATCGCTGGCGAAAACTCCTCCGATGTCTGGAGCGGGTTCCGGGTTGGCAGGCGCGCGCGCATTGCTTCGGCCGAGGCCAAGCTGGACGGGGAATGTCAGTCAGTGGAGGCCACCCATGATGGCTATCGCTACCGTCCGGGCAGGCCGCTCCATTCACGTACCATCACGCTGGAAACGCAGCGCCTGACCATTGAGGACGCGATTTCAGCGCCTGCGGGCAACCCGGCCGAAGCGGTCTTCCATCTCCACCCCGATGTGAGCGTGGAGCAGGAGGACGAGACGCAAGGCTGGCTCACCCTGCCTGGTGGCCAGCGTGTGCGCTGGCAGGCGAAGGACGGGCGGGCGCGCATCGAACCGTCAAGCTGGCACCCGGAATTTGGCGCGAGCCTTGTCTCGCAACGCCTTGTTCTGGATCTGGCCGACGGTAAAGCTGGCCTGCACCTTCACTGGAAAGACTAAAATCCGGCCATGCACATCCTCTTCCTCACCGACAATTTCCCGCCAGAGGTGAACGCGCCCGCCAGCCGCACCTACGAGCATGCGCGCGAATGGGTGAAGCTGGGCGCGCAGGTCACAATCATCACCTGTGCTCCCAACTTCCCGCAAGGCAAGGTGTTCGAAGGATACAGGAACCGGCTGCGCAGCGTTGAGGATATGGACGGAATACGCGTCATCCGCGTGTGGACCTACATCACCGCCAATGAAGGCATCTACAAGCGCACGCTGGACTATGTGAGCTTCATGCTGTCCGCCTTCATCGCCTCGTTCGGCGTGCGCAAGGTGGACGTCATTATCGGTACATCGCCGCAATTCTTCACGGCGATCAGCGCGTTTCTCGTCAGCCTCACCAAGCGCCGCCCGTGGATATTCGAGCTGCGCGATCTCTGGCCAGCCTCGATCAAGGCGGTGGGAGCAATCAAAGACGGCCCTGTCCTCTCCGCACTCCAGGCCGTTGAGCGTTTTCTCTATCAGCGCGCCACGCGCATCATCACGGTGACGCATGCGTTCCGTGAAGAGCTGATGGCCAGGGGCATAGATGGCAGCAAGATAGACGTCATCACCAATGGTGCTGACCTGTCACGATTTCAACCGTTGGAGCGGCCACAAAAGCTGGCTCAATCGCTCGGCCTGGAAAACTTCTTCGTGGCCGGCTATGTCGGCACGCACGGTCTCGCGCACGCGCTGGAAACCCTGCTTGAAGCAGCGGCCATTCTGCAAGCGGACCAGGGTACCTCCCACGTCCGCATCGTGCTGTTGGGCGACGGCGCACGAAAGCCCGCCCTGCTCAAGCTCGCCAGCGAACTTGAGCTGAAAAACGTTATTTTTATCGACAGCGTATCCAAAGCAGACGTCCCGCAATACTGGGCACTGCTGGATGTCTCGATCATCCATCTGAAACGAGACCCGGTATTCACCACCGTTATCCCGTCAAAGCTGTTCGAGTGCATGGCGATGGGCTTGCCGGTACTGCACGGGGTCGAGGGCGAGTCCGCCGATATAGTCCGCCGGGAGGGCGTAGGCGAAACCTTCGCTCCGCAAAATCCCGGTGAGCTCGCGGCCCATCTCGCAAGACTTGCCAACTCCCCTGCGACACTGGCGGCTTATAGCGAGAATTGTCTGGCTGCTGCGCGCCGCTACGACCGAAAAGCCCTGGCCAGCGCCATGCTGGACATCATCACCCGCACCGCATAGCGGCCCTCTTTGCCATTGGCTCTGGCTCGCGGCGGAACTGGCTGCCTGCCGGGTTAATGCCGCCGTATCGGTCCCTCTCGACCGGGGCCGCAGGGTTAACAAAACGTTACGAAAATGCAACATCCGTCCGATAAAGTGACGGAATTGGGCGCTTTATCCACAGGTCAGGGCGATTCAGTTTGCGGTGCAATGGCCGCCAGTGTCACGCTCCCTTCGGGACACGGGCGAAACATGGCTGGGATGAAACATCGTGGCACTCTTCTGGGGAGGGTTGCAGACGGCTTGCTGGTTCTCCAGCAGAGTCCCGCAGGCGGCATGTCTGGCCGCCGGGAGCGCACCCACCCCCGCTACGAAACTGGCGGCGCAGGCAAGCGTATCTTTGACATGCTGGTCGCTGCGACTGGCCTGATTTTCATGTTTCCCCTTCTGGCCGCGACAGCCCTTCTCGTCAGGCTGACAAGCCCGGGGCCGATCCTTTTCTGGTCGGCGCGCGATAACGGGTGTGGCGGCACGTTTGCCATGCCCAAATTCCGTACCATGCGGACAGGCTCTCCGCTTCACCCGCGCGAACAGCTGGCCAACGCCGCCTCCAGCATGACGGCACCGGGCCAGCTCCTGCGGCAGACCAGCCTGGACGAGCTGCCCCAGCTGATCCCCGTGCTGACTGGCAGGATGAGCCTGATCGGGCCGCGCCCGCTATTGCCAAGCGATCCGGCCGTGCATGAGCGCCTGCGGCTTGCCAGTGGCAAGCTGTCCCGGCCCGGCCTTACCGGCCTTGCCCAGATCAGCGGGCGCAACAATCTGACGCCGCGCCGCAAGGCCCGCTACGACCAGTTCTACACCGATCACTGGTCGTGGAGCCTCGATATGTGGATTCTCTGGCGGACGGTGAAGGTCGTGGTCTCGCGCGCGGGCGTGCTCTAGCGCGCACCGCTGCCGGCCCGGCAAATGGGAGAGTCTGGTGGGTGGTGACGGGGTCGAACCGCCGACCTACTCGGTGTAAACGAGTTGCTCTACCAGCTGAGCTAACCACCCTTCCAGAAACCGCTGTTTAGCGCCGCTTGTGCACGCGGGCAATCACCGCGCTGCCATCAGACGCGCCCTCTCCCGCCTGGCGCGATCAGCCACCCCGCGCAGCAGGCTCCAGCCGGTCAGACCCGTAAGACCCGAACGAATGAACAGACACCGTATGGCTGTCCAGCGTCTTGAGCGCGCGCGCGACATTGGGGTGATCTTCATGCCCGTCGAGATCGAGGAAGAACATTTGCTGCCACGGCTTTCCGGCAATGGGCCGGCTCTCCAGCTTGGTCAGGCTGATCCCCTCCTTGCGGAAGCCATCAAGGGCGCTGACGAGAGACCCTGCCTCATGAGAGGTGACGATCACCAGCGATGTCTTGCACGGCAATAGGGGCGAGGCCGGTTCCGGATCAATCGCCAGGGCCACAAAACGCGTGTAGTTCTCCGGATGGTCTGACGCATTGGCATCGATCACATTCAGGCCGAACAGGCGCGCTGCATCGCGCCCGGCCACGGCGGCGATATCGGGCTTGCCGGTGAGCGCCTCGTTGAGCGCCTCGGTCGACGAGCTGACCGCGCGGGTTTTCAGCTCCGGGTGGCGGGCAAAGAAGCGCTGGGACTGGCGCAATGCCTGAGGGTGGCCCAGCACGGTGCGCACCGTGCCCAGATCATGCGCCTTGCCGACAATGCAGTGCTCCACGCGGTAATGATGCTCGCCGGCAATCTTCAGCTTGGTATCGCGCAAGAGATCGTAGACCTCCACAATGCCGCCCGTCGTGGTGTTCTCGATGGGGGCAAAGCCGTAATCGGCCTCGCCCTTCTCCACTGCTTCAAAAATGCCGGCAAACTCGCGCTGGATAACCGGCATCACGGCGGAGTAGCGCCCGGCGAAATGCGCGTCTGCTGCGAACTGGCTGTAGCTGCCCGGCCCGCCAAGATAGGCCACCTTGGCCTCGTTCAGCGTGGCGGTGCGCACGCGCGCGTCCAGCCCCGCGCGCTGACGGCGCAGGGAATCGTCGATGATGAGCTGGAACAGCTTCTCGACAAAGCCCTCGTCCAGCCCCTCCTGACGGCCAAGAGCGACCGCCCGATCCAGAACCGCCCGCTCGCGCTCCACATCGCGGACCAGCGCGCCATCGCCGGCTTTTAGCGCGCCCAGCGTCTCGGCCAGCCTGCGCCGTTCCACCAGCGCGCGCACAAGGTTTGCGTCGGTCTGATCGATGGCGGCGCGCAGGCTTGCGCGCTCTTCGGTCCGGTTGTTGCTCTCTGTGGTCATGGCACTCTGCCCTCTTGTCCCTGAAATGAAAAACGGCCCCGTCCGGTTTGATGGAGGGGGCCGTGAAATCCGTCTGGCTGCTTGTTTGCGCGCAGATTTCACCCGCCCCCGGTAAAGAGGCCGAAATAATAGCGGGTGGCAAAAATGCTGCGAGTGCTCATGGGTTTACTGTGGGCGGGAATTGCGGCCGGGTCAACGGGCCTTGGCAACATCGCTTGGCTTATTCCCCCGCACGTGAAACGTTGCTGTCATGTCCATCAATACAGGAACCACGCCGCCATGATCCGCTCCGTCCTCGCGCTCGCCGTCCTCGCTCTGGCCGCCTGCACGCCGCCAGACGGCCAGGAGGGTTATGGCACGCCGCAATCGCAGGTGATCCATGCCGAAATCATCACCTCCCTTGGCGTGATCGGCCTCGAACTTTATCCCGATGCTGCGCCCGTCAGCGTGGCCAACTTCGTCGAGCATGCACAAGCCGGGCATTATGACGGCGGCTCCTTCTATCGCGCGGTGCGGCCGGACAATGACCGGGCGGGCGTGGAGCCCATGCATCTCATTCAGGGCGGCTATGGCTTTAACGGGATGGCGGGTGCCAACGCCATTGCCCACGAGCCGACGGAAGAGACCGGCCTGTCCCATGTACGCGGAGCCATCTCCATGGCCCGCTTTGATCCGGGCACTGCCACCACAGAATTCTTCATCATGGCCGATGACTATCCGGGTCTGGATTCAGGTGCCGGACGGCGCAACCCCGATGAGGCGGGCTATGCGGTCTTTGGTCAGGTGGTATCGGGCATGGACGTGGTGGAGGCGATCGCGGCGCAGGAAACCGGCCTTGATGGCGCACTGGAAGACTTCCAGTTCCCGCAATTCATGGCCGATCCGGTGCGGATCGAGAGCGTGCGGATTGTGGAGGGGGAGTAGGCGGAGCCTCGGACTGGCAGGTCAATGTCCTCCCCCGTTTACGGGGGAGGTGTCAGCGAAGCTGACGGAGGGGGAGCTTTTGTGCAATCCCCCCTCGGCCCGTGGGGGCCCTCCCCCCGGAAACGGGGGGAGAAACCGGACGCCCTGACAAGACCGAAAATAAAGCCCCGG
>NZ_JBJHBQ010000002.1:295566-347860 GCF_050485565.1 Glycocaulis sp. | reverse complement strand
CGCACCAGACCGGGGTGACGTCCATGCTCCGGGGTGAGCAGCTCCACAATGGCGCTGGTCTCGCCGTAATTGCGCACAGCGATGATGCGGCCTGTGTCAGTCCATTCCATGGGGGCCGTCTTTGACGCTTTTTACGCCCGTCATCGTTCTTGGCAGAGCCCCACCCATCAACAGCGTTTTCCCGGCGGAAGCCGGGATCCAGAAAAAGTCTGGGCACCGGCTTTCGCCGGTGAAACGCCAGTCAATGGCCGAATGAGGAAGTCTACTCACGCATCAAACTCCAGGCCGAGGGCGGAATAGCGCGCGCGCTCCTCGCTCCAGCCTGGACGGACCTTCACGTGCAGGAAGAGGTGAACCTCGCGCTCCAGATCGGCAGAGAGCTCCTTGCGGGCCAGCTCGCCAATGGTTTTGAGCGTCTGGCCGCCCTTGCCGATGACCATCGGCTTGTGGCCTTCGCGCTCGACATAAATGGTTTGCTCGATACGCACCGAGCCATCCTTGCGGTCCTGCCAGCTATCGGTCTCCACCGTGAGGCCATAGGGCAGCTCGTCATGCACGCGCAGGAAGAGTTTTTCGCGGGTGATCTCGGCAGCGAGCAGGCGCATGGGCAGATCGGCAATCTGGTCCTCATCATAGAAGAACTCGCCTTCGGGCATCAGCGCGACCAGGCGCGCGGCGAGGTCCTTCACGCCGCTGCCATTGCTCGCAGAGACCATGAAGACCTCGCTGTAAGCACCTGTTTCATGGAGACTTTGCGCCAGCGCGAGAAGTTCGTCCCGCTTGATGAGATCAATCTTGTTGAGCGCCAGAATGGCCGTGCGATTGGCGTTTTTTAGCCCTTCGATCACGCGGCGCGTGTCTTCATCGGCGCGCGCATCTTGCCCGCCTGTCCGGCCCTTCAGCACGCGCGATGCGGCAGCCGCATCGACGACATGGACGATGGCATCGGCCTCGTCTGCCCCGGCCCAGGCCGCTTTCACCATCGCCCGGTCGAGGCGGCGGCGCGGCGCGAACACGCCGGGCGTATCGACCAGCACGACCTGCGTGCGGTCCTTCATCATCACGCCGCGTATCTGGAAGCGCGTGGTCTGCACCTTGTGGGTGACGATGGAGACCTTCTGGCCGACCAGCGCGTTCACTAGGCTGGATTTGCCCGCATTGGGCGCACCCATCACGGCGACAAAGCCTGCGCGGGTGGTGTCCTTACTGGTCATGGGCGTGTTCCCGTTTGAGCATGGCGTCTGCGGCGGCGCGCTGCGCGGCCTGTTTGGTCGCGCCTTCACCCATAGCAGGTTCCAGCCCGTCTATCGTCACTTCCACCGTGAAATGCGGGCGATGGTCCGGCCCTTTGCGCGATACCAGCTGATAGGCTGGCGCTGGCAGGCTATTGCGCGCCGCCCATTCCTGCAGATAGGATTTCGCGTCCTTGGTCTGGCGGGTGAGCTGGGCCAGCTCCTCCTCCCACGCGGCGGCGAAAAAGGTACGTGCGGCCGGCAGCCCGCCATCAAGATAGATAGCACCGATCAACGCCTCGCAGGCATCACCGAGGATGGATTCCTTGTCGCGTCCACCCAGACGTTCTTCGCCCGGCGACAGTAGCAACGCCTCCCCCAGCCCCAGTGAGCGGGCCACGCGCGCGCATGCGCCCTTGTTGACGAGCGCGTTCAGACGATGCGCCAGCCCGCCCTCGCTAAGCCCTTCAAACATGGCGTAGAGCTGCTCGGCGACCAGAAGCCCCAGCACGCGGTCTCCCAGAAACTCCATGCGTTCGTTGGAATCGGTGCGGCGGCGGCCATCGCCATGGCTCGCATGCGTCAGCGCGATTTCCAGCAGGCCGGGATCGGTGAATTTGTAGCCGACAACCTCCTCAAGGCGCTTGATCCGGTTGGTCATGCGCCCGGCTCCGCCTTCGGGATCGCTTCCAGGATCGCGAATGCCTGCGCCCAGGGGTAATCATCGGTCAGGGTCAGGTGAACGGTGAAATCCATGCCTTCGGGCGTCAGCGCGCGCGCACGCTCCAGCGCCTTGCCCGAAAGGTTCATGGTCGGCTTGCCGCCTTTGAGGTTGATGACTTCCAGATCGCGCCAGATCACGCCCCGGTAAATGCCGGTACCCAGCGCCTTGGCGGTCGCTTCCTTGGCGGCAAAGCGTTTGGCATAGGTGTCCACCTCGCGCATGCGGCTTTCCGCCTTGGCGCGCTCGCCTGCGCTGAAAACCCGGTTCTTGAAGCGGTCGCCAAATCGCTCGATCGACCGCTCGATGCGGCGGATATCAATAATATCGGTGCCGATGCCGATTATCACGCGACCTTCTCCGCACGCGCTTCATCCATCAAGGCGCGCATGCGCTTCACGGCCGTCTCCAGCCCGGTGAAAATCGCCTCGCCGATGAGGAAATGGCCGATATTGAGCTCGGCCAGCTCCGGTATGGCCGCCACCGGCTTCACATTGTCAAAGGTCAGGCCATGACCGGCATGCGGTTCGATACCACGCCGGACGGCCTCTCTGGCCGCGTCCTGCAGGCGTTCCAGCTCACGCGCCACGCCCGCCTCATCGCCCTCCAGCCAGAGCTCGGCATAGCGCCCGGTGTGCAGCTCCACGACCGGCGCGCCCAGAACCTCGGCTACCGCAATCTGCACCGGGTCCGGCTCGATGAAGAGCGAGACACGGCAGCCAGCGTCTTTCAGGCGGCGTACAATCGGCGCAATCGTGTTGTGCAGGCCCGCCACGTCCAGCCCGCCCTCTGTCGTGCGCTCCTCGCGCTTTTCCGGCACCAGGCAGGCGGCATGGGGCTTAAAGCGCTCTGCGATCTCCGCCATCTCGTCGGTCGCGGCCATTTCCAGATTGATCGGCAGGCGCGTGGCCGAGCGGATAGCCTCCAGATCACCATCGCGGATATGACGCCGGTCTTCACGCAAATGGATGGTGATGCCGTCCGCGCCAGCGCTTTGCGCCACCGCCGCCGCACGCACCGGATCGGGATGCGTGCCACCGCGGGCATTCCTGATGGTCGCGACGTGATCGATATTGAGGCCCAGACGCAACATCTGCCTTACGCCTCCAGCCCCCGGCTACCGGGCTTGATAGCCGGAATGCGCTCCAGCTCCGGCGGCAACGCATCTTCGGCATAGGCCGGGAAGGCCACCGTCGCGAGCGCGATAAGCGGCACGCCGACATCGGCGCGTCCGCCAGAACGGTCCACGAGGCAGCATTCAGCCACCACTTTGGCACCGGTCTTCGATATCGCGTCGATACATTCACGCGAGGAGAGACCCGTCGTCACGATGTCCTCGACAACCAGTACGCGGTCAGCCGCCGTCAGCTGGAAGCCGCGGCGCAGGCGGAACTCGCCATCCTCGCGCTCGACGAACAGGAAAGGCAGGCCCAGCTGGCGCGCCGTTTCATAGCCCGGAATAATCCCGCCCAGCGCGGGCGAGACGATGGCCGTGATATTGTCCTGAACCTTCGCGCGCACCGCCTCGGCCATCGCCTTGCACAGCTTTTCGGTGCGGGCAGGCTCGCGGAAGACCAGCGCCTTTTGCAGAAAGACCGGGCTGCGCAGGCCCGATGACAGGATGAAATGGCCCTCCAGCAAGGCACCCGCCTCGCGGAACTCGTCCAGCACTTCGTCTGCGGTCATCATGTCCGGCCTCCCGATAAAACGCGGCGCTACTCGTAGCGGGCGCGCTCGGCACTGACTACCCGGTCACACGTCTTCAGTGCAGCGACGATATTGGACAGATGGCGCACGTCCACCACTTCGATATCGAACGCCATGTCGAAGAAATCGCGCGAGCGCGACAATGTCTTGATATTGGTGATGTTGCCACGTGCCTCACCAACCGCGCCGGCAATCTCGGCCAGCACGCCCGGCTCATTGCGCACCGTCGCCAGTACCCGGCCTACCGAAACAGCGTTCGAGCGCGCTTCAGGCGTCCATTTCAGGTCGATCCAGTTATCGCCGGAGGCCGGGTCTTCTTCCTCCAGCTCCGCCAGGCGTTCGCAGTCAATGACATGCACTTCAACGCCGCTACCTTCACGCAATATCCCGACAATCCGGTCACCGGGCAGCGGCGAGCAGCAGGCAGCAAAATGCAGCGACACGCCGGGCGTCAGACCACTGCCATGCACGTAGAGCGCGCCTTTCTCGTCGTCGATCAGCTCGCGCTGGCTCGGATCATTGGGGTTTTTCTCGCGCTGGCCGGGAAACACGGCGTCGAAAAGCTGGGTTGAGGTGATCTGGCCGCGCCCCAGCGCCTGGTAGAGTTCCGGCGCGGATTTCAGGTCGAGCCGGGCGAGCGCTTCACTCAACATGTTTTCCTTGAACGCCTTGCCCTCGCGCTGGAAGGCATGCTCGGCAATCACCTTGCCGAGCCGCTCAAACTCCTGCAGCTGGGTTTCGCGGATCAGCTTGCGGATCGCGGCCTTGGCGCGCCCTGTGACCACCAGGTCTTCCCACCCGGCGGGCGGCTGACGCACACCGCCCTTGATGATCTCCACCGTATCGCCATTGCGCAGGCGCGTTCTCAGCGGGCGCTCGCGTCCATTGATGCGCACGCCGACAGCGCCTGCCCCCAGCTCGGTATGGACCGCATAGGCAAAGTCCAGCGGCGTTGCACCCTGTGGCAGGGCAATCAGCTCGCCCTTGGGCGTGAAGGCGTAGACCTGGTCTGTGAGCATCTCCAGCTTGGCATGTTCCAGGAACTCGTCCGGATCACCGCCCTGCTCGAGGATCTCGACAAAGGCGCGCAGGCGGCTGAGCGGATCGCCGCCCGCCTCCCGCGCTGATTTGGGATCATAGCCGTACCGGCCGGCCTTGTAGCGCCAGTGTGCGGCCACGCCGGTCTCGGCTACCGCCTCCATCGCCTCGGTACGTATCTGCAGCTCCATGCGCACATTGTGCGGACCGACAATCGTGGTGTGCAGCGATCGGTAATTATTGGGCTTGGGTGTGGAGATATAGTCGTGGAAGCGCTCCGGCACCGAGCGCCAGTTCTGATGGATCACGCCCAGAGTCCGGTAGCATTCATCCGGCGTGTTCACGATCACGCGGAAGGCATAGATGTCGGCGATATCGTCAAACGAGGTCCCCTTGCGCTCCAGCTTGCGCCAGATCGAATAGGGCCGCTTCTCGCGTCCGAACACGCGGCAGTCTATGCCCGCCTCCTCCAGCCGCTGGGACAAGAGCGACGACATGGCAGCAATGGCAGAGGCGCGTGTGGTGCGCAGCGCGGCCAGCCGGCGGGTAATGGACTCGTAGGCATCGGGATTGATGTTGCGGAAAGCCAGGTCTTCCAGCTCCACGCAGATCCGGTTCACACCGATACGCCGGGCCAGCGGCGCGTAAATCTCCAGCGTTTCGCGGGCGATGCGTTCGCGCTTTTCCGGCTTGGGCATGAAATGCAGCGTGCGCATATTGTGCAGCCGGTCGCACAGCTTCACCAGCAGCACGCGGACATCATCGGTGATGGCCAGCACGAGTTTCTGGAAATTTTCGGCCTGACGGGTGCGCTTGTTGATCAGCTCCATCTGGCTGAGCTTGGTCTCGCCATCGACAAGCCGGGCGACATCATCGCCGAACAATTCTGTTATTTCTTCGAGCGTTGCATCCGTATCTTCAACTGTATCGTGAAGAAGGCCCGTGCAGACGGTTGCCACGTCAAGGTGCAGATCGGCCAGAAGCATCGCAACAGCCACCGTGTGCCCGTAATAGGGCTCACCCGAATGGCGTTTCTGATGGGAATGCTTGTCGCGCGAATACTCATAGGCGCGCCGGATAAGGTCTGCATCCGCATTGGGATGATAGGCCCTTACCCGCGCAATGAGCTCATCGGCGCTTGGGATACTTCCCGGCGCTTCGGCGGACGCGCTGAGCGCTACCCCGCCCAATGCTTACAAACGGCCGTCTGCCGGCCCGTCCCGATCGCTCTGCAGGGCGCGCAGCATGGCCGCCTCGTCCATTTCCGGAGCCGGAAGCGCGCGCGGAGCTTCAGCGGCGTCATGGCGCGCATCGTCCTCGTCTTCATCGGCGGGAATGACACGCTCCAGACCGGCAACCAGGCTTTCCGACAATGCGTCGAGATCCAGCTTTTCCTCGGCTACCTCGCGCAACGCCACAACCGGGTTCTTGTCGTTGTCCCGGTCAATCTGCAGCTGGGAACCGGCCGCGATATTGCGGGCGCGGTGCGCAGACAGAAGGACCAGCCGGAACCGGTTGGGGATTTTTTCGATGCAGTCTTCGACAGTAACGCGAGCCATGAGCGTGGACGCTCCCAATGCAAACAGGGGGTCGGGGGTAATAGCGAACCCTCCTGATACCTTAGTGCGGCTCCCGCTTCAAGCGCGGCGCTGCGCTGCACAAAGGTTCAGCTCTTAGCGGCAAACATGCCAAGGCGCGTCGTCGCTTCAACATCCGCGCGGGCAAGCGCCTCTGTAAGGGCGGCAATTCCCTCGCCCGTCTCGGGGTGAGTCCAGTCCGGCGCGATCTCGGCAAGGGGCAGCAGAACGAAGGCGCGCTGATGCGCGCGCGGATGTGGCAGGAGCGGCCCCTGCGCCTCACCGGCTACCAGGCCGTCAAAATCGATGATATCCAGATCAAGCGTGCGCGGCGCATTGCGCACGGCGCGCACCCGTCCGAACTGCGCCTCCACCTCATGCAGGCAGGCAAGCAACTCAGGCGGCGTCAGGCGCGTTTCAACTTCAGCCACAGCATTCACATAAGCCGGGTCTGCCGGATCCGGCCAGGCAGGCGACCGCCAGAGCGAGGAGCGCGCAACAAGCTGGACACCTTTGGCCTCAAGCGCATTTCCCGCCTCGCAGAGCAATGCGGCTGGCTGTATGCTGCCAAAGGCTTGGTTTGAGCCAAAAGCGATGTAGATACTCAAAACACTGCCTATTTCAGTTCGCGATAAGCCCCTTAAGGAGCCCCATGACATTCTATCCCAATGAGCGCATCGGCCTTTTTATCGACGGTGCCAACCTCTATTCCGCAGCCCGCGCCCTCGATTTTGACATCGACTACCGCAAGTTACTCGAAGAATTCAGGAAACGCGGCCGGCTGGTGCGGGCCAATTATTACACCGCCCTCCTGGAGAATGACGATTACACCCCTATCCGCCCCCTCGTCGACTGGCTGGATTATAACGGGTTCTCCATCGTCACGAAGGCGGCGCGCGAATATACCGACGAACATGGCCGCCGCCGCATCAAGGGCGATATGGATGTCGAGATAGCCGTCGATATCTTTGAGGCGGCTGGCTATCTCGACCATATCCTGCTGTTCTCCGGTGACGGTGATTTCCGCAAAGTGGTCGAGGCCGTGCAACGCAGAGGCGTACGCGTTTCGGTCGTGTCCACGCTGAAGTCCCAGCCGCCCATGATCGCCGACGATCTGCGCCGTCAGGCCGACAATTTCATCGAGCTGGCCGAGCTTGGCCGCCTTGTGGGCCGCGAGCGCCGCGCCCGTGAAGACTTCGTGCCCCCAACCACCGACAATGACGATGACGCATAGCGTGCCGGCCGAGCCGCAGCCCGCCTGCCCGCTCTGCCCGCGCCTTGTCGCCTACCGGCAGGAAAACGCCCGTCAGGAGCCGGACTGGTTCAATGGGGCCGTCCCCTCCTTCGGTGACGCCAACGCGCGCCTGCTGATCGTGGGGCTGGCACCGGGACGGACAGGAGCCAATCGCACCGCCCGGCCCTTCACCGGCGACTGGGCGGGCGATCTGCTCTACGCGACGATTGAGACCTATGGCTTCTCAAAAGGCACCTATAAGGCCGACCCAGCTGATGGCCTGACCCTGCACGACGCCATGATCACCAATGCCGTGCGCTGCGCTCCGCCGCAGAACAAGCCGGTGGGCGAGGAAATGGCCAATTGCCGGCCCTTCCTGGCCGCGCGCATCGCGGCCCTACCCAGGCTGAAAGTGATAATCGCGCTGGGGCGTATCGCGCATGAGAACACGCTGCGCGCGCTGGGCCATCGTCCAGCGGGTTTCAAGTTTGCCCACGGGGCAGAGCATGAGGTGAAAGGCCCGCAAGGCCCCCTCACCCTGATCGATAGCTATCACTGCTCACGCTACAACACGAACACGGGCCGGCTGACAGAGCCCATGTTCCATGCTGTGTTCGAGAAGGCCAAAGCGCGGCTTTAGCCGAAATCTTTCATCAGGCGGGCCTTGGAGCGGTTCCACTCACGCTCCTTGATGGTTTCGCGCTTGTCGATGGTCTTCTTGCCCTTGGCGAGGCCAATCAGGAGCTTGGCGAGACCCCGGTCGTTGAAATAGAGCCGCAAGGGGATGATGGTGCGTCCCTCGCGCTGCACCGCGCCGGCCAGTTGGGCCATCTGCTTCTTGTGGAGCAGCAGCTTGCGATGACGGCGCGGCTCGTGATTGAAGCGATTGCCGCCCTCGTAAGGGGGAAAATCGGCATTGATCAGGTAGAGCGCGCCATCGCGCTCCACGCTGACATAGGCTTCGGCAATATTCGCCCGTCCCTGACGCAGGGATTTCACCTCGGTGCCGACCAGCATCAGGCCAGCTTCCATCGTGTCCTCGATCTCGTAATCGAAGCGCGCACGCCGGTTGACGGCGATAAGCCCGTTATCGTCGCTCTTGCTCATATCAGCGACAACTCTTCCATCACCGACCTGATCCGCGCCTTCACCGCGTCGGGGCATTCCACCAGCGGCAGACGCACTTCGGCTGAGCACAGGCCCAGCAGGCTCGCGGCGTATTTCGCAGGTGACGGGCTGGAATAGGCGAACAACACCTCATGGAGCGGTTGCAGACGGTCATTAAGCGCGCGCGCCTCGTCCCAGCGCCTCTCCAGTGTTGCGTTCTGGAACGCCGCGCACAGGGCGGGTGCCACATTCGACGACACAGAAATCACGCCTACGCCGCCATGCGCGTTATAGCCCAGCGCGCTGCCATCTTCGCCGGAGAGCTGGATGAACTCAGCGCCGATGGCGCGGCGATGCTGCGTCACGCGGGCAATATCGCCCGTCGCGTCCTTCACCCCGATAATGTTCGGGTGCTTGGCGATGCGGGCCATGGTCTCAACCGAGACATCCACGATAGACCGCCCCGGCACATTGTAGATAAAGAGCGGAATTTCCACCGCGTCGGCGATGGCGAGATAATGCGCCGCCAGCCCCTCCTGCGAGGGCTTGTTGTAATAGGGCGCAGCGACCAGCACCGCATCCGCGCCCGCAGCCTTGGCAAAGCGCGCCAGCTCAATCGCGTGGGCGGTGTTGTTGGACCCTGCGCCAGCGATAACCGGCACCCGGCCTGCCGCCGTGGCAATAACGGTCTCCACGACATGACGGTGCTCGTCATCGCTCAGCGTGACGCACTCGCCCGTAGTGCCGACCGGCACCAGCCCATGGCTTCCCGCCTTTATCTGGTGCTCGACCACGCGTTTCAGCGCGGCGGTATCGACCTGGCCGTTGCTGAAAGGGGTGATGAGTGCCGTAAAAGAGCCGCGGAACATGGTTTGCATTGCCTTGTGAGAAGAGTGCGCCAGCGCAAATGGGCGCGGACCATATCGATTGCAACACCGCGCGCCAAGCCGCTGCAATCGCTGTGGACAGTGCGCGCGCGTTGGACGAGTCTGTAGATCTGCCTGCCGCCAGGAGTTTGCCCCCATGCTGTTGCGTGCCGCCCTGCTCGCCCTTTCAGTATCCATGCTGAGCGCGCCCGCCTTTGGCGATGCGCCGGTGCCGCGGCTCAAACCGCCCATGGCCAATCATTCGGCGATCCTGAATGATGCTGATTTCGACCTTTTGCGCCGGGGCTTGCGGGCGGCTGATGCAGGCGACTGGACCTTTGTGCGCGAGGCACGCTTCAACATTTCCCACCCGGTCGCGCAGAACCTCCTGCTCTGGCGGATTGCGTCGGCGGATGCGCGCGCGATCTTCTCCGAGCTGCATATGGCGCTGGAGGCGCTGGAGGGCTGGCCGCGCCAGGCGGCGATCCAGCGTGAGGCTGAATGGAAGCTCGCAGAAGCGGGCATGGGACCGGACCTGACCGCGGGCTGGTTTGCCCGGCGCGAACCCTTGACTGGCGAAGGCCGCATCGCCTGGGGCGAGGCGCTTATCGCCCTGGGCCGCGTTGACGAGGGCCGCGAGCAGATACGTGAGGCATGGCGGACCCAGTCCCTGCGCCAGACCCATCAGAGCCGCGTGCTGCGCGAGCATGGCAGCATTCTGACCGCCGCCGACCACGCCGAGCGCGTGGATTTCCTGCTCTGGGCCGGTCAGCGCAGCCTGGCCAGCGCCCTGCTGCCCCAGCTGGCGGCCGGTGAACGCCGCGTTGCCGATGCCCGTATCCGGTTGGCCGCGCGGGGCAGCGGTGTCGACGGCGCGGTAAATGCCGTACCGCCCAGCCTGCAGAATGATCCGGGCCTGGTGTTCGAGCGCACGCGCTGGCGGCGGCGGGCGGGCAATGCCGATGGCGCGCTGCAGCTGGCACTGGAGCTGCCGGATGCCCACACCAACACCGTTGCACTGGAATCGATGTGGACCGAACGCAAGCTGATCATCCTTGATCTGATGCGCTCCAACGATCACGCCACCGCCTACCGGCTGGCGGCTTCCAACGGCATGACATCTGGCGTGGCGTTTGCCGATGCGGAATTTCTGGCTGGCTGGCTGGCGCTGGTGCACCTGAACCAGCCCGAAGATGCTCTGGCCCATTTCAACCGGCTGGAAACGGGCGTCACCACGCCTGTATCGCTCGGGCGGGCCAAATACTGGCAAGGGCGCGCCGCAGAGGCCGCAGGCAATCCCCTGCTCGCCCGCGAACGCTTCATGGCCGCTGCCCAGCACGCCACCACCTATTACGGCCAGCTGGCCATTCTGGCGCTTGGCGGCGCGGCAGCCGAGCTCGACCTGCCCGCCGATCCGGTCATCACTGAGGCCGAGCGCGCCGCCTTCAATGAGCGCGAGCAGGTTCTGGCCTTACGCATGCTCGGCGAGCTGAACCAGACCTTCCTCTTCCGGACGTTCGCGGCCCATCTGGAGGGGCGCATGGAAACACCGGCAGAACAGGCCATGCTGGCCGATATCGCGCTGGACCATTTGCGCCTGCGCGAGTCTGTGCGCGCGGCCAAGGCTGGCCGCATGCAGGGCATGATACTGGCCGAACGCGCCTACCCGGTCATTGATGTGCCGTCCAATGCGCCGGTCATGGCCGACCCCTCCCTGACGCTGTCGGTCATCCGGCAGGAAACCGAATTTGATGCGCGCGCCGTCAGCGGCGCTGGTGCTCGCGGCATGATGCAGATGATGCCGGCCACCGCCCGCCAGACCGCCCGCCAGCTCGGCCTGCCGTACGAGTTTGAGTGGCTGACCGATGACCCCGACTACAATATGCGCCTTGGCATGGCCCATCTGCAGGAGGTGGTCGACAATTATGACGGCTCACTCGTCATGGCGTTGGCCGCCTATAATGCCGGCGGCGGGCGCGTGCGCCGCTGGGTGCAGGAATATGGCGATCCGCGCTATGGCGCGATTGATCCGATCGACTGGGTGGAGAGCCTGCCGTTTGCCGAAACGCGCAATTATGTGCAGCGCGTGATCGAGAATCTGCAGGTCTACCGCGCCCGCCGGGCCGGCCACACTGCTGTGCCGCTGGAGATCGAGCGCGACATGGTGGGAGCGGGTGCCGGCCTGCGCCGCATCCTGCCCCATCTCAGTGACGAGCAGCTGGCCGAGATCGAGGCCGCCGACGCCGCCGCCCGCGAAGAGCTGGGCATGGCACCACTACCGGATGCGGACGACGAGGATGGCGGGAGTTAGGTCTGGAGCAGATGCTGCCTTAACAGCGGCTCCACCCAGTCAAAGAAGGCCTGAAGCCGACGGGAGAGATGCTGACGGTGGGGGTATAGCAAAGCAACCGGCATAGGTTCCGCGCGATATCCCGGCATTACGTCGATCAGCTCACCGGCTTCCAGATGCTTCTGGATGTCGTAGGCGGGTACCTGAATCAAGCCCGACCCGGCGAGACAACACGCGATATAGGCCTCGGCACCGTTGACGGTGACGCGGCTGCGTACCGGCATGGTTCGCTGTTCTCCCTGCTCAACCCACTCCCACTCTTCCACCCGCCCGGTTGAGGGCGAGGCATAGTTCACGGCCCAATGTGCCCCCAGATCCTTTGGAGAGCGAGGCGTTCCGAAGCGTGCCAGGTAGGCGGGGCTGGCGACGTTGAGCAAGGGTAGCCTACCCAAAGGCCGCGCGATCAGACCGGAATCGCTGAGCGGACCCACACGAAGCACGCTGTCGACCGCATCCTCGACAAGGCTCACTGCCCGGTCGGTGACACCCAACTCGATGTCGATACCGGGATAGCGTTCGAGAAACTCCGGCAAGGCAGGCGCGATAATCAGCCGCCCGATCCGGCCGGGCACATCGACACGCAATCTGCCCGTCGGTTCACTCCCGGCCTTCCTGAACAGGTTTTCGGTATCCTCAACCTCGGCGATAACGCGCTGGCAGCGTGCGTAAAATGCCGTGCCATCATGAGTCACCGACACCTTCCTGGTCGTGCGATGTAGCAACCGCGCGCCGACGCGCCCTTCCAGCTCCTGAATGGCCGCCGAAACGGTAGAGCGCGGAATGCCGAGCGTGTCGGCAGCACGGGTGAAGCTGGCAGAATCCACAACCCGCACGAACACACGGAACAGATCGATACGATCCAAAAGACTCTCCGCCTATTGTTCGGGCATTTTGACAAGTGATGTCGAGCATCGCACCTTTATCCACAACAGGCAAACGATCACCTTCAAAAGGCAGAAGCGGCCAACAGCCCGGTCGCAAACCTGGAAGGAGACCAGCCAATGACCGATCACAGCATCAAAGGTAAAACTGTCATCATCGCCGGTGGCGCGAAAAACCTTGGCGGGCTTCTCGCCCGCGATCTCGCCGCTCACGGCGCCAAGGCGATCGCCATCCACTACAACAGCGATGCGGCGCGCGCGGACGCTGAGGCGACCGTTGCCGCCGTCAAGGATGCCGGCGCACAAGCAGCCGCTTTCCAGGCCGACCTGCGATCCGCGAAGGCCATGGAGTCGCTATTTGCGAACGTGGTTGCTGAGTTTGGCAGGCCGGATATCGCCATCAATACCGTCGGCAAGGTACTGAAGAAGCCCATCGCCGACATCTCGGAGGCCGAGTTCGACGAGATGAGCGTGGTGAACACCAAGAGCGCCTTCTTCTTCATCAAGGAGGCAGGCAAACACCTGAATGACAATGGCAAGCTGGTCACGCTGGTGTCATCGCTCCTGGGCGCTTTCACGCCCTTCTATTCCAGCTACGCCGGCACCAAAGCGGCTGTGGAGCACTTCACCCGCGCAGCAGCCAAGGAATACGGCGACCGGGGCATATCCGTGACGGCCATCGGCCCCGGCCCGATGGACACGCCCTTCTTCTACGGCCAGGAAACTGTTGAAGCGCAGGCTTACCATAAGACGGCAGCGGCGTTGTCCGGTTTCTCGAAAACGGGGCTTACCGACATCGAGGACATCGTCCCCTATATCCGCTTCATGGTTTCTGATGGCTGGTGGATGACGGGCCAGACCATCCTGGTCAATGGCGGCTACACCACAAAGTAGAACAGCACAGATGCGGACCCGGGCAGCCGTCATGCGGTGCCCGGGTCACCTGCATGAAGCGGCTGATGACAGGATCAGCCCCCTATCGCCTTTGCAAACACCGCCGCATCCACATTGCCACCCGTGGCGACAATCACGGTCGTCTTGCCCTTCGCGTCGATCTTCCCTGAAAGAAGGGCGGCGAGTGCGCACGCCCCGCCCGGCTCCAGCACGATTTTCAGATGCCGCCAGGCAAAGGCGACAGCAGCCATCGCCTCGGCATCGCTGACCACGCCGACGCCTTTCAGGCGAGGCTGGTTTATCGGGAAGGTCATCACGCCGGGCGCTTCCGACAAAAGCGCGTCCTGCAGAGAACCGGCCGTGCGGGCATTGCGCTCGCGCTGGCCGGAGGCAAGCGAGCGGGCATGATCATCAAAGCCTTCCGGCTCCGCGCCATAGACCGCGATGTCCGGCGCGCGTTCAGCCAGCGCCAGATTGATGCCCGCAATAAGCCCGCCGCCACCGACACAGCAGATGAGCTGATCTGCCGTTTCGCCGCGCTCTTCAAGCTGCTGGGTGATTTCCAGCCCGCACGTCCCCTGCCCGGCTATGACGCCAAAATGGTCAAAGGAGGGAATCAGCGTGGCGCCTGTCTCCTCGCATAGACGCCGGGAGATGGCTTCGCGGTCCTCGCGTGTGCGATCAAAGGTAATGACCCGGCCGCCCCTCGCCCGCACACCATCAGCCTTGATGGCGGGAGCGTCGGCGGGCATCACGATAGTGGCCGGAATGCCAAACAGCTTTGCCGCCTCGGCTATGCCTTGCGCGTGATTGCCGGAGGAGAAGGCGACCACGCCGCGCGCCCGGCCGGCTTGCGGGATCAGCGAGATCGCGTTGTACGCGCCGCGAAACTTGAACGAGCCGGTACGCTGCAGGCATTCGGCCTTTACCAGCACGCGCCCGCCGATAGCTTCGTCGAGCGCGGGGGACCATAGCAAGGGCGTTCTGACCGCCAGACCCTCAAGGCGCGCCGCAGCGGCCACGACATCACTGAAGCCGGGTAGATGCATGCTCTTTCCTCCGCGCAATGGCCGCCTGCTGCATCAGGGCCTTATCCGCTGAGGACGAGTTGCGCAAAAGGTATTGCATCGCAGCGCGGGCGCGCCTTTGATAACGCCAACTTCAAACAACGGGCCAGGCAGGCGGGCAAAATGCTCTGCCCTGTGAATGGCCGGTAACATCCGAGCGGGAGGACAAACGCCATGTTGCGTGGACAGATGATGAATCGCCAGCTGATGATTTCTGGCATTCTACAGCATGCAGCCGACAATCACGGGGGCCGCGAGATCGTGAGCCGCCTGCCGGATACTAGCGAAATTCACCGCTATGGCTGGAAAGACTGCCACGCCCGCGCCAAACGCCTCGCCAACGTGCTGACAGGCCCGCTGAAAGTGAAGTCCGGCGACCGGGTGTCCACCATTGCCTGGAATACGCACCGCCATCTGGAGCTTTATTACGCGGTTTCCGGCGTCGGGGCCGTCATCCACACGGTCAATCCGCGCCTTGCGCCTGACCAGATCGCCTGGATGCTCGACCACGCCAAGGCCAAGCACGTCTTCTTCGACGTGTCGTTCGCGCCGATCATCGATGCCATCGCCAAGAAGTGCAAAACCGTCAAACGCTTCATCGTGATGACGGACAGCGCACACGCGCCAAAAATCGCCACCAAATGCGATGCCTATGAGGTTTTGCTGAACAGCGCCTCGCCGGAGTTTGACTGGCCGGAGTTTGACGAGAACCTCGCCGCCGGCCTGTGCTACACCTCCGGCACGACGGGCGACCCCAAGGGCGCGCTCTATTCCCACCGCTCCACCGTGCTGCATGCGATGGCGTGTCTGGGACAGGACGTGCTGGGCGTCGGCTCACGCGGCACCATCCTGCCGGTCGTCCCGATGTTCCACGTCAATGCCTGGGGCGTGCCGTATGCGACGGCCATGGGCGGCGGCAAGCTGGTCATGCCGGGCGCGCAGCTGGACGGCAAATCGCTTCAAGAGCTGATCGAGAGCGAGCAGGTGACGCAGGTGCTCGGCGTGCCGACCGTCTGGCTCGGCCTGTTGCAGTATCTGCGCGAGAGCGGCAAGCGCATCGACAGCGTGGACAATGTGCTGATGGGCGGCTCTGCCATGCCCGAAGCGCTGCTGCGCGCCTATGAGGGCGAATATGGCGTCGACATGCAGCAGGGCTGGGGCATGACCGAGATGAGCCCGCTGGGTACGGTCGGCAAGCTCCTGCCCAAGCATGATGACCTCTCCGACGACGAGAAGATCAAGATCAAGCTCAAACAGGGCCGGCTGATCTATGGCGTGGAAATGCGCGCCGTGGACGATGATGGCAATGTGCTGCCGCGCGACGGCAAGTCTTCGGGCCATATCCAGGTGCGCGGTCCCTGGATCATCGATGCCTATTTCCGCGGCGCGGGCGCCGAAGCCTTCACCGATGATGGCTGGTTCCGCACCGGCGATGTCGGCTATCTCGACGAGGATGGCTACATGACCATCACCGACCGCTCCAAGGACGTCATCAAGTCCGGCGGTGAATGGATCAGCTCCATCGATCTGGAAAACGTGGCCATGGGCCACCCCGAGGTGATGATGGCTGCCGCAGTGGGCATGCCGCACCCCAAATGGCAGGAGCGCCCGCTGCTGGTGATCCAGCCCAAGCCGCACACCACGCCCACAGCCGAGGCCATTCAGGAATTCCTCGCCGAACGCCTGCCCAAATGGTGGGTGCCGGACGGGATCGAGTTCATCGACGAAATGCCGCTCGGCGCAACCGGCAAGATCCTGAAAACCCGCCTGCGGGAAATCTACAAGGACTATCAATTCCCGGATGCGGGGTAGGTCTGCCCTACTCTCGTCATTCCGGGCGAGTGTTTTCCTCCCCCGTTTACGGGGGAGGTGGTCCGAAGTACCGGAGGGGGGAAATCTTTCTCAACAATCCCCCCCCTCGCCGCTTCGCGGCACTCCCCCCGTTCACGGGGGGAGAAAACTCGTGGGCCCACGGCACCGCCTCAGCAATATTACCAACCTGTCACTTGCGCACCGGGGAAATCACCCTATATTTATCGAAAATCGATAAAAGGAGCCCGCAAATGGAAATCCTCGTTCTTCTTCTGGTTGGTCACTTCCTGCCCACGATCATTGCCGTCGCGCGCGGTCATCACAACGGCTTCGCCATCTTCCTGACGAACCTGCTGCTCGGCTGGACGCTGATTGGCTGGGTGGTGGCGCTCATCTGGTCGACGACCGCCGTACAGCGCCGTGCCACCATCATCAATGCGTAATCATTTAGCGGGTTTCACCGGCACCCCGGCCTTTGCCGCCTGCGCAGGCGGCACAACGGGCCGGGCCTTGCTCTCAATGGCCGTCATCGGCGCATAGCGCAGCACCACAAACGCGGTAATGGCACCCGCCAGCACATTGGCCAGCGCATAGCCGCTAATCATGCCGGCCGGGCCAAACTGCATCGCGCCCAGCCAGACCAGCGGCACCAATAGCGCGAAGCAGCGCATCAGATTGACCCCCACCCCCAGCAGCGGGCGGCCAAGCCCGTTAAATCCAGCGGCCGCGGCCATGGCGATGCCATAGCCGCCCATGGTCACCGGCGCGATCCACCAGGTCAGCCGGGCCATGGCCTGCGCTTCTTCCGACGGCAGGAACAGCCAGGACAGCGGATAGGCCAGCACCGCCAGCACAGCCGCCATGGCCACGCCCCAGCCTGCACAGAACAGGAAGGCGGATCGAAAGGCTTCGCGCACGCGGGCCACATGACCGGCCCCGCCGTTCTGGCCTGTAATGGGACCAATAGAACCGGACAGCGCAAATAGCGGTATCAGGGCCAGCGCTTCCACCCGCCCGGCCACGCCGAACCCGGCCACGACCGGCTCGCCAAACTGTGCAGCGGCGGCAAAGACCATCGTCATCGCGATCGGGTTGATCATGTTGGAGCCGGCAGCAGGCGCGCCGATGCGCGCAATCTCGCCCCAGTTCCACGCGATCTCGGAAATGCCCGGCCAGGACAGATCCATGATCTTCTCGCGGAAGATCATGATCCCCATCGCCACCACGAAGACCACCAGGTTGGAAATCAGAGTGGCCAGCGCCGCGCCCTGAACCTCCATCGCCGGGATCGGCCCCAGACCGAAGATCAGGATCGGGTCGAGGATCATGTTCAGCACGGCGGCGATAATCATGATGATGCTGGGTAAAATCGCATCGCCGAGCGCACGAAGAATGTTACTGGCGACCATCGGCCCGACCATGAAGATGATGCCGGCAAACCAGATGACCATGTATTCGCGCACAAACGGCATCATAGCCTCGCTCGCGCCCATCAGGCGGAAGAGCGGATCAATCAGGGCAATGCCGATGGCCGAGGTGATGGCGGTAATGACCAGCGCCAGAAGCACGGCGTCGGTCGCCACGCGTTTGGTCCGCTCGCCATCGCCGCGTCCGGCGGCGCGCGCCACGACGGACACCGCCCCCGCCCCCAGGCCGATGGCGATACTCATCACGGCCATGGACACCGGGAACACGAACTGCACGGCGGCCTGCTGAACCGTACCCAGACGGCCGACCCAGTAGGCATCGACAATGCCGACCATCATCATGGCCACGATGCCAAAGCTCATCGGGATGACCATGCGCATGAGATGGCCGAAGACCGGCCCTTGCGTCAGGTCGCGGGCATTGCGTTTCTGGGACATGCAGGAAGAACCGGCCTTTTAAGAATGGCTCTCACATTTAGGCGCGTCCGCCCTCTCCCGCCAGAGGCAGTGCGTGAAATATTCGTCACGTCCTGCGTGTGAGGTCAAAGCTGGCCATGCCGGCAAGGTTCACGATGTCGGATACCGGCGAGCCGAGCCGAGCGATCTGCACCGATTTTTCGAGACCCACGAGCAGTCCTTCGATCACGGTTGCGCCGCCCGTCGCCTTCAGCAGCCGCGTGGCAATCGAGGCAGAGTGAACCGCCGGCATGACCAGCACGTTCGCCGCGCCGGACAGACGCGAAAAGCTATAGGCTTCATGGTGATCGGGGTTCAGGGCCACATCTGCGGCCATCTCGCCCTCATACTCGAAATCCACACCGCGCGCGTCGAGAAGACGTACCGCGCTCTGGATCTTTTCGGTACGGATGCCCGGCGGGTTGCCAAAGGTCGAGTAGGAGAGAAACGCCACACGCGGCGTCAGGCCCAGCTTGCGGGCAGCAGCCGCGGCGCCAACGGCGATGTCCGCCAGCTCCGGCGCTTCTGGAAACTCGGTGACATTGGTGTCGGCGATAACCAGCGTGCGGCCCCGGCTGATCGCCAGCGACAGGCCGATCAGGCGCCCGCCCGGCGCTTCGTCCAGAACCAGGCGGATGTCTGACAGCGTGTTGGTGAAATGGCGCGTCACGCCCGTCACCATGCCGTCCGCATCGCCAAAGCGCAGCATGCAGGCGGAGAAGACATTGCGGTCATTATTGACCAGGCGCTGCACGTCCCGGCGCAGATAGCCCCGGCGCTGCATGCGCTCATAGAGGAAATCCACATAGTCGGGATTCTGGTCCGACAGGCGTGCGTTCCAGATTTCCAGCGAGCCGGGATCAATGCCCAGCTCCTTCATATTGGCTTCGGCAATCTTCTCGCGCGCAACCAGCACCGGCGTGCCCAGCCCCTGTGCCTGGAAGGCGGCCGCCGCGCGGATCACGCTTGGCTCCTCGCCCTCTGCAAACACGATGCGCTTGGGTTCGGCCTTGATGACCTCGGTAATGTGCTGTTGCAGGGCGGCGGTCGGGTCCAGCCTGCGGGCCAGCCGCGCGCGATAGCCTGAGCCCTCTTCGGGCATGGGCAGACGTGCGACACCGCTATCCACCGCCGCCTTTGCCACATAAGGCGGCACAAACGAAATCAGGCGCGGATCGAAGGGCGACGGGATGATGTAGTTGCGCCCGAAGCTGAGGCGGGCGGAGCGATTGGCGCGCGCTACCTCATCTGGCACGTCGGTGCGGGCAAGATCGGCCAGCGCGCGGGCAGCGGCCAGCTTCATCTCCTCATTGATCGTGGTCGCGCGTACATCCAGCGCGCCACGGAAGATGTAAGGAAAGCCCAGCACATTATTGACCTGATTGGGAAAATCAGATCGCCCGGTCGCGATGATGGCGTCAGAGCGCACCGCCTTGATCTCGTCGGGCATGATTTCCGGCGTCGGGTTGGCCATGGCGAAAATGATCGGGTCAGCCGCCATGGACTTGACCATGTCCTTGCTGACAATGCCGCCCGCCGACAGGCCCAGCATCACGTCGGCATCCACCATCGCCTCGTCCAGCGTGCGCAGATCGGTCTTGCGCGCATGCGCGGCCAGACGGGGGTGCAAATCGTTCCGGCCCGTATGCACCACGCCCTTCACGTCAATGATCGTGACATTGTCGTGCTGCACGCCGAGCGATTTCACCAGTTCCAGAACCGACAGGCCCGCAGCCCCTGCCCCGATCAGCACCAGCTTCACGTCTTCGAACTTGCGGTTGGTCAGGTGCAGCGCGTTCATCAGGCCAGCCGCGGCAATGATCGCCGTGCCATGCTGGTCGTCATGGAACACCGGAATGGCCAGCCGCTCGCGCAATTGCGCTTCAATTTCAAAGCATTCCGGAGACTTTATGTCTTCCAGGTTTATGCCACCAAAGCTGTCGCCAAACCCCGCTACGCAGTCGATGAATTTCTGCGGGTCTTCGTAATCAATCTCGATATCGAATGCGTCGATATCGGCAAAGCGCTTGAAGAGAACGGCCTTGCCTTCCATCACCGGCTTGGAGGCGCGTGGCCCCAGATTGCCCAAGCCCAGAATGGCCGTGCCGTTGGAGACGACCGCCACCATATTGCCCTTCGACGTGTAGTCATAAACCGCGTCCGGGTTGGCAGCGATGGCCCGGACAGGCGCCGCCACACCGGGGCTGTAGGCCAGCGCCAGATCACGCTGGGTGGCCATCGGCTTTGTAGGTGCCAGCGCCAGCTTGCCGGGCGGATATTCGCGATGGAACGCGAGCGCATCCTCATCAGTGCGCGACTGGGCCAGTTCGGCGGCGGTCTTTTCGGTCATCAGTCAGGTCCGGTGGCTGGATGCGTCGATCATGGTTACCTATCAGGCTATAGCCGCGCCCACGGCCAAGAGCCATGGCCTATCTGTCACCGGGCCAGACGATTGAGCGTCAGCAGGCGCGCCTGCTCGCGCCCAAGGCTTTCCAGCGCAGCCGGAATCACCGCCAGCAGGTCTTCTGCCGTACCGCCCGGCGGCAGGTGATATCCCGCTTCGCCATGGAGGAAAGCGGCAGACCGCGCGGCCTCGAACGGTGCAATTCCTTGCGCCATCAGAGCACCGGCAATCCCGGCCAGCACATCGCCACTGCCTGCCGTGGCGAGCCGTCCGCTGGCGTGGATATTCACCGCGACGCGGCCATCGGGGTGCGCGATTGTGGTCGCTGGCCCCTTCAGGAGCACGATGGCTCCAGATTGAACCGCTGCAGCTCTGGCTGCGTCCAGCGGGCTGGCGCCGGCGTCCAGCAGCCCGGGGAAGAGCAGTTCGAACTCGCCAGGATGCGGCGTCAGCACGGCGCGATCATGCAGGGCCGCAAACAGCGCTTTCGGATCATCGGCAAACACGCTCAGCGCGTCGGCGTCGAGCACGGTCTGAATCCCGGTAGAGAGCGCTGCCAGCACGCGCGCTTTGAGCGCCTCGTTCAGCCCGCCCCCCGGTCCAATCACCAGCGCGCTGGCGCGGTGAAGGCTCAAGGTATCGGCAAAGTCCTCCTCGCGGATGGATTTCGTCATAACGGCGAGACTGGCGCTGGCTGCTTCCATCAGCGAGGCGGGCGGACAAAGCAGCGTGACGAGCCCTGCCCCGGATTTCAGCCCTGCCATGGCGGAAAGGCGCGCAGCGCCGGTAGCGCCCGGCGGCCCGGCCAAAACGCAAAGCCGCCCCTTGCCATGCTTGTGCACAGCGCGGTCATGCCCGGTGTCCGGCAGAGTGATGCCCGGCAGCTGCACGATTTCGGGCAGAGCGCCTGCACCCTGCCGCCAACCATCCGGGATACCGATATCGACAACGATGATCTCACCGCAGGCGGCGCGCGCCGGGTGGAAGAGATGGGCAGGTTTCAGCCGGTGAAACGTGACCGTCAGATCGGCCGCGATACACAGTCCCTCAACAGCGCCGTGGTCGCCGTTCACGCCACTGGGCACATCCACCGCCACAACCGCGCAATCGCGCTCAGCGAGGCTTCTGGACGCCTTTAAGGCCACACCGTCCAGCGGCCTTGAAAGCCCCGCCCCGAACAGCGCGTCAACGACCAGAGCGAAATGGACCGCCTTGAATGAATCCAGCGGCTTGACCGCACCCGTCCAGAGCCCGGCCATATGCGCGGCATCGCCCTTCAAAGCGCCGATGTCGCCGAGCGTGAACACTTCAACCGGCCAGCCCTGCTCGGCCAGCAGGCGCGCGACAACATACCCGTCGCCGCCATTATTGCCCGGACCGCACAGTATGGCCGCCGGACGCGCCGCCCAGCGGGCCACGATAGCCTGCGCCACCCCTGCCCCGGCCCGCTCCATCAATGTCAGCGAGGCCACACCCTGGCGAACCGCAAACGCATCCGCCCGCGCCATTCCGGCACAGTCGAGCACTTCAGGCCCCGGCACACTCGCTGCCATGTTTTTGAACATTCATGCCTCACTTGCGAGCAACCCTGCGCCGCCCCGGAGGGCCGCCACCAGATTAGCTTGAGGCGCAGCCCGCCTCGGCTATGCGTCTCCTCATCAAGGAGACCAGCTTCATGAAGAAGATCGAAGCGATCATAAAGCCTTTCAAGCTCGATGATGTGAAGGAAGCCCTTCAGGAAATCGGCCTGCAGGGCCTGACCGTGACCGAGGCCAAGGGTTTTGGCCGTCAGAAAGGCCATACCGAGCTTTATCGGGGCGCGGAATACGTGGTCGATTTCCTGCCGAAGATAAAGATCGAGCTGGTGATCCCCGATAGCCGCGTGGATGCAGCCGTTGAGGCCATCCAGAATGCCGCCCAGACCGGGCGGATCGGTGATGGCAAGATTTTCATCATGCCCGTGGAGACCGCGATCCGCATCCGTACCGGCGAAACCGGCGACGACGCGCTCTAGTCCGGGCGCTCGGCTTTTCACTCATCTCTCGGCGTTCAACCGCCCACAACACTGAAACGAGGACGACATGTCAGACGCGATCCTGAAGAAGATCAAGGACGAGAATATCGAGTATGTGGACCTGCGCTTTACCGACACGCGCGGCAAGCTGCAGCACGTCACCTTCGACAAGTCGATGGTCGACGCCGACTTCTTCGAGGACGGCCAGATGTTCGACGGTTCGTCGATCAATGGCTGGAAGGCGATCAACGAGTCCGACATGGTGCTCAAGCCCGACACGGCGAGCGCCCATATCGATCCGTTTTTCCAGGAACCGACCCTGGCGGTGTTCTGCGACATCTACGATCCCGTCTCCGGCGAACCGTATAACCGTGACCCGCGCACGACCGCGAAGAAAGCCGAGACCTATATGGCCGCCGCTGGCGTGGGCGACACCGCCTATTTCGGCCCTGAAGCCGAGTTCTTCGTCTTTGACGATGTGCGCTGGAAAACCGCCCAGAACGAGACCGGCTACGTACTGGACTCCGAGGAAGGCCCGTATAATTCCGGCACGATGATGGAAGGCGGCAATCTGGGCCACCGTCCCGGCCCGAAGGGTGGCTATTTCCCGGTCCCGCCAATCGATTCGGCGCAGGACATGCGCACCGAGATGCTGGCCGTCATGCGCGAGCTGGGTCTGGAGCCGGAAAAGCACCACCACGAAGTGGCACCGAGCCAGCACGAGCTGGGGATGAAATTCTCCACCCTGCTGCAGATGGCCGACCGGATGCAGCTCTATAAATACATCGTCCACAACGTGGCCGCGTCCTACGGCAAGACGGCCACCTTCATGCCCAAGCCTGTCTATGCCGATAACGGCTCGGGCATGCACGTGCACCAGTCGATCTGGAAAGATGGCAAGCCGATGTTTGCGGGCGACAAATACGCCGATCTGTCGGAGATGTGCCTCTACTACATCGGTGGCATCATCAAGCACGCCCGCGCCATCAACGCCTTCGCCAACCCGACCACCAACTCCTACAAGCGTCTGGTGCCGGGCTATGAGGCTCCCGTGCTGCTCGCCTATTCGGCGCGCAACCGCTCGGCCTCCATCCGCATCCCGTATGTGGGCTCGCCCAAGGGCAAGCGCATCGAAGCGCGTTTCCCCGATCCGGCCGGCAATCCCTACCTCACCTTCACGGCCCTGCTGATGGCCGGTCTTGATGGCATCGCCAACAAGATCCACCCCGGCGATGCCATGGACAAGGACCTCTATGATCTGCCGCCGGAAGAACTGAAAGACATCCCGACCGTCAGCCGCAATCTGCGCGAAGCACTGGAGAATCTGGATGCGGACCGCGCCTTCCTGAAAAAAGGCGGCGTGATGGATGACGACCAGATCGACGCCTATATCGACCTGAAAATGGAAGAGGTCAGCCGGATCGAGCACCACCCTCACCCGGTCGAGTTCGAGCTCTACTACAAGGTCTAGACAATCCACTATCAGGGCCAGGCAATCTGCCTTGCCAGCGCATCAGGCCCGCCGGTTCTCCGGCGGGCCTTTTCGTCACTGTGATCGAAAGATTACAAGCGCGTCTGGGTGGTCGACGCCGACAATTGCTTCGTCTAAGACTCTGCATGGCTTACTGCGCCGGGCAATTGCCGGGCCAGAGGGGAATGTCCGCCGGAGGGTCTTTATGCGCCGTCGTCTTCTTGCTGCTGCATCAATTGCGGCTCTGTGCTCATCGCCTGCCTGGGCTGACGAAGAGATCAGCAACGAGCGCACCAGCCCGGTACGCACGTCCACATCCGGCGACATTGTCATCACCTCCAGCGGACGCGTGACGCTGACGGGCAATAGTGGTCCGGCAGTCGTCATCGACTCCGACAACTCTGTCGAAACGGCGGCAAGCTCCAGAATCACGATTGCTGATCAGAGCAATGCCACAGGCATTTTCCTGGAAGGCGGACGAACCGGCAGTCTGACCCATGCCGGCGTCATCCAGCTCACAGACTCCGACGCGGCCCAGAACACGCCTCTGGATGAACCGCTTGATGTACTGACCGAAGAAACCAACAAGACCGGGGTGCTCGTCGGAACGCCGGGAGGCGCAGCATTCAACGGCGATGTTTCCTTGTCAGGCAACGTTACCGTTGTCGGCCAGAACTCCTACGCCGTTCGGGTGGCCTCAGGGATTGATGGCAACCTCAATGTCGGTGGAACAATTTCGGTAACAGGCGAGAACAGCACCGCAATATCGATTGAAGGTCCGGTCAGTGGCGACGTGGTCGTTCCGACCTCAAGTAACGTCAGTGCGACCGGAGCTGGCTCTTCCGCTCTCGTGGTCGACGGTGATATCGGCGGTGGTGTCCGCATCTCCGGCCAGGTGCAATCCAACGGCTACCGTATTTCCCAACGGACTACGCGTGACGTGTTTGCGGCGCTCGCCGGTAACGGCAGTCCGATCTCCGAAGATCAGCGACAGTCGGGTTCAACGGTCGTCATCGCCGGTTCGGTAGTTGACGGCGTGTTCATCGCCAGCAACGCTGCCGGCGCACCTCTCGGTGTCATCCGCAATACCGGCAGCGCACCCGCGCTCGTGATCCGGCCGGATGCTGACGCAACCAGCCCGCTTACGCTGGGGGAAGTCGTCTATGAGGAGCCGGACACCAGCGAAGGTGCGGCCGAAGGTGCCACCGTCACCAGAAATCGCGGCTTCGGGTTCGTGAATGACGGCGAAGTCAGAAGCACGGGTATATTCGATGGCATCGACGCTACAGCCTTGCTGATTGCAGGCCGGGATGTGAACGGCACGATCCAGGCTGCGATCCTGGAGGCAGGCGGATTTGAGAACACCGGTACGGTGGCCGCCGACGCCTACGACGCACACGCCACGGCGGTCCGCCTTGGCGAAGGCGCGCAAATGGCGGGTCTCACCAATTCGGGGAACATTCGCGCCACGGCATCACGCGGGCATGAAGACGACGGTTTCGCCGATGGCGCATACGGCGAAGGTACGGCTACCGGATTACACATTGAAGCCGGTGCGACGGTGCCCCGGATCGATAACACGGGCAATATTGTTGCCCAATTGACGTTTGATGGCGCAGAGGCGACCGCGATACTCGTCGAAAGCGACAGCCTTCATACCATCACCAATACCCGCACGATCAGCGCCACCACGCTACAGCTGGCAGATGGTGCTACCCCCGTTCTGACGGCAATTGATGCGCGCTCCATGACATCGGGGCTTACCGTTACCCAGTCGGCGCCTGCCAGCGAGACGGCCCCGGCGCCGGAGATCAACGGCGATATCCGCTTCGGGTCGGGCGCGGACACGCTTGAAATTCTGGCCGGCCGGGTGAACGGCGATATCTATTTTGGCGATGGTGCAGACAGCCTGATTCTGCGCAATGCGGTGCTGAACGGCGCCATCAATTCAGGTGATGGCCAGCTGGCGATCGACGTTGAAGATTCAACGCTGGCACTCGGCCTTACCAACGCGATCACCATCACCTCGGCCCGTTTCGGCGATGGGGCAGTTCTCGATCTGGTTCTGGACAGCAATACCGGGGTGACCCCGTCCTTGACCGCTAGCGGCGACATCTCGTTCGAGCAGGGCTCCGAACTCGTTGTTTCCCTGTCAGAGCTGGTGGGCCAGGGCCGGTCCTATCAGGTGATTTCTGCTGGCACCCTGAACATTGCCGATGAATCGGTGATCCTTGAGGCCGTCGATACACCGTTCATCTATTCGGCAACACTCGAGCGCGACGCGGGCGACCCCAACACACTCGTGCTGAGCCTGGAACGCAAAACCGCCGAGCAGATCGGCTTTGATCCCAACAGGGCCGCCGTCTACGACGCCGCCGTCGCCCTGTTCGAGGACGTTTCCTCGCTGGGTAACGCCATTGCGGCGATCCGCGATGCAGACGCGTTCTACAGCGCCTACGACCAGCTGCTGCCTGAATACGCCGCCAGCGCGATCCAGTTCGCCCTGGCCTCACACGACGCGGCGGCAGGTGCGGTTTCCACCCGTCTGCGCAATGCCCGGCTTTCGCCGTCAGAGCTTGCCGGCATGTGGATCCAGGAGTTCGGCTACTATGCGGACCGCGCGGACACCACGCTCGGCCCGGGCTATCGCGGCTATGGCGTGGGCCTTGCCGTCGGCATCGACCGGCCGCTCGGACCGTTCTACGCGGTTGGGGTGAGCTTTGCCGGCGCAGCGAGCGAGATCGAGCAGATCGGCCTCAACCATGATCCGATGACCACTTTGATGGGGCAGGTGTCCGGTTACGCCGCCATTGATCTGGGCGGTATCGACGCATCCTTCACGGCCTCCGCCGGTATCAATCGCTTCGAGACAGAGCGCCGTATTGGCATCGGCTCCTTTAGCGGCTCCACATCGGCTGACTGGAGCGGCTGGCATTACTCCCTGTCTGCCCAGGCCGGGCGTGATATCCCGCTTGGCCGGTGGGTCGTGCGCCCTGAAGCGTCGCTGACCTGGCTATCCATCTCCGAGGACGGGTTCAGCGAAATCGCGCTCGACAACACGGCGCCGGAACTGGCCCTGTTTGTCGATAGCCGCACCACGAGCGCGCTGACCGGGGGCGCGACAATCACGGTAGGCCGGATGTTCAACCGCGCCGGCAGCTGGTGGCTGCCCTATGTCCGAGCCGGTTATCGCGGAGATTTCTCGGGCAATTCCGGCACGACGACAGCCCGCTTTGGCGAGAATGGCACTCCGTTCACCCTGCGCGCTGCCGAATTGCCGTCAGCGGGCTTGCTGGCGGGTATCGGCTTCTCTGCCGGTTCGAACTACACAACCTTCACCTTCGCGTATGACGCCGATTATCGCGATGACTACGTGAACCATATGCTCCGCCTCGTCCTGCGGATGAACTTCTAGGACGGTTTAACGCTCTTTAACCATGGCGAGGGATACACTCTGGCCATGGTTTTGCGTCTGGCTCTCTTCTTTGCACTTTTGACGGCGGCGGCCATTCTTGTCGCCGCCTGCAGCCATCGCGCGCCTCCGACGCAGACGCAGAATGCCTGCTCGATCTTCGCCCAATACCCGGCCTGGCGCCGCGCGACGGAACGGGCCGAGCGCCGCTGGGGGCTTTCTCAAGGCACACAGCTCGCTTTCGTGAACCGCGAATCCAGCTTCGTTGCCAATGCCCGTCCGCCCCGCACCCGCAGGCTGATCGTCCTGCCCGGCCCGCGCGCATCCTCCGCGCACGGCTACGCGCAGGCGCTTGATGGCACCTGGGACTGGTATCGCGAGCAAACCGGCAACCGCTCCGCGCGCCGGACCAATTTCGCCGACGCGGTAGACTTCATCGGCTGGTACGCCTCGATGAGCCAGCGCCTGTCGCGCATCTCTCTGGATGATCCGCGCAATCTCTATTTTGCCTACCATGAAGGCCATACCGGCTATAATCGCGGCACCCACAACTCCAAGGCTTGGCTGCAACGCGCCGCAAGCCAGGTCGAGGCCGATGCCCGCCGCTATGACAGCCAGCTGCGCTCCTGCCAGCGCCGCAGCCGCTGGTTCCGGTAGGGGAAGAGTCGCGTTGTGCCGTTCCCGGCATGGCCATTGCCAAAATTATCTATTTTATCTATTTTAGCGCATCGCCCGATCAAGCTTGGAGCCTCTCATGGGTAACCCAACGATAAAGCTGGAGAGCTTCCGATCTGTCAGCTCGACCGAACTGCAACAAAATGTCGGTCACTACCTTCTGGAGTCCATGCGCAGCCCCGTCATCGTCAAGAAGCACGGCCGGGCTACCAATGTGGTCATGTCGGTCCATACCTTCGAAGCGCTGACATCAGGCCGCGCCGTACTGATGGCATCCGATCTTGATGAAGCCATGCTCGACGAAATTACGGCGGCACCCCGCTACGAGGACAGCGCCGAACACGACCATTTGCTGGACGACTAGATGCCCGTTCCTGCGCCGCCTCAACACGGGCAGATCATTCGCTACAACTATCTCTGGCATGCAGACCGGCGCGCGGGGCAAGAAGAAGGCACCAAGCCTCGCCCCTGTGTGATCGTGGGAATCAATGATGGACCGCACCGCACGGTGTATGTCGTACCCATCACCCACAGTCAGCCAGCGCCAGACCGGCATTTTGTTGCCGTCCCTTCTGCCTACGCGGCTGCAGTCGGGCTGGACGCGCAGCAAAGCTACATCATCGCAGACGAGCTTAACGCCTTCATCTGGCCCGGCCCCGACATCCAGCCCGTCCCGGCACCGGAAGGCTATATTGGACGGCTGTCCTGGAAGCTCCTGAAGAAGGTTCACGACGCCCTGCGACAGGCATCAGCGGCCGGTGACATGAATCCCGTAGCCCGCGAGGATAGCTGACAGCCCTTCAAGCTTTCCCGCTACAGGCGGGATCGGGCAAGGTGGCACATGATGACCCACGATTCGCAAAATGACCTGTTTGGCGGCGGCGCGCCTGCCCCGAAACCCGTCTCGCCCGCCCCGCGTGCAGAGCCTGAGCCCGTGAAGGCAGCAGAGCCCCCTGCGCCGCGCGCGCCAGCAGCCTCCCCTGCTCCGCCACCACCGCCGCAGCCGGGCTATAACGCCTCCTCGATCGAGGTGCTTGAAGGGCTGGAGCCGGTGCGCAAGCGGCCTGGCATGTATATTGGCGGCACCGATGAACGCGCACTGCACCACCTCTTCGCCGAAGTGCTGGACAACGCGATGGACGAGGCCGTGGCGGGCCATGCTGACCGCATCGAGGTGCGCCTTGATGAGGAAGGCTTCGTCACCGTCACCGATAATGGCCGGGGCATCCCCGTAGACGAGCATCCCAAATTTCCCGGCAAGTCGGCGCTGGAAATCGTGATGACCACGCTGCATTCGGGCGGCAAGTTCTCCGACAAGGCCTATCAGACCGCAGGCGGCCTGCACGGCGTCGGCATCTCGGTCGTCAACGCGCTGTCAGAACGCGTCGAGGTGGAAGTGGCGCGCGACCGCACGCTCTGGGGACTCAACTTCTCGCGCGGCACGCCGCTGGGCAGCTTGCAGAAACTCGGCGCAGCGCCTAACCGGCGCGGCACGAAGATCCGCTTCAAGCCCGATCACGAGATTTTCGGCAGCCGGGCGCATTTCAAGCCCGCGCGCCTGTTTGCCATGTCGCGTTCCAAGGCATTCCTGCGCCGGGGCGTGGAGATACGCTGGTCATGCGTGCCTGAGCTGGTCGAAGGCACCGCGACGCCAGCCGAGGCCGTGCTCTCCTTCCCCGGCGGGTTGGCCGATCATCTCGAAGAGCTGGTCAAGGGCGCAGCCCTGGTTACCGAGAACTTCTCCGGCCGTGTCGAGCGCTCTGAGGGGCGCATGGGCGCGGTGGAGTGGGCGGTGGGCTTTTCCGCCAACGGATTTGGCGAGCATGACAGCTTCTCCAATTCCTACTGCAACACCGTGCCCACCCCGCAAGGCGGCACGCATGAGGCGGGCCTGCGCGCCGCGCTGTCGAAAAGCCTCAAAGCGCACGCCGAGTTGGCAGGCAATCGCAAGGCGGGCCTCATCACACCGGACGATGTGATGGGCGGGGCGGGCGTGCTCGTCTCCATCTTCCTCAAAGACCCGGAGTTTCAGGGTCAGACCAAGGACCGGCTCGCCACGGCAGAGGCGCAGCGTCTTGTCGAGAACGCGATCCGTGACCGGTTTGACCACTGGCTCGCCGCCCGGCCCAAGGAAGCGGCCCGCCTCATCGACTGGGCGGTAGAGCGCGCCGAGGACCGGCTGAAAAAGAAGAAGGAAAAGGAAGTCCAGCGCCAGAGCGCGACGCGCCGCCTGCGCCTTCCCGGCAAGCTGGCTGACTGCTCCACCTCCGGCGCGGACGGCACGGAGATTTTCCTCGTCGAGGGCGATTCGGCCGGCGGCTCGGCCAAGCAGGCGCGCAATCGCAAGACGCAAGCCATCCTGCCCTTGCGCGGTAAAATCCTGAACGTCGCCTCGGCAACGCCGGACAAGATCGCCGCCAATCAGGAAATTTCCGACCTGATGCTGGCGCTCGGCACCCGTCCGGGCTCGAAGTTCGACCTTGAGGATCTGCGCTATGAGCGCGTCATCATCATGTGCGACGCGGACGTGGATGGCGCACATATCGCGGCCCTGCTGGCCACCTTCTTCTATCGCTTCACGCCGGGCCTGATCGAGAGCGGACGCCTCTTCATGGCCCAACCGCCCCTCTATCGCCTGACCGTCGGGGCCAGGACGCTCTACGCGCAGGACGAGGCAGAGAAGGACGCCATTATGAATGGCGAATTCAAGGGCAAGCGCGTCGAACTTGGCCGCTTCAAGGGGCTGGGCGAGATGACGCCGCCTCAGCTCAAAGCCACCACCATGAACCCGGAAACGCGCTCGCTCGCGCGCGTGACCATTGATGACGCCTTCCGTGAGGAGGCCGATGACCTGGTGGAAACCCTGATGGGCAAGAAGGCAGAGCTGCGCTTCCAGTACATCCAGGAGCATGCGCCCTTCGTGGAAGCGATTGATTTATAGAGATGAACAGCTCAACTCCTTGTGATGTAACACAATAACCCCCTTCCCCCTGTAGCGGATTCCGGCAAGTCTGCGCGTCGTAAAGATCGATGCGTGTGTGAAACACTTGGGGAGGGCTGGATGATGCAGCAGACAGATGATCGCAGGCGCGGAGCCTTATGGCCCATGATGGCAGGCGCGCTGGCAGGGCTGGCAGCCCTTGGCCTTGCGGCCTGTAATGGCGATGCGGGCGAGACCACGAACGGCAATGGCGCCAGCGCCGGCAATGGTGATGGCCTTGTCCGCTTCAACCCGGACCCCTACCCCTCCACCTACACCCCCTTCCCCTCTGAAGTGGTGCTCATTCAGGGCGCGACCGTCTTTGATGGCGTCGGCGGCGAGTTTGAAAACTACGACGTCCTCATGCAGGACGGGCGCATTGCCGGTGTCGGCGAGGGCCTTGAAGCTCCGGAAGGTGCCACCATCGTCGACGGGCGCGGACGCTATGTGACGCCGGGCGTGATCGATATTCACTCCCATCTGGGCGTCTACCCCTCCCCCGGCGTCAGCGCACACAATGACGGCAACGAGATCACCAGCCCGGTGACGGCAGAGGTCTGGGCCGAGCATGGCATCTGGCCGCAAGACCCCGGCTTTGACTCTGCTCTGGCTGGCGGCGTGACCACGCTGCACGTGCTGCCGGGCTCGGCGAACCTGTTTGGCGGACGCGGCATCACCCTGCGCAACGTGCCTTCACGCACCGTACAGGGCATGAAGTTTCCTGATGCCCCCTACACGCTGAAAATGGCCTGCGGGGAGAATCCCAAGCGCGTCTATGGCGGACAGGGCCGCGCGCCCGGCTCACGCATGGGCAATATGGCCGGCTACCGCGAAGCCTGGCAGCGCGCGGTGGAATACCGCCGCAGCTGGAACCGCTACTGGGACGCTGGCGATGCCGATGCCACCCCGCCGACCCGCAATCTGGAGCTGGATACGCTGATGGGCGTGCTGGAGGGCGAAATCCTCATCCAGATGCACTGCTACCGCGCCGATGAAATGGCGCTGGTGCTGGATATGGCCAACGAGTTCGACTACCGCGTCACGACCTTCCACCACGCGGTCGAAGCCTACAAGATCGGCGACATGCTGGCCGAGCGTGATGTCTGCGCCGCCGTCTGGGCCGACTGGGGCGGGTTCAAGATGGAAGCCTACGATTCCATCAACGAAAATCTCGCCCTCGTTCACGCTGCGGGTGCATGCGCGATGATCCACTCTGATGACCAGCTAGGTATCCAGCGGCTCAATCAGGAGGTCGCCAAAGCGCTCGCCGCCGGGCGAAGGCTCGGCATAGAGGTCACCGATGGCGAGGCTGTTGCCTGGTTCACCTCCAACCCGGCTCGCGGGCTTGGCATTTTCGACGAGACCGGCTCCATCGAATCGGGCAAGCGCGCTGATGTGGTGCTGTGGTCGGCTCATCCCTTCTCCACCTACGCCGTTGCCGACCATGTCTATATCGACGGCGCGCTGATGTTTGACCGCGAGGACCCGGCCCGGCGCACCGTGCGTGACTTCACCCTCGGCCAACCCGGCGAAGGAGTGCTGTAAGATGATGAAATCTCTCATATCTGCGGCGGCACTGGCCGCCATCGGCCTTGGCGCGGCATCGGCCCAGACCATCGCCGTCACCAATGGCCGCGTCGTGACCAACAGCGAAGCCGGCATTGTTGAAAGCGGCTCGGTGCTGATCCGGGACGGTGTCATCGTCGCGGCCGGCGCGAATGTTTCCATCCCGGACGGGGTGGAAACTGTTGATGCCAATGGCGGCTGGATCACGCCGGGCATATTCCACCCGCACACCCAGCTTGGCTTGATCGAAGTGGCGCTGGAAAGCTCCACATCGGATGCGTCAGCCCCCGGTGCCAGCTTCACCGCCGCGATCGATGTGTCCGACGGCTTCAACCCGGCAGGCGGGCATATTCCCGACAGCCGCCGGCGGGGCATCACGCGCTTTGCGGTCTTCCCGTCCACGGGAAGCGGGGTGATCGGTGGGCGCGGCGCGCTGGCCAACAGCTCCGGCCAGCCGGATTCGGTCTTTGATGACCGCACCTTCCTTTATGTCGACCTGTCACAGTCCGGCGCGTCGACCGCGGGCGGTTCACGCAATGCAGCCTGGGCCTATCTGCGGGCAGCCTTTGAGGATGCGCGCTTCTATCCGGGACGCTTCATGTCCCACCATGAGGGCGATGCCATCAACCGGTTCGACGCGGCATCCCTGGTGTCCGCCGTGCGCGGTGAGATCCCGATTGTCCTGCAGGTCGAGCGGGCGTCCGACATCCGCCGCGCCCTGCGCTTCGCCCGGCAGCACCCGTCAGCCCGCTTCATCCTGGCCGGTGCCGCCGAAAGCTGGATGGTCGCCGACGAAATCGCGGCAGCGGGCATTCCCGTCATCATGGACCCGCTGCGTAACCTGCCTGCCAGCTTCGACGTGCTGGCTGCGCGCCTTGACGCCCCTGCCCGGCTTCACGCCGCCGGGGTACAGACGGCCTACACCACGATCAGCGCGGACCTCTATTTCAATCCACGCCTGATTACCCAGCACGCGGGCAATGCCGTGGCCAATGGTGCCAGCTGGGAGGATGCCTTCCGGGCCATCACCCTGACCCCGGCGGAGATCTACGGTGTGGGTGACCGCTATGGCGCACTGGCTGACGGTTATGCCGGTGACGTGGTGATCTGGGACGGTGATCCGCTGGAAGTGATGAGCGCCCCGGTGGCCGTCATCATTGACGGGGTCAGCCAGTCCATGGTCTCGCGCCAATCCCGTCTGGCGGAGCGTTACGCCGAGCAGGTGCCGGACGGCCAGTACGGCTATCGCCACTAGAGAGATATCGCTGCCGCAGGTATGGGCGTTAAGCCACACTGCGGCAGCGATACATCACGTCTGCGCTAGGATGCGTTGACACCTAATGGCGCGCGCCTATGTTGCGCGACGCAAGCGGCTTGCGATCCGCGCAACCCGCCCGAACGTATGACAGCGCGCTCCGAGCCTTGAGGCCGGGGCGGATATGAGGCGCATGACTTTTGATGATCTGGGCTTGAGCCCGAACCTGCTGGCAGCCATCAAGGACGCCGGCTACACCAGCCCGACCCCCATCCAGGCCGGTGCCATCCCGGTGGCACTGACTGGCCGCGACGTTCTAGGCATTGCCCAGACGGGGACAGGCAAGACCGCCTCTTTCACCCTGCCGCTGATTGAACGCCTGTCACGGGGCCGTGCGCGCGCGCGCATGCCGCGTTCGCTGATCCTGTGCCCCACGCGCGAACTGGCCGACCAGGTGGCGCAGAATGTGCGCCTCTACGCGAAGAACCACAAGCTGACCATGGCGCTGCTGATTGGCGGGGTCGCCTTCCAGCCGCAAAAGGAAATTCTCGACAAGGGCGCGGATATCCTCATCGCGACGCCCGGCCGCCTGCTGGACCATTTCGAGCGCGGCGGTCTGATGCTGATGGGCATCGAGATCATGGTAGTCGATGAAGCCGACCGCATGCTGGACATGGGCTTCATCCCCGATATCGAACGCATTTTCTCGCTGGTGCCGCCACGCCGGCAGACCCTGTTCTTCTCCGCGACCATGCCCAACGAGATCGTGCGGATCGTGAACACCTTCCTTAAGGATCCCGAGCGGATCGAAGTTTCACGCCCGGCCCAGACCGCGGAGACCATCAAGCAATATATCGTGCGTGTCTCCGACGGCTCACCTGCGGGCAAACGTGCCGCGCTGCGTGCCGCGATCAATCGCGACGGCGTCAAGAACGGCATCGTGTTCTGCAACCGCAAGCGCGATGTCGACATTGTCGCGCGCTCGCTACAGCGCCATGGCTTCTCTGCGGCCGCGATCCACGGTGATCTGGCACAGGCCCAGCGGATGAAGACGCTGGCCGATTTCAAATCCGATCAGGTGCGCATTCTGGTGGCATCCGACGTCGCGGCGCGTGGCCTCGATATTCCGGCAGTCAGCCATGTCTTCAATTTCGACATCCCGCGCAACGCTGATGATTATGTCCACCGTATCGGCCGGACCGGCCGCGCCGGGCTGACCGGCGAATCGATCACGCTGGTAACGGGCGATGACAAGAAATCGCTCGCCAATGTCGTCAAGCTGATTGGCGGCGAGCCGGAAACACTGGCGCTGGACGGCGCGGCAACTTCAGCCCCGGCGCCTGCCAAGGCTGGCGAAGCCGAAGGTGAGGTCAAGGCAGCCCGGTCACGCCGTGGTGGCCGGTCTCGCAATCGCGCAGCGCCCGAAAAAGCTGAAAGCCAGCCCCCTGCCCAGCCAGCGGCTCCGGCAGAGGACGCAGCCCCGGCGCCCGCGAACGATGTGGACGCCGGTAAACGCCGCAAGCCACGTGACAAGGACAAGGGTGAAAGCGTGAAGGCAGCCGGTTTCGGCGATCACGTTCCCGAATTCCTGCTGCGCTCGGCGTTCGGCTAGATGCGAAAATAATTCAAAATTCGTCTGCCGCGTTTACCCCATCTTTCCAAACCGCCCCTAGTCTCTCGCCTCAAGGGAGTCATTGGTCCGAAGAATTCGGTCCGAAAAACGGGGAAGTAACGTGAACGGTCGCTTGCAAACATTTGAGGGTATTGATCTGGCGCGGCGCGCTTTGGATCTTATGGACGAGCACGATGTAGCTCCCACCCCGCAAAACTACGCCGTCTGGGTTGCTTACGTTTCTGACTCAATCCCCGAACTGTCGGAAACGCTCCAGCGCGCCGTCGATAAAGGCGGCCCGATTGACGACGAGCTGTGCGACGAGCTCTACGAACGCCACTTTACCTTCAAGCGCATTCAGGATGCCGTGCTGGACACTGGCGGCGCGATGAGCCGCGAGCTGGGCGCTGTCGTGAAGACGCTCGAAGCAGCAGAACGCGATACCGCCGCCTATGGCGAAGCACTAGCCGGCGCATCCGGGCAGCTGGGCGACACCACCGACATTGCAGCCTTCAAACGCATGGTGGAGGGGCTGGTATCGGCCACCGCGCGCATGCAGCGCCGCTCACGCGAGCTGGAGCGCCGCCTGCAGGAGACCTCCGTGGAGGTGAATCAGCTGCGCGGCAATTTGGAAAGAGTGCGCGAAGAGGCAATGACCGACGCCCTCACCGGCCTCGCCAACCGCAAGCGCTTCGACGAAGCCATGCGCAAGGCACGCCGTGATGCAGACCTGCAAGGCGACGATTTCTGCCTGGTGCTGTGCGATATCGACCATTTCAAGCGCTTCAACGACACTTGGGGACATCAGACGGGTGACCAGATCATCCGCTTTGTCGCTGCTTGCCTGTCCCGCTTTGCCAAGGACACCCATATCGTGGCGCGCTATGGCGGCGAGGAATACGCCGTCGTCATGCCTAAGACGACCCTCATCGAGGCCGCTGAAATCGCGGAGAAGGTCCGCGCAACGGTGGAATCCAAGCGTCTCTTGCGCAAGTCCACTAACGAGGATCTTGGCCACATCACCGTGTCTATGGGTGTCTCCCAGCACCATAGCGGCGAATCGATCGAAAGCCTGATCGAACGGACCGATACCAATCTGTACAAGTCCAAGCAGACCGGCCGTAACCGCGTCACGGTGGACAGCCCTGCCCCGGAAAGCGACGTGGAAGCGGCGTAAATCTCCCGTCTCTCGTGGCAAACTGATATAGAAAACGAAAATGCCCCCGGTCGGGGGCATTTTACGTTACCGCCCTGAGACAACGCCAGGCGCGCCTAGCTTCCAGCCGGAGGCGCCGTCAACTTCATGCTTTCGCGCTGTTCCCAGCGCTCCAGGTACGCGCCGAGCCCTGGATGAGCTGAGCGCCAGTCCAGCTCTGCGTATCTCAGATCAAGATAGGACAGCGCCACAGCAATCGAGAGCGCCCCATGATCCACAGAGCGTTCAAACTGCACCCGTTCACGATCCAGCTGTTCCAGCGTGCGGGCAATGCCCTTTTCCCAGCGTTCGGTCCATGCCTTGTAGCGCCGGTTGGCAGGCCGGTTCATCTCGATCCGCCGGCCGATCGTCAGGTCCATCAACCCGTCCGCCATGGCCTGCTGACGCAGGACCAGAATGCGGCTCTCGCCATTGGCGGGAATCCAGCGATCATCATTGAGCGTGTCGATAAACTCGCAAATCAGCGGGGAATCGATCAGCGCCGGGCCACTCTTGCGGATCAGCGCAGGCACCTTGCCCAGCGGATTGGCGGCCAGCAACGCCTTGGGATCATCAAGCGGCAACGCCTCAACGCACTCGATCTTGTCCTCGAGGCTCTTCTCGATGATCAGCGCACGGCACTTGCGGGCATAAGGCGAGGTCGGCGAGTAAAAAAGTTGCATGCAAGCCCCCGAAATTCAGCCACCGGGTTTAGAAACTCGCAAGGCGGGCGGCAAGTTGCCTAGCTGGCATTGGCCACAGGAATAATGGTGACGCTTTCGCCACACCCGCACGCATCGGTCTGGTTGGGATTACGGAACACGAACTTGGCGTGCAGCGGCGTCACCTCATAGTCGATCTGGCTGCCGAGCAGGAACAGGATCGCCTTGGAATCGATCACGACCTCCACGCCCTGATCCTCCACCCGTTCATCCAGCGGCGCGGGCGCCTCAACATAGTCCATCGTGTATTCCATGCCCGCGCAGCCGCCATTCTTCACGCCAACGCGTAAATAGCCCTTGCCCTCACGCGCCATCAGCGCGCGCACACGCTCCGCAGCGGCGTCGGTCAGGGTTACGGGCTTGGGTCTTTCACGGGCCATCTCATCGGCTCCTAGAGCATGTTCAGTTGCAGGCGGGCTTCATCGGTCATCCGGTCGGGTGTCCAGGGCGGGTCGAAAGTGAGGTTCACCTCCGTGCGCTCCACCCCATCGACCGTATTGCAGGCATCCTGCACCCAGCCCGGCATCTCGCCAGCGACGGGGCAGCCGGGCGCGGTCAAGGTCATCTCGACCTTCAACGTGCGGTCATCTTCCAGATCGACCTTGTAGATCAGGCCGAGCTCGTAAATGTCGACCGGGATTTCCGGGTCATGCACCTGCTTGAGCGCGGCCACCACATCATCGGTGATGCGCGCGATTTCCTCAGCAGGAATGGCCCCCTCACCGTCCGCCGGTGTTTCAGGAGCGACAGGGCGCGCAGGCGCAGCGCCCAGATCGATGACATCGCGCTGGCGGCTGGCGGCGGGGCTGGCAGTACTGGACATATCGTTCATTCCCATAAGCCCTAGATGAGGAACTCGCGCGCCCGGCGCAAGGCATCGAGGAAGGCATCGACCTCCTCAGGCGTGTTGTAGACGGTAAAACTGGCGCGCACGCTGGCGGTGACGCCAAAGCGCTTCATCAGCGGATGGGCGCAGTGATGGCCCGCCCGCACGGCGACGCCATAGCGGTCCATCAGCTGGGCGATGTCGTGCGCGTGGGCGTTCTCCACCACAAACGACACGATAGGCCCCTTGCCGGGTGCCTCGCCCAGAATGCGGATACCGTCCATGGATTTGAGGCCCGACGTGGCCGCCTCTGCCAGAGCGTGTTCGTGCGCCAGCGCCTCCGGCGTGACGTGCACGTGCATCCAGTCCAGCGCTGCGCCGAGCGCGATCACGTCGGCGATGGCCGGCGTGCCGGCCTCGAACTTGTGAGGCGGCGCGGCATAGACGACCCCCTCCTCACTCACCTCTGCGATCATCTCGCCGCCGCCCATGAAGGCGGGCAGACGATCCAGCCAGTCACCCTTCGCATAGAGCGCGCCGGTGGCGTTCGGCCCGTAGAGCTTGTGCCCGGTAATGGCGTAGAAATCACAGCCGATGGCCGACACGTCGACCGGGCCATGCACCGCAGCCTGTGAACCGTCGAAAAGGATCGGTACGCCATGGCGGTGCGCGATCTCTGTCAGCGCCTTCGCGTCATTCTTCGTGCCGAGCACGTTGGACATATGGCTGAGCGCCACCATCTTCGTGCGGGAGGTAAAGAGCGCCTCATAAGCCGCTGTATTTAGAGCCCCTTCATCCGCCACCGGAACCCAGCGAATGACTACGCCCTTGCGCTCTCGCAGGAAGTGCCACGGCACGATATTGGAGTGGTGCTCCATCTGGCTGAGGATGATTTCATCACCCTCTTTCAGGCTGTGGCCGATGCCCGAAGCCACCAGATTGATCGCCTCGGTCGCCCCGCGCGTCAGCACGATTTCCTCGGTGCGCGACGCGCCCAGAAACGCGGCGAGCTTGCCGCGCGTCGCCTCGAACGCCTCTGTCGTCTCGTTGGCAAGCGTATGGAGGCCGCGGTGCACATTCGCGTAGGAGCCGCGCCAGACATCGCCCAGCGCATCGATCACCGCTTGCGGTTTCTGCGCAGAGGCGGCGCTGTCGAGATACACCAGCGGCTTGCCGTGAACCTCGCGCGACAGAATGGGAAATTGCGCGCGGATGGCGTCCACATCAAACGCAGAGGCGGTGCGGGCAAGGGCGCTCACGATACCGCCTCCAAAGCTGCATCGAGCCTGGCCAGGAGGGCTTCGCGCACGGTCTCGTCCTCGACGGCGTCCAGCGGCTCAGCCAGGAAGCTGCGGGTCAGCACGGCGCGCGCACGCGGCTCGGAAAGCCCGCGCTGGCGCATATAGAACAACGCCTCCTCGTCCACCGCGCCCAGTGCATTACCGTGCGCGCAGACCACATCGTCAGCGTAAATTTCCAGCTCCGGCTTGGCGTAAATTTCCGCGCCGTCGGCCAGCAGCAGGCCGCGATGGTTCATCTGCGCGTCGGTTTTCTGGGCGGCCTGTTCCACATGGATCTTGCCCTGGAAGACGCCGCGCCCGCCCTTGGCCGCCGCGCCCTTGAACAGCTCGCGCGTCGCGCCATTCGGGCCGGTGTGACGCACAATGCCGGTCTGGTCGAGATGGAGGCCAGAGGCGATGAGATAGGAGCCGCCAAGGTTCAGCTCGGCGCCCTCGCCGGCATGGCTGACATGGGTTTCCAGCCGGGCGAGCTTCGCGCCGAAGCCGAGCGTCGTCTGGTGCAGCTTTGCGCGCGCTGCGAGATCAATGCCGCTGGTCGCCACCAGCACGCCGTCGGGTGAGGCGTCCTGCTCAACAATGCGGGTCAGCGTCGCGCCCTCGCCCAGCACGATACGCAGGGCGATATTGGCGAACCCGCCTGCTGCCACGCGGTAGCGCTCATGCAGCGTGGCCTGGACGCCCGCAGGCACGTTTACGGCTGCGATATGGTGGGCCGCGCCCTCGCTTCCTTCAAAGTCCAGCGACAGGCTTTCGCCTTCTTTCAGCGCATAGACCGGGCAGCCCTCCGACAGCCCCGCCGCCAGGCGCGGCATGAGCAGGTCCGGCTGGTGGTCCAGCACGCGCATCTCGTCCGCCTTGCGCGAGGCGTTGACGGAGAGCGTGCCGGCCCCGGCAGGTGCCTTGGCGAGCGCGGCGCGCAGATCTGACCATTTCCACGCCTCAACGCGCCGGTGCGGCAGGCCGCCCGTTTCCAGCGCAGCGCGCAGCTCGCCCGCAGGCAGGCTGGCTGCGAGCGCCGCTTCAAATGCGGAGAGGTGCGGGACTACACCCATCAGGCTGCCGCTCCGGTGAATTTCTCATAACCTTCGGCTTCAAGCTCCAGCGCGAGCTCTGGCCCGCCCGTCTCCACGATGCGGCCATTCGCCATCACGTGGACTACGTCGGGTTTGAGGTATTCCAGCAGGCGCTGATAGTGGGTGATGACCAGCATGGAGCGCTCCGGCGAGCGCAGCGCATTCACGCCATCGGCCACCACGCGCAACGCATCGATGTCCAGGCCGGAATCCGTCTCATCAAGGATGAGGAATTTCGGCGAAAGCATCATCGCCTGGAAAATCTCCATGCGCTTTTTCTCGCCGCCGGAGAAACCGACATTTACAGGGCGCTTGAGCATTTCATTGGAAATACCGAGTTTTGCGGCGTTTTCCCGCGCAAGTTTCATGAACTCCGGCGCCGAAATTTCGCCCTCGCCGCGCGCCTTAAGCTGCGCATTCGCGGCCTCTTTGAGGAAGGTCAGCGTCGGCACGCCGGGGATTTCAACCGGGTACTGGAAGGAAAGGAAGAGGCCCTTCGCGGCGCGCTCTTCGGGCTCCATGTCGCCGATTTCCTGCCCCAGGAAATGCATCGCGCCGTCGGTCACCTCATAGCCCTCATGGCCCGCCAGCACGTAGGAGAGCGTAGACTTCCCGCACCCGTTCGGCCCCATAATGGCATGCACCTCGCCCGCAGGCACGGTCAGGTCGACGCCTTTCAGGATGGCCTTGGCTTCACCCTCTTCCGGGTTCACGCGGGCATGGAGGTTCTTGATCTCAAGCATTTGTTTCTCCATGTGCTTCTTGCTCACCCCTAGCCGCCGCTTCACGCGCTTCCCATAATTCATCCATAGCTTTCCGGTAGCGCTCATGGTCCACGCCACCCTCTATGGCCTTAGTGAAGGCCTCCGCCTGGAAGAGCAGTTCATTCGAGGCCGCCTTCAACAGCCTCTCATGCTCAAAATCAGCTGCCAGCTCATCGTGCAAACGCCAGACAAAATCGCTGACGCCGATCCTGACCGCAGCCTCTAGGAGGTAAGGGTCGGCAGCCGATTTGACGATCAACCGCGCATACGCACTGGCTGCTTCATGGATGGGCTTAGCGGCCTTATCCATCTCAAAGTCAGGCTGTGGCGAATCTTCCATCACCCCACGCTCCCTTCCAGTGAGACTTTCAGGAGCGCCTGCGCCTCGACGGCAAATTCCATCGGCAATTCCTGCAACACTTCGCGGCAGAAGCCGTTGACGAGCAGGGCGACGGCCGTTTCCTCGTCCAGCCCGCGTGAGCGGGCATAGAAGAGCTGGTCGTCGGAGAGCTTGGAGGTCGTCGCCTCGTGCTCCAGCGTGGCTTTGGGCGTTTTCGCCTCAATGTAGGGCACGGTGTGTGCGCCGCACTGATCCCCGATCAGGAGCGAGTCGCACTGGGTGAAATTGCGCGCGCCTTCCGCCTTGGCATGCACCGAGACGAGACCGCGATAGGTCTGGTCGGAGCTCCCGGCCGAAATGCCCTTGGCGATGATGCGCGATTTCGTGTTGCGGCCCAGATGGATCATCTTGGTGCCGGTATCGGCCTGCTGGCGGCCATTGGTCACCGCGATGGAATAGAACTCGCCCTGGCTGTTATCGCCGCGCAGCACGCAGGAGGGATATTTCCAGGTGATGGCAGAGCCGGTCTCTACTTGAGTCCAGCTGACCTTGGAATTGCGCCCCCGGCAGTCGGCGCGCTTGGTGACGAAGTTATAGACCCCGCCCTTGCCTTCGGCGTCGCCCGGCCACCAGTTCTGCACGGTGGAGTATTTGATCTCGGCATCATCGAGCGCGACCAGCTCCACCACGGCGGCGTGGAGCTGGTTCTCGTCGCGCATCGGCGCGGTGCAGCCTTCGAGATAGGAGACGTACGCGCCCTTGTCGGCGATGATCAGCGTGCGCTCGAACTGGCCGGTGCCTTGCGCATTCATGCGGAAGTATGTCGACAGCTCCATCGGGCAGCGCACGCCCGGCGGCACGTAGACAAATGAGCCATCGGAAAAGACCGCGCTGTTGAGCGTCGCGAAATAATTGTCCGTAACTGGCACGACACTACCGAGATACTGGCGCACCAGATCAGGATATTCCTGCAGGGCTTCGGAGATCGGCATGAAGATCACGCCGGCCTTTTCCAGCTCCTTCTTGAAGGTCGTGGCGACGGAAACAGAATCGAACACCGCATCAACCGCCACACGCGGCGCTTCGCGCGCTTCGGCGGCGGTGCGGTCTTCTGCGCCCTCTACGCCGAGCAGAACTTCGGCCTCGCGAAGCGGGATGCCGAGCTTTTTATAGGTTTCAAGCAGCTCGGCAGGAACTTCGTCCAGAGACTTGTAATTGGCTACGTTTTTCGGCGCGGCATAGTAATACGCGTCCTGATAGTCGATTTTCGGGTGATGGACGTTGGCCCATGTGGGCTCCTCCATCTGCAGCCAGCGGCGATAGGCATCCAGCCGCCAGTCGAGCATCCATTGCGGCTCGCCCTTCTTCTCCGAGATGAAGCGCACGGTCTCTTCGCTCAGCCCTTTGGGCGCGAACTCCTGCTCGATCTCGGTCGTGAAGCCATACTTGTACTTGTCGGCTTCCAGCCGGCGTACGTCTTCAATCGTTTCCTTCACAGCAGGCATGGAGCCCGTCCTTCCTTTAGTCAGCCTCAAGCGCCAGCGCGCCCATCCGGGCGCTTGGCTACCGCGCCACGAGGCGCGGCGGCCGTTCGGCCTTGCCATTCTTGCGTGCGCAAGAATGGTTTAGTCAGTCACTACACAGCGGCCGCGAGGCGCGGCCGGATGCGCGCGTATTCGCGTATCCAGGCGTCCGAGAAGCGGTCCACATCGTCTTGCGTACTCGTCCAGCCAAGGCTGATACGGATGGCGCTGGCGGCCTCGTCCGCACTCGCGCCCATCGCTTCCAGCACGCGGCTTTTTTTCACCTTGCCGGAGGAACAGGCAGAGCCTGCGCTGATGGCAAAGCCCGCCAGATCCATGGCGATAACCTGTATTTCTGCGGCCCACCCGTCAGCAGACAGGCAGAGCGTATTGGGCAAGCGATCCGCCCCTGCCCCCCATATGCGCACGCCCTCAACCGATTCCAGCCTCAACTGCAGCGCGTCACGCAGAGCGGCCATGCGCGTGGCCTCGTCAGCCTCTACGGCAGCGAGGGCAGCGGCAAAGCCCGCAATACCGGCGACATTCTCGGTACCGGAGCGGCGCCCCGTCTCTTGCCCGCCGCCATGCATCTGGCGGTTAAGCGGCGCATCACACGCCAGTAGCAGTGCGCCAACGCCTTGCGGCCCGCCCGCCTTGTGCGCGGACAGCGCTGCATAATGGGCAAGACTGCCGGCAAAATCGAAGGCGAGCTTGCCCGCCATCTGCACCGCATCGACGTGGAACAGGCCCTCAGCTTCGCGCACGAGCCGCCCGGCAGCCTCTACGGGCTGGATCACGCCGGTCTCGTTATTGGCCGCCATCAACGCCACAAAGGGCACGCCTTCGGCTTCGCGGTCCCAGCGCGAAAGACGCGCCTCCAGCCAGCCCAGATCAGCGACGCCATCGCCCGTGACCGGCAGCATTTCAACGTCGAGCCCGCTGGCGGACGCCGCATCGCGTACCGCATCATGCTCGATAGCCGAAATGATGAGGCGCTTAGCGCCTGCCGCCTTGGCCGAGGCAATCACGAGATTATTCGCCTCGGTGCCGCCGGAGGTGAAAACCACATCTTCGGCGCGCGTCACGAAATGGCGGGCGAGCGAAGCCCGCGCCGTCTCCACGAAGGCCCGCGCGGCCCGTCCGGGGCCATGCACCGAAGATGGATTACCGCCTGAATCATAGGCACGCGCCATCGCTTCGCGCGCTTCGGCGCGCAACGGGCTGGTTGCGTTATGATCCAGATAGACGGTCATAATTCCTGCTATTCTGCTGCTGCGGCTCTCAGGGCTGCTGCCATGCCGCGCGGACCGCTGGCAGACCCGGCCACCCGGCGGCTGACAACATCATCAAGGCTGACCGAGCTGAGATAGAGATGGATATGGCGCGACAGCTCATCCCACAGATCATGAGTGATGCAGCGCTGGCCGTTTTCCATACAGCCCTTCATCTGGTGCTGGCAGCGCGTGATATCGACCGGCTCGTCGACCGCCAGAATGATGTCGGAAATGCGGATATCGCCCGAAGCCCGCGCCAGCCGGTAGCCTCCGCCGGGGCCGCGCACCGCCTTGACGATACCAGCCCGGCGCATGCGCGCAAACAGCTGCTCAAGATAGGATAGCGAGATTTCCTGACGCGAGGCGATCTCGGCCAGCGGCACCGGCCGCTCGTCCACATGACTGGCAAGATCGGCCATCGCCATTACCGCATAACGGCCCTTGGTACTCAGCTTCATTGCTGCCTCTCCTGAGCTGGAAAGCCCGGTAAATTGTTTCCCGTGCTCGCAATTGCCCGGCGCATTATGCTAAGAGCGCGCACGCCGTGCTGGTAAGCCGCCTTGCTTTCGGAAGTAGGTATCCCAGCTACAGAGTCAAGAATTATTGTCCGCCGCCTTGCATACTGCGCCGATACGCCGCGCGCAAACCTGACGGGGCTGCTAGTGCATTAGAGTTTCAGGGAAGACCAGATCACCCATGCCTGACGTCATTATTCCCGGCCCGGCCGGCCGCATCGAAGGCAAGTATACGCCCGGAAAAGCCGAAAACGCGCCCGTCGCGCTGATCCTGCATGCCCACCCGCGCGGGGGCGGCCATATGGACACGCCCGTCTCGCTGATGATGTATGAAGTGTTCAAACAGCGCGGCTTTGCCGTGCTGCGCTTCAACTTCCGCGGCGTGGGCCGCAGCCAGGGCGTTTATGAGCAAGGCCTGGGCGAGCTGTCCGACGGTGCAACGGCGCTGGACTGGATGCAGGCCCACAATGCCAACGCCCCCTATTGCTGGGTGGCCGGCCACTCCTTCGGTGCGTGGATCGGCATGCAGCTATTAATGCGCCGCCCGGAGATTGCCGGCTTCATCTCGGTCTCCCCGCCCACCAACATGTACGACTTCACCTTCCTGGCGCCCTGCCCGGCATCGGGCCTTGTCGCACACGGCGAGGCGGACGTGATCGTGCCGCATGACGACATGGAAAAGGTGATGAGCAAGGTGCGCGCCCAGAAGGGTATCGACATCAAGCGCCAGATCATTCCCGGCGCAGGCCATCTGTTCTCGAACCATGTCGAGCCGCTGCAGACCGCTATCGATGACTATCTCGATCTGCGCCTTGTCGAGCTGGACAATCCCAAGCCGAAAATTTCGAAGCGGTAGCAACGCCCCACTCAAATGGTGTCATGGCCCGGCTTGTCCGGGCCACCCATGCCTGAGAGGTGCAAGCCTACGGGCTACTTTGCAGGCATGGATCACCCGCATGAAGCGGGTGATGACAACGTTGAGGTGCCTGATCAGCGGGAAGCAGCAGGCACCACCGCCTTCCCCCCGCCCATCGGCGCTGCCACGCCCGTCGTGCCGGGGAAGGTATAGGGCAGGCCGGCAATCACCCGCGCGGCGAGGAAGGCGAAGGCTTCGGCCTCAACGAGATCACCGCGCCAGCCGAGCGCCTCGGCGGAATAGACTTTCAGTCCCGTAGCCGCGGCCACCAGCTCGGCGAGCGTTTTGTTGCGCCGCCCGCCTCCGCATAGAACCAGCCGTCCCGGCGTGTCCGGCAGGGCGGCGACGCCGAGCGCAATCGTCTTCGCGGTCAGGCCGGTCAGCGTGGCTGCGCCGTCTTCCAGTGAGAGATTGCGCACCGCATCGAGGGAGAAGTCCCAGCGGTCGAGCGATTTTGGTCCCGGCGCAGCAAAATACGGATTGGCGAGAAATTCGGCAAAGGCCGCCTCATGGATGCGGCCGTTTGCGGCGATTTCGCCATCCTTGTCCATCGCTTCGCCGGTATGACCTTCGATGAAGGCATCGATTAACCCATTGCCGGGACCGGTATCGAACGCCGTCAACGTGCCGTCAGCCGCGATATGGGTGATGTTGGCGACGCCGCCAATATTGATGACGCCCAGAGGCCGCTCCAGCCCGGACCAATCCGCCAGCGCCCGGTGATAGACCGGCACCAGAGGCGCGCCCTGCCCGCCTGCGGCCACATCCGCAGACCGGAAATCAAATACCACCCGGCAGCCGAGCCGCTCCGCCAACGCCTGCCCGTCCCCGATCTGCAGGGTGCGCCCCGCCACGTCGCCTCTGGGTGCCTGATGCAGCACGGTCTGGCCGTGAAACCCCACCCCATCCAGCTCTGATGGCGTGATGCCCGCCTTGGCACACACCGCCTCCACCGCCTCGGCATGGGTGGTGGTGAGCACGGCTTCCGCCTCCGCGAATACGCCCTGCGCCTCGCCCTGCCAGCGCCATTGCAGCGCGGCACCGACAGCCGCTTGCAGCACTTTGCGCTCTGACGGCATGTAGGCGCGCTCCAGCCCCGGCCCGAAGCGGATCAGCCTCTCGCCATCGCTTTCCAGCAGTGCTGCATCCACCCCGTCCAGCGAGGTGCCGCTCATCAATCCCACCCACTTCATCGAATGCCCTTTTTTATTGGCCTCAGTCGCCGGCGCGCCCATCCGGGCGCTTGGCTATCGCGCCACGAGGCGCGGCGGCCAGTCGGCCTTGCCGCTTTTGCCCGCGCAAAAGCGGGGATCGTCACACACCCGCAGCCTCGATCTCCCATACGATGGCCCAGCGCCTTCCATACCCGCGTACAATCCTGCTATTAGCGCGCTATTCGCATTCACAGGAAAGCCTTATCCCATGGCCGCAAGCACCTACGCGTCAGAACTCGTCCACACGCTGGTGGAGCGCGGCTATCTCTATCAGGCAACCGATATCGAGGGGCTAGACAAGCGCGCGGCGAAGGAACGCTTAAGCGGCTATATCGGCTTTGACCTCACCGCGCGTTCGCTCCATGTCGGCTCGCTGGTCCAGATCATGCTGCTGCGCCGTCTGCAACAGGCTGGTCACAAGCCGATCGTCCTGATGGGCGGTGCGACCACCAAGGTGGGCGATCCGACAGGGCGCGACACCAGCCGCCCCATGCTGACGCCGGAAATCATCGCGGAAAACAAGGAAGGCATCCTCAAACCCTTCGGCGCGCTGCTCGACATGAAGGAGGCCATGGTCGTCAATAATGACGAATGGCTGGCCGAATACGGCTATCTCGATTTCCTGCGCGATTACGGCACGCATTTCACGATCAACCGCATGCTCAGCTTTGACAGCGTGAAGCTGCGCCTTGAGCGTGAACAGCCCATGACCTTCCTGGAGTTCAACTACATGCTGCTCCAGGCGGTGGACTATCTGGAGCTGAACCGGCGGTTCGGCACGGCGCTGCAGATGGGCGGGGCCGACCAGTGGGGCAATATCATCAACGGGGTGGAGTTGTGCCGCCGCGTGGACGCCAAGGAAGTGTTCGGCTTCACGACGCCGCTGATTACCAGCGCGTCTGGCGCGAAGATGGGCAAGACGGCCGATGGCGCGGTCTGGCTCAATGCCGACATGAAAAGCCCGTACGAGTACTGGCAGTTCTGGCGCAATACCGAAGACGCCGATGTGGGCCGCTTCCTGAAACTCTTCACCGATATTCGGCTTGACGAGATCGCCCGGCTGGAAGCCCTGCAGGGCGCAGAAATCAACGACGCCAAGATCGCGCTTGCCAATGCCGCGACCGCCATGTTGCACGGCGATGCGGCGGCGAGCGAGGCGGAGGCAACCGCGAAGGCGGCATTTGAACAGGGCGTTGCAACGAGCAACCTTCCGACCTTTGAATTGGACTGTAGCGGTGGGTCGTGGCCCTACGGACGATCAGCGCTGAATATTGCGCTAGCTTCTCAACTCGTCCCATCAGGGGGCGAGGCGAAACGAAAGATCAAAGAGGGCGCGCTTTATATCAACGACCGAAAAGTTTCTGCCCCAGGTGATATTTTCCCTTACGCCGACAATGACGCCTCCACAGGGGCATACAAGGTTCAGCTAGGAAAGAGGATTTCCTTGGTGCGGCCGATAAACATTACCAGTTAGAAACGCCACGCACTAGTAACGCCACGCACTGGTAAGGCCGGGCTAAGGGGAAAGCCCGGCCTTACAAACGCTCTGCCCTTTAGGGAAGACCTATATCCTCGGTGAGCGTCCGCGCACCAGGCCGACAACGAGGGCGACCAGGAACAGGACCACAAAGAGGAAGAAAAGAATTTGGGCAATGCTGGCAGCGCCAGCGGCAATACCACCAAACCCAAACAGGGCCGCAATTATCGCAACGATAAAGAAGGCCAGCGCTAGACGAAGCATATTGCTATCCTTTCGCATTTTGAACACGAACAGATAACGCCGCCCCTCAGATAGCGTTCCCACACTTGCAAAAAACTTCACACACCAGCCCGGAAAATCCTTCATGGCAAAACGCTTTCTGACCGCTGACAGCCTTGTGCGCGACGGGTTCGCGCTGGCGCTGGCCGTGCTGGAAAGCGGCTGGCACCCGGATCATCTTGTCGGTCTGTGGCGCGGTGGCAGCCCCATTGCCATCGCCCTGCACGAGGCGCTGGCGTTCAAGGGCGTGAACGCCGGCCACTCTCCCCTCGCCGCGCAGTCCTATACCGGGATCGATGAGCGTAAGAGCCAGATCGCCATCTCCGGGCTGGATGCCCTGACGGCTGCGCTTCCAGCTGGCAGCAGGCTGCTGGTGGTCGATGATGTGCTGGACCGGGGCCATACGCTGGCCGCTGTGCTGGACGCGCTCAAGGGCCGCTATGAGGTGCGCACAGCCGTCGCCTGGTATAAGCCGCAGCGCAACGAGACGCCGCTACGGCCCGATTATCACGTCCACGAGACAAATGACTGGCTGGTCTTCCCCCATGAGCTGGAAGGGCTGACGGACGAAGAGATCCGTGCCCACAAGCCGGTGCCAGACGGGTTTTTGTGAGGCGCCGCTTCGAGGTGTCAGCACCTGCCTTACCTGTCTTCGCTTAATCCAAGGATGCAGCCTTGCCTGCGCAGACCACACTACCTATCGTTTGATTCAATCAACTTCAGGGGGAGCATGTTCGGCATGAATACGCAAAGCAGCGAAATTCCAGTCGGTCGGGGCAGCGCACTGGTCCGGGTCATTATCATGGCCGCAGTTCTCGTAGCTATACTGTCGGGTCTGGGATGGATATCGGCCAACATACTTCAACCCAACCTCCCCAATATGGCGGTTGCGGGGTTGAGGGCGGTGCTGACCAGCCTGCTCGTAATGGGCATCGTATGGCTCATGCACCGGCGCCTCCAGAGACGGTCATGGAGTGAGCTGGGCTTTGTCCGCACCTCCTCTGCCATCATTACTTTTCTTTTTGGTGCGGCGTTCTGGATAGTGCTGGCGGCCGGCGGAATAATGGCAGGCGTATATCTGGGATATATTGAACTTGCCATCAGCCCGTTTTCTCTGACCGCACTGGGCATAGTTGTGTTCCACATACTTGTGGTTTTCTTCTACGAGGCACTTCCCGAAGAGACAGCGATCCGTGGATACATAATGAATCAGCTGGACGATGCTGCAGGCTTGTTGGTGGCAGTCATAGGCCAGGCCATATTCTTCATGCTGTTCGCTTTCGGACTGGTGGCGCTGAGCAATCTGCTGGGGCTTGGAACAGGCTGGGAGATAGGCACCGATCGCGTGATCCTCTTCCTGAGCTTCGGGATCACCCTGGCACTTCTGCGAATTTGGACAGGCTCGTTGTGGACCGCGATGGGGTTTCACACCGCGTTCCAGACCACAATCCAGCTGATGGGCCAGAACCGCTTTATTTCGGTCAATCCAGCCGATGCGGCCAGTTTCAACGAGATCGCGATCTTCAGCTGGATGAGCGCTATAGCTCTAGGCGGGGTCATCGCGCTGATTGCGGTTCTGCTAAAACGGCGCCGGACTGGCAGAGCGGTTTAGGCCGCCTGCCCCGACAGACGGGCCAGCGCCTTATCCCGCCCGATCAGCATCAGCACCACATCCATCTCCGGGCCGTGGTTCTGGCCGGTAAGCGCCTGACGCAGCGGCATGAACAGCTCGCGGCCCTTGCGGCCCGTCTCGGCCTTGATGGCACTGGTCCACACGCCCCAGCTTTCGCGGGTCAGTTCGCCATCGGGAAGCAGTGACGCTGCCTTCGCGGCATAGTCCGCATCCTCGATGACCGGCGTGACCGGGCCTTCAACCAGCTGCCACCAGTCCGCGGCGTCTTTGAGCCGGTTGAGATTGGGGCGCACGGCATTCCAGAACGCCTCACCAGCCGTGATACCAAGGGCTTCCAGCCGGTCCCTGACCGCGAGGAACCCCGTCTCATGGAGCAGTTTGGCGTTCAGCCGCTCCATCTCGGCAAAGTCGAAGCGCGCAGGCGTGCGCGAGACTTTCGAGAAATCGAGCTCTGATACCAGCGAGGCAAGATCGCTGCGCGCCTCGATGGCGTCAGACGTGCCAAGCTTGGCCAGCAGGGAGAGAATGGCCATCGGCTCGATGCCCTCCTCCTCGCGCAGCGCCTTCACCGACAGCCCGCCAATACGCTTGGAAAGCTTCTCGCCATCCGAGCCGACCAGCAGCGGGAAGTGCGCGAGCGCAGGCGAAGAACCCATCCCGCCCAGCGCGTCGAAAATCTCGATCTGCGCGGCGGAATTGGTCACATGGTCCTCGCCGCGGATCACATGCGTGATGCCCGCTTCGAGGTCATCAACAACGCTGGGGAGCGTGTAGAGATAGCTGCCATCTTCGCGGATCAGGATGGGATCAGAGACCGAGCTGGTGTCGATATGGCTGGGGCCACGCACCAGATCATTCCACTCAATGCGCCCGCCAGACAGCTTGAAGCGCCAGTGAGGCTTGCGCCCCTCTGCTTCGTATTTCGCCCTGTCGGCATCGGTAAGGCTCAGCGCGGCGCGGTCATAGACAGGCGGCTTGCCCTGCGCGCGTTGCAGCTTGCGCTTGCGATCAAGCTCATCTTCGGTCTCGTAGCACGGATAGAGGAAGCCAGTTTCGACCAGCTTTGCCCGCGCAGCCTCATAAAGATCAAAGCGCGCCGACTGGTTGAAGCGCTCATCAAAGTTCAGGCCCAGCCAGTGGAGATCCTCCACGATCTGGTCCTCGAACAGCTTGGTTGAGCGTTCCAGATCGGTGTCATCGACACGCAGCACGAACACCCCGCCCTCGCGCCGGGCAAACAGCCAGTTCATCAGCGCAATGCGCACATTGCCGACATGGATCAGCCCGGTCGGGCTCGGCGCGAAGCGGACTTTGACGGACATGAACGGATTTCCAGCACAGTTAGAGCGGCAGATGAAGGCGGCTGGCTTTGCCACGCCCGCATGCGGGCGTCAAATGCCAGAACCAATCTTTCCTCCCCCGTTTACGGGGGAGGTGTCAGCGCAGCTGACGGAGGGGGGAACTTTTATGGACAAGGCCCC
>NZ_JBJHBQ010000002.1:0-295556 GCF_050485565.1 Glycocaulis sp. | reverse complement strand
GGGGTGCGCGGCCCGCGCCCGGCCCCCCCCCCCCACTTTTATGGACAATCCCCCCTCGGCCCTTCGGGCCACTCCCCCCGTAAACGGGGGGAGAAAGGAAGAGATGCAACCGTCCAGGCACCTTACATCCGGCTGAGGCTGCCCGCTGCAGCGTCAATCGCCAGCGCCGTCTCCAGAGCCAGCACGCCTGCCCGCGCGTCAGCCGCCGGGCTGACATGAGCAGGGTCCAGCACGCGCGAGACGAAGTTCTGCACGCTGGCGCCCAGCGAATCCTTCGCCATGGGCGCATCGGCAAAATCGGGATCGAGCGCCAGCCCGGCTCCGTTCTCGAAGCGCTTGCGGATGAAATCAACGTCCAGCACCGCCCCGCCCTCAAACCCGATAGTCATCACACGGTCGCGCTCAGGCGCAACGCGGCTGGACTCCAGCTCCGCCACCAGCCCGCCGGGGAAGGTCAGGCGCGTCACGATATGATCGGCCAGCCCGCCGCGCTCGGCGCGCATTTCAGCCTCGACCTTGGAGGGCGCACTGCCCGCCAGCGCGAGAACCAGATCGATATCGTGGATCATCAAGTCCAGCGTTACCGACACATCCAGATTGCGCGGCGATGGCGTACCCATGCGCCGCGCCGACAGCGTGTCTGCGCGGGGAATGTCACCAAACAGCCCCATGGCGGCAAAGACGAAGCGCTCCTGATGGCCAACCTGCAGGACGCGGCCATATCTCTGCGCGAGGTCCAGTAGTTCGCGCCCCTCCTCCACAGTGGCGCAGATCGGCTTTTCCACCAGCACATGGCGGCCTGCCGCCAGCGCGCGGTGCGCGGCGTCATGGTGAAAGAGCGCCGGACTGGCGACCGTAATGATATCGGCCTCCTCAATCATGGCGTTGAGCGAGGTGAAGGCGATGGCCCCGTACTGGCGTGCAATCGCGCGTGCGCGGTCACGCACCGGATCGAACACGCCGATAAATTCCGTGCGGTCATCGCCAGCATATTTGCCCGCGTGATACCCGCCAAAAATGCCCGCGCCGACGACCCCGGCGCGCAAGGGTTGGATAGACTGTGTCATGGGGCGGGAGATTGCACGTTGCGCAGCAGCACTCAAAGGGAGAATGCATCGGCTGGCCCTTCTGCAGGCTTGCGGGCCGTCCGTTAAGGCTTAAGGATGGAGGCCAGTATCGATCTCAAAGCCATCACAGGTGCACCGCCATGAAATCTCGTGAAATCCATCTCGTCCGTCACTTCACCGGCGAGGTGAAGCCTGAATACTTCACACTGGCTCAGGTCGAACTTCCAGAACCCGCCGAGGGCGAGGTGCTGGTGGCCAATGAGTGGCTGTCTGTCGATCCTTACATGCGTCCGCGCATGGCGGGGCTGAAAACCTATATCGACCCGTTCATGCCCGGTAAGCCCATGGAGGGCGGCGCGGTCGGCAAGGTCATCAAGTCACGCTCCGACGCCCTGAAAGAGGGCGACTATGTGATGAGCATGCTGGGCTGGCGTGAAGCCTATGTCGCGCCCGCCAAGGGCCTGACGAAGGTGGACGCCAATCTGCTGCCGGCCCACGCCTATCTGGGCATTGCGGGCCTGACCGGCCTGACGGCCTATGCCGGCCTGAAGCGCGTCATCGGCCTGAAAGAGGGCGAAACGCTGTGGATGAGCGCGGGCGCGGGCGCGGTCGGCTCTGCCGGTATCCAGTTCGCCAAGGCGATGGGCGCGCGCGTGATCGCGACCGCTGGCGGCAAGGCCAAGACCGATTTCTGCCTGGAGATCGGGGCCGATGCCGCGGTCGACTACAAGGCCGTGCCGGACCTTCGCAAGGCCATCAAGGACGTCGCGCCGGATGGTGTTGATGCCTATTTTGAAAATGTCGGCGGCGATCACCTCGTGGCCGCTCTTGATGTGCTCAAACAGTTCGGACGCATCGCGGCGTGCGGCATGATCTCGCGTTATAATGACGAGGCCCCCGCGCCCGGCCCGCACAACATGACCAATATCGTGACGAAATCCCTGATGATGCGCGGCTTCATCGTCATCGAGCATTTCGACATGCAGGACGAGTTCATCAAGGACCTCTCCAGCTGGATGATGAGCGGCAAGGTAAAAAGCCGCGAGACCGTCTATGAGGGCATCGAGAAAATGCCGGAGGCATTCACCGGTCTCTTCAGCGGTGCCAATCTTGGCAAAATGCTGGTGAAGGTGTGAGTGAGGCTGATCTAGGCGCCATCAACGCCGTTAGCGACGGCAAGCTGCCCGGCCTGGTCGGCCTCGTCATCACCAATGGCGATCCGGCGCAGGTCGAAGGCTATATGGATGTGCGCGACGATTTACTGGCGCCCAACGGCTTCCTGCACGCCGCCAGCATCATGGCGTTGCTGGATTCCTTGTGCGGCTATGGCGCGATGGCCAATCTGCCTGAGGGGGCCATCAGCTTCACCACGGTGGAGCTGAAATCGAACTTCATGGGAACGGCGCGTGATGGCCGGGTGCTGGGTGAGGCAAAACCTGTGCATCTTGGCCGGACAACGCAGGTCTGGGATGCGACCGCCCGGCGTGAAAGCGACGGCAAGGTGCTCGCCCTTTTCCGCTGTACGCAGATGGTGCTTTACGCGCGGTGAGCCGGTTCGCGCCGCTGGCGCAATAGCCGTCCCAGAACGAAACCGCCCACAACCGCGCCCGTCAGGGCCGACAGGGTGGGGCTGGAGAACAGGGCTTCAAACCCCGCATAGCTCAGCACGGCCACGCTGACCGCAAGGCCGGTCGCGGCGACGATGTTCAGGAATGGGGCGCGTTTGGGTTCCATGCTTTCCGTAACGCAAACACCGGGCCAGATTTCAAGCTTTTGTTTACCATATGGATCGGATCAATGGCAGATGTCTGCGTAAAACCTGCCGACTCCCCTGTATTTCCTTGCTATGCCTTATGAGAATCGCGATTGATTCATCCGTCCAATGAACGGCCAACCCTGCCGCTTGCGGCTGGCGAGGCGTCAAACAACCGGGGGGAACCCTCATGAACAAAGCAGAACTCGCCAAAGCCATCTCCGACAAAGCTGGCATCACCCGCGCCCAAGCTGGCGACGCCATCGACACGTTTGTCGATTCCATCGTTGCTTCGGCCAAGAAAGGCGACACGGTTCAGCTCGCCGGTTTCGGCACTTTCCACGCCAAGCACCGCGAAGCGCGTGAAGTCCGCAACCCGCGTACGGGCGAAAAAATGACCTCCAAGGCCAAGACCTCGCTGGCGTTCCGCCCGGCGTCTGCCCTGAAGGACATCTAAGGGAATTCTTGTGTCCCGCCCTCTGACGGACGGGACATAACCCCTTCAAGAAAACGCCGCCGGGCAACCGGCGGCGTTTTTGTTTGCGCGTTTCGCCGCAGCTTCGTCATGTTGCTCGCGCACTAAACCCTCATTAGCAAAGCCCCCATGTTGAACGCCCGCTCCTCCCGGCTTTCCGGCCTGCGCCAGATCATGGCCACGCTCGCGCTTGTCGCGGCGTGCATGAGCGGCCTGGTGCCATCGGGCTGGATGCCGCAGGCAGGCGCTGACGGGCAGTTCACCCTGGTCATCTGTACCGGCGAGGGCATGCGAGAGCTGGTTCTCGACGCCGGCGGCAACGCCGTATCGACCGATAGCGCTGACCCCATCACTCCCGAAGCGCCGTGCGCCTTTGCGGGCCTTGCCGCCATTGCGCTCATGCCCGACAGCCCGGCCTGGCAACATCACGCCCTGCCGCTGCATCGCCTGTATGCGCCAGGGGCGGCCATGCCCGCATCCGGGCATATCGCCCTGCCCGGCCAGCGCGGACCACCCTTGAGCAGCCTGACAGACCTCCAAACGGCCTGATCCCTTCGGCATGACGCTGAACGGGGCTGCGGGCCTCGTTTAAGCATCTGCGTTCGGGACCATCCCATGAAAACCCAATACCTTGCCCGCACTGCCGGGTTCGTTCTGCTGGCCGCTGCCGGCCTGTCTGCCCCTGCCCTCGCCGATATCGCCGAAGCCGGCGAGATTCAGGACCGCGTTGTCGTCACCGGCTATCGCCTGTCCGCGCCCGCTGAAGAGGCGGCAGCCGAGGCCGCCCGCCAGCCCGGCAATATCTCCATCATCGATGCAGAAAGCTTCGCCACGCGCTACGCGATTGGCTTTGCAGACACGCTGGCCTTTACCGCCGGTGTGGTGGCCCAGCCCAAATTCGGCGAGGACTCGCGCCTGTCGGTGCGCGGTTCCGGCCTTGCCAACAACATGCACCTGCGCGGTGTGGAGCTGCTCTTCAACGGTGTACCGATCAACAACGCGGACGGGTTTGGCGATTATCAGGAGCTTGATCCACTTTTCGTTTCCCACATGGCGGTCAATCGCGGCGCCAACGGTTTCCGCACCGGCTCCACCATGCTGGGCGGCTCCATCGAGATTGAGGGGCTTAGCGCCGCCTCGCTGAACAATCAGTCGGGCATCCGCGCCGAAGCCGGCTCGTTCGGCACGACGCGCACCCTTGGCCGCGCCAGCGGCACGCACGGCAATCTGGACTATGCCCTCGCCGGCACCTGGCAGCGTCAGGACGGCGTCCGCCCCAACGCGAACCAATCCAATGGCCGCATCTATGCCGATCTCGGCTGGCGCTGGAACGATCAGGTGGAAACGCGCTTTGGCCTGCTCGGCAGCGATATCAATCAGGAGATGTCGGGCAATCTGACGCTCGCCCAGCTGCGCGCCGATCCACGCCAGCAGGACCCTGCAGCCATCGCCCAGCGCTATGGCCGCGACATGAATGCCTGGCGCGGCTGGACAGTGTCCCATTTTGATACAGGTATGGGCCGCTTCTCCGTTGGCGGCAGCGCAACCACGCGCACGCTCTGGCACCCGGTTCCGGTGATCGTCGATCAGGACATGGAAGATTACCGCCTGTTTGCCCGCTGGAGCCAGGAAACCGAGCTGGCCGGCCTGCCGGTGGAGTTCACGCTGGGCGGCGATCTGCGGCACGGTGAAACCGACGCGAGGGTGTTCCTGAATAATGGCGGCACGGCCGGGTTCCAGATCGGCGACGCCCAGCAGAAGGGTACCGGCGCCAACGCCTTCCTCGATGTGCGCCTTGGCGTGACGGAGCGCTTCGACCTGCTCGCAGGCCTGGTAAACAATTCAACGCGGCGCGAGGTGGATGACCGGATCAACCCGGCGGCAGGCGGGGATGTCAGCTTCTCCAGCCTGACGGCCCGCATCGGCGCGCTCTACCGCTTCGATGACGCGCTGATCGGCTTTGCCAATATCAGCCAGATCTTTGAACCTCCCACCTTCTCTGACCTGACACAGGGCGGTGTGAGCGGCTTTACCCCCATCAGAGCGATGGAAGGTACCAGCTATGAGATCGGCCTGCGCGGGTCTTACGAGCGCGTCCGCTTTGAAGCGGCGCTCTACCGCATCCATCTGGATAACGAGTTCACCGCCTTCACGGTCGTACCCGGCATTCCAGCCGCGATCTTCAACGCCGATGACACGGTGCGTACCGGCTTCGAACTCGGCGCTGAAGCCCTGCTGCATGAAGGCACCAGCGGCGCATGGCGCACACGTCTTGCCTACACCTATGGCGATTTCCGCTTCGACGGCGATACGACCTATGGCGATAACCGCCTGCCGGGCGTGGGCCGTCACCGTCTGGTGGCCGAGCTGCGCTACGGCTTCGGGCCGTTCGAGATCGCGCCCAGCCTTACCTGGCAGAGCGGGGACGGTTTCACCGACTACATGAACTCGGAAAAATTCCCCGGTTACACGCTGGTCGGCCTTTCGGCCCGCTATGACGTAAATGACCGCCTCGGCTTCTATGTCGAGGGCCGCAATCTGACTGACGAGGCTTATGTCTCGGCGGTCGGTACGGTCGCCAATGCCGCGACGGCCAACCCTGCCCGCTTCACTCCCGGCGAAACCCGCGCCGTCTATGCGGGCGTGACGCTCGCCATCGGGGGCGGGCAATGAGGATCGACATCCGGCGGCTTCACCGGACAGGGCCACAACTGGCGGTTCTCGCTGTGGTGATGTGGGGGCTTTCAGGCTTCCTGCATCCCATAATGAGCTGGACCGCGCCGCGCGCCGCGATCCAGATGCCGCCCGCGCTGGAGATCGAAACGGAGGGGGCTTCGGCCCCCTCCACCCTCCCCGCCATGCCCGAAACTGCGCGCCATGTCCGGCTGGCCCCATCGGACAATGGCACCTACTGGTCGGTGCGGACCGATGCCCAAACGCCGCGCCTCGCCCTTGATGGCGTCACCGGTGGACCGGCACCAGAGGCGGCGCGCGAGCACGCTATCACTTTGGCCCGCCACTACGCCGCCCTGCCAGATGCCGATATCGTGCGGGTAGAGGAGATCACAGCCTTCAGCGTGGATTATCCGGCCATCAACCGGCTCCTGCCGGTTACAGCGGTGATGTTCGACACGTCAGACCGGCTGACAATCTATGTCGATACCGGATCAGACCGGCTGGCCGCCGTCACCAACGCGCCGCGCCGGGTGATGCTGCGCATCTTCCAGAACGCGCACACGCTCTCCTTCCTCAAACCCGTCGAGCCCTTGCGCCTGCTGGTCATTACCGTGCTCACCCTGATCTTCATCAGCACGGTGCTGGCAGGTATCAGCCTTACGTTCACCGCAAAGGGCAAGGGGCTGCGCCGCTGGCACCGCTATGCCGGGCTGGCACTGGCCCTGCCCGCTCTCGCCTTTCCTGTATCGGGGCTTTTCCATGCCTGGGTGAACTCATCGCTGTTTGCCGCTGAACGTCCCGAAGCGGCTATGTTTGCACCCGCCAGCCTTGTTGAGGTGCCGCAGGGGCGCTTTACCCATCTGGCCGCCACGGCGGACACTGAAGGCGCGCTCTGGCGCGCTGCAGAGGGCCGTGAAGCGCGCTATTTCGCCGGTAGCGGTGCAGCCCTGCCCCTGGACGATGCCGCCCGCGCGCTCAGCCTTGCGGGCGCGCCATCAGACAGCGTGGCCACCCTACAGACCCGCTTCGATGGCGATTACGGCTTTGCCAGCAAGCGCCTGCCGGTCTGGCGCGTGGAAACACAAGGCGGGCCGGTATTCGCAGATCCGGTCGATGGCCTGCTCGCGCAGGCGGGGCAAGCCGGCCCGATTGCGGCGCTGGAGGGCCGCAGCTTTGACCAGCTGCACAAATGGCAATTCGCCAACCCGCTGGGCCGCGATGTGCGCGACATGCTGATGATGGCAGTTATCACTGCGCTGATAGCACTCGCCCTGACGGGGCTGTCCTTCACCCGAAGGCGCAAGCGGTTACAGCGCAAGCCCTGAACGAAAAAGGACCCCGTCCTGACCGGGACGGGGTCCTTCAAACGCACGTCTGAAAAGCCAGCTTAGAACGGCGCGCTCAGCATCACATAACCATAGACCGGGTCAGAGCTGGCAGCAGCACCGGGCGCGGTGCGGGCAAACTCGCCGCGGAACAGTACCATCGTACCGGCTTCGAGCTGCAGGCGGTCAGGCTTCAGCCAATAGGTGCCACGCACTTCAGCCAGCGTACCGATACGGCTGCCAGACTGGCCGGTCGTATCGCGCAGGCCCGCGACACGCCAGCGGTCGGTATCCGACGCCAGACGCGATTCCTGCACCTGGACCACAATCGCCGCCGGACCATCACGCAGATCGAGGCGCGGGCCGAACGCGATCAGGTTTTCGCGGAAATGGGTGAAGGACAGTCCCGTCGTGCCGAAATCGCCCCGGCGGCCGCCAAACATCGGGTTGAACCGGTTCCAGCGCGCATCTGCCGGATTGTCATCGCCAGTGGCGTAGACGAGCTGCGCGGACAGGCGCGGGCTCCACGCTGCATCGAAGGTGTAGCCGGCGGCGGCGTGGGCCGACCAGGCGCGGACATCCAGCGTGGTGCCGCCCACAGGCTGGTCGCCCGTCTGGCCCATGATCTCCAGATCGAAATCATACTGACCAGCCGCGCGCGGACGGGTCAGGCGCAGGCCCGGAGTGAGCAGGTCCGCGCCGTTCTCCTCGTTCAGGCCGAACAGATAGGCTTCAAGGCGCAGATTATTGGGAAGGCCCGTGCGCGTGAGATGCACACCCCAGAAGCGCGTACCCCATTCGGCATGGTCGATCTGCGCGGTGTTGTTTTCCAGCGCATTGCGGTCACCGGGGCGGATACGCACCGGCGCGGTATAGAACACGTCTGCCGCCCAGTTTTCCGCCGGCGAGAAGCGCGCGCGCACGCCCTCGAAATTGTTCGGCGAGTTGCGGAAGCCCTGCTCGGTCGCCAGACGGCCCGAACCGACATTCATCACGAAGCGGCCGGCCTGGATCGTGCCGCCCTCCAGGGGAATGCGCACATAAGCCTGTAAAAGCTCGGCAGCGTTCACCGCGCCATTGGGAATGACCGAACCGCTATCGGTCAGCCAGGCGCGGGCATCGAGAAACTCGCCGCCGAAGACGACGCGCCCCGCATCATACTCGCCGTGAATACGCACCCGGCTGGAGAGCATCTGGTCAGAGCCCTCACTGCCCGCGCGGAACAGATCGCTCAGCGATTCATAGCGGATACGTGCCGAGCCTTTGAGCGTGAAGGGCGAAACGCCTTCATCAGACGCCGCGGCCATCGCCGGAGCGGATACAGTCATCATCAGGCCGGAAAGGCCGGCAACAAGAAAACGTTTCATGGAACACCCGGAAAAGAGGAACAAATCGGGTGCCAATACACGCCAGAAAGTTGACTTTACACTTAACCATGTTGCGCAAGGCGCGAATGCAGACCCTAGAACCGCGTCGAGACCGCCAGATAGCCATAGACCGGATTGGCGGTATCGGGCGCGCCGGGTGCCTCGCGCGCGAACCGGCCCTTGATAAGCGTCGCGGTCCCAAACTCGATATCAAGCCTGCGCTCTGGCAGGGCGCGCCACTGCACCCGTGCATCCACCACCTGCCCCACATGACGGCCAGAGGCACCTGTTTCATCGCGCAGACGCCCTCGCACCCACTGGTCGGTTCCCGAAGCCAGACGCACATCCTGCACCAGCAGATGCGCCCTCACCGGTCCCTCGCGCACCTGCAGGCGCGCGCCGGAGATAATCATGTTCTGGCGCGATAGCGGGCCGAAAATGCCGGTATGGCCGAAATCGCTGCCCCGTCCGCCAAACAGCGGGTTGAACCGGTTCCACTCCCCGTCCCCTGCCACATCATCGCCGCTGGCCCAGGCGGTCTGGAAGGAGAGGCGCGGCGTCCAGCGCGTATCGAACGTGTAACCGGCCACGAAATGCGTGCTGGCCGCGCTCACATCCTCGCGCACGCCGCCAATCAGGGCATGGCCTGTCTGGCCGATCAGCTCGGCCTCAAAATCAGCCCGGCCGGGTGCCGCCTCGCGCCACAGCCTTGCGCCCGGCGTGTAAAGCCGCGTGCCATCGGCCCGGTCCAGCACGAAGAGATAGGCTTGCGCATTGAGGTTCTCAGCCAGGCCGGTGCGGGTGAGATGCGCGCCCATGAAGCGCGTGTCCCAGTCGGCACGATCAAACCCTTGAGCATTGCGGCGCAGGCTCGCCTGATCGGACGGGCGGCGCTCCACCGGCGCGGTGACAAAGCCCAGAAGCTGCCAGTTCTCGCCCGGAGAGACATGCAGCTGCACGCCTTCAAAATTGTCCGGCACGTTGGAAAACGAGCTGGCATCGGCAAGGCGCTTGGAGCCTATCGGCATGATGAAGCGCCCGGCGCGCACGCTCACCCGCTCGCCCAGCGGAAGATCAAGATAAGCCTGATAGATATCGAGTGCATTGACCGCGCTGGTCGCGACAATCGAGCCATCATCGGCGAGCGCGCCGCGCGCGTCGATCAGCTCCACCACGCCCGCTGCCTGGCCCATCCGGGCGTCGGCGCGCAGGAATATCTGGCTGGACAGGAACTGGTCAGAGCCCTCCAGCCCGGCCCGGAAGGGCGCGCTGACCGTCTCGTAGCGCACCCGGACAGAGCCGGAGAAATTCACCTCGAAACCGGGCGTGTGAGCCTGCGGAGCCGATGCGTCATCAGCCAGCGCCGCGCCGCCGGTGGCAGACATCACAAATGAGCCCGCCAGGGCGGTGAGCCATCGTCCCGGTCTGATCTGCATAGCGCCTGCCCCGTTCCCGGACGGCTCGCGCTGTTACAAAACAATCGCAAAACCGTCACATACGGAAGCCCGCACTAACGCAATCGCAGACAGGGTCAAGTCCGATGCTCAGAACACGGAAAAATGGCCCGCAGCGGCCAATGCCACGCTGCGGGCGGATGAAGGCATTGGCGCAAATGGCCCTAGTGCAGGCCGAGGAAAGCAAAGGCCGGGGCCGGTTCAAACTGGCCGGACACCTCGCCAGAGAAAGTGCGGGCCTGATCTGGTCCCAGCATCAAGGCTCTCGCCCCGCTCCCTTCGGAGAAATCTATTTCCTTGAGATCCACCCAGAACACGTTCGGCGACAGGGCGGATTCAAAATAATAGAGCTGGTCTTTGTGATCGACGACGGTGCGCCAGCGCGTGGACGAGATATTAGGCTGGTCTTCGGTCGTGATCCCGTAGGGAACCGACACATTGCGGATCACGCCAAACATGCTCGCCGTCGCATCGCGCTGGTCTTCGGTCTGCGGAATGGCGGTCACGTAGAAGCTGGCGCGGGCGAACCTGTCAGCGGCCCGATTGGTGCCCGGCAGCATCACGGTGCCGCCCACCTCGCTCCAGTACTCCGCCAGCGCCAATTGCCGGTCGAAGGTCGGCGAGTTAGTCATCACCTGATAGTCGCGGCTGTGATGAATGATGAGCTCGCCGCCGACATACTCGAAAATCGCGCTATCGCCGGTAGCATCCGACATTGAAAGGTGAAGCGTCGCCAGCCGGTCTTCGCCGGGCATGGCGTCACTGACCACCACATATTCCCCGCGCCGCGCGTCCTCGACGGCCTCGGCCACGGTGGCAAAATTATCGAGCATGTATTGCGCCCACAGCGAGATCGCGAGACCGGGCGCGCCGGTGCCATCCCATTGCGCATATTCAGACTCCGCCAGCCATAAGAGATTGGCCGAAAGGCCCGCCTCGTTAAGCCCGTCCGCGCTGGCGATGTCGTAGGCGGTGGCGACAACGCTGCCATAGCGCGCGGTCCAGCTCAACGTGTTGGGGCCGGTCTCGCCATTGCGCTCCACACCGCGCGGCAGGATCCACAGATTGCTGCCAATATCGGTGCGCCAGTCCATGGAGCGGGCCGTGATGATGCGCCCTTCAGGCCCCAGATAGACCACGCGGGTGCACGCTTCGGCCGCCGCCACACCAAAAGCCAGCATGGCCGCGCCGGCCAGTGCCTTGAGTTTCAGTTTCATGTCTTGACCCTCCGCCCCGACAGACGACCCTAAACCTAAGAGTCAAACTAGTGCTGTGGCAGGCCAAGGCAACGTGAATTCAGGGTTTGGTTACCAGAAACCGAACCTCACCAACCCCGCCTCTATTCCGCCGCCTCGCGGATCGCCGCAGCAGGTTTGAGCGCATCGGCAATCTGGAATGCCATTTCAAGGGCTTGGTCGGCATTCAGGCGCGGATCGCAATGGGTGTGGTAGCGGCTGGAAAGGTCAGCTTCGGAGAGATGCCCTGCCCCGCCCACGCACTCGGTCACGTCCTGACCGGTCATCTCGAAATGGACGCCGCCTGGCTCCGCGCCCTCGCTGCGGACCACCTCGATAAAGCTTCTCAGCTCGGAGAGGATATGATCGAAAGCCCTTGTTTTATAACCGTTTCCGGCCTTGATCGTATTGCCGTGCATGGGGTCGCACGACCAGACGACATTGCGCCCCTCGGCCACGACCTTGCGCACCAGGGGCGGCAGGCCCTTCTCCACCTTGCCAGCGCCCATGCGGGCATAGAGCACCAGGCGGCCCGCCTCGTTACGCGGGTTGAGAAGGTCAATCAGTTCAATGAGTTCGTCTGGGTCCAACGTGGGTCCGCACTTCAGCCCGATCGGGTTCTCGACACCGCGGCAATACTCGATATGCGCCCCGTCCGGCTGGCGGGTTCTATCCCCGATCCAGATCAGGTGCGCAGAGGTGCCATACCAGCGCCCGGACTGGGTCTCCATCCGGGTCATTGCTTCTTCGAACGGCAGGTGCAGCGCCTCGTGAGAGGTATAGAAATCAACGCCTTCCAGCGAGGGCGCGGCATCGGCCGTCACCCCGCAGGCGCGCATGAAGGACAATGCCTCGGTGATGCGGTCAGCATATTCCTGATAGCGCTCACCGGCCGGACTATCCGACAGGAAATCCAGCGTCCACTGGTGCACATTGTGCAGATCGGCATAGCCGCCAGATGCCAGGGCGCGCAGGAGATTGAGCGTCGAAGCCGACTGGTCATAGGCTCGCACAAGGCGCGCCGGGTCAGGCACGCGGCTCTCCGGCGTGAACGCCATATCATTAATGGAATCACCGCGATAGGACGGCAACTCAACGCCGTCTATCACTTCTGTATCGCTGGAGCGCGGCTTGGAAAACTGCCCGGCTATCCGCCCGACTTTGACCACCGGTTTTGCAGCGGCGAAGGTCATCACCACCGCCATCTGCAGGAGCACGCGGAAGGTATCGCGCACATTTCCGGCGGAGAATTCCTTGAAACTTTCCGCGCAATCCCCGCCCTGCAGCAGGAAAGCCTGGCCAGAGGCGACATTGGCCAGCTGGCGGCGCAGGCGGCGTATCTCGCCGGCAAACACCAGCGGCGGACGGCGCGACAGCTCCGCCTCGACCGCTGCCAGCGCGGCCGCGTCAGGATAGTTCGGCAGCTGCAGAGCGGTCTTCGATCTCCAGCTTGACGGGTTCCATCCACTCATGGCGCTACACTTTCAATTCGGGCGGGGTCCATTTTTCCCGCATGGTTACAAGCTCTTCGGCAACAGTCGGGTGCACCGCGCAGGTGGCATCAAACTGCTCCTTGGTCAGTCCGGCTTTCACGGCAATGCCGACAGCCTGGATGATCTCAGGCGCATCATCGCCTACAATATGGACGCCGAGAACCCTCTGCGTGCCGCGCTGCACAATCATCTTCATCAGCATGCGCTCCGGGTTCGGCCCCAGCATGCCCTTCATGGGCCGGAAAACGCTTTTATAAACATCGACATCGCCAAATTCAGCGCGCGCCTGCGCCTCGCTTAAACCCACCGTGCCGACAGGCGGCTGGGTGAAGACGGCGCTGGCGATATTGCTGTGGTCATAGGCGGTTGGATTGTCCCCGAAGGCCGTTTCGGCAAAGCAGATCGCCTCGCGGATGGCCACCGGCGTCAGATTCACGCGGTCGGTCACATCGCCCACGGCATAGATGTGAGGCACGTTTGAGCGCGAGTATTCATCGACCTTCACAACGCCCCGTTCGCCGGTCTCCACGCCCGCCTTCTCCAGGCCCAGCCCCTTGGTGTGCGGATCGCGGCCAATCGCGAAAACCACTTCATCTACAGGGCATTCATCGCCATTCTTCAAGTGAACTGTCCTGGTGCCATCGCCATTATCGGCAATCCTTTCAAACACGGTATGGGTGATGACGCGCACGCCGGCGGTTTTCAGCCCTTCATGCACAAACTCGCGCACATCGTCGTCAAAGCCGCGAAGCACCGTGTCGCCGCGATAGACCAGCGTCACCTCCACGCCCATCTGCGCAAACACTTGCGCAAACTCGCACGCGATATAGCCGCCGCCCGCGATCAGCATGGATTTGGGCAGGCGTCTCAGGTGAAACAGCTCGTCGGAGGTGATGGCGAGCTCAGCTCCCTCCAGCCCCTCATGGACGTTGGGTCTTCCCCCTGTTGCAATGAGGATAGTTTTCGCGCTTATCCGCCGTCCGCTGGGTTTGAGCTCCAGCGTGTGGTCATCGATGAATTCGGCGCGCTCGGAGATCAGCTCCACGCCCGCATTGGCCAGATTCTTCGCATAAATGCCGGATAGTCTGTCCACCTCCGCATTCATCGCGTCGCGGAACTTTGGCCAGTCAAATTGCGGCTTTTCCACTGACCAGCCATAGGCCTTTGCCAGCTCGAATTGCTTTTTGAAGCCAGAGGCATAGACCATGAATTTCTTCGGCACGCAGCCGCGTATCACGCAGGTGCCGCCCGGCCGGTGCTCCTCGGCCACGGCCACTTTATGCCCCTTCATGGCGACCAGGCGCGAGGCCCTTACCCCGCCTGAACCGGCCCCGATGGTGAAGAGGTCATAGTCAAAATCGGCCATGGGTATGAATGCCCCGTTTTATAGGTTCGAATGCCCCGAAAGTGGGTACTCGCACCCCCGATTCATAGGTTCGCACGGCCCGTTTTCACATGTGGCAAAACCGCCACAGAATGGGGGAGCGCCAGGGGACATGATTTATCCCCGCAATCTGTCCGCGCTTTGGGGTGGAAGGGGACATCTCCCTTACTCTCGTCGTTCCCGCGCAGGCGGGAACCCAGAGCCACTTGCCACGGTCCTCGCCCTTCATCTCTGGATGCCCGCCTGCGCGGGCATGACGAGTTACGGGCGTTGGCTGCTTGGCCGGGGCCATATCTGCCGCCGCAGCTTGCTGGGCTTTATGGGTCTCCCGTCGGGGCGGGAGACCCCGGTGGAGAGGTTAGTGGTCAAGCTGGCAGGTCATTCGAGAAGGCAAACTCTCCGGGGTCTCCCGCCCCGACGGGAGACCCAGAAAAAGGTTGCCGGCGCTTCAGCCCCCTCCGAGTTTCACCGGCGATAAGCCGGTGCCCAGTCCGTTTCTGGATCCCGGCTTCCGCCGGGAAAACGCGGGTGTGAGTTTGAACTTTGAAGTCTTGGGTCTCCCGTCGGGGCGGGAGACCCCGGTGGAGAGGTCTACCGGCAAAAATGCAATCCCCTCCCCCTGCATCATCACTGGCCATAAGGCCCGCCCGCCTGTATGAGGGCGCGCGAAAAGAACACTTAGCTCCCCAAGACGTCAGGAACGCCGCCATGACCTTCCCGGTCGAGAAACTGCGCAATATCGCCATCGTCGCCCACGTCGACCACGGCAAGACCACCCTCGTTGACAAGCTGCTGCGCCAGTCCGGCACGCTGGGCACGCGCGGCGAGGAAGTCGAAAGGGTGATGGATTCCAACGATCTGGAGAAAGAGCGCGGCATCACCATCCTGGCCAAGAACACCGCCGTGACCTGGGGCGACTGGCGCATCAATATCGTCGACACGCCCGGCCACGCCGATTTTGGCGGAGAGGTGGAGCGCGTTCTGTCCATGGTCGATTCGGTGCTGCTGCTGGTCGATGCGGTGGACGGCCCGATGCCGCAGACCACCTTCGTGACCAAGAAGGCGCTGGCGCTGGGTCTCAAACCCATCGTGGTCATCAACAAGATCGACCGGCCGAGCGCGCGCCCTGACTGGGTGGTCGACCAGACCTTCGATCTGTTTGACCGCCTCGGCGCGAATGACGAGCAGATGGACTTCCCCGTAGTCTACGCGTCCGCGCTGCAAGGCTTTGCCACGCTCGATCCGAGCGCCCAGAGCGATAATATGGACGCGCTGTTCCAGACCATCGTGGAGCGCGTCTCCCACCCGGATGTGGACCCGGACGCCCCGCTCCAGCTCCAGGTCTCCGCGCTCGATTATTCCAGCTATACGGGCGTGATCGGCATTGGCCGCATCCGGCGCGGCAAGCTGGCCAAAAACCAGCAGGTTTCGGTGATCGGCGCCGATGGCAAGACGCGCAAAGGCAAGGTCTTACAGGTGTTTGGCTTTCACGGGCTGGAGCGCGTGGAGATGGAGAGCGCCAGCGCCGGTGACATCGTCACCTTCTCCGGCATTGATCCGCTCAATATTTCCGACACGCTGTGCGATCCCGAACACGTCGAGGCCCTGCCCGCTCTGGTGGTCGATGAGCCGACCATTGCCATGACCTTCCAGGTCAACGATTCCCCCTTCGCGGGCCGCGAAGGCAAGTTCGTCACCTCGCGCAATATCAAGGAGCGGCTCGATCGCGAGCTGATCCACAATGTGGCGCTGCGCGTGGTGCAGCTGGACGACGCCGACAAGTTCAAGGTGTCGGGCCGGGGCGAGCTGCACCTCTCCATCCTGATCGAGACCATGCGCCGCGAAGGCTTCGAGCTGGCCGTGGGCCGCCCCGAAGTCATCACGAAAATGGTCGATGGCGTGGAGAGCGAGCCCTACGAAAACCTCACCATCGATGTGGAGGAAATCCACCAGGGCGGCGTGATGGAGCGCCTCGGCTCACGCAAGGCCGAGATGAAGAACATGGTGCCCGATGGCAATGGCCGGGTGCGCCTGGACTATATCGTGCCTACGCGCGGCCTGATTGGTTTCCGCTCCGAATTTCTGACCCTCACGCAAGGCTCCGGCCTGATGTTCCACAGCTTTGACCATTACGGGCCGAAGCAGGCGGGCGATGTCGGCCAGCGGCCCAAGGGCGCGATCATCTCCATGGAAACCGGCAAGGCGCTGGCCTATGCGCTATGGAATATCCAGGAGCGCGGCAAGCTCTTCATCGGCCACGCCACGGAAGTCTATGAGGGCATGATTATCGGTCTGAACTCCCGCGAGGAGGACATGATCGTGAACCCGCTTAAAGGAAAGAAGCTGACCAATATCCGCGCCGCCGGGGCCGACGAGGCCGTGGTGCTCGTCCCGCCCATCCGCGTGACGCTGGAATACGCGCTGGAGTTCATCAATGACGATGAGCTGGTCGAGGTAACGCCGCAATCGATCCGTATCCGCAAGAAATTGCTGCTGGAGCACGAGCGCAAAAAGGCCAGCCGCGACAAGGCTTGATTTTTTTGGGGTCGCTCGACGCGGAAAACTCCGCCCAACCGCACGTCCACTTTCTTGCGCGTTTTCCCGGCGAAAGCCGGGATCCAGAAAAGGACTGGGCACCGGCGTACGCCGGTGAAACGCGTGAAATGGAGTAGACAGGCGGCGTTGCAGAACAAAAAACTGGATCCCCCGTCGGGGCGGGGGACCCCGGTGGAGCGGACAGAGCTTCAACTGGCGGGCTTGTTGATACGGCAAGCCAAACACACCGGGTTCCCGGGCTTGCCTGTCCCCGTGAAAACGGGGAACCCGGGATCCATTTTCCAACGTTTCATGGCTTCCCATGTCCCTGGTGAGAAGGCTAACCCCGCTCGATCAGGCACGCATCGCCGTAGGAGAAGAAGCGGTAGCCCTGCTCAATCGCGTGCGAATAGGCGCTGCGCATAACCTCCAGCCCCGCCAGCGCGCTGACCAGCATGAAGAGCGTGGATCTGGGCAGGTGGAAATTGGTCAGCAGCGCATCCGTCACGCGGAAACGATAGCCCGGCGTGATGAAGATGGCCGTTTCGGCGCTGCCCGCCCTCACCCGGCCTTCATTGTCGGCTGCACTTTCCAGCGTACGCAGCGCCGTGGTGCCCACCGGGATAATGCGCCGGCCCTGATCTCGCGCCGCGTTGATGGCCGTCGCGGCCTCCTCGCTGATCTCATACCATTCGGCATGCATAAGATGCTCGGACACGTTTTCGGTCTTCACCGGCAGGAAGGTACCTGCGCCGACATGAAGGGTCAGCTGGGTGGTTGTCACGCCCCTCGCCTCCAGCGCCGCGAACAGCCGGTCGGTGAAGTGTAATCCGGCGGTCGGCGCAGCGACCGAGCCCTTACGGGTGGGGTCTGAGAATAGTGTCTGATAGTCCTCCCGGTCAGCAGCATCGGCATCGCGCTTGGAGGCAATGTAGGGCGGCAGAGGCGGGTTACCGGCACCCTCAAGCGCTGCATCAAGGTCCGGCCCTGACGCATTGAATTGCAGGGTGATATCGCCGCCGTCGGCCTTGGCGGTGAGGATACCAGACAGGCTCTGCCCAAAGTGAATCTCGTCACCCTCGCGCACGCGTTTGGCGGGCCGGGCGAAGGCGCGCCATGTGTCGTCGCTCACGCGCGTATGCAGGTTCAGCTCGATGCGAGCCGGCCCGCCGCCGCCAACCGCACGCGCCGGACGCTCTCCGGTCAGGGCTGCCGGGATGACGCTGGTATTGTTCAGCACCAGAAGATCGCCGGGCTGCAACAGCGCTGGCAGGTCCAGCATGGTGTGATCGGCCAGCGCCCCGCCCTGTCCCACATGTAACAGGCGCGACGCATCCCTCGGCCGCGCGGGCCTTAGCGCAATGCGGTCCTCTGGCAGGTGGAAATCAAAATCGGAGAGCTTCATGGGGTGGCCGTGTCTTTTCCTCCCCCGTTTACGGGGGAGGTGTCAGCGCAGCTGACGGAGGGGGGTGTATTTGTGCAATCCCCCCCTCGCCCCTTTCAGGGGCACTCCCCCCGTAAACGGGGGGAGAAACCGCCATTACTACTGAACCGTCGCCTTGATGATCTTGCCCGGATTGCGGGGCGGTTCGCCCTTGGGCAGGGCGTCGACAAACTCCATGCCCTCGATCACCTCGCCCCAGACCGTGTAGCTGTTGTCCAGATACGGCACGGCGTCCAGGCAGATGAAGAACTGGCTGTCGGCGGAATTGGGATCATTGGTGCGCGCCATCGACATGGTGCCGCGCACATGCGGCTCTGAATTGAACTCGGCCGGGATCTTGGTGCCAGACCCGCCCGTTCCGGTGCCATTCGGGCAACCGCCCTGGGCGACAAAGCCGTCAATCACGCGGTGGAAGGTTACGCCATCATAAAAGCCGCTCTGCGCCAGTTCGGTAATGCGCGCGACATGCTTGGGGGCGAGATCGGGGCGAAAGCGGATTTTCACATCACCCCCGCTATCGAGGGTGAAGATAAGGGTATCGGCCAAGGGATTTACTCCGTGATGCGGACAGGTCGGCTAGGGTTAAAGCGCGGACGCGCGCCAATTACCAGTCTGGATGATCGTAAGGGATGTAACCCTTCCACGCCCAGGGCAACCCGGTCTCGCCCAGTAGCGCATTGGCCAGATAGAGGAAGGTTGAATCCGCGCGCGCGCTATTGGACAGGATGAGCAGGCAGCGCGCCGCCTCGATCAGGCACAGCGCGTAATTATTGGTGCCGTCCTCATTGCCTTCCTTGAAGATGGCGCGGCCATACGGCGTGTCATAAATCCCCCAGCCGAGACCATAGGAGAGGCCAATATCGGCGTTCTCATCGGTGTCTTGGGGCAAATGGGAGGGAAACTGGCGGCTTGAGGTGATGGCGATTTGCGGCGCGGTCAGTTCGGCAAATGCCGCATCGCTGAGGCCCTCGCGCCGGGTCAGCCCGGCCAGAAAGGCGGCATAGTCATCCAGCGTGGTATCCATGGAACCCGCGACGACAACCCGGGTGCGCGGACGATACGCCACATACTCCCCATCACGCGTATAGCCATGGGCGAGATTGTCAGCGAAATCCTCGCGCCAGCTCATGGCCGTGCGCGTCATGCCAAACCGGTCAAATACCCGCGCCTGCATCTCCTCGCCGATATCCAGCCCCAGCCCCTCCTCCAGCGCGAGCTGAAGGATTTGCAGCCCCTCGCCGGAATAGACATAGCGCTCGCCCGGCTCGAAGAAGAAGACCAGACGCTGGTCATCCAGGAACCAGCGCCAGTTGGGCAGGCCGGACGTGTGCGACAGCAATATGCGCGGCGTCAGCAGCCGCCAGCGCTCATCGCCTTCAAGATCGCCATAGCGTTCGTATTCGGGCAAGGGCCGGGGCAGGATGCCGGAAATCGGCGCATCCAGATCGATCAGCCCCTCATCGGCAAGCTGGACTACCATATAGCCAAAGGCCGCCTTGGTCAGCGACGCGCCATGCATCACCGTGTCGGTCTGCAGCGGCAATTCATTGGCCACATCGCGCCAGCCAAAGGCTTCGGCAAACACGACATTCCCGTCAGCAATCAGGGCCAGCGCCAGTCCTTCGGCCCCGGCTGCACCTCTGTGATGCTCGATCGCGTCGCGAATATCCTGCGCGCTCAGCACCGCCCCGTCCGGGCGGGTAAAGGCGGAATCGCTGCGCGCATCCGCGCAGCCGGAGAGGGTGGCGGCGGCGAGCATCAGGCCCGCAAGCTTGGCGAAGCGCACGGGGATTTACTCCGTTATACGGACAGGAATTTCGATGTCGCAGACATCGGGCAGGCGGTCATTATTCGCGGCCTGCAGGGCTTGCAGATAGAGCGCAAAATCAGGTGTGTTGGTGTCAAACACCTCGATTGACAGCCGGTCGCCTGCCGGCAGTTCGCTGGCCATGCGCATGGACATGATGAAGTCAGGGCGGAAACCCATCGTTTCGCCCATCGTGCCGACGCGGATGGCGTCCACCGCGTCCTGACCGGCCCGGACACGTCCCCAGACCGTATAGACTGCTTCGAGATGCGCCGGATGGCCGGTGGTGATGTAGAACTGGCTGCGTGCGGAATTGGGATCATTGGTGCGCGCCATCGCCGCCGCGCCGCGGCAGTGCAGCAGCCAGGATTCCACCTGGCCATCGGCGCGGATAGCCGCCTGGGCAAACGGGATGGTCGAGGCGGGGATGCCGTTCCAGAAGCCGGCCCGCGCGCGGGTGCTGGACTCGCGCGGATTGATCGCCCGGTCCTGCAACTCGCTGATAGTTATATTGGTATCAAGGCCGCGGCTAATCATGAATTCTGCCTGCAGCGTGGGCCTGTCGGCCGCCAGCGCCGGATTGTCAGACGCGCCGCCGCCCTGCGCCATGAAATCACGGATCACACGGTGCCAGACCTTGCCATCGTAAAATCCCTCGCCCACCAGATCGCGGATGCGGGCCACGTGATTGGGCGCAAATTCCGGCGTCAGCTCCACCCAGATATCGCCGTGCCGCGTGGAGATGACCAGCAGCCTGTCGGGATCAACGCTGCGCCATGCGGCCTCTGGCGCATCGGCGATGATCTGGCGGGCTGCATCGGGGCCGGACGGAATGCCGTCGCGCGCATACCGGCTGCCATCAGCCTCCTGCGTGGCGGCCGTGTCAGCGGTGCGGGTATCAGTGGACGCATCCGCGCAGGCAGCCGCAGCGAGGGCAAAGGCGCTGACGCTCGCCGTCAGCAGGGCAGAAGCATATCGGATCATTTGGCAAATCTCTCCAGCACACGGGTCTTGATGGCAGGCGGCACGAAGGCGGTGATGTCCCCGCCCAGACGGGCAATTTCCTTGACGAGCCGCGAGGCAATCGCCTGATGGCGCGGATCGGCCATAAGAAACACCGTCTCGATGTCAGGATTGAGGCGCTGGTTCATGCCGACCATCTGGAACTCGTATTCAAAGTCGGAGACGGCGCGAAGGCCCCGGATGATCGAGCCGGCGCCCACCTCTTCGGCAAAATGCATCAGCAGGCCGGAGAACGGGCGCACCTCAATCACGGTTTCGCCGGTATATTCGCGCGTCAGGTCCAGCGCCATTTCCACCCGCTCATCAAGCGAGAAGAGCGGGCGCTTGTCCTCATTGCGGGCAATGCCGATAACCAGCTTGTCGTAGAGCTTCACCGCGCGGCGCACGATATCGATATGCCCGTTCGTCAGCGGATCGAACGTGCCAGGATACAGGGCGACGCGCTCTTTCATCAGCTTTCTCCAGAGGGCCCGGCTTCCGGCGCTGTATCAGCTTCGCCGCCGTCAGCCTCTTCCTCGCCCTCGGCTTCCTCATTCTTGGCGATGCGCGCAACGGACACCACCTTTTCGTCATTGGCAAGACGGATCAGGCGCACGCCCTTGGTGGCGCGGCTGGCAATACGCACCGTGTCGACGGGGAAGCGGATGAGCTGGCCGCCATCGGTGACGGCCATCACGGTATCGCCTTCCTCGATCAGGAAACAGGCCGCCAGCGGTTCGGGGAAGCGCTTGTCCTTGGTCCACACGCCCTGCCCGCCCCGGCTCTGCGGATAGTATTCATAGGAGATGACGCGCTTGCCCATGCCGGACTCCACGACATTGAGGAGTATCTCCTCATGGGCGCGAAGCTCCATATAGCGCACCTCGGACAGGGTGATTTCCTCGCCCTCTTCCTCGTCGCCAGTGTCGATATCGGCTTCAGCCGCATCCAGCTCCTCATCGCCCTCATTGCGCATTTCGGCGCGGCGGCGTTTGAGATAGGCACGCACTTCGGCCCGGCTAATCTCGACATGATTGAGGATCGCCATGGAGATGGCCGTATCGCCCGTCTCCATGCGTATGCCGCGCACACCGGTGGAATTACGGCTGGCAAACACGCGCACATCGGTGACGGGGAAGCGGATCGCCTTACCCTTGGCGGTCGCGAGCAGCACGTCCTGCCCCTCATGGCACAGGCGCACATCGAGGATCTGGCCGTCAGCCTCCTCCAGCTTCATGGCGATCTTGCCGTTGCGGTTCACCTGCACGAAGTCCGACAGCTTGTTACGCCGCACGCCGCCCGATGTGGTGGCAAACATCACATCAAACCGGCTCCATTCGGCTTCGTCCTCCGGCAGCGCCATGATGGAGGTGACGCGCGCGCCCTCGCCAAGCGTCGGCAGGAGGTTGGTCAGATACTTGCCCTTGGTGTTAGGCGCGCCCTGCGGCAGGCGCCAAGTCTTGGTCTTGTAGACCATCCCGTCGGAGGTGAAGAAGAGGAGCGGCGCATGGGTGGAGGCGACAAACAGCGTGGAGACGAAATCCTCGTCCTTCATCGCCATGCCGGCCCGGCCCCGCCCGCCCCGGTTCTGCGCCCGGTAGAGCGAGAGCGGGGTGCGCTTCACATAGCCGCCATGAGTGAGGGTGACGACCATCTCCTCGCGGGGGATCAGGTCTTCATCCTCGATCTCGAAATCGCCCTCGACCAGCGCGGAGCGGCGCGGCACGCCAAAGCGCTCCTTGGCATCGAGGAGCTCCGCCTTGACGATCTCGCGGATACGCACCGGGCTTTTGAGGATATCCAGCAGGTCAGCAATCTCGACCGCCAGCTTCTCCGCCTCGCCGGAAATTTCGTCGCGGCCCAGCGCCGTCAGGCGGTTCAGGCGCAGTTCCAGAATGGCGCGCGCCTGCTCATCGGTCAGATGGATGGTCTGGTTGTCCAGAATGATCGAGCGCGGATCGGCCACCAGCGCCACCAGCGGGGCGATGTCAGCCGCCGGCCAGGCGCGCTCTTTAAGCTGCTCGCGGGCCGTTGCCGGATCGGGCGCTGCGCGGATCAGGCGGATCACCTCATCAATATTGGCCACCGCAATGCCCAGCCCGATCAGGATATGGGCGCGGTCGCGCGCCTTTTTCAGATCGAACTTGGCCCGCCGGGCCGTCACTTCCTTGCGGAAGGCGATGAAGGTTTCGAGGTAGGTTTTCAGCCCTGCCAGCTGCGGCTTGCCGCCAATCAGCGCCAGCATGTTGACCCCGAACGAGGTCTGCAGCGGGCTCCAGCGGTAAAGCTGGTTCAGGATCACTTCGGCATTGGCATCGCGTTTCAGCTCGACCACCACGCGCATGCCCGAACGGTCGGATTCGTCGCGCAGGTCTGAAATGCCCTCAATGCGCTTTTCACGCACCAGCTCGGCGATCTTCTCGATCATCGAAGCCTTGTTCACCTGATAGGGAATCTCGTGGATCAGGATGGCCTGACGGTCTTTACGGATTTCCTCGATCGACGTCTTGCCGCGCACCAGAACCGAGCCGCGCCCGGTCAAGAGGCCATTGCGCGCGCCGGTACGCCCGATGATCTCGCCGCCAGTGGGAAAGTCCGGTGCCGGTACGAACTCGATCAGATCGAGATCGGTCAGCTCCGGGTCTTCCAGGAGGGCCACGGTGGCGTCCACCACCTCACCCAGATTGTGCGGCGGGATATTGGTGGCCATGCCGACGGCGATACCGCCCGCGCCGTTGACCAGCAGGTTGGGGAAGCGCGCAGGCAGGACGATCGGCTCTTTTTCCGACGCGTCGTAGTTTTCCCGGTAATCGACCGTTTCCTTGTCGATATCGGCCAGCAGCGCCTCGGCGGGCTTGTCCATGCGCACTTCGGTGTAACGCATGGCGGCAGGCGGATCGCCATCGACAGAGCCGAAATTGCCCTGACCATCGAGGAGCTTCAGCCCCATCGAGAAGTCCTGCGCCATGCGCGCCAGCGCGTCATAGACGGCCTGGTCGCCGTGCGGGTGGTATTTACCGATCACGTCACCGACGACGCGGGCTGATTTGCGGTATTGCTTGTCGTGGGTATAGCCCTGCTCGTGCATCGACCAGAGAATGCGCCGGTGAACGGGCTTCAGCCCGTCGCGCGCATCGGGGATGGCGCGGCTCACGATCACGCTCATCGCGTAATCGAGATAGGAGCGGCGCATCTCGTCCTCGATGGAGACCATGGGTCCGCCATCGGGCCGGGGCGGCTGGCCGCCCGCTGCGCCGCCATTCATGCCGTTCCCGCCAGCGCCGGATTCGTCAATATCGATATCGTCCGGGCCGGGCTCGTTCGGTGTGTCGCTCAAGCGTATCTGTCCTGTAGTCAGGCGGGCACGGAAGGTGCCCCGCAAGGAATGGGTGCCAACAGCCGGAATCACGTGTCAGCAAAGCTGGAAAAGGGTTTACCAAGCCCCAGCCACAGGGGCAAACGATGAGGTGTTGTTGAGGGGGGTATACCTGTCATCACCTGCTTCATGCGGGTGACCCATGCCTCTTTAGCTTCGCAACGCATCCGCGTTGCGATATTCCGCGAAAAGTCGCGGGCGTGCGTCCGCGCTTTTCAGGCCGCTTTGCGGCCTGTAAGCCCCCGCCCCGACGGGGGACCCATGGACTGTCTCGAGAGCTGGACAGATGGATCCCGGGTTCCCCGTTTTCACGGGGACAGGCAAGCCCGGGAAGCCGGTTGAGAGACTGTGCGCCTAAAGGGCAACGTGCACCCGGAATGACGATAGCGTGACCGGTGCCGGGTCCTTCTGGCCCCTTCCCATCCCCGATGCTAGCCTGCTGAAAACGCAAAGGGAGGCTGACGCCATGAAACTCACACGCAGGGCTGCAACGCTTGGACTGGCCGCCGGAACGGGCCTGATGGCATCGGGCGCGGGCTTCGCGCGCCGCGATGACGACACCCGCTGGAGCAGCGCGCCGGACCTGCCCTTCCCAGTGCAGGAGATTTATCCCGCTTTGCTGGACGGCACGCTCTATGTGATAGGCGGCTTTGCCACCGGCATTTCGGAGCGTCCGCTGGACATTTCAGACCGAGTGCTGGCGCTTACCCCCGGCGTCGATGACAGCTGGCGCGATCTGCCGCGCCTGCCTGCGCCCAATCACCACCCGCAATGCGTCGGCCTTGACGGCACGCTTTACGCCATGGGCGGCTTCACCACGGAGAATGACGGTGTGTGGTCAATGATCAGCCGCGTCTACACGCTGCGTCCGGGCGTTGATGAGGAATGGCAGCGCGGACCGGACCTGCCGGGGCCGTGGGCGGAGAATGTGGCCGTGGCGCTGAACGGACGCATCCATGTCATCACCGGGCGGCGGCCCTCCGGCTCGCAGAATTCCACCTGGGCCCACCAGTCTGACGTCAACGCCCATCTCGTGCTGGATCCGGAAACCGGCGAATGGACCACGCTTCCCGCTGCCCCGACCGCGCGCAATTCTGCCGCCGCCGCCGTGATGAACGGGCTGATCCACGTGGTTGGCGGACGCACCACGACAGGCGGCAATACGCCTGCCCATGAGGTGTATGATCCGGCCAGCAATAGCTGGACTTCTGCCGCGCCCCTGCCCCAGCCCTCACGCGGCCCGCGCGGCTCTGGCGGGCTGGCCGCCGCCAGCGTCGGTGACACGCTCTACGTGTTTGGCGGGGAATGGTTTGAGGATGATGGCGGCGTCTATGAAGAGGTGTGGGCCTGGCGCGCGGACACTGACAGCTGGGAAGCGGTCACCCGCATGCCCACCCCGCGCCACGGGCTCGGCGCGCACGCGCTGGACGGCGCGATCTACACCATTGGCGGTGCCGCCCAGCGCGGCGCGGTCGATACCAGCGCCGCAGTGGAGGTGTTCAGGCCCTAGGACGCCGCTGGCGGGGGTTCGGAGGATGCGGGCGCCGGGGCCGGCGCGCTGGCACGTTGCGAGAAGGAATCGCGCAGCTGGCGCGCATTCTCGATATTCTTCTGCCGCGCCCGGCTGCCGATCAGGAAGCAATCGATCAGAATCCAGAAGCCAAAACCGCCCAGCGTGATGAGCTTCAGCACGCCCGCCACGATGTCGCCGACCAGAAAGCGGTCAATCCCCAGCCCGCCCAGCCAGATATTGAAACCGAAGAGAAGGACGGGGTTTTTCGCCCCGGACTGAAACGCGGTGATGAAGCTGGGCCGGCTGGCTTCGGGCAAAGACCCGACAATGGTCAGGAGTTCGGCAGTATAGCTCTGATTGTTCATATTATCCCCGCTCAACCGTTGAAGACGACACCATGAAGCGCGTGCGGGCCGCATGTAAACCCGCCTCCGGCGCGTTGCCGGGCCGCTACTAGCGCGTCCAGCCGCTGACCTCACCCAAGGCCGCCTCGACGATTCCAGCGCGCAGGCGCACCTGGCTGGCCGGATCGGGCATGTCGATATTGAGCGCGAACAGCCAGGACTCGCCCTCAAACTCCAGCCAGCCCACATACCAGCCAATGTCCGGCTCGCCGCCAAAGCGCCAGCCGGTCTTGCCGCGCAAGGTCCACCCGTCACCGGAGCCCTGCTCCATCATGGCGATGACGGTGTCCATGGTGCCTGTATCAAACGGCAGGGTGCGGGCCTGCAGACGGGCGAGAAAGCCCACCTGCTCACGCGCGTTGATCGCCAGCGGCCCGTCCAGCCAGAAGCGATCCACAAGGCCCGCCTCGCCGATATCGCCATTGCCATAGTCCAGCGCGGCAATCTGCCTGCTCATGGCCTCATGGCCGAGCTGGCGCGTCCAGTGCTGATAGGCCCAGACGGTCGAGCGCTGGAAGGCATCGGCGAAAGTCTGGTCCTGGTTCCAGACGGCGAAGGCGTGCTGCGTCCCGTCCCAGACAAGCGCGTCATCCACGCCAGAGACAGCGCCCGATTGCAGCAGGATCAGGCTGTTGGGAATCTTGAACGTGGAGGCGGGAATGAAGCGCGCATCGGCCCGGTCCGCGCCGCCCGTCCATTCTCGGCCGTCCGACACACGCTGGATGAGGATCGTACCGGTTACGCCAGCCTCATCCAGCAGATGGTCCAGCTCCTGCGCCTGCGCCGGAGCCAGCAGCATCAACATGGCGGCCAGCAGGCCAAGATGTCTCTTCACGCAAGCCTCCAGCGCCCCCACCCCGGATGGGGTAAATGTTCTAGAACGGGATGTCGTCGTCCAGCGTGTCGGAGGCGAAGCTTTCGCGCGGGCGGTCATTGCCGCCGCTGGAGGAACGATCATCGGAGCGGCCATAATTGCCGCCGCCGCCCTCGCCCTTGCTGTCCAGCATGGTCAGCTCGCCACGGTATTTCTGCAGAACGATTTCGGTGGAGTAACGGTCCTGCCCGTTCTGGTCCTGCCATTTGCGGGTCTGCAGCGAGCCTTCAATGTAAACCTTGGCCCCCTTCTTGAGATAATTCTCCGCCACCTTGGCGAGGTTCTCGTTGAAGATGACGACGTTGTGCCATTCGGTTTTCTCGCGGCGTTCGCCCGACTGACGGTCGCGCCAGGTCTCCGACGTCGCGACGGGAAATTTCGCCATCCGGTCGCCGGACGGCATCGCCTTCACTTCCGGGTCCGCGCCCAGATTGCCGATAATGATGACCTTGTTGACACTGCCTGCCATATCCGAACCCCGTGCTTGCGCTTTTCTTTAAAATGTTCACATATTGTTCCGCCCGTCAACGGGCGAGTCGCCAAGTGAATTTTCGAGCGCATATCACTCCATCACTGCCGGGGTGTCCATGCGCCCGGTGAACGCAATCGCACCGCGAGGTGTAATGGCGACGCACGCGAGGTAGCGCGGGGCTGCCTTGCGGCCTATTTAACCTCCGGCCAGTGCGCCCGCTGGCCCTTTGCAGATTTATGGATTTTCCGCCCTCATGGCCGACCCTTTGAAACACATTTCGGTGCGCGGCGCGCGCGAGCATAATCTCAAGGACGTGTCGGTCGATCTGCCGCGCGACGAGCTGATCGTGTTCACCGGCCTGTCCGGGTCGGGCAAGTCCTCGCTGGCGTTCGACACCATCTATGCCGAGGGTCAACGCCGCTATGTGGAGAGCCTTTCCGCTTACGCCCGCCAGTTTCTGGAGCTGATGAGCAAGCCGGATGTGGACTCCATTGAAGGGCTCTCGCCAGCGATCTCCATCGAGCAGAAAACGACCTCGAAAAACCCGCGCTCCACGGTCGGCACGGTCACCGAGATCTATGACTATATGCGCCTGCTCTGGGCGCGGGTCGGCATCCCCTATTCGCCTGCCACGGGCCTGCCCATCACCTCGCAGACCGTCTCCCAGATGGTCGACCGGCTGATGGCTCTGGAGGACGGCACGCGGCTTTACCTGCTGGCGCCTATCGTGCGCGGCCGCAAGGGTGAGTACCGCAAGGAATTTGCCGAGCTGATGAAGCAGGGCTTCCAGCGGGTGAAGGTGGACGGCACCTATTACACGCTCGAAGAAGCCCCTGAGCTCGACAAGAAGTTCAAGCACGATATCGACGTGGTGGTGGACCGGGTGGCAATCCGCGAGGGGCTGGAGCAGCGCCTTGCCGACAGTCTGGAAACCGCCCTGCGCCTGGCCGATGGCCTGGCCATGGCCGAATTTGCTGATGCGCCTGCCGAGGGGAAGGACGCGCCCCAGCGCCTCATCTTCTCCGAAAAATTCGCCTGCCCGGAGACCGGCTTCACGATTGAGGAGATCGAGCCGCGCCTCTTCTCCTTCAACAATCCGTTCGGGGCGTGTCCGGCCTGTGATGGCCTCGGCGTCAGCCTGAAATTTGACGAGGCGATGATCGTCCCGGACCGGGAAAAGAGCCTGTATGAGGGCGCGGTTGCGCCGTGGAGCCGTGGCACCTCCAAGCTCTACCAGCAGACCCTGCAGGCGCTGGCCGACCATTATGGTGCCAACATGCACAAGCCCTGGCGCACCCTGCCGGAGAAATTCCAGCGCACCGTGCTCTACGGCACCGCCGACAAGATCAAGTTCACCTACGAGGATGGCCTGCGCCAATTCTCCACCACCAAGACGTTTGAAGGGGTGATCCCCAACCTCGAACGGCGCTGGCGCGAGACGGACTCGGCCTGGGTGCGCGAGGAGCTGGGCCGCTTCCAGTCCAACCAGCCGTGCGAAACCTGCCACGGCAAGCGGCTGAAGCCCGAAGCGCTGGCGGTGAAAATCGGCGGCTATGACATCTCGCAGGCCGGTGAACACTCCATCCGCGAGGCGCTGGAGTGGTTTTCCAATATCGAAGAGCGCCTGACCGACAAGGAACAGGAGATCGCCCGGCGTATCCTGAAAGAGATACGCGACCGTCTGCGATTCCTGGTCGATGTGGGGCTGGACTATCTCACGCTCAGCCGTGCCTCCGGCACGCTGTCTGGCGGGGAGAGCCAGCGCATCCGCCTCGCCAGCCAGATCGGGTCGGGCCTGACCGGCGTGCTCTACGTGCTGGATGAACCGTCCATCGGCCTGCACCAGCGCGACAATACGCGCCTGCTGGAGAGCCTGCGGGGTCTGCGCGATCTCGGCAATACCGTGATCGTGGTGGAGCATGACGAGGAAGCCATCGAGACGGCCGATTATGTGGTCGATCTCGGCCCCGCTGCCGGTGTGCATGGCGGCGAGGTGGTGGCACAGGGCAAGCCGGAAGATATCCGCGCCAATCCGAAAAGCCTGACCGGGCAATATCTCTCCGGCGCGCGCATGATCGAGGTGCCGGAGAAGCGGCGCAAGATCGATAAGAAACGCGTGCTGAAAGTGACAGGCGCGAGCGGCAATAACCTCAAAGACGTGACGGCAGAGTTTCCGCTGGGCGTGTTCACCTGCGTCACCGGCGTGTCGGGCGGTGGCAAGTCCACCCTGACGCTGGAAACGCTCTACAAGGCGGCGGCGCGCAAGCTCAATGGCGCAAGCGCGGTCCCTGCCCCGCACGAGACGGTGGAGGGGCTGGAATTCCTCGACAAGATTATCGATATCGACCAGTCCCCCATTGGCCGCACGCCGCGCTCCAACCCGGCCACCTATACCGGCGCGTTCACGCCGATCCGCGACTGGTTTGCCGGCCTGCCGGAATCCAAGACGCGCGGCTACAAGCCGGGCCGCTTCTCCTTCAACGTCAAAGGCGGGCGCTGCGAGGCGTGTCAGGGCGATGGCGTGGTGAAGATCGAGATGCACTTCCTGCCCGATGTCTATGTCACCTGCGATGTGTGCCATGGCGCGCGCTTCAACCGCGAGACGCTGGAAGTCACCTTCAAGGGCAAATCCATCGCCCAGGTGCTCGACATGACGGTGGAGGAGGCCGCCGACTTCTTCCAGGCCGTGCCGTCAGTGCGCGACAAGATGGAAACCCTCAAACGCGTCGGCCTTGGCTATGTGAAGGTCGGCCAGCCCGCCACCCAGCTATCGGGCGGCGAGGCGCAGCGGGTGAAGCTCTCCAAGGAGCTCTCCAAGCGCGCCACGGGCCGCACGCTCTACATTCTCGATGAGCCGACCACGGGGCTTCATTTCGAGGACGTGAAAAAGCTGCTCGAAGTGCTCCATGAGCTGGTCGAACAGGGCAATTCGGTGATCGTGATCGAGCATAATCTCGATGTCATCAAGACCGCTGACTGGATCATTGATCTCGGCCCCGAAGGCGGCGATGGCGGCGGCGAGATCGTCGCTGCCGGCACGCCCGAACACGTGGCAGGTGTGGAGGCGAGCTGGACCGGGCGCTATCTCAAGCCCGTGCTGGAGCGCGACATGGCCCGCCAGAAAGCGCTGAAGAAAGCGGGTTAAAGGGCTTTTGAACTCCCGGCCAAGCGTAGCGCAGAGCCGGGACCAGGTGCAGGATAAAGCCCTCGTCCTTCGAGACGGCCTGACGGCCCCTCAGGATGAGGGCTTTAGATGCGCTTTTCCCTCATCCTGAGGGTGAGCGAAGCGAACGTCTCGAAGGACGAGGGAAAAGCCCCTCAAACGGAGGCCCCTACGCCTTCCTCGCCCGCAAGCGCAGGAACACGATCAGGCTGAGGATGAGGAACACGGCCGGCTGGACCAGAAGATGCGGGCCGACCTCCGTGGCTTCCACGCCCGCCATGCCGGTCGCCCGCTCCAGCACCTCGGCGAAGAGATCGCCCGGTGTGCGGTCCGGCTCGCTCACCTGCATCATCGCCAGCGGCATCAGCGTCGCCGCCGCGTTGAACGTGCCGTGGGCGGCAGCCGCGCCCCACACGCCGCGCTCGGCATAGGCGTAGAGCGCGAAGAACAGCCCCGTCGCGGCAATCCCGAACACGGCCATCAGGCCATAGGCGACGCCGGACACCATCACATGCAGATGGAAGGCACCAAAGATCACGCTGGAGCCGATAATGGCCGCCACCGCGCCCCAGCGCGCGGTCAGCGTGCTCATCAGCCAGCCGCGGAAGATGACCTCCTCCGCCCCGCCCTGAATGAGGAAGGTGATAATCGCAAACAGGGCAAACCCGATAAAGGCTCCGCCCGCCAGCACCGCCCAGTCGGCATCATCGGGTCCGGTCATGTCGCGCATCTCCTCCGGCACCGCGCCGGGCGCAATTGCGGTGAGCGCGGCCATCACCCCGCCCAGCAGCACGACAAGGCCCACACCGATGGCAAGACCGCGCAGATAGCGCGCCAGCCAGCGATTAGCGGTGAAGCCCATGGACGCGAAACTGCGCCGTTCAAACGCCTTCGCCCATACGATGATGAGCGCCGCCCACAGAGCGAACTGCATGAGAATGCCGGGCAGCAGCACATCGCCGGAAACCGCCGCCTCGCCCTGTTCGGTTACGGCCTCCAGCCCGCCCGGCGCACCGGCAGCGGCCACCGCCATAAGAATCACCAGGGGGATGGCGGAAATGGCGTAGGTGAGGATCAGGATAAACGGCGTCGCCCAGCCGTAAGAGCGCCGCGATGCGGGTGCCCACGGCGCGTAGAGCGCCTGCCAGCTCGGCGGAATGAGCGCCTGCTCCGTCATGCGTATCAGCCCTCTGACGGCGCGTTGCCAACCGACTCGGCCGGTGCGGCGAGGTCGGTCTCGACCGGACCATCGCCGCCATCATGGCGCACGGCCGCATAGGCGCCGACGCCGTGCCACAATCCTTCAAAAGCGATCTGGAACACCAGCTGCGCGAAGATCATCACACACAGGGCGATAATGGCCGCCGGGCTGGTGAGGATGCTGGTAATCATGGCCCGGACCTGTTCGGGGTCGGGATCCACACCGCTCATCAGATCAGCCCAGAACGGCGACATCGCTCCCATCATGCCGCCCATCACCGCAATCTGCTGGACCATCGTCAGGACCATCGAGCCGCCAATCGCGATAAGGATCAGCACAAAATAGGTCAGCACCAGCCAGCCCACTATGCGCTTCGTGGCGGCAAAGGAGTGGAACAGGCGAAAGCCCTTCTGGCGCACGGTGAGGGCTGGACCAGCGGCAAAACGCACGCAGATAATGATCGCTGCCACTACGAAGCCGACCACCGCGATGAACCAGATCAGCCCGTTGAGCAGCGCCGCCCATAGCGCGCCATCAGCTGCGGCATTGATGCCCATTGTGGTGACAACAATCAGCCCGAAGAACAGCGCACCCGCGACATAGCCCGCGATCACCAACGCCACGAGGCAAAGATTGACCAGCAGCAGGCGGCCCTCGTCTGCGCCCAGGCGGAAGGGTATGCCGCCCGCCACCTCGTTGCGCGTCATCAGGCGCAGCCACGCGGCTTGCGCCATCAGCGCGACAACAAGCGAGGCGATCACGATCACCGGCGAGAGGGCCAGCAGCGTACCCGCGGCGGCGAACACATCGCTCGGATCGGGATCGTCCGTCGTCGCGGCCATTTCGAGAATGGACTGGATGGCAGGCAGGCCAAACACCAGCAGAACCCCGACAATCACCCCATAGGCGATGATCTGCCACAGCGCAATCGTAAACGCGCCGCCCGGATTGCGGCCAACGCATTTGAAAAACCAGAAGGCCGCGCTGGTGAAATCATACTTCGCGTCTGTGGTGGTGGTCATGGTGATTGTCCCTGCCCAGTGCCGATATGGCCGGAACGTATCACGCGCCCGTGAGCGCGCCACCGTCTATCAGGCGTTTATGACGCAAATTTCATGTAGAGGCGGGCATGCAGCCCCATCAGCGGCGTCAGCACGAACGCCACCGAACCGCCCACCAGCACCGCGCGCAACAGCGCTATGACGGCCAGATTGAGCGTGTCGGCGCGTACGCCCTGCGCCGGGTTGTAGCCGGTTGCGCCCTCCACGAGGAAGGCAAACGCGGCCAAGAGCGCGATGCCCGGCAGCACGGCCAGCGTGCCGGTGATGAAGCCGCCAAGCCCGCGCCCCTGCAGGATCGGCCAGGCCGCCAGAAGCTGCACCTTGCCGCGCGCCAGCGTGGCCGGAATACCGGGCAGAAGACGCGAGATGAACCAGAGCGCGAACGCCCCGAACACCGCGATCAGCGCCGCCGCGATCAGCCATTCGGCTGTGTTGAACAGGCTGAATATGTTCACAAAACCTTCGGGCGGCTCGGTCAGGCCGGTGCGCTCCGCGCCCAGTATCGCCAGCGCGCCCAGCATGAAGGCCAGCATGACAAAGGCCGTCCCCAGCACGGTCAGCACAAGTATCACCGTCAGGCCCGCCACCAGCACCAGCCGCGACACGTCGCGCGCACGCGCCTTGATATCTCCTGCTTCCAGATCCAGCGCCGGGCGCGTGACCAGCACGGCGGCAATCACCCAGGCATGAAAGCCCAGAATGAAGAGCAGCGTGACCCCAATCAGGCCCGGCCCGGCCTCTCCAGTGAGCGAGAAGACCAGCGCTTCAAGCGCGGCCACGCCCGCGCACAGGGCGCTGGCCGCCAGCACGGCGCGGGGATGGCGGACGATAAGGGCAAGCCCGTCTTTCAGGGCATCGGCATGGATGAGTGTCATGGCAGCGGGACTTAGCCCGCTCTGCCCGCTCTGCCAAGGATCAGGGTGACGCAGGGGCAGGCCCTGCCCTGCCGGTTTGAGCCTTTTCCCGTGCGGCGCTATATGGGCGCCATGACACAGACCCAACCCATACACATCATTGGCGGCGGCATGGCCGGTTCCGAAGCGGCCTGGCAGGCGGCAGAATCTGGCGCGCGCGTGATCCTGCACGAGATGCGCCCGGTGCGCCGCACTGAAGCCCACCAGACAGACGGGCTTGCTGAGCTGGTCTGCTCCAACTCCTTCCGCTCTGACGACCATGAGACCAACGCAGTCGGCCTCTTACACGAGGAAATGCGCCGGGCGAACTCGCTCATCATGGCAATGGGTGATGCAAATCAGGTGCCTGCGGGCGGCGCGCTGGCCGTCGACCGCGAGGCGTTTTCCCGCGCCGTCACGGCGAAGCTGGAAGCGCACCCGAATATCGAGATACGCCGCGAGGAGATCGCCGGGCTGCCGCCGGAAGACTGGGACAATGTGATCGTGGCAACCGGCCCCCTCACCTCGCCTGCGCTGGCAGAGGCGGTGCACGGGCTGACGGGTGAAGGTGAGCTGGCCTTCTTTGACGCCATCGCGCCGATCATCTTCGCCGACAGCATCGATATGGACGTGGCGTGGAAGCAGTCACGCTATGACAAGGGCGAGACAGAGGAAGACCGCGCCGCCTATATCAACTGCCCGATGGACCGCGAGCAGTATCACGCCTTCGTCGAAGCGCTGCTGGCCGGTGACAAGACGGTGTTCCGCGACTGGGAGAAGGACACGCCCTATTTCGAAGCCTGCCTGCCCATCGAAGTGATGGCCGAGCGCGGGATCGAAACGCTGCGCCACGGACCGATGAAGCCGCGCGGCCTGACCAATGCTCACAAGCCGGGCGAGAAGCCCTACGCTGTCGTCCAGCTGCGCCAGGACAATGCCCACGGCACGCTCTTCAACATGGTCGGCTTCCAGACCAAGCTGAAATACGGCGCGCAGACCGACATTTTCCGCATGATACCGGGGCTGGAGAACGCGCAGTTCGCGAGGCTCGGCGGCATCCACCGCAATACGTTCCTCAACTCGCCAAAGCTGCTGGATCCGGTGATGCGCCTGAAAGCGCGGCCCGCACTTCGCTTTGCAGGCCAGATCACCGGCGTTGAGGGCTATGTGGAAAGCGCGGCCATGGGGCTGCTCGCGGGCCGGTTTGCCGCCGCAGAGCGCCTCGGCATGCCGGTCAGCCCGCCTCCGCCTACAACGGCGCTTGGCGCGCTGCTTATGCACATCACGACCGGCCATGTGCCGGGCCGCAAGGGCGCGTTCCAGCCGATGAATGTCAATTTCGGCCTGTTCCCGGATATGACCGGACCGTCAAAGGGCCCCAATGGTGAGCGTCTGCGCGGCGCCGCCAAGGCCCAGGCCAAGAAGCGGCTGATGACGGCGCGTGCGCTGGCCGATTGCGATGCGTGGATCAGCCAGCCCGAAGCGGCCTGACACGCAACCCGCTCACCCTCGTATCGAGAAGCTGAACTGGGTAACGAAGCCCCGGCACCAGACCGGCTCGCCATCAATGGTTCGCGGCGAATACCGCCACCTTTCGACCATCCTGACCGCCTCTACACCGAAATCGGAGTAAGGCAGGGAGTACAGCACCCGGATATTATCGGTCCCGCCTTCGGGATTGATGTCAAAGCGGACCACCGCAAAACCTTCAGCACCGGCAAGTCCGGCGCGGATTGGATAGCGTGGATGTCCGCCTTCCAGCAATTCCGCCTCTACGCAATTGTCTCCGCATTCCAGGCGCTGGCGCGCAAGGCGGCGCTCACGAGCCTCAGGGGGCAGAAGGTAACCGGCCTGCGACAGCTGCCGGTCCAGATCGATGAGTTCACCGCTCGAGAGCTTATTGCGCAGATACTCGGTCCACAGCTCCATGGCATCGACCGTTTCTCCTTCCATGCCGGCAGATGCGAGGAAGTAATGGGCCGCAGACAGCCAGAATGCGGCGCGGCTGTCAGAGGACATGTGCGGCTGCACGCGCGACCCTGTGCGTGGCCGACTCCGTTCGGCCTGCAGAAACTCCGCCACTCCGGCATGAAAGGCCAGCATGCCCATGGTTGCCGATGGCGGCGCAGCCGCCAGCAAGTCCGACTCCAGCCCCTCACGAGCAATCAGTCCCGCCGGCACATGCCGGCCGGCGCGCGCGCGTTCGGTGACTTCCGTCAGGATAATCTGACTTGCCTCTTCCCCAACACTGCTATCGGTAAGGTCGGCGCGGCCTATCCTGTCGCGTGCATTCGCAATATAGGTGACAGCATCGCGCGTCAGCCGCCCATCTAATGCCGACGACGCCGCCAGACGCCATGTCTGCGCCCGGGTCAGCCAATCCTCATTAAGCCCGTCCAGCAGCTCCGCTGACGCGGCATAGGCACGCGCCGCATCCCTGTGCTGGCCCAGCGCCGCCAGCAACTCGGCATGATTATCGGTGAGCACGGCCAGCGTGAACGGGTCAATCCGGGCGGACTCGCCAGCTGACCTCGCAGCACCGGCCGCTTCAAGTGCCGCTTCCAGATCACCCGCTTCGAGGGCCTGCGTGTACGCGACAAACGGTTGCGTCACCGATTCCGGCAAATCCTGCGGCCAGGCGGCCGACACAAAAATGCCCATTGCGCCGAGCAGAGCGGCACAGATAAACCACAGATTTTTCAAGCGAACCCCCACCTTTTCAAATCAGCGTCCAGTTGAGCTGAAAAGAACTGTCAACGTCAAGACAGAACTGGCCCGCCTGCCGGCAACGGGCGCGAAAAGCCCGCTGGCGCTCAGACCCTGCCCGTGAGCGACGCACCCAGAAGACGCAGCTGGCGCAAGATCAGCGGCGTCTGCGCCGCTGGTGCATACGGGTTGGTCTGCCGTGCGGCCGCCTTCAGAACCGGGCGCGCCAGCCTGACATAGCCAATCGCCGGAAATATCTCTGCTGGCAGGCTCTTGCGTGATGCGTCCAGCACAGCTGCCGCGCCGCGCGCGGCGTCCACAAGCCCGCCGCGAGCCAGAAGAGCCTTATCAGGCTGCAGGCCCCGGCGCAGCACTTCAAGACTGGCTCCGCTGACCGCAAGTTCCTGTCCGGTAATGGGCGGGCGGCCTGCCGCGCACAGGCGCGTAAACTGGCGAAGCAGGCCCGCATACCCCCATAGACGCCCTGCCGCGATCAGGGCTGCGTGGCCCTCTTCGCCCGCCTGCCAGTCCGGCGCGCAAATCCCCGCAGCCAGCCGCATTACCAGCCCCGATGTGCGGTCGACATACGCCTCACGCTCGGCGGCGTCGGGGAAGGCCCCCTCGCCCAGATCGGCGTTGCGCGCCTCGATCATCACCGCCAGATCATCCTGAACAGGCCCGCCGCTTTGCCCGCGCAGGGCCGCCAGCGCCTCATAGACAGGGTGGCGGCGCACCCTTGGCGGACTGGCATAGAGGTCCGACACCGCATCGCGCGCCCAGGCGAGGCGCATCTCGCCGATAACCGGCTCGGTGACGCTGGCCGGGATACGCGCGATCTCCGCATTGAACGCATAAAGCGCCCACAGCCGCGCGCGTACTGTCTCCGGCGCGAACAGGGCGGCCAGATACCGGTCGGGATCGTCGCGGCGGACGGTGTCGATCAAGCTGTCAGCGGACACGCTAGGGGCTTTCATGCAGGAAGCGGGTGGCAATCGCACGCACATTTAGTCTTTTGGCTTGCAAATGTAGACCCGTCCGGGTGAGTTTTTGCGCCCGACAAATTTTCCGGAGATCTCCCCCATGTCCGACCCGCGCTGGCCTCTGTTATCGTCCCTGCTTGGTGCTGCCCTGCTGGCTGCCAGCCTTGCCGCCTGCTCCCAGCCTGCGGTCAGCACAGCAGAAGCGGTAAGCGAAACCGTACCCGCCGCCCGCACGCTCAACGGCGCTGGACTGGCCACCCTGGACGCGACGCTGGAAACCTTTGCCGCCGCGCAGGCGCGTTCCGGCTATGTCGCCCTGATCGCGCGCGACGGCGTGGTGCAACACATCTCCGAAACGGGCTTTGCCGATATCGAGAGCGCGCGGCCGATGACGGCCGACACGATGGTGCGCATCGCCTCCATGACCAAGCCGGTCACCGCCGCTGCCATCATGCAGCTGGCCGAGGATGGCGCGCTGAGCCTGGACCAGCCGCTGGCAGACATCATCCCGGCCTTTGCCGATACGCGCGTGGCCGTCTCTGTCAGCGCGAACGGTGAAGGCGAGATCGAGACAGTTCCCGCCGAACGCGCCATCACCATCGAGGACCTGCTCACCCACACCTCCGGCATTGGCTATGTCTTCGACTACGAGACCGATCTGGGCCGGCTCTATCTCACCCGCAATGTCTATGAAGACCGCGAGATGACGCTTGAGGAGCGGATCGACCATCTGGCCGGCCTGCCCCTCTACTTCCAGCCGGGCGAACGCTGGTACTATAGCTGGTCCAACGACATTCTGGGCCGGGTTGTCGAAGTGGTTTCGGGTCAGGATCTGGAAAGCTACATGCAGGCGCGCATCTTCCAGCCGCTCGGCATGGACAACACCACCTTCTTCCCCGGCGAGGAACGCCGCGAGCAGATCGCGACGCTCTACACCCATGACGAGAACGGCGCGATCCAGCCGGTCCCGGCCAGCCTTGATTTCGCCTTTGGCGCCAATGTTGCCGCTGGCGGCGCGGGTCTGTTCTCGACGGCCAACGACTTCTTCCGCTTTGCCCAGGCGCTGGCCAATGGCGGTGATCTGGACGGGACGCGCATCCTGTCAGCCGACAGCGTGGCGGCCATGAGCCGAGTGCATGTTGGCGCAGACCGCATGCCCGCGAATATGAACGCCGGCAATATGGGTTTTGGCTACTCGCTGGGCGTTATCTATGAGGGCCATGGCTCGGCTGCCAGCGGCTACCCGGCCGATTTTGGCTGGGGCGGGTATTTCGACACCGACTTCTTCGTCAGCCCCTCCACCGGCGTGGTCGCGCTGATCCTCGCCCAGCAGGATCCGTCATCGGCTACCACCCCGCGCGAAGGGGCGCGAGCCATCTTCCGCCAGCACATACAAGCCGTGATCGGCGAATAGACAAAAGCCCCCGGCAACAACCGGGGGCTTTTTTTCTTCTGCTGGATAGTCCGGCTCAGCCGAGCGTCTGATACCCCGCCATCGCCACCAGCATCGGCAGCGAGAGCAGCGTATTGGTGCGCGAGAACAGCATGGCGGTGCGCGCGGCCTTGGGCTTGGCGTCGGCCTCTGCCTCGACAATCCCCAGCGCGATTTTCTGGTTCGGCCAGATCACGAACCAGACATTGAACGCCATCACCAGCGCCAGCCACATGCCGATGCCCAGGAAGACATGGCCCGCCGTCGCCGCGCCGAGCAGACCGAAGGACAGCGTCTCCAGCCAGTAATTATTGACCACGGCCAGGACGAGGCCGGTCAGCACGGTGAAGGCCGCCGCCCAGCGGAACCAGAACAGGGCCTGCGGCGCGATATGCTTGGAGATCGCCGGCTTCTGCTCGTCCGGAATGGACGGCATGGTCGGTATCTGGACGAAGTTGAAATAGTAAAGCAGGCCGATCCACATGATGCCGACTACCACATGGGTCCAGCGCAGCGTGGCCGACCAGAAAATCTGGCTGTCCAGCCCCAGATTGGCAAAGAGCAGCGCGTAAACAAGCAGGAACGCCAGCGCCAGCGCGGCGGAGATGCCGACGGTCAGACGAAGATTGGTAAGAATAGCAGCCATGATGTCAGCCCCCTTGGCTCGAAATTGAGTCGCAAGGAGAGCATACGGCACAATGCCGCATGCTGGCCATCACCGGGGCGAAAGCTAGTCGTCGCGCTCGCCGGAATCGCGCCGGACACCGGTAATGGTGAGCAGCGGGGCCGCCACGAAGATCGACGAATAGGTACCGATCGCCACCCCCCAGATCAGGGCCAGGGCAAAGCCTTCCAGCGCCGGGCCGCCTATCGCCGCCATGGCAATAAGGGCAACAAGCGTGGTGCCTGACGTCAGGATCGTACGCGACAGGGTTGCGTTGATGGCAAGGTCGAGAACCTCCGGCGTCGGCAGGGATTTGTATTTGCGGAACATCTCCCGGATGCGGTCATAAATGACCACGGTGTCGTTCATCGAGTAGCCGACAATGGTGAGAATGGCCGCAATCGTGGGCAGGTTGAACTGGAGCTGGGTAACGGAGAAGAAGCCGATGGTGATGATGACGTCATGGGCCAGCGCCAGCACCGCGCCGACCGAGTACTGCCACTCAAAGCGCAGCCAGATATAGACGAGCATCAGGAAGAGCGAGACGAGCACCGCCGTCGCGCCAGCTATACGCAGCTCGTCCGACACCTGAGGGCTGATGACCTCCATGCGCTCGAAGCTGACATCGGGTACCGCCTCTACCAGAGCCGCGCGAACCAGCTGCTGCACGGCCTGCTGGGCCTGCGCCGCATCCAGCGCATCAAAACCTTCCAGCGCATTGATGACTTCAGGGTCGATCTCGCCGACGCGGATCAGCACGTCTTCCTCGGTGCCAAAGCCCTGAACCTGAACATCGCCGGGTACCGCCGCCGAGACCGCTTCACGTATCAGCGCGATATCGGCCGGGCCTTGCGTGCTGATTTCAATCGCCGTGCCGCCCCGGAAATCGATGCCGAGATTGAGCCCCATGGTGAAGAAGGCCGTCACCGACCCCAGCACCATGAACAGCGAGAGGATGAAGGCGCCCACCCGCATGCGGATGAAGCCGAACTTCGTCTCCACCGGCAGAAAGCGCACAAGGGCAAAACTGGAAAGATTCATGGTTTTCTCTCCCGCCTACATCGGCAGGGCTTTGGGCTTGGCGAAACGCAGCCAGCCCGCCAGAAGAAGCCGCGAGAACACAAAGGCGGTAAAGACCGATGTGAGGATGCCGATGCCCAGCGTCACGGCAAAGCCGCGCACCGGGCCTGCGCCCATCATGTAGAGCACGGCGGCCGCGATGAAAGTCGTCACGTTAGCGTCCAGAATGGCCGACAGCGCGTGCTGATAGCCGTTCTCGATGGCGTTGGTCACCGTCCGGCCTGATCGGTATTCCTCGCGGATGCGTTCATAGATCAGCACATTGGCGTCCACCGCCATGCCGATCGTCAGCACGATACCGGCAATGCCCGGCAGGGTCAGCGTTGCCTGCAGACCGGACAGACCGCCCATGAGCAGGCAGATATTGACGATCAGCGCGAGCGTGGACGCGATGCCGAAGAAACCATAGGCCAGCAGCATGAAAACGATGACGAGACTGAAACCGATAATGATCGCAGTCTGGCCGCGATCAATGGAATCCTGTCCCAGACCGGCACTGACCGAACGCTGCTCGACCGGCGTCAGGCGCGCAGGCAGCGCACCGGCATTGAGCATGTTGGCAAGATCGTTGGCGGACTGAACCGTGAAACCGCCATCAATCATGCCCGACCCGCCCATAATGGGTGAACGGATGCGCGGCGCGGAAATAATCACATCATCCAGCACGATGGCAAAGCGCCGCCCGACATTGGCGGCCGTCGCATCACCAAATGCGCGCGCGCCGGACGTGTTGAAGGTGAAGTTCACCGAAGGCTGGCCCGCCTCGTTGAACCCCTGGCTGGCGCGCACAAGCTGCTCGCCCGTCACCAGGGCGCGGCGTTGAACGGCCAGGAACGGCTCACTGGGCTCCTCGGTCGGCATGATGATGACGCCGGGCGGTGTACGCCCCTGCCCGTCGAAACCGGGGTCTACATTGGCCTCGACCATGTGGAAGGTCATGCGCGCGGTGGTGCCGACAATGTCGATAATGCGCTGCGGGTCGCTTTCGCCGGGCACCTGCACCAGAACCCGGTCATCGCCCTGGCGCACAATTGTCGGCTCGGTCGTGCCGGTGCCGTCAATACGCCGGCGGATAACCTCGACCGACTGGGTCACGGTGCGGCGCTGGATTTCGGCGAAGGCCGCTTCGGTAATGCCGACGCGGATCGTGCGCCCGTCGCGGTCTGCCTCGATTGACAGGGTCTGATCGAGACTTGCCTGCCCGAAGGAATTTGATATCGGCTCGTTGATGCTGCGCAGGCGGCGCAGGGCCGCCTCCATGTCTTCCGGGCGTGACAGGCGCACCACCACGCGGTCCTCAACCACCGCAGGGGCCGCCGTCAGTATGGGCGGCGGGTTGCGCAGCACCGTGCGCACATCATCGGCCAGCCGGATCAGGCGCTCGGAGCGCACCTCGTCCATATCCACCTGGAAGACCAGGTGCGAGCCGCCACGCAAGTCCAGCCCCAGATTGAGCGTGTCGCTGGGCAGAACCGTCCACACGCCTTGCGGACGGTCATCCGGGCCGTAACGCGTGCTCTCCGGCACGAAATTGGGCATCAGGAACAGCACCCCGATCAGGATGGTTCCAAGGATGAGGGCTATCTTCCAGCGGGCAAAATAAAGCATGGCGGATTGCAGATAGGGCGCAGCGGCGCTGAGCGCTAGCTGCGCGCGTCCTCATCGCTGTCATCGGCATCATCGTCGTCACGGCGCGAGCGCGACGGCTCGGTACGTGCACGCACTTCGGAAATCGTGTGGCGCACCACTTTCACGCGCACGCCCTGCGCCAGCTCGACGGTCAGCTCGCCATCGGCCACGCGCGTGACCTTGCCGATCAGACCGCCTGCGGTGACAACCTCATCGCCGCGGCGCAGTGCCTCGACCATTTCGCGGTGTTTCTTGACGCGCTGCTGCTGGGGACGGATCAGCAGGAAATAGAAGACGATGAAAATCAGAATGAACGGGAAGAGCTGGATCAGCAGCGCACCCATTCCGCCGCCGCCACCGGCAGCCGCAAGCGTCACAGAATCGAGAAATGCAGGCATGGTGTTGTATCCTTGGATGCAAGGGGGGATTTGCGCGGGACTATATCCACACGCACCGCAGGCGCAACTCGCATCCGCTTGTTGTGCTCAGTTATCAGCGGCGGGGCAGGTATTGCAGCGGATCGACCGGCGTCACACCGCGCCTGATCTCGAAATGCACCTGCACGCGGTTGGCTGATCCGGTTGAGCCTGCTTCGGCAATCACCGTACCCGCTTCCACCTGCTGCCCCACCGAGACACGCAGGACCGAATTGTGGGCATAGGCCGTTACCCAGTCGCCATGGCGCAGAAGGACAAGCTCGCCATAGCCCTGCAATTCATTGCCCGCATAGACCACTTCGCCAGCCGCCGCCGCGCGCACCGGCTCGCCGACATTGGCCGCTATCTTGATGCCGTCATTGCGCCGGCCGCCCGGCTGGGAGCCGAAATTGGCAACCACCTGACCGCCATGCGGCCAGCGAAATTCCGGCGCGCCCGCAACAGGCTGTGAAGGCTGAGGTGCCGGTTGCTGGGCGGGCTGACTAGTGGGCGGCGGTGTTTGTGCCGGGCGTTGGCTTGGCTGAGGCGCAGGGGTGGCCGCAGCTGTCTGCACCGGACGGGCGGCACCGGTCAGCTGCAATTCCTGTCCGGGATAGATCGTATAGGGCGCAGGAATGCCGTTGATCGAGGCCAGCTCCTGCTGGGTCATGCCATGGCTGACCGCGATGCGGTAAAGATTATCGCCGCGCCGGACCGTATAGGTGCGCGCCCCGCCGGGCATGACCAGCACCTGGCCTTCACGCAAGGTATAGGGGGCGGAAAGATTGTTCTCGGCAGCCAGATCGAGCCAGCGCACGCCGCAACGCTCGGCGATACCGCTGAGCGTGTCGCCGCGCCGGACGGTATGGCGAGGTCCGCAGCTGGGGGCTTGCTGCGCGGCGCTGCGCGAGACGGAGGACGAATCGCGAATAGGCTCAGGACGCGATGCGCACGCGCCAAGCGCTACGCAAAGCACCGCCAGAGCCGTCCATCGAAACGTCTGCGTTATCATCGGCCGCCATTCCTGCCCGCACCGAGAAGGGTACGGACAGGCATCATGGCGCGGGAGCGTTAATCACGCGTTAGCTACACGAGCAAGGGTCAGCGCGACGCGCTGGCATCGCCATCGGCTGGCGAAAGGCGCTCGAATTCACCCAGGCCGCAGCTGCCAACCAGCATGCTGGCCGGACCACTATCGACAACCCTGATGACTTCACCCCGGCAGAACTGCGTGCCGGACGTGGAGTATTGCAGATAGGTGCTCGTCCGGGCCGCGCCGCTGCAGCGGCCTCTCACGACATTCAGATACATGTCCCGATTACGCAATTCGACGAGGAAATGATGATCATCGAGCGGCTGGATCGAACGCAGCTGCGACAGGCTGATGCAAGAGCGGGTGTCTCCGGTGCGCTCAAACTGGGCCAGGCGCTCTGCCGCAGACTCGGTCATGTCCTGTGCCGATACGGCCGAAGCCATACCGAACGCCGCTGCCGCAGCGGTAAGTCCGGTGAAAAAGTGACGAGGTTTCATGCGGATATCTCCCTTGGAAGGCCATCCAGTCCCTGCGCCAAGGATGAAGCGTCCCGCCGGAAGGTCAAGCTGACGTCCAATCACGTTTGCATGTCAGAGGGAGCGCGCCACGCCCTCCACCAGCGGTACAAAGCGCACATCCAGCAGTGCCTCCTCGCTGATTTCACCGTCTTCCGGGCGGTAGCGGTAGAGGGTCTGAACGGGTCCGTTCTCCACCGGGGCCACGCACACACCGCCCTCGCGTAGCTGGGCCAGAATGGCGTCAGGACGCGAGGGTGCAGCCGCCGTGATGATGATGCGGTCAAAGGGTGCCTGTTCGGGCCAGCCCTTCGTGCCATCGCCAATGCGCGTCACGATATTGGTCAGGCGCAAGCCTTCAAAGCGCTTGATGGCTTCGAGGGACAGTGTGCGGTAGCGTTCGATCGTGTATACGCGGCGGCACAGCCTTGCCAGCACGGCGGCCTGATAGCCCGAGCCCGTGCCGACTTCGAGCACCTTGCAGCGGTCGGTGACCTCCAGCGCCTGCGTCATCAGCGCCACGATGAGCGGCTGGGAAATGGTCTGGCCGCAATCAATCGGCAAGGGGCGGTTTTCAAACGCGTGGTCAGCAAAGTTTTCGGGTACGAACAGATCGCGCGGCGTGCGCTCTATCGCCGCCAGCACCGCCTTGTCGCGGATACCGGCATTGCGAAGCGCCATGACCAGCTCGATAACGCGCGTGTCAAAGCCCCCGCTCATCGCCGCCTTCAGCTTTCAGCCGGCGCATCCACCGGACCGGCCAGATGATCGGCCAGCCGGTCTCGCGTCTCGTGATGGGTCAGATCAAGGTGCAGCGGCGTGACGGAAATCCGGCCCTCATAGATGGCGCGCAAATCGGTGCCGACCGCCGGAGTGGAGGGACGCCCCTCAAACCCGATCCAGTAATAGGCCTGACCGCGCAAATCCTCGCGGCGCACGGTCTTGATATTGTGCTGGTCACGCATGCCCTGCACCGTGACCTCTATCTCGTGCACGTCTTCCGGCTCACGGTCCGGGAAATTGACGTTCATCACGACATTTTCCGACCAGCGCTCTTCAAGCAGCTTTTTCAGGATGATGGGGCCGAACGCGCTGGCCGTCTGCCACTTGATCGTGTCGCGCCCGCTAAAGCCATAAGCCTGCGAGAAGGCAATCGAGGGAATGCCCATCTGGCGGCCCTGCATCGCGCCGGCCACCGTGCCGGAAACCGTCACGTCCTCGGCGATGTTCTGGCCCCGATTGACGCCTGACAGCACCAGATCAGGCTCCTTGCCCTCGACGATGTCATTGATCGCCATCAGCACGCAGTCTGCCGGCGTGCCGGTGACCGCATAGCGCTTGTCGGCGACGCGGCGCGCGCGCAAGGGCGAGTTCAGCGACAGCGCCCGGCTCATGCCGGACTGTTCCTCTGCGGGCGCGACCACCCAGACATCGTCAGAGATGGATTCGGCAATCGCACGCAGGACTTTCAGGCCCGGCGCGCGGATGCCGTCATCATTGGTAATCAGGATCCGCGGATTGCTGCCGGTAAAGAGCTTGCTCATGCGCGCAGCACCTCGATACCACCCATATAGGGGCGCAGCGCGGCCGGTATGGTGACCGAGCCGTCTGCATTCTGGTGGTTCTCCAGCACGGCCAGCAGCGCGCGGCCGACGGCCACGCCGGAGCCATTGAGCGTATGGAGATATTCCGGCTTCTTCTCGCCCTCACGCTTGAAGCGGGCCTCCATGCGCCGGGCCTGGAAGTCGCCACAGTTCGAGCACGAGGAAATCTCGCGATAGGTGTTCTGGCTCGGCAGCCAGACCTCAAGATCGTAGGTCTTGCGCGCGCCAAACCCCATATCGCCCGCACACAGCAGCATGACGCGATAGGGCAGCTCCAGAGCGCGCAGCACGGCCTCGGCGCAGCCCGTCATCCGCTCCAGCTCCTCTTCGCTCTCTTCGGGCTTCACGATGGAGACCAGCTCCACCTTGTAGAACTGGTGCATGCGCATCAGCCCGCGCGTATCACGCCCCGCCGCGCCTGCTTCAGAGCGGAAACACGGCGTATGCGCCGTCAGCCGCATCGGGAAGGCGCTCTCGGCATGGATGGCGTCGCGCACGAGGTTGGTCAGCGAGACTTCAGCGGTGGGGATGAGGTACATCGGTCGAACATAATTCGAGATGTCAAACTTTGAACTAAACCTCTCAACCACACTACTCAATATAATGTCTGCTGCCTGCTCAGCGATGCCCTCTATAAAATGGGTTGGATTTACAGCGGCATCCTGATGCTTCAAATATGCTATAGCTTGATTGACGTATTTCGGAATTTCCTCACCCTTTACCTGATCAACGTGCGCTCTGAACTCCGAAATTAATTGCTCCCTGTCAGCAAACGGCAGTTTGAAGAGATCATCTTCAAACTTCGGCAGTTGCCCGGTCCCGAACAGCGCTTCATCGCGCACCAGCAGCGGTACGCTCGTTTCCGAATAGCCATGCTCATTGGTGTGCATGTCCAGCATGAAGGCCGCGAGCGCGCGCTCCAGCCGGGCAAGCTGGCCTTTCAGCACCGCAAAGCGCGCGCCGGACATGGCGGCAGCGGCCTCGAAATCGAGCCCGCCCAGCCCCTCACCGATGGCGACATGGTCTTTGGGTTCAAAGCCAAGCCCTCTCGGCTCGCCCCAGCCGCGCACTTCCTCGTTGTCGTTCTCGTCCGCGCCTTCGGGCACATCCTCGAACGGCATGTTGGGTAGCGAAGCGAGTTCTGTGCGCAGCGCTTCATCAGCGGCTTTCTGGGCGGCGTCCGCCTCGTCCATCTGACCTTTCAGAGCATCCACTTCGGCGCGCAGCTGATTGAACAGCGCGTCATCGCCCTTGGCTTTGGCCTGCCCGATCAGTTTGGACTTCGTATTGCGCTCGGTCTCGATCTCCTGCAGGCGCGCGGTCGCTTCGCGGCGCTTGGTATCCAGCTCCAGCAGGCGGGATGCCTCCGGCCCGCGCCCGCGCTTTTTCATGGCGGCGTCGAAGACGTCCGGGTTTTCGCGAATGAAACGTATGTCGTGCATGGGATTTGGCCCGCCGAAAAGTTAGGCCCGCGTGATAGCCCCGCCCGCCGCACACGTCCACCGGGCTTTGGCGGTGGGGGTGAGGTTTACGCTATTACGGCAATCCGATGCCGATGGTTTCTCCCCCCGTTTACGGGGGGAGTGGCCCGAAGGGCCGAGGGGGGATTGCAAGAAAGTTCCCCCCTCCGTCTGGCAAGCCAGACACCTCCCCCGTAAACGGGGGAGGACAACATTATCAGGCGTTTTCCCGGCGCAAGCCGGGACCCAGAAAAGGACTGGGCACCGGCTTACGCCGGTGAAACGCGTGGTGAGTTGTACTCAAAGCCAACAGGCCGCTTAGCGGCCTGAAAAGCGCGACGCCCGATCAAAAGAAAGAAGGCTACGCGCCCTTCGTGAACACGGCGGCGCATTCCACATGGGCGGTGTGGACGAACTGGTCCACGGGCGTGACAGGCCCCATGCGGTATCCGGCGCGCGTGAGGATGGCGGCATCGCGCGCAAACGTCGCCGGGTTGCAGCTGATCGAAACGATGACCGGTATGCCGGATCCGGCGAGCAGCTCCATCTGCTCTTTCGCCCCAGCGCGCGGCGGATCGACCACGGCAAACGCTGCGCCGGTCAGCTCGCGGATGGAAAGCGGTTCCAGCGCAAGGTCGCGCTGCAGGACGCTCACAGGCTTCAGACCCGGCGTATGGCGCGCAGCATGGTCCAGTGCGGCCAGCGGCGCAGCCTCCCCCTCCACGGCCCTCACAGGTGCCAGAGACGCCATGCGCAGCGCAAAAGCACCCGACCCCGCATAAAGATCGATCACGCCCCTGGCCTCTTTCGGTGCGGCCTTGAGGGCGGTTTTGAGCGCGTCCATGACGATAGCGGCCAGCGCTGCCTCGCCCGCATCGGTCGCCTGCAGGAAGCCGCCGGGCGGAGGGGCCACCTTGGCGCTGCCAAAGCGCACGACGGGCGGCGTGCCTTCCGCGATGAGTTCACTGCCAATGGTCAGGCGCGCCCAGCCCTCGCGCGCCAGCAGCTCCCCGCCCGTCAGCCGGTCATCCAGCGTGACCGGGCCTTTGCGCGCCACATGCACGTCCAGGCCCGGATCGGTTGCGGTGACGGAGATCGTCGCGGTGTCGAACTTTGGTGTGAGAACGGCCATGGCCAGTTCGCGCAAGGCCGGGAAGGCTTTGCGGATACGCGCCTCGGCTATCGGGCAATCATTCGTGTCGGCGATGGCCTGCCCTGCCCGCTCGGTGAACCCCAGCAGCAGGCGCGTACCCATCTTGCGCGCGTGCAGCGCCACCCTGCGCCGGCCCGCACCGCCCGCATCGACGAGCGGTAATAGCTCAGCTGCCACCCCCTCGCGCTCCAGCGCATCGGCGACCAGATCACGCTTCCACGCGCGATAGGCATCACCCTGCCAGTGCTGGAGCGAACAGCCTCCGCATTTTTCTGCGACGGAACAGAAAGGTTCAATGCGTTCATGGGAAGTGGTCAGACGTTCGCGTATCCTCCCGCGTTCGCCGCGCGCCACGATATCAGCGGTCTCTTTGGGCAGAAGGCCGGGTACGAATACCGATCCGCCAGTTTCCGGATCAGGGCAGATGGAATCACCGCGCGCACCTATGGCACGGGCGGTCACGCGCAGCGTGCGTTCAGGCACGGCCCTGCCGGGCGAAGATGAACGGGAACGGCGCTTCATGGCGGTGCGTTTGCCCCTGTAAGGGCTGTATCGTCAAGCGTCATGCGGTAATTCGCGCGCCGGACAAACCTGAAGCAATCGTTCATGTCCGGCTCAGCTAGCTATTGTTACCGTCTGGTTAATTGCCCGATTATGGCCTCTTGAAACCAAGGAGGAAGCCCGATGGCGACCGGAAAACTGACTGTCTCGGTAGCAGCGATTGCACTGATGACCGCTTTCGCTGCGCCCGGCGAGCTGCCATTTGTTCCATCGGCGGAAGCTGCCGTCGCTCTGGATCTTTCAACCGAAGCCCAGCAACGCGACGGCCGCCGGGGCGGTCAGGAGAGCCGCGGCGGACGCCGCGGTGGTGGTCAGGAAAGCCGTGGCCAGCGTGGCGGCAGCGAGAGCCGTGGCCAGCGTGGTGGCGGTGGCCGCGAGAGCAACTGGCAGGGCCGCCAGCAATCGCGCCAATCCGCGCCTCAGCAACGGCCGCAGTCCACGCCCAGCCGTCCGTCCCGGCCTGCCCCCAGCCGTCCAATAGTCTCCGAATCTGAACTGCGCCAGTCTGCACCCCGCGGACGCAATATGGCCACTGGCCAGCCTGCACCCAGCCGGACCTCGAGCACTACACAGCCTGCGCCCCGGCGTGACGCGCAGGCCAGCCGTCCGGCTAGTCGACCGGCCACACAGTCGGCTCCGCAGCGAAGCTCTGCACCCCAGCGCCCGGCTGCCCGGCAGCAGGCGCAACGCCAGCAATGGCAGGGCCGGCGCGGTGATAGCGACCGCCGCGCCCAGTTCGAGCAGCGCCGCCAGCAGGCACAGCGCGGCCAGAGCCAGCAAAGCCGCCCGCAAGGCCGCCCCGACCGCCGCGACTGGCAGGACCGCAGACAGGCCCAACGCCAAAGCCGGCCGCAAGGCCAGTGGCAAAACCGTCCGCAGGGCAGTGCACGGCCGCAAGGGCGCCCGCAAGGCCAGTGGCAAAACCGTCCGCAACAATCGCGGCCCAACTACCGCCACCAGCACTATAACGTGCGCTATTCCCGCTCGAATGCGGTGCGCGCGCCCGTGGTCTACCACAACCATTACTATGTGAACCGGTATGGCCGCCGGAATGTGCGCTGGACGCCGCCCGTGCGCATCGTCCACCACCATGTCCATCATTATTCCGGCTGGACCTATCACCCGCGCTGGCATTCCAGCTATGCCCGCCACAATTTCTACTACACGGACGGGCTGTGCCGCCCGAGCGGTGGCAATGTTGCCGCTGGCGCGCTGGTCGGTGCCCTTCTGGGCGCTGCCATCTCCGACGGTGATGCCGGCGCGCTTCTGGCCGGCGGCCTGATCGGTGGCACGCTAGGGGCAGCCCTGAGCAATTGCGACCGTGGCCAGTATCACTACGCCACGCACTACGCCTTCTCCACGGGCAACCCGTATTACTGGCACAACCCGTATTCAGGTGTGCGCGGTGTCGTCTACGCCCGCGACTTCCACACTTGGAGCAATCAGCGCTGCCGCTGGGGCGATGCGGAAATCTTCCTGCCCAATGGCGAGGTCGCCTATGACCGCGTGCGCATGTGTCAGGACCAGCACGGCTACTGGCAGGTCGCACGGGTTCAGTAACCTTCGCGATCCGGGACGACGCAAAACCGCCCTCCGGAAACTTCCGGGGGGCGGTTTTCGTTCATGTTGCGCTCATCGCCGGTCTGGCAGGGTAGGCCCATATTCAAGGACCAGGCACGAAAGGAGCCCCTTGCGATGAAACATGTTCTGAAGAGTTCGGCCATTGTTGCCGCAGCGCTTGCGGCCCCGCTGGCTCTCGCTCCCGCCGCGCAGGCACAGCAGACCTATGCTGAATGTATCTCCCAGCAGCGCAATCAGCAGGTGACAGGCGCCGTGGTCGGCGGCCTTCTGGGCGCAGTGCTTGGCGCGCAGATCCATAATTCCAACGAATCGGCACGGCGCGACCGCCACTACCAGAACCAGGCCCACAATCATCGTGGCTGGCGCGGTCACCGCGGGCGCGGCTATGTCGAGCCCTATCAGCGCCGGTCCAATGATGGTGCCGTGATCGCCGGTGCGGGCCTTGGCGCGCTGGCAGGCGGCGCGATGGGCAGTGTCGGCAGCCGCTGTGACCATCTGCCCGGCGGTCCGCGCCCGCAAGTGGGTTACCAGCAGCAATACGGTTACAGCCAGCAGGGCTACGACCCGTATTACGACAATTACGGCTATCACGATAACACCCAACTGGCCGGCGGTCCGGGCTATGACCCCTATGCCTACCAGCCCCACGGCACCCAGCCGCACTACCCGGCCCAGCAGGTGAACCAGAATTGCCGCCAGGTGCAGATCACCGGCCGGTATGAATGGGTCTGTCAGGGCCCGGACGGGGTGTGGCGTCCGTCTAACTAAGTTGTCCGCAACGCATCCGCGTTGCGATGTTCCGCGAATACCCGCCTGCGCGGGCACAGGCAGTCGCGTTCGGCCTTGCGGCCCCTAAGCCGGGCCAGACTGGCTCCCCGGCGCGCAGCGCCGCAAGCGCGACTGCGCGCCCGAGCCCATGCGAGGAGCGACGGGGCGGAGGCCCCGGAGCATCACTAAAAAAGGGCGGCTCCGATGAGCCGCCCTTTTTCTATTCCTTGGTTTTCACCCTGGCCTTCTCGGCCCTTTCCTTCTGCTTCTCCGGCGATGGCAGGGCCGGATCAGCGCTACGCCCGGCAAGGCGCGCCTCCAGAGAGGCTTCTGCGCGCGGCAGCACGCCCTTGAGCCCGTCATTGCCCTCCTTCATCACGAAGTCCGCGCCGGACACATAGGTCGCCCGGCCGAGCAAATGCCCGGCCACCGGCAGGGTCGCCAGCAGGAAGATAATGATCACGAAGGCGGTCAGACCCAGATTTTCGTCCGTGTAGGAGGTGGCAACGCCCGCGACGAGCAGGCCCGCACCCAGCGTACCGGCCTTGGTGGAGGCGTGAAGGCGCAGGAAGGGATCAGGCAGGCGGAACACGCCAATCGCGGCCACGATCAGGAAGAACATGCCGCCCAGCATCAGGACGGCGCCGATAATCTCGCGGATCATTGATCGGTCTCCTTGCGCTCAAGGAACACGGCCAGCGCCACCGTGGCGATAAAGCCGGTAACGGCAAGGCCAAGTCCGATATCGAGAAATTCCTTGCGCCCGGTGACAAGCGTGGTCAGGGCAGTGATGCCGATGGCCAGCACCGTCATCATGTCCAGCGCCACGAAGCGGTCTGCAAGCCCCGGCCCGATGACAAGGCGGATGCCGGTCAGCAGAAGGCCGAGCACCAGGCCAACGAGCAGATAGGTCGAGAGAAGATCAGGTATCATGGCTATGCCCTACGCCTCCGACCGGATGAGAATGCTTTCAAACGTGGTCTTGATGCCGTTGATCGTCGCCTGCTCGTCCGCGCAGTCCAGCGCATGGACGTAGAGCGTCTTGCGGTCCTCGGAGACATGCAGGGACGTCGTACCGGGGGTCAGCGAGACCAGATTGGCCAGCGTCGCGATATGGATGTCCGTCTTCAGATCAAGCGGCACCGCAATGATGGCCGGGTTCAGCCTGATGGACGGATTGATGACCGCCCAGGCCACAGCAAACGACGACTTGAACAGCTCGATGAGGAAGATGACGCCGAGCTGCGCCCATATCCCCAGTTTTGCGATCAGACGAAGCGGGTTCATTGGCCTGTCCCCATCACGGCTTCGATATAGGCGGCCGGATCAGCAAGACCCGCACCGGCGGCCTGCGTCAGCTCCATCAGCGGATCGGCATAAAGGCCGATGACCAGGCTGACCAGCACCAGCGCGGTCGCCGGAACCACCATAACCATGGGCAGACGCGCGGTCGCGCGCATACCCTCAGGCGCGGCCTTCCAGAACGCTTCCATCCAGATTTTCGCCACACACATCAGGCTGATGAGACCGGTGCCGAGCGCAATGCCCCCAAGAATGGGCCTGGCCGCGTCAAACGCGGCGTCCGCCACCAGCACCTTGGCCCAGAAGCCGGAGAAGGGCGGCAGGCCGGCCAGTGACAGGCCCGCACCGAGGAAGATCACCGCCAGCGCGGGATGAGTGCGGATGAGCCCGCCGATTTTCGTCAGGTCTGACGATCCGGCCGCGACGGCAATCACGCCCGCCAGCAGGAAGACCGCGCCTTTCAAGATGATATCGTGAATGAGATAGAAGCTCGCCGCGCCAAGGCCCTCGGGCGTCGAAAGCGCCAGACCCATCATCAGATAGCCCATGCCCGACACGATCAGGAAGGCGAACATGCGGCGCAGATCGGTCTGGATCAGCGCGGCCACTGCGCCCGTTACCATCGTGATCGCCGCCACCCAGACGACGATCTCGCCGATCATCCCCGTCGTGCCTTCAAACAGCAGCATGAAGACACGCATGGCGGCATAGATGCCAACCTTGGTCAGCAGCGCGCCAAAGAGCGCCGACACAACCGGCGGAGCGGTATGGTAGGCAATCGGCAGCCAGAAGAAGAGCGGGAAGGCCGCTGCCTTTACGCCAAACGCCAGCAGGAAGAGGACGAGCGCGAAGGTAAGGCCCGCCGACGGCTCCATCTCCGGCACGATGCGCGCCAAATCGGCAAAGTTCAGCGTGCCGGCTGCGCCATAGAGGAAGGCCACGCCGGTCAGGAACAGGATCGTGCCAAACAGGTTCAGCGCCGCATATTTCACCGCCGCGTCCAGATTGACCCCGGCGCGGTGCACGACCAGCAGGCCGATGGCGCAGACCAGCAGCACCTCGAACCAGACATAGAGATTGAAAATGTCGCCGGTGAGGAAGGAGCCGTTCACGCCCACCATCAGGCCGCAGAAAAGCGGGAAGAAGCCGCCATGCAGCGCGTTCTGGTCCACACCCCGGAAGGCGTAGACAGAGGCGGCAAAGGCAACGAGACCCGCCGCCGCTATCGCCAGCGCAGACAGCGGATCTGCGACAATCGCAATCCCGAACGGCGCAGGCCAGTTGCCCGGCTGGGAGGACAATACGCCGCCATCACGCACTGCCAGCAGCAGCGCGATACCCGCAGCCGCCATGAGGCCCATGCCGATGACCGTGACCCAGCGCTGCCAGTCCGGGCGCAGCCAGAAGACCGCGCAAAAGCCCGCCATGGTCAGCGGCAGGACTATGGGCAGGGAGACAAGAAGATCAGTGCTCATTTGCCCGCCGAGCTCCCCTCACCGGCCTCACCCTTGAACGGATCGCCCAGATCGCGCGCGGCATTCATCTCGTCAGCGTTCACCGTGCCAAGTGCGCGCGTTGCCTCGTAGGCGACGATGGCCGCCAGCGCCAGCAGCGCAAAGCCGATCACGATAGCGGTCAGGACAAGTGCCTGCGGCAGCGGGTTGGCCGCGCCTTCGCCCAGCGCATAGCTGCCCGCCTGGATGATGGCCGGGTCGGTTGCGCCCAGCCGTCCGGCCAGGAACAGGATCAGGTTCACGCCCGTTGCGATCAGCGCCGTGCCCAGCACGATGCGGATCACATTGCGGTCGAGCATCAGATAGATGCCGGACGCCATGACGGCGGCTACGGCAATAGCGTAGAGAAGCGTCATTCGCTCGCCTCCTCGGCGCCGGTTTCATACATGCGGAAAAGGATGGAGAGCACCCCGCCGACCACGACGAAATAGACGCCGATATCAAACAGCAGGGTGGTGCCGAGTTTCAGCTGGAGGAAGCCGATCTCGCCCTCCCACCACAAATGGTAGAGGAAGCCGCCGAAATCCCCGATCAGGGGCGGCAAGCCGGACAGGATCGCGCAGAACAGGCCCACGCCCATCAGCACGACCGGGTGCAGGATCAGCCAGCGCTCTGCCTTGGCGGCACCGAAAGCCAGCGTGACGACCGTGTAGGCCGCCGCCGCCGCCAGACCGCCGATAAAGCCGCCGCCCGGCTCGTCATGGCCGCGCAGGAGGATGAAGATCGAGAAGATCAGCATGGCGACGAAGAACATCCGCGCCAGCGCATTGAGAATGACGGATTGCACGGCCTAGCCCTCCTTCTTCACGCGGCGGCGCAAAAGTGCCCAGACGCACATCGTGGCAAAGGCCACCACGGCAATCTCGCCCAGCGTATCGAGCGCCCGGAAATCGACGAGGATCACGTTGACGACATTGCGCCCCTGAGCCTCGACATAGCTTGCCTCGCCGAAGAATTCCGACAGGCGCCGGTCAAACGGCAGCACGCTCATCGCCAGTACGCCAAGCCCGCAAGCCACGCCGAACCCGGCCGAAATCGCCAGCGCCATAGGCCGTTTCAGCAGCGATTTCTGCGGCGCAGGCCGCAGCGACAGGCGCAGCAGCACGGCCAGCAGGATGACAATGGAGAGCGTTTCCACGGTGAACTGGGTGAAGGCCACGTCCGGCGCGCCGTTCATCAGGAACACCACCGCCATCGTGTAGCCGACAATACCGACGCCCAGGATCGAGATCAGGACCGAGCGCGCGAACGCGGCAACAGCGCAGCCGATCACGGTGAGAACCAGCACTATCGCCATATAGGGGCGTATCGGCTCGGCAGCGGCCGCCGCGATCATGTCGCCGCTGAAACCGGCAAGCGACAATAGAAGCGCCAGCGTGGAGACGCCGAGCGTAATGGCGATATAGGTGCGAAGTGACAGGGTCTGCAGCGCGCGCGCCGTAACCTGCCCTGCCCGGTCCAGCCAGCCCATGACAGCGCTATAGCCAAGATCTGCAAACACCACATTGGCCTTCACATTGTCAGGATCACGGTAGAGCCGCGTCCAGAACCAGACCAGCGCCGCACCAGCGGCCAGAAGGCCGAGCGTGATGAGGAATTTCAGCCCCAGCGTCGGCGCGGCGTGAACTTCGAGCACGATCGTGCCGCCATAAAGCGCGCTCATCGCCGGAACGAGGATGCTGTTCCAGGCCAGCGTCGGCATGACGCCAATGGCCAGCCCCAGCAGGCCGAGCGTCAGCGGTGGCAGGGCCATGCCGTAATACTCTTTGTGATAGAGCTTCACCTCGCCATAGGGCGGTTTCAGGAAGAAGGGCTTGAGCGCCGCCAGACCGGCCACCGCCGTCATCACGGCAGAGCTGGCCAGCGCCACGAAGGTCAGCCACATGCCCCAGTTCCCGCCCTCGAAGGCGGCGGTCAGGAACAGATCCTTGGCCTTGTAGCCAAGGAAGAACGGCACACCCGCCATCGAAATCGCCGCCAGAACGCTGGCAATCGCGGTAATCGGCAGCTTGAAGCGCAGCCCGCCGAGACGCGCCAGCTCGTACTGGTGGGTGGAATGGATCACCTGACCGGCGGTGAAGAAGAGCGCGGCCTTGTAGAGCGCGTGCGCGATCAGGAAGCCGACCATCGCCTTCACGCCCGCCTCGCCCGGCACACCGACCAGCAGGACCAGCGTGGCCAGCGAGCACACGGTCGACCAGGCCAGCACCGCCTTGAAGCCGGTGGAGCGCATCACCGCATAGGCCGAGATCAGCATCGTAATGCCGCCAAACACCATCAGCGGGCCGTAGAAGATCAGGTATTCGCCAAACCCGGTGTCAAAACGCGCCAGCAGATAGACACCGAGCTTCACCATGGTGGCCGAGTGCAGATAGGCGCTCGCCGGGGTCGGCGCGGCCATGGCGTTGGGCAGCCAGAAATGGAAGGGGAACTGGGCAGACTTGGTAAAACAGCCGATCAGCACCAGAACGATAATCGCCGGGAAGGCGGGCGAGGCAGCAATCTGCGGCGCCTGCGCGGTGATCTCCGTCAGCGAGAACGTGCCGGCCGTCAGGCCCAGAATGATGATGCCGCCCAGCAGCGCCAGCCCGCCGCCCGCCGTGACCACGAGCGATTGCAGCGCGGCTTTGCGGGCCTTGGCGTCCTCGTGCTTGAAGCCGATCAGGAAGTAGGACACCAGGCTCGTCATCTCCCAGAAGATGAAAAGCATGATGAGATCATCGGCCAGCACCGTGCCGAGCATCGCCGTCATGAACAGCAGGATGAAGCCGAGGAAGCGGCCCCGGTCCTTTGCATCATCGCTGAAATAGCTGCCCGCATAGATCACCACCAGCGTGCCGATGCCGGTAATCAGAAGCGAGAACAGGAGGGAGAACCCGTCCAGCCGGAAGCCCAGCGACACGCCGTAAGCGGGCACCCATTCGATCGTCTGCAATATGGCGGTGCCGACCGGAAGGTCAGGCAGCTGCATCAGCAGCGACACGAACAGGAAAGCCGGCACCAATGCCAGCAACGGCCCGGCAAGACGCCCGGTAAAGCGGGTGACGGGAGCAGCGATGAGCGCGCTCACGCCCGCGATGATTACGAACCAGACAGGCGACATCGGGCCTCCGGTAATTGGGGGTAAACAGTCGAGACAGGAGCGGTGTGTTAAGCAAATACTGCAATGCAGCGTCAATGATAATTGTAAGAACCACGCGGCTTGTGGGGCTTTATGCGCGGCGTGCCCATACCAGAATCTCGCGGTTTCCATCGCTGCCGGCAATCGGGCTGGGGATCGCCGCGCGCACCGGCCAGCCTTCGCGTTCCAGCCAGTCCTCAAAGGCGTTAAGCGCCGTTTGGACCGCTGCCTCGTCACTGACAATTCCGCCCTTGCCGATATGGGCCCGGCCGACCTCGAACTGCGGCTTGAAAAGGGCGATCAAATCCGCGTCAGCCAGTGCCAGTGACAAGGGCACACCCAGCAGCTTGGCAAGCTCGATGAAGCTGGCATCGCATACTATAAGCGAGGGTGATTCTGGTATCAGGTCGGGTGACAGATCGCGCGCATCCGTGCCTTCAAGGCTGGTCAGGCGGGGATGGGCGCGCAAGGACGGGTGCAGCTGATCGCGGCCCACATCGACCGCATAAACATGAGCCGCGCCGCGCTGCAGCAGAAGCTCGCTGAAACCGCCGGTGGAACTGCCCACATCCAGACAGATGCGCTCCTGCGGGCTGACCGCGAACGCATCGAGCGCCGCCACCAGCTTGAGCGCGGCCCGGCTGACGAAAGGGTGTTCGGCCTCGGCCTCGATCTGCGCGCCCGGAGGGATCGTCTGCGAGGGCTTGGTCAGCACCTCGCCATTCACCCGCACCCGCCCTGCCCTGATCGCTGCCTGCGCACGCGCACGGGTGTCGAAATGACCAAGCGCGACCAGCTGGAGATCTGCCCGCATGCGACCCTACTCCAGTCCCGGCGCGCGGCGCGGATGGCGGATACTCAAGATGGCCAGTGTGCCGGCATCAATATCGGGCAGATAATATATGCTGTAGCCGAACCGGCGCGTAACAAGCCGCCGTACTCCGGAAATGCTCTGTTGCCGCCCGGCAGACGGGAAACGCGCAGCCAGAGCGCAGCCTTCAAGAAGGGAGTCTCTTACGCGTCCGGCAGCATCCGGATTCTCACGCAACAGATAATCAGCAATCATCTCCAGATCGGCGAGCGCGCGCCGCGAGAAGCGAACCTTCATTCGCCAAACCGGCTTAAGGTCCTTGCGACTTCAGCGCGGGATGCAAATTTGCCGGCGCGTGCCTGCTCCAGCCCTTCGAGCACGGCGTCGAGATGGTCTGGATCAACCGGCTCCGGCTCCTTGTCATCACCGGCAAGGGCCAGCATCAGGCGGGCAATCTCGTCCTGAACGTCGTCAGGAAGCGTTCCGGCCACTTTCACTGCGTGATCGAGGAGCTTTGTCATAGGGTGAGCATACCGCGCATTGCGGCGCACTGGAAGCCTCACCTCGGCTGCGCTGGCACTGAACAATTCTACAATACAAAACTAAAGAGACTGATGAAAAGTACATTCATTTCAACACAAAGTATTCTCTATCGCCAATTCTTCTTGCCTTTGCCGCGCATTCACGCTATAAACTTTCATCGAATTTTGGCCGACGATCAGGTTACGCGCTTTCGGGCGCCCCCTTCCCTCTACCTCTCTTCGATACCGCTGGCGCGCCTGTGCGACAGGCCGCTTTGTTATATCTTGTTACAAGGAATACTCCCATGGCTACGGGAACTGTAAAATGGTTCAACACCACCAAAGGCTACGGCTTCATCCAACCGGATGATGGCAGCAAGGACGTGTTCGTCCACGCCACGGCTGTTGAAGCTGCAGGCATGCCCGCCCTCAACGAAGGCCAGCGCATTTCCTACGAGGAAGCGCGCGACGCCAAGAGCGGCAAATTCTCTGCGACCAACCTGCAATCGGCCTGATTGACAGTTTGAGATCACACCGGCTGGGGCGCATGCCTTTGCCGATGCTGACAGGGAAAACCCCTTCTGCCGACGGGCAGGAGGGGTTTTTCTTTTTTGTGAATTGCACCGGACAGGGACGCCGCCGCCTGTAGTAGACCCGGTGTCATCCTCCGGCCGAGCGCCAGCGAGGTCCGGGGGACCCATGCCTCTTTTGGTTCCGCAACGCATCCGCGTTGCGATGTTCCGCGAACCCCCGCCTGCGCGGGGGCAAGCAGTCGCGGGCGCGCGGTCGCGCTTTTCAGGCCGCTACGCGGCCTGTATAGGCCCCGCTAGCTCGCCCCTCTCAGGCATGGGTGGCCCGGATAAACCGGGCCATGACAACGATTGAGCCTATCGAATTTAACGCGGCCCCATTTTTCGTCATTCCGGGCGAGCGATGAGCGAGACCCGGAACCCAGACTTTTTATAAACACCGGGTTCCAGATAGCCCTTCGGGCTTCTGGAATGACGAAGTAAGGGATGCGTTGCGGAACTAGAAAGAGGTCCCGTCCTTCCGGGTATAGCCGCCCCGTCCGGGCAGGAAGACCATGTCGATATCGGAATACGCCCCGTGATCTTCCGCGATGCGGCTGCCGACGACCAGAAACTCCACCATTCCGTCACTGTCGTTCTTCAGATGGTGACCGTCCTTCACGCCGGCAGGAAAGCCCGCGCAATCGCCGGGCGACAGGCGCTCCTCGCCCGCATCGGTGACAAGGGTGGGATGGCCGGAAACGACGTAGACGAACTCGTCCTCCTTCGCATGCCAGTGGCGCTGGGAGGACCACACCCCCGGCTCCAGCCGCACCAGATTGACGCCGAACTGCGTCAGCCCGAACGCATCACCCAGCGCGCGCCAGGCGCGGCGCTTTACCGGCTCATCATGCGGCGGCGGATAGCGTGTACCGGAAACTTCGGAGATGGAGCGGTAAGGCTTGGCGAAGGGCATGGGGCGAATCCTTGATCAATGGAACCGCCCCCTCCTATCACGCCAGCGCTTTGGCCGCCTCTTCGGACCGCCCCAGAGCATCGAGCACAGTAGCGGTGATGTGGCGGGCATTCAGGCGCGCCTCGTCATACTGCTTCACCGGGCTGTCATGCTCCTGGAACATGTCCGGCAGGGTCATGGTGCGGATTTTCAGCCCGGTATCGAGCACGCCCTTTTCGGCCAGCATGTGCAGCACGAACGCGCCAAACCCGCCGCGCGCGCCTTCCTCGATGGTGATGAGGACTTCGTGTTCGCGCGCGAGGCGCAAGATCAGATCCTCATCGAGCGGCTTGGCAAAGCGGGCATCGGCCACCGTGGCCGACAGGCCATGGGCGGCGAGCTCGTCCGCGGCCTTGAGGGACTCTTCCAGGCGCGTGCCCAGCGACAGGATCGCCACCGCGCTGCCCTCGCGCACGATACGGCCCTTGCCGATCTCCAGCGCTTGCGGGTTGGCGGGAATTTCCACGCCCGTGCCTTCGCCGCGCGGATAGCGGAAGGCGCTGGGGCCGTCATCAATCAGCGTGGCCGTTTTCACCATGCGCGCCAGCTCCGCCTCGTCGGCAGCGGCCATGATGACCATGCCCGGCAACATGCCGAGATAGCCAAGATCAAAACTGCCCGCATGGGTGGAGCCGTCTGCGCCGACCAGCCCTGCCCGGTCGATGGCAAAGCGCACCGGCAGTTTCTGGATGGCCACATCGTGGACCACGCTGTCATAGGCGCGCTGCAGGAAGGTGGAGTAGAGCGCCGCAAACGGCTTCATGCCCGCCGCCGCCAGCCCGGCCGCGAACGTGACGGCATGCTGCTCGGCAATGCCGACATCAAAGCAGCGGTCCGGAAAGCGCGCGGCGAACTTGTCCAGCCCCGTCCCGCTCGGCATGGCGGCGGTAATGGCGACGATTGACGGGTCGGCCTCGGCTTCGCGGATCAACGCCTCGGCAAAGACGCCGGTATAGCTGGGCGCTGCGGGCTTGGACTTGGCCTGCTCGCCGGTGATGACGTTGAATTTCGACACGCCGTGATACTTGTCGGCAGCGGCCTCTGCCGGCGCATAGCCATGGCCTTTATGCGTGACGGCGTGGATCAGCACCGGTCCGTCCTGCCCGTCGCGCACATTCTTCAGAACCGCAACGAGCTGCGCCACGTCATGGCCATCGATAGGCCCGACATAGCGAAAGCCCATCTCCTCGAACATCGTGCCGCCCACGGCCATGCCACGCATATATTCCTCGGCCCGGCGCGCGGCTTCTTCCACGCCGATCACCTTGGCAAGGCCCTTGCCGATCTTCCTCAGCGAACGATAGCCCTTGGAGGAGACAAGGCGCGCGAAATAATGGCTCATCGCACCGACCGGCGGAGCGATGGACATGTCGTTATCGTTCAGGATGACGATGAGATTCTTGTCGAGCGCCCCGGCATTGTTCATCGCCTCATAGGCCATGCCCGCCGACATGGAGCCATCGCCGATCACGGCGACGACATGGCGGTTTTCACCCTTGAGATCGCTGGCAACCGAAAAGCCGAGTGCGGCGGAAATGGAGGTGGAGGCGTGAGCGGCCCCGAACGGGTCGTATTCGCTCTCGGTACGCTTGGTGAAGCCGGACAGCCCCCCGCCCTGGCGCAGCGTGCGGATACGGTCGCGCCGCCCGGTGAGAATTTTATGGGGATAGCACTGATGGCCGACATCCCAGATCAGGATGTCTTTGGGCGTATCGAATACAGCGTGTAGCGCGACGGTAAGCTCGACCACGCCCAGCCCCGCGCCCAGATGCCCGCCCGTTACCGACACCGCATCAATCGTCTCCGCGCGCAGCTCATCGGCAATCGCGCACAGCTGCGCATTGTCGAGGCCTTTAAGGTCCTTCGGGGAGGCGATGCGGTCCAGATTGGGCGTCTCAGGCATAATGGCTCCAGCGTCAGTCCGGCCCTCTTGCCGGTTCCGGTGGCTCAGTTTGCGGCGATCAGGACCGCCGTTCGAGAACGAAGTCGACGCAACTCTTGAGGATATTGGCAGAACTGCCGAAGAGTGCGAGGTATTCCTTGGCCTGAGCGGCGAGATGACGCGCCCGTTCGCGCGCGCCGTCCACCCCCAGAATCGTGACAAATGTGGTTTTTCCCTGACGGGCATCCTTGTTGACCGCCTTGCCCGCAATGCTGGGCAGCCCTTCAGCGTCCAGAAGATCGTCCACGATCTGGTAGATCAGCCCCAGATCATGGGCGTAGCCTTCCAGCGCGTGGCGCGCATCATTACTGGCTTCGGCCAGCGCCGCGCCTGCCTCCACCGAAAAACTGATCAGCGCGCCGGTCTTCATCCGGTGCAGGCGCGTCAGCACGCCGATATCGTCGCCTACACGCGTCGGCGAGAGCATGTCGATCATCTGCCCGCCGGCCATGCCGCGCGCGCCGGAGGCCTTTGCCAGCCCCTCCACCAGCGCCAGACGGACGCTCGGATGGGGATGGGTGTCAGCGCCGGCCATGATCTCGAAAGCGGCCGATTGCAGCGCGTCACCGGCAAGGATCGCTGTCGCCTCATCATAGGCGATATGCACGGTCGGACGTCCGCGCCGGACATCGTCATTATCCATGGCAGGCAGATCATCGTGGATCAGCGAATAGGCGTGAATGCACTCGATTGCGCAGCCCGCACGCAAGAGCCCGCGCTCATCCGCGCCCAGCATGCGCCCTGCCGCCAGCGTGAGGAAAGGCCGGATACGCTTGCCCGGCCCCAGAGCGGCATAGCGCATGGCCGAGGCCAGGCGCGCCTCAGGCCCGTCAGCGCGCGCCAGCAGCGCGTCCAGCGCCACCGTCACGCGGTCGGCAGATTCTTCAAGCTGGGCCTGAAAACTGGCCATGGTGGTCAGGTGAACTCCGGGCGCGAGGGGTCAGTGCGATGCCGGTCTAGCTGACGCCAGCGCCGTTGGCCACATCGGCGTGCTCTGGCACCTCCAGCAAGACCACATTTCCCGCGCTGTCCGTCACGCCCAGCACCAGCACTTCGGAGCGCACAGGGCCGATCTGGCGCGGCGGAAAATTCACCACCGCCAGCACGCGCCTGCCCACCAGCTGGTCAATCGCGTAAAGCCCGGTTATCTGCGCGGAAGAGCGCTTCTCGCCTACCCCTTCACCAAAATCGATCCAGAGCTTGTAGGCGGGCTTTCGCGCCTCCGGGAACGGTTCGGCGCGCGTGATCGTGCCAAGGCGGATATCGGCGGCGAAGAAATCGTCCGGGCTGATTTCACTGGCAGGCGGGTCGGCGGCCCCGCGCATCAGCCGTCAAGGCCCGCAGGCTCGGTCCCCGGCTTGCCGTCCGCGCCCAGCACGATCTTGTCGACTTTCAGCTGCGCATCTTTCAGGCGCGCCTCGCAATGGGCGCGCAGCGCCGCGCCGCGCTCATACATGGCGATGGATTTCTCCAGCTCCACATCCCCGCGCTCAAGCTGCTGGACAATGTCCTCCAGCTCCTTCAGCGCGGCTTCAAAGCTCAGCTTGGCGATATCGGTGGTGCCTGAGTCGGTCATGGCGCGAGAGTGACAAGCAGCGCGGCGCGCGTCCAGTGGCGAGATGAGCATCAGCCTTGAGGCAAGGCCAGCCCGTCCACCCCGACCGAGCGCAAGGTGCGGTCAGCGCCGGTTTTCAGCCGGACATAGTCGGCGGGCGTCAGGCCGGTCAGGGCCCGGAACTCCCGTATGGCATGTGGCTGGTCAGCAAAGGGGATGGGAATGTCACCGGCCGTGTCGGCCTCCCACGGCGAGGGGTGCAGCTGGCGGATCATCCGGTCCACCCGCAAGGCCCGCTGATAGCGCTTGGGCGCAACCCCGCTGAGCGCCTCGAACACGCGGCGGAACTGACGCTCGGAGAGCCCGACCGCATCCGCCGCCTTGCGCACCGCGCCGCCAGCTTCCTCGGCGAGTATCCCGGTAACGCCGGGCCAGTCGAAGGGCACGGGCGCAGCACCGGCAAACACTGCCTCCAGCGCCGGGATGATGCGCGCCATCCACTCCATGAACGGCTCGCCCTCACGCGGATCAATCGCGGCGGCAAGCGCAGGTGCCGAAATATCAAGCCCCTCCACCCTGTTCAGCCAGCCCCTGGCAGGGCCGCGCGTGACGGCGCGAAACCCGGCTGGCGTCAGTCCGAACGCAAAGCAGGTGACGTGGGCGGCAGCATATCCGTAGCCCCAGTCATGGCGCGGACCCCAGAGCGCGATGCGCGGCAGGCGCTGCCACGCATCGCCTTCGCCGCGTTCGCGTATCCAGTACGGGTCGGCGAGCATGATCTGGACGGAGGTGCGCACATCGGGCAGCAGGCGCACCGCCCGGCCATCCACCCGCTCATCACGATGGACAAAGCCCGACACGACGGGCGCAAGCCCTGCGGGCGGCGGGTAGATATCCAGCTGACCGGGCTGCGCCGTCATGGCCGATTTCTTCAAGTGCGCGGGTGCAACCGGGTTAGACTGGCGGGACATAATTTGCGGGGAACCCATTGTGACCGTTCTGACCAGACTTTCTGATACACGCACCCGCGCCGTCCTGCTATCGGCCGCCATTATTGCGGGCCTTGCCTTCACCGCCCTGAGCGGCGGGTTCCTGCGCCCTCACCTGACGGCGGACTGGATCCTCTCAACGCCCTATATGCGCTCGGCACTGATCTCTCTTGCGGACGCAGGTGTCCTGTTCGCGCTCGTCTGGCTGGCGGCATGGACGCATCCGGGGCGCATCGCCGCCGTAACCGGCCTTGGCGCGTCGCCGGTACGGCCTCTGGTGTGGGCGGGCGCATCATTTCTGCCCGCGATCATTGTCTGCGCGCTGCTTGTGCCGCTTTCGGACGCGTCCGGCCCGGCAGACTATGGCTGGCTGGTCATTGGCGGACCGGTGATCGAAGAGATTGTCTATCGCGGCCTTGCCGTCGGCGTGCTGGTGCGACTGGCAGGCTGGCACTGGCTGCCAGCCGTCATCCTGCCCGGCATCGTCTTCGGACTGGTCCATGCGGGGTCCGGCACCGATCCGATGGAAATCGCTGGTATCGTGGCCATCACCGGGCTTGGCGGATTGCTGTTCGGCTGGCTGTTCGTGCGCTGGGGCTTCAATCTGTGGCCAGCCATTCTGCTCCATGTCGGGCTGAACGGTCTGTGGACGGCCTTTGCGCTCGGCGAGAACGCCATTGGCGACCTGTTTGCCAATGGCGTGCGGTTCGGCACGGTGATTCTGGCTATAGCGCTGACCTTCGTGCTGGCACCGAAGCCCAGACGGGAAGACTAGCTGCGCCCTTTGATCTCATATTTGCGCCAGGACCAGTAATCATCCCCGCCATCGCGCACGCAGACATATCCATGGCGTTTGAGCACCGGGCGCAGCATGCGGTTGAACCAGCCATGGGCAAACAGAGCCACATCGCCGTGCTGGGCCGCCTCGATGAGGATGGCGGCGGCTTCCTCGGCGCGGGTTTCGGCCTGCGCGCGGGTTTCCTTGCCACGCGCCATGCCAAGCCACCAGGTGCAGCGGGCATAGACGCCCCAGGTACGCGCCTTGAACCGGCCCGGAATGGGCGGGGGCGGCAGCGGCGCTTCGATAAAGACCGAATTCTGCGTGATCTCGCGCGTGCCAACGCAAGCCTGCGCGGTTTCAATCGCCCGGATCAGGGTGGAGGCATAGACCGAATGGGCCTGCCCGGCGGCCTCGCACAATGCCTTGGGCGCGCTTTGCCCGTTTTTCAGGCCCGCCAGATCGTAATCCGCCCACCATTTTTCATAGCCACGCCAGTCCAGCACCATGCGGCGGTCCGCATCGGGTTCACCGTGGCGGGCAATGATGATCGAGCCGGGCAGGCGTGTGACAACGGGCTGGGTCATAGCTTTTCGGGGGATCGAAGCGGACAATATCTGTCAGGCGCTGGTCCCCGTCAGGCCGCCTGCAGCGCGCCAACAAAAGCCGCAACCGACTGTTCAAGCGCGGGGCAGTCGTATCCGCCCTCAAGCACACAGACAAGCCGGGAGTGCGCGCTTTCCTGCGCAAGCCGCGCCAGAGCCGTGCCTGCACGGGCGAAATCGCCATCGCTCAGCGCCAGCCCCGCAAGCGGATCATCCTTGTGCGCATCAAATCCGGCAGAGACCAGCAGTAATTCGGGCCTGAAGGCCCGCACCGCCTCGATCAGCTCGTCCAGCGCTGGATGCCAGGTCTCGCCGGTGGCACCCGCGGGCAGCGGACGATTGGCGATATTGCCGTGCCGGCCCGTCTCATGGGCCGCGCCGGTGCCGGGATAGATCCAGCCCTGATGGACGGAGGCAAAGAACAGGCGCGGCTCGCGCCCGGCGGTCGCCTGCGTGCCATTGCCGTGATGCACATCGATATCGATGACGGCCACGCGCTCAAGCCCCCTCACCTCCAGCGCGTGCAGCGCGCCAACGGCAATCTGGTTGAACAGGCAGAAACCCATGGCCCGGTCGGGCTCGGCATGATGGCCGGGCGGGCGGCAGCCGACGAACACCGCCTCGGCCTCGCCGTGCAGCACCGCGTCGACGCCCTCAATCACCGCGCCGCACGCATGCAGCGCCGCATCAAGCGAGCCGGGGCTCATCCAGGTGTCGGCATCCAGCGAAGCATGACCCTCTGCCGGGCTGGCCGCGAAAACCTGATCGATATGGGCCTCGTCATGCACGCGGGCCAGCGCCTCGCGCGTCGCGGGCGATGCTTCGCGCGGTGACAAGGGCGCAAGGGCGCGGGAAACGGCCTCAAGCCGCGCCACGCGTTCGGGATGTCCGTCCGGCGTTACATGTTCAAAGCCGGTGGCAGAAGTGATGGCAATCGTGCGCATGGCAGATGTCTGCCATCACCTCACGCCTTTAACAAGCGCATGGCCACCCGGCCTTAAAGATGCGCGCCGCTGCCGTTTGCCGCCTTCGGGGCGGCGGCGTGGGCCGACACCATTGAAGGCAGCATGTAGAAGTCCGGCTCGAACTCGGCATAGTTGCAGGTGATTTCCTCACCAGCCGCTATGTCGCGGATCGCATAGCCGAAGACCGAGTCCCGGAAATCGGTATTGGGCTGAAGCGAGTGGTTCATATGCCGGCCATTATCCGCGTCCAGCACCAGCATCCCGGCCTCTTTGGGGTGCGGGTAGGTATAGCGCTCAATGAAGTGGCGGATGCTTTCGGGAAGATTGGGCAGTTCAGCCTCGCCAATCAGCCGGTCAAAACCCGGCTCAAAGCGGTAGATGAGCTGTCCCTTGCGGATCGGTTCAGCCGCAAAAACCCCAACGCCTTCAATGGCACTGGGACCGACAAAGGTGTCGACAAGTAACATGGTGCAAGAACGCCAGAACGCGCCCGTGCGTCGACGCGGGCGGGTAAAGGGGCAAGGGGCGAGTCAATGCCCCGTGCAGAGTGCGACGCTCCAGCGCCTATGATGCGCGAATTGGGAAAAAATCAAGCGGGATTTTCGAGTCAGACCTGCCTACAGCGCGGCGCGGATTTTCACTGCGAGCGCTTCCAGCTCCGCCGGGGCGGCCATTTGCGCCTTGCCGTGACCGGCGATCTCCTCGCCTTCCCGGCGCGGAATGATGTGAAAATGAATGTGGAATACGGTCTGACCGGCGGGCGCACCGTTGAACTGGGCCACGAACACGCCATCCGGCTCCAGAGCGCGCCGTACGGCGGCGGCAACGGTCTTGACCGCCAGAATGGACTTTTCCGCCGCTTCTTCGGACAGCTCGAACAGATTGCGCGCTGGCTCCTTCGGGATCACCAGCACATGGCCGGGCGCCTGTGGGAAAACATCCATGATGGTCAGCGTGTGCTCATCCTCGCGCACTTTGATGGCTGGTGCCTCCCCGCGCAGGATTTTCGCGAAAATGTTCTGGTCGTCATAACGGCCATCAAGGCTCATGGGATGTCTCCGGTGGCGGGGGCTAATAACGAGCCTAACAAGTCCGGCCAAGCGCTTCCACCCCTCAACCCTTCCGGTAAGGCCCCTCCCCGTGCAGCGCCGAAATCTCCGCCAGCACCGCCTGCCTCTCGCGGCTCAGATAGCGGCCGATGGCGGTGGCGAGGCCCTGATGGGTGAGGAAATGGGCCGAACCAACCGCTTGCGGGCGATAGCCGCGCGCCAGCTTGTGATGGCCTTGCGCCCCCGCCTCCACGCGTTTCAGGCCGTGCGCAATCGCGTAATCGATGGCCTGATGGTAGCAGAGTTCGAAATGCAGGCGGTCATGGCCCTCCAGACAGCCCCAATAGCGCCCGTAAAGCGCCTGCGACCCGATGAAGTTCAGCGCGGAGGCAATCCACTGCCCGTCCCGGCACGCCATCACCATCAGAACATGCTGCGCCATGCGCTCATGGATCAGCTGGAAAAATTCGCGATTGAGATAGGGCGTGCCCCATTTGCGCGCGCCGGTGTCCTGATAGCAGGCAAAGAACACATCCCAGTGTTCTTGTGTCAGCTCTGCGCCGGTAAGCGGGACGATCTCCAGCCCGGCCTGCGCCGCCTCGCGCTCTTTCCTCAGTGCTTTGCGCTTGCGTGAGGCGAGATCGCCCAGAAAATCGTCGTAGCTGCCATAGCCGCGATTATCCCAGATGAACTGGATGTCGAGGCGTTCGCTGAGCCCCGATGCGGCCAGCGCCTCGCGCTCTGAGACATCAGGAAACAGTACATGCCATCCGGAAGCATTCCATTGCCCCGCGACAGACTGTGCGGCGGCGGCCAGCGCGCGGCGCACGCCTTCGTCTGCGGCCAGCACGCGCCGTCCGGTGACGGGCGTGAACGGCACCGCGGTGACCAGCTTTGGATAGTATTCTCCCCCTGCCCGGTGCAGCGCGTCGGCCCAGGCATGGTCGAACACATACTCGCCATAGGAATGGGTCTTCACGTAGAGCGGCAGCACGCCAACGATCCCGCCCGCGCCGTCTTCAGCGATCAGATGGCGCGGTATCCAGCCCGTCTCCTCGCTGACGCAGCCTGACGCTTCCAGCGCTTCAAGAAAGTCCCAGCTCAGGAACGGATCAAACGCCTGACCGTCAGGGTTGGCGATGGCGTCCCACGCCTGCGGTGCGATCTCCGCCAGCCCCTCGATCATGCGCACGCTGATTTCAGACATTCATGCGTCCCGGTAATGGCTGGGGGCTTGCGGTCGGCAAGCGAACGGGCTTCTCTCCCGCGCTCATATAGAACGGCAACGCAACAAGTTGGAGGAGACATCTGTCATGGGCGCAAGGCTGTCAGGAAAAGTCGCATTTGTAACGGGTGGTTCGCGCGGGATCGGCGCAGCCATCTGTCAGGCGTTTGCCGATGAGGGCGCAACCGTGGTGCTGACCTATGGCGGATCGAAGGACAAGGCCGAGGCGGTGGCCGCCGCCATCAATGCCAAGGGCGGCAAGGCAGAGGCCGTCGGCTGCGATGCGCGCAAACAGGGCGAAACTGCCCGCGTGATGAGCGCGGCGGCGGAGAAACACGGCCGGCTCGACATTCTGGTCAATAATGCCGGCATCGCGCGCGAAGTGACCCTGCGCAAGATGAGCGATGAGGACTGGAACGATGTGATGGCGGTCAATGTCACCGCGCCGTTCGAAGCCATCCGCCTTGCTGCCAACATCATGGAGCCGGGCGGCTCGATCATCACGGTCGGGTCCATTCTGGGCGACCGCGCGCCCTCACCCGGTCTTGGCTCCTACTGTGCGTCGAAGGCCGCCGTGCAATTGCTGACCAAGGCTGCTGCGCGCGAGCTGGGCCGCAAGGGGCTGCGCGCCAATGTCATCCAGCCCGGCCCCATCGATACCGACATGAACCCGGCAGACGGCGAGACCGCTGATCTGCAGCGCATGATGGTGCCGCTGGGCCGCTATGGTAAAGCCGATGAAATCGCGAGTGTCGCGGTGTTCCTCGCCAGCGATGAAGCCAGCTTTGTCACCGGCACCACGATTGATGTCGCAGGCGGCCTGACCGCCTGAACCCAGCCGGAGCATTCCCAGCGCCATGATCTTCCTGCACCCGGCCTTACTGCCAAAAGGACCGCTCATGGCGCTGGATCCCGGCACACGCACGATAGGCGTGGCCGCGTGCAATTCGGACCGCACGCTGGTCAGCGCGGTTGAGACCATCGAGCGGACCAAATTCTCCGAGGATGCTGCGCGCATCTTCAAGCTTTATGACGAGCGCGCCTGCAAGGGGCTGATTATCGGCCTGCCCCTGCATATGGATGGCGGGGACGGGCGGCGCGCACAGTCTGCCCGCTCGCTCGCCACCAATCTCTTGCGGCTGCGCGATCTGCCTATCGCCTATCAGGATGAGCGCCTGTCCACCTTCGAGGCGGGTGAAACCCTCTCTGAGGCGGGCATACCCATTCATCGCCACAAGGAGATGATCGACGCGGAAGCCGCCGCCGTGATCCTTGAAGACGCGCTTCTGCGCATCGCGGAAGGCGTGCCGGAGGAATGAGCCCCGTCGTCACTCGACCTCCAATTCTTCATACAATTTGGTTCTAGCGCGATCCCAAAGCTCTCGATTCGAGATCGGGATCAGCTCAAGAGCTCGATAGAGTCGAACGATGCCTTCATTCCTCTGGCCCAGCGTCAACAAGCACTCGGCCTCGTAAACCATTAAGCGGTTTCTGGTCTCCCGATATTCATTCATCGAATTTTCGTAGCCGACGAGCCTGCCAACCGCAGTGAATGACCTTCGTTGGTCATAGGACGCGTCGTAAAAAGGCCTCAGCCCACCCTGGATCAAATTACTTATTTGATTTGATTTTCTTTGTGCATCGACAAGAAGAGGAAGCGCCTCGGCACAATCGCCAGAATCGAATGCCTCCTGCGCCTGAGAAACAGCGTCTGTTACCTCTGAGACAGTCCAGTAGCGATCTCCGAACCGTCCTTCGATAGCGCTGAAATCAAACTCCGACGCTAACTGTTCGGCGTCGCCGACAACGCTATCGGCCTCTACTGACTGGATGTCCGTTTCAGACTCAGCCACTGTCGCCAAAGCTTGATCGTCCGACGCGTGTTGGTCAGCACACCCAGCCAAAATAGTCAGTGCAGAAACTACGACAACAAACCGCATAATGGTTCTCCCCGCTCTAACAAACCTAGAATAGAAACCATAATTGATGTCCAACCAGATAGTCATCGCCCTTTTTCCGGTGTTCGGCGTTATCGCGCTGGGCTGGGTGTTGCGCCGCTCAGGCCTTGTGGCCGCGCCGCTCTGGGGCGGGATCAACAAGCTCTCCTATCAGGCGCTGATGCCAGCCTTCCTGTTCATCACGATCAGCCGGGCCGATTATGCATCCGTGCCTGCGGGCAGCTTCATGCTGGCGGCGGCGGGCGGGTTTCTGGCCATGGGCATCATCATGCTCGCCTTCCGCCTCCTGCCCATGCCGGGGCCGGTCTATACCAGCCTCTTTCAGGGCGGGGTGCGCTGGAATGGCTTCGTGCTGCTGGCGCTGGCACCGGCTGCCTTTGGCGAGGAAGGCGCGGCGCTGGCCGCTCTTGCCTTCGCCCCGACCGTGCCGCTGGTCAATGTGATGTGCGTCGCGGTGATGACCGTGTGGGGCAAGAGCGATCATCCGCCGAACCTGAAACGCGTCGGCCTGCGCATCATCACCAACCCGATCATTATCGGCTGTCTGGCTGGCCTCGCCGCCAATGTGGCCGGTGTGTTCCAGAGCGGCCCGGTCGCCGACACGCTGGACCTGGCAGGCCGCGCCTCCCTGCCGCTTATCCTTTTGACCATCGGGGCGGGGCTGGACTTTACCTCGCTGCGCGCCCGTCCGGGCATTATTTCGCTCTCGGTGACGGCCAAGCTCCTGATCGCGCCAGCGGTGTTCTACGCGCTGGGCATTCTGCTGGGCGTCGAAGGCGTGGCACTCGCCGTGCTGGTGGGGATTGGCGCAACGCCCGGCGCAGCCGCCGCCTATGTGCTGGCGCGTGAAATGGGCGGGGACGCAGAGATGATGGCAGGCCACGTCACCGCCACCACCCTGCTCGCCGCCATCACCATGCCCATCTGGATAGCGATTGCCGCACTATGACCCTGCACATACTCGCCGTCTTCTTTCCTGCCTTCGTGCTGGTCGCTCTGGGTTATGCCCTCCGGCGCTGGCAGATCATTCCAGATGGCCAGTGGCGCGGCATCAACCTTTTGAATTACCGCGTACTCCTGCCCTGCATACTCTTCGTCACGATAGCGCGCGCAGACCTGACGCAGGCTGGCGCCCTGCCCGTCATCGCCCTGTCGGCGGGCGGGATAATGCTGGCGCTCATCCTGTCGCTCGGCGTGGCAAGACTGCTCAAAGCTACAGCGCGCGAGACGGCGGCGCTGGTGGCGGTGTGCTGCGTGTGGAACGTGGTCCTGTTCTTCACCCTGGCCGACCGGCTGCAGGGCGCAGCCTCCACGCAGTGGACAGGCACCATCGCCGCCCCGGCGCTGGTGCTGGCAACGATCATCATCGTCATGGCCTTTGCTGGCACGCGCGATGGCGGCATGCGAAAGGCGCTGCCTGCGCTGGTGAGGGACCCGGTGCTGATCGCATGCCTGCTTGCCGTGGCCATCGCGCTGATCTGGCCTCTATTGCCGCCCCTGATGACGGCAGAAGCGGTGGATACCCTGCTCTCCCCGCTGGATCTGGCCGGTTATGGCTCGCTGGCACTGGTGCTGATCTGCATGGGCGCGGGGCTAGATTTCGCCGCCCTCAAGGGCCGCATCCGGCTTCTGTTCAGCGCGGCGGCGATCCGGTCGATTGCGGTGCCGCTATTCGTGCTCGCCGCTGCGGGCATGCTGGGTATAAACGGCAATGCAGAGACCCTGCTGGTGCTGGCCACGGGCGGGCCATCGGCGGCCTTTGTCTATGCGGTGGCCACCGAGTTCGAGGGCGAAACGGGGCTGACCGCAGGCATGATAACGCTCACGGTTCTGGCCAGCGCGATTGCCCTGCCTATCCTCACTGCGCTGACGCTTCTTGGCTGACGCCTATTGCCGGGCGGCCCGCACACCACTATACCGCGCAACCGCATGTGCGGCGGAGTGCTTGAATGGGACAGGGTGAATACAGCTACACCTTCCCCCATCGCGGACTGATAGCGGCGTCCGCTCTCAACCGCGTTGATCTGGAACTCCTTTTCGACAGCGCCCGCGCGCACCTCACCCGCAACCGCACCGAAGACAAGAAGCACCCCAGCCTCAAAGGGCTGACGGTCATCAACCTGTTCTTCGAGGCGTCCACGCGCACGCTCGCCAGCTTCGAGATCGCCGCCAAGCGCCTGGGCGCGGATGTCGTGAACTTCTCTGCTGGCAATGCCTCGCTGAAAAAGGGCGAGAGCCTGGCCGACACCGCCAACACGCTGGCCGCCATGCAGCCTGACCTGCTGGTGGTGCGCCATCAGAGCCCCGGCGCGGCAGCCTTCTTCCAGCAGACCACGGGCATCTCCACGATCAATGCCGGTGACGGGGCCAATGAGCACCCGACACAGGCCCTGCTGGACCTGTTCACCCTCACCGAACACCTCGGAGATATGGGCGGCAAGCGCATCGCGATTGTGGGCGATATTCTCCATTCACGCGTCGCGCGCTCGAACGTCGCCCTGCTTTCGCTGATGAATGCCGATATCCGCCTGTGCGGCCCCGCCAGCCTCCTGCCCGCCGACGCCGACCGCTGGGGCGCATCTGTATTCCATTCGGTTGAGGCGGCCATTGAGGGTTGTGACGCGGTGATGGTGCTGCGCCTGCAACGCGAGCGCATGAGCTCCGGGCTGATCCCGTCGGCACGCGAATACGCGGCGATCTATGGCCTCGACTATGCCCGCCTGTCGCTCGCCAATCAGGACTGCATTGTCATGCATCCCGGGCCGATGAACCGGGGCATCGAAATCACCTCCGCACTGGCCGACGACACGGATATCTCCGTCATCCTCGATCAGGTGGAGGCAGGCGTCGCCGTGCGCATGGCGGTGCTCGAACTGCTTGCGGGGCGCGGCATGCAGGAGATGGTGCCATGAGCGGCGGTATCTTCATCGCGGGCGCACGCCTGATCGATCCGGCATCGGGGCGCGACATGGAAGGTGATCTGCGCGTCGAGAACGGTGTGATCGACGCTATTGGCCCCGGGCTCTCCCCCGAAGCGGACGATCAGGTGATCGAGGCAGACGGCGCGGTGCTCGCCCCCGCCCTCATCGATATCGGCGCGCGTGCATCCGAGCCGGGCCGCTCCGGCATTGAAAATCTCGACACCACCATCCGCGCTGCTGCCGCAGGGGGTGTTGGCACGCTGGTCCTGTCCTCATCCAGCGGGGCTGGCCTCATCCGGCCTGAAGACATTGACTGGATCAGCTTTCGCGCGCTGCAGGCGCCGGTGCGCCTGCTCGGCGCGGCGCGCACGCACACAGTAGCTGGCGAGATGGCCGAGATCGGCCTGATGCTGCGCGCAGGCGCGCTGCTGGTCTCTGATGGCGGTGATCTGATCGCCGACACGCGCTTCCTGCGCAATCTTTTAAGCTATGCCAGCGCGTTCGACGCCTGGGTGGGGCTGACGGTGGAAGACATGCACCTCTCCGCCGGCACCATCGCCCATGAAAGCGCGATGGCAGTGCGTCTCGGTCTTCCTGCGCGTCCGGGCATTTCCCAGCGCCTTGGCGTGGAACGCCTCGCGGCGCTGGCCGAGTTGACGGGCGCGCGCATCCTGTTTGAACGCCTGACGACCGCTGACGGACTCGACGCGATGAAAACCGCCCGCAAGCGCGGGCTGGACGTCGCTGCCAGCGCGCCGCTCACTCATTTACTCTTCAACGAGGTGGATATGGGCGGGCTGGACCCCGCCTACCGGCTCGACCCGCCCCTGCGGAGCGAAGCCGACCGGCAGGCTTTGCTGGCCGCCATCGCTGACGGGCTGATCGACGTGATTGTGTCTGACCACACGCCGGTCGCGCTGGAGGCCAAGGCCAATCCCTTCTCAGATGCCGCGCCGGGATCATCCAGCCTCGAAGCGCTGATCCCAGTCCTGTGCACGCTGGATGCGGACGGACAGCTGCCGCTGGCCGCTGGCCTGAAAGCCCTCACCAGCAACCCGGCGGAGCTTTTGGGCCTGTCGCAAGGGCGGCTGGACGAAGGCGCGCCGGCCGATCTGGTGTTGTTTGATCCGCAAGCGCCCAATGTTTACGGCAAGGACGGGCTGGAAAGCCCCGCACCATCCGCCTTCTCGGGCCGCCGCCTCCAGGGCCGTGTCTTGCTGAGTGTCGTTGACGGGGCCATGGTGTACGCCCGGCCCGGATTTGCGGAGTAAGCCTTTTGCCAGCCGAAATCTTCCTGATCCTCGCTGCCGTCGGCGGCTATCTGCTCGGCTCCATCCCCTTTGGCCTGGTGCTGGTAAAGCTTGCTGGCCTTGGCGATATCCGCACCGTTGGCTCCGGCAATATCGGCGCGACGAACGTGCTGCGCACAGGCCGCAAGGATCTCGCGCTCGCCACTCTGGTGCTCGATAGCGGCAAGGCGGGCATCGCCGCGCTGATCTTCACCTTCGCGGTCTCGCCCACCGCCGGTCTCATCGCAGGCGGCGCGGCCTTTCTCGGCCATTGCTTCCCGGTCTGGCTGGGCTTCAAGGGCGGCAAGGGCGTGGCCACCTTCCTTGGCGTGCTGCTGGCCGTGCTGTGGCCGGTCGGTCTGCTGGTCTGCGCCACATGGCTCGGCATGGCGCTGGTGTTCCGGATTTCATCCCTTAGCGCACTCACCGCCTCCGCCATCGCGCCCGTACTGGCGCTGGCCTTCGTCCGGCCTGATGTGGCGCTGCTGGCCCTGTTCCTCGCAGCGCTGCTCTGGTGGCGGCACAAGGATAATATCGCGCGCCTCGTTCGCGGCGAGGAACCGCGCATCGGGGCGAAGAAGGCGTGAAGCGCACGCCGCTCAGCCCCGCCGGGCGCACCGCCTGGCTGAGACTGGCGCGCACGCGCGGGGTTGGCCCCGTCACCTTCAACGAGCTCATCAAGCGCTTCAAAACCGCCGAAGCCGCGCTGGATGCCCTGCCCGCACTGGCCAAAAAGGGCGGGCGCGCGACCGCGCTAGTGCCGGCCTCGCGCGATGAAGCCGAAGCAGAGCTGGACTGGCTGGACCGTATCGGCGCGCGGCTATTGTGTGCGTGCGAGCCGGACTTTCCGGCAGGACTGGCCGCCCTCGATCCGCCCCCGCCCGTCATCACCACGCTGGGTCCGCTTGATCTGACTGACCGCACCGCCTGCGCCATTGTGGGCGCGCGCAGCGCGTCGGGCGTGGGCCTGCGCTTTGCCGGTGATCTGGCGCGCGGGCTGGGCGAACACGGCGTTGTCGTGGTCTCGGGGCTGGCGCGCGGCATAGACGGCGCGGCGCATGCGGCAACGATAAACACCGGCACCGTAGCCGTGCTCGCTGGCGGGCTGACCAGCATCTACCCGCCAGAGCACCGCGATCTGCACGCGGCAATCGCCGAACAGGGCCTGCTGGTGAGCGAATCCCCGCCCGGCTACTCCCCGCAGGCGCGCGATTTTCCGCGCCGCAACCGGCTCATATCCGGGCTGTCCATGGGCGTTGTTATCGTGGAGGCCGCCGAGCGCTCCGGCTCGCTCATAACGGCGCGCTATGCGCTCGAACAGGGCCGCGAGGTGATGGCCGTTCCCGGCTCCCCGCTCGATCCGCGCGCCAAGGGCACCAACCGGCTCCTGCGCGAGGGCGCAGCCCTGATCGAAAGCGCCGATGATGTGATCACCATCCTCTCCGGCCTGCGCCGGGACAATGTGCAAGAGCGCGAGCGCAGCGATTATGAGGACGAGCCCGTACTGGACCCCGATGACAGCAGCGCCACCGACGCCGTGCGTGAGCGCGTTGCCGCCCTGCTCTCGCCTGCGCCTATCTCGCGCGACGAGCTGGTGCGCCTGTCCGGCGCGCCTGCCCGTATCGTGGCGGCAGCCCTAGTTGAGCTGGAACTGGCCGGACGCTGCGAGGTCGATCCCGGCGGTATGGTGCGCCTAGCCTGCTGAGCGGACTTTCGCGTTTCCGCCGCCGTTCATTTCGGCCAGAACCGTATCCAGCGCGGTATCAATTGCCAGTTTCGACTGATCGAGATCAGCCGCGCCAGCAAGCGCCGACATTGACCGCAACAGGTCAGCAAGATAGTCGGCAACCAGATTTGACGAAGCACCGGCAGGCAAGTCTGTGGGGTCGTTTTTCATCGGAGGGGAACCCGCTCAATCTGCTGCCCATCCAGTTAGCGGAAAATTACTTAACGTGCAATTTATAACAAACACATCTTTAACGTGCATCTTGCGATGACGATATCCGGCCATGTTGACTTGCGCCGGAACCACCCCCACTTTCGCGCGCCGGGCGGCCAGCCCCATCCCTCATGCAAAGGGCATTTAGCATTCCATGACTGTCGTCGTCGTTGAGTCGCCTGCCAAGGCCAAGACCATCAACAAGTATCTGGGCAAGGATTTCGTAGTCCTGGCGAGCTTCGGCCATGTGCGCGACCTGCCCGCCAAGGACGGTTCGGTCCGGCCCGACGAAGACTTCGCGATGGAGTGGGAGATCGATTCCCGTTCGGCTCCCAAGGTGAAGGCCATCGCCGATGCGCTCAAAGATCACGACACGCTGGTCCTGGCCACTGACCCGGATCGCGAGGGTGAAGCCATCTCCTGGCACCTTCTCGAAGCGCTGACCAAGCGCCGGGCGCTGAAAGACAAGACGGTCAAGCGCGTTGCCTTCAACGCCATCACCAAGAGCGCCGTTCAGGACGCCCTCGCCCATCCGCGTGATGTGGATATGGAGCTGGTGGAAGCCTATCTGGCCCGCCGCGCGCTCGATTATCTGGTCGGCTTTACGCTCTCACCTGTGCTGTGGCGCAAACTGCCCGGCGCGCGCTCAGCAGGCCGCGTGCAATCGGTGGCGCTGCGCCTGATTACCGAGCGCGAAGGCGAGATCGAACGCTTCGAGCCGAAGGAATACTGGTCCATCGAGGCAGATGTCCGCGCCGACGACTCGGACCCGTTCCGCGCACGCCTCTCCCAGTTTGACGGCAAGAAGATCACCCGCCTGAGCATTGGCGACGAACCGACCGCGCGCGCCGCCGAGGCCGCGGTGAAGTCCGCAGACTTCACCGTCGCTGCGGTCGAGGCCAAGCCGACAAAGCGCAACCCGCCCGCGCCCTTCACCACCTCCACCCTGCAGCAGGAAGCCTCACGCAAGCTGGGCTTTGACGCCCAGCGCACCATGCGCGTGGCGCAACGACTCTATGAGGGCATTGATATTGGCGGCGAGACGACCGGTCTCATCACCTATATGCGGACCGACGGCGTTTCGATGGATGGCAGCGCCATCCATCAGGCCCGCAAGGCCATTGGCGAGCGCTATGGCGAGCAATACGTGCCGGACGTGCCGCGCGCCTATTCCTCCAAGGCCAAGAACGCGCAGGAAGCCCACGAGGCGATCCGTCCGACCAGCTTCCTGCGTCATCCCTCCTCGCTGCGTCTGGAAGCCGATCAGGCCCGCCTGTACGAGCTCATCTGGAAGCGCGCCGTTGCCAGCCAGATGGAAAGCGCGCGGCTGGAGCGCACCACGATTGATCTGGAAGCAGACGGAGGCAAGCTCGCCCTGCGCGCCACCGGCTCTGTCGTGACCTTTGACGGCTTCTTCGCGCTCTACCGGGAGGGGCTGGACGATGATGCCGACGAAGACGGCGAAGCACGCCTGCCTGCGGTGAAACAGGGCGCTAGCGCCAAGGCCGATCAGACCTTTACCGAGCAGCACTTCACCCAGCCGCCGCCGCGCTACACCGAAGCCACGCTGGTGAAAAAGATGGAAGAGCTGGGCATTGGCCGGCCCTCCACCTACGCCTCCGTGCTCTCGGTGCTGCGCGACCGCGACTATGTGCGCATGGAAGACAAGCGCTTCGTGCCCGAAGACAAGGGCCGGGTCGTTATCGCGTTTCTGGAAAACTTCTTCACCCGCTATGTCGAATACGACTTCACGGCGGGCCTTGAAGACCAGCTCGACAAGGTTTCGGCTGGCGAGATGCCCTATAAAGAGCTGCTGCGCCGCTTTTGGGAGCACTTCTCGGCCAACGTCGAAGGCATTGCCGATTTGCGCGTCGGTCAGGTGATCGATGCGATGAATATCGCGCTGGCCCCGCTCATCTTCCCGGCCCGCGAGGACGGCAAGGATGCGCGGCTATGCCCGTCCTGCAATGTCGGCACGCTGTCGCTGCGCCTTGGCAAGCACGGCGCGTTTGTCGGCTGCTCCAACTATCCTGACTGCCGCTTTACCCGCCCGCTCGGCGGCAATGGCGAGGGTCAATCAGCCATCGAGGGTGACGGCGAGATCGGCCTGCACCCCGAACACGGCCAGATGATCTATCTCAAAGACGGGCGCTTTGGACCCTATCTGGAGATGAAGCTGGAGGGCGAGGACAAGCCGCGCCGCTCTTCCCTGCCCAAGGGCTGGGACCCGGCTTCCATCAATCTGGAAAAGGCGGTCATGCTGATCGATCTGCCCCGTCAGGTCGGGCCGCACCCTGATGATGGCGAAATGATCGAGGCCGGGCTTGGCCGCTATGGCCCCTTCGTCAAGCACGGTAAGACCTACGCCAACCTGCCTTCCATCGATGAGGTTTTCGAGATCGGCATCAACCGCGCCGTCACGCTGATCGAGGACAAGAAGGCCAATGGCGGGCGCGGACGCGCCAGCGCCGAACCGCTAAAAGAGCTGGGTGAACACCCCGATGGCGGCCCCATACAAGTCATGGCCGGGCGCTATGGCCCCTATGTAAAGTGGGCAAAGGTCAATGCCACCCTGCCCAAGGACGTAACGCCCGAGACCGTGACGCTGGAACAGGCGGTGGAACTGATCAACGCCAAGGCTGGTTCTGCCAAGGGCAAGCGCAAGGCACCGGCGAAGAAAGCCGCAGCGGCCAAAAAGCCTGCCGCGAAAAAGAAAACCGCCACGAAGGCGAAAGCAGGAAGCAAGTGACCCAGTCCCACGATCCTTTCAGGGATGGCGGATTTACCAGGGAAGCCGTGCTCGAAGCGATCCGGCTGGGCGAAGGCCGCTTCACCAAGCGCGAGATCGCAAGGTCTCTGGCCTTACGCGGGGATGCGAAGATTGCGCTGAAATCAGCGCTCAAAGTGCTGGAGACAGACGGCGAGATCACCCGCACAGGGCAGAAATCCTATGCCATACGCGGCGGCCTGCCGCCGGTGACCGTGGTGGAGATCGTGGACCGCGATGTCGATGGCGAGATGCTGTGCCGCGCCGTGCGCGCCGAGGGTGACAGCCCCGTCATCCGGCTGGCGCCCGGTCAGGGCAAGGGCGGCAGACGCGAAAGCGCGCTGGGCATTGGCGACAAGTTTCTGGCGCGCCTGGAAAAGGACGGCGATGAATACTACGCCACCGTCATGCGCACGCTCGGCCAGTCTGCGCACCGCATTTTGTGCGTCTATCGAGAGACGGGGCGCGGCGGCGCGCGGCTGGTGCCGGTGGACCGGCGCACCAAGCACGAGCTGATCCCCGCCAAGGGCGAAGGCACAGGCGCGAAGGACGGCGATCTGGTTATGGTGCGCCTCGCCTCCGAACGCGCGCGTGGGCTCAAAACCGGGGCTATCGAGGAAGTCATCGGCAGCGCGGACAGCCCGCGCGCTGGCTCCATCATCGCCCTGGCCGAACACGGCATTCCGCAAGGCTTTGGCGATGCCGAAGAAAAGGAAGTGCGGGCCATCAAGCCGGTCACGGCCAAGGATCGCGAAGACCTGACAGACATCCCCCTCATCACCATCGACCCGGCCGACGCCAAGGACCATGACGACGCGGTCTGGGCCGCGCCCGATGATGATCCGGCCAACAAGGGCGGCTGGGTGGTGATCGTCGCGATTGCAGACGTTGCCGCCTACGTCACCGGCGGTTCAGCGTTGGACAAGGGCGCAAGGAAGCGCGGCGTGTCGGTCTATCTGCCCGACCGGGTGGTGCCGATGCTGCCAGAGCGTCTGTCCAACGATCTGTGCTCGCTGCGCGAGGGCGAGAACCGCCCCTGCCTCGCCGTGCGCATGGTGTTCGACAAGAACGGCAACAAGCGCGCCCACCGCTTCCTGCGCGGCTGGATGCGCTCGGCGGCCAAGCTCTCTTACGAGGAGGCACAGGCCGCCATTGACGGCAAAGGCACCGGCAAGGCCGAGACGCTCAAAAAGCACGTGCTCGAACCGCTCTGGGGCGCGTATGCCGCGCTTCAAAAGGCGCGCGCGGTCCGCGAGCCGCTGGATATCGATGCACCGGAACGCAAGGTGCGCATTGGCGAGGACGGTTCGGTAATCGCAGTGGAGCGGCGCGAGCGCTTCGACGCCCACAAGCTGATCGAAGAAATGATGATCCAGGCCAATGTCGCCGCCGCAGAAGCACTGGAAGCGGCCCGCACGCCGCTCATCTACCGCGTCCATGACGAGCCGGGCACCGAGAAGATCGAGGCACTGGCTGACTTCCTGCCGACCGTGGGGCTTAGCTGGGCCCGCGGCGAGCGCCTGACCACGAAGCGCTTCAATCAGGTGCTGGAGCGGGCAAAGGGCGGGCCGCACTACGAGACGGTCAACGAGGTGGTGCTGCGCAGCCAGTCCCAGGCCATCTATGACACGCGCAATCTGGGCCATTTCGGGCTGAATCTGGAAAAATACGCGCACTTCACCTCGCCAATCCGGCGCTATGCAGACCTTACGGTTCACCGCGCCCTGATCCACGCCTTCAAGCTGGGACGGGACGGGACAACTGACGAGGAACGCGCCTCGCTGCAGGTAATCGCGGAAGAAACCACCTCCAACGAACGCCGCGCCATGGCCGCTGAACGCGATGCCGCCGACCGCTTCATTGCAGGTTTCCTCGCTGACCGCGTAGGCGCGGAATTTGAAGGACGCATTACCGGCGTCACGCGCTTTGGCGCCTTCATCCGCCTGAGCGAAACCGGGGCTGATGCACTCTGCCCGGTATCGCGTCTGGGCCGGGAATATTTCCATCACGATCCGTCCGCACACGCCCTTATCGGCGAAAATACCGGCGCGACCTACCGGCTGGGAATGACCGTCAATGTGCGTCTTAGCGAAGCAACACCCGTGACGGGCGGCCTGCTGGTGGACATACTGACCCCGCCAGAACCGGGCAGAAAACCAATGGGACGCCGCAAGGGCGGACGCCCTCCAGCGGGCCGGGACAGAGGCAACAAGGCGAGACGGCGGCGGTAGAGACGAAAAATACAGTGGCAAAATCCAACCCTTTCGATCCCACGCGCCACTCGGAAGGCAATGAACGCCCCGGCGTGAAGCCGCACCCCTCCGTGCGCAAGCCTGCGCTGGCAGCATCCCTGATCCTCACGCGCGAGCGCGCCAACGGAACGACCGAGATATTGTTCGGGCGGCGCTCGGGCGAGCATGTCTTCATGCCGCGCAAATACGTGTTTCCCGGAGGACGCGTTGACCGGACGGACGGCTATGCGCCGCTGGCCAGCGAACCGGCTGAGCCGGTGCTGGACGTGCTGACCCGCTGCATGAGCGAGCGCCGCGCCCGCGCCGCAGCCGCAGCGGCCATACGCGAGACGGCAGAGGAAACCGGGCTTCTGATCGGCGAGAGCGCGCCCATTTCGCGGGCCGGTCCGCAATGGAAACCCTTCACCCAGGCGGGCCTCGCCCCCGCCGCCGCGCCGCTGGAACTGGTAGCGCGCGCGATTACGCCGCCGGGCCGTCCGCGCCGGTTTGATGCCTGGTTCTTCCGCGCATCCGAGGAAGCTGTCGCCGGACGGGCGGATGATTTTCTGGCCGCAGAGCTGGAAGATGTGCGCTGGGTCTCGCTGGAGGATACCGGCGCGCTGGATCTGCCCATCATCACCCGCTTCGTGCTGGCCGAACTGGCCAGCCACATGAAGGGCCCTGCCCCCATTCGCTGCGCGCGCGTGACGCCCAAGGGTCCACGCGTCGACGAGCTATGAGCGCCCCGCGCAATACCAGGCGCGTACGCCCGGCAGCCGGAATTTTCGTGGTGGATGGCACCACAGGCCGTTTCGCCCTGCCCGCTCTGCCAGACGCGCTGCCAGACGCGCTGCCGCTGGCATTTTCGCCCGTGAGCGCACGTGCCGTAACCCATACGGGCGATGACCCGGATATATCATCACGCGCCCTTGGCGTACGCAGCCTGAGCCCCCGCGCCTTCACCGATGCGGCCTTGAGCGCGGCCCATGCGCAGCTGGGTCTGCTGTTCGCCTCTCCTGCACACGACGCCATGGCACAGCCCCCGCAGCCGGGCCTGTGGGGACGCGCAGCCCGCCACGGCCTTGCGCCGGACCGGCAGGGCCTGACCTATCTGGGACGCAGCGTGTTCACCCGCCCCAACGGCACGAGCTGGCATTTGCGCCTGTTCGCCATCGCCGCCTCGCGCGCCGTTCAGGCCCTGTTTCCTGTAGGGTCCGGCGGACGCGCCGTCTGGATCGAGGAAGAGGCGATGGAGGCGCACCTGGCCCAGCCGGAGCTGACCGCGTTCGTGCCGCTGGCCAGAGCCGCCGCATCGGGTGTGATCATCACGCCGCTGCAGGTGAGAAAACAGGCGGGACGGCTGCGCACGACCGGGCTATAGACTGGCCGCATGGCCCTCTCCTTCCTGATCAGCGACACCCATGCCCGCACCCGTTCGCTCTTCGTGGCGATCATGTGCGGTGGCCTTGCCGGGTGCGGGTTCGGCCTTCTCATGCCGCTGATCTCGCTCAATCTGGAAGCGATGACAGGCTCTGGCGCGCTGGCAGGTGCCAATGCCGCCGCCGCAGCGCTGGCCATGATCCTCACCACACCCTTCATTCCGGGCTTTTTCTCGCGCATCGCCCCGCGCGTCCTGCTGGCCGGCAGCCTCGCCCTGATTGCCCTTTGCATACTGATCTTTCCCGCCGTGCGTGAGGTGTGGGTGTGGTTCGGCACACGCTTCCTCATCGGCATCGCGGTCACCATCGTCTTCATCGCCAGCGAGACCTGGATCAACCAGCTGGCCAAGCCCGAACGGCGCGCTTCGCTGCTGGCGGTCTACGCCACCGTTCTGTCGGCGGGGTTCGGCTCCGGCGGGCTGCTGCTGGCATTGCTGGGCGCAGAAGGCTGGGCGCCATGGATAGCCGGAGCAACGATATACGCGCTGGGCGTGATCCCGGTCGTGTTCCTGCGCGGGCCGGGCCTGGTGCCGCCGAGCAGCGAAGAGGGCAGCCCGCTGGCCATGCTGAGCACGGCGCGCCTTGCCCCGGCTGCCATCCTCGCCGGCTTCCTGTTCGGCGCGCTGGAAAACAGCTTCTTCGCGCTGATGCCGGTGTATGGCGACCGGATCGGCCTGACGACCGTTATGGTGGGCCTGCTGATGACGACCGGCGCGATGGGCGCGCTCTGCCTGCAGATACCCATCGGAAATTTTGCCGACCGGGCCGGACGCCTGCGCACGCTGGGACTGATTACCATCGGCGCGGTTGCCATACCGCTCCTCATCATTGCGTCGAGCGGGTTCGGCTTTGCCCTCTTCCCGCTCATATTCCTCTATGTCGGCCTTGCCAGTGCCTTCTACACGGTCGGGCTGGCTGTAATCGGGGAACGGGTGCAGGCAGGCCAGCTGGCAGCAGCCAATGCCGCCTTCATCTTCGCCTATGGCACAGGGTCGCTGGTCGGGCCCATGATGGCCGGACTGGCCACGGACTGGATCAATCCGCACGGCTTCCTGCTGGCGCTGAGCGTGATCGCGGCAATCTATCTGCCCATGGCGCTTCGGAACTGGCGGAGCTGAACGCATCAGCGCCATTGACACCCTAGCGAACATGCGTATTTTCGCGCGCTCGCGAAGCGTCAGGTCCGGTCTGGCGCGGCAACCCAGTTTCAGGTGAGTGACATGGCCAAGCCGACAACCATCAAGATCCGCCTCAATTCGACGGCTGGCACGGGTTACTTCTACGTGACCAAGAAAAACGCGCGCACCATGACCGAGAAACTCGTGCTGAAAAAGTACGATCCGGTCGCGCGCAAGCATGTCGAGTTCAAGGAAGGCAAGATCAAGTAGATCTGCCCCTTTAGCGCATCTGCCGATTTGAGGAAGGCCGCGTGATGCTCACGCGGCCTTTTTCTGTGCCACCATCACCTGATTGCGGCCCGCTGCCTTGGCCTGATAGAGCGCGGCATCGGCGCGCGCGACAAGGCGTTCTGGCGTATCGCCATGCATGATCTCGGCTACGCCCGCGCTGGTGGTCGCGTCCACGCTGACCCCGGCACTGGAAATCCGGAAAGGCGTGCGCGCGATGGCCGCCCGCACGCGCTCTGCCGCTTCCGTGGCTTCGCGCTGGGTGGCACCGGCCAGCACCACCATGAACTCCTCGCCGCCATGACGCCCGGCAATGTCCAGCGCGCGCAGCTGGGTGTTCATCCGCTCGGTAAAGGCACGTATCACCTCGTCGCCGGCCTGATGGCCCCACGTGTCGTTGATGCGCTTGAAATGGTCAATATCAAACAGGATGACCGAGACCGTTTCGGCGCTCGCCTCCCATGCATCGACCGCCTGACGCAGGCGTGAGCCCATATAGCGGCGGTTATAAAGCCCGGTCAGCGGATCAATGACCGCCATCTCGAGGCTCTCTTCCAGACGCTCACGCAGCTGCTCGGCATAGCGCTTGCGCTTTAGCTGCGTGTTCAGGCGCGCCGCCAGCTCGCCCGGATCAACCGGGCGCGTCACCACATCGCTAACCCCCAGATCCAGCGCACGGACCATGTCCTGCGGCGTATCGGGGTCGACCACGCAGATGATCGGCGTGTGCCGGGTTACGGCGTCGGAGCGGATGCGCGCGCAGACCCGCAGCGCATCAAACTTTGCCGTCGCCAGATCGATCAGCACCAGCTCCGCCCCGGCCCGCGCGGCCTTCACCACGCCTGCCGGATCGCCAATCGGGCGCGGCGCAAAACCCTTGGGCAGTTTGGCAGACAGGCGCTCGGCGGCAATGTCGTCGCCAGCGGCCACGATAACAATCGCCGGGCCGTCCAGATCACCGTCCTCAACGCCATCATCGGTCAGCGTAGCCTCGTGGCGCAGGCGCAGCTCGTCGAGCACTTCCTTGAGGCGCAGCAGCGAGCGCACCCGCGCAAACAGGGCAACATCATTGACCGGCTTGGTGAGAAACTCGTCCGCGCCAGCTTCCAGCCCCTTCACCCGGTCCTCGCGCTGATCCAGCGCCGTCACCATGATGACAGGGATATGGCGGGTGGCGGCGTCGGCCTTCAGGCGGCGGCAGGTTTCAAACCCGTCCATGCCTGGCATCATGATGTCGAGCAGGATCATGTCCGGCATGGTGTCGCGCGCCTTTTCCAGGCACTCGGCTCCGGAAGACGCCAGCACGACATCAAAATACTCGGCCGACAGCCGCGCTTCCAGCAAGCGTCTGTTGGTCTCGATATCGTCGACTACGAGGATGCGCGCGCTCATGGGTCTGGCGCCTCCCTAACCGATAAATTTCCGGATTGTCTCGATAAAGCTCGTCACCGTGATGGGTTTGGAAAGATAGCCCTCGCACCCGCCCTCGCGGATGCGCTCCTCATCACCCTTCATCGCAAAGGCGGTGACGGCCACAACCGGGATACCGGAAAGGTCTTCATCGCTTTTGAGCCATTTGGTGACGTCCAGACCGGAAACCTCCGGCAGCTGGATATCCATCAGGATGAGATCGGGGCGGTGCTCGCGCGCCATATCAATGGCTTTCAGGCCCTCACGCGTCTGGAGGGTCTCGTAGCCGTGGGCCTCGAGCAGATCATGAAATAACTTCATGTTCAGCTCGTTATCTTCAACGATCAGAACTTTTTTGGACATGACCTGCAGCATGGCGACCGCGCGCTTCCCCCATTTGCCCCGCCTTTTGGCGTGAACCTTTTTCCATCCACTGCCGAGTAAACCCGATTTTCCTTAATCAACGATGAGTCGGGCGCTAGGAACCCGGTAAGGAACAAGATAAGAACGTGGCGAGGCCAAGGCAGGCAAGGGGCTGCGCATGATCCGCATCGGTGTCGATCTGGGCGGCACGAAGACAGAAGCCATCGCGCTGGGCGCTGATGGCACGCTTCTGGCCCGCAAACGGATCGCTTCTGCCTCCCGATACGCTGATGCCATCGAATCGATTCGCGCCCTTGTCGCCGATATCCGCCAGAGCGCAGGCAGCACCGCCGCGAGCGTTGGCATCGGTCATCCCGGCTCGATCAATCCGCGCACCGGGCTCGTCCGCAACGCCAACTCCTCCCACCTCAATGGCCAGCCCCTTCAGCGCGATCTGACAGACGCGCTGGGGCAGGAGGTGCGCTGCGCCAATGACGCCAACTGCTTTGCCCTGTCCGAAGCCACCGACGGCGCAGGCGCGGGGGCGCATTGCGTGTTCGGCGTGATCGCAGGCACGGGCGTAGGCGGCGGCATCGTCATTGGCGGACGCCTCCATGAGGGCGGCGGCCTTATCGCCGGTGAGTGGGGCCACACGGCCCTGCCCCGACCGTCCATCGAAGAAGTTCCCGGCCTCCGATGCGGATGCGGCCGCCTCGGCTGCGTGGAAAGCTGGTGCTCCGGCCCGGCGCTGGTACGCGACCACCAGCGAGTGACAGGCGAAAGCTTCACAGCCGACCAGATTGCAACAAAGGCCGCCGGGGGCGACGTGGCAGCGATGGCCACGCTCGACCGGCACGCTGACCGGCTGGCGCGCGCACTCTCCACCATCGTCAATGTGCTGGACCCGGATGTGATCGTGTTGGGCGGTGGATTGTCCAACCTGCCGGGCCTGGCCGCCGATCTGGAAACCCGCCTCGTGCCACATGTTTTCACCGACGAGTTTCGCACCCGCGTGGTGGTGAACCGGCATGGCGACTCCTCCGGTGTGCGCGGTGCCGCCTGGCTATGGCCGCTGGAAGCGCGATGAGCGGATATTGCCGGACCTGTTTTGCGCCAGCCTCCCCGCCGCGATGCGGGGCGTGCGGCTCGCGCAAGGTTTTCACCCATGACGAGCTTGATACGCTCTCGATAGCCCATATCGATTGTGATGCATTCTACGCCTCCATCGAGAAGCGTGATGATCCGTCGCTGGCCGACAAGCCGGTGATTATCGGCGGCGGAAAGCGCGGCGTGGTGGCCACCGCCTGCTATGTGGCAAGGCTGCACGGGGTGCGCTCGGCCATGCCCATGTTCAAGGCGCTAAAAGCCTGCCCGGACGCCGTGGTCATCTCCCCGCGCATGCAGGTCTATGCCGCCGAAGGCAAACGCATCCGCCAGATGATGGAGGATGTCACCCCGGCGGTGGAGCCCTTGTCCATTGACGAAGCCTTTCTCGATCTGACAGGCACGCAGCGCCTGCATGGAGCTTCGCCCGCTCTCACGCTGATGAAGCTGGCGGCACGCATCAAATCGGAGGTGGGCGTCACCGTCTCGGTGGGCCTTAGCTACAACAAGTTTCTCGCCAAGACGGCATCCGAGCTGGACAAGCCGGACGGGTTTTCCGTCATCGGCCAGGCCGAGGCGGCGGATTTCCTGCGCCCAAGGCCAGTGCAGAGCGTGTTCGGTGTCGGCCCGGCCTTTGCCGCCACGCTGAACCGGGATGGGCTCAAAACGCTAGGCGATGTCATCGCGCGCGGTGAGGAGGCGCTGATGCGCCGCCACGGGCCGTCGGGCGCGCGCCTCTGGCGGCTGGCGCAAGGCATCGACACACGCGCCGTTACGCGCGATGGCGAGCGCAAGAGCGTATCGGCTGAAACCACCTTCTTTGATGATATCGCCAGCCATGACGAGCTGGAAAAGCGCCTCTGGCCGCTTTGCGTGAGGGTGGCCGACCGGATGAAGGCGCAAGGCATTGCGGGCCGTGTCGTCACGCTGAAGCTGAAGACGGAAGGCTTCAGATCACTGACACGCCGGCGCACCCTGTCCCAGCCTGCCCAGCTGGCCGACACGCTGTTTCGCAACGGCCGGGAACTATTGCGCGCGGAAGCCCAAGGCCGGCGCTACCGGCTGATCGGCATAGGTTTCAGCGATCTGGAACCGGCCACGGGTGATACGCGCGATCTTCTGGATCCGGACGGGCCCAAACGCGCCGCCGCCGAGCGCGCCATGGACAAGGCCCGCGCCCGCTTTGGCCCCTCCGCCGTCATCAAGGGGCGCTCCCTGAAGGACAATTAGCGTTTGTTCACTCGGCCGCCCGGCGCTTCGGTGCTTGGCTGGCCACCGATACAAGGATGCACGACATGATCCATCGCTGTCCCTGGCCGGGCGAAGACCCGCTCTATGTCGATTATCATGACACCGAATGGGGCGTGCCGGAGCACGATGACGAGGCGCTGTTTGCCAAGCTGATCCTGGACGGATTTCAGGCCGGCCTCAGCTGGATCACCATTTTGCGCAAGCGCGAGGCGTTTCTGGAGGCTTTTGACGGCTTCAACCCGGAGACGCTGGCGCGCTATGGCGAGGCCGACATTGCCCGCCTGCTCGGCAATGCGGGCATCATCCGCTCGCGCGCGAAGATCGAAGCCTCGATAGGTAATGCAAAGGCCTATCTGGCCATGCGCGAACGCGGACAGGGTTTCAGCGACTATCTGTGGGGCTTCGTGGATGGCGAGCCCGTGCAGAACCGTTTCTCCACGATGAAGGAAGTACCTGCCGAAACACCGGTCAGCCAGGCGATGAGCAAGGCGCTGAAGAAGGAGGGCTTCAAATTCTGCGGCCCCGTCATCGTCTATGCCTTCATGCAGGCGACCGGGCTGGTCAATGACCATCTGGTCAGCTGTCACCGCCATGAGGAAGTGAAAAACCTGTCGAGGTCATAATGAAATCTGCCTTGAAACTTGCCATTCTTGGCGTTGGCCTTCTCACACTCGGCGCATGCGCCAACCGTCCACCCGTCCACGCGCTTGACCGCACTTGCGAGATGGGCGGACGCCATGGCGCTTCCGGCATACTGGAGCACCAGTGCACCGACGGCGACGGTGTCGTACGCGAGCGTCCGCAACCCATTCATCGCGTCATCAGCGGCCGTCGCAACGGCTGAATCGCGCGAAAGACCATCTTTTGTTGTGCGCAAGCCACATGCACGCAGAGCCATAATCGGCTATGGCCAAGGATCACCCGCCTCACAATGGTCGACACTGCACCGCTGTGAAGGCTAGGGTAACAAGATAGCGATCAGGAATCGTTCGGGGAAACCGATGAGTGAAGCCGTCATTCGCGCCACAGGTCTGTGGACGCCGCCCCATTCCATATCCAATGAAGAGCTGGTCGTGGCGTATAACGCCTATGCCGAGCACTATAACGCCCAGCATTCTGGCGAGATCGAACGCGGCGAGCTGGAGGCGCTGACCCCCTCCTCTGCCGAGTTTATCGAGAAGGCGTCGGGCATAAAATCACGCTATGTCGTTGAAAAAGATGGCGTGCTCGACATCACCCGCATGATGCCCAACATCGCCGAACGCTCCAATGACGAAGTGGCGATACTGGCCGAGATCGGCGCAAACGCTGCGCGCGATGCGCTGGAGCGCGCCGGCAAAACGCCAGACGATGTGGACGGCATCATCGTGGCCGCCTCCAACATGCAGCGCGCCTATCCGGCCGTGGCCATCGAAGTGCAGATGGCGCTGGGGATGGAGCACGGCTTCGGCTTTGACATGAATGTCGCCTGCTCCTCGGCCACGTTCGGCATGCAGGCCGCCGCCGACATGATCGCGGCTGGCAATGCGCGCGCCATACTGGTCGTCAGCCCGGAGATCACATCGGCGCACCTCAACTGGCGCGACCGCGACAGCCATTTCATCTTCGGCGATGTGGCCACAGCCGTGCTGCTGGAGCGCGCCGAGCTGGGGACAGGCGGCTGGCGCATTATCGGCTCGCGCCTGAAGACGCAGTTCTCCAATAATATCCGCAATAATTTCGGCTTCCTGAACCGCACCGAGCGCGCCACTGGCGACAACCGGGCGCTGCAGAACGGCTCGCCCAAGGATGACAAGCTGTTCGTCCAGGAGGGCCGCAAAGTGTTCAAGGAGGTCGTGCCGATGGTGTCGGACATGATCCGCGAGCACATGGACGATCTGGGGCTCGAGCCGGACCAGATGAAGCGCGTTTGGCTGCATCAGGCCAATATCAACATGAATCTGATGATCGCCAAGAAGGTGTTCGGGCGCGAGGCCGGCGGCGAAGATGCCCCGACCATTCTGGATGAGTTTGCCAACACATCCTCTGCCGGTTCGATCATCGCCTTCCACCGCCATTCCGACGATCTTCAGAGCGGCGACAAGGGCGTCATCTGCTCCTTCGGCGCTGGCTATTCAGCCGGCACGGTTTTTGTGGAGAAGCTTTAGATGAACCTGGCCGGCGAGACAGATCTCGCCGCGCGGATTCTGGCCAAGACCAACGAATATCTCGATTTTCCGAGCGTCGTTGGCCACGAGACACCGTTTCTCGATCATCTCGCGCGCGATTTTGCGGGGCTCGGCTTCACGCCAGAGCGCCTGCCCAATCTGTGCGTCATCGACACCGGCAAGCCCGGCCCGGTCTTCATCGCCCATATCGACCGCCATGGCGCGGTGATCGCGCCCGATGGCGCGCCGGTCTATGCCGCTCACGCGGTAAAGAACGAGAAATATGGCGAGGAAGCCGTCGCCAGCCAGGTGCTCGCCACCCGCGTCAATGAACGCTATGGCGGCGAGGAAGTCTTCGCCTATGACCGCAAGACCGGCGGACGGCTCGCCTATGGCGATGTCACCGGCGCGCGGCTGGACGGTGGCGGACGCATTGTCCTGGATATAGCGGGCCTGCCCGCCCTGCCCGCCGGCACACCCTTGAGCTTTGCACGTGCGCTGGACCGCAGTGCGGGTGGCCAGGTCTCCGGCCAGCTGGATAATCCCGTGTCAGTCGCTGTCCTGCGCATGGCGGCAGAGCTGGGGCTGGGCGGCGTCATTGTCTTCACCGCCGAGGAGGAAATTGGCCGCTCCGCTGCGCACTTCCTGCAATGGGCCGGTGAAGCGCTGTCCGCGCGCAAGGATATCGTCGTTCTGGATACCAGCCCGTTTGAGGATTCTGCTGCCATGCTGGCAGGCGCGGTGATACTGCGCCGGCGCGATGCCAGTGCCAGCTTCCACGAAGCGATGGTGGAGCGCGTCGAACGCGCCGCCGCCAGTGCTGGCGCGCCCATCATCTTCAAGGATGCCTTCATCGAGGCGGAAAATGCCGCCCGCGCGCGCCGTGGCCAGCCGCTCAAAAGCATCGGGGTTACAGAGCTTGGCAAGATCACCGCCCAGTCAAAGGGCGAGTTCACCGGGGCCAGCCTGCAAGTGCCGACGGTGAACTATCACTCCAATCAGGAAACCACCTCGCCGCGCGCGCTGGTGGCAATGCTCAAGACCGCGCTGGCCCTGACATCCTGACAAAAAGAACCCCGCCAGCGAACTGGCGGGGTTTTTAGTCAGGGAGGAACGGTAAACCAGGGTCGTCAGGCGCTCTCGCCATGCAGCGCGATATCGACCCCGGTAACTTCGTATTCTTCCTCGATGCGCAGCTTCACCACGCGCCCGATCAGGAAGAGAATGACAAAGGTGGCAATGGCGCACCACGCAGCGGCCGCAAGCGCGCCCCAGGTCTGCGTCCAGATCAGCATCCAGTTGCCCTCGATCGCGCCCGGCGTGCCGCCAATGGCTTCGACGGCAAACACACCGGTCAGCACCGCGCCGGCGAACCCGGCAATCCCGTGCAGGCCGAATGCGTCCAGGCTGTCATCGTATTTCAGTGTGCTTTTCAGGGCCGTGACGGCGAAATAGGCCGCCACAGCGCCAACAGCCCCCAGAGCAAAGGCCGCCTGCGGGCCAACAAAACCCGCTGCGGGCGTGATCGCGACAAGACCCGCCACAGCGCCGGAGGCTGCGCCCAGCACGGTCGGCTTGCCGCGCAGGATCCATTCCAGAGCGCACCAGACCAGCGCCGCCATGGCGGCAGCAATCTGCGTCACGAGGGCAGCATGGGCGGCAATTTCATCTGCTGCCAGCGCCGAGCCGCCATTAAAGCCGAACCAGCCAACCCAGAGCAGACCCGCCCCAATAACCGTCAGCACCAGATTGTGCGGCGGATGGCCTTCCTTCGGCCAGCCCCGGCGCGGCCCCAGCACCAGCGCCAGAACGAGCCCGGCAACGCCCGAATTGATGTGCACGACCGCGCCGCCCGCAAAGTCGATGACGCCCGCCTCATCCAGAAAGCCGCCGCCCCAGACCCAATGCGCAATCGGCGCATAGACCACCAGCAGCCAGACCGGCACGAAAATCACCCACGCCTTGAAGCTCATCCGCTCGGCCGCCGCGCCGGAGATAATCGCGACCGTGATGATGGCGAAGGTGAGCTGGAACAGGATGAAGACCGGCTCTGGCAACCCGTCCGCATCGCTGCCCGGCTCCAGCCCCGCCAGGAACAGCCGGTCCAGTCCGCCAATGAACGCGCCCTCCCCCGTCAGCGCGAGAGAATAACCAACCAGCGCCCATGTGATCGTCACCAGCACCGCAGCGGCCAGCGAATGCATCAGCGTGGACAGCACGCTCGTGCGCCGCACCATGCCGCCATAGAAGAGCGCAAGCCCCGGAACGGTCATCATCAGCACAAGCGCCGAAGCAGTGAGAATCCAGGCGGTATCGCCTGCGGAGAAGGCAGCGTCTTCCATGTGCGGATTACCCCTTGGCAGAAAACATGCGCCAAGCGTGCGTCCGCCTCTCGAAGCTTGTCAGCGTCCGGAGTTGTATTGCGCCGCAGCAAGGCCGGGCCTGCCGCGCGTTTGGGCGCGCCTGCCTGCTATTCGAGCACGGCGGTAGTGGCTAGCCGGCGGTGCCCCGCTTTGCAGCGAGCACGAAGGCTGCAATTTTGGCCGTGTCCTTGGTCCCCGGCTCCCGCTCCACGCCCGACACCGCATCCACGGCCATCGCGCCTGACGCAGCAATGGCATCGGCCACATTGTCTGGCGTCAGGCCGCCCGCCAGTATGAAGGGCAAGGCGTCAATGCCTTTGGCGAGGCTGTAATCATAGCCCTCGCCCCAGCCGCCCGGCCGGTCCGCGCCTGCGGGCGGTTTCGCATCAAAGAGGAGTGCATCGGCAAAGCCCGCATAGCGGCGGGCGCGCGCCACATCGGCGGCCCCGCTGACCGGCACGGCCTTCCACACGCCCTCGCGCGCATAATTGCGCACATCAAGGCAGCGTTCAGGGCTCTCCTGCCCGTGTAGCTGGATGATGTCGGGCGACAGCACGCGCAAGACCTGACCCAGCAGCGCGTCATCGGGGTCAACCAGCACCGCGACCGATTTCGCGCTGCCTTTGAGCGCCGACAGGCTGGCCGCCTCGGCCAGCGACACGCCGCGCGGACTTTTGGGGAAGATGATGAAGCCGAGATAATCGGCGCCCGCAGCCACGGCCGCACGTACCGAAGCCTCATCACTCATCCCGCAGATTTTCACAAGCGCGCTCATGGGAATGGTCCTAGCCCGCCCCCGACGGCCAGAAAAGAGACTACTTCTTCAGCAGGTCGCGGATCTCTTCGAGCAGCTCTTCATTGCGCGGCTTGGCGGGCGGCGCGGCTGGCGTCTCGTCCTTTTTCGCCTCCTGCATCCGGTTCATGCCCTTGATGAGCAGGAAAAGGGCAAAGGCCACGATGATGAAGCTGACAACCGCGTTGATGAAGACGCCATAATTGATCGTCGCCGCACCAGCCTCGGCCGCCGCCGCGCGTGAGGCATATTCCACCCCGTCCAGCGCCACGAAAAGTTCGGTGAAATCCACCCCGCCCAGCAGAAGCCCGATAGGCGGCATCAGGATATCGTTCACAAAGGACGAGACGATGGTGGAGAACGCGCCGCCCAGAATGAAGCCGACCGCAAGATCGACCACATTGCCGCGCATGGCGAATTTCTTGAATTCATTGAGCATGTTCAGGTCCTCCCGGTGAATCCACGGAGGAGCCTAGGCTGATTTCGGATAAGCGCCTAGCCGCAACGCCGCCGGGACGCGCGCCTTATGCCTTGCCGTCGACGCGCTCGCGCAATTCCTTGCCCGTCTTGAAGAAGGGCACATGCTTTTCCTTCACGGCCACGCTGTCGCCCGTGCGCGGATTGCGGCCTTGACGCGGCGGGCGATTACGCACCGAAAAGGCACCAAACCCGCGCAGTTCCACGCGCTCCCCGCGCTCCAGCGCCTGGGTGATTTCCTCGAATATCGAATTGACGATCCGCTCGACATCACGCTGGAAAAGGTGCGGATTGGCAGCGGCCAGTTTTTCGATCAGTTCAGACTTGATCATGGTTTCGCGTCCCCGGGATGACGAAGAGAGGAACCTTGGGACGGGTACCGGCCAAGGTCAATCGCTTCAAGGCAAAAAGAGTGGAAGCGGCAAAAGAAAATGGCCGGACCCGTAAAAGGTCCGGCCATTGCCTGTTACGCATCGATACGGACTATTCGTCCTTCTTGGTGTCCTGCTGTTTCAGCGCGGCACCGAGAATATCGCCGAGCGACGCACCGGACTCAGACGAGCCGTACTGCTCGACCGCTTCCTTCTCCTCGGCCATTTCCAGGGCCTTGATGGAGACAGATACGCGCCGCGCGCCCTTGTCGATATTGGTGATGCGCGCATCAACCTTGTCACCGACCGAATAACGCTCAGGGCGCTGCTCGGCGCGGTCACGCGACAGGTCGGACTTGCGGATGAAGGATTTCATCTGCCCGCCTTCGCCGAAGGAGACCTCGATACCGCCCGTGGTGATCTCGGTCACGGTGCAGGTCACCGTCTCGCCGCGCTTGAACCCGCCGGAATCTTCCATCGGATCGCCAGCCAGCTGCTTGATGCCGAGCGAGACGCGCTCTTTCTCGACATCCACGTCCAGCACCTTGGCTTCGACGATGTCGCCCTTGTTGAAGTCGGCAAGTGCCTCTTCGCCAGAACGGTCCCAGTCGATGTCGGACAGGTGGACCATGCCATCAATGTCTTCGCCGACGCCGATGAACAGGCCAAACTCGGTGATGTTCTTCACCTCGCCCTTCACGACCGTACCGGCCGGATGGGTTTCAGCGAAGATTTCCCACGGATTGCGCTGGGTCTGCTTGATGCCAAGCGAGATGCGGCGCTTCTCCTCGTCCACGTCCAGCACCATGACGGTGACTTCCTGGGAGGTGGAAACGATCTTGCCGGGGTGGATATTCTTCTTCGTCCAGCTCATTTCGGAGACGTGGACCAGACCTTCAACGCCCGATTCCAGCTCCACGAACGCGCCGTATTCGGCAATGTTCGTCACGCGGCCTTCAAAGGTCGCGCCCACCGGATACTTGGCGGCCACAGCATCCCACGGATCGGACAGAAGCTGCTTCATGCCGAGCGAGATGCGCTGGGTGTCCTTGTTGATCTTGATGATCTGGACCGTCACCGTCTGGCCGACCTCGACCACTTCGCTGGGATGGCCAACGCGGCTCCAGCTCATGTCGGTGACGTGCAGGAGGCCGTCAATGCCGCCCAGGTCCACGAACGCACCGTAATCGGTGATGTTCTTGACCACGCCTTCGCGGGTTTCGCCCTCGGCCAGATTGCCCACAAGCTCGGCGCGCTGCTCAGCGCGCGACTCTTCGAGCACGGCGCGGCGCGAGACAACGATATTGCCGCGCGGACGGTCCATTTTCAGGATCGCGAAGGGCTGTTCCTTGTTCATCAGCGGGCCGACATCGCGCACGGGGCGGATATCAACCTGGGAACCGGGCAGGAAGGCCGAAGCACCGCCCAGATCAACCGTGAAGCCACCCTTCACGCGGCCAACAATGGCACCGTTGACCGGCTCCTTGGCCTCGAACATTTTCTCAAGACGGTCCCAGGCTTCCTCGCGGCGGGCCTTGTCACGTGACAGCACCGCTTCACCGAGCGCATTTTCGATGCGCTCCAGGTAAACTTCGACCTCGTCACCGGCTTTGGGCGTGGTCGAGCCGGGGCCGGTGAACTCGCGCAGCGAGATGCGGCCTTCGGTTTTCAGACCCACATCGATCACGATCATGTCGTGTTCGACGGCGGTCACGGTGCCACGCACCACAGAGCCTTCTACAAGGTCACGGCCTGCAAAGCTCGCTTCGAGCATTGAGGCAAAATCGTCGCGGCTAGCCGCAGAGGAAGATGTAGCATTCATGCGAAAAGACAGTCTCCAGCTTATGCGTTTGTATTCCGGCCGGCCGGTTGTCTCCGGCGGTCTTGCTGCTTTGGAGAAAACGCCCCCTCGCAGCCGGAATGGTTAAGGTCTGGACACGTCTCCGCCACCGGTGCCCGGCGCTCCGGGCCCGTCGATCTCAGAGGAAAGGGGGTTGGAGGAGCCGGAGGGCCGATGACAAAATCGTGCCCGGTTAAACGCCCCGCCTGCCAAACGGGCAGAAGCGAAGCGCGCGCGTCCTTACTCCATCAGGGCTTTAAGCGCAAGCGGGAGAGGGTGTCATCGCCTCTCCCGCACGCACAAATGCGGCCCATAACGAGGCTCACGGCACAGCGCGCTAGCCCTTCAGCGATTTTGGGACTTCCGCCCTTTGCCAGAAGGCCAGCATGTTGCCATCCGGGTCCAGAAAGTCGGCAGACCAGCCGCCGGGCGCCTCGCTGACCGGCGTAACGATGGTTACGCCCTGCTCTGCCAGCGCGGTAATCAGATCATCAATGCCGCCTGCTTTCAGATCAAACACGACAATCGGCGTGTTGCCGGGGCGCACATCTTCGGACTGGAAGAAGATGAGCTGGGTACCCGGTATCAGATCGGCAATTAGCCAAAACGGCTCGGCTCCCTCATGGCGGGACACATCTAGGCCCAGCGTGTCACGATAAAAACGTTCTGTGCGCCCGATATCGGCCACGTTGAAGACTACGGCAATTTCATGGGGCCTGGGTATCATGGTTCAATCCTTCACAATTGCGCCTGCGCCTGTCGCGGGCGGACGCATCCCTGTTGCCGCCGCTTCGCCTTTTGTGAGCGCCTATGTGCGGAAAATCAGCAGATTGCCATCCGGGTCATAGGTGCCAAACGTGGCACTCCGCCGCGCGAGCATCGCGGGCATGCCCCTGCGCAGCAGGCCATGGGCAAGGTCAGGACGCAGCGCCGCAAACCCCTCCATCTCCACGCCGCCCGCCTGTGCAGCGCGCTTTAAAGCACGCAGGCGCTGGCGCAGGGCCGTATCGGAAAGCCCCAGCGCACTGCGGATTTCGGCGCGTGTATGCCCCGTCAGGGCGAGCGCAGCGACAGGACGCAAGGATGGGGAGAGGCTGCGCACCCATTCGAATACCGGGCTATTGGTCTGTGCATCCGCCGTGTCATCGCCATCCGGCGGCACATGCCCAGCCTCGCGCGCCTTGCGGCGCGCGGCGCTGCGCGCATCCATCCGGGCCTGATTACGGATCACGCCGCGCAGCCAGCGCCGGATCTGCACATCATCAAGATCAGCCCGGCCCGCTTCCAGCGCCGCCAGCAAAGCGTTCTGAACAAGGTCCTCGGCCTCATGGATGAGGCGCGAGCGCTGGCGCGCAAACGCCAGCAGATCAGCGTATGCCGGCTGCATCGCCGCCCTAGTGCGCGACCAGCAGGGACGGCCCGTCCTTGGCCCCCAGCAGGGTGCGCGTCACACCGCCAAAGATGAACTGGGCAAGGCGTGACTGGCCATAGGCGCCAGCGACCAGCAGGTCTGCGCCAGATGCAGCCTCAAGCAGCGCATCGCCCAGACTGCCCTTGGCCTCGACGGCCTGTGATTTCGCCTTGATACCGCGCGGGGCGAGCCAGTTGGCCAGCCGGTTGGGCGCGGCCGCTGCGCGGTCGGCATAATCGAGATTTTTCGGGCTGTGCAGGATTGTCACCTCCACGCCCTTGGTGAAGAAGGGTTCAGCGGCGAAGGCCGCGCGCGAGGCTTCACGCGAACCATCCCACGCCACGCAGATTTTCTTCGGCGGTATCGCCCCGCCGCGCGGCACGAAGAGCGGGCACGCCTCGTCAACGAGGCAGGAAGCCGTAAAGCCTGATAGTGGCCCCTTGCCGGCGGCGGCGTCCGGACAGGCAACCAGCATGCGCACCAGCCTTGCCTGCTGGGCGGCCTCTGACGGGCTGTCGGTAACGCGGCGGAAGGAAGCGTTCACGCCCCGGTCGTCCAGCGTTTCGAGATGGCGCTTCATGCGCGCCTCAGCCTCGACAGCGGCCTTGGCCGCCTCTTCGCGGACGGTTTCAATGGCGCTGGTGACCACCGAAGCACCGGCTGCGCCCGGTCCGGTCCACAGCATGTAGCTGGCCGGGTCCGGCTCCACGAACACGGCGCGTATATCGGCCTTGATCAGCGGGGCCAGCGCCATGGCGGCGGCCAGCGGCGTGTCATCGGCTTCATCACCCTGCAGGGCTACGAGAATGCGTTCCGGGTTCATGCCAGCCTCCATGTGCGTGTCCTTGTGCTTGAACTTACGCTAATTCCTTCTAGACCGGGAGGGGAGAAGCTGGCCCGCGACACGATTACTCACATGGCTCAACGCAAGACACCCACGCCCCCGCCCAGAGCCTGGCAGCGCATGCTGTCCGGGCGGCGTCTCGATTTGCTGGACCCCTCCCCGTTCGACATCGAGATTGAGGATATTGCGCAAGGTCTGGCGCGCGTGGCGCGCTGGAACGGGCAGACGCTGGGCGAGCACGCCTTTTCCGTCGCCGAGCACAGCCTGATCGTGGAGCGGCTGTGCGGCCAGATGGAACCGTCATGGCCGGCGAAATGGCGTATGGCAGCCCTGCTGCACGATGCGCCCGAATATGTGATCGGCGACATGATCTCACCGTTCAAGAGCGCGCTTGGCTTTGACTATCAGGCGTTCGAGGCAAAGCTGGAGCGCGCCGTGCACACCCGCTTCGGCCTGCCCGCCCAAATGCCCAAATATGTGAAGACCACCATCAAGAAGGCCGACCGTTTGTGCGCCTTCTTCGAGGCAGTGCAGCTGGCCGGGTTCAGCGTGGAAGACGCACGCGAGTTTTTCGGCAAGCCGCCTTTGGGTTTGCGGGTAGACATACCCGTGCGCTCCACCGCCGAGGTTCAGGGCGATTATGTCGCGCGCTTCGAAGCGCTGCTGCTCGCCATGGACGAGGAAGACCGCCCCGCAGGGCGAAAGGCGGGGCGCTCATGAGTCCCTCGCGTCCGCCCCTTCCGGTATCCAAGGGTCTGGTGGTCGGCCTGAACGCCGTGATCTTTGCCAGCGAGAATAGCGAGCCGCGCGTGCTGGTCACGCAAGGTCTTGCCACGCCCGAAGCCGCCCTGCCCTTCGGCCCGTTTGATCCCGATGCCCACCGCACCTTCGAGATCGGTCTGCGCGAATGGGTGCGCGGCCAGACCGGGTTCGAGCTCGGCTATGTTGAACAGCTCTACACGTTCGGCGACCGCGGGCGCGAGGCACCGCTAGCGGCCCTGACAGGGACCGCCGGCGCGCGCGTGATCTCGCTGGGCTATCTGGGCCTTGCCCGTGAAGCGCGCGAGCTGTCGGGCCTCGGCGCGCGCTGGGCGAGCTGGAACGAATTCTTCCCGTGGGAGGACCATCGCCATGGCCGCCCGCCCGTGATTGACGAGCTTCTCGCACCAGCGCTGCGCAGCTGGGCCGACGAGGCCGGTGCACCGGGAGGACGCGCCGCCCGGCTGGAGCGGGTACGTACGAATTTCGCGCTGGATGGCCTTGTCTGGAACGAGGAGCGCGCGCTCGACCGCTATGAACTCCTCTACGAGGCGGGCCTAGTTGCCGAGGCGGCACGCGATCAGGGCGAACCGGAACGCGCAGCCGCCGGCACAGGCCAGATCATGGCGTCCGACCACCGGCGCATTCTGGCAACCGCCATTTCACGCCTGCGCGGCAAGGTGAAATATCGCCCTGTAGTGTTTGAATTGATGGGAGAAACCTTCACCCTCTCCGAGCTGCAGCGCATGGTGGAGGGCATTGCCGGATTTGCCCTGCACAAGCAGAATTTCCGCCGTGCGCTGGACCGGGCAGGCTTCGTCGAAGGCACGGGCCGGTTCGAGGCGCGCACCGGCGGACGCCCGGCAGAGCTTTACCGCTTCCGCAAGGAGGCCATCAGCGCTGGCCCGGCACTGGGGCTGGCGATTCCAAGGTTGAAGTAGATCGCAGGCAAATCGGGTTGAGCACAGCTGTCCTCCCCCGTTTACGGGGGAGGTGTCGAGCGTCAGCGAGACGGAGGGGGGAGCTTTTTTGAATTACCCCCCCCTCGCCGCATCGCGGCACTCCCCCCGTGAACGGGGGGAGACACCAGAGACAGCCCGCTTGACAATACGAACGAACGTTCGCACATAAGCGGCATGCCACACGAAAAATCCACCCGGACCCGTATCGTCGAAACCGCGCTGGAGGAGATGTCCGCAGGCGGGCTTGCCACCTTGTCCATCGGCCATCTAGCCAAGGCGTGTTCCATGTCGAAAAGCGGGCTGTTTGCCCATTTCGGCGGCCAGGAAGCCTTGCAGGTATCGGTAATCGAGGCGGCCATCGAGCAATTCCGCCAGCAGGTGGTTGAGCCTGCCCGCCAGCAGAGCGGGACACTCGCGCGTATCGAAATGCTGGGCGCGAACTGGACAGACTGGCTATTGCGCGACCCAACGCGTCCCTGCCCGATCCTGCAGGCTGCTTTCGAAGCCCCAGCCCTGACGCCAAAGGCCGCAGAGCAGGCCCGGCAGGCCCGGCGCGGCTGGACAGACTGGGTGGAGCGCCTCGCCAAGCTGGCCATCCACGAGGGCGGGTTTGCCGCCGCTACCGACGCCAAGCGCTTCGCCTTCCAGTTCGAGGCCATCGGCGTTGGGTGCCAGTCCTGGTCCGTGGTTCAGGGGCGCGACGAGGCCGGACGGCTGACCCGCGCCAGCTTCACCGCCCTAATTGACAGCGCACGGGCGTGATCCGGCCATGAAAGTATCGATTGCCGTGGCCAACACGATGGCCGTTATCGCGCCGCGCCGCTTTCGCAATGTGGTGGCCAGCCGTTTCGTGCGCCCGCGTGCGCGCCAGCAGACCGATACGGGCCGGGAGTTTCTGGCAACGCTGGAAACCGGCTGGATCGAGGGTCCGCTGGGCCGCCAGCGCATCTATACCGGCGGCACCGGCCCGGCCGTCTTCTTCCAGCACGGCTGGGAGGCCGACGCAGCCGATCTCACCAGCCAGGCAGAGCACCTGCTGGCCAGCGGCTTTCGCGTGGTGCTGCTTGACGGGCCAGCTCATGGCGCTTCGGAGGGCGAGATTGCCACCCTGCCGCTCTTTGCCGAAGGGATTGGTGCGGCGGCCGCCACGCTCGGCCAGCCCTTCGCCGTCGTTGCCCACTCCATGGGCGCTGCCGCCTCGGTGATCGCGATGAGCGAGGGAGAGCTTGCCCCGCAAGCCTTCGTGGCGCTGGCATCCCCCTGCTCGCTCAGCGACAATATCGCGTTTCAGGCCGGATCAATGGGGCTGTCGGGCCGGGCCATCAGGCTGATGCAGGACGGGGTAGAGGCGCGGCTGAAAACGCCCATTTCCCGCTTTGACATAGCCCGCGACGCACCGGCCATGACCGCCCGCGCGCTTTTCGTCTACGGTGACAGGGATGCGATCGTCCCTGCGAGTGCGGGCGAAAAAGCCTCAAAGCACTGGCCGGGTGCCAGGCTGGACATCAGGCCCGGCCTTGGCCATCGCGGCGTCTTGCGCGACCCCGGCGTACTGGCTGAAGTGGCGCGCTTTCTGGACGGGGTGCGGGGGTAAAGCCCCTACGCCCCGATAATCCCGCCATCAAGGCGCCGAATCGCCACCGTGGCCGAGCGCGGCAGCGCGTCACCGCCATCCGGCCAGTGACTATCAAAATTGCCGCTGGCGAAGTCCTCCGGCGAGGTTGTCGCGCCGGGGTGCTGGACATTCACAAAGATGGTGCGCTGGTCTGGCGTGGTCACCACGCCGGTAATTTCCTGGCCCACCGGACCGGTCAGGAAGCGCCTGATCTCGCCGGTCTCCGGATTGGCCGCCAGCATGGCGTTATTGCCGAACGGGGTGTGATTGCCCTGATACATCACGCCTTCGGAGATATCGGTCTGGATCCAAAGGCGGCGATCAGCATCCATCCACAGCCCGTCCGGGCTGGAGAAGATGTTGGTGTCGTCCAGCGCATTGCCGTTCATGTCGCGGCTATCGCCTTCGGGGCCGGCCACCACGAACAGATCCCAGTTGAAACGCGTGGCGGTCTGATCGCCATCCTCGTGCCAGCGCACGATCTGGCCAAAGGAGTTCGGCCCGCGCGGATTGACGCCATCGGTCTGGTCTTCGCTGCGCTGCGTGTTGTTCGTCAGCGTGAAATAGACCGCGCGGGTGTCGAAATCGACCGTGCCCCATTCGGGCCGGTCCATCGGGGTCGCGCCCACAATGTCGGCGGCGGTGCGTGTGTTGATAAGCACATCGCCCTGATCGGCAAAACCATTGCTGGCATCGAGGCCGTTCTGGCCAAAGACCAGCGGCAGCCACTCACCCGTGCCATCATCATTGAACTTGGCGACATAGAGCGTGCCGGTATCGAGAATTTCGCCGCGCGTGACGCCGGGCTGGTAAAGCCCTTCGGAAACAAACTTGTAGATATATTCAAAGCGCGCATCATCGCCCGAATAGCAGACCACGGGCTGGCCCGCCTCGGCAGGGGCGAAAACGACGCCTTCATGGGCAAAGCGGCCAAGCGTGGTGCGTTTCACCGGCGTGGAGTCCGGATCAAACGGGTCGATCTCCGTCATCCAGCCAAACATGTTGGGCTCGTTGCGGTAATCGCCTGAGGGCGCGTCAGCCTTGGTGGAGGCGTCAAAGCGTACAAACCCGTCCGCGCCATCATCGGCCAGGTGCCAGTTGTGACGGCCGACATCGGTGCGCACGCCATAGCGGGCATGCTCACGCGGCAACTCGCCGTCCAGATTGACGAAATAGCCCGACCAGTTCTCTTCCGCCGCCATATAGGTGTTCCACGGCGTCACGCCGTGCGCACAGTTGGACAGCGTGCCGCGCGTATGGGTACCTTCCGGGCTGTAGAGCGTCGTCATCTTGGCATGACCGCGAGCCGGACCGGCAATTTCCATGCGGGTCAGCCCGGTGATACGCCGATTGCGCGGATCGGGAACGATCTGCCAGTTGCCATGGCCGTCATCACGCATGCGCACGACCGAGACGCCATGCGCGTTCAGCTCTTTGAGCACATGGTCGGCGTCGCGCGGTCCGGCGTGATTGGGCGTCGCCCAGGTGTGCAGCTCGCTACCCTGCGCCGAGCCATAATGCAGGAAGCGCGGCTCGATATATTCGTGATTGACGACCAGCAGCCCGTCCGTGGAGCTCCCCTCCCACGGATCATTGCCCTCGATCGGGAAGAAGTGCATGCCGTCATGGTGCATGCCGGCCTGATGAGCCTGATCCTCGCCGGTATTGTCCAGCCCGAAGGCGGGCATATGGCCGCTGATCGCGTCGCCCCAGCGATAGATGACTTTCGCCTCATACCCTTCAGGCACGACGAAGCGGTCCGTCGCATCCACCGGCACCGGGTTAAAGCCGAGCGTCGGGCCTGCAGAGGCCGCTTCGGCCTCATTCGCCCCGCACGCTGCCAGCGGAGCGGCAAACATGCCCGCGACCGTCACGCTCAGACCACCGCGCAAAATCGCCCGTCTGGAAAGCCGCGCTTCCACCACATCAGCAAACGGGCGATTTGCGGACTCATTGGCTTCCGGCTCGAAATCGGGATCGAGTCGTGTGGCAAGATCAGTCATGGCAGGCTCCGGGGAGTTTCTTCTTGGGATGCGATATGGGCCTAGCAGGCCAGTGTGACGAGGGTGTGATACAGGCAAAATGGTTTTCAGGGACGCTTTGCCGCAGTTTGCATGCCCCGCCCCTTGCCTTTGTCCGGCGCACACGCCAAGCCTTGCGCGATGAGCGATATAGCCCCCTCACCCATTCTGCCATCACACGATGACGTGAACCTGGACCGCGCCACAGCGATCCTCGGTGAAGGTGCACTTGTGGCGGTGCCGACCGAGACCGTTTACGGGCTGGCCGCCGACGCCACGAACCCGCAGGCCATTGCTGCGCTCTACGCAGCCAAGGGCCGTCCACGCTTCAACCCGCTGATCGCCCATGTGGACAGCGTTGAGCGCGCCCTGTCACTGGTTGAACTGTCACCTGTGGCGATTGCGTTGGCCAAAGCGGTCTGGCCCGGCCCGCTGACACTGGTGGGCCGTCACCGCGATGACAGTCCGGTGTGCGATCTGGCGCGGGCGGGCCTTGATACGCTGGCCGTGCGCTGGCCGGATTCGCCCGCCATGACAGGACTGGTATCGCGCCTGAACCGTCCACTGGCCGCGCCAAGCGCGAATCGTTCGGGCAGTGTCAGCCCGACAACGGCGCAGCACGTGGCGGACAGCCTGGGCAGCCGCGTCAATCTTATACTCGATGGCGGGCCATGCCGTATGGGACTGGAAAGCACGATACTGGCCGATACGCCGGACGGGCTTGTGATGTTGCGGGCCGGCGCGCTGGAGGCTGAACGCATCGAAGCACTCACGGGGAAAGCCCTGCAGCGGGCAGACGCCCAAGCCGCCATTACCGCGCCCGGCATGCTCAAGAGCCATTACGCGCCGGACTGCCCCTTGCGCCTGAATGTTACCGCGCCCGATCCGCACGAGACCTATCTGGCGTTTGGCAAGTGGCGCGGCACGGGCGCGCATGGCGTGCTGGACCTCTCCCCCACAGGCAATCTGGTAGAAGCGGCAGCACGGCTCTTTGCGCACTTGCGAAAAGCTGATGCACTGGGCAAACCCATAGCAGTGGCCCCGATCCCGCCAGAAGGGTTGGGCGAGGCCATCAATGACCGGCTTGCCCGTGCGGCCGCCCCGAAGGACAGCTGAGGCAAACAGAACCCACATGGACACTCAGGCAGCAAAATCACACTTCCCGCGCTCACAATGGATACCTGATGGTGTCTATGTCGTGCGCTTCCGCAGCCCGCTGGATCAGTCCGGCGGGGTCGTCACCGTCCGTAATGGCCGCGCGACGGGCGGCGATAGTGGCTATTATTATGACGGCTATCTGGAAGATGGCCCGGACGGCCCGGTTGCCCGCATGCTGTTTGTGCGCCACCGGCCAGAGACCATTTCAGTGGTCGGGGATGTGAGCCGTTTCAGGGTCGTCTTTGATGGCAGGATCGATGGCGCGCTTTACCTGCTGGAGGGCCGCATGGATCGCGCACCCGGCCTGAAGCTGACCGCCGTGATGACACGCCTGCCCATCGAAATTGAGGACTAGTTTCCTGCCATGAGCGGTCTGCCGCCTGCCCTCGCATCACTGACCGCATCGCTGGACCCCAAATCGTGGTCAAGTGATCCAGCCGAGCTGGAAAGCCATGCGCGCGACTGGCGCGGACGCTATGCGGGCGGCACGCCGCTAGTCCTCAAACCGGCATCGACCGCCGAGGCCGCGCGCATGCTGGCCGCCTGCAATGAGGCGCGCATCGCCGTGATGCCCCAGGGCGGCATTACCGGGCTGGTGGGTGCTTCCACCCCCGCCAATGAAGTTGTCATCTCGATGAAGCGGATGAATGCCATCCGCGAGATCGACACCGCCAACGAGTCCATGACCGTGGAGGCTGGCGCGGTGCTGCAAACCGTGCAGGACGCCGCCCGGGATGCGGGCAAACTCTTCCCCTTGAGCCTCGGCGCTCAAGGCTCTGCCATGATTGGCGGCCTGATCTCCACCAATGCGGGCGGCGTGCAGGTGCTGCGCTATGGCATGATGCGCGAGCTGGTGCTGGGGCTGGAAGCGGTGCTGCCAGACGGGCGCGTGCTGAGCGGGCTGTCAGGCCTGCGCAAGGACAATACCGGCTATGATCTCAAACAGCTTTTCATCGGCGCGGAAGGCACGCTCGGTCTCGTCACGGCCGCCACGCTGAAGCTCTTCCCGCGCCCGGCATCAGTGAGCGTCGCCATCGCGGCGGTCAGCAGCCCGGAAGACGCGGTGAACCTGCTGGGCCATCTCAAAGACCGCACGGGCGGTGCGGTCAGCGCGTTCGAGCTGATTTCCGGCTTCGCCATGGAGCTGGTCTGCCAGCACGTGCCCGGCGCCCGCTCGCCCCTTGAAGGCTCCCCGGACTGGATGGTGCTGATCGAGCTGTCGAGCGCAGAGGAGGAGCGCGCCGCCATTCTGATGGAAACCGCGCTGGAGAGCGCGTTCGAGGCCGGGCTGGTGTCTGACGCCGCACTGGCACAATCGGACGCGCAGGCCGCACAGTTCTGGGCGTTGCGTGAAAACGTGCCGGAAGGCGAACGCGCGCATGGCAAGGCCGCCAAGCACGATGTGTCCGTGCCGGTGTCGCGTATGGCAGCATTCATGCGCGAAGCAACCCAGCAGGCCGAAGGGCTGGTTGAAGGCTCGCGCGTGATCGCGTTCGGCCATGTCGGCGATGGCAATGTGCATTTCAATCTCGCCGCCCGCGAGGCCGGGGCCGGAGAGGATTTTATCGCACACGCTGCGCCCGCCACCCGGCTGATCTACGACCTTGTGGACAAGCATCACGGCTCGATCTCGGCAGAGCACGGCATCGGCATTCTCAAACAGGCCGAGCTGAAAGCGCGAAAGCCCGTAGAGGTGGAGCTGATGCGGACCATCAAGGCGGCGCTGGACCCCAACAACATCATGAACCCGCGCATACTCACCGGGCTGGAGTGAATCTGGACGGCCCGTGCCATTGGCAATTTCGGGGAACGCCCCTATTTCGATAGACACAATCACTGGAAATTGCAGGCGAGACCAAAACTTCATGCTGATCCTTCTCTCCCCGGCCAAGCAGCTCGATTTCGAACCGGCCCGCCCGGAGCTGGAGACCAGCCAGCCCGCGCTTCTGACCCGCACGGCAGAGCTGTCAAAGACCACATCGAAGCTGTCGCGTACCCAGCTGCGCCAGCTCATGCACATTTCCGATGATCTGGCCGCGCTGAATGTGGAGCGCTTCAAGGCGTTCGATCCCGAAAGCCAGGATGGCAAAGCCGCCGCGCTCGCCTTCGCGGGCGAGGTTTATCGCGGGCTGGATGCGGGCAGCCTGTCCAAGGACGATCTGCAATGGGCGCAGGACCATTTGCGGATTCTCTCCGGGCTCTATGGCGCCCTGCGTCCGCTGGACGCCATCCAGCCCTACCGCCTCGAAATGGGCACGCGCCTGAAAACGAAGAAAGGCGCGAACCTTTACGATTTCTGGGGCGACGATATCGCGCAAGAACTCACCCGCACGCTGGAAGGTCACGCTCATCCGGTCATCGTCAATCTGGCGTCGAACGAATATGCGAAGGCCGCACGCCTGACGAAAATGAAGGCGCGCGTCATCACGGTCGACTTCAAGGAAGAGAAGGACGGCCAGCTGCGCGCCCTGATGGTCTATGCCAAGAAGGCACGCGGCCTAATGGCCCGCTGGATCATCGAAAACCGGGTGGAAGACCCGGCAGCGCTGACCCGCTTCAATGTGGACGGTTACAAGCTCGACAAGGCCGGGTCAAAGCCGGACCGGCTCCTGTTCACGCGCCCGCAGCCGCCCTTGAAGAAAGGCTAGGCGCTACGGCGCAGCCTTGACAAAACCGGCGCAAACCGTCTTCTGCACCGCAACAATCCCCGACACAGGGCCGCATGGCCAAGGAGACAGGCATGGGTGGTCTGAGGACCGACTTGAGCGGACAGGCCGCAGTGATTACCGGCTCGACCTCCGGCATCGGTCTGGCGCTGGCGCGCGCGCTCGCGGCCAATGGCGCGAACGTCATGCTCAATGGTCTGGGCGATGAGGGAGAGATCGAGAAGACACGCAAGTCCATCGAGACCGAGTTCGGCGTGAAAGCGGCCTATAACGGCGCAAACATGCTGGACGCCGGCGAGATCGAGAGCCTGATCGCGGATACGGTGAAAGCTTTCGGCCGGCTCGATATCCTCATCAATAATGCCGGCATTCAGCAGGTTGCCCCGGTTGAGGAGCTCGCGCCGGAGAAGTGGGACGCGATTGTCTCGATCAACCTCACCTCCTGCTTCCACACCATCCGCCATGCCGTTCCGGTCATGCGCAAAGCCGGGCGCGGGCGCATCGTGAACATCGCCTCCGCGCACGGGCTTGTCGCCTCGCCCTACAAGTCGGCCTATGTCGCGGCCAAGCATGGCGTGATTGGCCTGACCAAAACGGTCGCGCTGGAAGTGGCCGAGGCCGGCATTACCTGCAACGCCATCTGCCCCGGCTATGTGCGCACCCCGCTGGTGGAAAGCCAGATCGCCGACACGGCAAAGGCGCGCGGCATTTCCGAGGAAGAAGTGGTGCGCGACGTGATGCTGAGCGCGCAGCCGACGAAGAAATTCGTCGAGTACGATCACCTGAACGGCCTCTTGCTCTATCTGGTGTCGGATTCCGGCGCATCGGCCAATGGCGCGGCCTTCCCGGTTGAGGGCGGCTGGGTGGCCGCCTGATGGCCATGCGCGCCAGAGCGGTCTCGCTGGCCCTGCAGGGCGGCGGCTCGCATGGTGCCTACACCTGGGGGGTGCTTGATGCCCTGCTGGAAGATGGCCGCATAACCCCCGAAGCCATAACAGCTACCAGCGCTGGCGCGATGAACGCCGTGGCGCTGGCCCATGGCTGGCTGGAGGACGGGCCGGACGGCGCGCGCGAAAGCCTTGAAAGCTTCTGGCAAGAGGTGTCCCGGCGCGGCGCAGCCTTCCGGCCCATGGTGCCGGGCGGGACATTCCTGAAGCTGATGCCGTTCTTCGACGCCTTCTCGCGCCTGACCAGCCCCTATGATCTCAACCCGTATAATCTTGATCCGCTAAAAGACATTCTGGACGCGCAGATCGATTTTGAACGGCTGCGCGCGCAAGACCAGATGGCGCTATTCGTCACCGCGACATGCGTGACGACGGGCCGCGCCGAAGTCTTTACCGGCAATCCGGCCCTGTGGCCGCTCTTCTACGCCGACACGCCGGGTGACCTGCTGATCGTGCACATCAATCCGCTCAAACGCCCCGGTACGCCCAAATCGGCCGACGACATCATGAACCGGGTCAACGAGATCACGTTCAACGCCTCGCTGATGGCCGAATTGCGCGCGGTCGCCTTCGTCAAGCGGCTGATCGAGGATGATCTTCTCAAGGACGCCGAAAAGGCCCGCCTGCGCAATCTGCACATTCACGCCATCCGCGCCGACGAGGCCCTGAAAAACTACTCGGCGGCCAGCAAGTACGACACGAGCTGGCACTTCCTGACCGGTCTGCGTGATGCGGGACGTCAGGCGGCGAAGGACTGGCTGGAGAACTGCCATGTCCATGTCGGCAAGCGCTCCAGCATCGACGTGCGCGGTGACTATCTCGGGCGCTGAGCGGCCCACTCCAGCCAGTCGCCGCCTTCCACGCGGGGATAGCCTGTCACTGGCAGGTTCCACACATAACCCCATGCCTCGGCATCTGGCGAAAGGAGGCGGACGCGTTGGCGCAGATAGCGCGAGCGGTCGGGCGCCTGCGGATCATAGTCCTCGAACGCGTCGAGCCGCGGAATGACCGACGGGTCGGCAACTTCAAACAGCTCGCCAATGACCGCGCCTTCTCCGGCCACCAGACCCGGATAACCGCCCAGATCATGGATCACACCGGGGATGCGGCACGGGCCGAGCGGCCTGAACGCGGCCTCCAGCCCGAACTCGGCAAAGCCGGACGCACCCTTGCGCAACAGGCCATAGACCGCGAACGCGTCTCCCGCCTTTACGGCGCTCATGCCCTGGCTTTGAAGAGCGGTTGCAGCTTTGCGTAGGTCAGCGAACGCCACAGCCACTCAAACGGCCCGAAGCGGAAGAGCTGCAGCCAGAGCGTCGAGACCACGAGCTGCGCTACCCAGATAGCCAGCACGATCTGCACCATCTCCACCCGGCTCACCTCACCGAACCAGCCAAGACCGATCCCGCCAATCGACAGGAAGACCAGTGTGAGTGACTGGGAGAGGTAGTTGGTGAAGGCCATGCGCCCCATGCAGCCAAACGGATAGCGGATCAGCTTCATGAAGGGCAGCTTGCAGATAATCATCACGACGGCCGCATAGCCGAGCGCGGTAGCAAGGCTCGACCAGTAATTGACGACCGTGTGGACCCAGAACTCCCGGAAATCGAACCCCGCCGCGATCATGTGCTGGCCACCCCACCACGATGCGGCAAGACCAACCGGCAAAGCAATGATGGCGACAAGCGCATAGCGGGCGATGTCCCACTTCGCCGTCAGGAAGCCGAGCTTGAACAGGGCCATGCCGATGAACATGACGCCGATAATGCGTCCGCCAAACAGGCCCGCACCCATGATCTGCCCCATGAAGGCACCGAACGCGTTGATGCCGAGGCGCTCCAGCCCGCCCGCCTGATAGGCAGCGATCACCTCCTGATAGGCTTCCGGCGTCGGCACGATGCCGATATCGGTGCCGCTCATATCTTCAGGAATAAGCGCCATTGCGCCTAGCGCAGCGAAGAAGAGCAGCCCGGCAATCGCGATCCAGAACAGGCCCCAGAACAGCAGCTTGCCAACGCTCATGCGGCGGAAATAGACCGCGATCATGCCGAAGATGGCGTAGCTGACGAGGATGTCGCCATACCAGATCACGTAGGCATGGATCAGGCCGATCAGGAGCAGCCAGCGCATGCGGCTAAAATGCACCTTGCGCGAGGCATCCGGCTCTTCGCCCACCATCAGGATGATCCCTGCCCCGAACAGCGCGGAGAAGAGGGTGATGAATTTCATGTCGAAGAAGACGTGGGAGTAGAACCAGACATCGATCGACGCGCCGGTAAAGAGCGGGTCCGACGTCAGGGACTGCATCGCTTCCATGGGAACGAAGAAGAAGGGGATGTTCATCACCAGGATGCCCATGATGGCAATGCCGCGCAGGACATCCAGGCTTTCATGGCGGTTCTCGGCCGTGACCGGGCTGGCGCTCATACGAATATCACTCCCCGCAAGAATCTGGGGCGCACGTTCGCCGCAAGGCACACAGTCTGGCAAGTAAAACCAGCCGCAGCCCCTCTACCTTACGAATATTTCATCCACCAAACGGTCAAAAAGCCTTGAGCAGCCGGGCAGGCACCGCCATAAGCGGCGTCAGGGATAGGGACCGAACCAATGCTCAGCATGGTCATTGATATACTTCATTGGGTCGCGGGCGCCGTACTGGCACTCGTGGGCATTGGCTATGACCGTGCTGAAGACTGCGCGCCGGCCGTCCGCCAGCACAGCTTCGATGAGGCCCGCTTCGTGGACGATGCGGCAGCCTTCCATTTCCACACCGCCGACGTCCGCGTAGAGCAGGTCCGCACCCCCCACGGTGAGGTGATGATCGTGGTACACACCGGCGCGGTTCAGGAAGTGTCGGGCTGCGCCGCAGCTCCCGCACGCCTGCCATCGGCACCGCCTCCACCGGTCTTGCGGCTTTAAATTTTCTTCATCTCGCCCTAGAACCAGCTTTTACGGTCAGCGTTGGCGCTGACCTGCCCCACGTGCTGTGATCGAGGCGAATTATGCCTGCCGACGATAACTCCGCTGCCAAATCTGCAAAATCCGCACAGCCGGTAACCCCAGCCGTGCTCAAGGATCCTGCAGAAGGTAAGGTGCCTGCCACGCGTACTGACGCCCGGCTGACTGCGCCGCCTGCACGCCCGGCTGGCGGCGGCGGATGGATTGCCTTTGCCGGGGCGGCCTGCGCCGCGCTGTGGCTCGGCGGCTCAGGGGCCTATCTCTACGGCTATGTGATTGATGACTTCACCGCGCTGAGCCCGGCTCAGCTGGCAGGCATCGCCATCTTTGCCGGCGCGCCCGCCCTGCTCTTCCTTCTCTCAGGTCTTCTGGGCGGCACCGTAGCGCGCGCCAGCGCGCAGATACGCTCGGTGGAGACCACTATAGCCCGCCTCGCCACACCGGCTGACACCCTGCAGGGCGAAGTACGCCAGATGGCCGATGCCGTCAGCCTGCAGGTCGGACGCATCAATACTGCGATGGACAGCGCACTGGCGCGTCTGGCAGCGATGGAAGAAGTCATCACCCACAATGCCGACAGCCTGGAGGACACATCAAAGGCAGCGCGCGAACGGGTAGAGTCACTCATGCGCGCCCTGAAGAGTGAGCGCGAGAAGCTCGCCGAAATCGCCGACAGTCTCGACGACAAGGCAGCGCTGATCGCGGCGGCCATCCAGGAACAGGGCGAGATGGTTGCCGCTGCCGCCGAGCTGGCAAACGAGAAGGCCAATGAAGGCGCCCTCACCTTGCGCGCTGGCGCCGAGCGCCTGTCCGGTGCCGGTGACGACACGATCAAGTCTGCCGAAAAAGCCTCCGAGATACTGGCCAAGCGCGCTGGTGACATGCGCGAACTGGCCGATACGCTCAAAAGCCGCAGTGACGGGCTGGACGCGGCCTATCTCAAGCACCGCGAACGCCTTGCCGAGGCCAGCGAGGCCCTGCGCAAGGAGCAGGAGAAGATCGCCTCGGCCCTCGACTTCCACAAGGCCGAATTGGCCACCCTGTCCAAGACTGCCGGAGCAGGCGCGGAAACCTTGCGCAAATCGGCCGAGGAGAGCGGCGCTGTCTTCACCCGCGCGGTCAATGACGCCATCACCCGCGCTTCCGCCCTGTCGAAAACGATTGAGAGCGAAACCCGCCTTGCCGCCGAAGCCAACGAGGCCATTCTCAACCGCCTGACAGAAACCGCCAGGGAAGCGCGCGAAGCGGCCACTGAGTCCGCTGAACGGTTTTCCGGGCAGGCGAGCGCCGCAGAAGCCGCGCTGGAACGGGTCAGCGAGGCCGGGTTTGAAGCCGCTCGCCGGTCCGACGAAGCCTTCCAGGCGCGCCTGCGTGAAGCCGAGCTTCTTGTCGATAAAGCCGCCAAGGCATCCGAAGAGGCAGGTGAAACGGTCCGCAAGCAACTCGCCGACACGCTGGAAGCGGCACGCAAGCAGGCCGACCATGTCGAGATGATGCTGCGTGACATGCGCTCGCGCTTCGACGATGCGCCCGCCGCAGCCCGCCGGGCAACGCTGGAGCTTGAACGCGCCCTGTCGGAGGGCCTCGCCAAGCTGAACCAGACCGCCGAAGACGCCTCCGAAAGCGCGCGCGAGATCGACACCATGTTCCAGGCGCGCGTGCGGCATAATTACGAGCTGCTGTCGGACTTCATGCTGCGCATGGGGTCGGTCGCCGGCGGACGCAAGCCGATCGATATCGCGCCCGATGAAGTGCCTGACCCGCTGAACGCCCGGCGCCGGACTGCCCGGCCGGCACCTGCGCCCAAAGACGATGAAGTGCGTCTGGAGGCGCGCGACCAGATCACCGGCGATGACGAGGACGAGACCGCCGAAGACCGTCCGCGCGATGAAAGGCTGGCGACCCAGGCCCGCCCCGAAGGCGGGTGGCGCTGGAAAGACCTGCTGGCCAATATGGAGCCGGATGAGGACGAGGAACCGCCTGCCAGCAGCCGGTCAAAACGCCCCAAACGCCCTGGCTAGCCTGCCTCGCCGGATGCAGCGCTGCCCGCCTGCGCGGCGGCATTGACCTGTTGCGACGCCCAGTCAGCCAGCTCGCTGGACATCTCCGATGCCGCGCGGCTGAACGCATCCACGATCAGGGCCTGACGATTGCCATCGGCGCGGCGCGACGTCTCGAATGTACGTGTACTGGCCACTTCGCGGTTGGCCGCGTCTACCAGGCGGGCGCGGATGGCCACATCCACACGCGGGGCCGCGTTGCTGCCCTGATCATAGACCGCCTCGAACCGGCGCAGCTCCAGACGCAGATCCCAGCTGCTGGCCACGCCATCATCCGGCCTTGCCGCGACGACAACGGTGGAGCGCCGGTCGATCGTGTCGATCACCAGCTCCTGGATGAGCACCGGCACCGCACTGATCCAGTTCGCCCCGGCCATGTAGGCGATCCGCCCCTCACCGGCATCGAGCGCTATGCGGTCGCCCGAAAGCGCGCGCGGCGCGATGGGCCGGCCAATGCGCACGACGGGCAGGTCATGGCTGGCCACTTCCGTCTCCGGCACATGGTTTGACAGACGGTAGAGTGCGCTCGTCTCTGACTCCGGCAGGAGCGAGATGCACCCGGAAAGCGCCAGCGCTGCGCCTGCCAGCAACAGGTTTCTTGCGGTCATTGGGGCACCTCGACTTCCTCGCCACGCCGCCGGGTCAGAAGCCCGCCGGGATCGTTTTCAAGATCGGCTGTCAAACGTTCAAGATTTTCAACCAGCTGCCGCAAGTCATGCGACGCCGCATTGAGCTGGTAAACGCCGTCAGTGGCGAATGTTTCCAGCCCCGGGCGCAGCGCGACCAGCGCGTCATAGGTTTCCATCGATGCCTGATTGACCGCGATGGACGCAGCCTCGGTCTCAGCCACCATCGGCCCCACCTCGTCGATCAGGAAGCGTTCTGCGGTCACGCCGAACTGTTCAATACTGGCCGCCGCCGTCGACATGTCGTTCGCAGCCCGCTCGATGGAGGCGATGGTATCGCGCATTTCGGCCATCATCGCGCCGTTCTCGGCCAGTTGACCTGAGACCACAGCAAGGTTCTCCAGCAGGGACGAGAACTGTTCCTGATTTTCTTCGTTGAGCAGCCGGTTTAGCAGCACGCCCGTGGTCTGGACCGTCTCCAGCAGCGTCTCACCGCCCTGAACCAGCAGATCAAGCTGGGTCTGGCGGGCATAGATGCGCGCCGGCCGGTCGCCAAAGCGGGTTTCCAGCAAGGGCGAACCGCTCTCCCCGCTTGAAATCTGGATGTAGGACAGGCCGGTCAGCCCTTGCGGCTCCAGCTGCGCAAAGCTGTCCACCCGGATCGGCGTGGTGGCGTCGATCCTGACGCGCGCAATCACTTCGCTTGTGTCATCAGGGTTCAGGCCCAGATGGGTAACCTCGCCGACCTGTATACCGTTAAAGCGCACCTCCGATGATGTGCGAAGCCCTCTGACCGGCCCCTCAAACACCACATCATACTGACGGAACTCGCGGTCGAACGAAGCCTGCGACAGCCAGACAAAGAACAGTCCGCCGGCCAGCGCCAGCAGGATGACGAACAGGCCGACCAGTGCGTGATGGGCACGGGTTTCCATTGTTCAGCTCCTCAATGCTGCCCGCCCGCGCGGGCCGCCAAAATAGCTCTGTATCCACGGGTGGGTATGCTGTGCCAGCCGCGCAATCGTATCCACCGCAATGATACGCTTCTCCGCGATCACGGCCACCCGGTCGCAAACAGCGTGCAGCGTATCAAGATCGTGCGTGACCAGCAGTATGGTCAGTCCCAGCGTCTGGGAGAGCTCGCGGATCAGCTCGTCAAACGCCGCAGCGCTGATCGGATCCAGCCCGGCCGTCGGCTCGTCCAGAAACAGGACGTCAGGGTCCAGCGCCAGCGCCCGCGCCAGCCCTGCCCGCTTCTTCATCCCGCCCGACAGCTCGGACGGATACTTGTTGGCGGCCTCCACCCCCAGGCCAGCCAGACCCAGCTTGAGATCAGCAATCTCGTCCATCAGGGCGGGCGGCAGCGAGACGTGCTCGCGGATCGGCACCAGAATGTTTTCCTTCACCGTAAGCGAGGAGAACAGCGCCGATCCCTGGAACAGCACGCCCCAGCGCCGCTCCAGTGCCGAACGCTCATCCGCTGACAGGCGCGACAACGCCACGCCATCGTAGAATATCTCGCCGCCATCGGGCTTTTTGAGGCCAAGAATGGCGTGAAGCAGCACCGACTTGCCGCTGCCCGAACCGCCGATAATGCCCATGACCTCGCCGCGCCGCACCTCAAGGTCCACACCATCATGCACGGTATGGCTGCCGAACCGGGTAACCAGCCCCCGCACCTCGATGACCGGACGCGCGCTCATATGTCGGCCTCAAGATACATCAGCGCGAACAGCGCATCGATGACGATGACCATGAATATCGCCTGCACCACGGACGCGGTGGTGCGCTGGCCAAGGCTTTCCACGTCGCCGCCAACCTTCATGCCCTGACGGCAGCCGATAATGGCAATCACCAGCCCGAACACGGGCGCCTTGGACATGCCCACCATGAAGTGGGACCAGTCGATCACATTCTGCAGCCGGGTCAGGAAGAAGGCCGGTGATATGTCCAGCGTCACCCAGGACACCAGCAGGCCGCCAAACAGCCCCGCCAGCATGGCCGCCAGCGTGAGCAGCGGCGCCATGACCACACAGGCAATCACGCGCGGCACCACCAGAACCTCATACGGGTTCAGCCCGATGACCCGCATGGCATCGATTTCCTGCTGCATCTTCATCGAGCCGATGGAGGCGGTGAAGGCGGAGTCCGAGCGGCCAGCCAGCATGATCGCCGTAATCAGCACGCCAAACTCGCGCAGGACCGAAATGCCCACCAGATCGACCGTGAAGACCGACGCGCCGAACGTTTCCAGCAGGCTCGCCCCCATGAAGGCCACCACCGCGCCGATAAAGAACGACAGGGCGGCGATGATCGGCAGGGCATTGATGCCGACGGTCTCCATCAGATGGACGGTCGGGGCCCAGCGCAGGCGCGACGGGTTCAGCAAAGACGCGCCGAGCGTCATCAGCGTGCGCCCGAAGAAGCCGAACGTGTCCCAGGCTTCGTCCAGCACCTGTTCGGTGCCTGCGCCCACCCGCGCCAGCAGGGTCTTCAGGCCCCAGCCCGAGCTTTCCTCCGGCGGACAATGGTCCATGCGCCTGTGGACTTCCCGGAGCAGCCTGGCAGCGACCGCATGCTCGCCGGTTATGCTGCTTTCCGGGATCGCGTCATTGCGCTGCCGGAGCGGGCGGCCAAGCAGATAGGCGCCGGAAGTGTCGATGCGGCCCAGCCCGGACACGTCGAGGCGTAACGCTTTCGCCCCGGAATCGCGTTCCAGCGCGCGGACCTGCCGGTCCATCTGACCGATGGTTTCCAGAAGCCAGTCCCCGGTGGGCTCAATGACAGCTCCGCCCTCCGTCTCGCGCAGCGCAAGGCGGGGCGGTGTCAGCGTCTGTGTCCCCGTGGCAGCCATAACCCTCCAGCTACAAGCAGCGCGGCTGCCTGGTGTTATCCGACGCTTCGCCGCCATTCCCAAGACTCAACCGGGCGATCTTGCAACATTCTCCGCACAATGACGCTTATCGGCCACGCCGTATCAGCCAGAATGCGCACAATCCGCCCAGTCCTGCCGGTATGGCCATCAGCGCGAACCCGGCCGTGCCGAAGGCAGCAAACGCCAGACCAGAGACGAAGGTTGCACCGGCCAGCACCAGCCCGCCCGAAAGGGCAGAGTTCACCGCCTGCGCGGTAGCCGACAGGCGTTCAGGCGCATGGTCAGCGGCATAGCGCAGAAAGCCCAGATAGGCGGCGGCAAAGCTGAAAGCGTGCAGTCCCTGCAAGGGGAAGAGCGCCCACAAGGGCGGCGACAGGGCCAGCGTCAGCCAGCGCACCACAGCCACACCGCCCGCCAGCGCCATCATCGCCGCCGGGCTCCAGCCTTTAAGCAGCCGCCCCCAGACCGCAAAGAAGATGATCTCCGCGCCTACCCCCGTCGCCCACAGCAGGCCAATCGCCCATGCAGGCACACCATCAGCGCGCCACGCCAGAGCCGAGAAGGCGTAATAGAAGCCATGTGCGCCCTGAATGAGGGCAGAGGCGGCAAAAGCCAGCGGCAGGCCCGCACCCAGCAGAACGCGCAAGGGAGGCGGCTCCTGACGCTCTGCTCCGGCTAGGGCATCGATGCGTCCGGCTGGCAGAAAAGCGGCCGCCAGCGCCGTCAGCGCCGCACTGGCAAGCACCCAGACCAGCACCGCTTCGCCGCCAAACGCGGAAATGAGCGCCCCTGTCCCCAGATTGCCAATGACAAACAGGGCAGAACCAAAGGCGCGCGGCACGCCGAACGCAAACCCCTCCTTGCGGGCCTGCCCCATGGCAAAGGCATCCACCAGCGGGATGACGCCTGTCATCGCCGCACCGCTCAAACCTGCCAGCACGAGGATGATAACAGGCGGCGTGTCGGGAATATGCGCCAGAAACACGCACAGCGCTGCCAGCGAGAAGGCCAGGATCGCATCGCGCCTGCGCGTCGCCCTGTCAGACCAGAATGCCCCCAGCGGGGCGACCGCCACCCGTCCCACCATGCCGGCAGCAGCGGCGATGCCTATCAGCTCCGGTGACAGGCCACGCTCGGCATACCAGACCGGCATGTAGGGCAGATACGCCCCGAAGCCGAGATAGAACGCGCCGTAAAACAGCGCAAAACGGGTATCGATGCGGGCGAAGAGTGCGGCGGGGCTAATCACCCGCGCGGTGTAGCGCGGCGCGGGCAGCGCGGGCAATGGGGGTGGGCGGTCGCCCCATCATCGGTGTCATCCCCCGGCCGAGCGAAGCGAGGTCCGGGGGACCCATGCCTGAAAAGCTGATGTCTGCCCTCTTCCTTGCTGGAATGGGTCACCCGCATAAAGCGGGTGATGACACTGGAGGGGAGTCAGCCCCCCACAGTAAACACTGTTCACATTGGCTCTTGGCGGATCGGGATTGCCCGTCTAGCTTCCCGCGCCAATGAAAGACCTTGCTGATTATCCCCTGTCACAGCGCCCCTTGCGGGTGCTGGTGACCAGCTATCGCTCCCACCCGCATGTCGGCGGGCAGGGCATTTATGTGCATGAGCTGACGCGGGCGCTCAAAGCCGCTGGCTGCGAGGTGAGTGTGGCGTCCGGCCCGCCCTACCCCGAGCTGGATGCCGGCATCGAGCTCATCAAGCTGCCCTCGCTTGATCTGTTTGCCGTCGATAACGCCATGCTGGCCCTGCGCTGGCGGCATCTGACCAGCCGGGCCGACCGCGCCGAGTGGCTCGCCCACAATACCGGCGCGTTCGGTGAAATGACGGCATTTGCGCTGCGTCTGGAGGATTTCATCACGCGTGAGGGCCACCGCTTTGACATCATCCACGACAACCAGACACTGGCCATGCCGATGGCGCGCATCGCGCAAACGCTGCCCGTTATCACCACCCTGCACCACCCGATTGCAATTGATCGCGATTTCGCGGTGGCCGGCGCACATACCCGGCTTGGCAAGGCCCTGTCCTGGCGCTGGCATTCCTTCGTGAATGAGCAGGCAAAGGCCGCCCGCGCCCTCACCCATTTCATCGCCGTTTCCGATGCCGCTCGGCGCTCCTACGCCGAGCGCACGGGCATGGATCCGAGCGGCGTACGCGTCGCCTATAACGGCATTGATCATGCCAGCTTCACGCCCGACCCGTCGGTAAAGCGCGAGACCGGCCTGATCGTCGCCAGCGCCAGCGCGGATGTGCCCATCAAGGGGCTGGACGTGCTGATCGCGGCGCTGGCACGCCTCAAGGACAAGCATCCGGCTGCCCGCCTGACCGTCATCGGACAGCTGCGCGAGGGACCAACCAAACGTATGCTGGAGCGCACTGGCCTGTCTGACAGGGTGAATTTCGTATCCGGACTGACGCGCGAAGAAATCGCAGACCTGCACCGGCGCGCCGCCGTCTTCGTGTCGGCGTCGCGCTTTGAAGGCTTTGGCTTTCCCCCTGCCGAGGCGATGGCTTGCGGCGCGCCGGTTATCGTGTCGGATGGCGGCGCGCTGCCCGAAGTTGCCGGAGATGCCGGGCTGGTCACGCCGGTCGGCGATGACGAGGCGCTGGCCGCAGCGATTGCCCGCGTGCTGGACGACGAAAGCCTGCGCGCTGCCATGAGCCGGGCCGGGCTGAACCGGGTGCGCACCCTCTTCCGCTGGGATCTGCATGCAGGGCTTTCCATCGGACTTTATCGCGATGTGCTGGGCCTCGCCGACGCCGGAGTGATTGCGGCATGATGACGATTGATCCTGATCGGCTGGAGCTTGCCGACGGCCAGCGCGTGCTGGACCTTGGCTGCGGGCGCGGGCGCCATCTGCATGCGCTCTACTGGCACGAACGCGCGCTGGATGTGACGGGGCTGGACCTCGACTTTGCCGATCTGGGCGCGGCGATTGACGGCTTTTTCGAGCTGCCGCCGCCGCCGGAAAACCCTCCGCGCACAGCCGTGTTCACGGTCGGGGATGCGGGCCGCCTGCCCTTTGCAGACAATAGTTTTGATGCCGTTATCTGCTCTGAGGTTCTCGAACACCTTCCCGATGTGCCACTGGCGCTGAGCGAGATCGACCGGGTTCTCAAACCCGGCGGCAAGTTTGCGCTATCCGTACCGCGCTACTGGCCGGAAAAGATCTGCTGGATGCTGTCTGAGGCATACCACAACACGCCGGGCGGGCATGTGCGCATCTTCAAGGATGGCGCGCTACGCAAACAGGTGGAGGCGCTCGGCTATTCCTTCCGCCACCGCCACTGGGTACACGCCCTGCACAGTCCCTACTGGTGGCTGCAATGCGCACTGTGGGAGCGGCGCGAGCAGAGCGGCATGGTGGCCGCCTACCGCAAAATGCTCGAATGGGATTTGCTGTCTGCGCCGCGCCTGACACGCTGGAGCGAGAAGGCCCTCAACCCGCTTCTGGGCAAGTCCGTTGCCCTCTATTTCGACAAGGCCCGCCCATGAGCCCGCGATCCGTCATAACCGGGCTTGATATCCGCGCCTGCGCCGACCGCATCGAAGCGCTGCAGCAGCGCGACGGCGCTATTCCGTGGGTGGAAACCGGCGTGTGGGACCCGTGGAACCACGGCGAAAGCGCCATGGGCCTTGCCGTGGCCGGACGGGTGGAAGGCGTGCACTTGGCGCTGGACGCGCTGGCGGCCCGGCAGGAAGCCGATGGCGGCTGGACCGGCGAGCTGGGTGCGGGCATTCCCATGGACGAGGCCGGCGAGCGCATTGCGCCCCCGCCCGTGCCGGTAACCGCGCGTGACACCAATTTTGCCGGCTATGCCGCCGTGACCGTTTTGCGTTGCGCGCTGGCGCTGGACGAGCCGCGCCTGATCGCGCGCTATTTCCCCATGGTCGCCCGCGCGCTGGATTTCGTGATGAATTTGCAGACCCGTCATGGCGATGTGGTCTGGCGTGCGCCCGATATCGGCCAGCCGCTGGAAGACGTAGACGCGCTGCGGGCGGGCAATTCCTCCCTGTTCAAGAGTTTTGAATGCGGCCTGCGCATGGCCGAAATCCTTGAAAAGCCCCGCCCCGACTGGGCCAGAAGCCGTGCGGCCATTGCCCGCGCCCTGACAGCGACGCCTGAACGCTTTGACCGCAAGGGCATCGACCGCTCCTCCTACGCGATGGACTGGTATTATCCGGTGCTGACCGGTGTGGTGACCGGAGCGGATGCCCGCGCACGCCTGGACGAGGGCTGGGACAAGTTCGTCGTCGCCGATCTGGGCTGCCGCTGCGTCACCGGCGAACCCTGGGTGACGGCAGCAGAAACCGCCGAGCTGGCACTGGCCTGCCTCAGTGCGGGGCGGCGCGACGCGGCACGCACACTGGTCAACGAGCTTGCGCCGCTGGCAGCCCCCGATGGCGGTTACTGGATGGGCTGGCAGTACGAAATTGGCGATGTCTGGCCCAAGGAACGCCCGTCATGGACCGCTGGCGCGATCATTCTGGCCGCCGACGCGCTGGACGCGCTGTCACCGGGTTCAGACCTGCTGGTGCGCCATGCCCGCGCGGATGCGTGGACTACAGGCGGCGCAGAAATTCGAGCGAATTGATCCGCTCCAGCGGCTCAAACAGCCCCGACGCCACAGCTAGCTTCCAGATCTCGTAAGGCGGCCGCCCGCCATCAGCCGGGTCCGGGAATACATCATGGATGGCCAGTATCCCGCCGCGCGCCACCTGGCCGGCCCACGCGCGATAGTCGGCCAGCGCCGTATCCATCGCATGCCCGCCATCGATGAACACCATGGCCAGCGGGGTGGCCCAGTTCGCGCCAATAATGGCTGACGGCCCGACCAGCGCGATAACCGTCTGCTCCAGCCCTGCCAATGCAATCGAGCGGCGAAAAGCGGGCAGCGTATCGACGCGGCGAAGTTCGCCGTCGAAATGGGCCGGATCGTGATAGCCCTCGCCCGGTTGGTGCTCTTCAGACCCGCGATGGTGGTCGAGCGCGTAGACGATACGCCCGGTCTCCTGCGCAGCCTGACCCAGCCACACGCTGGACCGCCCGCACCACGACCCGATCTCCAGAACAGGCCCGGGAACGTTCAGCGCACGGACATGGCGCGCCAGTGCTTCACCCTCCTCGCGCGCGAGAAAGCCTTGTACGGACTCAGGATCGAAACCGGTGCGCGTGTTCAAGGCAGGGTCAGCCGGTCAGGGCGTTGTTGGCTGCCCAGCGGCGGTCAGCCAGTGCGTCGGCCGCCTCGACAAGCCCTGTGATCGTACGGTCCAGCCGGGCGAGTGCCTCGCTCACCGTCACGCGCTGATTGGAGGTCAGGCCGGCACGCTCATCGACCGATACCGCCTGAAAGAAGGTGCGCGCGCGCCGGGCCGACGCAAGAACGGTTTCCACAGATGCGATATCCCGCACCAGCAGACTTTCGGGCAGCGGCGTGCGGGTGCTGGCCAGCACAATGGCCGCTTGCGAAACATCATCAACAAGATCACTGGCCAGAACGATGTCACCAGCCAGATAGGATGCGAGCGCATCGCCTGCCTGGCTGACATAATCGCCAATGGCATCGCCGCGCTCAGGCGCACCGCCGACAAGGCGGCCCAGCAGCCCGCGGGCCGAGCCGTCACCGCCCAGCGTCCACCCGCCAGCTTCTTCCTGGCGCATGCGGAAGGCCGCGATAGCGGTCCGCAGATCTTCCTGGGCGCTGATGGGCATTTCAGATTGCGGGCGCGCTGCGATGTCTACGGGCTGGCTGACGCATGCCGTCAAAAGCATCGCGCCTGCCATGGCGATCAACAATCCACCTAGCCTACGCGTTGCTGTCACAAGGCCCCCGGCCAGTAGCTGTGCTGCGATACACGGGCGTATCGCTTCCGCATTCGGATAAAACCTCATAGTGTTCCGATACTCAAAGCTAAATCGCATCCCAGACTGTTTATAGGGCCGCCCAATGGACACTTTGCGCAGACCAGAGAGGATCGGCCTTTACCCTCCGACTGAACCCTATCGCACCGGCATGATGGATGTCGGCGAAGGCCATACGCTCTACTATGAAGAATGCGGACGCGCCGATGGCGTTCCAATTGTTGCGCTGCACGGCGGACCGGGCGGCGGAGCAGCCCCCTCCATGCGCCGCTTTTTCGACCCTCACACCTATCGCATCATTATTTTCGACCAACGCGGATGCGGGCGGTCCAGACCCTTCTCCGACACACGCGCCAATGATACGCACCGGCTGGTTGCCGATATGGAAACCATCCGCACAGCGCTTGGCGTGGAGCGCTGGATCGTTTTTGGTGGTTCCTGGGGCGCTACCCTGTCGCTGGCCTATGCCCGCGCCTGCCCTGAACGGGTGATGGGCCTCATCCTGCGCGGCGTGTTCGGCTGCACCAGGGCGGAGCTGGACTGGTTCTACCGCAACGGCGCCAACCAGATTTTCCCTGATGCCTGGCAGGCGCTCACCAGCCGCCTCACGCCCGATGAGCGCGATGATGTCCTCCGCGCCTATCACGCCCGACTGCAGGTTGATGATCCCGACGCCCGTCATGAAGACGCGCTGGCATGGGCGCAATGGGAGAATGCCCTCATCAGCCTGTTGCCTGAAGGCGATGGCCCGGCCCCCGACCCGCGCCGCGCCGATGCGCTGGCACGGATGGAAACCCACTATTTCGTCAATAACGGCTTTCTGGAACGCGATGGCGTGCTTCTGGACGACACGGCGCACCTGACCGGCATTCCCGGTGTCATCGTTCAGGGCCGCTATGACATGGTGACGCCCGCGCGGACCGCCTGGCAGCTTCAACGCAACTGGAAATCAGCTCAGCTGCACATCATTCCCGACGCCGGCCATGCCGCAGGTGAGCCGGGCATCGTCGATGCGCTGGTGCGCGCGACCGACCGGCTGGCGGCAAAGCTGGGATAACAGCCCTTCGCGGCCTTGCCGCACCTCACACCCCCTCCGGAAAGAAAAAGCCCCGGAGCCGCGATGCGGTTCCGGGGCTTTTCAGGCGTTGCGTAAAGCTAGCCTTGCAGGCCCGGCAGGGTGACGCCGAAGGCCGAGGCGATACCCGCCGCAAGGATCAGGAACACGGCGATCGGCACCAGGAACCGGATCAGGAAGCGCCAGGTGTTGAACACCAGGTTGGATGCGCCAGCCAGTTCGTGGCGCATCAGCGAACGGGCAACGACCCAGCCGGTGAAGACCGCGATCAGCAGCCCGCCCAGCGGCAGGAACACACTGCCCGAAAGCGTATCCAGCAGATCGAAGAAACCACCGGAGAACGCCGCACCGCAACCTACCAGCCAGATGATCACGCCGAAGAAGACGGCCGAACCGGTCCTGCCAAAGTCGGTATGCTCTTCGGCGAAGGCCACCACGACCTGCAATAGCGAGATCGACGATGTCAGCGCGGCGATGAAGGCCAGCACGAAGAAGGCTGTACCGACATACTGCCCCCCCGGCATCTGCGCGAACGCGCTCGGCAGAGTCTGGAAGAACAGGGCCGGGCCTGCGGCCGGGTCCAGCGCGAAGGCGAAGACGAACGGGAAGATGGCCAGACCAGCCACGATTGCCACCATGGTGTCTGCACCGGTGATGATGACCGACGAACCTGCCAGATTGTCAGTGCGCGGCAGATAGGAGCCGTAGGTAATCATGATCGCGCTGCCGACACCGATGGAGAAGAATGCCTGGCCCAGCGCAGCCAGGAAGGTCTGCGGGCCAATCTCGGAGAAGTCCGGCGTGAACAGATACTCCAGCGCGCCGCGCATATCGGCGGTGAAGGCCGCATAGATCACCAGTGCCAGCAGCATGGTGAAGAAGAGCGGCATGAGGATCGTCACGGCACGCTCGATCCCCTTGGTCACGCCCAGCGAGACGATGCCCACCGTGACGATCATGAAGGCCGTGTGCCAGCCAATGACGGCATTGGTGTCGCCGATCAGCTCCTCGAACCGGCCTGCAACAACGTCAGGCGTCAGCCCCATGAACTGGCCGGTGGCCATCTGGAACACATAGGCCACGACCCAGCCGGCAACGACCGAATAGAAGCACAGGATGAATATGCCGCCCGCCATCGCGACCCAGCCGGCAACCGACCAGATTCCGGGCGCACCGGCGTTAAAGGCCATTTTCTGGACGGAACCCACCGCCGAGCGGCGCGCATGGCGGCCCACCGAAAGCTCTGCCATCAGGATAGGCAGTGCGATGAACACCACGCAGACAAGGTAGATGACGATGAAGGCGGCGCCGCCATTCTCACCGGCCACGTAGGGAAAGCGCCAGAAATTGCCGAGGCCCACTGATGAGCCGATGGCCGCCATCAGGAAGCCGAATCGTGTTCCCCAGGTGCTGTGCGCACCGCCGCCTATTGCCATGTGAGCTCCCCCGCTATGCAAGCGTGTGTGTTATGGTCTGATTTGGCGGGGAGACTTCCCCAGCAGGCTTGCAAGGTCAAGCGTGCTTAGCCGAAAAGACCTGCACCTCGCGGCGGCTCGGCCGCGCGATGGATGTGTGCACCAAGGATCAGCCCAAGCCCTGTCAGCACTGTGAGCATGACTGAACCGCCATAGGAAATCATCGGCAGCGGCACGCCCACAACCGGCACCAGCCCCATCACCATCGCCGTGTTGATGAACACGTAGAGGGCGAAAGTGGTGGTCACCCCCATTGTCACCAGACGCAGGAAGACGGAGCGGCACGACATCGCGATTATCAGGCAATGGCCCAGAATGAGCGCGTAGAGCACGAGCACGGCGATGCCGCCGATAAACCCGAACTCTTCACCCAGCATGGTGAATATGAAGTCGGTCTGCTTCTCGGGCAGGAAGTTGAGATGGGCCTGCGTTCCCTGCATGTAACCCTTGCCCGTCAGACCGCCAGAACCGAGCGCGATCTTGGACTGCATGATGTGATAACCCGCACCCAGCGGATCATTCTCAGGGTTCAGGAAGGTCATCACCCGTGCACGCTGATATTCTTCCAGCCCGTAGCGGATGAAGGCGATGCCCCCGGCCACACCGGCGATCATGCCCGGCACGATGACTTTCCAGCTCAGCCCGGCGAGGAAGACCATCACCACGCCTGTGGCCCCGGTCAGCACCGCCGTGCCGAGGTCTGGCTGCTTGGCAATAAGGCCGACCGGCAGGGCGATCATCAGGGCTGGCACAATCATCCCTCCCGGCGTCGACACGTTCTCAGGCGGCAGATCGTGGTAGTAGCGCGCCAGGGCCAGCACCAGGGCAATCTTCATGATTTCAGAAGGCTGCATGCGAACCGGACCTATATCGATCCATCGCTGCGCGCCCATCGCCGTCGCTCCGAACAGCTCCACCATGACCAGCAGGAAAAGCGCCGCGAGATAGGCAGGATAGGCCAGGCTCATCCACATGCGCGGCGGTATCATCGCCACCACCAGCATCACCATCAGCGCGGCGCCAAAGCGAGTGGCGTGGCGCACCGCCCAGGGGTCCCAGGCCCCGCCTGCAACCGAGTAGAGCATCAAAATGCCGATACACCCGGTCAATATGACCAGCAGCACAAACGCCCAGTTCAGCTCGAACAGCTTGGCGCGCAAATCACGTGGCACAGGCTGGGTGAATACCGGCACAGCTAGCCTCCCTGAGCCAGATTGATCGGTTCATGGCGGGCAGAGACAATGCCTGAGCGCCCAGCCGGGTCCCGCAGGATCAGCTCGCGCAGAATGTCGCGCGCAGGCTGGGCGGCGGAACGCGCACCCCCGCCGCCATGTTCGACAACCAGCGCAACGGCGTAGCGCGGAGCTTCGGCAGGCGCATAGCAGATGAAAAGCCCGTGATTGCGCAGACGCCAGGGCAGATCGTCCTGACTGCGCACGCCGCGCGCGCGCTCCTCCGCGCTGATCGAATAGACCTGGCTTGTACCGGTCTTGCCGGCCATACGCACGCCTTCGACACCCAGCCCGCCAAGCGACCAGTAGGACGTGCCGCCGGGCTCGTGGACCACACCCACATGCGCATTGTGGACCGCTTCGATATGAGCATCGTCAAAATCAAGCCGGGCAAACTGCGCAGGTCCACGCCGGGGGTAGAGCGTCGGTTCGACGGCCCGGCCCGTTGCCATGCGCGCCGTCATTACGGCGAGCTGCAGCGGAGAGGCCAGCACCGCACCCTGCCCGATACCGACATTATAGGTGTCGCCCATCGACCAGCCCTGCCCGGTACGCGCCCGCTTCCATTGCGGGCTGGGAAACAGGCCGCCAGCCTGCGACAGCATGGGGATGCCCACATCGAAAAGCTGGCCAAACCCCAGCTCCAGCGCCGTTTCGCGAATGCGCTCAATGCCCAGGCGCGACGCCACCTCGTAGAAATACGTGTCGCACGACACCTTGATGGCATCGTGCATATTGACCGGGCCATGCCCTTCGCGCCGCCAGCAATGGAAGCGCCGATTGCCCAGCTGCACCGACCCCCGGCAGGTGACGCGCTCGCCCGGGCGCATCACGCCGTGCCTGAGCGCAGCCAGCGAGATCACCCCCTTGATGGTCGAGGCCGGCGCATAAAGACCGTTCACCGCCTTGTTGAACAGCGGTCTGTACGGGTTTTCGTTGAGGTCGCGGAACTCCCGGCTGGGAATGCCCAGAACGAACAGATTGGGGTCGAAGGATGGCGTCGAGGCCATCACCACGATCTCGCCGGTGTGCACATCGAGGCCCACAACAGACGCGCTCTGCGTGCCCAGCCTTTCCGTAGCAAAGCGCTGCACTTCGGAATCGATGGTCAGCGTAACGTCACGGCCCGGCTCGGCCGGCCGGGACTGGTCTGGCAGCTCACGGATCACGCGGCCGAACGCGTTCACCTCAACCTTCAGGGAGCCAGCAGAACCGCGCAATTCCGCGTCACGCGCGATCTCCACCCCGGAGCGGCCGACACGGAAAGCGGGATGGCGCAGAAGCGGATCATCGCCCGCAATCTCCGGCGGAGCCGATTGCACATATCCGCCGATATGCGCGAAGGCCGCCGGCATAGGATAGGTCCGCACCTCGCCCACATCGGGCATCACGCCGGGCAGGTTTGGCAGATGCAAATTGACCCGGCTGAACGTCTCCCAGTCGACGCCTTCAGCAATGGTCACCGGCTGAAAGCGCGGCGTACGCGCCAGATCGCGCAATACCCGCTCCCGGCGAGCCTCACCAATATGCATGTACTGGGACAGCCGATCGAGGGCGAGCGCCGGGTCTCCGGCCTGCTCGCGGATCAGATAGATGCGGTAGCTGTCGCGGTTCTCGGCGATGGTTTCGCCAAACCGGTCGAGGATGCGGCCACGCGTTGGCAGCTGGATGCGGAAGGAGAACTGGTTGTTGTCAGAGAGAACGCGGTATTCGTCCTCCTGCAGGATCTGGAGCGTGTAGAGCTGGGCGCCAATACCGGCAAACGCGCCAACACCGCCCGCCCCTACCATGAAGGTGCGCCGGTTGAACTGGGCCTGGGCTTCCTGCTTGTCGCGCCGCATGGTCGCTCTTGGTCAAACCCTCATGAGAATGTCGTGCGTTCACGCTTGCGCGCAAACAGCCAGCAAAAGGCTGGAAACACGATAAGCGTTATCACAGCTTCGGTTACAAGGCTTGTCGGGTCTGCAGGCTGTCCGATGGACAACGAGCCCGTGACCCACGCCACAAGGCTGGCAATACCCGTCATTACCGAGAAGCGCGCAACGAGCAGGATAAACTCGCGCGCCGACGGCTCGGTGGAGCGCAGCCGCGCAATCGCAAACGCCAGCAGATAGGACAGCGCCCACATGCCGAGCGGGCCGCCGGTGAGCAGATCCTGAAACAGGCCGACGATGAAGATCAGCCAGGGCGGCACAAAATGCGGACGACGCACCGACCAGACAAACAGCGCAATCAGCGGGAATAGCGGAGCTGGAAAGCCCTGCCCTTCAGGAAGGCGCAAGGGCGCAGCGACCGCCAGCAGGCTCAGCGCGAAGGTCAGCGCCATTGCCGTCAGCACCGGCCAGGTGGAGTTGCGTTCCAGTGATGCGCGCATCTACTGCCCCTCCCCGTTATCGGCCGAAGGCTGGGCTGCGCTTGAAACAGCCGGTGCCGGGACGCCCTGCCCCTCAATCTCTTCGGGTTGTCCGTCAATGGTCAGAGCCGGAATGTCCTCCACCGGCGCTGCCACGGGCGTGAAGGGCCATATCCAGATCAGGTCGATCGGTGTCGCGCTGGAATACAAGACCACACGCCAGGCACCGCGCCGGTCGAGCACAGCCTCTCCGATCGGCAGGCCGCGCGGCAGGATATTGTCATCCCCGGAGGTGACAATCCGGTCACCCTCACGCAGGTCCGGCGCGCGGCCAAGATAGTCCAGACGAGGAAAATCGGTGTTGTCGCCAACCAGCATGGCGCGCGCATTGGACCTGTCAGCCATTACCGAGACGCGGCTATTCAGGTCTGTCAGCAGGAGGATGCGCGATGAGCGTGCGCCGACATCAATCGTGCGCCCCACCACGCCGTAAATGTTCAGCGCCGGATAGCCGGGTGCCACACCGTGCTCGGTGCCAACACCGACCAGACGCGTGCGCACGAACGGACCGCCGGTCTCTGTGACAGCCCACGCAGTAATGCGCTGGCGCGGCATGGGCGGATCCAGATTGAGCAATTCCTGCTGGCGGCGCATCTGTTCAGAATAGTTCAGCGCCACATCGCGCCAGGCGCGCAGCTCCGACATTTCCTGACGCAGCTCGCGGATTTCACTGGCCAGCTCCATCTGGCGGCGCCACCACGGACCGACATTGTAAAGCCCGCGCAAGGGCTGGGCGGCCACTTCCAGTAGCGGCAAGGACAGATCATTGAACGTGGCGCGGAACACCGTTACGGCCTCTACCCGGTCTTCCGACCGGTCGGCGGCTACCAGAACTGCCGACAAGGCAAGAAGCATGAGGAGAAGGGTCCGCGAAAAGCGGATCGTGTCGTCTGCCCCTTGCCGCGCTGAACGCCATTGCGCCACCGCCCGGCACCTCCTCTAGAGAATCAATCCCGCGCCGCCTAAACGGCTTCAGACAGTATGGGCCGCCAAATCTTGAGATTTTCCACCGCCTTGCCGCAGCCGAGCACGACGCAGGACAATGGCTCATCAGCAAGGCTTACCGGCAGGCCCGTACGGTCACGCAGTTCAGTATCCAGATTGCGCAGCAGCGCGCCACCCCCGGTCAGGACAATACCCTTGTCGACAATGTCGGCGGCCAGTTCCGGCGGTGTCGCTTCCAGCGCCTGCTTGACGGCCTCGACGATCTGCTCGACCGGCTCTGACAGCGCATCGGCAATCATCGCTTCGGTGACGGCGATCTCGCGCGGCACGCCGTTCATCAGGTCGCGGCCCTTGATCTCCAGCGTCAGCCCCTCGCCCTTCGGGGGCGGGCTGGCCGAGCCGATTTCCTTCTTGATGCGCTCTGCGGACGTCTCACCGATCAAGAGGTTCGCGGAGCGGCGGATATAGTTGATGATGGCTTCGTCCATCTTGTCGCCGCCGACGCGCACCGAGCGCGAATAGACGATGCCCGACAGCGACATCACGGCCACCTCGGTGGTGCCGCCGCCAATGTCGACGATCATGGAGCCGGTCGGCTCATCAATCGGCAGGCCCGCGCCAACGGCAGCGGCCATTGGTTCGTCGATGAGATAAACCTTGCGCGCGCCAGCACCCAGCGCGCTTTCATGGATGGCGCGGCGCTCCACGGCGGTTGCACCCGACGGCACACAGATGACCACCTGCGGCGAGACGAAGCTGCGCCGGTTGTGCACCTTGCGGATGAAGTGGGCGATCATTTCCTCGGCGACGTCGAAGTCGGCGATCACGCCGTCGCGCATCGGGCGGATGGCTTCCACATTGCCGGGCGTCTTGCCGAGCATCAGCTTGGCTTCTGCGCCTACAGCCTGAACGTGCTTGCGCCCTTTTTCTATCTTGTAGGCCACCACGGACGGCTCATTGAGAACAACACCGCGCCCCTTCACGTAGACAAGGGTGTTGGCGGTGCCAAGGTCGATGGCAATATCTGCGGAGAGAAGCCCGAAAACGCTGGAGAACATCGGTAAAGAAACCTGTGAGCCGTTGGCCATGAGCCGCCTCGCGCGAGCGAAGCGGAGCGCTATTTACCCTTGTGCGACGCGCCGTCCGTTAATGCAAGTGAGGACGTGCCGTCACTTGCGTCTGCAGCGCCTGTTCTTACACCTTCCGCAGCCTGGCCAGTCTGGGTTGAGCGCAGCCATTTGCGTGCCATCAGCATGGCAACAAGCCAGCCAAAAGCGGTCAGTGCAAGGATGGCCGCCACCCACAGCCCGCTGCCCGACAGGAGCGCAATCACCCCGCTGCCGGCAAACGTGACCAGCGCGATCTTGGGCACAATGCCGATCCCGGTACCGCCCATGAAGGCCAGAAACGTCATCTGTGACACGCCTGCGGCCATATTGACGACGATGAACGGGGCGGAGGGCACATTGCGGATGATCGCGCTCGCCCAGAATCCGTTCTTGCCGACGAATGCCGAGATGCGGTTGACGGTCTCACCGCCATAGCGGCGCACGACATCAGCGCCCAGCAAGCGGCCCGTCCAGAAATTGACCCCGGCCGACACCATGGTGCCGAGCCAGCAATAGACAAATCCGGTTGTCGGCCCGAAGGCCAGCACAGCGGCGGCAAACAGCGCAAACTGCGGCGCGCCCACATAGGAGAGGAGAGTGAACGCCAAAATGGTCAGCGGCAGCGCATACCAGCGCGACGACGCATCTTCGAACCAGACCTGGACATCGCCCGGCTCGACATTGAAGACGAAACGGCCAATCAGGAATATGGCGAGGACCAGCGCGAACAGGGCGATTGATACCGTGATGGCGCGCGCCGCACGCGCGTCCATTCCGGTCAGAAAGCTCATCAATCGGTTCATGAAACTCTCATAGCGCGTTCAATTGCGCCTTGCCATGCAGACCATGTGCCGCGCGCTGTTACTCCAGCCCCAGCGCCTTGCGCAGATAGCGGCCCGTCTCTTCCAGCTCGTGCTGACCGGCCTTTGCGCGGGCGGCGTGCAGACCGGCCCTGTCCTTCTCGAAATCAGCGACCCAGCGGCGGGCAAAATCACCTGAAACGACATCGGAAACGATATCGTCGAACACCGGCTTCACCGCGTCTGCAATGCGGGCCTCCACCTCGTGCGCGCCGAACTCGGCCGTGTCGGAAATGGCCGCATACATGCCCGCAATGCCGCGCCGGTGGATCAGCTCGGCGATATATTTCAGCTCATGGACGGTATCGATATAGGCCATGAGCGGGCTGATCCCGGCGGCCACCAGCGTTTCGTAACCTTGGCGCGCCAGCGCGCACATGCCGCCCACGAGTACGGCCTGCTCGCCCAGAATATCGGCCAGCGCCTCTTCGCGAAAACTGGTCGGGAAGATGCCGGCGCGCCCGCAGCCCAGCCCTTTGAGATACGCTTTGGCTATGGCTTCGGCCTGCCCTGACGCGTCATAATGAACGGCCCAGAAGCCGGTCAGACCGCCGCCGCGCTCAAAGCTCTCGCGCACCGCGCCGCCCGGCCCCTTGGCAGCGGCGAGGATGACATCACAGTCGGCGGGCGGATCGATCAGGTCATAATCGATGGAAAACCCGTGACAGAAGATGAGCCCCTGCCCGGCCTTGCGGTTAGGGGCGATATGGTCGGCCCAGATCGCGCCGTGTGCTTCATCGGCTGCAAGGATGGAAATATAGTCCGCGCGGCTAGCCGCCTCATCAAGGCTGACCACCTCAAACCCGTCGCCTCGCGCTTTGTCCGCTGAGGGTGAGCCATCGCGCAGCGCCACCAGCACGCCCTTCACACCACTATCGCGCAGGTTCAGCGCATGGGAGCGGCCATGATTGCCATAGCCGATAATCGCCAGCGTGACGGCCTGCAGCGGGGCCAAGTCGATATCGCGGTCATAAAGCGCGTCAGGCAAATTCATGGCGTATCCGTCTTGTCGAGATTGGCGATCATGCGGGCGAGGTTTTCGTCCGGCGTGACGGCGTCAAGCCGGGTCCAGTCGGCGTGCTGATTGGCAAACCAGGTGAACTGGCGCTTGGCATAGCGCCGGGAGTCGGTCTTGGCACGCTCCACAGCCTCTTCAAGTGTCAGCTCGCCGTCCAGATGCGCCAGCAGCGGGCGCATGCCAACCGCTTTCAGCGCCGGAAGCTGGCGGTCCAGACCTTTCGCGTGCAAGGCGCGCGCCTCGTCCAGCGCGCCGGCCTCTATCATGGCGTCAAAGCGCCGCTCTATGCGTGCGTAGAGCGCTTCGCGGTCAGGCCGCAGGGCAAAGCCCGCCCAGCTGCCCGGCGCAATTAGCGGCCGGGTATCGGCATGCAGCACGCTCAAGGGCTTGCCCGTTGTGCGCACCAGCTCGATCAGGCGCACAAGGCGCTGGCGGTCGCCAGGCTTGATCCGGCCTGCACCTTCAGCATCCAGACGCTCTGCCTCCGCGCGCAGGGCCGCATGACCAGCTTGTTCCAGCAGGCTCACCTCGGCACGCACCTTCGGCGGGATATCCGGCGCAGGCGCGATCCCATCTATGAGGGTTTTGAAGTAAAGCCCCGTGCCGCCGACGAAAATGGCAGGCACCCCGCGCTCCCTGAGCGGTTCTGCAATCTCCAGCGCCGCTCTTGCCCAGCGCCCCGCCGACCAACGTTCGGATGGATCGGCTTCGCCAAAAAGATGATGCGGTACGCCTGCGCGCTCGGCCTCGTTCGGCTGGGCAGACAATATGTCCAGCCCCCGGTAGAGCTGCATGGAATCGGCATTGATGATCTCGCCGCCCACACGCTGCGCCAGCGCCACTGCGAGCGCTGTTTTCCCCGACGCGGTCGGGCCGCCAAGAAAGATGAAGGGCGGCACGGCCACCTCCAGCAAAGCCTTATGGTCTAAGGCTTTGCAGAACAAACTGGCCCTGCCGGTTCAGGCTGAACAGCACCGGGCGGCCAGAATCGCCCGCCGCCGTGCGAGCGATCTGGCGGGCGTCATCCACCGTACTCACCCGCGTCCAAGCGATTTCCTCGACAACATCGCCAACACGCACCTTGCCCGCAGCGTCCGAGCCCGGCTCAACGGCTGTAACGACCAGCCCGCGCGCGTCCGGGTGCAGGCGATGCGCGCGGCGCAGCGCGTCGGTGATAGGCGCAAGCGTCAGGCCGAACACGGCGCGCGATGACGGCGCTGTACCCGGCTCATCCCCGTCTGCGCCCACCGGACGCTGCGGAGCCGCATCAGGTTCCTCGAGACGGGCAACTTCCACCTCCAGCGTCAGGGGTTCGCCCCGGCGCAATACATCGATACTGACACGCGACCCGATAGCGGTGTCAGCCACCATGCGCGGCAGCCGGCGATCATCAGGCACGATCTCGCCATTGAACGCCAGGATAAGATCGCCGCGTTCAATACCGGCCGCATAGGCAGGCCCGTCAGGGTCCACCCGGCTGACAATGGCCCCGCGCGGGCTGGCAAGGCCCAGCGCTTCTGCCGTGTCGGCGGTCACGGCCTGCACATTGACGCCCAGCCAGCCACGGCGGGTCTCGCCGTACTCTGATAGCTGGCGGATGATCGGTGCGGCGATGTTGGAGGGGATGGAAAAGCTGATACCGACACTGGCCCCTGTCGGCGAGAAAATGGCCGTGTTCACGCCCACGACCTGCCCGTCCATGTTGAAGAGCGGGCCGCCGGAATTGCCCCGGTTGATGGCCACATCGGTTTGCAGATAATCGTCATAGCGCCCGCCAATCTCGCGCCCGCGCGCCGAGATTACGCCAGCGGTGAGCGAGCCGCCAAGCCCGAACGGATTGCCAATGGCGATCACCCAATCGCCCACCCGCGCCGCATCGGAATCGCCAAAGCGCACGAAGGGGAAATTGCCGCTGCCGCCGCGAATGCGCAGCACGGCCAGGTCTGTGGCTGGGTCCACGCCGACAATATCGGCCGGCAGCGTGCGTCCGTCGGTGAAGACGACCTCTACGTCATCGGCTTCCTCGATAACGTGATTATTCGTCACCACCAGCCCGCGCGCATCGATGATGAAGCCGGAACCTAGCGAGTTGGCCACGCGCGGATTGTCGCCCAGAAGATCGTTGAAGCGTTCCAGTGGAGAGCCTGGCGGAAACGTTGGCAGATTGGCCCCGGAGCGCATGCGCTGGGCAGCCGATATGTTGACCACCGCCGGTGAAAGCTGATCGGCCAGGTCTCCAAAGCCTTCGCGTGGCTGGGCCATCGCCTGGGGCACACACAGCAGGAAGGCGGCGGCAATAACAGCCAGAACGGCACGCATGGGCGACTCCGGTAGCAAGACAGGTTCAGCTTAAGCTTAACGCGTTGTCCGCCATCCAACACCCCGCGATGCAGATGAGCCCTACCCCAGCGCGCGGCCAAGCCAGACGAGAATTACGCCCGCAGCAACCGCGCCCACGCCCGCCAGCCGCAGCGTGCCGGGTGGCACGCTGGCCGCCGCTTCGGCCATCCGCCGGGCGAGAGACGGAGCCAGCGCGTAGAGAAGGCCCTCGACAACCAGCACGAGGCCGATGGCAAGAACGATCCAGCCGAGCATGGCTCCGGCACTCATACCCCTAGTTCGGCGCCCCCGCCTGGTTCTGGAAGTAGCGGAAGAACTCCGAATCCGGGCTGATGATGATCGGCGTATTGTCCCGCAGGGCGAGATCATAAGCCAGCATCGAGCGGTAGAAGGCGAAGAAGTCCGGATCCTGCCCATAGGACTCCGCGAAGATCGCCGTCCGGCGGCCATCGCCCTCACCGCGGATACGTTCCGCTTCGGCGCGGGCATTGGCCAGGATGACCACCGCTTCACGATCCGCTTCGGCGCGGATCTGACGGGCGCGTTCCTCACCTTGCGAACGGATCAGCTGGGCTTCCTGCTGGCGCTCTGAACGCATCCGCTCAAACACCCGGTCCGCGATCTGCTGGGGCAGATCAGCGCGCAGGATGCGCACATCAATGACCTGAATGCCGAGATCCTGGGTGGCCACCTGTGCTTCGGCGGCGAGGCGGATGCGGTTCATCACCTGCGCGCGCTGGCCGGAAATGACCTCGCTGGAGGGGATGGATGCGATCACGCCGCGCAAGGAATCGTCCATGATGGCCGACAGGCGCTGCTGCAGGCCGCGCTCATCGCGCACGGTCTGATAGACACGCAGCGGATTGACGATGCGGTAGCGCAGGAAGGCGTCAACGACGAGACGTTCCTGGTCAGCGGCCAGTATCTCGGCCGGTGCCAGGTTGAACTCGACATTACGCTTGTCGAAATGCAGCACATCATCGACGAACGGGATCTTGAAGTGGAGACCCGGCTCCTCATCACCCGGCTCGTTGATGACCGCGACCGGGTTACCCAGCCGCAGGACAAGAGCCGACTCGCGTTCCGACACTGTGTAAGTGGCCGACAGGCCCACGATCACCGCGACAACGAGCAAAACGCCCAGGCTGATTAATACGATACGAGGCATATCAGCGCTCTCCCGTTCTGGATGCGGACCCGGTTTGCGTGCGGGCGGGACTGCGGTCCCGGCCCAGCTGGTCAAGCGGCAGGTAAGGCACTGCGCCGCTTCCGGCCTGCTGATCGAGAATGATCAGTTCAGACCGTCCCAGCACCTGCTCCATCGTTTCGAGGAAAATGCGCCGGCGGGTAACGTCCGGTGCCAGGCGATACTCGGTGAAAATCTGGTTGAAGCGGTCGGCCTGACCTTCGGCCTCGGCTATCACGCGCTCGCGATACCCGCGCGATTCCTCCAGCAGGCGCACGGCGTCACCGCGCGCTTCCGGGATCACCTGGTTGGCGTGGGCGGTCGCCTGCAGGGCGGCACGCTCGGCATCCTGACGGGCCGCGTCAACATCGCGGAACGCGTCGATAACGCTGGCGGGCGCAGACGCTTCACGCAGCTGGACCTCCAGCACCTGAATGCCGGAATTATAGTTGGCGAGCGTATCCTGGATGATCTGGCGCGCGCGGCGGGCAACATCGGTCCGGCCCGCCGTAATGATGGGCTGAAGCTCGGTCGTGCCGACAACTTCACGCATCGCGCTTTCGGCAACGGCTTTCACCGTGCCTTGCGGATCACGCACATTGAACAGGAAGTCGCGCACACCTTCGGGGTAGGTCAGGTCAACACGCCACTGCACCACGAAATCGATCTCGACGATGTTCTCGTCGCGGGTCAGCATCAGGCTTTCCTGCGGCGTGGCACCGACGGCGACCTCGTTGGTCGTCGTCACTTCCGGCAGCATCACCGTCTCGAACGGCACCGGCAGCTTGAACTGCAGGCCCGCGCCCGTGGTGCGCACATATTCGCCAAAGCGCAGGACCACACCCGCCTGTTGCGGACCAACAACGTACCAGGCAGAGCCCGGCCATGCGAGCCAGACAAAGAAGATACCCGCCGCGATCAGGCCAAGGCCCGGACCGCTGGAATCCTTGCCGCCACCGCCGCCGAACATGCGCCGGATACGTGCCTGCAACTGGGCAATGAACTGTTCCAGATCCGGCTCGCCGCCGCCCTGCCCGTTGCCAGAGCCACGCCGTCCGCCGCCGGGGCCTTGCCCCCACGGATTCTGGTTATTGTTATTGCCGCGCCGTCCGCCGCCGCCAGAGCCCCAAGGCCCCCCGCCGCCGCCTGCATTGTCGTTCCAGGGCATATACGTCCTCGTAACGGAATGAAAATTGATCGGTGTTGCCACGATATGTGGACGGATCGGCCCGCCGGTTCAAGTCAAACCGGCACCGGACGCAGTGCGCGATGCGTCACACCCGCTCCAGAACCCGCACCCCGAACCCGGCATCATCGCCCGGTGCCGGGTCGAAACGTTCGGCGCCAACCTCGCGCCATTCGAGCGGGTTCAGCATCGGAAAATGCGCATCACCCTCCGGCTCGAGATCGACTTCGGTCAGATGGATGCGGCTGACAGCGGGCAACAGGGCCGCATAAAGCGCCGCGCCGCCAATCAGGCATACTTCGCTGGCACCATCCTTCACCGCAACCTTGCGCGCAGCCTCCACCGCATCGTCCGCATCGGAGAAAACTTGCGCGCCTTCCAGTGCCGTGACGCTGCGTGAGACAACGAAATTGGCCCGGCCGGGCAAAGGCTTGCGCGGCAGGCTGTCCCACGTCTTGCGGCCCATGATGACCGGCTTGCCAAGCGTGACCGCCTTGAAATTCTTCAGATCAGAGGGAATGCGCCAGGGCAGATCATTGCCCCGCCCGATCACGCCATTCCTGGCCACCGCAACGACGATTGAGAGGGGGACGTCACTCAACACCGCCGCCCTACACCGCCACCGGCGCGGATATGCCCGGATGCGGGTCATAGCCGATGATCTCGATATCCTCATACTCGAAGGCGAAGAGATCGGTGACGTTCGGATTGAGCTTCAGCGTGGGCAGCGGACGCGCCTCGCGCGCCAGCTGACGCTCCACCTGCTCGACATGGTTTGAGTAGATGTGCGCATCGCCAAATGTGTGGACGAACTCGCCCGGTTTCAGCCCCGTCGCCTGCGCCACCATGGCCAGCAGCAGGGCGTAGCTCGCGATATTGAACGGCACACCGAGGAACAGGTCCGCGCTGCGCTGATAAAGCTGCAGCGAGAGACGCCCGTTCGCGACGTGGAACTGGAACAGGGTGTGGCAGGGCGGCAGCGCCATGGACGGCACATCGGCCGGGTTCCACGCCGACAGCACGAGGCGGCGCGAAGCCGGATTGGCCTTTATCTGCGCCACAAGGTCTGCCAGCTGGTCGATCTCTTGCCCGTCCGGCCCGGCCCAGCGCCGCCATTGCTTGCCATAGACGGGGCCAAGCTCGCCATTTTCGTCGGCCCATTCATCCCAGATCGTGACGCCGCGCTCCTGCAGCCATTTCACATTGGTCATCCCCTTGATGAACCAGAGGAGCTCGATCGCGATGGAGCGGAAATGCACCTTCTTGGTGGTCAGCAGCGGAAAGCCGTCAGCCAGATCACAGCGTATCTGGCGGCCAAACACGGTACGCGTGCCCACCCCTGTGCGGTCATCGGAAGGCGTGCCATTCGCCATCACATCGCGCAGCAGATCGAGATACGCCGCCTCAATGCCGGAGCGATGGGTCTGCGCGGGATGATGTTCGGCAAGGGCCATGGGCGGGACTTCTGATTCGGTGGTTTGTACGATTTGCAAGTGTGACGTCCGGGGAGGCTGCCGTCACCCGCTCGCGGAGGCTGTCCACAGCTAATTGCGCCTCCCTCCCTAAAATTGCCGGTGGCCCCTGCTGTTCACTTATGAACAAGATTTAATCAACGCAGCCGATTTCCCGCTTGCCTCCCCCTCTTCTGGATGGCAGCTTGCCCGAACCGGAACAAAAAGGGAATACTTCAATGATCGGATATGTGACTGTCGGCACGAATGACCTTGAACGCGCTTGTGCTTTCTATGACGCGCTCGCCAAGGAACTCGACACCCCGCGCATGATGGAGTTCGACACCTTCGTGGCCTGGGGCAAGCCGGGCGGAGCCGCCGGCATCGCTGCTACAAAACCGTTTGATGGCAATGCGGCCAGCGTCGGCAATGGCGTGATGGTGGCGCTGGAAGCGAAAGACAAGGAGCAGGTCCATCGGCTCTATGACATCGCGCTGGCCAATGGCGGCACGTGCGAGGGCAAGCCCGGCCCGCGCGGCGACAATTTCTATGCGGGCTATTTCCGCGATCCCGACGGCAACAAGCTGAATGCTTTCATCATGACCGGCCCGCTCGGCTAGTAAGCTAGCGGGTTTCCTCCCCGGAGGGCGGGCAGCTTGACGGCGCTGTCCGCCCCAGCCGGTTCAACAGGCTTGCGGGCAGCAAATGCCCACCTGTCCAGCCGACATCAAGGCCCGCCTCGCGCAGGCGCGCAGCCGTCCACACATTGCAGGTGTTGAAGGCGTGATAGGTGGAGCGGCCGGTGAAGAAGGCGCTGCCGCGCGCATCCAGCCCTTCGGCCACAAATCGGGGCGCGCCCGCCTCGTCCAGCGCCAGCTCGGCCTCCAGCGCCTCGACAATGATGGCAAGCGCCTCACCGGACAGGGCCACATCGCGGTATTCGCTCAAGTAAGCCTCGCGCGGATCACGGCCCAGCGCCGCGACATGCACGACAGAGCGCGTCGGCCAGGCAATGGCGGCAATGCTGTTGAGCGGGTTCACGCCGTCCACATACGCCCCCGCATCGCCCCAGCCGATTGAGAACCAGCGCGCATCGGGAAATGCCGTACGCACGGGCCCGTCACCGGGAAACGCATCGGCAGGCAGATAGAAATTGGCGTGCCAGCCAGTCGAACTGATGGCGGCCAGGTGACAGTCATCCGCGCTTGGCGCCGCTACCGGCGCAGGCCGGGTGCAGGCCGACAGCGCGAGCGCGAGGGCCGCCAGCAGGCCTGCCAAGGGGTAGAGCCGTGTCATGCCCTTTCATATCACGGCCAAACGCCCTATATTCAAGGGGTCCGCCTCGGCGGTCTATGGTGATAAACGTGCGTGTAATAACCAGACCGGACCCGGGTGCGATTCCCGGCGGCTCCACCAATCTCTTTTCCGCTGCGTTGGGCGGTGAGCATGGGGCCGATCAGGATCGACGGATGGGTAAAGACGTTGCTTTCACCCGCATGGGCTCCGTTATCAGCCCATTGTTAAAGTTGCCAACGACAACTTTGCTGAAGAAGTGCGTCTCGCTGCGTAAGCAGTGCGATCATTTCGCATCTTAAGTCCTCGGCTCTAGCAAGCCGCAGGCGGGGTTCGGGGGGCGCCTGGCAACAGAAGCCCCCTACTTCTCCAGATTTGCCGGCTGTCTACCGTCTGTGTGACCGTTCGCGGATCAGCACCGGCAGGAGCTGCGTCAGGGCCATATACAGCCCCGCGCCGAACGCCCAGCTGAGCGGCACGAACAATATGCCCAGCACATCGCGCGCTTCGGGGAAATTGCCGCCAATGCCCAGCACATAACCGCCAGTGGAGAGCTGATATATGCCGGCTGCATCCGGCGAGATGAGCCGCGCCGCTCCTGCGGCGATCACGAACAGCACCGCAGCGTAAAGAAGCCCCAGCACGCTGACGATAGTGGCTGTGCCTACGCCCGACATCGCCCCATAGCGCAAAGCCTCCACCACCCGGCGCGGATTAAGGGTGCGGGCGGCGCGGCGCGCAGCCTGACTGGCGATCTCTGAGGGAAGATAGTGGCCGGGCGGCCCGACGAGATCCAGGGTGCGGGCCACCGTTTCCGCGCTGGCATTGCGTCCGCCGTTAAGCGCCTCGATCACGCGCAATTCCACGTCGCGCCGATACTGACGCGCGAGGCTGCGCGGCAACCGGCCGAGCAGGATATCGGCTTCGTGCATGTATTCGGCGGCCAGAGCGCGGGCCGGTTCGTGTTCAAGCTCAGTCAGTCGTTCCAAGGCGGCCACCCCGTAATTTGCCGGTTAACCCTGACGGTAGCCGCATACTGGCGGCCACGAAAGGTGCGGCGGCGCGGATTTTCAACGATGCAAGGCGATTATCACGCCGGTTTGACATCCAGATGAAGCCCGCCTGCCGGACGCAAGGTGACCTGCATGGCCAGCTCGACCGCGCGTGCATCGGCCTGCGGCGCAAACTCCAGATCACGCACCATCGTGGCCAGCATGATGATGGCCTCCATCATGGCAAACCCCATGCCGATGCAGGCGCGCGGCCCGCCGCCAAAGGCCAGGAACTGGTAGCGGTCCGTGGGCCGCCGGTCGCGCAGCCAGCGATCCGGATCAAAGCGGTCAGGCTCATCCCAGAGCGTGGTGTGCCGGTGCAGGCAGTAAAAGGCGAGCAGCGCCACATCGCCCTTGCGTACAGGCCGTCCGCATATCTCCGTCGCACGCACCGCGCGCCTGGCCACCATGGGCGCGGGCGGATAAAGCCGCATCGCCTCTTCCAGAACCTGACGGGTGAAATAAAGCTGGCTGACATGCTCTGCCGATGCTGTCCCATCGCCCAGCACGGCGCGCGCCTCTTCGCGCAGGCGGGCCTGCGCTTGCGGCTGGTTGGCCAGCAGGTAGAGCGCCCATGTCAGGGCAATGCCGGTGGTTTCATGGCCTGCTGCCACAAACGTCATCACGCTATCGCGGATATCGGTGTCCGACAGGCCCTCGCCCGTTTCCTCATCACGCACCGTCAACAGCAGGCCCAGCAGGTCGGTGCCGGCATCAGACGCGGCCCGGCGCCGGGCAATCTGGCCCTCCACCGCCCGCCGGAAGACCTTGCGCGCCTTGCCTGCGCGCGCGGTCATCAGGCGCGGTGTCCATTCAGGCACCGGCGCAAGATCGGTAAGGCGCATGCGCCCGATTTCCTCCAGCAATATCTCTATCGCCAGCCTCACCTCGCCCCGGTCAAAGCCTTCCACATCAGAAAACAGCACGCGCTCGATAACGGCGAAGGTCGCATCGCTCATCACGCTCATGATTTCAGGCGTTTGCGGGGGTTTTAGCCGCTCCACCGCCATCGCCGCAGCCTCGGCCATGATGGGCGCGAACGGATCAAGGCGGCGTTTGAGGAAGGCAGGCTGCAACGTCATGCGCTGACGCCGCCAGCTTTCCCCGTGCGCGGTCAGGATGGCATCGCCCAGCACGGGGCGCAGCATGCGCTGGATCAGGGGCGATTTGCGCCAGTCCTCGAAATTGTCCTGCAGAACCGACTTCATCTCCGCCGGACCAGACAGATGATGAACCGACCGGCCGAGATATGGCCCGGTCAGAATCGTCTTGTCGAAGAGCGGAGCAGGCAGGATGGAGAGCGGATTCTCCCGCATCATCATGCCGGTTTTGAGAAGATTCGTGGGCCGTTCAAGCGGCGTCACCCGGGCAGGCTGAAAGCCGTCCGTCATACCGGTGTCACCCTTGGCTGGCATGGGTTTTTCCATGCGGCGATGTTTAACGCAGCAAGGCCGCTCCGGCTATTGGCGAATGTGCCAACAGTGTTGACCGATTGACGCAAGGAACGCGTCGGCTAGGCTCGGTTAAGAAAGCTCAAGGCAGGGGGAGACGCGGTGAGCAAGGACCTGATGCGGTATGACCGGCTTGCGCAGGACGCGTTGCGCGGCGTGATCCGTCAGGCGCTCAACAAGGCCGGCAGCCCCGAAGGTCTGCCCGGCGCCCACCATTTCTACATCTCCTTCAAGACCTCTGATCCGGGCTGTGACATCGACCCCAGCCTGGCCGAAGCCTATCCCGACGAGATGACGGTCGTGCTGGAACACCAGTTCTGGGATCTCGCGGCGGAAGAAGAATATTTCGAGGTGACGCTGAAATTCGGCGGCGTACCGAAATACCTCAAAGTCCCCTATCGGGCGGTGACGCGCTTCCACGATCCGGCCGTCGGCTTCCATCTGCATTTTGACTATGAGGCACCCGACGCAGCCAATGGCGCGGCACCCAGCGTGGCGGCCGGTGGTGGCGGCGCTGACGGCGAAGAAGGCACCGTGGTCAGCCTGGACGCCTTCCGCAAGAAGGACTGAGGTTCGGCTTAAGCGCCTCCCCGTCAGAGCAGCTTCATCTTCCTGAAAACGTAGGTGAGGATCACCGCGGCCACGATGATGAGCCCGGTGACAGCCGCAAACGCCCATTCCTCCTCGGCGAACGGGATGCCTTCGACATTGATGCCGAGCAGGCCGGTAAAGAGCGTCAGCGGCAGGAAGATCGCCGCCAGCGCCGACAGCAGCACCATATAGCGATCCATTTTCGCGCCGCGCGCCTCGACGATCTGATCCTGGATCAGCGCGGCCCGTTCGCGCACCGCTTCCAGTTCTTCGAGCACGCGGGTCGTCTTGTCGGCGGCCTCACGCACCCGCGAGCGGTCCCGGTCGATCAGCCAGCTCAAATCCTCGATGGAGAGCGTGGTCAGCGCATCACGCTGCGGGCCGATATAGCGGCGCAGGCGGATCGCCCGGCGGCGAACCTTCGCCAGCGCCCCGCGCTGGACCGCCTCCTCTTCCAGCAGGGCATCTTCGAAATCATCCAGCTCATCATGAAGCTCGCCGACATGGGGCTCCATCCGGTCGGCAAGCCGCTGGGCCAGCTTGGCCACCAGCTCACCGGGACTGACCGGCGCAATCCCGCGCTCAATCGCGCCAACAAGATCGCCAACCGCATGCAGCGGACGCACCCACACCCCGATCACCCGCGAACGGTCCACCCACAGCCGGACCGAGACCATGTCCTCCGGCTCGGCACCCTCCATCAGGTTTACCCCGCGCAGGATGATGATGGCCCCTTCCCCATGAACGGTGCAGCGCGGGCGCGTATCATCAGCCAGCAATGCCGATTGCAGGAAGCTGTCCAGCCCGCTTTCGCTCTCCAGCCAGGGCTGAGTGCGCGGGTCTTCACGTTGTAGATGCACCCACACGAAGGGCCGGCGTCCCTTGCCCTTGCTTTCTGTCTTCAGAACATCATCGGAAGGGGTTAGCGCATCGAGAGAGGCCGCTTCGGCTGCGCCTTTACCGTCCATGGCAAAGCACAGGACAGGCGGCAGACCGGTGGCGGTGTCAGGACTATCGCTCAGGGCCATTCTTCGGCCTTCCGTGAGTTTGCCTCAGGCCGCTTCCGGCACCAGCGGCACGGCGCGTACGCGCACACGCGCCCGCTCACCCAGCACCTTTTCGACGTGCAGGCGCTCCACCTGGCTGTCATCGTGGAAGACGACGCCGGTCAGCGCGTCCAGTACCGCCTTGGCGACATTGTCGACATCATGGACGGGTGAGCTTTCGGTGCGCTCGATGATGATGGTGACCTCATACGGTCCCCATTTCGGGCGCACGCGCTTGAACTCGGTGCGGAAGAACTCCCCGATCAGCGTCTTGAAGCGGCGCGACTGCGAGGTCAGCGCATCGACCCGCAGATGAAGCGATCCTGTTGGCGTGGCTACCTGCACCTTCCCTCTCCCGGACCATTCAAGGCCCTCATCCTGCAGTGCGTAGCCGTCTGCGGCTTGATCCCTCATGGCCCGATGCTACACACCCGATTCGATATATTCACCAGTGTCTGCGCGCTTTGGTCTTGTGGCAAGGCGCACAGGCAAACCAGACCCGCTGAGGAACACCATGTCTGCCATGCGCACCGAGACCGACTCCTTTGGCCCGCTTCAGGTTCCCGCCGACAGGTATTACGGCGCGCAGACCGCCCGCTCGCTGATCAATTTCAAGATTGGCGGCCAGACCATGCCGGTCCCGCTGGTGCGCGCGCTGGGCGTGGTCAAGCATTGTGCCGCCAAGGCCAACATGGCGCTGGACAATATCGATCCCAAGCTCGGCAACGCCATTGCAGCGGCGGCGCTGGAAGTGGCTGAAGGCAAGCTGGACGATCATTTTCCGCTGGTCGTCTGGCAGACCGGTTCCGGCACCCAGTCAAACATGAATTCCAACGAGGTGATCTCCAACCGCGCGATCGAGATGCTGGGCGGGGAGATGGGCTCGAAAGACCCGGTCCACCCCAACGACCATGTGAACCGCTCCCAGTCCTCCAATGACGTGTTCCCGACGGCGACCCACATCGCCGCTGCGCGCGAAATGCACTCAACGCTCGTGCCCGCCCTCAAAACCCTGCGCGATGCGCTGAAAGCCAAGTCGGATGCCTTCAAGGACATCATCAAGATCGGCCGCACGCATTTGATGGACGCGACGCCGATCACGCTGGGTCAGGAATTTTCCGCCTATGTGGCGATGGTCGATAACGGCATCCGCCGCGTGGAAGCGGCCCTGCCCGCGCTTTACGAGCTGGCGCAAGGCGGCACGGCGGTTGGCACCGGCCTCAACGCGAAGCCGGGCTTTGATGTGAAGTTTGCCGAGGAAGTCGCCAAGCTGACCGGCCTGCCCTTCGTGACGGCGCCCAACAAGTTCGAGGCGCTCGCCACCAAGGACGCGCTGGTGGAGGCACATGGCGCGCTGAACTCGCTTGCCGTATCGCTGTTCAAGATTGCCAATGATATCCGGCTTCTGGGCTCCGGCCCGCGCTGCGGCATTGGCGAGCTGTCCCTGCCTGAAAACGAGCCGGGCTCGTCCATCATGCCGGGCAAGGTGAACCCCACCCAGTGCGAGGCGATGACCATGGTCTGCACGCAGGTCATGGGCAATAACGCCGCCGTCACGTTCGCCGGCAGCCAGGGCCATTTCCAGCTCAACGTGTTCAAGCCGGTGATGATCTACAACGTGCTGACCTCCACGCGCCTGCTGGCCGACGCGGCGATCAGCTTCACCGAGAACTGCGTGGTCGGCATCGAGGCCAATGAGGCGCGCATCGCCGACATCATGGAGCGCTCGCTCATGCTGGTGACGGCGCTGGCCCCGAAGATCGGCTATGACAATGCGACGACGGTCGCCAAGACCGCGCACAAGAACGGCACCACCCTGCGCGAGGAAGCGATCCGGCTCGGCTTTGTCACTTCGGAAGAATTTGACGAGGTGGTGCGCCCCGAGCAGATGATCGGACCGAAATAATTGGCCGAAATCGTCAATCTTCGTACCGCGCGCAAGCGCAAGGCCAGAGCGGCGGCAGCCAAGGACGCTGCCGCCAATCGCGCCGCCTTTGGCCAGACGAAGGCGGAAAAGCTGAAACGCAAGGCCGAGACCGACAAGGCCGCCCGCGATCTCGACGGCAAGAAGCGGGAGTAAGAATACGCTGTCATCACCCGCATTATGCGGGTGATCCATGCCTGTAAAGAAACTACGCCCTCGTCCTTCGAGCGCCACTGCGTCCGCTAGGATGAGGGCTTAGGTGTGCTTTTCCCTCACCCTGAGGGTGAGCGAAGCGAACGTCTCGAAGGGCGAGGGGAAAGCAACCCCTCAGGCATGGGTGGCCCGGATAAACCGGGCCATGACACTTATGTAAGATCCCCCTACTTCCCCCTCAGAGCCGAAATAGTCCGCCCCGGCGCGATCTCTTCCACATCACAGATCAGGTGGAGAAGCGCCGGCTTGCCGCAATTTTTCGCCTGCTCGAAGGCGGCGGGGAAATTGTCGAACGACTCCACGCGTATGCCTTCACAGCCAAAGCTCTTGGCGTAGGCCACAAAGTCCGGATTTTTCAGCTCGGTTCCTGAGACGCGGCCCGGATATTCGCGTTCCTGATGCATGCGGATCGTGCCATAGGCGCCATTATCGGCGACGATGAAGATGACATTCGCGCCGTACTGCGCGGCGGTCGCCAGCTCCTGCCCACACATCAGGAAGCAGCCATCGCCATTAACCGAGACGACCAGCGCGTCCGGCTTGGCGAGCTTGGCTGCGATGCCCGCGGGCACGCCATAGCCCATCGCGCCGGAGGTCGGCCCCAGCTGGGTGCGGCATTGCTTGTGGCGGTAAAAGCGATGCAGCCAGGCGGCGTAATTGCCTGCGCCATTGGTGAGGATCGCGCTTTCGGGCAGATTGTCCGACAGCCAGCAGAACATTTTCGAGAGGTTGAAGCCGCGCTTCACCTCTACGACCGAGGAGAAAGCCAGAAACTCCTCGTGTGCGGCAGCGGCCTCACCGGCCCAGGCGCTGGAATCCACCTTGATGTGGGCGAGCGCGTCAGCGGCAGCCGCCACCGTGGCGTTAATGGCAAGATCAGGCTGGTAAACGCGGCCCAGCTCCTGCGCGCCGGGATGGATATGAACCAGCGTCTGGCCCTCCAGAACGGGCGGTTTTAGAATGGAATAGCCCGAGGTCGTCATCTCGCCGAGGCGCGGGCCGAACACGATCAGAAGGTCTGCCCCCTTCACCCGGTCCACAAGCTTCGGGTTGGGCCCGACGCCGAGATCACCGGCATAGTTCGGGCCCATATTGTTGTAATGATCCTTGGAGCGGAAGGAGCACGCCACGGGCAGATCATTGTTTTCGGCGAAGCGGCGCGCCTTCTCCACCGTCTCGCCGCTCCACTTGGTGCCGCCATAAATCACGAACGGACGCTTCGCCTCTGCCAGCAGGGCTTCGAGCCTCGCGATATCGCCCGGCGCAGGCGCGGCATGAGCGGTTTCCACCCTGCGGATGGCCGGCGCGTCGGCCACCTCGGTGAGCATGTCTTCAGGCAGCGACAGAACCACAGGGCCGGGACGGCCATTCATCGCAGTGGCGAAGGCTCTGGCCATGTATTCGGGCACGCGGGCGGGATCGTTTATCTCGGCCACCCATTTGCACTGATCGCGGAAGAAATGCGTGTAGTCGACTTCCTGAAAGGCTTCGCGATCCTTCATGTCGCGCGCCACCTGTCCGATGAGCAGGATCATCGGCGTGGAGTCCTGAAACGCCGTGTGGACACCGACGCTGGCTTGCGTGGCGCCGGGTCCGCGCGTGACCATGCAGATGCCGGGACGCCCCGTCAGCTTGCCATGGGCTTCCGCCATATTGGCCGCACCCGCCTCCTGACGGCAGGTGATGAAGCGGAAATCCTTGCCCTTGTCGTAAATGGCGTCCAGCAGCGCCAGATAGCTCTCACCCGGCACGCCAAAGGCCAGATCGGCACCATTGGCAAGCAAGGCATCGGCGAGGTGCTGGGCACCAGTCTGACGGGGCATGGGATTTCCTTTCAGAAAAATATCTGCGCTGCCCCGCTTGCTAGCCGCGACCGGCTGGCGGGGCAAGTTCGGGCTGCGTTGTAGCTCACCTCGCCGCAACTCGCGAGATTGAGGACTGGCAAGCTATCCCCTTATCCGCACGCCAAGCGACACGGTACGCGGCTCACCGGGGAAATAGCGATAGCCGCCAAAGGCAAAGTCGGCGCGCTCGGCATAGCGTGTATTGGCCGCGTTGCGCAGCGAGGTGAAGAGCTCCACGCCCTCGCGCACCTGCATCGCGCCGCGCAGATTGACCAGATGGTGACCGGCATAGACCGCATCATTGGCCGCATCGGCGAAATACTCGCCCACATGCACCCATTCGGCTTCGAGGCGAACCGCGTCCACCGGTTGCCAGTTCGCCCGCAGATTCCACAGCCATTCCGGCGCGGTATCCACGCGGTTGCCGCGCTCGATCACCTCGAATGCCTGCCCCACCGGGCGGTCAAAATCGTAATTGTGAATGGCCCAAGTGAGCGCGCCGGAAAGCGTAAGCCGGTCTGTGAGTGGCCACACGGCCTCAATCTCCACACCCTCATGTGTCGTGCGCCCGTCCGTGACATTGAGGCCGTCCGCATCACGGAAGAACACATTGCGCTTGATCATGGTGAAGGCGGTCAGCTCCAGCGCCAGACCGTCAGGATGCGACAGGCGCAGGCCCGCCTCCAGGCTGTCGAGCACTTCGGGTTCGATATTGTCGATCTCCTGACCGGGCTGAAGCCGGTAGAGCTCGTCGGTCTGCGGTGCACGCACGCCGCGCGCGGCACGCGCAAACGCCCGCCAATTGTCTGCAAAGCGCCACACAAGCCCCGCATGGGGCGCAAAAGTCGTGAAGCTGTCGGAGCGGTCCGGCAGACGCAGGAAGCGCCCTATCGCGCCGTCATCGGTGTTGTTGGTGTAGTCAAACCGGGTGGTCTCCAGCCGCGCTCCACCTTCAATCTCCAGCACGTCGGTGAGGGCGTGGCGGCCCATCGCGAACACCGCGCCGGTCAGCGCCTCCACGTCATAATCGTAATGGATGCCTTGCGGGAACGCGCCGAAGCTCGGAAGGGTCTGATCCTCGATCAGATAGCCGCGCGTCCACTCGCCATCCGCGCCGATGGTCAGGCTGCCTTGCGATGTCTGGCGCGTCAGGGCGGACTGTGCTCCGATACTGTCATGGCCGGTAAATTCCAGCGCGCGCGAGGGCAGGAAATGAAGCCGGAACTCCATATCATTGCTGCGCGCATAGACGGCCCCTGAAAGGCTCCACAGCTCCGATATGGCGTGATCGGCGTGCAGGCTGACCCGCAAAGCGCGCGCATCGCGGAACGCTTCAGGGTTTGAATTGCGCCGCGACAGCGCTTCATCGCGATAGGCTTCAAACCCGTTCACGAAGGTCGCGGTTTCCTGCTCCAGATGGATCATGCTGGCGCGCGCGCTCCAGCGCGTCGGCCCCTGCCCCCAGTCCAGACGCGTCTGAAGGCCGGCACGCAACAAGGAGGCATCGTCCCGCCACCCGTCTTCAGAGCGCACGGAAAGCCCGATATAGCCATCGCCAAGGCGGGTTGCGCCGCTGGCCTCTGCCGTGACGCGCACGCGCCCATAGCTGCCCACTTCCAGCTCCGCCCTGCGGGGGGCAAGGGCCGGGTCCGGCGTGATGACATTGACCAGGCCATGCAGCGCGTTGGAACCATAGACCGCACCGCCCGGCCCGCGAATGATCTCCACCCGTCCGGCCAGCTCGTCTACCGCCTCGAACAGGCCGTTAATATTGGCAAAGGCAGGCGCGCGCAGGGAAATCCCGTCTTCAAGATAGAGAAACGATCCCGCGCCCGCGCCAGCGCTCAACACTGGCGAGCGGATGGCGGTGAGATGCTCTGCTCCATTGCCGCGATGGATATGAACCCCCGGCGCGCGGTTGAGCAGTTCGGCCACGTGCTGGGCGCCCACGGTCTGGATCGTGTCGGCATCGATCACCGCCACCGGCACTGCCGAGCTGTCGCGGACCTGAGCACTGCGCGTGGCGCTGACCACGATCACCTCGTCTGCCACCCTGCCCGGCACATCCTGCGCCATCGCGCTGCCGCCGGCAGCGGCCAGCACCAGTGCACAGGCGCGCGCCGCGCTTGACGCAAGGCCTTGCCAGCCTAGGGTTACGCCAGTTTTTTCGGGGGTTGAAATCATGAGTCTTTTCCGGTGCCTCCTGGTCGGCCTGGTCGCTGTTTTCGCGTTGCCGGCCAAGGCTCTGGCCTATGAGCCCAGAGCGTTAGTTGAGCTTATAGGCCAGGATGTCGAGTACGACAGCGCAGTCCCCTTGCCCGAAGACGTCACTGGTTTTGCCGTTGGCGAGATCATTTACACCCCCGACATGATCGCCGCCTATATGCGGACGCTAGCCTCCACGTCAGATCGGGTGACGGTCGACAGTGTCGGCCGCTCCCATTTCGGCCGCCCGATCATGCGGGTCACAATTACGTCACCAGAGAACCACGCGCGGCTGGACGAGATCCGCGAGGCCCAGCACGCCATCTCCGCCGCCGGCAACACCGCCGCCATCCCGGACGACCACCCGGTGGTGATCCAGTTCACGCATGGCGTGCACGGATCAGAGCCCTCGGCCTCCGACGTCATCATGCCGCTTCTCTACTTCCTGGCCGCCGGACAGGGTGCGGAAGTGACTGATATGCTTGATCGTTCCGTGATCCACCTGATCGGCCCGATCAACCCGGACGGCGCGGAGCGCTTTGCCAGCTGGACCAATATGCACCGGGCGCGGGTGCCGGTGGCCGATCCGCAGCACCGCGAGCACTTCAATGAATGGCCGTGGGGGCGGACGAACCATTACTGGTTTGACCTGAACCGCCAATGGCTGCCCGTAACCCAGCCCGAAGCGGTGGCGCTGGTGCGCGCGACGCGTGAATGGATGCCCAATATAGCCGGGGACTTCCATGAGATGTGGCCGAACAGCACCTATTTCTTCTCTCCCGGTCCGCCCGACGGCCTGCACCCTCTGCTTTCTAGGGCCGGACTTGAACTTAACCAGCGCATGAACAGCTTCCTTAGCGAGCAGCTGGACAGCGAGGGCGCGCTCTATGTCAGCGAGGAGTTTTTCGACGATTTCTATCTCGGCTATGGCTCCAGCTATCCCGGTCTGGTCGGCTCGGTGCCTTATCTGTTCGAGCAGAGCTCGGTGCGCGGCATCGTTCAGGAAACCGAATTTGGAACATTGCGTTACGACGAGAAGGTAGGCCAGCAGGCCCGTGTCGGCCTGGCCCTGATCCGCGCCGGCCTTGCCAATCGCGAACGGCTTCTATCCTTCCAGCGCGATTTCTATCGCGAGAGCGCCCGGCTGGCGAACGCCGCGCCCAATCTAGCCTATGTGTTCAGCTCCGCCGATAGCGGAAGACTCAATGATTTCCTCGATATGCTGGATGTTCATGGCATCGAGGTTCATCGCCTCAGAGAACGCACCCGGCTGAGCAATACAGATTTCGACCCCTCAAACAGCTATGTAGTACTGGTCCGCCAGCGCGAGTTCCGCGTGGTCGAAGCCCTGTTCGAAACCCGCATCGTCGACGACATGACCGAGTTCTACGATGTCTCCGGCTGGACCCAACCCTTGGCCTATGGCCTTGATTTTGCTGCGGTTCGCCCCGGACTCTTTGCGCCGAACCTCGCCGGTGAGCGCGTCACTCCGGCTGACCGGGCCGTCCCGGCCCCTGAGCGCACCGATTATGCCTATGTCATTGACTGGACTAACTTTTATGCGCCGCGCGCGCTCTACCGCTTCCTGGAGGCAGGCATCCGCGCCCGCATGGTGCCTGATGCCATCACCGTAGCTACGGCGGATGGAGAGGTCTCTGTCCCGCGCGGTTCGGTGGTCATTCAGGTGCGCCAGCAGGACGTCGATCCCGATACTGTCCACGCCCTTGTCCAGAGGACAGCCGGAGACGGCGTGCGCGTGATCGCGGCCACCAGCGGGGCGACGCGTCAGGGCTCTGATCTGGGCGGCTTTGCGCTGAGCAATGTGCGCCGTCCGGAGATATTGCTGCTCACCGGGCGCGAGCAGGATGTAAACGCAACCGGCGAAATCTGGCACCTGTTCGACCACGAACTGAACATGCCGGTTTCCATGATTGATATCAGCGAGTTCGCCCGCGCTGATCTCAGCCGCTACACCCATATCATCCTGCCCAACGGTGGCTATGGCGGGCTTGACGAGGCCGACGCCGAACGGCTGGGGCAATGGACGCGTGCCGGCGGCGTGCTGATCGGCATTCAGGGCGGGGCCGATTTTGCCATCCGCAATAGCCTCACGGCTGCCAGCTGGGCGGAGAGAAGCGGGGACAATGGGGGCAATAATGCCCTCGCCTATGACACCCTGTCCCAGTGGGATACCGAGGAGCGTATCTCCGGCGCTATCTTCGGCACAGATGTGGATCTCTCCCATCCGCTGCTCTACGGGCTGACCTCAAGCCGCCTGCCAGTGCAACGCCAAAGCACGCGGGGCTTTGCGCCGGGCGACAATCCCTTTGCGATTCCAGTACGTTATAGCCGAAATGGCCTGCTGTCCGGCTACACCTCGCAAGCAAACATCCAAGCCTTACAAGGACTTGGCGCGGTGCATGCCGAGCGGCGCGGGCGCGGCGCGGTGATCCTGTTTGCAGACAATCCCTATTTCCGCGCCTATTTCCGCGGCTCGGCGCGCGTACTGACAAATGCCGTCTTCTTCGGGGACACATTCCGCAATCCGGCCCGGCGCAGGCCCACCGCCGAGTAGACAAGTGCAGGCGCCGTCACGTCTTTTCGTGGCGGCGCTTCAATTCCTCCGCGACGTCGGTGAGGGATAGTCCGCGCGCTTTTAAAAGGACAGTGAGGTGGAAAATCAGGTCCGCCGCCTCGCCCGTCAGGGCGGAGTTATCCTCGCAAACGCCAGCGAGCGCCGTCTCGACGCCCTCCTCCCCCAGTTTTTGCGCTACCTTATTGATTCCCTTGGCCAATAGCCGGGCGGTATAGCTTTCCTCCGGCGAACTATCCGCCCTTCTATCCACGATTGCCGTTAGCTCACCGATGAAAGCCAGCGCCGGGCCGGGATAATCACCAAAGCAGGAGCGCGTGCCCAGGTGACAGGTCGGCCCCTCGGGGACCGCCTGCACCAGCAGCGCGTCACGATCGCAATCAACGGCGAGGCCAGCCAGGCGCAACACATCGCCGGAGGTCTCGCCCTTGGTCCAGAGCCGGTTTTTCGAGCGCGACCAGAAGGTTACGAGGCCCTTTGCTTGCGTCACCTCCAGCGCCTCGGCGTTCATATAACCCAGCATCAGCACCTCGCCGGTCGCGGCGTGCTGGACGATGGCAGGCACCAGCCCGCCACCCTTTTCAAAGTCGATTTGCTCCGCAGAAAGCGGGGAGAGTTCATCGCTCATGGGCGCACCTCGATGCCGGATTGTGCGAGATAGGCTTTCAGATCGGGGATGGAAATCACGCCCTTGTGGAAGACGCTGGCCGCTAACGCCCCGTCAACATTGGCCTTTTTGAACGCGTCCGTGAAATGGTCCATCGCGCCCGCCCCGCCAGACGCAATCAAGGGTACTGAACACACCTCACGGGCGGCAATTAGCTGTTCAATATCATAGCCTTGGCGCACGCCGTCCTGGTCCATGCAATTGAGCACGATCTCGCCCGCCCCGCGCTCTATCACCTCTTTTATCCATGATAGCGTGTCGCGTTCGCTGGTCAGGGTCCGGTCCGGGTCGCCGGTATATTGGTGGAGCCGGTTTATCCCCCCAATTTTTCGGCTATCCATGCCGACAACCACACACTGGCTGCCAAATTCTTCCGCCAGCGCATTGATCAGATTGGGGTTTTCAAGGGCCGGGGTGTTGATGGATATCTTGTCTGCCCCCGCATGCAGGCGCGCACGGGCCGCCGCTACTGACCGTATGCCGCCGGCCACGCAGAACGGTATGTCGATCACCTGCGCCACGCGGCCCACCCAGAGGGGCTCCACCTCCCGGCCCTCAGGGCTGGCCGAGATGTCATAGAAGACCAGCTCGTCCGCCCCCTGCTTGGCGTAAAGCCTTGCCAGATCTACAATATCGCCGACCACCTCGTGATCCTTGAAGCGCACGCCCTTGACCACCTTGCCATCGCGCACATCGAGGCAGGGAATGATGCGCCGGGCTAGCATGCCAGCGCCTCGGAGAGCGTGAAGCGGCCCTCAAAGAGGGCGCGGCCGATGATTACTCCGCCCATTTTGAGGGTCTTGGCCTGCCGGATATCATTCAGCGTGGCGACACCGCCGGAAGCCTGCCAGGCGATCTCTGGCCGGGAGGCCACAAGGCTCTGATAAAGCGGGATATTAATGCCCTCCAGCATGCCGTCCCGCCCGGTGTCGGTCGCCAGCGCATGGCGCAGCCCGTGGCGTTGATAGGCTTGCAGCAACTCCCCCAACGTTATCCCCGCTTCCTCGGTCCAGCCCTTGACCACCGGGATGGGGATATCCCCCTTCATGCGCACATCGAAAGCGGCGGCAATAGCCCCTGCCCCATAGCGGACAAGCCAGCCCGAAACCCGCGCAGGATCGGTGACGGCGAGCGAGCCGATCACCACCCGCGATGCGCCAGAATCCAGCAATGATTCAATGTCTTCGCCCGTGCGTACGCCGCCGCCCGTCTGCACCTTGATGCCCGTCGCGGCCACGCTCTCGACGAGGGATAACTGCCGCCTCTTGCCGTCGCGCGCGCCGGACAGATCAACCAGATGCAGCCATTCTGCCCCCGCTTTGAGGTAGCTGCGAGCCACGGCTGCGGGGTCATCGCCATAGTCGGTAACGGCGGCGAAATCCCCCTTTGCCAGGCGCACTACCCGCCCCTCGAGGACATCTATGGCTGGATAAAGTATCACGCTTTAACCCTTGATAAAATTGGACAATATACGCGCGCCGACAGCGCCGGAGCGTTCGGGGTGGAACTGGCAGCCGGCAATGTGTCCATGACGGACCATCGCGCTTATCCGCGTTCCGTAAGCCGTCGTGGCGAGGGTCGATGCGCCTTCGGGCACGTAAAACCCGTGGACAAAATAGACATGCGCCCCCTCCTCTATCCCGGTCAGAAGCGGGTCTGAACCGGGCTGAAAGCTGAGGGTATTCCAGCCCATGTGCGGCCACGGACCCGCATCAGACGGGCCCAGACGCTCCACCCGGCCGGGGATAAGCCCCAGCAGGGAAACGGGAGCACCTGCGCCGCTATCCTCGTCACTTTCCCCGAACAGAAGCTGCATACCCAGGCACACACCTAGCAGGGGCCGGGTGTCGGATCGCAGGGCATCGGCCCAGCCGCTAGCCTCCAGCGCGCGCATTGCGGGGCCAGCCGCGCCCACGCCCGGCAGGATAAGTTTGTCCGCGCGCGCCGCCTCTCCCGGTGTGGCGGCGAGGACAGGTTCGACGCCGAGCCGGTTCAGCGCATAGCGCACGGAGGCGATATTCGCGGTCGAGGTATCGATGAGGGCGAGGGTCATTCCATCACCTCTGTCATCCTCCGGCCGCGTAGCGGTCCGGGGGAGCCATGCCTACCAAGTGCATGTAATCCAGAGCTTTCAGGCATGGGTGGCCCGGACAAGCCGGGCCATGACAACGGTATATTGCCGTTCAAACTCCCTTGCGTTTTCCCGGCGCAAGCCGGGATCCAGCTTTTAGCTCCGCAACGCATCCGCGTTGCGATGTTCCGCGAAAAGTCGCGGGCGCGCGTTCGCGCTCTTCGGACGGCGTAACGCCGTCCGCAAGGCCGACCGGCCGCCGGGCACTTTTGCCCGAAGCGACGCACGGATGTGCGGAGCATCAGCAAACGAAACTGGGCACCGGCTTTCGCCGGTGAAACGCGCGGTGAAAGCATGGACAAACCAGCCCCGCACCCCATCACAATACCCCCTTCGTGGAGGGGATAGAGGCGCCCTCAATCCGGATGGCCTGGCGAAGCGCGCGGCCAAACGCCTTGAAGCACGCCTCGATCATGTGGTGGGGGTTATCCCCGCTCACCTCGACATGGATGGCCGCTTTCAGGGTTTCGGAAATCGAACGGAAGGCGTGCGCGCACATATCCACCGGGTAATCCCCCACCCGCTCGCCGGGAATCTCGCCATCGAAACGCAAGAAAGGCCGCCCCGACAGATCGATCCAGACGCCCGCACGCGTCTCGTCCATGGGCAGGGCAAAGCCAAAACGGGCAATGCCGGCCTTGTCGCCGAGCGCCACGCGGATCGCCTCGCCCAGCGCCAGGCACACATCCTCGATCGTGTGGTGGGTATCGACCTCAATATCGCCCTCGCACACCACGTCGAGGCGGAAGCCGCCATGGCGGGAGACCTGTTCCAGCATGTGATCAAAGAAGTGGACGCCGGTTTCAAACCGCCCGCCCTCACCGTCGAGATCGATGAAAAGCGCGATGTCGGTTTCCTTCGTGGTGCGCCGGATGGAGGCCGTACGCGGGGCTTTGAGGCCACCCAGATAGGTGGCCAGTGCCTTGGCTTCGGCGAGCGTCAGCACCCAGGCGGTGAAGCCCTCGCTTGTCTCCTCCAGCTTCAGCCCCAAAGCGGCGAGGCGCTGCGCCAGAGCGCCCTTATCGGTGCCAGAAAGGGTGAGTTTATCCCCCTCTCTATCCACCTGCGCCCCGGTCAGTTCACCCATTCGCGCAGCACAGACACACATCAGCGAAACATACTGATCCCATTCAGCTTTCGCCGATGCAATCCCGGCTGGCGAGAGGCGCGATACTATGTCGGGGGCCAAATGTGGGTATGGCAGGGCCGATTTAACGGTGAGTTTGGCCGCCAGCGCGGGATTTCGCGTATCTATCACCACATTATCGCTGATCTCGCGGCCCAGCCGGTAGAGCGTAACGCCTTCTTTCGACGGGCTTTCCAGCGCCGCGAGGCCCTCAGCCAGACGGCTGGCATCGAAGGATGTATCCACACCTTCGAGCGTTTGCTGCGCTGCAGCGGCGTTCGGGGCGAGGACGAGCGCGGCGGGGTCGCACCCCAGAATATCCGACAGCCGGGCGAGGAGGGCTTTGCGGGATAGTTCCGCCCTTATCCCCGCCCCTTTGGAGAGGTCTATAATGGCGCTCATGTCAGATCATCTCCTCTTGCGCCTTTTCCCGGCGCACGGCCATGGCGAGCCGGTGCGCGTCCAGCCCTTCAAGGGCGGCCAGCCGCTCGACCACCGGCGCGATGGCGGCAGCGCCCCTCGCCTCGAAACGCAAGACGCTCGTGGTCTTCTGGAACATCTCGACACTCACCCCGCCATAGGCGCGCGCAGCGCCAGCAGTGGGCAGGGCATGGTTCGGCCCGGCGGCGTAGTCGCCAGCGGCCTCCGGCGTCCACGGACCGATGAATATGGACCCGGCGTGGCGGATCTCACCGCAGAGCGCTTCCGGATCGGCTGTCTGGATGATGAGGTGCTCGCCCGCATAGGCATTCGCGGCCGCCACCGCGTCCGCTTCATCCCTTACGAGGAATGCCTTGGACGCGGAAAGCGCCGCAAGCGCGATGTCACGCCTCGGCAGACCCTCAAGGCGGGCTTTCAGAGCGCTTTCCACCAGGTCGACGAACCCTTCGGAGAAGGCGATGAGGACGACTTGAGCCAGCCGGTCATGCTCTGCCTGGGCCAGCAGATCGAGGGCGACAAAGTCCGGGTCCGCGCTGTCATCGGCGATGATGATGACCTCGGACGGGCCCGCGGGAAGGTCAGTCGCCGCGCCGCCCGGCGTCTGCGCGAGAAGGGCCTTGGCGGCTGCGACATAGGCATTGCCGGGCCCGAAAATCCGGTCAGCGCGGGGCAGGCCCGCAACGCCAAGGCCGAGGGCCGCCACCCCGTGCGCGCCGCCAAGCGCATACACCTCATCAAGGCCAAGCAGGCCCGCCGCGCCAAGAATGGTGCGGTCCGGGCCGCCCTCCCCGACTGGCGGGGTGAGGACGGCAATGCGGGAAACGCCCGCGATTTGCGCGGGGATGGCCAGCATGACCAAAGTTGAGACCAGCGGCGCGGTGCCCGCAGGCACGTAAAGCCCGGCCACGTCCAGCGGCGTGACGCGCCGCTCCGCCACGCCGCCGGGCCATGTTTCGAGGCAATAGGATTTATATCCTTGCTGCGCGTGATAGCGGCGCACGGCATCGGCGGCAGCAAGGATCGCGCCCTTGTCTTCCGCGTCCAGCGCATCGGCAGCGGCTTTGAGATCACTGACCGGTACGCGGAAATCGTCTGGCGCATAGCCATCGAGTGCTTGCGCATAGCGGCGCACGGCTGCTTCGCCCTCGGCGCGCACCTCGGAGAGGATGCGGCCAGCCACCGCAAACGCATCCGAGCTGTCGCTCGGACGGGCCATCAGGGCCGCGCATTCCTCAGGCGACAGCTCCGCCCAGACATATCGGGTCAGCAGGCTCATCGCTTACGCCATCATCTTTTCGATCGGCAGGACGAGGATGGAGCGCCCGCCCGCGGCCTTGATCTGTTCCAGCGTCGACCAGAACACTTCCTCCGTACACACCGCATGGATAGCGACCACATCATCGCGGCCCACCACAGGGGCCACGGTTGGCGCATCGGCGCCGGGCAGCACGGCGCGGATCTCGTCCAGCCGGTCTTTGGGGGCGTTCAGAAGGATGTATTTGGTCTGGCGCGAGGCGATCACGCCCTTGAAGCGCTCCACCAGCAGGTCCAGCGTCGCGCCCCCGCCATTGAGGGCTTCCGGGTTGGCGATCAGCACCGCCTCGCTCTCCAGCACGGTCTCGAACGCGGCCAGCCCATTGGCTTCCAGCGTAGCACCGGTGGAGACCAGATCGCAGATCGCATCGGCGATATTCATGCGCGGGGCGACCTCTACCGAGCCGCCCATCTCCACGATCTCGGCTGAAATGCCGCGCTCTGCCAAGAATTTGGCCGTCAGGGCGGGATAGGAGGTGGCGATGGCGCGGCCCTCAAGATCTGCCACCGACTGCACAGGCCCTTCCAGAGGCGCGGCGAGTTTGAGCGTGCATTTGGCAAATCCCAGCCGCTGGACGATTTGCAAGCCCGCCACGCGCGGCGAACGCGCCGCCGCCTCGGCCAGCACATTCTCACCGACAATGCCCACCCCGCACGCACCGGACGCGACGAAGCTGGGGATATCATCATCGCGGATCAGCATCAGATCGAGCGGCACATTCTCCGCCCGGCGCATCAGCGCGTCACGCGCATAGGCGAGCTTCACGCCCGACTGTTTCAGGAGATCAAACCCTCCTTCAGCGAGCCGGCCGCTCTTTTGCACGGCCAGGGTCAGGCGTCCGGCGCTCATCGGGTCTTTTCCTTCATGCGGTCGAGGATCAGGCGGTAGCCCTGGTGCGGTTCCTGCGCGAGGAAGCGCGCCACGCGCGTGACCGTTGTGGTGGAAACGCCGGTCTCGGCGCTGATCTCCCGGTAGGACCGGCCCGCCTCCAGCAGCTGCGCCACGCGCCAGCGCTCGGCCAGCGCGTCTCGCTCGCCGGGCGTGGTGAGGTCGGTGAGGAAGCGCGCCATCTCGCCTGCATCCTTTGCCGCCAGTAGCGCCTCGCACAGCGCGTTGAAATCACGGGTCTTTGTTTCCCTGTCGAGGCGCATCACGCCCTCCTTTTCATCCCTTTTCCGCCATCGCCATACGGGCTCCCGGCAGATTGTCCTTCCCACGCCCGGCACTCCCTCCGCCCAGCCCGGCCCGTATGCGCCTGCCCTGTTGCGCCGCCGGGTGACACAGGGCGGACGTCGCTGGGCCAGACATCGCTGGTACGGACGTCAGAGAGATGGCCAACACAGGGCCAGACGCCGCTAACCCGGACACCTCATCCAGCCTCGCCACGCTGCACCAGACCACGCCGCCCCAGACCACGCCGTGACACCTCTATAACGTGTTAGCGCGATAATACAATGGGTCGAGAGCAGTGGGCGGGAGATGAGAGGTGGAGGTGGGCGCGCGGGTGCAGCGAGGTATGGAGGTGGAGGTGGGGGTGGGGGGGCGTGGGGGTGCGGCCGAAAAGGGCGGAGAGGAGGGGGACGCGTGGGATGGAGGTATGGGGCTTTGAAATTCCCTCTACCGGGGACTCCGGTCAGGGCGGGGGACCCATGGAATAGAGTAGGGGTTGGAAGCTGGACCCGGCTCTGCAAATGAGGCGAAGACCTCTCTGCCGCCCCGCCTGCCCACGTGAAAACAGGGACGCCGGTATCCATGGCGACCTGTTCCTGAAGAACAGGCTGGGTCTCCCGTCGGGCGGGAGACCTAAGGTATTGATGCATTTTCAAAGATTCTGCCCGTTTTGCCGTGGACCTCTCCACCTTAGCCCGCCCCGGCCCGGCTCTTGCTTGTTCCTTCCCCAAAGCCCGCAAGGGCCGAAGAGGGATGTGCCGTGATGAAACAGGTTCTGGCCGCATTGAGTTTGGCAATCGCCGCTGGCGCGCCCGCACTCGCGCAAAACGCCGGCGAGATTGCGCGCGTGCAGGCGGGCGCTTCGTGCACCGGGTGCAATCTGTTCCAGGCGGATCTGGCCTATCGCAACCTGCCGGGCGTGGACCTTTCAGGCTCGCGCCTGCGCCAGGCGGATCTCTCACTCTCCACCATGAATAATGCGCGGCTGGCACAGGCCGATCTGTCCATCGCCAATCTGTTTGGCGGCCGGTTTACCGGGGTCAGCTTTGCCGGGGCCAATCTGGAGCGCGCCACGCTGGTCGGCGGCTATTTTGGCGGCGCGGATTTTTCCGGCGCCAACCTCACCGGCGCGAATATTTCCGGCGCGGAAATGCAGGGTGCGCGCGGGCTAAGCCAGAGCCAGCTCAACACCGCCTGCGGGGACGCCTCCACCCGCCTGCCGGGCACTCTTCGCGTTCCAGCGTGCACGGCTTCGCGCTAGACATTTCCCATTACTGCAATTTAAGTCGCTCTTGCCTGCGCCGGGGAGTAGGGAAAAGGGCATGAAGTTGCGCATATTAGCCATTGCTGCGCTTTTTCCGCTGACGGCGCTGACCGCGCCGCTCGCAGCGGCTGGCGATCTGGCGGAAAACGCGCAAACCGTCCGCGCCGAGCGCGACGCTGATCCACAGCGCCGCCTGGTCATTGGCGGTGAGTGCGCCTCATGCGATTTCAGCGACGCCAATCTGGCCGGCGCCCATCTCTATCGCGGCAATTTCGCCAGCGCCGATTTTTCCGGCGCGCAATTGCTCGGCGCGCGCTTTGCCAATATGCGCCTTGATGGCGCGAATTTCTCTGATGCGTCCATGCGCGAGGTGCGCCTGTCTAACGTGACGATGAGCAGCGCTAATCTGGCAGACGCCAACATGACCGACATGCGCGCCCATCAGGTGACGCTGCAGGGTGCCAATGTCAGCAATGTGCGCATGACCGGGGCCAGCCTTGTGCAGGTAAGCCTGCAGGGGGCCAATCTGCGCGATGCCGATCTGAGCGCGGCCACGATACGCTCCAGCGATATGCGCGCGGCCAATCTGAACAATGCGCGCCTGACCAATGTGGTGATGCAGCACATCATCATGCACCAGGCAAACTTGCGCGACGCCGCAATGGAAGGCGCATTCCTCGATCATGTGGACCTGACCGGCGCACGCCTGCGCGGGGCCAATTTGACCGGCGCGCGCTTCCGCTCGGTAAACCTGACCGGCGTGGACCTGTCACGCACGCTGGGCCTGACCGCGCAATTGCTGGAAAAGGCGTGCGGTGACGAAACAACGCGCCTGCCTGACAACATGAATATTACGCTGGCTGCCTGTGAGGACGCCCCGCCCGGCATCCGTCCGGTGGATGAGCGCGCCTTTATCGCTGAAGCCGAGGCGCGCCGTCTGGCGCAGCTGGAAGCCGCCCAGGAAGCCTTTGCCGATGCGCTGGCCAGCGTGCAGTCGCGTGCCATGGCCGCTGGCGGGCTTGAACGTGAGGCGATGGAGACCGCGCGCGAAGCCTTGCGCGAAGCGGCCCGCGCACAGGCCGAGCTGGCCCGCGCACGCGCGCATTCGGGCTGGCAGTTCGAGATGCAACGCTCTGAACTGGGCGAGCCCATGCAGTTCTGGCTGGAGGGCGCGACACCGCCCCAACCGCCCACGCCCCCTGCCCGCTCCGAGCGGCCCGACCGGCGGTAGCTACCCTTTTTTAGTTTCCGCAACGCATCCGCGTTGCGATGTTCCGCGAAAAGTCGCGGGCGGCCGGTCGGCCTCTCGGGCCGCAGAGCGGCCCGCAAGCGCGACCGCGCGTCCGAGCTAATGCGAGGCGCGACGGGGCGGATGCCCCGGAGCATCAGGGAAGAATGCCCTACCCCTTCTTCGCGTCGGGCAGCACGGTGCGCAGGTGCAGCTCGCGCAGCTGGCGCGCTTCCGGATAAGCTGGCGCGTTCATCATCAGATCGCGGGCCTGCTGGTCTTTGGGGAACATCACGATCTCGCGCAGGTTTTCGACGCCCGCCAGCAGCATGACGATCCGGTCCACGCCCGGCGCGATACCCCCGTGGGGCGGAGCACCATAGCGGAAGGCGTTCAGCATGCCGCCAAAGGCTTCCTCGACCACTTCGGGGCCATAGCCGGCAAATTCGAAGGCTTTGAGCATCACATCGGGGCGGTGGTTACGGATCGCGCCAGACGACAGCTCCACCCCGTTACACACAATGTCATACTGCCAGGCTTTCAGGCCCAGCAGCGTGTCGGAGTCCTTGGGGTCGAGCGCCATGAAGGCCTCGGCCTCCATTTGCGGCATGGAGAACGGGTTGTGGGAGAAATCGACCTTCTTCTCGTCCTCATTCCATTCATACATCGGGAAGTCGACGATCCAGCAGAAGCGGAACACGTTCTTCTCGCACAGATCGAGCTCACGCCCGACAATGTCGCGCGCGCGGCCCGCAAAGGCGTACATGTCTTTGGGCTGGCCCGCGACGAAGAAGACGGCTTCACCCGATTTCAGACCAAGCTGGTTGCGGATGGCGTCGGTGCGCTCCGGCCCGATATTCTTGGCGATGGGGCCAGCGCCTTCGAGCTGCCCGCCCTCTTCGCGCCAGAAGATATAGCCAAGGCCGGGCTGGCCTTCTTTTTGCGCCCAGCTATTCATCCGGTCGCAGAACGCGCGTGAGCCGCCCGTCGGTGCGGGGATCGCCCACACTTCGACAGCCGGGTTCTTCTCGATCATCCCGGCAAACACCTTGAAGCCGGAACCGGCAAAATGCTCGGTGACGGCCTGCATTTTCAGCGGGTTGCGCAGATCCGGTTTGTCGGAGCCATAGGTGCGGATCGCCTCGGCGTAAGGAATGCGCGGGAATGCGTCATCGCTCACTTCGCGGCCATCGGCGAACTCACGGAAAAGGCCCGCCAGCACCGGCTCGATCACGCCGAACACGTCTTCCTGGTCGACAAAGCTCATTTCCATGTCGAGCTGGTAGAACTCGCCCGGCGCGCGGTCGGCGCGTGCATCCTCGTCGCGGAAACAGGGCGCGATCTGGAAATAGCGGTCAAAGCCGGAGACCATGATGAGCTGCTTGAACTGCTGCGGGGCCTGCGGCAGGGCGTAGAACTTGCCCGGATGGATGCGCGAGGGGACCAGATAGTCGCGCGCGCCTTCAGGGCTGGAAGCGGTCAGGATCGGCGTCTGATACTCGACGAAATTCTGCTCGATCATGCGGCGGCGGATGGAGTCGATGATTTTGGAGCGCAGCACGATGCGCTTGTGCAGGCTCTCGCGGCGCAGATCGATATAGCGGTGTTTCAGGCGCACTTCCTCGGCCCAGTCCGGCTCGCCGAACACGGCCAGCGGCAGCTCTTCGGCCTCGGACTGGACGGTCAGCCCTTCCACGCGCAGCTCCACCTCGCCGGTGGGCAAATTCTTGTTCACCGTGTCCTCGCTGCGGGCAACCACCTTGCCGGTCAGCGTGACCACGCTCTCCACACGCAGGCGCTCAAGGCGCGCAAAATGCTCTGAATCCGGCTCCAGCACGCACTGGGTAAGCCCGTAATGATCGCGCAGATCGATGAACAAGAGGCCACCATGATCGCGCTTTCTGTGCACCCAGCCAGAGATGGTGACATCATTGCCCACGTCGGTCTTGCGCAGCTCGCCGCAGGTATGGGTGCGCCAATGGGTCTTGGTAACGGACATGGGTCAGGGCTCTTTGGAACGAGAGTGGAAACGGGTGACGGAACCCGCCCGGAAACAAGGGACGGAAATCAGCGCGGAAAAGGCATCGCCACGCCGCCAATGTCAAGGCGGGGACGCGGTTTCAGGCAAGATCAAGACGCCCCAGCGGCGCTCCGACCAGTCCGCTGACCAGAGCCGCCTGTATGCCCGGCGCGGGCCAGACCTTGGAGACAGGCCCGACCAGCCGGTCGCGCAGGAAGGGGATGAAGCGGCTGTCAGACTGGTAGACCGGCGTGAAGAAGGCCGTCAGCACCTGATAGAGCCAGACATGGAAGCGCCGATAGGCGATCGCGCGGGCGATGGCGCCGGGAACATCCGAACTCTCGCGGAAGGCCAGCGCGAGCGCCCACGCATCCAGCAGGGCCATATTTGCCCCCTGCCCCAGCTGGGGGCTGGCCGAGTGCCAGGCATCGCCGATATGGATGAGGCCCGTTTCGCCGGGTTTTTTCAGCGTGCGATGCGCATAACGGGCAAAGATGAGCTGGTCTGTGTCCGTGATCTGCTCCAGCAGCGGCTCGACGGCCGGCCAGACGGCGCGCACTTGCGCCTTCCATGCCTCCAGCCCCGCCTCGCGCCACGCGGCCACATCCGCGCCTTTTATCGACCAGAACAGCGCCGCCTTGGCCTTCGGGTCATGCGGCGCGGTGCCGATGGGCAGGACGCCCGCCATGATGGAGGCGGCGCGGTATCTCTGCTCCAGCGCGTGGGGGTTCAGCTCGGACGCATCCGGCCAGTCAAGGCTCGCCCAGAGCGCGCCGTATTCCAGCTCCTTGCCCGTCGGCGGGGCCAGCGGCGTGCGCGTGCCCAGCGCATCGACAATCAGGTCAAACGGCCCCTCGCGGCTCCCATCGGCCATCACCAGCGCGCGCTGGCCGTTTGCGCCAAGCTCGCTGCCAATGATCTCGGCGGATGTATGGACAGGAATGGCCTCGGCCAGCACGGCGTCATAAAGGATCGAGAACAGCGCCGCGCGGTGAATGCCGAGCCCCACGCGCAAGGGCTTGCCAAGGGCGCTGTAGCGCACGTCCAGCACTGTCGCGCCCGACCGCACCGCCTTGCCAAGAAGGCGCTCCACGCAGGCCGCATGGGCCTTTAGCGCGGTGTCGAGACCCAGCCTTTCCAGCACCGCCAGCCCCGTCGGCTGGATCAGAAGACCAGAGCCAATCGGGCGCGGCGTTTCAAACCGCTCATAGAGCGCCACGCGGTGGCCATCACGATGCAGCAGCAGCGCAGCGGCAAGCCCGGCCGGGCCACACCCGGCAATGGCGATGTTCTTTGGCGGCATGCGCCCTCCCCTTTTACGGAATCGCTGCGCGTTCCATCATAGCCCCCTCACGCGGCAAGGGAGAGCGCCCTGCGAACGCATATCTTCCATTCCGGCTACTGGTTCATCTCGGTGATGATGGGCCTGCTGGTCGTTGCGCCCGCCACCCTGATCCCCGGACGCTGGGCGACGGTTGGCGCGATCTGGCTCTATTGCCGCGCCATGACCGGCTGGATGGCCCTTTGCGGGCTGAACCTGCTGGTGCGCCGCCTGCACGTGCTGCCCGATACCGAGCCTGCGGTGATCGCGTCGAAACACCAGTCCTGGGGCGACGGGATATGCCTGGTCTCGCGCCATCGCGAGCTGACCTATGTGATCGGCGATCACATGCTCAAATACCCGCTGGTGGGCTGGATACTCACGCGCGCCGAAGCCGTGGTGGTCGATAATGCGGGCGGCAAGCGCACCAATGGCGGCCTTGATACCGGCTTGCAGGCGCTTCAACGCTCTGGCCGTGATGTGCTGATCTACCCCGAAGGGGGATTGAGCGAGGTTGGCCGCAAGAAGCGCTACCGGCTGGGCGTCTATCAGCTGGCAAGGGTGCTGAACCGGCCCGTCATCCCGGTTGCTACCAATCTGGGTGTGTTCTGGCCACAGCAGAAATGGGAGTTCCGTCCCGGCCTCGCGATCATCGAATTCCTCGATCCCATTTATCCCGGCGATGACCCCAAAGCCTTCATCGCCGCGCTGGAAACCGCCATCGAGACGCGTACAGCGGAGCTGGTAAAGGCGGGGCGGAGGGGGATGGGGTAGCTCTTTCGTCGTTCCCGCGCAGGCGGGAACCCAGAGCCATTTGGCACTGCCTTCGCTCCATGATTTCTGGACCCCCACCTTCGTGGGGGTGACGAGGTTGAGAGGCCAGAGGGAAAAATCACTCCCCGCCGAACCGCGCCTTCCACTCCTCCACCGAGGCATCCTCGATCTTGGCAAAGAGCACATCGGGCGGGGTGATGGCGTGGCCGTGCGGCAGGGCGTCCAGCAGGGTCTTGTCCTGCCAGTCCGGCCAGCTGCGCCTGTCTTCAGGAACGCCGAGCGCGTCCAGAACCTTCTTGGCCGTGTCGGGAATGATGGGCTGGGCGATAATGGCAAACAGCGCCGCCAGATTGAGGCCGGTGCGCACGCCCACGGCCGCCGCATCGACATCGCTCTTATACTTTACCCACGGCTCGGCCTTCGTCAGGTATTCATTGCCTGCAGCCCAGATGGCGCGGGTCTCGGCCGCCGCCTTGCGGTACTCCATCGCCTCATAATGGGCGCTGAGCGCTTTTAGCCGTTCGGACAGCTCGGCCGCGATCCAGGCTTCCGCCTCGCCGGGTGTGCCGGCGGCTGGCACCTGGCCGTCGAATTTCGCCGCGCAGTATTTGGTGATCCGGTTGACGAAATTGCCCAGCACATTGGCGAGATCGGAATTGATGACGCCCTGAAAGCTCTCCCAGGTGAACTGGGTGTCAGAGCCTTCCGGCGCATTGGCCGTCAGATACCAGCGCCAGTAATCAGACGGCAGCAGATCCAGCGCCGCATCCATGAACACGCCGCGTTTCTGGCTGGTGGAGAACTTGCCGCCATACCAGTTGAGCCAGTTGAAGGCTTTGAGGCGGTCAACGAGCTTCCACGGTTCTTCAGAGCCGAGGATCGTCGCGGGGAAGCTGACCGTGTGGAAGGCGACATTATCCTTGCCCATGAACTGGACGTAGGAGACATCGCCCGCGCCCTTGTCGTTGCGCCACCAGCGCTCCCAGTCATTCCCCGTCGCCTTCGCCCATTCAGCGGTCGCCGCGATATAGCCGATCGGCGCATCGAACCAGACATAGAAGACCTTGTCTTCAAAGCCATCGCGGGGTGCGCCATCCTTTGTCACCTTCACGCCCCATGAGAGGTCGCGGGTGATGGTGCGGTCGCGCAGGCCCTCATCCAGCCATTTATAGGCGATGGAGCGGGCGAGCTGCGGCCAGTTCGTGGCCTCGTCCACCCATTGGCGCAGGCGCGGCTCCATCTGGCTCTGGCGAAGCTGGAGATGGCGCGTATCGCGCACTTCCAGATCACGCGAGCCGGAAATGGTAGAATAGGGATTGATGAGATCGGTCGGTTCGAGCAGCTTGCCGCAATTGTCGCACTGGTCGCCGCGCGCTTTCTCATAGCCGCAATTGGGGCAGGTGCCCTCCACATAGCGGTCCGGCAGGAAACGCTTGTCGGCCTTGGAATAGATCTGCTTTTCAACGATCTCGGCGATCAGGCCGCGGCTTTCCAGCACTTCGGCGAAGTGCTGGGTCAGCTGCGCATTTTCCGGCGAGGAGGTGCGGCCGAAATAATCCCAGGACAGGGCAAAGCGCTCGCCAATCTCTTTCTGGATTTCGTGCTGTTCGTCACAATAGGTGCGCACATCCTGGCCCGCAGCAGCGGCGGCCAGCTCTGCCGGCGTGCCGTGCTCATCCGTGGCGCAGATATAGAGCACCTCATGGCCCCGCATCCTCTGGAAGCGCGCATAGACATCGGCGGGCAACATGGAGCCGGCCAGATTGCCCAGATGCTTGATTCCATTGATGTAAGGCAGGGCGGAGGTAATCAGTATGCGGGCCATGGCGGCGAATCCCCGATGGGCGTATGGTTAAGGCTGGCGCGATTTGCGCCAACAAGGACAGTTCGAGGGCGGAGCAATAGCCGCCCCGGACGGGGAGGAAAACACTCATGCCCAGAATTTTCGGTCACGACCTTCTAGCGGTCATTGCCGCAGCGGTCGCTATCTACGTCATAGGTTTTCTCATCTACGGCCTTCTCTTCTCCACCTTCTGGATGGAGCAGTACGGCTATACGGCCGACAGCTTTGCCGGCCATGAATGGAAAATGTTCCTGGGGCCGGTCATGCCCATCCTCACCGTGCTGGGGCTGGCCGCCCTGTTCCAGACGGCGGGTGCCAGCGGATTGAAGGCGCATTTGCGCATTGGATTCATCGTCTGGGCAGGCTTCTCATTGAGCACGCTGCTTTACGGCTTTGCCTATGGCATCGCGATGACCAAGGGCGCGCTCGCGCTCGATGCGGTGCATCTCCTGCTGGGCATTCTGGCGGCTTCGGCCATTCTGGTCTGGCGCAAGTGAGGCTTTGACACTGTGTGCGGCAGCGGCGCGCTTGCCCGGCGCGCCGCTTTCGTTTTATGACGCAGCGCGCAATGCGCATTGGCCGGCGTAGCACAGCGGTAGTGCAGCGGTTTTGTAAACCGAAGGTCGGGAGTTCGATCCTCTCCGCCGGCACCATTTTTTTCTTGTCCTCCCTCGCCTCCGCTCGGTCGGTGCGGGCAAAAGTGCCCGGCGGCCGGTCGGCCTTGCGGACGGCGTTACGCCGTCCGAAGAGCGCGAACGCGCGCCCGCGACTTTTCCAATCTAAGCGCTGACCCATCCACCGGGGTCCCCCGCCCCGCCTGTCCCCGTGAAAACGGGGAACGGGGGACCCAGAGATAAAAAGCTGGGTTCCCGCCTGCGCGGGAACGACGAGAAGATGAGCAGGCTGCCGGGATTGATGCCTCCTCACGCGCGTTTCACCGGCGTAAGCCGGTGCCCAGTCTGTTTCTGGATCCCGGCTCTCGCCGGGAAAACGCGAACATGTTGGACCGTCCAATCACCGCCGCGCCCCTCCCCCTCGTCATTCCGGCCGCAGCGAAGCGCTTATCTGGAATGACGAGATCGGACGTTGTAGCGGTTGTCATTCTCCGGCCGAGCGCCAGCGAGGTCCGGGGAACCCATGCCTGCAAAGAACAATGCAAGCTGAAATTCTCAGGCATGGATCACCCGCATGCGCGGGCGATGACAATCTGTTGGAGTGGCCGATGCCCCTTAAACGGACCAGGCATCCCGAACAAAAAAAATGGCCCGGCAGAGCCGGGCCAGTCAGGGAGGACTTGTCACCAGCGGCGAGGGATTGGCCCCTCGCCTGCCGGAAATCTGTAGGCGCTAGAAAACTAGCGCTGGGACTGCATCAGCTCGACGGCAGCCGCGAAGCGCTCGTTGAGCGGCTTCAGTGAGTCTTTCATCATCGAGGACACGTGGTCGGAGACCGTGTTCACGCTGGCCAGATAGGCTTCCAGCGAGGATTTGGTGTAGTCGGACTGGATCTCGATCACTTCCTGGACCGACTTGGCAGAGGCCAGCGACTTGGCGGCAACCATGCCGTCCTCCATCGACTTCTTGGCATAGCCGGCGGCCAGAGCGTTCAGCTCTTCAAAGCCTTTCGAGGCGGTGGTCGCAGAGGCGATCACGGCTTCGACCGAGTTCTTGTGGAAGGCGCTGAGATCGTTCACAGCGGCCATCGACTTCTCGATGCCGTCTTTCACAGCGTCGTTCGACGCGGCGGTGAAGGTTTCAAACGTTTCCTTGGCGAGATCTTTCTTGGCAGCGGCCATGACAGTGTTTCCTTGTGCAGCGCCCGTATACTTACGGGGGGCGGAGGGCTTACGGGACGCGGGTTTCTTCGGGGACGGCGCCGCTTTCTTCGCAGGTGCGGCAGCCGTTTTGGCTTTGGTTTCAGTTTTCGCAGCAGGCGTCTTGGCCTTCGGGGCGCTGGCCGCCGCCTTCGTCACAACGGGTTTTGCTTCCGGTGTGGCGGTCTCGGCTTGGGTGTTTACAGCGTCGGTCGGCATGGGACTGGGTCCTGCTGGCTAGTTCGCAACTGCAGCAAATATGTGGAATCGCCCCTGCAAAGTCAAGAAATTTTTGTGCAGCGCACCATTTCCCTTTTGTGTAAGGCGGTTAACGGCCCGTCAACGCATTGCGGTGATCGTGCGGGCCTATGAAACTTCGTCATCTCGCCGCCTGTCTTGTGGTGTTTGCGCTCGCGCTTCTGGTGCCGGGCGCGCCTGCCTTTGCGCAGGACCGGTACGCCGCCTTCGTGGCGGACATGGATACCGGCGAAGTCCTGCATGCGCGCCGGCCTGATGCGTCGCGCTACCCGGCCTCGCTGACCAAGATGATGACGCTCTACATGCTGTTCGAGGCGCTGGAGCGCGGCGAGCTGACCCTTGCCACCCAGCTGACCATGTCGGCTGAAGCCGCCTCGCGCCCGCCCTCAAAGCTGGGTGTGCCCGCTGGCGGCACGATCAGTGTCGAGACGGCGATCCGCGCCCTCACCATACGCAGCGCCAACGATGTCGCCGTGATGGTGGCCGAGCGGCTGGGCGGCAGCGAGACAAACTTCGCCTCCGCCATGACCGACCGCGCCGTGGAGCTGGGCCTGACGGCGACCGTGTTCCGCAATGCCTCCGGCCTGCCTGATGCCCGCCAGCGCACCACCGCGCGCGACATGGCGCGGCTGGCCCACGCCCTGCACCGCGATTTCCCCCAGTATTTCCACTATTTCAACGAGCGCAGCTTTTCCCATGCGGGCCGCACCTACACCACGCACAACACGCTTGTTGGCCGGGTGCGCGGCGTGGACGGTCTGAAAACCGGCTATATCCGCGCGTCAGGCTTCAATATCGCCGTCACCGCAGAGCGCGATGGCCGCCGCCTCGTCACGGTGGTGATGGGCGGCGCTACCGGACCGGTGCGCGATGCGCACGCGACCGAGCTGGTCGAAGCGGCCTTCTCCACATTTGATGCCCGGCGCGACGGCATGATCCTGGCCAGCCTCAACTCCCCGCGCATCAGCCCGATCCGCGAACAGGAAATCCTCACCGCCGAGCTGTCCGGCCTGCCCGGCCCCACCGCGATGGGGTCAGCCGCTGCCGGTAATGGCGAGGCGGCTCCGCCGGTGCGCATCGTGGTCGAGGATATCCCGGATCTTGCCCGTCCGGGCCGCGATGCGGGCAGTGACAGGGTACGCTTTGACTCAACGGCTCCGGCAACGCTACCCGTAGCATCCGCCAGCCAGCCCGCCCCCAGAGCGTCCAGCGGCGGCTGGGCGGTGCAGGTGGGCGCGTTCGGTTCGCGCGCCGTGGCGCAGGCACGTCTTGAGACGGTGCTCGGCCTTGCTCCTGCCCTGTCCGGAGCCACGCAGGTTACCGAAGAAGTGGTGCGCGATGGCCGCTCGCTCTGGCGGGCACGCTTTGAAGCGATAGACCCGGCCACGGCCCGTCAGGTCTGCGCCGACCTTGCCCGGCTTAACGAAGCCTGCTTCGCCGTCAATCAGGGCGCGTAAGACCTAATCCCCGATCAGCAAATCACGCGCCATCTGCACACGGCGGGCGAGCGCGCCGCTGCCGCCGGTATCGGGGTGGACCTTCTTCATCATCTCGCGATAGGCGCGCTGGATCTCGTCATGGCTGGCACCAGGCTCTACACCCAGCGTGGCGCGTGCCTCGGCAATGCTCATGGTCTCGCTTTGTGAGGCGCGTGATTGGGCGCGGCCCGTGCCATCCTGCCCGCCACGGCCAAGCCCCGGACGCCCGCGCCATGTGCCGGTCAGCAGAAAGCCGATCCCGGCCAGCACCATCGGCACACCCAGAATACCCATGCCGCGCATCGTCATCAGCACGCCGAGCAGGATCACGAAGACCGCCGCCACGCTGCGCCCGATCTTCACCACGGACGAGGGCTTGGCCCTGGCAAACAGCCAGGCCAGCAGCACCATCGCGCCCAGCGCGATCAGAACTCCAAACAGAATATTCATTCCGGCGCCATCAGAAGGGGAAGGGTTTTCCCGCCAGTGCCGGCAGTTTGAGCACGATCAGCAGATCACGCAATTCCTGGCGCGCGGCGACATGGCTCATGGTGAAGGGAATGGCCGAGCCGCTCTCGGTCAGGTCCAGCAGGGTCAGGCCCACCGGGAACAGCTCGCGATAGATGACGCGCTCTGAAAAGCCCGGCGCAATGCGAAAACCGATCCGTTCAGACAGCTTGCGCAGACCATCGGCCACACGGCGCGTATTGCGCGCATCCAGCGTGGAGACCCGGTTGCGCATCACCACCCAGTCGATGGGCTTTTTATCGCGCGCGACGCGTTGCTTGCGGCAATTCCACACCATTTCCGAATAGACGCTGGGCCGGCCCACTTCGAAGGTTTCCGGGTCGACATCGGCCAGCAGGTCGAAATCGACAAAGCTGTCATTGACCGGGGTGATGATGGTGTCCGCCGAAGAATGCGCCAGGCGCGAATAATGCGTGTCATGGCCGGGCGCATCGATGACGATGAAGTCGCTGCGGGCCTTCAGGCTGGCCAGTTCACGTTCCCAGGCGGCACGCTCCTCGGCCTCGGCCACATCCATGTCGCGCGACAGGCTGGGGCGCATCACCACCTGATCGGGAATGGGCAGGTCCACGCCGCGCGTATTGGCCCAGCGCGTGCGGTTTTCCAGATGGCGGGTGAAGCTGGCCTGACGCAGATCAAGATCAATCGCCGTCACCATATGGCCCATGCGCATCAGGGCAATGGCCACGTGAATGGCAACGGTGGACTTGCCCGCCCCGCCCTTCTCATTGCCCACGACGATCACATGCGCCTCGCGCACGCCCGCGCGCGGTGCCTGCGGCGTGGTGTTACGTGAAATCTGCAGGCCGGCCGGTGAGTTCATGGGCGGAGTGGTTCCGAAACGACGCGTCTTCACTCAACAGATAACCCTGCCCGCGCGCCACGCAAACACATGATGCAGACAGTCAGTGAATCACTGTGAGGAGAGAATGGGCGTGCCGTCAAATGCCGTCACCGCACACCAGCTCTGCGCGGCCTGTATCACCCGGCAGGCAGCAGCCGCCTCGGACGGGCTGTCAAAGGGGCCAGCCAGCAGGCGCAGATAGACGCCGCGTTCGCCGAGATCAGCCGGCACATAGCGCGCCTGCAGCCCGGAAAGCGAGGCGTGCTGACCCTGCATCGCCCGCCAGCCCTCGGCCACATGGCGTTCCTCCCGGTAGGAGGCCAGATGTATGCCATGCAGCAGGCTTAGAAGGCTCTGCCCCTCGCCCGCATCAGGAGCCGGCACCAGCGCCAGCGACGCTTCATCGGCCTCTGCGGGCGGTTCTTCGGCCAGCGGCACACCGCGCGCGAGCGCGGCTTCCAGCGCGTCCATTTCGCCGGTTACATGCGCCAGCACAGGGTCATTGACGCGCGCCGCCGCGTTCAACGCGGCGGCAAGGCGGAGCGCCTGCTGCGCATCGGGCGGAGCATCACGCCCGGCATGGCCGCCGGTGACGCTACACGCGCCCAGCGCCAAAGCGCCGAAGATGGGAAGAGCCAGTCTGATCATGTCGCGGGCAATGTGCGCCGAGTCGGTGCCTTGCCTCCAGCATATTGCTCCGTCTAGCTTCCCGGCGCTGTCTTGCGGAGTTCCTTCATGCTGCCTGCCCTGCACTGCCCCGCCGTCCATACTGCCGAGGGCCTCGCCCGCGAGATCAGCCAGTGGCGCGCAGACGGCCACAGGGTAGGCTTTGTGCCGACCATGGGCGCGCTGCATGAGGGCCATATCGCGCTGGTGCTGAAAGCGATGGAGGTGTGCGACCGCGTGGTGGTGAGCATTTTCGTCAATCCCACCCAGTTTGCCGCGCATGAAGACCTGGGCACCTATCCGCGCACGCTGGAGGCCGATTCCGCCCTGCTGGCCGCTGCCGGTTGCCATCTGCTCTATGCGCCCTCGGTGGAGGAGGTCTATCCGGACGGGTTTTCCACCACCGTATCGGTAGAGGGACCTTCCATCGGGCTTGAAAGCGATGCCCGGCCGCATTTCTTTGCCGGCGTGGCGACCGTAGTGGCGCGCCTGTTCGGACAGGTCCGCCCCGACATCGCCGTGTTCGGCGAGAAGGATTATCAGCAGCTCATGGTGATCCGCCGCATGGTCAGCGATCTGGCTTTGCCGGTGACAGTGCTGGGCGTGGAGACCAAACGCGAGGCGGACGGGCTCGCCCTCTCCTCGCGCAATGTCTATCTCTCGCCCGCCGAGCGCATGCGCGCAGGCCGCCTCAACGTGATCCTGCGCGATCTCGCCCACGCTCTGGAGGATGGCGAACCGGCGGCAAGAGCGCTGGAACATGCGCGCATTCTGGCGTCATCGGTGTTTGACGCGGTCGACTATATCGAGGTGCGTGACGCTGACCGGCTGGAAATTGTCGGCGAAGGTCCGCTGGCCCGCCCGGCGCGCGTGCTGGCCGCCGTTCGGGTCGGCAAGACGCGCCTCATCGACAATGTGCCGGCAAACCCGGCACGGCGGGGGTAGTTTTTAGTTCCACAACGCATCCGCGTTGCGATGTTCCGCGAACCCCCGATCGGGGCAGGCAGTCGCGGGCGCGAAGGCCCGTCCCCGGCCCCGATCGGGGGATCGCGCTTTTCGGCGCTGCGCGCCGGGAAGTCGGCAGCACTCAACGCTACCTTTTCCTGCGTTTCCCCGACGAAAGTCGGGGTCCAGAAAAACGCTGGGCACCGGCTTTCGCCGGTGAAACGCGCGTGAGGAGGCATCAATCCCCGGCAGCCTGTTCATCTTCTCGTCGTTCCCGCGCAGGCGGGAACCCAGAGCCACGACCACCGTCTGAGCCCTATGATCTCTGGACCCCCACCTGCGTGGGGGTGACGAGGGGAAGGGCGAAGAGCCGGCAAAACCCCTACCACGCCCCCATTTCGATCAGCTTGGCGCGCAGATCATCGGGCAGATCCTCGCCCCCTGAAGCGGGCGAGGACAGGTCAGGCGGGGCGTCGGCGCTGGTCAGATAGCGCCAGCCCTGAAACGGCTTTTTCGGGCGCGGCGCGGTGCGGATGAGTTCGCGGTCCAGCCAGATGCAGCAGCGCGAAATGCCGTCACTGCCGGTCACTTCTTCCAGCCCGATAATGCGCTGGCGCACCTGTATCACGCGCTTGATGACCCAGTAGAGCGAGCCGCCATCGAGCAGCTCATCGCCCCGCTTCGGGCTCATGCGCGTGACGTGATACATGGGCTTGTCGCCGGGCGCGATTTTTGCGCGCCACGCCTCGAGGTCCTCGATCGTGTCGGCACCGACGCACAGCTTGATGAGATTAAGGCTCATGGAGCCAGAGCTAGGGCGAAACCGGCCTTGCGTCAAAGCCTCAGGCCCGTTCCAGTGCACCCGCCAGTGTCATGTCGGAAGCCGGCGGCTCTTCGCGGCGCCTGCGCACCGCACCAGCGGCTTTCGCCGTGCGGGATATGGCCAGCTTCACAGCTGCGCCCAGCCCGCGCGTATCGGCGCTTTTCGGGTTCAGCCCGGCCCGGCGCATCAGGCCGTTGGCGTGCAGCACGCCGTTCTTCACCAGCGATTCCTGCGTCACCACTTCCAGCACGAGCGTCACCGACAGCTCATTGCCAAAACTGATCCGGTGGGGGGCATGCAGCGGCCAGGCGGCAAAGCATCCGCGCTCCATGGTGAGACGCGCGGCCTCGCTGTCCCATGACGGGTCATAGGGCAGATCCTCGCTCCCCTCGCCCAGCAGCACGCCTTCCAGCGCCCGGTCACTGACCCAGGGATCACGCGGCGGGTAGATGAAAACCTGCTGCGAACCCCTCACCTGGAACATCATGGTTTCGGAAATGTCCGAATGCAGGAAAACCTGTGTGCCCGGCGAGGCGATGACAACGCCGCCATAGGCGCGCAAGGGTGCCCAGCCGGGATTGAGATGGCGCAGCTGGTCCATCATGGCGGCGAAAACCGGTTTCAGCGCGCTATCAGTATCCAGCGCGTGGCGGGCATGCACCCATAGCCGGGTCTGGTGCACGGCCTCGATCAGATGATGGCCGGGCAGATGCCGGCAGACCGGCACATCGCGCCAGCTCGACCGCTCGGCCGGATCGCGCCCCATCGTGCAGACATCCAGATTGTCCCGGTCGTGCCGGTCCAGCATCGAGGCCAGCGCCTCATCGGTGAAGAGCGGCAGGCGGGCAAGCTGGTGGCGGGCGCTGACCACGCCTCTGGCAAACTCGCTGCGGTGATCCTCGCTCCAGTCGAGCAGTGGCGGGGCCACGCGGGTGCGCGTTGCCGTGGCCATCAGGCGCGCACGCCCAGCGGCGCATTGGGGTCTATCTCGAAGCGGTAGCCACCCTCGTGCGGCGTCTCCACCGGCACGCTGATCCCCGCCTTGCGCATCAGCGCCCCGGCAACATAGCGCGCCGTGCGGTTCAGCCCATGGGTTTGGGCGATGCGCGGCGGTTGCCAGCCAAAGCGGCGGCGCATCACGCCATTGAAATACATCGCGTTATTCTGCACCCGCGCTTCCGGCGTCGTGTACTCGGTCGCCAGCGAGATATTGAGCGTGCCCCTGTTCTCCACGCGGTGGGGCGTGTGCAGCGGCCAGCAGATCATCTCGCCCGGTTCCAGATCGAAATACTTCACGTGATTTTCCGCTTCGGGGCGGTAGTTCAGCTCGTCATTGAAGGCGTGCAGCAGCACTTCCTCGCGCTCGGCATCGCTCGCCACATCATCATGGTGGGGATAGACGAAGACGCGCTTCTTCCCGCTGATATGCCACAGCATGGTGTCGGTACGGTCCATGTGAAACGGCACCTTGGCCTGCGGCGAGGAGACGATAAGCCCGCCCAGTATGCGCACCGGATGAAAGCCCGGATTTTTGTCCTGCAGCTCAGTGAACATCTGGTCCAGCAGGGCGCGGTATTCGTCGTGAATGCCGAACAGATTGCGCAAGTTTATCCAGAGCCGGCCGGACTTTACCGCGCGGATCAGCTCCTTGCCGGAAAGCCTGCCCGGATCGCCTGTCTTCCAGGAGCTGCGGCTACCTGTCTCGTCCATCGTGGCAAAATCGGCGTATTCGCGCGGGTGAATCTCGATCAGGCGCTCGATCGCCGCCTCGCTGAACAGGGGCGAGGTGTGCAGATTGTGCGTGGCGCGGGTAATGCGCTCACGAAAATCGCTGCGGGTCTGATCAGTCCAGTTTGCCAGAACGTGCATGGCCGAAACCTTTTTCGCTTCTGTCCGGATCAGGGACAGCGTGAGGGGATCGGGCATACATCATGCGAAGGACGTGCCAGTTTTAGCCCGGGCGGGCGGTCGCCCTTGCGGCGCTGCGCGCCGGTGAAGAGGCTAGAGAGCGGGTCGGCTTAAGGCCAAGAAGCCGGGGTTCCCCGCCCCGACCGGGAACCCAAGAAAATCAATGAGGCTGGCATCCCATTTGCGTTTTCCCGGCGAAAGCCGGGACCCAGAAAAAAGAACTGGGCACCGGCTTTCGCCGGTGAAACGCAAGTTTTGGGACAATGAAAGGCTATGGGGCCCGGCTCGGCGGCGCCCCTGCAGAACTTCTAAATACGTCCCAACGTCGTCATTCCGGCGCAAGCCGGAACCCAGCCTTTTTACAACAACTGGGTTCCAGATAAGCGCTGACGCGCTTTCTGGAATGACGAATGAGGGGAGTGATGAGGGAAAAGCCCCTAACCCTCCTCCGCCAGCGCGACCAGCACATCGCCTTCATTAACCTGCTGGCCCTCGGCGGCGTTGACCGCATCCACCACGCCGTCGCGCGGGGCGGTGAGCGCCATTTCCATCTTCATCGCCTCCATCACGGCGAGCGTCTGGCCCTTGGTCACCGCGTCGCCCGGCTTCACAGACAGGCTCAGCATCTTGCCGGGCATCGGCGCCTTGATGGCATCGCCGCCCGCCAGCGCATCGGCATCCACGGCGGCGTCGTGATCGCGCACCAGCACGGCCTGCCCCTGCAGGGTGACGAGAAGCCCGTCGCGGTGATGCTCCACCCCGGCCAGCAGCGTATCGTCCCCATGGACGAACTCCACCACGCCGCCCTGCCCGCCGGGATAGTATTGCGCGTCACTGAGCTGGAGCGCGTCACCGTTCACGCTGACGCCGCCTTCGGTGAGGCGCACGGACAGACGCTCCCCGCCCGCATCAAAGCCGTACTCCACGCGCGGCGCGGCGTTGAGGCGGAAACCGGCCAGTGTGTCCCACGGATCGCTGCCGCCCTCTTCGCCTGACAGCACCAGCGCCGCCACGCCGTAATGCAGCGCAGGCAGGCCCGGCGGCACGAGCTCGTCCAGATGGGCCTCGATAAAGCCGGTATAGACATCGCCTGCGCCGAAGTCCGGATGCGCCAGCGCGCGGCGCAAGAAGCCTGCATTGGTACGCACCGGCCAGACGCCGACATCGCTGTCTATGGCGTCGATCAGGCGCTCGATGGCTTCCTCGCGGTCGCCGCCATGGGCGATGATCTTGGCGATCATCGGGTCATAGAACATGGTGACTTCGCCGCCCTGCTCCACGCCGGAATCCACGCGCACGCCCTCACGGCCCTCGGGCAGGTCGAGGCGCTCCAGCACGCCGGTGGAGGGCAGGAAGCCGGACACCGGGTCTTCGGCATAAAGCCGCGCCTCGATGGCGTGCCCCGAAAGCGTAATCTCGTCCTGCGCCGGGACATGCCCGCCAGAGGCGACCTCCAGCTGCAGGCGCACCAGATCAAGCCCGGTGACCATCTCGGTCACGGGGTGCTCCACCTGCAGGCGGGTATTCATCTCCATGAAGTAGAAGCCGTCCGCGCGCAGCGCGCCGGAGCCATCGACGATGAACTCCACCGTGCCTGCGCCCGCGTAGTTCACAGCCTGCGCGGCGCGCACGGCGGCTGAGCACATGGCTTCGCGCACCTCTTCGCTCATGCCGGGCGCGGGCGCCTCTTCCAGCACTTTCTGGTGGCGGCGCTGGAGCGAGCAGTCACGCTCGAACAGATGGACCACCTGGCCATGGCTATCGCCGAACACCTGCACCTCGATATGGCGCGGGCTGGTGATGTATTTCTCGATCAGGACGTTCTCATCGCCGAAGCTGGAGGCGGCCTCGCGCCTGCAGCTTTCCAGCGCGGCGGCGAAATCGGCCGATTTCTCCACCTTGCGCATGCCCTTGCCGCCGCCACCGGCCACCGCCTTGATGAGGACGGGATAGCCGATTGTGTCAGCCTGCTTTTTGAGGAAATCCGCGTCCTGATTATCGCCGTGATAGCCGGGCGTGACCGGCACACCGGCCTCTTCCATCAGCGCCTTGGCCCGGTCTTTGAGACCCATCGCCTCGATGGCTTCCGGGCTCGGGCCGACAAAGATGATTTTGTTCTTCGCGCAGGTACGGGCGAAGGCGGCATTCTCCGACAGGAAGCCATAGCCGGGATGGATCGCGTCCGCGCCGGTGTCTTTGGCCGCCTTGATAATGCGCTCGGCGATCAGATAGCTTTCGCGCGCAGGCGACGGGCCGATATGCACCGCCTCATCAGCCATTTTCACGTGCACCGCGTTCGCATCGGCATCGGAATAGACCGCGACCGTGGCAATACCCATCTGGCGCGCCGAGCGGATCACACGGCAGGCGATTTCCCCGCGATTGGCGATGAGGAGTTTGGTTATCATGGGCGCGCCCTCAATTTTCTGATCAGGTCTGTTGCGGCGTTGTCGGCGATCAGGCGCGCAGACGCAAGCGCGGAGCGGAAGCACGATGCACAGCCGCCACCAGCACGAAGCTGATGATCATCAGCAAATACCAGGAGCCGAGCTTGGCGAACGAGACCATGTGCCAGCCCGCCTCCTGCCCCGGATAGGTCCAGGCGCGCGCGAACGTGCCGATATTCTCGGCAAACCAGATGAAGAGCGCCGTCAGAATCGCAGCCAGCAATAGCGGCATGCAGCGGTGCACCCTGTCTGGCCGGAACCAGATCACGCACGGGCCATAGATCAGCGCACTCAGCGCAAACAGGCCGAGGCGTATGTCCAGCGTGAAGTGGTGGGTGAAGAAATTGACATAAATGGCAAGAGCCAGAAGGCCCTGCAGCCACAGAGGCGGGAAGCGGTCAAACCGAAACTCAAACAGGCGCCAGACCCGCGCGATATAGCTGCCGACCGCCGCGTACATGAAGCCGGAAAAGAGCGGCACGCCCGCGATGACGAGAATGGCACCCTCTGCTTCGGGATAGATCCACGACCCCATCGCCACCTTGAAGATTTCCATGATCGTCCCGACAACGTGGAATACGGCGATGACGCGCGCCTCCTCCCAGTTCTCCAGCCCGAAGGCGAGCATGCCAATCTGGATGAGAATAGCGGCAAGGGTCAGGAAATCATAACGGGCGAGCGGCGCATCGGCCGGGTAAAAAAGGAAGGTCGCCAGAAGCAGGGCGAGCATGAGCGCACCGAACAGGCAGGCCCAGCCCTGCTTGATACCAAAGGCCAGAAACTCGAACGCATAACCGCTCCATCGCCCGCGCACGAGGCGCGCACGCAAGGTTTCGCGACGCGCGTGAAACGCTGCTTCCAGCTGGCGCAAGGAGAGCATGGGGAGGGCCGGCGCGGCGCGTTACTTCACCCAGCCCGGCTTGCGCTTTTCAAGGAAGGCGGCAAGGCCCTCGCGGCCCTCCGCGCTGACGCGCCGGTCGGCGATGAGTTTGGCCGTGTGCTTGCCCAGCCGGTCATCGATCTCCTCACCATAAACATCGTCCACCAGCGCCTTGGAGGCGGCGACCGCACCCGGCGCAGCGGCAAAGACCAGCTTGGCGACCATTTCCAGCGCATCATCGAGATCATCGGCGCTGTCCACCACATACTGGGCAAGGCCAATTTTATGGGCGAACTCGCCGTCAAAGCCCTCTGCTGTGGCAAACAGCGCCTTGGCCCAGCGCGGGCCGATGGCGCGCACCACAAACGGCGAGATAGTGGCCGGCGTCAGGCCGAGGCGCACTTCGGAGAAGCGGAATTTGGTGTCTTTCACCGCGATGGCGACATCGCAGGCCGCTACCAGCCCGGCCCCGCCGCCCATGGCCGCGCCCTGCACCAGCGCCACGGTCAGTTGCGGCAGATCGTGCAGGCGGCGCAGCATGCGCGCCAGTCCCAGCGCGTCTTCCTCGTTATCGTCATGGGTCCAGTCGGCGGCCGCCTTCATCCATTCCAGGTCTGCCCCGGCGGAGAAGCTGGGACCGGCCCCGCGCAGGACCACCATGCGCACCTCGTCAGTATTGGCGCGCAGCGTCTCGAACATGTCCGACAGGGTGGCGATCACATCGGCGTTGAAAGCGTTGTGCTTCTCTGGCCGGTTCAGCGTGATAATGGCGGTGCCGCCCGGCGTGACGGACAGAAGGACATCGTTCTGGCTCATGGGGGAGGCTCCTCGTCGCTGCGCGCGTAAATCGCGTGCTTTGCGCCATCATTAGGCCAGTGACGCGCCCAAAGCAAAGCGCCCCGGCCAGATGACCGGAGCGCTTTTCATGTCAGCACGGGAAAAAGGCGCCAATCCCCCGATCAGCGCCCCTGCCCATCGTCTTGCAACTGCCTAGCGGCGGAAGATGATGCTCTTGATCAGGAAGAGCACGATCAGGGCTACGAAATAGCCCAGCGCCAGAAAGGCAATATACTGCCAGTAGCTCATATCGGCCACCGCCGGCATCGAGAAGGCCGCCTGGTCACGCACCATCGGCAGCACCTGGTCGACCACCACATGGATGATGACACCCACCACGGTGAAGATCAGGATTGCGCCAAAGCTCTGCATCATCAGCGCCATCACGACGGCAATCACGCCCATCTGGATGCCAAGCTCGGTCCAGTTACCCGGCCCGTGAATGTCCAGCCCGACACGCAACCACGCCCATACAGGCTCCAGATAGCCCCATACAGTATCAAGAATTTCCATTGTATTTCCCCTCATTCGCCAGCCCGAACGGGCAGTCCCGCCCCGAACCGTGCCAAATTCTTACCAAAAAGCAAACAAAAACGCACCTTGCACGGGCGGGTTGAGCGCCCGTCATGCATAGTGCAGAGCAGCAATTCTACCGTTTAAGGAGCAATCGCTTCAGCAATGCCAGCAGGCTGATGACGATCAGATACCCTGCCAGCAGCGCCGCCACATACCGCCAGAACGGCATGGAGAGCACGTCCGGCAGGCGCAACGCCGCGTTGTTTGCCAGCACAGGCAGCAGCGCATCCACGACCAGATGGACCAGCGTTGCCCCGAACACGAAAACGATCAGCCGCCCCCAGGAGGGCAGCAGGAAGGCCGCCACAAGGGCGATGATAAGCCCCTGGACCCCGTTGACCGTGCTAAATCCCTGCCGGAAAAAATCCAGTACGGGTTGAAGTGCATCCATGAAATTCGCCCCCCGGCTTTGCTTGGATATGGTTAATCCATAAAACCGGGCCGGGACGCGATTGGCAAGGAAAAGCTGGCCGCGCGCGCCGCTGCTTACTTCCCGGCGCGTCCGAGCGCACGCATCTTGTCCAGCATGCGCTTGCGGTTTTCAGCGCTGAAATCAATGGCACCGAAAATCGTGTGCTGGACGGGTTTGAACCCCGCCATCTGGAAAATGCCGGCCTCCAGCGCTTTCAGGGAATGGGCGCGGTAGAAGATGTTGTAGGCAAAACCGGGCATGCCCATCGTCATCACGATCCGCGCCGACTTGCCGCGCATCCGCTTGGCCGGCCACGCGCCCTTCACCTCGGTCTTTACGAGGAAATCATTGCGGGCCAGATGCTCCAGAAATGCCTTGGTGCGCGCAGGCAGCGTGCCAAGCCATAGCGGATGGACCAGCACCATGTGATCGGCCCGCTCCAGCATGGCCTGAACGGCAGCGACATCGACCGGCGGCGGCGTGACGAAGGCTTGCGCATTTTCCAGAAACGCGAAATCCAGCGCGCCGATATCCACCCGCGCCACCGCATTGCCGCCCTCGTGCGCGCCCTCCTGATAGGCATTGCACAGCGCGTGACAGAACCGCTCCTTGGAAGGGTCTGGATGTCCGTTAACAAGCAGGATGGAACGCGCCATATCTCAAATCTCCACAAGAGGTGTGGGGACATTAGCGTGCAGCGCTCACAAACGCCATGCGGCAGTTTGGAAGGTTCAGCCTGCCTCGCAGCGGCTAAAGCCTGAATAACTGGCGGAGCCGGTCAGGTTATGGGTCTGCAGCATGGCAACAGCGACGATCGCGTAGTGATTGTCTGCCACCACGACGGGGCCATCCGGCCAGGCGGGGCGGAAATTGACCCGTGTCTGGTAATCGCGAATACGCACGACGGCGTTGGGCCGGAAGCTCGACGGAGCCGTGACCTCCCGGAAGGCCACCATGGCGGTCTCCGGATCAATGCCCACCTCCGCGACGACATTTTCCGCGATGTCAAAACTGAACCCGCCGCCCGCAAGCGGAACCCTGACCGGCTGGAACTGGTAGATGGCCAGCCCATCTTCCCAGCGCACAAAGCGCGGCGTGTCAGCGCTCTCCAGAAGGCGCTCCGGCGACGGCCGGATCATCTGGCGCGGATCGTCCGGCAAACGCTCGGCCAGTTCCGGCTCGACAGGCTGGGCGGCAGCATCCACCCAGCTCGCGGCCTCCGCCTCCTGCTGGTAGAGGAAACCGCCATTCTCGTCCCAGCTGGGCGCGTAGGCAAAGCCGCACACCTCGCCTGCGCGCTCATTATGGATCTGGGCGGTGGCCAGAGCGCGCTGGAACAGGTCTGCGGGCGGCTCATCGGCCAGCGCAGGGCTGGTAGACAATAGAAGGGCGGGGAGAATCACGGAGCAGCGCAGGAATTTTTTCATGGGCGCATGATTATCCCGGCGCGCGCAGCGGGAAAGCGGCTTTTGCGCTTTCCTACCAAGATTTAATCGCCCGGAAGGGTGGGGCGCTTCCCCGCCTGTCATTCTCGGGCCGAGCGGCAGCGAGGTCCGGGGAACCCATGCCTCTTTTTGTTTCGCAACGCATCCGCGTTGCGATGTTCCGCGAAAAGTCGCGGGCGGCCGGTCGGCCTAGCGGCCCCTGACGGGGCCGGACGGGTATGAGCCGTTCCAGAACCGGGGTCCCGGCCCCCGAGCCGGGATCCATTTTCTCGTTTTCCCGGCGAAAGCCGGGATCCAGGAAAAGACTGGGCACCGGCTTACGCCGGTGAAACGCGGAGAGTGACTACGGCCTTACCCGCTTCATACGGCAACCAGCTCACGTTCGATCTGGTCTTTCAGCGCCGGATGCAGGCAGGTGCGCGGCACGGCATCGACCGTCAGCCCCAGCCGCTCGGCGAGCAGCACATCAAGCTCTGCCAGACGGAACAGGCTCGGCACCGTCTCGAAATCCAGAACGATATCGAGATCACTATCCGGGCGGTGTTCGCCGCGTACACGGGAGCCAAACACACCGATAGCCGCCACCCCGAAGCGTTGGCGCAGTTCGGGCTTGAGCGCTCTCAGGCGGTCAATCAGGGTCGGATCAGACGTGCTCATACCGGCAGTATAGCACTCCCCCGCGCACCCTTACATCCTGAACACGCCAAACCGCGTCTTCTCGATCGGGGCGTTGAGGCAGGCCGACAGCGCAAGGCCCACCACGTCGCGGGTCTGGGCGGGTGCGATCACGCCATCATCCCACAGCCTTGCGGTGGAATAATAGGGCGAGCCCTCGGCCTCGTATTTCTCGCGGATCGGGGCCTTGAAGGCGTCTTCATCTTCCGCGCTCCATTCCTCGCCGCGCAGCTCCATGCCATCGCGCTTCACCGTTGCGAGCACGCTGGCGGCCTGCTCCCCGCCCATGACCGAGATGCGGGCATTGGGCCACATGAAGAGGAAGCGTGGGCCATAGGCGCGCCCGCACATGCCGTAATTGCCCGCGCCATAAGAGCCGCCAATGATGATGGTGATTTTCGGTACCCGCGCGCAGGACACGGCCGTGACCAGCTTGGCCCCGTCCTTGGCGATGCCGCCGGCCTCATACTTGGAGCCGACCATGAAGCCGGTAATGTTCTGCAGGAAGAGGAGCGGGATGCCGCGCTGGCAGCAAAGCTCGATGAAATGCGCGCCTTTGAGCGCGCTTTCAGAGAAGATCACGCCATTATTGGCGATGATGCCGACCGGCATGCCGTGCACGCGCGCAAAGCCGCACACCAGCGTGTCACCGTAAAGCGCCTTGAACTCGTCAAAACGCGAACCATCCACCAGCCGGGCGATCACCTCTCGCACATCATAGGGCGTGCGCACGTCTGACGGGATCACGCCGTTGAGCGTGGCCGGATCGATGGCCGGGGCTTCCGGCTCGGCCAGATCCATGTCCACGCGCTTGACCGTGTTGAGCCCCGCCACGATGCGCCGCGCGGTCTGCAGGGCATGATCGTCATTGGCGGCATAGTGATCGACCACGCCGGACCGGCGGGCATGCACATCCGCGCCGCCAAGGTCTTCAGCCGAGATCACCTCGCCGGTTGCGGCCTTCACCAGAGGCGGACCGCCAAGGAAAATCGTCCCCTGCTTCCTCACGATGACGGTCTCATCGCTCATCGCAGGCACATAGGCGCCGCCTGCCGTGCACGAGCCCATGACGACAGCCACCTGCGCGATGCCTTCGGAAGAGAGCGTGGCCTGATTGTAGAAGATGCGGCCGAAATGCTCCCGGTCGGGGAAGACATCGGCCTGGAAGGGCAGGTTCGCGCCGCCCGAATCGACCAGATAGACGCACGGCAGACGGTTCTCGCGGGCAATCTCCTGCGCACGCAGATGCTTCTTCACGGTCAGCGGATAATACGTCCCGCCCTTCACCGTGGCGTCATTGCACACGATCATCACCTCGCGGCCCGACACCCGGCCAATGCCGGCAATCATGCCCGCGCCGTGGACATCGCCCTCATACATGCCGTTGGCCGCCAGAGCGCCAATCTCCAGGAACGGCGTGCCGGGGTCCAGCAGGCGCTCCACGCGCTCGCGGGGCAGCAGCTTGCCGCGCGCCAGATGCTTCTCGCGCGCCCGCTCCGGCCCGCCCAGCGCGGCTTCAGCGGTGCGCGCCTGCAGCTCGGCTACCAGCTCGTCCATGCGTGCGGCATTGGCCTTGAAACTGTCGGAGGCGGGATCGAGCTTGGAGTTGAGCTGGGTCATGGACGGCTTCCTGATGCGGCAAATCTTACTACGCGCTGCTCTTAGCCGGTAAAGCCCGCAAAGAGCAATGTGAGGCATGCGGACAGGAAAATGCACCAGGCTTGCATCCAGCCTGATAATGCGCTGCATCATGGACGTCAGGCACATGGCTCACCAAAAGGTCCACTCTCATGCTGAAAATCCTCACTGGCATGCTCGCTGCGCTGGTTGGCGCTACATCTGCCCTCGCCCAGCCCGCTGCATCAGGCAGCGATACGCAGGTCATGGTGCTAGGCACCTTCCATTTTGACGGGGGCGGCCGCGATTACGTGAACCCGGAGGTGGACGACTTCCTCTCCCCGCAGCGCCAGCAGGAAATCGCTGACATACTGGACCGCATCGAAACCTTCCAGCCAGACCGCATCATCGTGGAGCTGGAACCGGAACACGAAGACTGGATCAATGAACGCTACCGGGCGTGGCGCGCGGGCGAAGCCGAGCTGACCGTCAATGAACGCGACCAGATCGGCCTGCGGCTGGCGGCGCGTATGGGCCATGAACAGGTATGGGCGGTGGACTATCAGAACGGGATGGACTTCCAGGCCATGATGGGCGCCGCGCAGGCCGCCGGACAGACACACCTGCTCGAAGGCTTCCAGCAGACGATTGGCGACGTGGAAGCATTTTTCTCGCGGAACGCCGATGGCACTATCCGGGAGCGGCTGATCGACGCCAATTCGCCCGAAGCGATGGGATTTCACCAGATGTATCTGACACTGGCACAGGCCGGCACGGTCGATGATCCCGTTGGCGCACACCAGATGGCCGCTTGGTGGGGGCGCAACATGGTCATTTTCGCCCGCATCGCGCAGATCTCCCAGCCGGGCGAGCGGGTGCTCGTTGTCTATGGTTCAGGCCACAAATACCTGCTGGACCAGTATCTGGAGGGAGCGCCCGGATTTACCCTGATCGACCCGCTGGACTATCTGCAATAGCCGTCCAGCCCGACCGGCACTGATATCGCGCTGGCATGCCCGGCCTCCCCGTCAGGAGCAGGTGCCTCACCTGCCCTTGAAACCGGCCGCCCACAACCTTTAGGACAGGGGCATCACAATCCTGGAGGGAATTATGAACGTCTTACACAACAGCCTTGCCACCCTGGCCATCGCTGCGCTGACCGCAGGAGCCAGCCACGCCCAGACGGACCACCCGGCGAATGCCATTTATGACGGGCTGACGCTGGGCATCGAGATCAATACCGATGAAATGTGCGAGATCGCCGATCCCGATCCGATATTCGGCAATGTCGTTGCCTCGCTGGATGCGCACGGGCTCGGCTTTGAACGTGAATCCGAAGACACCACCTCCATGGTGCAGGTGAGCGTACGGGTATATGGCAGCGAAAATCATGGCTGCTCGGCCTTTGCTGCCGTGGAATTGCTGCAGCAGGTCGACGGCGTGGCGGTCGATTACTCGGACGAACCCTTTAGCGGGTGGGTCACGCTGGGGGCTTTCTATTCGCCCATGGTGCCTACCGGCCTGACCGGTGACGCGTTCAACACCGCCCTGGCGCAATGGCTCGGTGAGGATCTCTTCGGACTCTGGGGCATGCTGCTCGAAGACCAGGACAATGAGGACGAGTAGATCACCGCATTGACCACTGGCATGCCCGGTCTCCCGGTCTAGAGTAGGCATCTCACCTGCCAGCCGGGAGACCCTCCATGTCCTATACCAGCTTCGCCTTGTCATCAGAGGGCCCCATCGCCCGCCTGACCCTGAACCGTCCCGACAAGCGCAACACGATGACGCCCGCCTTCTGGCGCGAACTGCCCGATGCGGTGAACACCCTGTCGGATGCGGGCGAAACGCGCGTCCTGATTCTGGACGCTGAAGGCCCGGTCTTCACTGCGGGCATGGACATATCGGTGTTCTCCGACCCGAACGCGCTGACCACCGACACGGCAGCCACGCGCGAAGCCTTCATGGACGCTGCCATGTCCTTGCAGGATGCGTTCACGGCGTTTGAGCGTGCACGCTTTCCGGTCATCGCCGCCATGCAGGGGCCGTGCGTGGGCGGCGGGGTGGACATGGTGACGGCGTGTGATCTGCGCTATGGTACCAGCGATGCCTGGCTGCGCATCGAGGAGACCAATATCGGCATGATGGCCGATGTCGGCACGTTGCAGCGCCTGCCGCGCCTGATCCCGTCGGGTATTGCTCTGGAGCTGGCGTATACGGGCGAAACACTGAGCTCCGAACGCGCGTATGCGCTGGGCCTTCTCAATGGCGTGCTGCCCGACGAAGCGGCCCTGAAAGCGCATGTAGACGCCGTGGCAGCGCGCATTGCCAGCCGCCCGCCTCTGACGATTGCGGGCATCAAGAAATCCCACCTCTATTCGCGCGACCACTCGGTGGCCGACAGTCTCGAACATGTGATGACACTGCAGGCTTCCATCTGGAATCCCCATGATATCGTGGAGGCGATGGCTGCCCGGTCAGACAAGCGCGATGGCAATTTCACGCCGCTCGCGCCGGTCAAAAGGCTGGGTCAGGACACGTAAGTTTCAAGGAACCGGGGAGTTCAAACATGACCAATACCCTTCGCCAGCGTCTTTCAGGCGCCGCCCTGTCGGCCCTTCTGCTGGCTGCGCCGATAATGGCCGCGCCAGCCCTTGCCAGCGTGGCCACGCAGGACGCAGCAGCCGAGCAGAGCGAAAGCCAACGCCTGAACGCCTGGTTTGAACAGGTCGAGCAGCAATCCCTCGACCGCAGCCCGCTGATGAAGGCCTATCGCGGCATTATCGATGAGGACTATGGGCTGTGGGGCGATTTCAGCAATGAATTCGCCGAGGAAAGCTTCCAGATCGGCGAAGATAATCTCAGCTATATGCGCGAGAATTTCGACTTTGACGCGCTGGATTCCTCCGCCCAGCTGAGCTGGCGGCTGTTTGAGTACGGCCAGGAGAACGCGCGGGCGAACAATCCCTTCCGCCGTCACGGCTATGTCTTCCACCAGATGAGCGGCATGCATGCCAACATCCCGGTTTTCCTGACCACCATTCACCGCATCAACTCGCTGGAGACCGCCGAAGCCTGGGTCAGCCGTGCAGGCAGTGTGGACGAGGTGATGAACACGCTGATCGACGAGGCCGAGGCCCGCTTCGAGATGGGTATCCAGCCGCCGCGCTGGATGTATGACTACATCATCGAGACCGCGCAGAACGTGATCTCCGGCGCGCCGTTCGACGGCGAAGGCGATAATGTCGTCTGGGAAAGCTATGAGCGGAATATCAACCAGATCGATATCAGCGCGGAAGACCGCGTGCGCCTGCTCAATGAGGGCCGCGAAGCCCTTCTGGGCTGGGTCGCACCCTATGAGCGCCTGATCGGCGTGATGACGGCCCAGCGCGAGAGCGCGGCCGCCGGTGACGGCGTGTGGCGCCTGCCCGATGGCGAGGCTTTCTACAATGCCCGCCTGGCCCACTTCACCACCACAGACCTGACAGCGCAGGAAGTCCATGATCTGGGCGTGGAGAATGTGGAGCGCATCCATCGCGAGATGGAAGCCATCATGGAAGAAGTGGAATTTGAGGGCAGCCTGCAGGACTTCTTCGTGTTCATGCGCGAAGACCCGCAATTCTACTATCCCAACACCGATGAGGGGCGTCAGGCTTATCTCGATGAGGCAACCGCCATCATCGAGCGCATGAATGAGCGCCTGCCCGAATACTTCATCACCCTGCCCCAGCACGAGCTGGAAGTGCGCCGGGTGGAGCCCTTCCGCGAAGCGTCTGCCGGCAAAGCCTTCTATTCACGCCCCGCTGCCGACGGCTCACGCCCCGGCATCTATTACGCAAACCTGCGCGATATGGCCGATATGCCGATCTACCAGATGGAGGCGCTGGCCTATCACGAGGGCAATCCCGGCCACCATATGCAGCTGGCCATCATGACCGATCTGGAAGACGTGCCCTCCTTCCGCCGGTTTGGCGGCTATACCGCCTACACCGAAGGCTGGGGCCTCTATACCGAGTATCTGCCGCTGGAAATGGGCTTTTATGAAGACCCGTATTCCAACTTTGGCCGCCTTGCGATGGAGCTGTGGCGCGCCGCCCGCCTCGTCGTCGATACCGGGCTGCACTACAAGCAATGGTCCCGCGAGCAGGCCATCGAATATCTGGTGGAAAACACGCCCAATCCGCGCGGTGACGCCACCAACGCCATCGAGCGCTATATCGTCATGCCCGGCCAGGCGACCGCCTACATGATCGGCATGCTGGAAATCCTCGCATTGCGCGAGCGCGCCGAGACAGCGCTTGGCGATGATTTCGATATCCGCATGTTCCACGAAGTGGTCCTGCGTGATGGCGCGGTGCCGCTGGCGATACTTGAAGAGCTGATCGATGAATGGATCGCCGAAGTACAGGCGGGCTAGGAACGACACGCGTGATCGAAGGCGCATGCCATTGTGGACAGGTGCGCTGGTCAGTCCCCGGTGATCCGGACTGGCTGACGAGTTGCACCTGTTCATACTGCGCACGCACCGGCGCGCTATGGGCCGCCTACGCGGCCCATGAGGTGACGCTGGACTACCAACCCAGCGCCGTGATCCGCTACGAGCAGGGCGACCGCACCCTCGCCTTCATCTCCTGCAGGACATGCGGCTGCACCACCCATTACGAGAGCAATGACCCCGCGCCCGATGCCCGCATGAAGGTGAATATGCGCATGGCCGTGCACTACGATTTCACCCATCTGGCTTTGCGGGTGTTCGACGGCGCGGACTCATGGCGGTATCTGGACGAATGACCGGGTAGCGCGTTACGCAACCCGGCAGGGGTGCGACCATCATGGACATGAAGCTTGGCTTTCTTCCCTTCCTGAACCGGCTTGAGAAAGCCGCGCTGAAGGCTGTGGAGGCCGAGGTGGAATGGTTCTGCCTGCCTGCCGGCCAGACCCTGTTCGAGGCGGGCGAGCCGGCCGATGCCTTCTATCTGGTGCGTTCCGGCGCGCTGGCGGCCTTTCGCACCGGGGCGGACGGGCTGCCCGAACTGGTCGGCCATATCCGCGCGGGCGAGCCGATTGGCGAGATGGCGCTGGTCGAGGACCGGCCCCACTCGGCCAATATCTACGCCCTCAGGGACAGCGAGCTGATCCGCCTGCCCAAGGCCGCGTTCGAGAAGCTTACCCGCCGCCATGCCAGCCTGATGCGCGAGCTGGCGCGCATGATGCTGTTCCGCCTGCGCGGCGGCACGCTGCGCTCCAAGGCCGAGCCGCGCGTGTTTGCGCTGATCTCCACCTCGCCGACCATTGATCTGACCTTGCGCTCACGCCAGCTGAAAGACGCGCTCGCCGCGCTGGGGCGCAAATGCACGATTATCGGCGAGGAAGGCGATGTGATACCGCCCTCACAGCTCGACGAGGCCGAGCGCGCCGGCGATATCATCATCCTCACCGCGCGCCTGAATGACGTCTCGTGGGCGCGTCAGGCGATTGGCCGGGCAGACCGGGTCTGGCTGCTGGCGCGTGGCGATGCCCGGCCCTCTTTGCCCATCCTGCCCGAAGACCCCTCACCGGCCGCAAAACTGCGCCTGATCGATGTCGTGCTGCTCCACCATGGCGGTGCCAGAAGTGTCGCCACGCCGCAGGAATGGATGGACGCCGCCGAGGCCGCGCGCTGCTTCCACTGGCGTCAGTTCGAAGCCGGCGATGTCGCCCATCTGGCGCGCACCATGGCGGGATGCTCGGTGGGGCTGGTCCTGTCGGGTGGCGGCAGCCGGGCCTATGCCCATATCGGGGCGATCCATGCTTTTCGCGATCACGGGATCGAGTTCGATTTTCTGGCCGGCACCTCCATGGGCGCGATCATCGCCGCCGGTGTCGCCATGGGCTGGAGCAATGACGAGATCGATACCCGCATCCGCAAGGCGTTTGTGGAATCCAGCCCCTTGAGCGACTGGACACTGCCCGTAGTCAGCCTGGTGCGCGGCAAGGAGGTGGAAAAGCGCCTGGCCGAGCATTTCGGCGATATCGACATTGCCGATCTGCAACGCCCCTTCTTCTGTGTCTCCTCCAACCTCACCGATGGCAGCGTGCGCGTGCACCGGCGTGGGCGGCTGCGCGATGCCTTGCGCGCCTCTCTCGCCATTCCGGGGCTTTTGCCGCCCGTGATCGATGGCGAGAACGTGCTGGTCGACGGGGCGGTGTTCAACAACTTCCCCATCAAGGAACTCAAATCCAGCCATCGCGGCGCGAATATCGGCGTGGACGTGACCCGCAACAAGGCAATCAACCCGAAAGATTTCATCAATCCGCCGGGCTTTTTCGGCTGGGTGCTGCGCCATGGCCTCTCTGATCCGCCACCCATCGCCTCGCTGCTGATGCGCGCGGCCACCGCCGCCACGATGGACGAGCACGCCGAAACGCGCGAGGCCGCCGACATGCTGGTCCTGCCCGATATCGAGATGGATCTGCGCGAATGGCGCCGATACGACGACGCCATCGTGGCGGGCTATGAAAGCACGATGGCCATGCTCAACAGCGCCGATCACCGCCTGATGGCGCGCCTGAAACCGGGGGGTTAGCGCGCCTGCACGATGGTGGCCGACGTATCAACCGCCGACCACGCCGTATCACAGGTGACAATTTTGCCGCCACGCGTTTCGCCAAGGGCCAGGCAGGCGCGGTCACCCAGAGACAGGCCGAGCGCGCGGGTGCGCGGCCTCAGCGACGCCGCTGCCATGGCCTGCGCCTCGTCAAAATCGATAACCACAAGCCCGATGGACGCGATGGCCGCCTTGACGGCTTCCTGCGGTGCGCCCTTCTCCATCAGCTTGCCCGCCACCTCGCTCAGATTGACCGCAGACATCACCGCGCCCGGCAAATAGCGTTCGACATGCCCGGCGCCCGGCTCGCCAAGCAGAACCGCCAGCAAGGCGGAAGCATCAAGAACCGCGCCCTCACCCGTTTTCACGGGCCGCCTCCGCGCGGCGGTCCGCGATCAGCTCCTCAGACAGGCTGAGACCGGGTTCCAGAAACGGCCTTAGAAGCGCGCGTGCCTTGTCGGCTGCGCGCGAGGGCGGCAACAGCTCCAGCCCGTCTGCGCCAGCATTGAGCACCAGATTGCTGCCCTCCTGCAGGCCGAACCATTCCCGGAACGCCGCCGGTATCAACACCCGCCCGGCACTATCAACGGAAACTGTCACGCTATCGGGTTGTATCGGCACCGCATTGGCTTTCTCCTCATCGGCCACGAGGACATTGCGCACGTGCTGATAGCGGATATCCAGCGCGCGGGCGATATCGGCGCGCTTCAGGCCCTGCTTGGCCAGCGCACGTATCCGCGCCGACTTTGTGGGCAGATGGGCCACAGAGGCTCTCAAGTCCTGCACTGTCTGATGCACCATGACACTCTCCATCAGGTTTGCTGGAGATATTGACGCAAACAATCATTTTTGTCAATTTCAGGTGTTAATAGTGTAAAATATCTAGTCCTGGCGTTTCACCGGCGCAAGCCGGTGCCCAGTTTATTTCTGGACCCCGACGTGCGTCGGGGAAACGCGATGGCGTTCCTCTCGCTCTTCGTCACCCCCGCGCAGGCGGGGATCCAGAGATCATAGAGCGAAGACTATGCATGCGGCTCTGGGTTCCCGCCTGCGCGGGAACGACGAGAGGGGACACGAAATCGCGTCTTACGCGCTCTCGCCGAAGAGTTCCCGGCCGATCAGCCAGCGGCGGATTTCGCTGGTGCCTGCCCCGATCTCATAGAGCTTGGCATCGCGCAGGAGGCGGCCCGTCGGGTATTCATTGATATAGCCATTGCCGCCGAGAATCTGGATGGCATCGAGCGCGCATTGCGTCGCGGCCTCGGCCGCAAACAGGATCGCGCCGGCGGCGTCCTTGCGCGTCGTCTTGCCCGCGTCACAGGCTTGCGCGACGGCGTACACATAGGCGCGCGACGCGTTCATGCGCGTGTACATGTCGGCGATCTTGCCCTGTACCAGCTGGAACTCGCCAATGGCTTTGCCGAACTGCTTGCGCTCATGGATGTAGGGCATGACCACATCCATGCATGCCTGCATGATGCCGACAGGACCGGCAGAGAGCACCGCGCGCTCATAATCGAGCCCGCTCATCAGCACGCGCACGCCCTGACCCACGCCGCCAAGCACGTTGTCTTCGGGCACTTCGCAATTATCGAAGACAAGCTCGCCGGTTTCAGAGCCGCGCATGCCCAGCTTGTCGAGCTTCTGGGCGACGGAGAAACCCTTCATGTCCTTCTCGATCAGGAAGGCGGTGATGCCCTTCGAGCCGCCATTGGGATCGGTCTTGGCATAGACCACCAGCACGTCCGCGCTCGGCCCGTTGGTGATCCACATTTTCGAGCCATTGAGGACGTAGCGGTCGCCTTTCTTCTCGGCCTTCAGCCGCATGGAAACAACGTCAGAGCCTGCGCCCGGCTCGCTCATGGCGAGCGCGCCGACATGCTCGCCGGAGACGAGTTTGGGCAGGTATTTCTCCCGCTGCGCGTCATTGCCATTGAGCTTGATCTGGTTGACGCACAGGTTTGAGTGCGCGCCGTAGGACAGGCCCACCGAAGCCGATGCGCGGGAGATTTCCTCCATCGCGATCACATGCTCGAGATAGCCAAGGCCCGAACCGCCATATTCCTCGCCGACGGTAATGCCCAGAAGGCCCATCTCGCCCAGCTCGCGCCAGAGATGATGCGGAAACTCGTCCTTCACATCGATCTCGGCGGCCAGGGGCGCGATTTTGTCGGAAGCAAAGCTGCGCACGGTGTCGCGCAGCATCTCTGCGGTCTCCCCCAGGGGGAATTCCAGCGTCGGGTATTGGTTCGATATCATGGCAGGCGGGATACCACGCCCGCCATTATGGTCAAGCGTGGACTGCCTTTACTCGCCTTCTGGCGGGCTGGCTTCGTTCGCCGTATCGGCGCTTTCGGCGGCCGCTTTGGGCTGGCGCGTGCGGGTGAGGAGTATCCAGGCCGAGGTGATGGTCAGGGCTATGCCCATAGCCGCCGCGACCGGACCCAGAAGGCCGAAATCGACAATCTCCGGGTCGGTGCCGCGCTCGATAATCGTCCACAGGCCAAAGCCCGTCATCGCCACACCGACAGCCAGATTGGCCACAAACAGCCATGTGCCATTGCCGGGCGCTTTGGCCGGTGCAGCCGGGCCGGGTCCGGCTTGCGGCAGTTCAGGCGCCGGAGCGGCCGTACCCATCAGAACGCCGGGGTGAATCTCATCGCTATCAACCGCCTCGTCTTCTTCGGGCATGTCGGCGGGACGGCCCACGGCCTGCACCTCACCGGAGAAGCCGGCGCTGGGGGCGGGCGAATCGGCGCTGATGGCAGTCGGCTGCACCGCTTCCGGCGCAGGGGGCGTGACAGGAGGCGTGACAGGGACCGCGATATCGGTGCGCGTAATCGTCACCGAGGAGATCGCCGCATAAACCGGCACCGGGCCGACCTTGTAACGCGGCTGTTCCGGCTCGGCGGCGGGCTGGGGCGCTGGCGCCGGGGCTTCCGGCTCGGCGCGCTGCATGAAGCTGAAGCCCAGACGGGCATCGCTTGCCACCGGGGTTTCCTCGCGGGCGGGCGCATCTGCCGGAACGGCCATGGTCTCTGCCATTTGCGCGTTCATGCGCGCAATCACGCTGCCGGTCGGGTCGTCCAGCTCGTCAGGGGCAAGAGCCGGCGCTGGCGAAGGCGTTTCCTCTTCAGCCGGAGCTGGTTCGGTGGCCGCTTCGGGTTCTGGTTCTGCTTGCGGTTCAGCCAGCGGCTCTTCAACGGCCTCCGGCTCTGGCGTGTCATCCTCGAGCACCATGCCGCCCGGCTCTGGCGGGTCGATAAATTCCAGCTCCAGATCGACTAGCGGGCCGATGCGCGGCGCGGGGTCGGCAGCTTCGGCTTCCGGCTGCGGCGGCGCTGCGGGCGCAGGCGCCGGTTCGGCTTTCTCCTGCAAACCTTTGAGATAGAGAGCCTTTTCAGCGGCGCGGCGGCGCACAAGGCGCTCGGAGACGACCAGACGGCCATCTTCCTCGGCGCGCACCCAGGTTTCCAGCGCGGCAGCCGCCTCCAGATGGCGGCCATCGCGCGCAAGACGGGCCACGTCCGACACCTTGAATGCGCCCGGACCGATTGAGCAGGCAAAGGATACCAGCGCGTCGCGCACCGAACCTGGCAGGTCCTCGCCCACGGCCTTGTCGATGGCCTGTTCGGCCTGGATCACATCATAGAGAAGCAGCAGCTCGGCATCTTCACGGCTGATGCGTGCGCCTTCCTTGGCGGCGGCTGTATGACCGTAGCCCAGCGCCCAGCGCCGCCCACGGCGCAACGCGTCGCCCAGAAAGGGTTCATGGGTCTTGATGAGTTCGCGCGCGGCGCGGCTGGATTTCAAGCGCGGCTTCATAAGTGTCCCGTTCCGAAACGCCCGTAAGGGGCCTTTGCGGTATCGTTGCAAATTGGTTGCCGCGTTACTGGCTGCGGCCCAGAACGTCCACCGTCGACAGGGCGGTGAAGGGCGCAAACACCCCGCCGCCGACACCGCCACCAATCAGAAACACAGCGCCATCAAGAACCGAGGCGGCGGCCTCTGTGCGCGCGGCTGTCAGCGATCCATCCTGGCGCCAGCTGCGCGCGCCCGGCTCTATCGCGAAAACCGTGGCGTATGTGGAGCGCAGATCATCGCCGCGCCCACCCAGCGCCAGCAGGCGGGTACCGTCAAAGACAAGCGCATGACCGGCGCGGGCAGCGGGCAGGTCCGGTCCGCGCCGCCAGTCCTGCCTGTCGATATTATAGATATCCACGCGGGCAACGGCCCGGCGGTCCACAATGCCGCCCGTCACCCAGATTTCACCGTCCACCAGCGTGATACCGGCATCGCGGCGGCGCAGATCGGAGGGCGCTTCAAGAGCGGCCCATTCGCGTGTATCGATGTCAAAAACGAAGATGCCGCCCGGCTCCTCGATGCCGCCAACGGCATACAGCCGATTCTCATGGGCCACCATGGCGAAGGCTGCGCGCGCGGCCGGCATCGGCGTCTCGCTCTGCCATACATCCATTTCCGGATCGTAGGACCACATCTCCGCTATCGGCGCGCGGCCCGATTCCGAGCTATAGCCGCCCGCCGCCCAGATGCGCCCGTCAGCGGCGGCAAACCCGAAACGCTCCAGCCCTTCCGGCAGCGGCGAGAGAGGGCGCCAGCGATGGATCTCGCTGTCATAAACCTCGAAATTGTCGCGCGGCGTCACCCGCCCTGCCCCGCCTGCGGCATAGATATGCCCGTCCATCGCCACGGCGGAGAGACCGGCGCGTGCGCTCTCCAGCTCTGGCCCGCTGCGCCAGCCCGCATGCAGGACCAGCCCGCTGCTGGCCTCATCCTGGCCATGGGCAGCAAACGGCAACGGGCTGGCTACAACCAGTACCAGAGCGGCAGCAGACAGGCAGGCAAGAGAGACAAAACGGCGCAAAGACAGCACCCTCCGCACAGCGAACGACCAGAGCTCAACCTTCCCTCACCGGAAGGCAGGATTATGGCCAAGAGCCTACTGTGTGCAGCCCGGCAAGGCGAGTGGTCAGATGAAGCGCGCGGACCAAAAAGAAAACGCCCGGTCCGCGAAAGGCGAACCGGGCGTCTTTTTCATATCTCTCCGGCAGAGAGAAAATGGTGCGGCCGAGAAGACTCGAACTTCCACGGGTTGCCCCACAGCGACCTCAACGCTGCGCGTCTACCAGTTCCGCCACGGCCGCAAACTGGGAGACGGGCGTTTAGCAAGACCCAAGAGGAAAGGAAAGCCCTTCACTGCGCGAGCGCGCGCGATTTTCGCGGACACCAGAGGCCGCGTCAGACCGCGAAATAGTCGTGCACATCAGCCGCTTCGGTGATCGACACGGCGATATGGTCGCCCTGGATCACGATCTCGCCGCGCGCGATGGGGTGGTTATTGGCGAGAATCCACACTTCCTCGTGCTCGGCAGCATCAAGGGGAATCACCGCGCCGCGTCCCATCCGCAAAAATTGCTGGATGGGCAGGCGCGAACGGCCCAGAAGAACCGCAATTTCTATCTGCACAGCGCCGAGCTGACTCATTGGATGCTGGTACCTTGTCCCGCGTTTTGTCCCGCCGCACACCCTCACTTGAAAGCGGCGCGTTTACACACGATGTTCCGGGCCGGTTTCCGAGGCGTTAAGCAATGCAACAAAAACCAGCTGGATGGGCAGTTTCTGCAGCCCCGGTCGACTATGACGCCGCCGTCGCGGCGATGGAGGCGCGCGTGGCCGCCATTCATCGCGGTGAGGCGGGCGAGCTGGTCTGGCTTTTAGAGCACCCTGCCCTCTACACCGCCGGCACCAGCGCGGACGCCTCAGACCTGCGCGAGCCGGAGAAATTTCCCGTCTACCGCTCCGGGCGGGGCGGCGAATACACCTATCACGGGCCGGGCCAGCGCGTGGCCTATGTGATGATGGATTTAAGGGAGCGCGGCCGCGATGCGCGCCAGTTCGTCAATAATCTCGAAAACTGGATCATTGGCGCGCTGGACCGGTTCAATGTGAAGGGGGAAAAGCGCTGCGACCGGATCGGGGTGTGGGTGGACCGCACGCCCGTGGGCGGCCCGCCGCGCGAAGACAAGATTGCCGCCATCGGTATCCGCCTGCGCCGCTGGATCTCGTTTCACGGCATCGCGCTGAATGTGGAGCCGGACCTCTCCCATTTTGGCGGCATCGTCCCGTGCGGCATCACCAATCCCTCTTATGGCGTGACGAGCCTGACCGATCTTGGGCTGCCCGTGACCATGGACGATGCGGACTTCGCGCTGAAACAGGCATTCGTGGAGATTTTCGGCGCCGTAGAGGACGAGGCACCGCCGGTTTAGGGGGTAACGATAACGTTTTCTCCCCCCGTCTACGGGGGGAGTGGCCCGAAGGGCCGAGGGGGGGGGATTTTGAAAAGAAAAGTTTCCCCCCTCCGTCTGGCAAGCCAGACACCTCCCCCGTAAACGGGGGAGGAAACCCGTTCGCAGCATCTGGAAAAGCCCCCCCTCACACCTTGCGGGGCAGGCGTGCAAACCAGAAGCCGATAGCAAATATGGTCAGCCAGAAGGCGACTGCCGACGGCCAATCTCCAGCCGAGAACGCGGCCAGCGTATCGGCCTCATTCTCGATCATCAGCTGCTGGAAGCCGGCGATGAGCGCCTCATCCTGCCCGGCGGCCTGCACCTGGGCGGGATCATTGATGTCCACGCCCTGCGCTTCGAGATATTCCATGAAGCCCGGCAATATCGCCAATGTCACCGCGAAAACGGCAACGATTGTCTTCACCGCCACGCCCGCCGCCAGCGGCACGATCACCAGCGGTCCCTGCCGCCCGGCATCGCGCAGCCGGTTGATGTGAAGCGCGGCAAGGCAGAACAGGATCACCAGCCAGCCAAACATGGCCAGCCCTGCGTCCAGCAGGGTCAGGCGCAGCGCGTCGGCAAGGGCGATAAAGCCAAGGCCAAGCCAGTACGTGTCGGCGTCAGCGCGCGTGTCGGGCAGAAGTATGGCTCTGAAATTGAACGGCACGCGGGGGACTCCAGGCTGCGGTCTGTCGGCAGACCCGCTTCTAGCCCAAGCCGCTGCGCCGTCAAATGCAAACGGGCGCGGGTTTGGCACCCGCGCCCGCCTCGCAAGCTCAAAGCAGAGCTGTTTTCGGCCTACTCGCCAGACACCGCGTCTGCGGCAGCGGCTACGACGCCTTTGGGATTGGGGCCGTGCTGGTTCACGCCCGGCTGGCTGTCCATCACAAAGAAGATGATGAGCACGATGAAACCCACCAGCGGGATCAGGCCGATCAGCAGCCACCAGCCCGACCGGCCGGTGTCATGCAGGCGGCGCACACCCACCGCGATACCCGGAATCAGGCTGCCCAGAGCGAACAGGCCGGCCAGCATCGGAAAGCCGAAGAGCGCATTGTCGATGGAGAAAAGCACGATGTAGACGATGATGTAGAACAGATACCACCACCAGTATTCACTGCGGCGCGCACGGCCCTGAAAGCCAGCATAGTTCGTATAGACCGATTTTACGGCATCCATAAAATTCATGGTGTTATCCCTTCGGGGCTGGTCAAAAACACGGGGATCGGCGCGCGCGGGGCTTGAGGGGGCCGGAAACGCGATTCAATCCTTGGTCCAGCGTCGGCCCCCAAGGCAGGGATGGTCAACAAAAAACCGGAAAAAAAGTTACTCCAGCTCTACCAGCAGCTCGTCTGCGGCAACGCTGTCGCCCGCCTTCACGCTGACGGTTTTCACCATGCCGTCGCGCTCGGCGCGCAGCACGTTCTCCATCTTCATGGCTTCGACGGTGAGCAATACCTCGCCCGCCTTCACCTCGCGGCCCGGCTCCACCGCCACCGAGACGATCAGGCCCGGCATCGGGCTGATGATCTGCTTGCTGGTATCGGGCTCGGGGCGTTCGGGCAGGCGCGCGGCCAGCTCGGCAATGCGCGGGGAATAGACCCGCACCAGCGCGGAAAAGCCCCGGTGGCGCAGCCAGTAACCTTGAGTGCGGTCTTCCACCGACAGGCTGAAGCTCTCCTTGCCGAGCTTTGCCTCGAACAGATGATTGCCCGGCTGCCAGCCGGTTTCCAGATTGAGCGGTTCCGCGCTGAGGCCCGGCATGTAGACGGTGGCGGCAAATCCGCTCTCCCGGCCCGGCTCTACCGTGATTTCGACGGCAAACTGCTGGTCATCGATCAGCACCGTCCAGTTATGCGGCTTGCCATTGCCCACGCCCGGCGTGATGCGCCCGGCAATGCGCGCCGCGCGCTCCACGAAGACGGTGTGGATCAGGGCCGATGCGGCCACAAAGGCGCGCCACTGGCTTTCCTTCGGCGCGGTGCCGTGAAAGCCATCGGGGAAATGCTCCTCGATATAGCCGGTGTGGATCGCGCCTTTGCGAAAATCGCCCTCGTCCAGCACAGCGGCCAGGAAAGGCGCGTTGGACTGCAGGCCGGCCACGTCCAGCCGGTCCAGCGCAGCCGCGAGGGCGTCGATGGCTTTCTCGCGCGTATCGCCCTGCCCGATCACCTTGGCAATCATCGGGTCGTAGAACATGGAGATTTCATCGCCCTCGCGCACACCAGAATCGATGCGCAGCGTGCCCGGTCCGCTGGGGCCTTCAGCCGGTTCCACATAGCGCACCAGACGCCCGATGGAGGGCAGGAAGCCGCGATACGGGTCTTCGGCATAAAGCCGCGCCTCAACCGCCCAGCCCTTGATCGCCACATCCTTTTGCGCCAGCTCCAGCTTTTCGCCAGCGGCGACGCGGATCATCTGCTCAACCAGATCAAGCCCGTGGGTTAGCTCCGTGACCGGGTGCTCCACCTGCAGACGCGTATTCATTTCAAGGAAGTAGAAGTTCTTGTTGGGGTCGACGATGAACTCCACCGTGCCGGCGCTGTCATAATCGACCGCCTTGGCGAGCGCGACGGCCTGCTCGCCCATCTTCTCGCGCGTCTTCTTGTCGAGGAAGGGTGACGGCGCTTCTTCGAGAACCTTCTGATTGCGCCGCTGGACGGAGCACTCACGCTCATTGAGGTGGATGACATTGCCATGCTTGTCGCCCAGCACCTGTATCTCGATATGGCGCGGCTTTTCGACGAATTTCTCGATCAGTATGCGCTCATCACCGAAGGAGGATTTGGCTTCGGAACGCGCGGCGCGGAAGCCCTCGCGTACCTCGCTCTCATCCCACGCGATGCGCATCCCCTTGCCGCCACCGCCAGCCGACGCCTTGATCATAACCGGATAGCCGATATCACCGGCCACCTCGACGGCCTGCTGGTCATCGACGATCTCGCCCTTGAAGCCCGGCACGGTGCTGACACCGGCGGCGGCCGCCAGCTTCTTGCTTTCCAGCTTGTCGCCCATGGCCGAGATGGCGTGCGGGTTCGGACCGATCCAGCCAATGCCCTCTTTTTTCAGGCGCTCGGCAAACTTCGCGTTCTCCGACAGGAAGCCGAAACCGGGATGGACGGCCTCTGCGCCGGTTTCCTTTACCGCCGCGATGATCTTTTCCATGTCCAGATAGGACTGCGCGGGCAGTGATCCGCCGAGAAACACGCGTTCATCGGCCATCTCCACCGCCAGGCTGTCGGCATCGGCCTCTGAATAGACGGCGACGGTCTTTATCCCCATGCGCTTGCAGGTCTTGATGACGCGAACGGCAATCTCGCCGCGATTGGCGATGAGGATTTTCTTGAACATGAATGTGCCAGCCGGACTGAAGGGACAGGAATGATTGTGCGGGAGGGTTTAGCGCGCCCCGCAAGATAATCGCAAGCGCCCGGCGCGCGGCGGCGCCATCAGGAGGCGGAGAGCTTGCGATGGGCCTGGCGCGCGCCATAGAGGCTAAGGAGCACATAGGTGCCTGAGAAAGCGATCTGCGGCCACGATCCCATCATCACGCCATAACTGCCCCAGAACAGTGATGAGGCCGCCGCCAGCAGCAGGACAAGGCGCATATCGCTCTGCAGGCGCGAGGCGACCGCCACCACCGATCCGATGACGGCCACCAGATCAGCCCAGCCGGGGTTCAAAAAGAGCAGGATCACGCACGCCCCGCCCAGCAGAGCCCCCAGCACCGGCAGGCCCGCCCGGCCAAGCTTCAGTGCCGCCAGATCAAACAGCGCATAGGCCCAGCAGAACAGCACGCCCCCTGCCCCGCCCAGAAACACATAGTGCGTGCCTGCGATGAGGTTTCCCGTCATGTCGGAAATCAGAAAGCCGGGCTTTGTCTTCATCCGCGTGGACAAAAGGATGAAGGCAAAGCCCACAAGGCCAAGCGCATTGATGGCGATGAGGGCGGTGTCCATGCACGATCATCCAGGGCTGTTGACCGCCCGGCGATACGCGCACCCTGGCGCTCTTGCAAGCGCGCCTTGACGGGTGATGACAGCCGGAGGCAGCCTTGGGCCAATGCGGGCGCGACGCAAATGACGCCCGGCACACGCACGGGAGGAGACCGGCCATGGCCGCTTCACACATCAAGGTAACGCCCAGCGGCGCGAGCCTTGGCGCATCGGTTACCGGCGTTGATCTGTCAAAACCGCTAAGCGCAGACGAGATTGCCGCCATCCGCGCAGCGTGGCTGGAGCATCTGGTGCTGGCCTTCCCTGACCAGCCCATGAGCCATGAGGATCTGGAACGGTTCACCCGGTATTTCGGACCCTTCGGCGATGATCCCTTCATCGCGCCCATCGAGGGCCATCCCCACATTATCGAGGTGAAGCGCGCGGCGGACGAGAAGGCGTCCGTCTTTGCTGCCGCCTGGCATTCGGACTGGAGCTTTCAGGACACCCCGCCCGCGGGCACTATCCTGCATTCCAAGATCACGCCGCCCGTGGGCGGAGACACGCTCTTTTGCAATGGCTATGCGGCCTGGGAGGCGCTGTCAGACGAGATGAAGGCGAGGCTGGAAGGGCTGGAAGCGATCCATTCCGCTGCCCTGGCCTATGCGCCCGACGGGGTCTATGGCGAGAATGACGCCAAGGACAGGTCCATGACCATCCGCGCCGCGCCGGAGGCCCGCAACACCAAGGCCCACCCAATCGTGCGCGTGCATCCGGAAACCGGGCGCAAGGCGCTTTTCATCAATCCGGGTTATGTGAAAACGGTCAAGGGCCTGACCGACGAGGAAGCCTTCTTCCTGCTGGTGGAGCTCTACGCCGTCACCCATGATGAGCGCTTTGTCTACCGCCATGAATGGGAGCCGGACATGCTGCTGATGTGGGACAATCGCTGCACCCAGCACATGGCGACGGGCGGCTATGACGGCCATGCCCGCCTGATGCACCGCACCACGGTGGCCGGGCCGTAGGTTCGCGCGATCAAAAATAACCGGGTTCCCGGGCTTGACCCGGGATCCATTTCTTATCTCCGCAACGCATCCGCGTTGCGATGTTCCGCGAACACCCGCCTGCGCGGGCACAGGCAGTCGCGGGCGGCCGTTCGGCCTAGTGGCCCCTGACGGGGCTGGGCTGGCTCCCCGGCGCGATAGCGCCGCAAGCGCGACCGCGCGCCCGCAGCTTTAGCGAGGAGCGACGCACGGATGTGCGGAGCATCAGAAAAAAGGCATGGGTCCCCCGGACCGCTACGCGGCCGGAGGATGACAGAAAATGTAATGCCCTCCCCCGTGAACGGGGGAGAAACCACTAGCAGCCCCTACGGCTTTCTGAACCGCAGGGTCATGCGGTCGCTTTCGCCGATGGACATGCGCTCCTCGCGATCCTCATCGGTACCGGCAAGGGTAGGCAGCAGCGCCCACACACCGATCTCGTGATCGGCCGGATCATCCGGGTTGGCGTTGATCTCTGACGACGCCTCCAGAATGAAACCGCGCGCCTCGAAGGCCGCGATGACATCGGCTTCACGCAAATAGGCCCGCGAGCCATCGGCGCGCTCATCGGTTTCATCGGCTGGCGCACGGTGCTGGACCACGCCCACCGTTCCGCCGGGCCTTAAAAGGGTCCAGGCATCATCCACCGCCACATCCATCTCGCCAAAGCGGGCCATGTTGTGCAGCGCGCGGACATAGAGCACCACGTCGGCCGTACCGGCTGCGCTATCGGGAATGGAGCCCAGCGTGTAGGTGCCGGCGGCCTGACCACCCCATTCGGCGGCCATGCCGGGGAAGCCCGCTTCCCAGCCTTCAAACCTGGCGCGCTGCTCCTCGCTCATGTTCGGGAAAATCTGCTCGAATATGCCCATGGAGTAGTTCAGGCCGTAATACTCGCCTTCAGCCGCGAGCCAGGGCGCAAGGATGCGGCCATACCAGCCCGTGCCTGGCAGCGCCTCGACCACGGTGTCGCCCGGCTGGACACCGAAGAACTCCAGCGTCTCGCGTGGATTGCGGTACTGGTCACGGGCGCGGTCGGCCTCGCGCCGTGGATCGGCCAGAACCTGCTCCAGCGACGGCGCGTCCATCGCCGCCTGAACCTCGTCTTCGACCGCACCGGCAAGGTCAGAGAGCATGTCTTCGGCATCTTCTGCAGTGCTCTCAATCGCATCGGCGGCTTCATCGACAGCTTCGTCGACAGCTTCATCAGGGGCCTCGTCGACCGTCTCTGGCGCCTCGCCATTGCAGGCGGCCAGAAGAGCAAGGCTAGCAACACTGGTGAGAAATACACGCATGAAGAATCCTCCCTGAAAGCGGCCGCTAACCGGCCTTATGGGGCGAAATCTACCACGTCAGCGGTGCTTTTGCATGGAATGCCGCTAGAAAAGCGAGCCTTGCGCCGAAGAACCGGCCTTGGCGGGCCTGGATTTGCTGGCCGGTTTTTCCTTGCGCGGCGGGGCTGCACCGCCCGCAATCGCGGCCGCGCGCTCGCCATCATGCAGGCGCAAGGTGACACCGTCGCCGGGCGCCAGATCACCGGCAGAACGCACCAATCTGCCCTTCGCATCCTCGACAATCGCGTATCCGCGTTTCAGGACATTGTGATAGGAGAGCGCCTCCAGCGTAGAGGTCAGCGCCGCCAGCCTGCGGCCATCATCGCCAAGCCGTCTAAGCTTGGCCGCACGCATGCGCTCTCCGGCCTGTGCGAGCCTCTGGCGGCGTTCAGCGATCTCGCGCTTGAACGCCAGCGGGCGAAGCTGCACCGACAGGCGCTCCACTGCCGCCCGGCGGCGTTCGATCCCCAGCGCCTGAAACCGGACCAGATCGCTCGTCGCGTAATCCAGTTTCTGGCGCGCATCGCCCAACAGGCTTTCGGGCCGGGGCAGACCACGCGACGCCGAACGCAGATCGGACTCCTTGCGTTCCACCGTGCGCAGCAAGGCACCTGACAATCGCCCGCGCGCGCCCTCAATGCGCTCCATCAGCTCGCGGCGCACCGGCACGGCCATTTCGGCTGCGCCTGTAGGCGTCGGCGCACGCCGGTCAGAGGCAAAATCAATCAGCGTGGTATCGGTTTCGTGGCCGACAGCGGAGATGAGCGGTATCGCGGAGGCCGCAGCGGCGCGGACCACCACCTCCTCGTTGAAGGCCCACAAATCCTCCACCGAGCCGCCGCCGCGCGCGACGATCAGCACATCGGGGCGCGGCACCAGCCCGCCGGGCTGAAGCGCGTTGAAGCCTTCGATACCGGCGGCGATCTGGGCCGCTGCCCCCTCGCCCTGCACCAGCACCGGCCAGATGAGGACATGCACCGGAAACCGGTCATCCAGCCTGTGCAGAATGTCGCGGATCACCGCGCCCGTGGGCGATGTCACCACCCCCACCACGCGCGGCAGATAGGGGATGGCGGCTTTTCGCTCTGGCGCAAACAGGCCCTCGGCGGCCAGCTTGCGTTTACGCTCTTCCAGCAACGCCATCAGCGCGCCTGCGCCCGCAGGCTCCATGCGCTCGATGATGATCTGGTATTTGGACCTGCCGGGGAAGGTGGAAAGCCGCCCCTCGACAATCACTTCCAGCCCCTCTTCCGGGCGGAAGGACAGCGCCGAGACCGACCCTTTCCACATCACGCCGTCAATGACGGCTTCAGCGTCCTTCAGGTCCAGATACATATGGCCGGATTTCGGAACCGTCACCCGGCCCAGCTCGCCGCGCACGCGCACATGGCCATACTCGGTCTCCACCGTGCGTTTGAGCGCGCGGGCAAGATCGGAGACGGTATATTCCGGTGCGTTGGTAAGGTCGGTCATCTCGGCTCTTGAGTCGTTTCGGCGCCAGACTAGCCGTAATGCCGCCCGGCGGTCGACAAGAGGCGTGCAGCCCCGCTAAGAGACAGCCATCGCTTTAAGGACAGCAGGGGCGGCCATGAACATCCTCATCATCGGCTCTGGCGGGCGCGAGCATGCGCTGGCCTGGAAGATCGCGCAGAGCCCCCTCGTGGACACGATCTGGTGCGCGCCCGGCAGCCCGGCCATTGATCTTCTGGGGCCGTGCTTTGATGTCGCCGCCGATGATGTGGAGGGTATCCAGAAGCTCGCTTTGCAGCTCGAACCGGACCTCATCGTGATCGGGCCGGAAGCCCCGCTCGCCAAGGGCCTTGCCGACATGCTGCGCGCGCGCGGATTTGACGTGTTCGGTCCCTCCCAGGCCGCAGCCCAGCTGGAAGCCTCCAAGGGCTTTGCCAAGGACCGCATGGCCGCCTATGGCGTGCCGACCGCGCGCTATGGCCGCTTCACCGATGTGGCGGCTGCAAAGGCCTTCCTCGACACGCTCTCTGCGCCCTTCGTGCTGAAAGCCGATGGCCTCGCCGCCGGCAAGGGTGTGGTTATTGCCGAAACGCGCGAAGAGGCCGAGGCGGAGCTTTCCGAGATGCTGTCTGGCAAGTTTGGCGGCGCATCGGCAGAGCTCGTCATCGAGGAGTTCATGGAGGGCGAGGAAGCCTCCATCTTCGTCATCACCGACGGGATCAATTATCTGACCCTGCCCGCCGCTCAGGATCACAAGCGCATCGGTGATGGTGATACCGGCCCCAATACAGGCGGCATGGGCGCCTATGCCCCTGCCCCGGTGATGACGCCCGCACTGATGAAACGGGTGGAGGAAGAGGTGACCGTGCCGATGCTGCGCGGCATGGCCGGTGACGGCATGCCCTATCGCGGCGTCTTGTATATCGGCGTGATGGTGACACCGGACGGCCCGAAAGTGGTCGAGTTCAACTGCCGCTTTGGCGATCCGGAATGTCAGGTGCTGATGATGCAGATCGAGGCCGATATCGTGCCGCTTCTGCTCGCGGCATCCACCGGCGGCATGCGCGCCAGCGAGTTTGCGCAGCTATTGCCGGTCGAAGCCAATCCGAAACCCGCCGTGACAGTGGTGATGGCCGCGCCGGGCTATCCCGGCACGCCTAAAAAGGGCAGCACAATCAGGAATTTGCACCATGCCGGTCATGGCGAAGGCGTGATGATCTTCCACGCCGGTACCGCGCTCGATGCAGACGGCAATTTCATCGCCAATGGCGGCCGCGTGCTGAACGTCACCGCGACCGGCGAGACGTTGCGCGAAGCTGTGGACAGGGCCTATGCGGCCATTGGTGAGATCGACTGGCCCGAAGGCGTCTACCGCCGCGATATCGGGTGGAGAGGGTTGTAAGCAGCCTGTCATCCTCCGGTCGCGAAGCGATCCGGGGGACCCATGCCTCTTTCGGTTCCGCAACGCATCCGCGTTGCGATGTTCCGCGAAAAGTCGCGGGCGCGCGGTCGCGCTTTTGGGCCACTTGGCGACTCTCAGGCATGGATGGCCCGGATAAACCGGGCCATGACAGCGGAGAAAATTACCCCTCCACCTCTTTCGGCTCGACCATTTTCACCGCAAGGATGGAAAGGCCGTAAAGGCCGAACATCGCCGCGGCGAGGAATATCTGGCTGATCGGATCGGGCGGGGTCACGCCGCCGCGACCGCCTCGATCTCAAGAAGCCACGCTTCATCGTAGATGCCAGCGATTATGATGGTCAGCGCGGGCGAATGATCGCCAAGCACCTCCATGCGCACCGCCGCGTTTTCGTCGCGGAAACGGCGGTCTGAGAGAAAAATCGTTACCTTCACCAGATTTTCCGGCCGCATGCCTGCAGCAGCGAGACGGGAGAAGACGTTGCGCCAGGCGAGCCGCGCCTGATCAGCGAAACTGTCCGGAACAGCCCCGGTCTCGTCTGCAGGCACCTGCCCGCTGATAAAGAGAAGCCGCGTGGTCCCGGCCACTTCCAGAGCCTGCGCGTAAGAGGCGGATGTCGGGTCAATGAATCGTGTTTTCATCGGGGTGCCTTCCGGTGAGATGTGGACGCTGCGCCGCGATCCAGTATTGATCGGCTGCATGGTGTGCCTATCGCGCGAGTGCCTGACGGGTCCACCGGCAGAATGCCGGAACAGCCGTTTTTTTTGCCGAAGGACAGAAAGCCGATGGATGCGATTGATCAGCAGATCATCGAGATGCTCCGCCGCGATGCGCGAGCGCCGCTGAAAGTTATTGCAGCCGCAGTCGGGCTGGCCCGAAGTTCGGTCGCAGAGCGCATTGCGCGTCTCAAAGCGGCTGGCGTGATCATCGGGTATCGCGCCGAAATCGCCCCGGAACACGCAGGCGGGGCTGGAGCGGTGGTGCTAATCGAACTCACCAGCACGCCGCAGCCCGAAACCGTGGCACGCATCGTGGCCGATTCTGCGGTCATGCGATGTTACTCGCTTGCTGGCGGAATCGATCTTCTAGTCGAGATCAGCACGGCGCACGGCAAGGGCCTCAACGAAATCCGCGATCGCCTTTGCGCGCTATCTGGTGTCAGCGCGGTCCGGACCCATTTCATCCTGAGGCGGGAGAAAGGGTGATCGGGGTGGAAATGCAGCCCCCTACCCCTCAACCTCTTTCGGCTCGACCATTTTCACCGCAAGGATGGAAAGGCCGTAAAGGCCGAACATCGCCGCGGCGAGGAATATCTGGCTGATCGGGTCTGGCGGCGTCACAAAACCCGCAAAGACGGCAATGCCGACCACGGCAAACTTCCAGAAGCGGATGAGCTGCCCCGAATTGACGATCCCCACCTTGCCCAGCAGGGAGAGCAGGACCGGCAGCTGGAAGGATATCCCGAACGCCAGAATGAGCGTGGTGACGAGATTGAGATATTCCGACACGCGCGGCAGGAGCTGGATGGCTGTGCGGCCCTCCTCTCCGGTCTGCTCCTGACCCAGCGCAAAGCCCATCACGAAGGGCAGGATGAAGTAATAGACAAAGGCGATGCCGGCCGCGAACAGCACCGGCGAGGCAATCAGGAAGGGCGCAAAGGCGAGGCGCTCATTCTTGTAGAGGCCGGGGCGGACAAAGGCCCAAACCTGATAGGCGACCATCGGGAAGGCCACGATGATGGCGCCAAACAGAGCGAGCTTCAGCTTGACGAAGAAAAACTCCAGCGGGCCTGTGAAGATGAGCTGGAGCTGCAAATCCTCACCGCGCACCTGACGTGCCGCCTCTTCAAACGGCACCAGCAGGATGTTGTAGATCCACTCGGCAAAGGCAAAGCAGAGCACGAAAGCCAGCGCCACCGCGCCCAGCACCCAGATCAGGCGGGTGCGCAGCTCGGTCAGATGCTCCATCAGCGGCGCGCGCGAGGATTCCACCTCGTCATCGGTCTCCGGCCCTTGCGGGGCTGCCAGCTTCTCGCCTGACATGGCCTAGGCGTCCTTACGCGTTGCAGACGGCTCGGCATCCGCCTTGCTGGTCTCACTGGCATCCGTGTCCAGCGGCAGCATCGCCTCATCACCCAGCGCAGGCTTGGCAGGGGCAGCCGCGCGCGGATGCGGCTTGTCCAGCGCAGAGCGCTTCAGATCGGCTTCCGCCGCGCGCAATTCTTCGGTGACTTCGGAAACCGGATTGGCCTTCTTGAGCGCCTCGACTTCCTTCTTCAGCTCGGCCAGCTCCGCCTCGCGGCCAAGCTCGTCAAAACTGTTCTGGAAATCGCGTGCCATGGCCCGCATCTGGCCGATAAAACGCCCGGCCTTGCGCATCATCAGCGGCAGGTCTTTGGGACCCACGACCACAAGGGCGAGGATGACGATGATGATAAGCTCGGCAGCGCCAAAGCCGGGGTTCATGGAACTCTAGCTCCCGGTGCTCCTACGAGCCCGTCCGCTCGTCTTCGCGCGTCTCTGCAGAGATGCTGGCGGCGGGGCGCTCTTCGGCGGCGTCCTCGTCCTTGCTGTCATCTTTCAGCCCCTTGCGGAAGGCCGTGATGCCCTTGGCGAAATCACCCATCATCGCGGAAATCCGTCCGCGCCCGCCAAACAGGACGAGCACGAGAATGCCAACGATGACAAAAATGCTCCAATGCGGTCCCATATGCGCTCTCCGTGCGGGAATGCCGTTACGGCCACTGGCCTATACCCGTAAAGGATTATCGCGCAAGGGTCCAATAGCGGGTTCAGGTGGGGCTGGCCCGTTGCTTTTCCCTGATCCTTCGAGACACTCGCTTCGCTCGCCCTCAGGATGAGGGAAAAGCTCCACGCCCTCATCCTGAGGAGCCCGAAGGGCGTCTCGAAGGATCAGGGCGACTACCCCCTACTCCTCGCGCTCGTCCTCGGCGCCTTCAAGGAAGTCGAGATGGAAGTGTGCGCTGTCTTCATCGTCCAGCGGGTCTTCGTTATCGGCAAGCCGGGCGGGGTCCGGAATATCGAAATTGGCCGGCAGGCGTGAGGAGAGCAGCCCGGCGGCCTTCAGATCACCCAGCCCCGGCAGATCAGTGATCGCAGCGAGGCCGAAATACTCAAGGAAGGCGTCGGTCGTGCCGAAGGTGACAGGACGGCCCGGACTGCGGCGGCGGCCGCGCAGGCGTATCCATTTCAGCTCAAACAGGAGATCGATCGTGCCCTTGGAGACGGCAACACCGCGTATCTCCTCGATCTCGGCGCGCGTGACCGGCTGGTGATAGGCGATGATGGAGAGCGTCTCCAGCGCGGCCTGGGAGAGCTTTTTCGGCTCCTCGCGGATTTCCGCCAGCAAATGGGCGAGGTCCGGCGCGGTTTCAAACCGCCAGCGCCCGCCCACCTCGCTCAGCCGCACACCCGCATCGGCATATTTCTCCTGCAGGGCGGCGATGGTGGCGGGAATGTCAGTGCCCGCAGGCAGGCGCGCGGCCAGCGTTTCAGCGTCCAGCGGCTCGGATGCGGCAAACAATAGCGCCTCGGCCATGCGCAGGGCCTGCTGCGAGGGTTCGGCGACAGCATGCGGACCAGCCTGCCCGTCCCCGCCCTGCGGGCCTTGGCGCGCGCGCAGGCGGGCAATCGCTTCGGCAATCGGATCGCTCATGGACGCCCCTCCTGCCCGCGCATCCAGATCGGGCCGTAGACCGCCTCCTGACGCAACGCCGCCTCACCATCCTTGGTGATTTCCAGCGCCGCCAGCAGCGAGGACGCCATCAGCGATTGCGGCGGCGGCGCATCCGGCCCCAGCTCGTCCGCGCCCGGCAACAGGCTGTCCAGCCGCTCCCAGCCCGTCAGGCGCTTTGAGAGCAGGCTGAGGCGCGCGCGGGCCGCTTCCAGGCTGTAAACCTTCGGCTTTTCCGGCTCATAGGTGGAGAAGGCAAACTTCTCGCGCGTACCGGCATAGGCTTTCAAGAGGTCAAACAGGCTCGCCTCGTATTGTGGTGCGCGGATGGAGCGCACGCCTTCGGGCGCACCGCGCTCGAACACATCGCGCTTTAAGAGATGCCGGTCGTAAAGCGCTTCCCCGCCCGCCCGCATCGCATCAAGACGCATCAGCCGGAAGGCGAGCGCAGCCGCCATCATTTCCGGCTCCGGCTCATCACTTTCCGGGCGCGGTTTCGGCAATAGCAAGCGCGACTTCAGATAGGCGAGCCACGCCGCCATGACCAGATAATCAGCCGCAATATCAAGGCGTTTCTCGCGTGCCGCCTCGATGAAAACGAGATACTGTTCAGCCAGCGCCAGGATGGAGATTTTCGCCAGATCCACCTTGTTCTTGCGCGCCAGGTGCAAGAGCAGGTGCAAAGGGCCTTCCCAGCCCTCGATATCGAGGATCAGCGCGCTGCCCGTGTCCTCGGCCTCGCCTGCCGCTTCAAAGCGGACATCTTCCTCGAACAGATCACTCACGGTGCTGGTGCCTCCAGCCCGGCCTCGATAAAGCAGCGCGCCATGGCGTCATTGGTGGCGGCAGCGTCCAGCCCCTGGGCCGTACCGCGCGCCTCTTCGGCCGCCTTTGCCCGCTCCAGCGCCTTGCCGGAGAGCGTGATGGCGGCGTGTGCCACCTCCACCATCTCTGCGCGCTCGCCATTGCAGTGGAGCAGCATGTCGCAGCCCGCGCTGAGCGCCCGCTCGCCGCGCTGGCGCAGCGTGCCGTCGAGCGCCTTCATGGAGAGATCATCGCTCATCAGCAGGCCGTCAAAGCCCATCTCGCCGCGAATAATCTGCGCGATGACGTCTTTGGAGAGCGTGGCGCAGTTTTCCGGGTCAATCGCGGTGTAGGTGACATGGGCCGTCATCGCCATTGCCGCCATTTCCGCCACGCCCTTGAAGGCGGCAAAATCGGTTTCGTGCAAGGTCTCGTGATCCTCGCGCACGACCGGCAGCGCAAAATGGCTGTCGGCATCCGCGCGGCCATGCCCCGGTATATGCTTGATGACACCGGCCACGCCCTGATCCTTCAGGCCCGCCAGCGCCGCGCGCGCCATCTCGGCAACCGGGCCGGGTTCGGCGTGAAAAGCACGGTCGCCAATCACCGCGTCGGCACCGGGAACGGCAAGATCGACCACCGGCGCGCAGTCGCAATCAATGCCCAGATCACGCAGCTCCTGCGCCAGCAGGCGGTGGTTCAGGCGCACAGCCTCCAGCGCCAGTTCCGGCTCACGATCCCACAGCTCGCCAAAGCGCGCAGCAGGCGGCGCAGCGCGCCAGAGCGGGGCTTTGAGGCGCTGCACGCGCCCGCCCTCCTGATCGATGAAGATCGGCGCATCGCGGCCCACACAATCGCGCAGCTCGCCCATCAGCCGGATGATCTGCTTTGGCCGGTCGATATTGCGGGCAAAGACGATGAAGCCCCACGGGTCCGCATCGCGGAAGAAGGCTTTCTCCTCCGGCGTCAGGCTTTCACCCATCAGGCCGTATATAGCCGCCGTCACGCTCATCGGGCCGCCACCAGACAGTCCTGCCCGCGCGAGGAAAGCGTCTGGCAATAGCGCGAGGCGTCATCGCGCGTTTCAAACGCGGCAATACGCAGACGGTGATAAATGCCGCGCGCGCCCAGATTGGCCTCGACAATGGAGGGGTTCCGCCCGGACGCCAGATCAGGAAAGCGGGTCACGAACGATATCCACGCCTCTTCGGCCTCCTCGACCGTGCGGAAGGCGGCGATCTGCACCACGAAATTGCCGCTGGCGCTGGTGGCCGGCGGGGCCGGACGCGGCTCTTCGCGCGCAGGCTGGCGCTCCTCTGCGGGGCGCTCTGCGGGCTGGCGCGTTTCCGGTTCGGGCGGTGTGTCCTCGACAACCGGCTCGCCCGGTTCAGTGGCTTCCTCGCGCGGCCCCTCCTCACGTGGCAGCGCCAGCCGGTCGGCATCTTCGGTCTCAACGGTCAGGGCCGGACGCTCCGGCTGGACCACCGGCTCTTCCGGGCCGGGCCGGACAGCCGGATCAATTTCCACCGTCTCGACCGCGCCGCGTTCACGCTCGCGCAGGGCATAGGCTTCAATGTCCTGACCCGGCGTTTCAAACCCGCCCGGATCCTCCGGCGCGGTGCGCCAGGGCTGGCTGTCAGCGGTCAGGATGGGCGCGGTATTACGCTCGCGCACGCCCAGATTATACGCGCTCCAGACAACGCCGAGGAACAGCACCAGCACGATGGCGGCGGCCAGCAGCAGGATTGGCCCGCGCCGCCCCTGCCCGTCATCGCGGGCATCGAACGTGTCGTAGGCGTCCGGATCGTAATCGGTCGAGTTTCGGTCCCGAGAGGGCATGGTTTTCCCGTTGACGGCGATGGGCGCGAATCAGTGCACGCGCCTCTGGTTAACAGAGTATCAATTAGTGGCCGGCCATGCGCGGGTGCAGCGCGCAGCTTCCACAGGTTTCAGCGCCAGGCTTCCACGTGGAAGAGCTGGCGATGTTGATCGATCGCATAGCGGTCTGTCATCCCGGCGATGTAGTCGCACACCACACGCGCCGTCTCCGGACTGCCGGGCGTATCGGCCTGCCGGTGGAACTCGGTCGGCAGCAGGGCAGGATCATTGAGGAATGCCTCAAACAGTTCTCTCACGATCCGCTTGCCCTTCTCCTTGGCGCGCTTGACCTTGTATTGCAGATACATGTTTGCGTAGAGGAAGCGGCGCACCGCCGACAGCTGCACCAGCATGGTCTCAGAAAAGCTGACCACCGGGTGGTCCAGCGCGCGCACCGCTTCGGGACTATCCACGCCCGAAGCCGCCAGCCGCGCGCGGGTTTCCTCCAGCACATCATTGACCATCAGCCCAATGAGGCGGCGGATCGCCTCGTGAATGGTCAGGCTGGTGCCGATATCGGGATATTGCTCACGCACGGCCCGGAACACATCGCCCACCAGCGGCAATTCCATCACCTCGTCGAGCTTCAAAATCCCGGCGCGCAGCCCGTCATCAATATCGTGATTATTGTAGGCGATATCGTCTGACAGGGCGGCAATCTGGGCCTCAACCGAGGAATGGGTGTGCAGCTCCAGCCCGCGCCAGTCCTCATAGGCGGTAAAGCCCCAGGGCAGCTTCGCCGGATCATCGCCCTTCTTCATCAACGGGCCGTTATGCTTGACGACGCCCTCAAGAGTTTCCCAGGCCAGATTCAGCCCGTCAAATTCGGGATAGCGCCGCTCCAGCAGGGTGATGACGCGCAGCGTCTGGGCGTTGTGGTCGAACCCGCCAAAGCCCTTCATCGCGTCGGCAAGCCCGTCCTCGCCGGAATGACCAAAGGGCGGATGACCGAGATCATGGGCGAGTGCGGCGGCTTCCGCGAGGTCCTCATCAACCTGCAGGGCGCGCGCCAGCGTGCGGGCAATCTGGGAGACTTCCAGCGAATGGGTCAGGCGGGTGCGGAAATGATCGCCCTCATGGGCGACGAAAACCTGCGTTTTCTCTTTAAGGCGGCGAAAGGCCGTGGAGTGGATGATGCGGTCCCGGTCACGCTGGAAAGCCGAGCGCGTCGCGCTCTCGGCCTGGTGGTGCAGCCGCCCGCGCGTTTTCGCCGGATCGCAGGCATAGGGCGCGCGGACAAACACCATCAACATCACTCCTTCACGGGGCCAGCCCTTCCATCGGCGGCCCTCTACGTCCATATATCGGGTGTATTGCCAGTCGGGAACCGTTGAACGCCATGAGCGAAGCCCAGATCAGCCTGTCAGAGACAGCCGCCCGCCGGATCCTTCAGATCCTGAAAGGCCAGGACAAGCAGTTCCTGCGCGTCTCGGTGATTGGCGGCGGGTGTTCCGGCTTTTCCTACCAGTTCGATCTGGAGAGCGAGCGCAGCGACGACGATCTCGCCATCGAGCGCGACGGTGCCACCGTACTCGTCGACACGATGAGCGTGGATTTCCTCAAAGGATCAGAGATCGATTATGTCGACGAGCTGATCGGCGCGTCCTTCCGCATCCACAATCCCAACGCGACGGCTGCCTGCGGCTGCGGGACGAGCTTTTCGATCTGATTTCTCCATAACTTTCCGGGGGCTGAACCATGGACGTTATCGACGCTCTGAAGCGCCGCATTTCCACGCGCGCCTTTCTGGATACGCCGGTCAGCGAGGCGGAGGTGCGCGAACTTCTCGACGCCGCGCGCTGGTCGGCCTCTGGCGGCAATCTCCAGCCCTGGCAGGTGCATGTGGTGGCCGGTGTTGCCCGCCAGCGCGTGATCGACGCGGTACAGAAAAAGCTCTCCACCGATCCCTTCACCAACGAATCCGCCTTCCCGGTCTATCCGGAAAGCCTTTGGGAGCCCTATCGCTCGCGCCGTTTTCAGGTCGGCGAGGACATGTATGAGCTTCTGGGCATTCCGCGCGAGGACAAGGGCGCGCGCCTGGCGCACCTGATGGCGAACTATGATTTCTTCGGCGCGCCGGTGGGCGTGTTCTTCTCGATCGATGAGCGCATGAACCCCAATCAGTGGGCGCACTTAGGCATGTTCATGATGAGCTTCTGCCTCGCCGCTGAGGCCAAGGGCCTTGCCACCTGCATGCAGGAAGCGTGGACGGTGCATTGCGAAACCGTGGCAAAGGCGCTTCGTATCGAGAAGCCCCAGATCGTCTATTGCGGGCTGGCGCTCGGCCATGCCGACAAAAACGCGAAGGTGAACCAGTTGCGCACACGGCGCGCGGACGTGGATGAATTTGCGAGCTTTGAGGGGTTTTAGGGGTCCAACCATTGTCATCTTCCGGCCGAGCGCAGCGAGGTCCGGGGAACCCATGCCTGAGAAGAACGATCATGCTGGAAGACCAGAGGCATGGGTGGCCCGGATAAACCGGGCCATGACAGGAATGGGAGTCCTCAGCCCCCCTAAACCCCGCACGTGAACTCCCCCGCGCAGAAGGTTGAGATCGCCCACATATACCCGGTCAGAAGGCCCACCCAGAGAAGGGACGGCAGGAAGACCCACGCCACGCCTGCGCCGGGCCTGCGCGTCCAGAACACGATCCAGCCGATGAGAAGCCCTGCCCCGGCCACGAACGGTCCGGCCAGCAGGAAATACAGCACCACACGCATGAGATCGCGGTCCGCACCGCTTTCCACCGCGCCGGAATAGGCCATCATCGATGCGGCGCTTGTCGCCGCGCCGAACAGCGCGACCGCCGCTGCAGCCACACTTGCCAGCAACAGGGTGAGAACTGCTAGAAAGGTGATGCGCCGGCGCCGGCCGGAAATGTCGTCCACCGGGTCTGCGTTCATGTCCGGCCCCGATCAGCCTGAAATACCCAACCCTCGACCAAGGCAGTCTAGCATGACTCTCTCAATCGCCACATGGAATGTGAACTCCATCAAGGCGCGCCTGCCCAACGTGCTCGAATGGCTGGGCGAGGCAAAGCCCGATATCGCCTGCCTGCAGGAGATCAAATGTCAGGATGAGGGCTTCCCGCGCGAGGAGATCGAGCGGCTGGGCTATAATATCGAGACGGTGGGTCAGAAGAGCTATAACGGCGTCGCCCTGCTCTCACGTTTTCCTATCGAGGAAGTGGCCGAGCGCGCCCTGCCCGGCGGCAATGGCGAGGAAGAACAGGCCCGCTATATCGAGGCCGTCATCAGCGCGCCGGGTGGCCCGGTGCGCGTGGCGTGCATCTATCTGCCCAATGGCAACCCGGCTCCGGGGCCGAAATACGATTACAAGCTGGAATGGATGGCGCGCCTGCACGCGCACGCGGCGAAGCTCCTGACCTATGAAGAACCGCTGGTTCTGGCGGGCGATTACAATGTCATTCCGCGCGATGCCGATGTGCATGATCCGGCCGCCTGGGAGGGCGATGCGCTGACCCTGCCGGCCAGCCGCGATGCCTTCTTCGCGCTGCAATGGCTGGGCTTTACCGAAGCCTTCCAGCATCTCGATGGCCGCGCGCACCAGTACACATTCTGGGACTATCAGGCCGGTGCGTGGCAGAAGAATAACGGCATCCGCATCGACCACCTTCTGTGCTCGCCGCAGGCCGCTGACCGCCTGAAATCCATCGAGATTCACAAGGATGTGCGGGGCAAGGAAAAAGCCTCCGACCACGTGCCCGTGGTCGGGACTTTTGACCTCTAAAGCCGCCTGTCTAGGCCCGCTGAAAATCGTAGAAATCGCCGCCCAGACCCATGATGCGCGTGAGCGCATCCAGCGCCGCACGGCTTTCATCCACCAGCGCGGGATCGGTCAGCTCCGTCAGGCTAAGGCTCTCACGGTAATGGGTCTTCGCCCAGTCCGTCAGCGCGGCAAACAGCCGGTCATCGAGCATCACGCCCGGATTTACCGCCTTGAGCTGCGCCGGAGTCAGCACGACACGCAGGCGCAGGCAGGCCGGTCCGCCGCCATTCCTCATCGACTGGCGCACATCGGCAAAGTCCACGCGCCCTATCGGGCCGTTGCCTGCCACCATGCGCTCGCAATAGCGCCGCGTGGAGGCGGTCTCTTCGGTCTCTGTGGGGGCTAGCAAGACCATGCGGTCTTCGCCCGGCCAGCTCAAGAGCTGTGAGTTGAAGATGTAGCTGGTTATCGCATCGCCAATCGGTACATCGGCCTCCGGCACTTCCACGAAGACCGGATCAAACAGCCCCTTGGCCGCCGCGCGGATAGCATCGAGCGTGGCTTCAGTGTCCTCGAATGCCAGCTCGTGGAAAAACAGGACCGGGCCATTGCCGACACACACCACATCATTGTGGAAGGCGCCCGCCTCGATGGCGGCGCGCGACTGGCGCACGATGACGGTGCGTTCAGGGTCCAGCCCGTGGCGGCGGGCAATCGCCTCACACGCCTGCTTGGTCTGGCGGGCCGGAAAGCGCGCCTGCCAGCTTTCAAACGCATCACGCCCATAGACCAGGATTTCCACGCCCGGCGCGCCATGCTCGGCGCACAGGCGCACATGATTGGCCGCACCTTCATCGCCAAAGGCGGCCTGCATCGGCAGCGGGTCATGCACCGCAAACCGGCTGTCATCGGGGAAGATGGCGCGCAAGGCCCGTGCCGTCTGCGGCCCCTCGATGGAGCGATGCAGGGTGGAGAGAAGATTGGCCGCGCTCATATGCAGCCGGCCATCTGCCGTGTCTGCGCTGGGCGAAACAGTGGCCGCATTGGCCGCCCACATCGGACTTGCCGAAGCCATATTGCGCGCCAGCACCGGCGCGCGGCGAAAGGCGCTCTCCCAGACTTGGGCGTCGCTGCCGGTAAAGCCCAGCGCGCGAAGGCCGGGGATGAAGGGGCGCTCATGCGGCGGCAGGAAGCCCTGCACCAGCCCGGCATCGGCAAGGCGTTTCGCCTTGGCCAGCCCCTCCAGCACACCGGCGCGCGGAGCAGCAATATTGCCCGCATTCTTCGCGCTGGCGAGATTACCTTCGGCGAGGCCGGCATAATTATGCGTCGGGCCGACCAGCCCGTCGAAATTGGCTTCCACGGCACTCATCAGATGCCTTTCACCGGCAGGGGCGCAAGCTCAGGCGCGGCCTGTGTCGCGACCGGATAGGCGCAGTAATCCGCCGCATAATACGCGCTGGGGCGCAGATTGCCGGACTGGCCCGGCCCGCCAAACGGCATGGAGGACGCAGCTCCTGTGGTGGGCCGGTTCCAGTTGACGATGCCGGCGCGCGAACCCGCCCAGAAGCCCTTCCACAGAGCCGCATCATCGCTGACCAGCCCTGCAGCAAGGCCATAGGCGGTGTTGTTGGCCACTTTGAGCGCATCCTCAAAGCTCTTCGCCCGGCGCACCTGCAATAGCGGACCGAAGACCTCGTGATCGGGCGTTTCAAGGCCGGTCACATCGATAAGTGAGGGGCTGACAAAGGCGGGGCCGGCATCGAGCCGCTTTGCTTCCAGCAGCACCTTGCCGCCGAGCGAAGCCAGATCAACTTGCGCCTTGATGACGGCATCAGCGGCATGCGGCGTCACCAGCGGCCCCATGAAGGGTTCAGGATTGGTATTCCACGCCCCGATGGTCAGGCGCGCGGCCATGTCCGCAACCGCGCTGACCACCGCATCACCGGATGCGCCCTCCGGCACGATAAGCCTGCGCGCGCACGAGCAGCGCTGGCCCGCGCTGATATAGGCCGAGAGGATGGCGATGCGGGCCGCCGCGTCGGAATCCTTCGCATCCCAGACCACGAGCGGATTATTGCCGCCCATTTCCAGCGCGAGCTGGATGCCGGTGCGCCCGGCAAACTTTCTGTGGATGAAGGCGCCCGTCGTCCAGGAGCCGGTGAAAAGCACGCCGTCGAGCTCCGCATCATCCAGCGCGGCTGCGCCGGTCTCGCGCGCACCCTGAACGAGATTGAGCACGCCTGCGGGCACGCCCGCCGCCTCCCAGCATTCCACCATCAGCGCAGCCGTGGCGGGCGTCAGCTCGGAGGGTTTGAAGACCAGCGTATTGCCTGCCAGCAGCGCAGGTACGATATGGCCATTGGGCAGATGGCCGGGGAAGTTGTACGGCCCCAGCACGAACAACACGCCCAGCGGCTTGTGGTCCAGCACGGCTTCGCCAAACTCGGACGCTTCCACGCGCCGCCCAGCCCGCTCCTCGCGCGCCTTGATCGAAATGGCGATCTTGCCGGCCATCGCGCCAGCCTCGCCTTGCGCTTCCCATAAAGGTTTGCCCGTCTCGCGAGAGATCAGCTCGGCAAACGCATCCTTGCGCTCGACCAGGATCGCGCCGAAGCGCTCCACAATGGCGCGGCGGGTGTCGAAGTCTGTCAGCGCCCAATCGGCAAATGCCGCGCGGGCCGCGGCAAAAGCCGCGCGCACATCGGCCGGGGCGGCAGCATTGCCACTCCACACCGTCTCGCCGCTCGCGGGATCCAGAGAGGCAAAGGCCTCGCCTGCGCCCTTGCCCCATTCGCCGTCGATAAAGAGGCTGTTGCCGCTCATGTATTCACCCATACTCTTGCTGTGTTCCCATCGCCCAGATCGAGCGCGCGCCGCACGTCATCACCCAGCGCGACCGTGTTCTCGCTGACGCGGACCTCGCACCTGACGAGGCGGAAATCATCCATCCGGTCGGTGGAGACCATCGCCTCTACCGTCTCACCGCCGGCCTCGCCGACCGTCAGCACCCGGCTTTCGCGCAGCGTGCGGATACGCTCCACCGGGCAGTCCACCAGCGGGCCGCCATCGAAAATATCGACATAGCGGTGATATTCGAACCCTTCCCACTCCAGCAGCCGCTTTGCGTTCACGCCGTGCGGATGGGTCTTGCCCATCACCTCACGCACGCCCGGCGGCAAGTGATCGAGATAGATCGGATGGGTGGGCATCAAATCGAGAATGAACTGGTTGTCGGTCGAGGCGCTCATCCGGTCGGCCTCGTCAAACGTCATGCGGAAGAAGGGCCGGGTGACGTGGTTGTAGAAAACGGACTCGCCCGCCTCATCGACGACGCCGCGCAATTCTGCCACCACGCGCTCGCCGAACTGCGACCGGTCTGCGCCGATCAGCAGATAGCGTGACTGCGCCATCAGCCGCCCTGCCCCGCGCCCGCGCGCCGCGTCCGACACGAAGAGCGAGCCAACTTCGGTGCAACCGGCAAAATCATTGACCAGCATCATCGCTTCCATGTCGAAACGCTGGCCCGCCTCCTTGGACGCTTGCGCGAAGGTCATGATCTTGAAGTCGAAATACGGCTTCTTGATCCCTACTGCGGCTTTGACCGCCGCCGTGCCGAGCACCTTTCCGCTCTCGGTATCCTCCAGCATCAGCTGATAGGCCGCGTCGGAACGGTCAGGGATTTTCCCGGCAAACGCCTGCTCAGCGCGGCTGAGCTTTTCAGCCAGCGCATCGGCGCTGACGGCCAGGCTGGTAAAGCCCGTCCCGGCCGAGGCAGCCAGTGCGGTAAAGGATGAATGATCCGCGCTACGCGCCGAACGCACCATCAACATGGCCGTATATTCCTGTTCCTAAAGGGCACGGGCGAGCGCCCGCGCCTCGCGGGCATCGAACTCGCCTTTGGCAAATTTCATCAGCATGACCGCCGACAGCTTCGCCTTCTCGGTGAAACTTGAGAGCTTGGCGATCTCCCGGTCTGAATGGATATCAGCGCCGCGAACGCCAAGCGTATCCACATTCGGACAGCCTGATGCCCACAGATTATTGCCCTCGCAGACACCGCCGGTCGGGTTCCATTTCAGGTCCAGGCCGATGGTGCGGCCCGCCTCACGCGTCCATTCAAACATGCGCAGGTTTGCCGGCGTCATCGGCTTGGGCGGGCGGGTAAACCCGCCATGCAGATCGGCCATGATGCCGTCGCGTGTGTTGATCTCGGCTACCGCCTTCTCAAGACCGGAAAGCACCCAGCGCGCATCATCCTCATCACCCACGCGTACATTGAAGCGAACGACGGCCATATCCGGCACCACGTTGGGCGCGCCGCCGCCATCAATGCGCGAGACATTGATCGTCACCGCTTCACGCTGGCCGTTGAGCCCGTCTATCGCCTTGGCGAAGGCCGCCCCGGCGACAATGGCGTTGCGGCCCAGATGATGCTCTCGCCCCGCATGGGCAGCCCGGCCCTTCACCCGCAGGGAGAAATTGCCCGAGCCTTTGCGCGCGCCGGCCAGAGACCCGTCAGCCAGCGCGGGCTCATACGTCATGCCGACATGGGCCTTGGCACCGAGCGCCGCCAGCACCGGGCCGGAGCCGAGCGAGCCGATTTCCTCATCCGGGCTGATAAGCACGTCAAAGCCCAGATCCTTCGCCCACGGGCTGCGCTCTAGCGCCAGCAGGCCATGCAGCATGACCAGAAGCCCGCCCTTCATATCCGCCACGCCGGGACCGTTGAGCGTATCACTGTCCACATCACGGCAGGTCTGGAAGGGGTGATCGGCGGCAAAAACCGTGTCCGAATGACCCGTCAGTACCACGCGCACCGGCGCATCGGGGCGAGCCGAAACTTTCAGCGCGGGCGTGTACTCCACCGGCCTGATCTCGCCATCGGGCTTGACGGTTTCAGATGGCGCCAGTTCGACAGTTTCCATACGGGCGTCGAGCCGTGAGAACGCGTCCTTCAGCTCGGCCTGCATCGCCTCCAGTCCTGCCGCATTGCGGCTGCCCGAATTGATATCCGCCCAGCGCCGGACGGTGGCGATCATGGAATCGCCTTGCCCGTCTATCCAGCCGAGGACGGATTTCTCATCCGCCGATAAGGTAAGCGCGCTCATCTATGCCTGCCCGGTATTCTGCTGCATGCCGTATCAGACGTGTGAAAGCGCCTGCTCGAGATCGGCGATCAGATCGTCTGGATGCTCGATGCCGATGGATACCCGCACCATGCCGGGCGAAAACTTCAGACGCTCGCGCAGGGCCGGATCAACGCCCGAATGGGTGGTCGAGCCGGGATGACAGATAAGCGTCTCGGTGCCGCCAAGGCTGACCGCCAGCTTGATGACCTTGAGCGCATTGAGCATGCGGAAAGCCCCCTCCTGACCATCAACCACGTCGAAGGCGAATGTGGAGCCGTGAAACTCGCCCGACTGGCGCTGATGCACGGTGTGATCGCGTGATCCCGGCTCCAGGAAGCCGAGATAGCGCACCTTCTCCACCTTCGGGTGATCTTTCAGATAGGCAGCGACCTTTGCCGCACCGTCAAACGCGGCCTGCATGCGCAGGGTTACAGTCTCCAGCGAGCGGGCCAGCATCCAGCACGTATTGGGATCGAGATTGGTGCCAATGGCCGACCGCAGCTTGCGCACCGGAGCCATCACTTCGCTCGAACCCATCGCTGCACCGCCAATAAGGTCGGAATGCCCGCCAATATATTTGGTCAGCGAGTAGATGACGAGATCCGCGCCGTGCGCCAGCGGCGACTGGCCGATAGGGCCAAGCACGGTGTTGTCGACGACCACTACCGGGCGATGGCCCTGCCCCTTGGCGATCTCGTCGGCCAGCGTCTTCATCAGCGCCAGATCGACGATCTCGTTGGTCGGGTTGGTCGGGGTCTCGGTATAGATCATCGACACGCGCCCGCGCTCCATCGCGGCTTCGGCCTGTGCGCGGATTTCGTCGTCGGGCGCGCCCGCAACGAAGTCCTCCATCGCGATACCGTAATTGGGCATGATATTGCGGATCAGCGTCTCGGTGCCGCCATAGAGCGGGGTCGATTGCAGCACCACATCGCCCGCCTTGGCAAAGGCCAGCAGGACTGTGGAAATCGCGCCCATGCCGGAGGAGAAGACACACGCCTCCTCCGCGCCATCAAACAGGGTCAGCCGGTCTTCGAGCACTTCCACATTGGGATTGTTGAAGCGCGAATACATCAGGCCCGGTGCGGCCGGATCACCGTCCACCGCGCGTCCGCCCATCACGCGGAAGAAGGCCGCGCCCTCTTCCGCACTCGAAAACACGAAGGTCGAGGTCTGGAAGATGGGCGGCTTGATCGCGCCTTCAGAGAGCTTGGCGTCAAAGCCATAGCTCATCATCAGGGTTTCCGGCCGCAAGGGCCGGTTGCCCAGGGCGCGCTTACGATAGGGGGTTTCGGGTTTGCTCATCTGAGGGCCTTTTCAAATTCGGTTGGTGTCATGTCGCGGCGCAATTGCGCACGGCGCACAGGAAAGCAGGTATCCCGCCCGGCCATGACGTCATGGCCCTGTCTTGCGCCGTGGCGGCAGGCGGGTCAACCCGGCGCGAAGACGCTGCGCCAGCGCAGCAAAGGATTACTGGCCAGCGGGGCCTTGGCGCAAAGAAGAACGGCCCGGTGAAAACACCGGGCCGTCCATCAGGCATTCAGACTATGGAGCGTGCGACTAGCGCAGATCCATCGTCACTTCCGCACGACGGTTGAGCGGCTCGCGCACACCGTCACGGGTTTGAACAGCCAGTTGGGTCTGACCAAACGCGTTCAGAGAGATCGAACCCGTCGGGACGCCCAGACGAACCATCTCGTCACGAACCGCGCGGGCGCGGCGCTCGGAGAGGCCCTGGTTGTAGGTGGCCGAACCAGACGTGTCGGTGTGACCGTCGATCTGGACGCTGGCCACGCCGCAGTTGCGGGCGTTGTTGACAGCGTTGTTGACCACTTGACGGGCTTGATCCGTCAGGTTGGCACGATCCCACTCGAAGTACACCACGAACTGCGCGTCTTCGCATGCCGGCGGAGGCGGCGGCGGAGGCGGCGGAGGAGGCGGAGGCGGCGGGGGCGGCGGGGGCGGAGGCGGCGCGGGCGGAGCGGCAAACAGATAACGCAGGCCGATCCAAGCCTCGTGGCCACGCAGCGAACCAACGCTACCATTGCCGTAGGAGGTGGAGCCGTAACCGAAATAGCGATACTCGGTATCGAGCATCACGTTGTCGGAGAGCACCCAGCCGATACCGGCCAGGAGGTGGTAGCCCAGAGCGCTGTCATCGCCACGGATTTCAACCGGGACAGACCCAGGCACGACCGTACCCGTGCTGACGCCAACGGCGGAGAAGTGCGAACGCACATAACCGAGACCCGCGCCGACATACGGACGATACCAGTCAGAACCGGCAAAGTCGTAGATGGCAGACGCCATCAGCGACCAGGCGTGAACAGAGCTGGTGCTCTCTTCAAAGTTGCCCATGGCACCGGTCTGGTTGAAGCGGTGAGCCAGCTCACCCTCAAAGCGCCAGTTGTTGGGACCTTGATAGCCAAGCGCGAGCGCTTCGCGGAAATTGCTTTTGCCGCTGATTTGACGGCTCGGATTGGCCGTGAACTCAGGGCTGGTGACATTGGCATCGCCAGGAGCGCCATAACCAAGAGCACCGCGGACGTACCAGCCTTCCTGAGCTGCCGCTACGGACGGCAGAGCAAGAAAGGCACCGACAGCAGCAGCTGTAAGAAGCCTATTTTTCATAATTCCCCCTCCGGACGCGGAATACGTCCTTCGTTGAGCGTGATGTACAAAGCGCCGTTTGGACGCACGAAACAGCCGGAACCCGGCGCTTCTGCTAATGGATTAGCGGATTTCTAACGAAGATGCCAGTGCTTCGGTTCCAAAAAGAATACCGCTCACGCCAGTATTCCGCGTTCTTTCAGCCCTGCAATGTCAGTTTGTGACATCGCGAGGCGTTCTTGCAACACTTGGAGCGTGTGCTCTGCGAATCGTGGCGGGGCCTTGTCATATCGCGGCGGCGTCGCCGCCAGACGCATCGGATTTGCCACCAGCGTCGCCGTTCCCGACCCCGTAACATCCATTGCGAATGTCAGCTCGCGCGCCAGCGCCTGTGGCTCTGAAAACACACTGTCGAGCCCTTGAATCGGTCCGCACGGTATCCCTGCAGCGTCGAGCGCAGCGCGCCAGTCGTCACTGGACCGGCTGCGCATGATGCGGGCGATTTCGCCGCACAACTCTTCGCGGTATTCGACGCGGGCCGCGTTGCGCGCATAGCGCGGATCATCGGCCCATTGCGGGCATCCCAGCACGCCGGCAAAGGCGCGGAACTGCCTGTCAGCGCCGACCGCGACCGCAATGCGGCCATCCGCAGTCGGAAAATCCTGATAGGGAACAATATTGGGGTGCCGGTTCCCCATCCGGCCCGGCACCTTGCCGCCGACAAGGAAATTACACGCCTGATTGGCCAGCATGGCCGCCTGCACGTCGAACAGGGCCATGTCGATATACTGCCCGCCCTTGCCCTGATCGCGTGCGACAAGAGCGGCGAGTATCGCACCAGCGGCATAGACACCGGTGAACAGGTCAACGATCGGCACACCAACCTTCACCGGTGCATCCTCACCCGTCACGCTCATCAACCCGCCCATCGCCTGGATCAGAAAATCATAACCGGGCAGGTGCGCATTCGGGCCGGTCTGACCAAATCCCGTCACCGAGCAGTACACAATAGAGGGATTGTCAGCTTTGAGCGTTTCGTAATCCAGACCAAAGCGCTTCAATCCTCCGGTCTTGTAGTTTTCAATCACGACATCGCTTTGCGCGGCGAGCTTGCGGATGATCGCCTGCCCCTCAGGCTCGCGCAGATTGACCGCGATGGAGCGCTTGTTGCGGTTGGCGCACAGATAATAGGCGGCATCGCCCTGCCCGCTGGCTTCGTCGGGCATGAAGGGCGGCCCCCAGCCGCGCGTATCATCCCCGCCATCAGGATTTTCCACCTTGATGACGTCCGCGCCCAGATCGCCCAGTATCTGGGCGCACCACGGGCCTGCCAGCACGCGCGAAAGGTCGAGCACCTTGATATGGGACAGTGCGCCGTCGGTCTTTTCAGTCATGGGTTTTCGTTTCTCACAAAGGCCATACAAGAAGGATCATGGGTACGCCCACCGCCACGACGACGACTTCCAGCGGCAGGCCAAGCCGCCAGTAATCGCCAAAGCGGAACCCGCCAGGCCCCAGGATAAGCGTGTTGTTCTGGTGGCCGATCGGCGTCAGGAAGGCGCACGAAGCCCCCACGGCCACGGCCATCAGGAACGGGTCGGGACTGACTCCCATGGCGGCAGCAAGGCTGATCGCGACGGGACACATCACCGCCGCAGTCGCGGCATTATTCATGAAGTCCGACAGCGTCATCGTGACCACCAGAATGATCGCCAGCACCAGAACCGGCCCGGCCTGCCCGGTGAGGGACAGGAGCTGATCGGCCAGAAATCCGGCAGCGCCCGTAGTTTCCAGCGCTCCGGCAACCGGAAGGAGCGCGCCCAGCAACACGATGACCGGCCAGTCGACATTGTCGTAAACATTGCGCAGCGGAATGATCCGCAGCACCATCACAGCCAGCACGCTGGCGGCAAATGCCAGGGCGGCGGGCAGCGTTCCGGTTGCCGCCAGCGCCACAGCGCCGCCCATGATGACGGCAGCGGCAATCGCCTTGCGGGCGTCGGGCAGGCGCAAAGGCCGTTCTGCCAGCGGCACACACCCCATGTGAGAGGCAAATTCTGCCAGCGCCTCCTGGCTGCCCTGCAAGAGCAGTACGTCGCCCTCTTTCAGCTTCATCGTGCGCAGACGCGCCCGCGAATGCGTGGCATTGCGCGAAACCGCCAGCAGATTGACCTGAAAGCGGGTGCGCAGGCGGATATTGCTGGCCGAGCGCCCGGCAAGCGCCGAACCGGGCGATATCGCATACTCGGCAAGGTGAACTTCATCAGCATGGACAATGCGCCGGCGGTCGCCGGGCGCTGCCTCTTCGGGCTGGACGGTCTCGTCTGCGTCTTCCTCGTCCTCAGGGACCGTGGAGGCTTCTTCTTCAAGCTGCAGGCCCAGCGCCGACAGCGCCGATGTCAGCCCCTCCGGATCCGCCTCGATGACAAGCAGGTCTCCGGCCTTCACCTTGCGGTTGGCATGGGGAGAGGGATAGCGGGTCTCGTCGCGGATGAGGGCCAGAACCTTCGCACTGGCTTCATCCAGCTTGGCCTGAAGCTCGCGCAGCGTCTTGCCGTTGGCCGAGCTGTCATCGAGCACGCGGGCCTCGGTAAGATAGCTGCCCGTCTCGAAGCCTTCCGCTGACGGAGAATGACGGCGCGGCACCAGCAGCCATGACAATGCGAACACGAAGAGAATACCTGCGCCCGCCACCGCCAACCCCACGGGCGCAAAGTCGAACATGGCGAACGGCCCGGGACCGGCCTCTGCCCGAAAGCCCGACACGATCAGGTTGGGCGGGGTTCCGATAAGCGTTGTCATGCCCCCCAGGATCGACGCGAAAGAGAGCGGCATCAGCAGGCGTCCCGGCGGCAGTCCCTGCTTGCGCGCGATCTGCAACGCTATGGGCATGAGCAGGGCCAGTGCGCCGACATTGTTCATGAACGCCGACAGGAAGGCGGCCAGCACCGACAGCGATATCAGCATCACCGCCGGGGGCGCGTTTTTCGGCAGCACGGTGCGCGCGATCACATCCACCGTCCCGGCCGATTGCAGCGCGCCGGACAGGATCAGCACGCACGCCACGGTAACGACGGCCGGATGACCGAACCCGGCAAAGGCATCCCCTGCAGGCACGAGGCCCAGCAGGACACAGGCCACCAGAGCCGCCAGCGCCACCACATCATGGCGCAGCCTTCCCGAAAGGAAGAGCGCCATCGTGGCAGCAAGTACTATTCCCAGAAGTATGATCGGCAGGGCCATTTGGGGTTCACCCACAGGTGCGCGCTTAAGTCCATGACGTCATGGACTTAAGCGCGCCGCCCTGCAAGGGGCCGGACTAGAAAGGTGTCAGGTCTGCCATCGCGGCAAAGATTGCCAGCGAAACCGCTGCCAGCCCTGTCAGGACTATTCCGCCCAGCGTGCCGATGGCCATGCGCCCTGAAGACAGGCGTGCACCGGCCACCAGGAACAGAGCCGCCAGACCCGCAAGCCCGCCCAGCAATATGGCCCAAGCGCCTATCCGGGCCGGACCGGCAAACCCGGCGATCAGCAGGATCGGGGATATCTCGCTGGTATGCCAGGCGGCATAGCCAAGCACCGCAAGACCGCCAACGCCAAGCGCCGCTGCAACAACGCTGGCCGCCCGCGCGCCGCCGGTATTGGCAGACGCGTTGCGGTCAATACGGCGCAGAACGAATGCCACCGGGAACACGATCAGCGCGATACCGAGCAGGAGCGCAGAGATGCCGCCCCATGCGAGGAAAGCGATGAAGCTTTCCGGCTCTTCTTCCACGCCCACAATCGCGCGAGCTACAAAGCGCGATGTCATCGGAATGACGAAGGACGGTTCGCCATTGGCTGTTTCCACACACGAAATGTCCAGCTCGGCAGACGGATCGTCGAAAAACGCCACCATGACCTCGGCCGTACACTCGTCCGAACGGGTAGGCCCGTGCCCGGCGAACGGCACTTCGAGATACTGGCCATTGGTAAAGCCCGGCATGATCTGGCGGGCAAGATCAGGCGGCGTGACCGGATCCCACGCCCCGTTCACGATAAGTGACGGGCCGTCAAAGCTGACAGGCATATAGTCTGCCCGGTCGCGCAGCCCCATCCCGTACTGCTCGCACAGGGCCTGACTGGCCGCCGCGCCCTCAACAGAACCGATGAGGCCGGCAAGCCCCGGCACCTCGCCCATGTCTTCGGCGATCACCTGCGCACTCTGCCAAGTGTAACCATCATTGCAGGAAATGGCCGCATTCATGCCCGGGGAGAAATCCCCGCCGACTAGGTCTCCGCCGCCGCCCAGCGCAATGGCGGTGAACACCGTCTCGTCGCGGCGCTCGGCCGCGCGCACCATCGCGTTCAGAACAGCGGCCAGTCCCGGATAGGTGCTCTGCTCATACATCATCATGAAGGGCGCAAAGGCGATGGCCTGGCCACCAACGCTCACTTCGCCGCCGGGGAAGACTTCCGTGTCGGACACCGTCACGACAACCGGATTTTCCTGCAGCGAGGCGATAGCCGCATAGGTGCGCGCCTCCAGATCCGGATAGGCGCGGGCACAGGCCGCATCGCCCTCACACGTCGTCACGATGTGCTCCAGTACGCGCGCCGCCCAGCGGTGAATGCGCATCAGGTTTTCCAGATCGTTGGGAACGATGGCATCCAGCACCAGCGCGCGAATACCCTCCGCGTCGACACGCGTCAGCATCTGGCCCAGATGGGAGCCATAGGAAATGCCCCAGACATTCCAGCTTTCATAGCCCAGCGCCTCACGCAGCGCGCGCACATCGCGGGCATTTTCCACCGTGTTGTAGGCCGACAAATCCACGCCCTCGGCCAGCGCGCGCTCAAAGCAGCGGGCAAGACGGCGGCGCTCGAACTCTTCCTGCTCGGCCGTGTTGCGGGCAACGTTCAGCGCAGGCTCTTCAAGAGAATAAAGCGGGCAGAAATCACCCGATTGCGTGATGCCGCGCTGCTGCAGGATGTACACATCGCGCGTCTCGGTGGCCGCATGATCGACAAAGCGCTCCACATAGCTCGGCACACCGACGCCCGGCCCGCCGGTCAGATAGATAATGGGGTCGGCCAGCGGCTCGTAGGCCTCCTCCTCGCCATCATCTGGCTCGTCACCGTCTTCATCTTCCGGCCCGCGCGCGTGGATTTTCACGTACAGAAGCTGGATGACGCGGCTGGTCTCGGCCTCACGGTTTTCGCGCACGGCCAGCAGCCCGCAGCTTATCTGGCCCGGCTCATAGTCAATGGTGTCGCGGAAGGGACAGATGACGGGGACGGTATCGCCTTCGGCAAGATTATGGAGGGTCGGTGCGGGCAGGCTTTCCAGCAGGGAGGACGCCGCCTCTTCAGGCGCAGGCGCTTCGTCGGCCGCCTCTTCTGATCCCGCCTCCTGGCCAGCCGTTTGCGCGTCTGCAGGCGGATCAAGCTCCTCCTGCGAAGCCCAGCCAGCTGCCGAAACACCGAAAATGAGCGTCAGCGCCGCCAGAGCGCCCTGCCAGTCGCGAACCATCTTATTCCCCCATCGCGTGCGCCGCGCCCTCACTGACCGGCGTTAACCACCCGCCACACTAGCGCAAGCAAGACGGCCCGCAAGCGGGCAATAAAACGGTCACACCCGCTCCACCACCATCGCGCTGCCAACGCCGGACCCGCCATGGGCGACGATGAGACCAAGGCTGCCGCCAGAGCGCTCCAGCCCGCCCAGCATGGTGGCTAGCAGGATCGCGCCGGATGCTCCCATCGGGTGGCCCATGGCCAGATGCCCGCCTTCCGGGTTCACCTTGTCCATGTCGGGCTTGTAATCGCGTTCAAACTTCACCGGCGTGGCCGCGAAGGCTTCCATGAACTCGATGCGGTCAAAGTCGGAGAGTTTCAAGCCGGTCTCTTTGAGAATTTGCTCCATCGCGGCGAAGCCTGCGGTGAGCTGCAGGACCGGATCACCGGTGGCTTCAACAGCCGCGCGGATGCGCGCCTTTGGCTTGATACCGGCCGCCTCGCCCGCGCCCTTGGAGCCGACCAGCGCCAGCGCCGCGCCATCGCACACGGGCGGGCAGTTGGCGACCGAATGGACATGGTTGATCGCGTTCAGCTCCGGGCGGGCTTTCAGCATCACCGCATCGAAACCGGCAGCGCCCATCTCGGCGAAAGCGGGCGCAAAACGGCCAAGCCCTTCTGGCGTGGTACCTGCGCGCACGCTTTCATCCCGGTCGAGCATGACCTGCCCGTCTTCACCCTTGATGGCGATCACCTCGGAGAGGCCGCCCCTCTCCCACGCAGCCGCCGCGCGATTGTGGGAACGCGCCGTCACAGCGTCGAGATCATCCTTGGAAAAGCCTTCCATCGTCGCCATCAGATCAGCAGACAGCGCGACCGGCACATAGCGCAGCGCGGCGGCGGTTTTAGCGTCAGCATAATAGTGCGCCTTGTCGCCCATGAACGGCACCGCGCTCATCATCTCCACCCCGCCTGAAAGGCGAAGCCGGTCATCGCCGCTTGCATCTGCTTCGCTGGCCGCCATGCCGACCGCCGTCAGGCCGGACACACAGTAATTATTGATGGTCAGCGCCCGCACCACATCGGGAAGGCCCGCATGCAGGCGTGTGACGAGCGCAATATGGCCGCCTTGCGCGCCCACCTGCCCCACACAGCCGAGCGTCAGGCTGGCCGCCTGGCTGACCGCATCCGCGCCATTGCGCGCCGCAAGCGCTTCGATGAGCTGGCCTGTCAGGGCGTGGGGTTTCAGGGCGGCAAGCCCGCCATCGTCCTTGGCCTTGCCACGCGGCGAACGGACAGCGTCATAAATATAGGTCTGGGTCATGGGGAAGCTTCTCTGATAACAAACTCTCTTTTGTCATCACCCGCTTCATGCGGGTGACCCATGCCTGCAACGAACGAACACGCGGAACGGTCTCAGGCATGGGTGGCCCGGACAAGCCGGGCCATGACAATGATTGGACCTAAACCCCGATCACGAAAGACACATTCGCCGTGCCGGAGCCGCCGACATTGAAGGTGGCGAAGGTTTTCGCGCCCTCCACCTGCATATCGCCCGCCCTGCCCGAGGTCTGGCGCGCAGCGTCCAGCGCCATGCGCACGCCGGTCGCGCCAACAGGATGGCCAAGCCCGATCAGACCGCCGGACGGGTTCACCGGCAACTTGCCGTCAAAGGCGATTGTTCCGTCCTCCACCGCCTTCCAGCCCTCGCCGGGCGCGGTGAGGCCGAAATGCTCGATCGCCATGTATTCGGTGACGGAGAAGCAGTCATGCGTCTCGATACCGTCAACATCATCGGGGCCTGAAATGCCCGCCCGCGCATAGGCATCCATGATGGCCTTGCGCGTCCATGGCAGGGCGTAGCCACCCTCTTTGCGCGACTTTTCCAGCTTGGCTTCCATCAGCAGAGGCGCAGTGGTGTGGCCCCAGCCCTTCAGGCGCGGAATGGCCGCCAGCTCCAGCCCGCGCCGCTTTGCATACTCACGCGCGGCCTTCTCGCCCGCCAGCACGATAACGGCAGAACCGTCCGTCACCTGCCCGCAATCAGAGCGGCGCATCCAGCCTTCGATGACCGGATTGGCCTCGTCATCGCGCGCGAAACTACCCTCGGCGAACTGCCAGGCCCGCGTCTGGGCGTTGGGATTGCGCTTGGCATTGTCGAAATTGATTTTCGAGATCGCGGCCAGATGCTCGTATTTCAACCCGTAGCGGCGGTCATATTCTTCGGCCAGATCAGAGAACATGGCAGGCCAGAGATAGCGCGCGCCCAGAGCCTCGCGCCCCGCCCACGCGGCTGAGCCAAGATGCTGCGCCGCCGTTTCGCCCGGCACGTTGCGCATCATCTCCACGCCGACCACCGCGACCGTATCGTAATGGCCAGCGAGGATGTCGCTCATGGCCGCCAAGATCGCCATCGAGCCGGAGGCGCAGGCCGCCTCGTGGCGGCTGGTGGGCTTGCCTTCAAAGCCCGGATCGACATGGCCCATGAAGCCGCCCAGCAGCCCCTGCCCGCAGAACAGCTCACCGGCGAAATTGCCGACATGCACCGCGTCGATCTCTGCGGCGTCCATGTTGACATCCGCCAGCGCCGCGCGCGTGGTGTCCGCAATCAGGTCGAACAGCGATTTGTCATTGCGCGTCCAGTTGGCGGCAAAATCGCTCTGCGCGCCGCCGAGGATGAAGACGGGCCCACTCATGCGCCCTGTTCCTTCGCGATTTCGACGAGCCGCCAGCGCAGCACCTTGTTCAGCGGATTGCGCGGCAGCGCGTCCACAAGGATCATCTGCTCGGGCAGTTTGAAATTGGCGATCTCCTTGGTCTTGAGGAACTCGACGATCTCTTCGAGCGTCACCGTCTCACCCTCCTTGGGCACGGCTGCGACCCAGATGCGTTCGCCCATCACCTCGTCAGGCATGCCGAACACAGCCGCCTCGGCGAGCTTGGGGTGGCCTTCCAGCAGCGTATCCAGCTCGGCAGCGGAAATATTCACCCCGCCGCGGATGATGATGTCCTTGGCCCGCCCCCGGAAGGTGAAGAAGCTATCGTCATCAGCGGAGATCTGGAACAGATCGCCCGTGCGGAAATAGCCCTCGCGATCGAACACTTCCTTGAGCTCAGCATCGGTGGACCCCCAATAGCCTTCAAAGACCGACGGGCCGCGCACCAGCAGCTCGCCATCCTCGCCCGGAGCAGTGACAGTCTTGCCGGTCTCGATGGAAACCAGCTTTGTCTCGACGCGCTCGTGCATGGGGTTGGCAAAGCTCGCACTTTTGTGGCCGAAGCGCGGAAAGGCCGTGGCCCGCAAGGCGGGATCAGGCACGTCCTCCGGGCCGGAGCACAGCGAAATACCCTCATTGGAGCCGAACAGATTGACGATCTCGACGCCGCGTTCCTGCCAGCCCTTGACCATGAATTCCGACAGCGGCGCGGAGCCGGACCCGATCACGCGCAGCTTTGACAGATCGAACTGGTCCAGCAGCCCCTCCTGCTTCAGCAGCATGGTCAGTACCGCAGGCGGCGCGATGGTCGCCGTCACCTTCTCGGTGACAAGCTGCTTGAGGAAGACCGGCAGGTCGAACGGGTGATGGAGAACCAGCGTGCCTTCGCTGAGGAGCCAGGAGACAAGCATGCCGCCAATCGCGGCCATATTGGTCATCGGAAACGGATTTAGAAGCACGTCATGTTGCTGGATCGCCATGCCGTGATAGGTCGCCGGGCCGATGGCCAGCCAGTGATTATGCGAACGCGGCACACCCTTTGGCACGCCTGTGGTGCCAGACGTCCAGCAGATGGTGAAACAATCGTCCGCCGTGCCTTTTTCCTTCGTGGCCGAACCGCCAAGGCCAAAGAGACCTTTGCGGGTATTGGCCCGGCTGATCTCGGCAGAGAAGTCGACAAGCCCGTCCCCGCCGCCATCCATGGACAACACTTTGGCGCGGTCTCCGGCCACCGCCTTGCAACCCTTGGCAAGCTCGCGGTCCTTGAACATTTTTGACGCGATGAACGCACGCGGACGCACCGAGTCCATGGCGTGGCGCAATTCATGGCCGGCATACTGGACCGGTACGGGGCTGAGAATGATGCCCAGCTTGGCGCACGCCAGATAGATCGACAGCGTGTCGGCGACATTGGGCATCTGCATGACCACGCGGTCGCCCTTGGTCAGCCCCTGCTGTTTCAGGGCGGCGGCGGTGCGCTCCACCTCATCGGCGAGATCGGCCCATACCAGACGGCGCGGCTTGCGGCCCGTCAGCGCTTCGCGATCAGGCGGATCGATAACCGCCAGCGCCTGGGGGCGGCTTACCGCCGCGCGCAGGAAAACGTCGTAGAAGGTGTCGTCGCCCCACCAGCCAGCTTTGCGGTATTCGGCGATCTTCTTCGGCGTTGCGAGCTTCATGGGTCTGGACCTCCCCGTACTGGTTATAACAGTCATCACAGCAAAGAACCCGCGCGCGCCTCGTTTGCCGGGCGCGCTTCGGGTCTTGCGTCAATCTGGCGGGCTAAAGCCGTTCAGGCCCAGCCCATTTCCGTTCCCGGCACCCAGGTGGAGTGGAAGCCGGCCGGCACCCGCGAGGGCAGGATCACACGGGCCACCGGCCCTTTCGCGATGTCCTTCGCGTCAATGACATGACACTCCGACTGACCATCCACCTCATTGGTGATGAAGGTGATGAGATAACCATCATCCTCGTCGCCATTGGAGTTAAGGCGCGGCGCAAACGGACTTTCGGACCCGTACCAGCCATCCTTGAACTTCAGGCTCTGGGACGACCCTGTCTGGGTGTCGAACTTGATAAGCCCGTCAAATACCATGGTCTCGCGATTGGTCGGAATGGAGACATGGTAGGAATAGCGCGATTTGCGGCCCGCCACATCCGCGCTGACGGTCGGAAACTCGGCATTGCGGTCGTCCAGCCATTCCTCGCGCGTCTCACCGGTTTTCAGGTTGAACTTCCAGCGGTGGAAGCGCGCTTTCAGGAGCAGGAAGGCCATCATGCGCGAATACATGCCCTGGCCGGGCTTGGATTCCGGGCACGGCTCGGTCACCCGGCAGCCCTCCATCACGATCCAGTCGCCTTCCTCCCACGAATTGGTGACGTGGTAGATGTAGCAGGGCGAGGCTTCGAACCAGCGCACATCGCCTTCCTTCCCGTACTTCGGGATCACACCAAAGCGTGACGGCATATCGGGATAGAAAGTCACCTTGTGGATGCCGCGCGGCAGAAGCTCGGGATCCCAGAACAGCGGCAGATCGTGCAGGATGGCGTAGTTTTCCGTCATCGCCATGTCGTGCGGCAGGCGCGGACCCGGCACGTCGATAGGCACGTTGCGGATCATCTGACCTTCGCGCGACACCACATGATAGGTCATGTAGGGCGGTTTGGTGTTGTAATCGAAGAAGAAGAGCTCGCCGGTGACCGGATCGGTCTTGGCGTGGGCTGACACCTGACGGGTCAGCGCGCCGCCCCAGGTCTGCTCGCCCAGCGTCTCGCCGGTCGCCGGATCAAGGCGCACCGGAACGCCCGCCTGATACCACAGCGCCAGCACCTCGCCATTATGCCAGATGAGGTCGGTATTGCCCGAATCCTTCAGCCAGCCGTCCGAGCCCGCGCCCGGAGGGGCATTCGGGTCAGGATGGCCCATATAGCCCGGCCATTGCTCCTCGCCTTTGGCGGCATTGGCGTTGAAATGCGCAGTGCGCACAAAGCGCGAGCGATAGCTCGCCTTGCCATCCTTGAAGGCGATGGTGTGGACCATGCCGTCGCCATCAAACCAGTGATGCTTGGACTTGGGCGCATACACCTGATTGGGACCATTGCGCATATAGGCACCGCACAGATCGGCCGGAATCTCGCCAATGACTTTCAGCTCATGGGCCGTGGTCTCATGGGCCACCGGCGCGTAGAGGCCGCGCAGATAGGCATTGTCGATATCGGCAAGCCAGGAGGGCGCATCGCGCTCCATACGGCCATTGGGATCATGCACCGGGGCGTTCATTATGCGCACTCCTTTCCAAACCGAGACGGGGCGCAACACCCCCGTCCTCGTGTGATCCATATTCACGCGCGAGCCGCGCCACGATGGCGCCTAGCGGCTCAACCGCACTGACAGACCCGACCCCCTGACCGGCAGACCAGACATCCTTCCAGCCTTTCAGGATTTTCGACGGATCATCAAACTGCACCCGGCCCTTTTCGGGCAGGTTTTCCGGGTCCAGCCCGGAACGTTTCAGGCTTTCCTTCAGCCAGCTGGCCGGCACGCCCGTCACCGAGGCGGACACTACAATGTCGGACGCGCCAGAACGCACCACCATGTCCTTGTAATCGGGATGGGCAAGGCTCTCTTCGGCCGGAATGAAGGCAGTACCCATATAGGCCAGGTCCGCGCCCATCGCCTCGGCAGCGCGTACGCCGCGCCCGGTCGAGATACCGCCCGCAACCGCAATGATGCCGTCGAAAAAGCCGCGCACGGCCTCGATGAAGGCGACATTGGCCACCTGACCGGTATGTCCGCCAGCGCCCGCACACACCAGCACCAGCCCATCCACGCCAGTCGCCGCCGCCTTGGCCGCAAACTCCACCGAGTTCACATCGGCAAATACCAGCCCGCCATAGGCATGAACCGCTTCCACTACGCGCTGCGGGCCGCCAAGCGCCGTAATAACAATCGGCGGCTGATACTTCTTCACCAGCTCCAGCTCGGCATCAAAGCGCGGATAGGAGGAATGGCAGATCATGTTGTAGGCCCAGGGCGCATCCTCATCGGTCAGCGCCTCCGAGATAGCCTTCATCCAGGCTTCCACATCTTCTATCGTGCGGCAGTTCGGCCCCGGAAACGAGCCGATCACACCAGCGCGGCACGCAGCAAGCACCATGTCCGGCCCGGACACGAGAAACATGGGCGCGGCTACCAGCGGCAGGCGCAGACGGCGTTCAATCGTGTCAGGCAAACGGCTCAAGCGAACTATCCCTGCAGTGTTGTGGCCTTCATGTGCGAGGTCACTTTGTTAGCGAAACTAACTCTAGACGGTTTTGCCGGACGCCTCAACCCCGCAAGGGCGTTTGCGTAATGAAATTCGTTGGTTTCTAGTGCTGGGATGGATTCCCGTCTCAAACAGATGATTCAGAACAATCCCGTCTCCCATGCCATGGACGTGGTGGGAGAGGCGTGGACCATGCTGATCCTGCGCGAGGCATTCCGCGGCGCACGCCGCTTTGATGACTGGATGGAGCGGCTGGCGATTGCCCGCTCTGTGCTGGCGCGCCGGTTGAAGACGCTTACCGATGCCGGGCTGCTGGAGCGCCGCCCCTATCAGCAGCGCCCGGAGCGATTCGAATATGTGCTGACCGCCATGGGGCGCGATCTCTACGGCGTCGCCATCATGCTGATCTTCTGGGAGCAGGACTGGTCGCCGCGCTCTGATCCCGCACGCGCGATACGCCTGGTAGCCCGTGACGGGTCAGGGCCTATCGACCCCATCATGGCAGGCGAAGACCTGAAAGCCCCCATCCTGCCCGGCGATGTCCTGCCCCGGCCCGGGCCCGTACCCGGCAAGGCCCCTGCGCTGAAAGAAATGCGCCGGCGCAAGGTGCAGCCCGCCATGCGCGCCAGCGGCAAACCCATCGAGCTGGGCATTGAGCTGTTCGGCGATTACTGGACCAATCTGGTGCTGGCGGCCTGTTTCTACCGGGTGCGCCGCTATGATGATTTCCTCAAAACGCTGGGTGTCTCCACCAGCGTGCTGGCAGACCGGCTTGAGGGGCTTGTCTCGCACGGCATTCTGACCCGCAAGCGCTACCACACACGCCCTGAGCGGTTTGAATATGTGCTAACCGAACGCGGACGCGCGCTCTACCCCACCGTGCTGGCCTTCTTCGCCTGGGGCGCGCGCTGGCTGTGTGAACCGGGTAAGCTGCCCGTTGAACTGGTCTCGCAGGCCACGGGGCAAACCGTCCTGCCAGTCCTGCGCAATGCGGTTACGGGCGAGGAAATCGATCCGCGCAGCGTGCGCCCCGTTCCGGCTCATTCGGCCAGTCAGCGTGCGGCCATGAGCGCCGCGCAGTAGAACACGGCAAGGAGGCTCCCATGAAAGCCCCGCGCTTCGAGAATATAGACGCTTATCACGCGGCGCAGGCAGAAACCGACCGCCAGATATGTGATACGCTCCGGCGGGTGATCGATGACGCCCTGCCCGAAGCCGAGAACAGGATCTGGCACGCCCACCCGGTCTGGTTCCTCGATGGCAACCCGGTCACGGGCTATAGCAAGCTGAAATCCTGCGTGCGCCTGCTGTTCTGGAGCGGGCAGTCCTTCGAGACACCCGGCCTGAAGCCTGAAGGCACGTTCAAGGCCGCCGAGGCACGCTACACGGCACCTGATCAGATTGACGAAGACCTCCTGCGCCGCTGGCTGGCCGAGGCGCGCACCGTGCAGTGGGACTACAAGAATATCGTCAAACGCAAAGGACGGCTGGAGCGGCTGGTTTAAAATGAGAAAAGGGCGGCACAGCGGTTTCTCCCCCCGTTTACGGGGGGAGTGGTCCGAAGGACCGAGGGGGGGATTTCACAAAAGCTCCCCCCTCCGTCAGCTGCGCTGACACCTCCCCCGTAAACGGGGGAGGAAAACGAACACCCTCCCACCAAAAAGGGCGGCACCTTGCGGCACCGCCCTTCCCGTCTTGCGTCTGTCCCCGAAAGACTATCCGCCCAGACGCATCCGGAACTGCGCGCCGAACGTGCGCGGCGGCGCAAACACCGTGAACCCGATATCGAGGTTCTTGATGATGTGGCTGGGATAGAGCTCGTCAGTGAGGTTGCGGCCCCACAGCGAAATATCCCAGTTGGCATCGTCCGGTCCCCAGCTCAGCCGGGCATCGACCGTGCCATAGGAGCTCACCAGCGTTTCAGGCGCATTGGACGGATCGAAGTAATAGTCCCCCGTCCAGTTGTAATCGACACGCGCGCGCGCCGTGCCTGACGCCACCGGAAGCTCCAGCGCTGCGTAGACATTGTACTGGTGCTCTGGCGAGCGGGTCAGCTGGTTGCCGTTATAGGGCAGCACGCCGAGACTGGAGACCGCGTCTGACGTGTACTGGGCATCCAGATAGGCATAAGAGCCGCCGAACTGGAAGTAGTCATTGGCCTGGAAGGCGAACTCCGCTTCAACCCCGCGGATTTCCGCGTCCGCATTCGAGGTCGACAGGGCAAGACCCAGCAGTTCGTAAACCTGCAAGCTCTGATAGTCCGTGTAGAACGCCGCCAGATTGAAGATGCCCCGGCCTTCGGCGAAGGTCGATTTCATCCCCACCTCGAAATTGTCGAGAATTTCAGGGTCGAGCGGCGTCGTGGCCTGCGCCGCGCTTTGCGCCTGGCTGGGATAGAGGCCGGACTTGTAGCCCCGGTCATAGGACGCATAGAGCATCACATTGTCCGATGCCTGCCAGTCCAGTGCCAGCCGCCAGGTCGGCTCGGTCCAGCTTTCGCTGCCCGAAGCGCCGGCCGGATAGGCTACCCCCGGGGGCGGGCCGAGCGGAATACCCGGGAAAGGCCCGCCGGGCGTCGCATTGTCCACGCCGCGGGCGAAGATTTCCTTGGAGTCGTAGGTAAGCCGGCCGCCCACGGTCAGGTTCAGCGTATCGGCCAGCGGCATGGTGAGCTGGGCAAACACGGCGGCAGACTGGTTCGTGGCTTCCTGGAAGAAGGTCACATCGCCCGATGCAATCGGAGGCAGCGGCGCACGGGCGTCCACGATAAACTGCTCATTGCGGTCCACTTCCTCGTGGAAGAGGTAGAGGCCGGCCACCCAGAAGGCACCATTGTCGAGCGTGCGCGACAGGCGGAATTCCTGCGTGAACTGCCAGGCTTCGTCTTCGTTGATGTCTTCAATGCGCAGCACATAAGGCGGCACAGGCAGACCGCCCAGATCATCAAACCAGGAGAATTCAAGACCGCGATAGGAGGTCAGCGAGGTGAAATCCATATCGCCGAAACTCGTGTCGGCGCGGAAGAGAACACCCCAGCTATCGCGCTCCTGGAAGGTGGACGGGTCTGAGAAGCTCTGGCGTTCATTGAGACCCGCCCGGATCGCGCCGATCAGCGGAACGAAGGCCGGGTTCGTATTGGGTCCAAGCACCGGAACGCGCGCCTGACCGTCGGTTCTGTCACGCGCATAATCGGCCTGCGCCAGGAAGCTCCAATTGCCGGCATCCCAGCTTACCGCCCCGCGAACGCCCCAGGTGCTCGCCCCGCCAAGGTCAGACCCCGAAGGCACGCTTTGCGAATAGCCGTCATGGGCCTGATAGAGAAAGGCCAGACGCCCCGCAGCGCCTTCGCCCAGCGGACCATTGAGCACGGCGCTGAACAGGCGGTCATTATAGTCGCCATAGCCGAAGGTGAACTCTCCAAAGGACTGGGTGGCGTCCGGGCGGGCGGAGATGATGTTGACCGCGCCGCCAGCCGCGTTGCGGCCATAGAGCGTGCCTTGCGGGCCGCGCAGCACTTCCACGCGCTCGATATCAAAGAAGCTGAGCGCACCGCCACCGGCCCGGCCGATATAGACCTCGTCGATCGATACCGCGACAGACGGGTCGCCGGCCGCAGAATCCGACGTGGAGCCGATGCCGCGGATATAGAGCTGCGGCTCACCGATATTGAACCGTGTCATGGTGAAGCCCGGCGTACGGTCGGCAATGCCCTCAACGCCCGCAATGGACGAATCGCGCAAATCCGCTGCGCTGAATGCGCTGACGGCTACCGGCACATCCTGAACGGACTGCTCGCGGCGCTGGGCCGTCACGGTGATGATTTCGGCAGACTGCGCAATCGCGGTGCCTGCCGAGGCCAGCGCTCCGGTCAGTGCCATGGCACCGACAGACAGGCGCAGCCACGCTTTTGATCTGTTCACTTGGAACCTCCCCTGTGTCTCTTTTGGATTCCGGCCATGGGAGCGGAATCGCCCGCACGACCGTATCGCCGCCACCATAACTTCAATAAACGAACTAACTCAAGGTGACTTTTTTAAAGAAACTATCATCAACGCAGCTGGTGTGGCGAAAAAGCCGCCTCAGCCGGGGCGGCGCATCTGCACCACACGGAAGCGCGGAGCGACGAAAGCGAGATCCGTCAGGCTGGCATTGCCCGCCGGATTGAGCCCGGTGACATGATAATCTGAGTACGCGCCCATGAAGTTCATCGGCATGCCCCGGTCGATATTGATGCTGAGCGAGGCCCCGGCGGCGAGATAGTCCGGCTCGGCGGCGTCGATGAAGCTTTCATCGGTCGAATAGAGATAGGAGGCGATGGCCCCGCGTGTGCGGGCCTGCGAGGTGGCAAGGCGCACGCCCTCTGCCGCGCTGTCCACCGGAATCACGAAGCTGACCGGGCCGAAGCGCTCCTCGCCGTAGAAATCCTCGTTCTTCGCGTCGCATTCGATCAGGACCGGGCTGGCCGTCCGTGCATCCGGGTAGTCCGAGTTCGAGACCGGGCCGGAACGGCGCAATATATTGCCCTCCGCCTCGCCCTTCGCCGTCATCGCCTCGACATTCTCGATAGTCGCGTCGGCCTGCACGGCGGCAGCGATGGCAGGCCCCAGCGTGTTGTCGCCCGCGATCTTGTCGATGGCAGACACCAGCGTCTCCACCGCGTCGTCATAGGCAATCGTGCCATCGGGCGTCTGCACGCCCGAACGCGGAATGAAGACATTCTGCGGCGCGGTGCACATCTGGGCGGCGAACGTCACCATGGCGCGCGCGACCGTGTGCGCGACGCGGCCAAAATCATTGGCGGAGTGAATGACGACCGAGTTGCAGCCCGCCGTCTCGGTGAAGACCAACCGTCCGGGGCAGTTGTTTTCGATCCAGGTGCCAAAGCGCTGGGAGCCGGTATAGTCCACGATCCGGCAATCAGCCTGCTCCAGCAGCTTCATGGTGATCTGGTCCAGGGGTTCGTCGGCGGCCAGCAGCACAAGGTTCGGGTCATAGCCCGCCTTCTCCAGCACTTCGCGGCAGGTGCGCACCGCCATCGCGACCGGCAGCACGCCCGTCGGGTGCGGCTTCACGATCACCGGATTGCCGGTCATCAGATTGGCCGTCATCGCGGGGTAGGCGTTCCACAGGGGGAAGGTCGCGCAGCAGATCACCACCGCCGGGCCCAGCGGCACGCGCATATAACGCTTGTTCAGCCTGACCGGTTCGGGCTCCAGAAAGCGCTTGGTCCAGCTTGCCGTCTCCGGCACGTCTTCCATCGCCTTCATGGCATAGACCAGCGCTTCCAGCCCCCGGTCGAGCGCGTTGGCGCCGGAGCCTGAGAACGCCATCACATAGCCCTGCCCCGCCGTGTGCATGGTGGCATGCGCGTTCTCGAAAGCATTCCTCTCCATCGCGAACAGCATTTCGGTGATGATGCCGGCGCGTTCCTCGATGCTGGCCTTCATCCACCCCGCCATGGCCTTGCGCGAAGCGGCAAACAGCGCCGCCGGATCGGATTTGGGATAGGTGATGCCCAGCGGCTGGCGCGTATAGGGCGAAACCTCCGCGCCCAGCGTGCCGACAGTGCCGGGCTGATCGAGATCGAACGCCTTGCCGAGCTGGGCGTCAAAGCGGGCCTTGCCGAGGCGCGGTGCGTCTTCACCGTGCAGTTTTGCGCTGGGCGATTCCCTGAACGGGCTCCAGTGATCGCGCGTACGCACCGCCTTCAGGGCCGTATCCAGCGTCTCGCGATGTTGCTCGTAAAGATGTGCGGTGTGCGCCATGGACCAGACCCCTATAGTGAATTTTTTCTCTTGCGAAACGATTGCATAACCGACGGTTCGCGATAACGTTGACGAAGAAAGTATCTTTATCGAAGTTACCGGGCAACCCGCCTGCGAGAGGTTTTACGGCGTGCAAGGCATGGACAGCATTTTCATCACGGGTGCCGCCATGACCGCGCTCGGCAAACATCCCGCACGCTCGGTGAAAGACCTGACGCGCGAAGCGGTAACGGCTGCGCTGGCCGATGCCGGGCTGACGCCAGAGCGCATTGAAGCGGCCCTCTTCTCCAACACACGCCAGCCCATGCTGGAGGGCCAGAATGCCGTACGCGGCGAAATCGCGCTTGCTCCCTTGGGCATTGAAGGCATCAGAATCGTCAACGTGGAAAATGCCTGCGCGTCCGGCTCCTCTGCCGTCGCGCTGGGCACCGCCATGATCCGCGCAGGCGAAGCCGAAACCGTGCTGGTCGTTGGCGCGGAAAAGATGGTCTTCCCAGACCGCACCGAACAGGTCATGGCCGCTTTCCGCGGCGGCACCGATATCGAACGCATCGAGGAAACCGCTAGCACGATGGCGGCTCTGGGTGCCGGCCTGATCCCGGCAGACGCCGCAGAAGCGCCCCGCAGCTTTTTCATGGACATCTATGCCGGCATCGCCCGCGCCCATATGGAAGCGTTTGGCACCACGCGCGAGCAGCTCGCCATGGCCGCCGCCAAAAACCACACCCACGCCGCCGCGAACCCGAATGCACAATACCGCACGCCCTTCACCATGGATCAGGTGCTGGCGGACAAGCCGGTGATATGGCCGCTGACGCGCGCCATGTGCGCGCCGGTCAGCGATGGCGCAGCGGCCCTCGTGCTGCAATCGGCGAGCGCCGCAAAAGGCAATAAGCGCGCGGTCAGGCTCGCAGGCATGGGCTGGACGACGGCCCGCGCGCGCGCCATCGATGACTGGGACGGGCATCTGGGCAAGCGCGCGGCTGATCTGGCTTGCGAGGCGGCGGGCCTTGGCCCTGCCGACATGCATATCGCCGAGGTCCACGACGCGACAAGCTTTGCCGAAATCCTGCAGATTGAAAATCTGGGGCTCTGCCCGCGCGGGCAAGGCGGGCCGTTCACGGCCTCCGGCGCGACGGCGCGCGGCGGCCACATTCCGGTCAATGTAGGGGGCGGGCTGGTCGCCAAGGGCCACCCCGTAGGGGCCACGGGGATTATCCAGATCGCGGAAATGTGTGCCCAGCTGAGAGGGGAAGCAGGCAGTATGCAGGTTGAAGGCGCGCGCGCTGGCGTTTGCGAGAATGGCGGCGGGTTTCTGGGGGTGGAGGAGGCCGTCACGCTGGTGACGGTGCTTACAGTATGAAACGCAATACGCTGGACACCCAACCCATAGCCCTGTTCTGGGACGCGGTGCGCCGTTTTCCCGACCACGGCGCAGCATGCGAGTACGACGCCGAGGGCCGCCTGATCGGCAGGATCGGATTTTATGCCCTGTCTGAACGGGTGCGCAGCCTGGCCTCCCATCTGGCCAGCCGGTTCCCGCCGGGCGCGCGTATCGCCCTGTCCGCCCCCAACACGATCGACCATGTGGCGGCCTATCTGGCGATCCAATCGGCGGGGCTGGTCTGGGTGCCGCTGAATCCCAGCAACGGGCCGCAGCTTAACGCCGCCGCTCTGGAGAAGGTGAAGGCCGATCTTGTGCTGGCCGGACCGGCAGAGGCGGACATCCTGCGTTCATGCGCGCCCGGCGTGGAAACCATCCCGGCTGATCTGCCGCCCGCTCCCGGCTTTGAGCCACTGGCGCGCAAGCCCGAAGACACGATGGCCATCAAGTTCACGGGCGGATCCACCGGCGAACCCAAGGGCGTGATCCAGTCCAACCGCTCGGTGATGGCCAATATCATCAATATGGAGGATCGGTTTGGCCGTGAGGGCATGCCGGTATTCCTCGCCTGCTCCCCCCTCACCCATGGCGCATCGCATTTCGTCCTGCCGGTGCTGGCGCGCGGCGGGCGGCTGGTGCTGGTCCACAAGAGCGACCCGAACCTGCTTTTGCGCCTGCTGCATGATGAGGCGGTGACCGAAAGCTTCATGGCACCGACCCTGATCCTGCGCCTGTGCGCGCTGATGGACCGGCCGGTAGCTGCCCCGGCGCTAAGGCGCATCATCTACGGGGCTGCCCCGATGCCTGCCGACCAGTTGCTGCGCGCCCAGCGCACGTTCGGCCCGCGCATCGCCGGGCTTTATGGCCAGACCGAAGCGCCCATGACCATCGCGGCGATCACCGAGGCCGAGCTGGCAGAGCCGCGCCTTGCCAACTCGGTCGGCAAGGCGGGGCGCATATGCGAGATCGCCATTATCGGCCATGAGGGCGAGACACTTCGCCCCGGCCAGACGGGCGAGATTACGGTCAAGGGACCGCTTCTGATGGACGGTTATCTGGGCAATCGGACGCGCACCCAGGACACGCTGCGCCGGGGATGGCTGCACACCGGTGATCTGGGCCATCTCGACCGTGACGGCTATCTGTTCATCACCGGACGGGCCAGCGACATGCTGATTTCCGGCGGCTACAACATCCATCCGGCAGAAATTGAGGCTGCGCTGCTGACCTTGCCCGGCATTGATGAGGCGTGTGCCTTTGCGGTCCCCGATCCGCAATGGGGAGAACGGCTTGAGGTCGCGGTCACCCCCGTTCGCGGCCAGACCCTTGATGGCGCGCAGCTCATGCCGCTCGCGCGCGAGCTGCTGGGGCCGGTAAAATCGCCCAAGGCGATCCACGTCCTGGCGCGCCTGCCGCGCAATCCGGTTGGCAAGGTGACGCGCTCCAGCGTACGCAGCGTTGTGTATCCCTCTTCACCGGACAAGCACGCCAGCAAGACATGACCCTGCCCGACCGACTGATGCACCATTTTGGCAGCGACGAAGCGCACAAGCGCTTCTGGGGCCTGCTGGACGCGCGCGTGCTGGAACTGGGGGACGGGCGTACACGGCTGGAAATTCCGGTCGCGAAACACTGGCTAAATCTCAATAACGCTGTCCATGGCGGGGCGAGCGCCGGCTGGCTGGATCAGGTGGCGGGTCTTGCCACCAACACGCTGTGCGGCCCCGGAGAGGTCTTCGTGACGGCAACGGCCAACCTGCAATACCGCCGCCCGTTTGCGCCCGATGACGGCCCAGCCCTTGCCAGCGCGGAAGTCACCGCCAGGACGGGCCGCAAGGCAACCACCCGTGCGCGTATCGCCAACCGGCACGGCGATGTGACGCTGGAGGGCGAGTTTCTGTTCATCCTGACGGCGCGGCGCGAAACCGTGACGCAGCCGCCAGCCCATCGCGCCGATTGATAGCGCCGCTGGTCGGCGCTAGGTCTTCAGGCTGATATTCACGCAAGGAACGCCCCACCATGATCCATCCGGCAGCTTTGACCTCTCTGGCAATGGCCTTGATGCTCGCAGCCTGCGGAGAGAGCGACGCCCCTGCCCCGGGACCGCAGCCCCAGACCCATGGCGGCGCACCGGAGACCACGGCAACGCCGCAGGAGGCCGCCGCCATCCTTGCAACGCTGGGCGAGCCTTACGCCTCTGCCAATCTGGATAATGGCCGGCGCCTGTTCCGGCGCTGTGCCTCCTGCCACACGCTGGGCAGTGGCGAGCGCCATCTGGTCGGCCCCAACCTGCATGGCATGTTCGGGCGCGAAGTCGGCGGGGCGGAAGGCTTCCGCTTCTCGCGCGCACTGGAGCAGGCCGATTTCGTCTGGACAAAGGCCGAGCTGGACGAGTGGCTGGCCAATCCGCGCACCTATCTGCCCGGCAACCGGATGAGCTTTGCGGGCCTGCGCAACGATGCAGACCGCGATGACCTCATCGCTTTCCTCGCGGTGGAGACGCGGCGCTAGTCAAGCGCGCCAAGCTGAGCGGTTATCGCCCACCCGCCTTGTTGTTCAGTTACGGCGGCGCTGATGATGTTCTGTCCCGCGCGCAGGCGGACCGGCACGCCGTCAAAATGGCCCACCGTACCCAGGAAACGAAAATCACGGGACTGAAAGCTGGCATCGCCCACATAAACCAGATCTCCGTTGACATAGATTCGCGTCCGATCCGAGAACCCGAAGCGCAACAGCATCATCGCGTCGTTCTCGCTGTGGATCACCGCTTCAGCGAGAACCGTGTCGTGTTCAGATGATCTGGTGGCGAGTTCGGAAAGATTGGCGATACCACGATGGCGCGCTTCAACGGTTCCGGCCACGCCAGGCAGTGTGCTGCGATCCAGACTGTAGACACCAGCCAGTTGCGCTTCACCAAACGGCGCGGAGACCCGCCACTCCGCTATCAGCCCTGAAACATGAGCAGCGGACTCGTCCGGCAATGAAAACCCGCCAACAAACTCAAGCAGTTCAGGCGTAGCTCCGGCAACAACCTCCACCGCGCGTATATCGCGCGCCGAACGCAGGCCCCAAAAGCCGATACGGCCTGAAACGGTCTCACGCTGAAGGGCAAATATGGGCAGGACCGTATCGCCAACACGCAGAACGGCGCGGTCGCCTGCAAGGGACAGCTCGATATCGACCCAAGTCTCAAGCGGGAATTCCGCCCGGCCGGTAAAGCCCTCACCCTGGAATATCTGCCAGGCGTCGATCGCGTTATGGCGAGGTGTGTAGTGCCAGGCATCCAGCTCGCCGGCCCGGTGATGGCGCAAATAGACGATCTCACCATTCTCCGCATCTTCGGCGCGAAACAGAATGCCGCTGAACCCGCGCGACGCATCCATGCGTATTTGTGCCCGGATTACGCCATCCTGCAGGGGTGGGACATCCGCCCAAACCACGCCCCCTAACAATCTGACGGTATCATGTGCGTCTGCGACCAACGCGATGTCAGCACCAGCATCGGCGACAAGACGGACATCATCGGTTGAATGCGAAGCCGTGATGGCCAGGAAAATCGGCACTAGAACTGAAGAGATCATGCAAGCCTGCCCCCGATGTGCGGGTGAGCGTTCTTGCTCACCAAGCCGAAAAGCAGACTTACATGCAGCTTGCCTCCACCGGCTCGTTACAAAACCGTAGGCTCACAAACCTGTGAGAATGACCAGCCTACTCGGCTGGCTGCTGGCCCGGAGCGGCAATCGCATCGGAGCCGCCAAGGCTCTGGCCGCGCTCACGCGCTTCCTTCTCCAGCTGGCGCGACACCCAGTTCGGCGTCTTGGTGTACTTGCCAAACACCGCATAGGCGGTCGGCACCACGAACAGGGTGAACAGCGTTGCCACCAGTACGCCGGTAAAGATCACCACGCCAATGGTGATACGGCTTTCAGAGCCCGGCCCGTAGGCCATGACCAGCGGAAACGCGCCAATGGCGGTGGAAATGCCGGTCATCAGGATGGGACGGAAACGCGTGGCCGCAGCCTCCAGCGTCGCCTCGGCAACGCTCATGCCCTCCTCGCGCATCTGGTTGGCAAATTCCACGATCAGAATGCCGTTCTTCGCCGCCAGCCCCACCAGAATGATCAATCCGATCTGCGAATAGATATTCAGTGAGGAACCGGCCATGTAGAGGCCAAACAGTCCGCCTGCGACGGCCAGCGGCACGGTGAGCATGATGATGAGCGGCTGGATGAAGCTTTCAAACTGCGCCGCCAGCACCAGGAACACGATCAGCAGCGCCATGCCGAACGCAAACAGCATCGCGTAGTTGGATTCCAGAAACTCGCGCGCGCTGCCAACATATTCGGTTGCCATGTCAGCAGGCAGTTCGGCGCGGGCATAGCTGTCCAGCCAGTCTATCGCCTCTCCGAGCGTATAGGTGTCACTCAAGGTCGCTGACACGGTGATGGAGCGCTGCCGGTTCAGACGGTTACGGGCCTGCGCCTCGCCGGTCTCGCGCAAGGATACCAGGTTGGAAAGCGGGATCAGCTCGCCTGCGCCCCCGCGCACATAGAGCATCTCCAGATCCGACTGGCTGGAGCGCTGTTCGCGGCGGTTCTCGGCAATGACATTATAGGCTTCGCCCCGGTCGATGAACTGGCCCATGCGCCGCGAACCCAGATGGGTCTGCAGGGTGCGCCCGATATCGGACACCGACACACCCAGCGCCGCCGCCCGCTCCCGGTCGATATCAACGACAAGGCGCGGCGAGGTAGGCTCGTAATCCTTGCGGGCGCGCAGAAGGCCCGGATTGGTCTCTTCGATGGTCGCAATCAGCCGGTCGGCTTCCCGGTCAATCAGGTCGTAATCGGGGCCTTGCAGGACGAACTGGATATCGTCTCCGCCGCCGCCCCCGCCGCCAAGCGAAGACCGCATCGACGCGAAGGCGCGCACACCGGTCAGCTGCCCCAGGCGCTGATTGACCTCGTTGACAATCTCCATGCCCGGACGGCGTTCACCCCAGGGCGTCATCGTGCCGACGACAATGCCGCTGGAAAAGCTGGAGCCGCCGCCACCAAACCCCGGCACGACAACCAGCACGCGCCGCAGCTCGCCCGCCTCGACATACTCCATGAGAATGTCTTCGATGAGGGCGGCCTGCTCGGCGGTGTACTCGAAGCTGGCACCGTCTGCGGCGCTGAAGCGGCTGAAGAAATTGCCCCGGTCTTCAGGTGGCGTAAGTTCGCTGGGCAGCTGGTTGAACAGGAAGACCGATCCGCCCACAGCCGCCACGATGAACGGAATGATCAGCCAGGGCAGCGACAGCACGACGTCCAGCGATTCCCGGTAGGCGTTGCGCAGCTTGCCGACACCCTTGTCGACCCAGCGCGCCGGACCGCGCACACCCTGGCTCGGACGAACCAGCTTGGAGCTCATCATCGGCGACAGGGTAAGCGCAACGAAGCTCGACAGGACCACCGCGCCAGTGATCGCCACGGCCAGCTCGGTGAAGATGCGCCCGATAAGACCGGGCAGCACAACCAGCGGAACGAAGACCGCCACCAGCGTGGCCGTCGTAGCGATAACGGCAAAGAAGACCTGCCGCGCCCCCTGCAAGGAGGCCAGCTTGGGTGGCTCGCCCAGATCCACCCGGCGCTGGATATTCTCCATCACCACAATGGAATCGTCGACCACCAGCCCGATCGCCAGCACGAGCGCCAGCAGCGTCAGGATATTGATGGAGAAACCGAAAGCGGCGAGCACCGCGAACACGCCGATCAGGCAGACCGGCACCACGGCAGCGGGAATGACGGCGGCGCGAAAACTGCCGAGAAACAGGTAAATGACCAGCACAACCAGCGTCGCGGCAACGGCCAGCGTGCGCCACACCTCGTTGATGGACTCCCGGATGAACACCGTGTCATCGGAGGCATTGAGCATCTGCATGCCTTCGGGCAATTGCGGGCTGACGCGCTCCGCCTCGGCGCGGATCGCATCGGACACGGCCACGGCGTTCGACCGGCTCTGGCGGATGAAGCCGATACCGATCATGTTCTGGCCATTGCCCCGGAAAAGCGCGCGCTCCTGCTCGGCGGCAAGCTCCACATCGGCAATCTCGCCCAGCCTGATGATATGGCCATCGCCGCGCGTTATCGGCAGCCGGCGGAAGCTGTCCTCGGTCGCAAACAGGCGCTCCACCCGCACCACGAGCTGGCTGGACACGGTCTCCAGCGACCCGCCCGGCAGTTCGACATTCTCCGCGCGCAGCGCGTTCTCGACATCGGCGACTGTCAGCTGGCGCGCCGCCATGGCTTGCGGGTCGAGCCAGATACGCATGGCATAGCGGCGTTGCCCGCCAATCTGCACACGCGCAATGCCGTCAATGACGGAAAAGCGGTCAACCAGGAAACGGTCGGCATAATCGGTCAGCTCTTCAGCCGTCATCGATTCCGACATCAGATTGTACCAGAGGAAGGGCCGGGCGTCGGAATCCTGCTTGGTGACGACCACCTCTTCCACGTCAGGCGGCAATTGCCGCCGGGCGCGCGCCACCGCTTCGCGCACATCGTTCGCAGCCGCTTCCAGATCCCGTCCGAGGCGGAAGGTTATGGAGATGCGCGACTCGCCGTCCTCCGAGCGCGAACGGATCGTATCAATGCCTTCAATACCGCCCAATGCGCCTTCAATGGGCTGCGTCACCTGATTTTCCATGACCTCGGCATTGGCACCGGGAAAGTCCGCGCGCACCGAGACAACAGGCTGGTCCACATCAGGCAGTTCGCGCAGCGGCAGATCGCGGATGCCCAGAATGCCGAACACCACGATCATGGCGCTGGCAACAAATGCGATAACCGGACGGCGGACGGCTATGTCAGAGAGTGTCATCGCTGCGCGCTCCCGGCGGCGGCTCCCGCAGACGCAGCCGCAACGGCGTTGCTCGCCGTGCGCCGCCCGTCTCCATCCTCACGCGGTGAAACGCGCGCGCCATCGCGGATGCGATGCACGCCCTGACGCACGATGACTGTTCCGTTCTCGATACCTTCGAGCACTTCCAGGAAACCGTCAGCGCGCGCGCCGACGCGGATTTCCCGTTGCACGGCATAATGGCCCGCCTCATCCTCTGACACGGTGAAAACGAACACTTGGTCGCGCAGGCGTGTGATCGCCGTTTCAGGAATGGACGGGCGGGTGCGCGGATCGCGGCGCACCTGAACGGTCATCAGCAAACCCGGCCGCAAGCGCCCGTCGGCATTGTCGATTTCCGCCCTCACGGTTACCGCCCGCGTGGCAGGGTCAATACGGCTGTCGATCTGGGTAATCAGGCCGGCAAACTCTTCACCGGAAAAAGCCGATGTCAGCGCGACGATTTCCATGCCCGCCGAAACGGTGGCCAGAAAGCGCTCCGGCAAGGTGAAGTCGAGCTTGATGACAGACGTATCATCCAGCTGCGCAATCGTATCACCGGGACGTACCAGCTGGCCCAGGCTGACCGCGCGCAGGCCAACCACACCATCGAAAGGCGCACGGATAAGCCGGTCGTCAACGCGGGCCTCCAGCGCCGCAACGCGGGCGCGGGCGCGCTCTGCATTCGCCTGGATTTCTTCAAGCCGTGACCGGGGCGCGACGCCGCGCTCTGTCAGGTCACGGATGCGCACCAGCTCCTGCTGCGCCTCGCGAAGCGATGCACGCGCTTCTGAAAGGCCGGCCACCTCCTCGGCATCACGCAGCTCAACCAGAATGTCACCGGCGGCGACGCGCTGGCCGGAATCGAAATGGATGCGTGAAATGGTGTCGGAGATCTTGGCTGTCACCAGCACCGACTCATTGGCGTTGGCCGTGCCCAGCGCCTCGACAATGTCGGCAAAGCTGCGCGGTTCAACCTCATAGAGGGCGACCGGCGTCGCCATGCCGCGCATCTGACCGCCGCCGCCTGAATTCTGCGACACGGCCCGCACGACTACCGCAGCCGCCATGCCGGCAAACAGAATGGCTACGACAATCAGGAAAATGGCACGGCGCATGGTTTGCTCTCTTTTTCTTCTGCGTAGCGATATGCGTCGCGCGTTACAAAAAGCAAAATGAATTCGCCGTGATGAGCACTTGCCCGCCCCGTAACGGGCCGCAATCGCCCGCCTTCAGAACCGCCGCCAGAGGCGAACGAGCGCTGCTGTCTCACGCGCCGAATTTTCAGTCTGCAGCGTACCCAGAATTCCTGCCGATATCGAAAACCCTGCCGGGGCGTCATAAATGGCGCTGATCTGGGTGCGGTGCCCGGAATAGGCCGGTATGCCCGGACGGCTGCCAGCGCTTAGCGAGAACGTCTCCGCCATGACACGCCAGCGCAGCGAGACCGGAACACCAACAGCCGTGTCCAGACGCCACTCCTCGCCTCCACGTTCAGCCAGGGAACGCCGGGCGATCTGTACATCGAAAAAGCTGTCCCTGCCGAACCCGCGCCCGGCCAGCAGCCGCACCTCGACATCGCCGCCGCCCGTGCCAAAACGCTGATTGTTCCGGTTTTCGCCGCCGGACTCAAACGTTCTGGAAAGCTGGGTGGAAAACGCCCATGGGCCAGCGTCCAGAAGCTTGAAGCGCAAGCCCGCCTCGGTGCCGCCAATCGCAATCAACGCGCTTCTGAAGGCCGAATCCGAAACATCATCGGGCGCGGCCCGTGTCTCGCTAAGGGACTGCAGTGCCAGGCGGCCGACCAGTGTCACCCGGTCCAGCAGGCCATATTCGGCATAAAAGCTGACCTCGGACTTGCGAAGCTGCGTGCCGCCCGGCGCCACCAGCCAGTGCGTGGAATAGCCCGTCAGCAAAATCCCGTCGCCGCGCTTTTGCGTCCACGCGCCAGCTTGCGCCTCACCGGCAAGGACAGCCGCCAGCAAGGGCGCACAGGCCGCTATCGCCCATGAGCCGCGCACCGGAGGATACGCTTAAGCGTCATACCCCGGCGACTGACGATCAACACGGCCACGCAGGGCCGCCCACGCGATTTCCTTGAAGAACTCGTTGGTGAAGGCCTGCTCGCCCTGGGCATAGACCCGGTCCTGCATGTCCTTGCCCCATTCGACCAGCTCTGCGCCCTGCGCCAGCGTCTGCATCTTGCAGGCACGCTCCAGCATGTACATGCGCACATAGCACGAGAAGGGATGGTCGCCCGTGGTCAGCGTGCCGTGATTATTGAGGATCATCAGGTTCTTGTCGCCAAGATCGGCGACCAGACGCTCCTTCTCATCCTCTTCCAGAGCGATGCCCTCATAGCCGTGATAGGCAACATCCTTCATCACGGTCATGGCGCTCTGCGAAATCGGCAAGAGGCCACGCTTCTGGGCAGACACCGCCACACCCTGATCGGTGTGCAGGTGCATCGCCACTTTCACGTCCGGGCGCGCATGGTGAATGGCCGAGTGGATGGTAAAGCCCGCCGGATTGATACCGTACTGGCTGGGCGGCAGGACATTGCCGTCAATATCCACCTTGACGAGGTTTGAGGCCGTCACATCCTCGAACAACAGGCCGAACGGGTTGAGCAGGAAGTGCTCCTCCGGTCCCGGCACGCGCATGGAGATGTGGGTGAAGAACAGATCGTCCCAGCCATGCATGAAGACGAGCCGGTAAAGCGCGGCCAGATCGCAGCGCGCCTTCCATTCCTCGGCTGAAACCTGATCCTTTACCGAAAGCTGGGCGCGGTCATCCATGACATTTCTCCCGTGCGGACCCGTCTGACGGGTCTCTCGCTGATCATTCAGTCAAGAATTGCGCGCCAGCGCATGCAGGTCAAATCAACTCGGCGGCGCCCGCGGCTATTCACCGCTCCATCGCGCCCTTGCCGGCCAGAATCTTCGGCCGGAATTTCCCGATGCGGGCGATGCGGGTCGCAGACGCCTTGGCCGAGCCGATATTGATCACATAGCTTTTCTGCCGTCCGGGGGTGAGCGCGTGAAACGCCTCGGCAAGCTCCGGGTCATGGTCCAGCGCCTCCGCCAGTTCCTCAGGTAATTCAAGCGCGTGATCTTCCCTGGCAGGTTTGATGCCCGCTTCGGCATAGCCCATGGCTTCAGCCAGATAGGCGCGGATGACCGGTTCCAGTGCCTTGACCTGCGCGTTGTCACGAAAACGGATCATGTCGGCGTGACGGGTGTTTGGGCCTTGCTTCTCCAGCACGCCCTCGGGATCCTTCATCAGGGCCGCGTTGAAGAAGCTCAGGCGGAAATCGCCACGGAATGCGCCGATGATCGCGATATTGCGGCCCGCATGCATGTAGCAGGGATGGCCCCATTTTACCGTTTCGGTGAGCCCGGCCTCGATGCACAGCCGGCGCAGAGCCTCAAGGCCGCCCGCCCATTGACGGGTGGAACAGTCCGGCGTGGCGAACCGGTCGCAGCGCCCGCAGCCTTTGGCGAAATAATCGGCGACATCCGTAATCATCGCGCGGTCCATGATCGCTAGGCGTCCTTCGCCAGGCGCAGCCCCGTCATCTGCCATTGGGCCTGCGGGGGGAAGAAGTTGCGATAGCTGGCGCGGACATGACCCGGCGGCGTCAGGGCAGAGCCGCCTTTCAGCACGAACTGCCCGCACATGAATTTGCCATTATACTCGCCAATCGCGCCGCCCTGCGCGCGATAGCCCGGATAGGGCGCATAGGCCGAGCGCGTCCATTGCCACACCCCGCCAAACAGGCTGGCCTGATCGGCGGACGCGGGGTGCAGCCAGCCATCAGGCGTCATGGCGCGGGCGCTTCCGGCATCGAACCGGCGCGCGGCCAGCTCCCATTCGCGTTCCTCCGGCAGGCGGTAGCCGGTCCATTCGGCAAAGGCGCTGGCCTCGAAATAATCGAGATGGCTGACAGGCGCGGACGCGTCCAGCTCGCGTTCTCCATGCAGGGTAAACTCGCGCCATTCGCGCTCGCTGCCGCGCCAGTAGAGCGGGCAGCGCCGCCCCTCGGCCTGCACCCGCGCCCAGCCGTCAGACAGCCATAGCGAAGCGGTATCATATCCGCCATCGGCAATGAATTGCGCGTACTCGCCATTCGTGACGCAATGGGTGGACAGCGCAAAAGGCGCCAGCCATGCCTTGTGGCGCGGCCCTTCATTGTCAAAGGCAAATCCGGTGTCCCCGGCCCCGAATTCATCCAGCCCGCCGGCAAACTCCAGCCACCCGGCCAGCGCGCCGGGCTGGGCCGGCGGCGATGCCGGTTCGCTGTAGATTTCGCCAAACGGATTGACGCTCAGCACATGCTTGATGTCGGTCAGGATCAGCTCCTGATGCTGCTCCTCATGGGCGATGCCGGTTTCGATCAGTGCGGCGATCCGTTCCAGATCAGCCTCCCCGCAACTCTCCAGAAGGCGCTCCATCGCGCCATCTACATGGGCGCGATAGGCCATGACATGGGCAATGCCCGGCCGGGTGATGTGACCGCGCGCGGCGCGCGGCTGCCGGTCGCCCAGCGCCTCGTAATAGGAATTGAACAGATAGCCAAAGCGCGGATCAAAAGCCTCATAACCCGGCAGGTGCGGCTCCAGCAGGAAAGTCTCCCAGAACCAGCTTGTATGGGCCAGATGCCATTTGGATGGCGACACATCCTCCATGGTCTGCGCGCCCATATCCTCATCTGACAGGACTGATGTCAGCGCGGTGGAGCGAGAGCGGAGCGCCTGAAAGCGCCCGATCAGGTGCGCGCGCATCGCATGCCCCGGATCAGCAGAGGCCATGAGTGCGGTTTCAATAGCCATTTCGGACTCGTCTCCGTCTGCTTGCCGCGCAAGTCTGGCATACGCCCGGAGAGCCGGAAAGGTGCACGGCACGCGTGATCGGCGCTTTCGGCCCTTGCATGCACCCACCGGCACGGCTTGAATGCGCTTTACCGTTTGTCCCGATTGCAGGTTTTTGCCATGCGCCTGGCCTTCCACGCCGCTGACCGGCCCGACGCGCTGAGCGCACGCAATGCGCTGGTGGAGCGCTATGGCGATTGCCCGCTGCTGGAAGCAGATTGCGTGATCGCGCTGGGCGGAGACGGCTGCATGCTCGATGCGTTGCATGCCGTGATGGGCCACAACATCCCCGTTTACGGGATGAATTTCGGCTCGGTCGGTTTCCTGATGAATGATCCGGTGCATGATGATCTGCCCGCGCATCTTGAGGCCGCCGAGACCGCAATCATCCATCCCTTACGGGCCAAAGGCTCCAATGTGCACGGCGAGACGTTTGAATCGCTGGCCATCAACGAGGTCTCTCTCCTGCGCCAGACCCGTCAGACCGCCAAAATCCGTATATTCATTGACGATATCGAGCGCATGGAGGAGCTGGCAGCCGACGGGGTGCTGGTCTCCACGCCAGCGGGCTCTACCGCCTATAACTTCTCGGCCCACGGCCCGATCCTGCCGATTGATGCCAGCCTGCTGGCCCTAACCCCTATCAGCGCCTTCCGGCCGCGGCGCTGGCGCGGGGCTTTGCTCAGCCATGCCAGCACCGTGAAGTTCGACGTGATAGAGCCGGTTCACCGCCCGGTTGCCGCCGTCGCAGACAATCGCGAGTTTCGTGATGTGAAATCTGTGACCATCGAAGAAGCCGATGATGTGACGCTTACCATGCTGTTTGATGCCGGCCGGGCGCTGGATGAACGCATTATTCTCGAACAGTTTACCTCCTAGGCCCTGCCCTCATAATGGTTTGGAGCGCCCGCTTAGCCGTATATTAAGCAAGTTGCCCGTAGGGTTTGCCTCCAACGGGGATACTGAGAACGAGGTAGCGTTTTGGCTGGAGAACTTCCTGCCGACATGGCCTTCACCAAGTTGCGCGTGCTGCTGGTTGATGACAACGCAGCCATGCGCGGGCTGGTGCGTGCGGTGCTTGGCGCTTTTGGCTGTGAGAATGTGTTTGAAGCGGCCGATGCCAAGCGCGCGCTGGGCATTTTGTCGGTTGAGCAGATCGACGTGATTGTCACTGACTGGAAGATGGCACCTGTCGACGGTCTGGCGCTCGTTCGCCATCTGCGCAATCCGGAAAAGAGCGCCAACCCGTTCATTCCGATCATCATGCTGACGGCCTATGCCGAGCCTTCGCGGGTGCGCGAAGCGCGTGATGCCGGCGTTACAGAGTTTCTCGCCAAGCCATTTTCTGCCGAGCAGCTTTACAAACGCCTGCAGGTGATCGTGAACCGCCCGCGCCCTTTTGTGCGCACCAAGGTATTTTTCGGCCCCGACAGGCGGCGTCTCAACAATGAGTATGAAGGCCCGGAACGCCGCGAAGATGCGGCACTCTAGTGTGACAGGGGAAGGGACAAGGCCATGACGCAACGCGAACGACCCATCGAGATCATCAACCCGCCCAACATGCTCAAGGTGAAGGTGGGCGGGCGGATTGCGCCAGCAGATCCGGCAGCCATCGCGCGCGCCGAGGCCGCACTTGCCGAAATGAAGGAAGAATTCTCCGGCTGGCTGGCCGAAGAAGTCGACAAGCTGGAAGCCGCCCTCGACAAGGTACAGGCCGAAGGGCTGACCAGCGACGCGGGCGACGAGCTTTTCACCGTTGCACACGATTTGCGCGGCCTTGGGGCCACCTATGATTTTCCGCTGGTGACGCGCATGGCCGCCTCCCTGTCGCGCCTGGTGGAAACAGGTGAGAAGCGCGAGCTGGTGCCTGTGCAGCTGGTGGAGGCCCATGTCGGCGCTATCCGCGCGGCCCTGCGCCAGAACATCCGCACTGACGATCATGCCGTGGGCCGGACTCTGGCCGAGGAACTGGAAACCCGCGTGATTGATCTCGTCGGCGCGCCAGCCTGACCGCAATTGCAGCTGACAGAAGGACCGGTCAGCCTGCCTTCAGGGCTGCCGGCGGGGCGATATCGTCCGTAACGGCGCGCATATCCGCTTCCAGCCGCGCCATGCAGTATTCCAGATCGGCTTCCGGCGCGCCCTGGAACTGGGTGAAGATGCGCTGGGTCAGCGCCGCCCTGAATTTCACAATATCTTCGGGTCCCTGCCCGCCAATCTCCAGCGAATGATAGGCGCTCACCGACGCGCGCACGGCCGGCAATATACGCCGCGGCAGACCGGAACGCTCAAACACCGCGTCCAGCCCCAGCGGTCCTGCATCATGGATCAGCAGCCACGCCTTGGCGTGCGGTATCCCGGCAAGCTCGGCCATGCAGTGCTCGAAAAAGCTCATATGGCCGCGGAACAGGGCACGCAGGATCAGCGAAGGCGTCAGCCGCCCGTTCATCTGCAATTGCTGCACGAAGCGGCGCGGATCAGGGGTCAGCCCTGCCTGCTCGACCAGATCGACAGTCGCGCGCTCGCGTGTGGTTTCGGCCAGCTCGACGGCCAGTTGCGCCGGCAGGGCGTGGCGCGAAACGAGGCGCTCCACTGCGGCCTCTGAAATCACGTTGATGAGCTTTTCGGTGACTTCGATCGGCAGGCTGGCTCGCTCGACGAAATTCTCCAGCATGGCAGGCTGGTCGTGATAGCGCTCAAAAGTCAGGGCGTAGGAACCGGCGTCGAAATGCGCGCCATCATTGGCGATCACACGCTGAACCGCCGGGTCTGCACCGCGCATGACCAGTTCGCGCACCACCTTGCCCGGCACTTCCGCGCGTCCGGCGATGGCCAGCTGGCGGATGACGATGCCCGAACGGACAATCTCGGTGAGGTCTTCCTCCGTCAGCGAAGGCGAACCGGCGATAACCGGCACGGCAATGGAATCGATATCGGCGGCCAGCTTGCGCGCGACCTCGCGCGGCAGGCTCGGTGAGCGCGCCAAGGTGACCGACAGCGCGCGCCGCACGATCTCTGCCGCGTCATTGGCAAGGACTTCCAGAATGGCATTGGCCGCGGCGCGGTCACTCTCCGACAGGCCCGGCATGGAGATGCGGGCGCATATCTTGCGTGCGGCGAGGGCACGGCCCTCATCGTCCTGCGCACTGGCAAGGCGGGCAACGTCCTCACGGGTGAGACGCGCTCTTAAAGCCTTTACGCTCATGGTCCCATACTCCCAAGCAACAAGGACAACCGGCACCAGGAAGCGTGCGCCTGAAATCTTAACGGGTTATTGCTGCGCGTCAGGCAAACCGTCAGGAGCGCCGCCCCCGGCTGCGCAGCGGCATGTCCAGCGTGTTGAGAATTTCCATCACAGCCGGAGACAGAACCGCGCCCGGTGCGCCGCCCGTCGCATATCCCGAAACCCCGGCGCGAAGATTCTCGCGAACGCGCTGCAGGCTGGCACCGGCCTGTGTATCGGCCACCATGCTCGGCGCCGTAACCGTATCAGGCACATTGGCCACCGGCCGCTCGCGGGTCAGAAATGACAACAGCTCCGAAGCGCTGCGCGGGCGGGCACCGTCAAAGAATACGCGCCGGTTGGCCGAGGCCGCATCGGGAAACAGGGCATCGGCGCGCATGTCCGGATTGGTATGCGCCGTCTCGATCAGGCGTGCGGCGCGCGATGCGCCCAGGAAGTGGGCCGCATAAAGCTCGCCGGTAGTGGGTTCACGCCCCGTGGCAGAGCGCAAGATCGCCGCATTCTCCGCCGTCAGCTCGCCCGCCATGAGACTGGCCGCGCGCGGATCAAAGCGCATGTCGAGAATTTCCTGGCGGCGCGCGGGATCGTCCACGACAAAACGGCTGCCATCCTGACGCACCGAGGCGGCCATATCGCCATAACCATGCCGCTCGCCATGCCGGGCGACCATGGCAAGCCAGGTCTGCTCGATGAACTGGAACATGCCGGACGCGCTGGACGTGCTGGCACGCGCGCCCGCATCGAAATTGCTTTCGCGGGCCGCCGTACGCATCAGAAAGTCGAAATTGGCACCTGTGGCGCTGGCTGCATCTGAAATCAGCCGCGACGGCGAGAATGTATTCTGCAGCTGGCCTGCCAGCGCGTTGCCAATGCGGTCGGGCATGAGAACGGTACGCTCCGGTAAAAGAATCGCTTGGCCACCATCTCACCCGGCGGAGGATAAGCCTTCGTTAACCGTGTCCGGCGCGAACGGGGCAAGAAGCGCACCCACCCTGCCCTCATCGATCAGCGCGGCCAGGCCGTCAGCCAGCGCCGGGGCCAGCATGACACCGTGCCTGTAGGCACCCAGCGCCACGACAAGGCCCGGCTCGGCCAGACCGGCGCGCGGCATCAGACCCGGCAGGGCCGGACGGATACCGGCCCAGTGCGCCAGCCGGGGCATCGCAGCAATGTCCGGCAGATAGCGGGACGCGCGCTCGACCAGCGCTGCGGCCATGTCCGGCTCTGTCCCGGCATCGCTCCTGCCCGGCTCGACACTGGCACCCACCAGCAGACGCCCGCCGGGCTTGGGCGCAAGATAGACGTCGCCCGCGCGCAATAGCGGCCAGTCAGCCTGCGCACCCGCATCCAGCATCACGGCCTGCCCTTTGACCGGATAAATGCCCGCCGCAGCGCCGTGCAGGTCTGCAGCCGCCCAGCCAGCGGCCAGCACCACGACATCAGCCTCGCCAATCTCTCCGGTAGCGAGCCGGACCTGCCAGATGTCACCCTGGCGCCGCAGCGCGGTCACGCGCGCGTTTTCGCGCATATCGATGCCGCGCCCGGCCAGTGCCGCCATCAGTGCAGAGATCAGGTGCGGCGCGGACAGTTGCGCGTCGCCGGGCAGAAAGACCGCGCCGTCTGGCAGGGCAAGCCCCGGCATGCGGGCCCGGACCGCGCCGGCATCAAGAGAAACCGCCTCGATATCCCTGCCTGACAGCCACTCAGCCATGCCCGTCTGGCGTACCGGTATCAGCGCGCCACAGGCCCTGTAGGCCACATCCATACCCGTCTCGGCAGACAGGCGGTGCGCCCATTCCGGCCAGAGCGACGCGCTGTGCCGGGCCAGCGCGGCAAACGCCCCGGCCAGAGGTGAGGCGCTGTCTCGCGCCTCCCAGATTTCCGCTCCGGGGGCGATCATGCCGGCAGATGCCGCCAAAGCGCCATGACCTGCCTTACCAGCGTCACAAATAAGGGTATTAATTCCCCGTAAGGATAGCGCATACGCCAGTGCAAGCCCGGCTGCCCCGGCACCGATTATGCACACGCGTGGAGCGTTCTTACGCATACCAGCCTCTCTGCAGGAACCTCCGGTTCCGGACAGGAACACAAAATGACAGGAAAGGTTCGCGTTACCATGGCGGTGAAACTCGAAACCATCTCTCGTATAGCCGCAGCTATAGCGGCTGCAGGCGCTGCAATCACCCTGTCCGGCACAGCCATGGCCGGTGAAAGCGTGCAGTCGGACCGCTGCGTGCAGATCGGCTCCATCAGTGGCTATTCGGTCATTGATGACCGCCATCTGATCCTGCGTTCAGGTGCCAGCCGGTATTTCCTCGTCACCACGGCCACGCGATGCTCGGGGCTGAATTTCGGTGTGGAAATCGCCACCTCGATCACCGGCAATCAGCGCATCTGCCAGCCCATGAGCGAGTTCGTCATTCCCGATGACGGATGGCGCTGCCGGATTGCGTCCATCGAGGCGGTCGACAGCGAAGATGCAGCGCGCACCCTCGTCGAGGAGCGCCGCGAAAGCGGAAACTGACGCAGATCAGCCCGGCGTCTGGCTCGCCAGACGCACCGGGCTGACGCGCTCTGCCCCTTCGGCGTCCTCATCGACCCGTTCCAGCGCAATACGGCAATCGGCCAGAAACCGTTCGCCGGCATTGTCGCCCTGGCGTGACCAGGGCCGTGACAGGGTGCGCGAATAGAACGCCGTAACAGCGGCGCGCCACACACTTTCCGGCCCGTCCTCATCCTCGCGCTCACCGCACGCTTCCAGAGCCATCTCGAACACGCGCTGCAGGCATTCCAGCGCCGGAGCGGCATCCTCCAGCCGGGTGCGGGTTTTCCCGTCATGGCCGGCATCAAGACGGCGCTCGGCCTCGCGCAGCGCGGCAAGGTGGCGGCGCGTCAATGTCATGGTGGGGGTATCGTCGCGCAGATGAGCCGCGTCCGGAACCAGACCGGCAAGCTGGCCGGTGAGGCGCAGCCCCATCTGCAGGTCCTGCCGCAGCCGGGCAATCTGGGTGCGGCGCGTCTGCAAGCGCTTCTGGTCGATCAGCGCGCGCCCGCAATCCTCCAGAAGGCGCCAGAGCGCCATTTTCTGGTCCGCATCGCCAATGGCATGGCGCTCGCAGATCCGGTCGATATCGGCCTCTTCATAAAGCTCGCCATCATCAAGGATGATAAAGCTGGTGCCGGTTGTGCTGGTCAGTCTCGCCATGCCTGCTCCCTGCCCCGGCCCCTCAACCGGCATCGTGTCTTTGGGCTGCCCCTCTGTGACAGATTAACCTATTGTTAAGCAAGCCGCGCGCTGCAAGGCGCAAACGCTCAGCACTTTCCTGTGGAAAATGCTGAACGCCACGCCAGTCACACAAGCCGGCCTGATACGGCTAGTCCTCGTCTGTGCGGTTTGCCGGGTCGTGTTCGGCAAACCAGCGCAGGTTTTCTGCGACCACCATCAAAAGGCGGCTGGGCCGTGAAGCGGTGATCCCGTGGGGCGCGCCGGGGATGACAACCAGCCGGGTCGGCACATCCCGGATACGCAGTGCGGTGTAGTATTGCTCGGACTCCGAGACCGGCGTGCGCAAATCATCGCCGCCGACCATCACCATGGTCGGCGTTGTGACATTGCCGACCAGAGAAAGAGGCGACCGGCGCCAGTACGCTTCAGGGTCTTCCCACGGCGGTGCATCAAACCAGAAACGATAGAAGACATTTGTCAGGTCGGCGTGGAGGACAAAGCTGCCCCAGTTTATCACCGGCTTGACGGTCGAAGCCGCCGCAAACCGGTCTGTATTGCCCACGATCCACGCCGTCAGCACGCCGCCGCCTGACCCGCCCGACACGAACAGCCGGTCCTCGTCGATATAGCCGCGCGCAATCAGGGCATCGACGCCGCCCATAAGGTCGTCATAGTCATTGCCGGGATAGCTGCGGTCGATGAGATTGGCGAATTCCTCGCCATAGCTCGTTGATCCGCGCGGGTTTGTGTAGATCACGACATATCCCGCAGCAGCCATGAGCTGTAACTCTGCGGTGAAGGTCGGGCCGTACGCGGCAAATGGGCCGCCATGGATTTCAAGAAATAGCGGGTAGGTCTGGCCGGGATCGAATCCGGGCGGGTGAAGAACCCAGCCCTGTATCTGACGCCCGTCATGGGGCGAAGCCCACCAGATTTCTTCGGCATCAGACACATGCCGCCGCGACAATAGCTCCTCGTTAAGCGAGGTTATGCGCCGCAGCCCGCTACGCCGGTCTCCTGCAGCCACTTCAGCCGGGCGCAGCGGCGACGAAACGGCTCCGGCAAACCTGCCCGTCCGGGGCGAAACCGAAAACGTCCCGCCAGCATACGGAACACCGAAACTGGAACCGCCCAGCCCTTCGCCCAGCACCTGGACATCGCCGTTCAGCGTAATCAGAGCGATCTTCACCTCACCCTGATCGACGAAGGAGACATAGACGCCGCGCCCGTTCTGCGCCCACACCGGGTTGGCAAGGCTGCGGTCAAAATCAGCTGTGACCACACGCGAATTGCTACCGTCAATGTCCATCACATAGAGGCGCTGGGTCTGGAAGCCGAGATAGCGCTGATCGTATCCGAGATAGGCGATCCGGCGTCCGTCGGGCGACACAGCCGGAGAGCTGTCCGGTCCCCGCCTGTCAGTCAGTTGCGTGATGGTGCCGGAGGCGAGATCGATGCGGTGCAGCTCGGTGTCTGCTGGAGACGCGTTGCGGCCGGGCCTGCGGTCAGCAGAGACAATCAGGGCCGATCCATCAGGTGTCCAGGCAAAGTCGGCAGCAACGCCCTCGGTGTCATCTGTCACTTGAACGGGTGTCCCGCCCTCCGCGGCGGTTACAAATATCTGCTGTACGCCGTGGGGCACCAGGCCCCGCCCGTCGGCGCGGAACACCATGCGCTCTTCCACCCGGGCAGGCTCGGCCCATTGCGCACCCTCGGGGCGTGACGGCAGGGAGGCTGGCGACGGACCCGAACCGGGGGAGAAGCTGGCAAAGGCCAGCCGGTTGCCATCCGGGGACCACTGCAGTCCCGCCGGCGCGCCCGGCAGGCGGCTGACCGCTGCATCACGGCTGCTGGACACCCAGTGCAGGCGCAATTCCTGGATTCCGCCCGTACTGGCGACATAGGCCAGCCTGCCACTGTCAGGCGCCCAGCGCGGGCTGGTGAAGTCTGCCGAAGCGCTGGAGGCGACAGGCATATGGTTGCGCCCGTCATAGTCCACTATCCAGATGCTGCTGCGGGCCCGATCGGTCATGATATCGTTGGTCCGGCGTACATAGGCGATACGCTGACCGTCTGGCGAAATCTGCACGTCCGCTGCCGCTTCCATCGCGAACAGGTCCACAGGCTGTAGCGGCCCATGATCGCCGTCCTGCGCATGAGCTGCCATGCAGAGCGTGGCGGCGGACAAAACTACAAGGAAACGCAACAGCATATTATCCCTCCCCGGATTTGTGGGGGAAGGCTAGGTCGGAATGAGGGGTGTTTCCATTGGCCGTCTGCGGTTGTCACGCATATGTGACAACACCGCTGCCGCCTGATGTGCCGCGGCGCGAAAACGCCAGCTTGTCACGGCAGTTGAATGGTACCGCCTCCCCGGCTCGAACGGGGGACCTCTAGATCCACAATCTAGCGCTCTAACCAACTGAGCTAAGGCGGCACTCAAAACCCGGCGCGAGGGCGATGCCTCAAGGCGGCGGGAGCGCTGACATAGCGCCGCCGGACCTGCGATGCAAGACCGGCGGCCATGTGATGTAGCTCAGCGTATCAGGCGTAGCCGCTCGACGTGATATGGCTCTGCAAAGCCTGCATGCGCTGGGCGTCCGACGGGTGCGTCGACAGGAAGGCGGGCGGGCCGCCCGAACCACCGCTGCGTGCCATCATGCCGTTCCAGAAGGTAAGCGCTTCGGTGGGGCGGTAATTGGCACGGGCCATATAGTCGGTACCCAGCCGGTCAGCCTCGTATTCGTGGCGGCGCGAATAGGGCAGCAGCACGCCGAAGGTCAGCCCCGCGCCCAGCACACCGGCCCACATGCCGGCATTGCTCACCCCACCCTGGTCCAGCGCGACGGCGGCAAGTCCGGCCCCCACGCCGGCTGCCATCTGCTGGGAAGCGCGCTCCTGCGCGTGACGGCCTGCCACGTGGCCGGCCTCGTGGCCGATCACGGCGGCCAGCTGGTCGTCATTGCCGGTCACATCCAGCAGGCCCGAATAGACCGCCACCTTGCCATTGGGCAGCACCCAGGCATTGACCTGGTCATTGTCGAACACGACGAACTCCCAGTCATGCTGGGTCATGCCGGAGCTCTGCGCGATGCGCTGGCCGACCCGGTTGACCTGGTTGCGCTTGCTGGCATCGCGGGTGACGCGTTCCTGTTGCAGCGATTGCTGCCATGTCTGCTGGGAGAGCTGGGCGATCTGGGCATCAGAGACGAGCATGAGCTGGCTGCGGCCCAGCTCCGGATTGTGCGCCGTACACCCGGCAACGAACGGCACAACCGTACCAACAGCGAGCCCCATCAGCAGCTCGCGCCGGTCCATGCGCACCGGCGGCAATGCGGGATCAATTTTCAGTTCGTTATTCATCACCACTCCCCCTTCAGGACAATGACGGGCGCACCAGGATTCATTTTTCCGGCCCGCCACGATGGAAACAATTGTCCCGAGAAGTTAAACATAACCCGGACCGCTACGGAACTGTTTCCGTTGCCCCCTCGCCTGCTGGCAATACCGGAGTTCACATCATGCGCCGCCTGCTTATGATTCTTCTGGTCCTTGCGGGGATCGCTGTTGCCGCCGCCCTTCTGGTTCCGGCGCTGCTCACCCCGGAAAACTGGCGCGGCGAAATCGAGCGGCGGGCCAGCGAGCAGCTGGGGCGCGAGGTGAGCATTGGCGGCGAGATCGGCCTGACCATATTGCCCTCCATCCAGATCAGTGCAGGCAATGTTTCGATCGGCAATGCGGATGGGTTTGGCGAGGAGGCGTTTGCAGAGCTCTCCGAACTGCGCCTGGGCCTCGCCCTGTGGCCGCTGTTTTCCAACCGGGTGGAGGTCAGCGAGTTCGTGCTGGTCGAGCCGGTTATCCGTCTTCGCGAAAACGCGCGCGGCAATAACTGGACATTTGCCTCCGCTGAGGAAGCGCAAGCTGCGCCGTCATCCGACAGTAATGGCGGCTTCCGCCAGCCCGGCGCACTTCCCTTCGACGGGACGTTCTCCGGCATCCGCATTGAAAACGGCGCATTGAGCTATTCCGACGGAACCGACACCTGGGACGTTTCGCAGCTCAATGTCCGGCTGCATGCAGAGGATCTGGACCGCGAAGCGCGCATGGATGGCGAGTTCGTGCTGCGCGGCGAGAGGATTGCTTTCGACACCCGGCTCGGCGGCCTGCGTCCGTTCATGGAAGGGCGTGAAACCCCTCTGACGCTGGAGGTCCGCTCCAGCCCGCTTACCGTGAGTTTCGACGGCAATGCGCTGGAAAGCAGCACGTTTGATCTGGCTGGCGACGCCAGTGTCCAGACCGACATTCCCGGTCTCGCGCGGCTTGCTGGCGAGCCCTTGCCGCCCGGCTCGGCCCTGCGGAGCGCATCGGCATCCGGGCGCCTGACCAGCGTGCCGGGCGAGATCCGCTTCGAGAACGCAAGGCTGCGTCTCGACGAGATTACCGCAACCGGCTCCCTGACCGTGCAGACGGAGCGTGAGCGCCCCATGCTGACCGGCCAGCTGGTCATTCCTGTCCTGAACCTCAACCCCTATATGCCGGCCGAACAGTCCGGCACGGCCACCGGCGGTCAGCCTGAATGGAGCACCGAGGAAATTGATCTGGCGGCCCTGAGCCTGGTGGACGCTGATCTGCGTCTCAGTGCCGGACGGCTGATCTTCGGCGATGTGGAGGTAAGCGAGGCTGCCGTCCATGCCCGCCTGACCAATGGGCGCCTCGTGGCCGACCTGTCACGCTTCACGCTGTATGGCGGCAGCGGATCGGGACAGCTCGTTGTCAATGCCCGTGGCGCGACGCCCAGCTATTCGCTGAACGCCCGGCTGCAGGGCCTGCAGACCCAGCCCTTCCTTGGCGCAGCAGCAGACTTCTCGGCGCTGCGCGGGCTAGGCAATTTCACCATTGACCTGACCAGCTCGGGGGCCAGCACGGCAGCGATCATGCGGTCGCTGTCGGGCAGTGGTAATCTGCGCCTGAGCGATGGCGCGATTGAAGGTTTCAACCTTGCACGCATCCTTCGTGGCGTGCAGACCGCCATCACGACACGTCAGCTGCCCCAAGGCTTCGGGCCGGAGGAGGAGACCGATTTCAGCGAGCTGGGCGGCACGTTCAATATCCGCAATGGCGTCCTGTCGAATACCGATTTGTCCATGCTCAGCCCGCTATTGCGGGTTACCGGCACAGGCGAGTTCAATCTGGTGGAACAGTCGATGGACTACCGCATTTCGCCGCGCGCCGTCGCCTCACTGGCTGGCCAGGGCGGCACGCCGGAGCTGGGCGGCATTGCCGTACCCGTCCGGATACGCGGTAATTTCGCCAACCCGTCGTTCAGCATCGATTTCGAAGCGGTTGCCCGCGAGCTGGCGGCCGGTCAGGCGCGTGGCCTGCTCGACCGCATCCTGCCCGGCCAGCGCTCCGGCGAGGGTGAAGGCGAAGAGGACGAGCAGCAGTCACAACCCACCCCGGCCGACGTGCTACGTGGCCTGCTGGACCGCCAGCGGCGCAGCGGGAGTGATGACGGCAACTGACGTCACACGCGCGTGAACAGGCGGGGGTTTTGCTTGCGTCGGCGCAAGCCAGCGCCATGATGCCGCTCAAGAAGCAGCCCCACACAAGCTGACGGGGCGAAGGGGAGCATCATGAAAACGCTGAACGCACTTCTGGCCGCAGGAGCCGTCATGGCCTTTACCCATCTGATCCCGGCGAGCGCCGCGCAAACCTTCCATCCTGGCGACCGGGTGACGGGAGACCACTTCGCCACCCGCTCGCCCATTCAAGCGGTCAATGGCGTAACCGCCTCCGCGCAGCCACTGGCCAGCATGGTCGGCATCGACATTCTAAAGGCTGGCGGCAATGCGGTCGACGCCGCTATCGCGATGAACGCTGTGCTGGGCCTGATGGAGCCGGTCGGCAACGGGATTGGCGGCGATATTTTCGTGCTGGTCTATGATCCCGAGACGCAGCAGGTCTACGGGCTGAACGGCGCAGGCCGCTCGCCCATGGGGCTCGACATCGAGACCGTGCGCGCCAATCTGACGCCGGAGGGGACAATCCCGCCTGTCGGCCCGCTGGCCGTCTCGGTCCCCGGTGCCGTTGATGGCTGGTTTGCCCTGCATGAGCGCTTTGGCCGTCTGCCGATGGAGCAGGTTCTGGCGCCCGCCATCCGCTACGCGGAGGAGGGCTTCCCGGTCAGCCACACCATTGCCTATTACTGGGAGCGCAATATGCGCATCTTCCAGGAACGCTATGAGGCAGGCCAGTTCAGCGAGTTCGACAATGCCCGCGCAACCTATCTGAACGCTGACGGACGCGCGCCCGCCGAGGGCGAGATTTTCCGCAATCCGGATCTGGCCCGCACCTACCGCCTGCTCGCTGAACAGGGGCGGGATGCCTATTACGAGGGCGAGATCGCCCGCACGATAGACGCCTATATGCGCCGTATCGGCGGCTGGCTACGCTATGAGGACTTTGCTGCCCACACTTCAGAATGGGTGGACCCGGTCACGGTCAATTACCGCGGCTATGATGTCTGGCAGATGCCGCCGCAGGGCCAGGGCATGAGCGTGCTGCAAATGCTGCAGATACTCGAAGGCTATGACCTTGCCTCCATGGGCTATATGAGCGCCGACACGCTGCACGTGATGATCGAGGCCAAACGCCTCGCCTTCGAGGACCGGGCGCGTTTTTACGCTGACCCGGCTTTCCAGCCTGCACCTGTGGAATGGCTCCTGTCAGACGAATATGCTGCTGAACGGCGCGCCCTGATCTCCATGGAGCGGGCAATGGAACAGGTGGGTCCGGGTGATCCGCCCCAGATCGAGCACAATGACACGACCTATCTGAGCACCGCCGATTCCAGCGGCATGATGGTGTCGCTGATCCAGTCGAACTATCGCGGTATGGGTGCCGGTATCGTGGCCGACGGGCTGGGCTTCATGTTCCAGAACCGGGGTGAAGCCTTCTCGCTCGACGACGATCACCCCAACGTATTCGAACCGGGCAAGCGCCCCTTCCACACCATTATTCCCGGCATGGTGACCTATGAGGGCCAGGGCTATTTGAGCTTTGGCGTGATGGGCGGCGCCCTGCAGCCGCAAGGCCATGTGCAGGTGCTGTCCAACATGATCGATTTCGGCCTGAACCTGCAGCAGGCAGGCGATAGCGCGCGCTGGCGCCATCATGGCTCCACAGAGCCGACGGACGCGCTTGGCACGCCTGCCGGCCTTGGCGTGGTGCATCTGGAAAGCGGCGTGCCACAGGACGTGCGCGAGGAGCTGGAGCGCCGCGGCCATGTTCTCGCAGGCAGCGATGGCGGGTTTGGTGGTTATCAGGCAATCCGCCGCGATCCGGTGACCGGTGTGCTCACCGGCGCATCAGAAATGCGTACCGACGGCGCCGCAATGGGCTATTAGAGATGAACGAAAGCACGTAAGCGCTTTCATCGGGGGTTCACGGCGCGAAGATCACTCTTTCTGCCATGAACAGGCTGGAAAGGGAGTATCCGTGATGAACCTGGCCAAGTGTATTCTTGCATTGGGAGCGGCGGCGGCCGCTTTCGTGCTTGTCCCGCTAGATGCCGAAGCCCAGCGTGGCCGGCCCGGAGGCGGCGGTGGCGCGCCGGTCATCGAGTTTTTTGAAGGGCCAAACTTCACCGGGCGCTCCATTCGCCTGGACGGGGATGCGCCCGACTTTCGCCGGATGAACTTCAATGACGTGCCCAGCTCCTTCCGGATATCGAGAGGCTATTGGGAGATCTGCTTCGACATCAATTATCGCGGCCGCTGCCAGATTTTCTGGCAGGACGCCCCGCAACTGACCGGCGGCTGGAACAACCAGATCAGCTCGGCCCGTCCGGTTGATTTCCGCCGGGGCGGACGCGAGGCGCTGATGATGTTCTCCGAGCCGAATTTCGGCGGCGAGGCGCGCCTCATCATGGACAATGTGTCGAACTTCAATTCGATCCAGTTCAACGACCGTCCGCGCTCCTTGCGCGTGCTCAGCGGAGAGTGGATCGTCTGCCAGCACGCCAATTTCGGCGGCCGCTGCGAAACGCTTCGCAATGAAGCGTCCGACCTGCGCCGCATGGGCCTTGACCGCGAGATCAGCTCGGCCTCCCCGACCTCGCAATACAACCCGCCTACGCCCGCTCCCAATCCGGGCTTCAACCCCGGCCCTGGTTCCAATCTGCGTCCGGGGTCAGTTTTTGGCGGCACGCGTGGCGCGCAAAGCACCTATTTTGCCAATCCGCGCATTAGCGGGGCTCCGGTCGCGCGCTGCATGAGCAATTTCAACAACTCGGCCTGCGATCAGGTGACGGCGGACGCGCTCTGCCGGGGTGAAGGCTTCCGCGGTGCGGCCTACTACACCATCACCGACCAGGGGCGCGGCAATCACTACTTTATCGGTGATGCCCGCACCGCGCAGTCCAACGGCGCCCTCGCCGACGTGCTGTGCGTCAGGTAAGCGCATAAAAAAAACATGCGCCGTGCAGTTCGGCCCCTCGCACAAGCGGGGGGCCTTGCTTTATCTTGCCGGAAAAGTTTATCGAATCCGGAGCGAGCCATGCCTGTGCAGGATCCCGTAATCGCCGAGCAGACCCCGGCGGCTGACCATACGATTGACCAGTGCTGGGACCGCTATTCCGCCGAGGAGCACGGCGTGTGGGACACGCTCTACAAGCGCCAGATGAAGGTGCTGCAGGGCCGCGCAGCGCCGGAACACTTCAAGGGGCTGGAGCTTCTCAATCTGAATGAGGGCGGCATTCCCGATTTCCGCCGCATGAACGAGAAGCTGGAAAAGCTCACCGGCTGGACCGTGGTCGCCGTTCACGGCCTCATACCCAACGATGTGTTCTTCGATCATCTGGCCAACCGCCGCTTTGTCGCCGGGCGTTTCATCCGCGATGCCGACAAGCTGGACTACCTGCCCGAGCCAGACATTTTCCATGACGTGTTCGGCCATGTGCCATTGCTGACCCAGCCGGTCTTTGCCGACTATATGCAGGCTTACGGCAAAGGCGGCGCGAAGGCTGCCAAGCATGACATGATCGAGAACCTCACCCGGCTGTACTGGTACACGGTCGAGTTCGGCCTCATCAACACGCCCGAAGGCAAGCGCATCTATGGTGCCGGCATCGTCTCCAGCCAGTCAGAATCGGTGTTTGCACTGGAGGGCCGCTCGCCCAACCGCGTTCACTTCGATCTCGAACGCGTGATGCGCACCGACTACCGCTACGATGATTTCCAACAGACCTATTTCGTCATCGACTCCTATGACGAGCTGATGGAGGCGACAGCCGGGCAGGATTTCGACCCGATCTACGCCCGCTTGAAAGGCCAGAGCGACTTCAAGGCCAGCGACATCGTGGACGGCGAGAAGGTCTACACCACAGGCACGCAGGAATACGCAAAAGCGGGCGGTCTGGCCAAAGGGGCCAAATGGGTGTGAGCGCGTTTACGCCATCCATTCAGGCTTTTCATCCGGTGCCAGCACCAAGGCGATAATCTCTTCGATCAGCTCAAAGTCGCGATATAGCGTCTCGACCCGCTCGCGCGCGTTCAGCGGTTTGAAGAGCGATCCCGGCTCGAACAGATTGCCTGTTTCAGCGGCCAGTAACAGCTCGCCTCTGCCGAACCCGTCAGCCAGCGCCTCGTCAAAGACGCCGCGCACATTCTTGCCCTTGAGCGCCGTCTCCAGCGACAGCACCCGCTCCATGAAGGTTGGCGTCATCAGATAGCGCGCCATCACCTGATCGGTGCCGTAGACCTGAAAGATGCGCTCAAATTTCGGGTCGACCAGGCCGATACGCTCCAGCCTGCGGCCATTGGCTGACCGCATCAGGCCGTCCAGCGCGTTGAATATTCCCTGATCGCGGGTGATCAGGGTGACGCCCTCTATGGTCCGGGGAAAGGCAACACGGATCAGAACACCGCGAAACACGGTGACGTAATAGGTACGCTTGCGGCTGCGCCGGCGCTGCCTCAGCACCGCCTCGTAGAGTTCGAACTCTGCACCGTGGGCCTCACCGGAAAAATGGTCTTCAAACTCGCGCTGGTCGGAATTCGGGATCAGGCCGTGGCTGCGGAAACTGTCAAAGTGCGCGGGATTGCCGGGCTTTGGCGCGTAGCGCAGATCAAAGGCGGCGGCCAGCCGGTTGTTCAGCCCGTGCTTGACCTCGGTGCGCAAGGCGTGAAAGGGCGCGGAGACAATCCCGATAAGGATGCTGACAAGTATGATGGCCGCAAACACCGCCAGCCCGCCGGGCAGTCCCAAGGCCGACAGGACCAGTATCACCGCCAGCCCGCCGGGGACCACGGCGACGATCCCGGTAATTAGCCGGCGCACCACCGCCTCGCGCCGGCTCTCCAGCCCCGCAAGCCAAGGCTCCAGCTCAGTCCAGATACTGTCAAAATCACGCAAAACACCTACCCCGCAACGAAACAGACGCCCTTTTTAGGGGGCGTCTGTAACAGCTTCCAGCCCCAATCGGGCGTGTGTTAGTCGGTGTCAGCCTAGCGGCGGCGGCGCGCCACGCGCTCGATCTCTTCCTGCACCTTCGCCTCGACGATGGCAGGCAGGTTTTCATCCAGCCATTGCTTGAGCATCGGGCGCATCAGCTCGCGCACGATACCTTCAAGCGTCTGACCGTTATGGCTGCTCACGCGCAAATTCTCCGTAAGCGCGGCAAACGCGCCCGCAGCGGCGCTTGCAGCCGGTTCGGCCAGCAGGCTGTCATCATCTTCAGCCGGTGCCGGGGCAGCGGCAGGTTCAGGTGCTTCAGCCATGACGGGTTCCGGTTCTGGCTCAGGTTCGGGTTCAGGGGCCGGCGCGGCTTCTTCCTCGCGGTCAAGGATCATCAGATCGTCCGCAATGGCCATGGGCGAGGTGCCTTCACCCTCTTCCTCAACCCGGTCGGTCAGCTCCAGGACATCGTCATCAACGGCGACCTCCTCCGGCTCCGGTTCAGGTTCAGGTGCCGCCTCAAACGCCGGCTCCGCTTCCGGTTCCGGTTCCGGCGCAGCTTCCGGCTCCGCTACAGGCTCAGAAGCAGCAGGCGCAGCCTCGGCTTGCGGCTCATCATCCTCGTTGATGATACGCCGGATGGAGGCCAGGATTTCCTCCATGGTCGGTTCTTGTTCTGCGTTGCTCTGGGCCATGAAACAGGTCCTTCGGATGGTCGCGAGGGGTTGCTTGACACTTGACCAAGCTTGGAATGCCCTCGCCGGGATGTCCAGCACTTGCGTGCGCTGAATAGACCCTAATTACCGCCCGTTAAAGGGAAGTTAGGCCAGAATCGGCGGTTTTCGCCTGCATCGGCCTCTTCGTAGGGCTCCAGACCCAGCTGTGTCCCCGTCAGCCTGCCCATCGCCTGCAGCAATGCATAAGCCGCGACCTGATAGTCGCGCTCGGCCCGGACCAGCTCCAGACGGGAATTGAGCAATTCCTGCTCGGCATTGAGCACATCAAGCGTCGTGCGCAGACCCACAAATGCCTCTTGGCGCACGCCCTCAAAGGCAATCTCGTTAGCACGCACCGCCTGACGGCTGGAGATGATCACCGCTTCGGCCGCCAGATAGCTGTTCCATGCATTGGAAATGCCTTCAGCCACCGCTCGGCGCACATTGAGCACCTGCAGACGCGACTCATCGGCCACGGCCACCGCCTGACGCACCCGCGATTCGTTGAGACCGCCTGTGAAAATCGGCATGGAGACACGCGCACCGACGGTCACCGAGCCGCGCCCGCGGCCTGTGAAGTCCGATTCGCGCGATTCCGACGCCGAAGCCGACAGCGCCACGTCCGGCCGCAGGGCGGAACGCGCCACGCGGATACCCGCCTGGCTTGCCTGTTCATTGAACAAGGCCGCCAAAAGCAGCGGATTGTTTTCCAGCGCCACATCGGCGGCAATCGCCAGCGATTCTGGAACATCGGGCTGGCCCTCGGGCTGCTCGACATCCAGCGGCGTAATGCCCGTCACCCGTTCATAGCCCGCCCGTGAGGCGGCCAGAGTCGCCTGCGCGGCAGAAAGCTGGGCCTGTGCGCCTGATACGCGTGCCTCGGCCTGCGCCACATCGGTACGGGTGATTTCACCCACCTCGAAACGGTCACGCGCGGCACGCAGCTGCTCGGCCAGCACGTCTACGTTATTGCGGCGGATATCAACGATTGCGGTATCGCGGACGACATCCAGGTGAGCGCCAATCGCCGACAGCATGACATCCTGCTCGGTGCCGACAACATTCCACCGGCTGGCCTCGATCCGGTTCAGGGCCTGATCCACCGAGGCATCTATGCCGCCGCCGGAATAAAGGCTCTGGCTGGCACTCAGCGAGTAGCTGACATCACCGCCACTGCCGCCGCCGGATCCCGGCCCCCAGCTATCGCCATCGGAAATGCCGGCACTGGCCGACAGGCTGGGCAACCGCGCCGAGCGGGCCTGCACCACGCCTTCACTGGCCTGACGCAAGCGCGCGCGCTCCGCAGCCAGTACAGGGCTGGTCCGATAGGCAGCTTCAAGCGTTTCGTTAAGCGTCTGGGCGTTCGCACCGGCAGCCAGACCGCCTAGGCCCAGCCCGGCGGCCAGCATCAAGGTAATTGGAAATTTCATGCGTCCCTCTCACGGTTCACGACCACCCCGGCCCCGTCTACATGGGCGCTATGCCCTGAAATTCCATCCCCGCGCAGCGATTGCCAAGCAAAAAAGTGAACACTGTTCACTTTTTATCACAGCGAGAATTCAGGCTCGCGTTCAAAGCCGGGCAGAACCGATGTCATCGAATCAAACACAGCCCGGCTGCCGACAACCCCGTCCTTGCGCGTATAAATCTTTGCCCGGCCAACACCGTTTTCCCGCACGATCACGGCCAGGCGGCCATTCTCTGCAAGCTGTGACAACCATGCGTCCGGCACGATCTCAACAGCACCATTCACGAGTATAACGTCGAACGGGCCCTGGTCCGGCGCTCCCCTTTTCACATCGCCAGTTACGATCACAGCATTATCCGCTCCGACATCGCTCAGAGCGTCTTCAGCCTTGGACGCAAACGATTCACTGGACTCAATGCCGATCACCGTTTCGCACAGGCGCGACAGAATGGCGGTGGAGTAGCCCCGCCCGCAGGCGAGATCGAGCGCGAGATCACCGGCTTTCACGCCTGCCGCCTGCACCAGCTTGGCAAAATCGCGCGGACGCATGAAACGCCGCCCCTCGCCCAGATCAATCTCCATGTCGCCATAGGCCGATCCGGCCATTGAACGGGGCAGGAAGCGCTCACGCGGGATAGCCAGCATGGCATCTTGCAGACGCCTGTCGGTCACATCTGCGGGGCGGACCTGGCTGGCAACCATCTGCCGGCGCGCTTCAGCAAGCTCACTCATGGGAAATACGTCCGCATTAAATCCAAGGATGGCCGCTTATATCGCGGCCCGGCAACAAAGTGCAACGCGCGCGCTGACCGGCAACTGCCACCTGTATGCGGACGGCCTGCAAAGCGCGTTGCAGCGCGCGGGCCGCGTCGCTATAGCTCTATCCCCACCACAAGAGGCGCCATGGCGGAGTGGTGACGCAGAGGACTGCAAATCCTTGTACCCCGGTTCGATTCCGGGTGGCGCCTCCAACTCCCTGCCCCTTGGCAAAAATCACGCGCCTTGGCGTGCGTGGGGATGACCGGTTACCCCGGCCTTCTCAAGCTCGCCGTCCAGCCGGCCCGTCACCCACAGCCAGAACATCTTGTAATCGCCGATCAGCGACCAGAGCGGATAGGTGAAGGTGGCCGGCTTGTTACGCTCGATGAAGGCGTGGCTGACCCAGGCGAAGAAATACCCGCTCACCGGCACCAGCAGAAGGCCCCACCAGGTCTGCGTTACCAGCGCCCAGATCAGGACCAGTGGCGCCGCCACCGTGCCGACAAAGTGCCAGTAGCGCGTCGCCGGAATGGCGTGTTCGCGCAGATAGAAGGGGAAAAAGGCCGAAAAGCTCGTATAGCGGCCATTGACCATCCCGGCATCGTCCTGTGTCTCATTCATCGGCTGACCTCCCGAAGGTGTAGTGTTTATGGCGGGCAGGATAGCCCAGCTTGCCTGTCCCGGCGAGACGCGCGTTAAGCTCCCGGTCAGAGCGGTGAGTCATTTCTCTCACACGCCTTCCAGCGTTAGCGAGATATTAACCATCGAATCGTTAATGTGATCTCGTCTTCTTCATGAAGACACCCCACCATCCACCCATGCCTTTTCGGGAGCCTCACGGCTCCCGATTTTTTTTGTGCGTATTGCGGCGGCTGAATCTTCTGCCCCGATTAACGGCAAAAGCGTCTTGCGGGACACAACCCGTATTGCTAAAGACCCCACCTCGCTTGCGAGAGTGTTCCCCGGTAGCTCAGTTGGTAGAGCAGCGGACTGTTAATCCGCCTGTCGCTGGTTCGAGCCCGGCCCGGGGAGCCATCGCACCGAGTTTTCCAAAAGCCCGGCCAGCCCTGCCTGAAACGCGTATCGCGTCAGGCGCCGCGAAACAGCGCGGGCGGTATTCTGAACGCGAAAAAATAATCGGCATCGCCAGGACCGGGCTTCCAGCTGGTCAGTCCGGCATGACTGGTTTTCGCATGGCACGGGTCATGGCCATGCACCCGGCGTAAGAGCGGCCTTGCGCCTTTCAGCACCCCGTCAGGCAGATGAGCGGGAAAGTGCAGGCGCATCCTCGACGCCCCTGCCCGCCTGGACACACCCACAAAATGGCGCAGCAAGGCCGATTGCGCGCGTACACCATCTGCGCAGGGCGACCCGGCCCAGTCGACGACCTCCGCATGATCAAGGCGTCCGGGCGCAGCCTTGGTCAGCAGCAGGGCCGCGACGGCCAGCACCCTGCCCTCCAGCCTCGCAACCACATATTCCATGCCGCCCCTGCGATCCGGGTCAGCGGTGCGGTAGCGCAAGGTTGCCTGGCTGATCTGGCGCGACATGTGTCCAGCAGGCGCAAGCGCGGCCAGTTCCTCATCCGAAACCGTGTCCAGCGGCTCGAACACCACCTCGCCGCGCCGCCCGCTTATGTCGAAGGCAAAATCGGCGCGGCAGTCGAATCGCTCTGCGCCATCGCCGCCCGGCCACGCTGCCAGCAGCATCTGGTCGGGGCGGAACACCCATTCGGCCCATTCACGGCCCCGTTGCCCCAGCCACGCCCTGGCGCCCACACGGGCCAGCAAGGGCGCAGACAGCGCATTATTGTTCAGCGTCACAAACGCATCCACGTCAGGCTGCGCCAGGCCATGACGGATGAGCTTCAGACCGGCCAGCTGCCCGGTCTGCGCCCGGTCGGTTACAACCGTGTGGCCGGTGGCGATGACGTAATTCTCGGTGCCGCACCTGTATCGATTGACGAAATTGCCCAGAAATCCGCTCACGCGTCCGCCGGACTCGGCAACCCATCCCGGCGCGATATCGCCCTGGTCGGGATTGCCAAACAGAACCCAGCGCCACCCCTCAAGCGAGCGCGCAGGAAAGCCGCACGAATCCACCAGCCGCACAATGGCCGGCAAATCGGCTTCACTGACCTGTCGAATCGCCACTGCGGCCATGCCTGTCCCATCCCTTCGAAGACAGGAAATACAGCGCGTTATATGAGAAATGGTTTACAGGGATGGAGGGAACCCGTTCCGCAGCATGGCGTTATCGACCGGCATGAGCCACATTCAAGACACTCAAATCCGGACAGCCACAGTCCGATCGATCTCGCGTGTGGGCGTGGTGATAAATCCCAATGGTGGCAGCGTACCCGCCGACGGGCGCGACACTATCGACGCCATTCTGGCCGAAATGGGCGTGCCGGCCCATTTTGAAATCGTCGATCACGACTGTGAAGCGGCCTGCCAGCGCGTTCTGGAGCAGGATGCCGACATCATCATCGTATGGGGCGGAGATGGCACGGTGGCGTGCGCGCTGAACACGCTCGGTCCCGATGATCCGCCTGTGCTGCCACTGCCGGGCGGCACCATGAACATGCTGCACAAGTTTGTGCACGGGGCCGATATCGATCCCGGCACATGCCTGAGAACCGTGCTGGAAAACCCCGTCGAGATGGACATCGCCGCCGGAGAGGTGCTGGAGCACCGCTTTTACGTCGGTGCCCTGCTGGGCGGGCTGACACGGCTGGCGGCCCCGCGCGAGGCGCTGCGCAATGCCGACCTGTTGCAGGCTGTTACCGAGTTCGGCGAGGCAGGCGCGTTTGGCCTCGACACGCCCATGCGCTGCCTGTCCGATACCGGCGCCCGCCAGGATGCGCAGGCACTGGGCATCTTCCTCTCCGAAGACCCGGCCCGGCCCGGTTTCGATGTACTGGCAACAGCGCCTGAGAGCCTGCTTGATCTCGCCTATACGGGCCTTACCGGCCTGCTTGCCGACTGGCGCAATGCCTGGGGTGTGGAGCGTGGATTTGCCGCGAGGGTGGACGTCGAAGCGCTTGAATCCTCAGGCATCGAGGCTACGCTGGATGGAGAACCCGTCACCCTGCCGCGGCACGCCCGTTTCACGCTGGTCAGGAAAGCAGCAAGAGTGCTGACAGCACGCGGAGCATGATGCGCATCTTTCAGCTGGCCGATCTGCATTTTGGTACCGAGGACCCCGGTGCCATGAATGCGGCCGCCGAATTGATATCCGCCGCCGCGCCCGGCGCGCTGATGATCTGCGGCGACCTCACCCAGCGCGGCAAGCGTTCGGAGTTTGAAGCGGCAAAAGGCTGGCTTGACCAGTTCGACGTGCCGCAGCTTGTCGTGCCAGGCAATCACGATACGCCGCTCCTGAACGCGGTCTCGCGCGTCTCCCAGCCATTTTCGCGGTTTGCTCGCTATTTCTCCGACCGCAGCGCACCTCTTGATATCGGACCCTGGCGCGCCGCCGGACTGAACTCGGCGCGCGGCTGGCAGGCCAGGTCAAACTGGGCGGAGGGGTCGATCAGCACGGCCCAGCTGAAGATCGCGCTTGGCGAGATCGGTGAGCAGCCGGGTATTCTGGTATGCCACCACCCGCTCAAACCGCCCGCCACCGCACCGCTGCGCACACGGACTGCGCGCGGGATCAAGGCAAGCGCCATGATTGCGCCCAGCCCCGTACGCCTGGTCCTGTCCGGTCATGTCCACGGCGCGTCGGCAGACCTGCACAGCTATTCGCAAGGCTCCTATCTGTCGCTGACGGCAGGCACACTGTCCACGCGGCTGCGCGAGGGGCAGCCTTCCTTCAGCGAGATCGTTCTGGACGGAGAGAGTGTGGAGGTGACGGCCCATCGCTTTGACGGCAAGCGCTTTGCTCCCCACACGCTCGGCCAGTTCAGGCTCGGCCCTGACGGCACGATTGCACAGGCGCGTTGAGCGCTACCCGCCAACCAGCTTCTTCAGCCAGCTGAACCGGCCCGATGGTGCCGCTTCGCCCGTCGCGCCGTCCTGTCTGCCGGAGAGCAGAAACGCGTCTGCCTCCTCCACCGTATGGAACAGGCCAACATTGCGCCCTGCCCGGAGAAGTTCCTCGGTAAAAACCTCTATGAAACGGGCATCATTGCTGTGGCCCGGACGGACAATCGCAAGAGCCAGGGTGGGCGGCGTCTCGCGGGCAAACATGCGGGCCAGCTCAGGGGCTTCTGAATGCGAGATGAGTATCTCGGCCCGGCCCATATCCATAAGGACTTCGCGCGCGCCCTCATCTTCCACCAGAGCGGCGTAAAGCGCGAAGGATTCCATCGCGTCCTGCCAGTCGACACTGCCTTCACGTTCAGACGTGATCCGCCAGTTCCGAGCCTTTACAGAACGTCCCATGCGCCCCCCTCCAGCAGCAATAACCGCGCGCACCCTAGGGACGAGGCGTTTACAGGAGCTGAACCCGCCAGTGGGGACTACAGTGCGCGCTCGCGCGCGGCGGTGGCGGCACGCACCTGGCGGGCCGCGTCCACGGCCTTGATCTGGCGGTCCCACATGGCCGCATACTTGCCGCCCAGCGCCACCAGCTCCTCATGCGTACCCTGCTCGGCGATGGAACCTGCATCCAGAACGTAGATCTTGTCGGCGCGGGCGATCGTGGAGAGCCGGTGCGCCACCGAGATCACCGTGCGCCCCTTCATCACCTCGTCGAGCGCTTCTTGCACATCGCTTTCGGTTTCGGAATCCAGAGCCGATGTGGCCTCGTCAAGGATCAGGATGGGCGGGTCTTTCAAAATGGCGCGCGCCACACCGACACGTTGCTTCTCACCGCCGGAGAGTTTCAGCCCCCGCTCGCCCACACGCGTTTCCAGGCCGTCCTGCAAATCCTCCACGAAGGCACGCAGACGCGCCCGGTCAATCGCATTCCAGAGTTGCTCCTCGGTGGCATCAGGGCGCCCGTAGAGCAGGTTCTGGCGCAGCGTATCGTTGAACAGCACCACATCCTGCGGCACCAGCCCCAGAGCGTTGCGCAGGCTCTCCTGCGTCACGTGCGCGATATCCTGACCGTCAATCAGCACGCGGCCCTTGTCAGGGTCAAAGAAGCGCAGGAGCAGGCGCAGCGTAGTGGACTTGCCAGAACCGGACGGCCCCGCAATCCCCACGAACGTACCGCCCGTGACATCAAAGCTCAGATTGGCAACCGACCGCGAGCGGCCCTCATGGGCAAACGACACGTTCTCAAAGGACATCGCGCCGTCGGCCACGATAAGCTCTGCTGCGCCCGGCCTGTCCTGCACGTCCGGCACCAGGGTCAGCGTCTCGAAAAGACGTTCCAGATCAATGGCGGCCTGGCGTATCTGCCGGTAGGCAAAGCCCAGAATGTTGAGCGGCTGATAGACACTCATCAGCAGAAGGGTCAGGGCCGCGACATCGCCCGGCTGCAACCGGCCTTCCAGCGCGAGCAGGGCCCCGACCAGCATGACGGCGAGAAGCCCGCCATTCATAATGGCCGCCTGCACGATATTGAGCGTCTGCAGGCTCTGGTCGGCCTTGGTTGCCGCCACCGCATAGCGGCCGCGCGCCTCGTCAAAGCGGGCCGATTCGCGCCGCTCGGCGGCAAAGGCTTTCACCGTCTCGAAATTGCCAAGGATATCGACCGCGCGCGCATTGACCTCGCTGTCGGCCTCATTCATCTGCCGGCGCAGCTTCACGCGCCACTCGGTCAGGAACCATGTCACCAGCGCATAGGCCGCAACCGCGCCGACAATAATGGCCGAGAATATCCACCCATAGCGCAGCGCCACGATGACGGACGCCAGAATCAACTCGATCACCGCCGGCACAATGTTGAAGACCAGATAGCGCAGCAGGAAATCGACCGCCCCCGCGCCCCGGTCGATGATCCGGTTCACGGCACCCGCCCGGCGTGTCTGGTGATAGCGCAGCGACAGGGACTGCACGTGCAGGAAGCCCTTCAGCGCGACGATGCGCTGGGCATCCTGCGAGACGCGCGCAAACATCATGTCGCGCAATTGCGGTGCGGAATTGGAAGCAAACCGCGCCAGCGCATAGGCCACGAACGCGCCGCCAAACGTCCAGAACGCGACCGTCGCCCCGGCATCCACGCCATCAATGAGCGCATTCAGGCCATCACCGAAAAGAACCGGCGCCAGAACGGCGAACATCTTGGCCACGACGGTGAGCAGGAATGCCACCACCATGCGCGTGCGCCAGCGTGCCATGTCCCGTGAGGCGAGGATGCCCACAACACGTGCGATGGCTTCGCCCAGCCGCCCCTGGGGGAGCTGACCGTCGGGCGTGGTGACTACATCGCTCGGTGTTGCCATACAGCATGCATAGGCTGATTAGCCTTTGGCAACAATGCCTTTGAAGGGGCAGCGCGGCAAAACTAGCCTTCGTCCGGCGTGGCCAGAACCTGGCCCGGATAAATCAGGTCCGGATCACGAATCTGCTCGCGATTTGCCTGGTAGATGACGGTGTACTGAAAGCCGTCACCATAGAGCCGACGCGCGATACGCCAGAGCGAATTGCCCGGCTGCACGACAACTCTCTGGCCGCCAAGAGCCAGCTGCTCCCGGCTGGCGCGCTCAAACGGCAGCACGATGACGGCGGTGACGCGGCCCTCATCGTCCAGCTGGTCAAGCTGGAGATCATAGACGCCCGGTTCAAAGCCCGTGCTGGCCGAAACGCTCCAGCGGCCAGCGGCGTCAGCCTGCGTTTCGGCAACAATCTCGCCATTGGCCAGAATGCGCACACCGGCATTGGGCTCGGCGCGGCCGGAGAAGATGACCGAGCCATTCTCGTCATAATCCACGGTTTCAAGGACCAGCGGACCAACGCCGATACCATCCTGCGGGCCTTGCAGGACGCGGCTCGCCTCACCCGGACGGCCGAGCACCACCAGAGGTGTTTCATCGCGGGACGCAGGAACCGAGACCACGACAACCTGATCGGAGCGCACTTCCTGACCATCCGGCGTGCGCATGAGAAGGCTCAGCTCAACCGTGCCGGTGGGTAGCGGGTTTTGCAGGATGATGACCCATTCGCCCGCCGATGTGATGGCGGTGCGGGTCAGTTCGTTCTGATTGGCCAGCAGCGCCACCTCGGCGCCCGGCGCGCCGCGCCCTGCAATCACCGCATTGCCGCGTGCATCCACGCGCACCACATCAAAGCTGGGCGGGGTAAGGCTGGTCGCGGGCTGGCGCGGTGCTTCGCGTTCAACCTGCTCGGACGCTTCAGGCGCGGCGGGCTGCGGGTCTGCCGCAGGGCGCGTCGCAATATAAACGCCAGCTGCCGCTATCGCGGCTACCAGCAGGACCGCAGCTATTATGAAAGACCGCGTGGCCGCCATGTGACGTCTCTCCTGAACGCGCATCCTGTTAAAGAGGATACGGGGGTCTAACCTTGTCGGCCGCAAACCTTGCAAGGTGCGGGCCGCACGGGCGCTGATCCCCCAGCCGGTCCATTACTACACAGGCGCCATGGCAAAAATAGGGAGGGACTGCAGATGAGTCCCTCCCCGCTTTTTCACGTATTGCGCGTGCAATATCAGGCGCGTCCCGCTTTCAACCCGGCCACAACCTCCTGAAGCTGGGTGAGCGCCGTGCCCCACCCCTCATGGAAGCCCATATCCACATGGCGTTTGCACCCCGCCTCGTCCTTGTGCAGGGCATAGGCGGTGTAGCGCGTACCCTCGCCTTCCGGTTCGAAATAGATGAGCGCGGAGAAGAAGGAGTCAGGCTTGGGCCGCCAGTCATCGTCCAGCGCGTCGGTAAAGGCGATCAGGCGCTCGGGCTGCACATCAATGAACATGCCCTTATTGTCGAAATCCTTGCCCTCAGGCGAGCGCATCACCGTATGGAAAAGCCCGCCGGGGCGCAGAACCATGTCTGCGGCCACCGTTTGCCATGGCCGGGGCGTCCACCATTTCACGAAGTGCTCCGGCTTGGTCCAGGCCTCCCACACCAGTGCGACCGGCGCGTCGATATAGCGGCTGATCTCAAGGTCCAGAGAAGGGTTGAGCGTGGGGCGATTCATGAACTTATTCCTTGTTTTTCAGTGATATGACGTAGGCGTCAAACTGGTCGAACCGGCTTTCCCAGATGGCGCGCTGGCCGCTTAACCAGTCCTCGACCTCGCGCAATGTCTCCGTTCTCAACGCACAGATGCGCACCCTGCCCTCCTTGCGTGTGGTGATCAGCCGACCGGCCTCCAGCACTTTGAGGTGCTGCAGCACGGTCGGCATGGCCATGGAGAAGGGCCCCGCGATCTCCGAAACCGATGCCGGCCCTTCCATCAGGCGCGCAATCACCGCCCGCCGTGTGGGATCGGCAAGCGCATGGAAGGTTGTGTCGAGAGCGGGTTTTTGGTTAGCCATACGACTAACTATTTGCATCTCGACAGGCAGGTCAAGACACTTAGGTGTGTGGCTCAGTTTTTTGGTGTGGCGGTTGGCCACTCTGCAGTATCGTGATCGGGATGCTGGTGCGACGATTGCCGGGCAAGCTCCGCGCCCTCGGGATCGTCCTCCTCGGTGCTTCCAAAGTTCGGCAGGGAGGCAAGCTGGTCCACTTGCGGCAAGCGCCCCTCAATCCCCAGCTCGAAGTCCAGCGGCACAGAGGCCGGGTCGTCAAACGCACCAATGGAAAGCGAAATGTGGGCATTGCCCTCGCGGAAAAAGCTCATGGGCGTGCCGCACGCCGCGCAGAAGCCGCGTTCAATGCCTTCAGAACTCGAAAACACGGACGGCTTGCCGCGTGTCCACTCGAAATCCGTCAGAGGCACGCCGACCAGCGCCGAGAAGAAATTGCCGTAGGCTTTCTGGCACATACGGCAATGGCAGACATGAGCATTATCGCGAATCGAAGCCGCCCGGAACCGGACCGCACCACACTGGCATCCACCTGTCCGCACTGTGCCCATGCGCCCCTAAACCCCCAGCTTTTTCCTCAGGATCTCGTTCACGGCCTGCGGATTGGCCTTGCCGCCCGTGGCCTTCATCACCTGACCGACAAACCAGCCTAGCGTCTGCGGTTTGACCTTCACCTTTTCGGCCTGCTCAGGATTGGCCGCGATCAGCTCATCCACCACCTTCTCGATGGCGCCGGTATCGGTGACCTGTTTCATGCCGCGCGCTTCGACGATCGGTTCAGGGTCGCCGCCCTCGGCCCAGACGATCTCGAACACGTCCTTGGCGATCTTGCCGGAAATGACATTGGAGGTGATCAGGCTGACCAGCTTTGCCAGCTGTTCCGGGCTGACCGGGCTCTCGGTGATGGAAAGCCCTTCCTTGTTCAGCCGGCCAAAGAGCTCGTTATTGACCCAGTTGGCAGAGAGCTTGGCATCCGCGCCTGCAATCACGGCCTCGAAATAGTCTGCCCGGTCCTTGTCAGCCGTCAGCACCGAGGCGTCGTATTCGGACAGGCCCAGCACCTCGACAAAGCGCTTGCGCTTGGCTTCCGGCAGTTCGGGCAGGTTCACGCGAATGTTTTCGATGAAGCTCTCTTCCAGCTCCAGCGGCAAGAGGTCAGGATCGGGGAAGTAGCGGTAATCGTGGGCTTCTTCCTTGGAGCGCATGGCCCGCGTGACGCCGGTATTGGCGTCAAACAGGCGCGTCTCCTGATCGATCTTCCCGCCCTCCTCGATAATGTCGATCTGGCGGCGGGCCTCATACTCGATGGCCTGCATGATGAAGCGCAGCGAGTTGACGTTCTTGATCTCGCAGCGCGTGCCCAGATGCTTGAAATCGCCGGTCTCGCGGAATTTCTCGTACTGGCCGGGACGGCACACAGACACGTTCACGTCCGCACGCATCTGGCCCTTTTCCATGTCCCCGCCGCACGTATCGAGATAGCGCACAATGGTGCGCAGCGTGCGCACATAGGCCGCCGCCTCCTGCGGTGAGCGCACATGCGGCTTGGAGACGATCTCCATCAGCGCCACGCCGGAGCGGTTGAGATCCACATAGGTTGCGTTCGGATCGAGATCGTGGATCGACTTGCCCGCATCCTGTTCCAGGTGCAGCCGCTCGATACCGACCGTGAAGCGCGAGCCATCATCGCGCTCGCACACGATCTCGCCCTCGCCCACAATCGGGAACTGGAACTGGCTGATCTGATAGCCCTGCGGCAGATCAGGGTAGAAATAATTCTTCCGGTCAAAGCGCGAGAAGCGGTTGATCTGCGCGTTAAGGCCCAGCCCGGTCTTCACCGCCTGCTCCACACAGCGCTGATTGATGACGGGCAGCATGCCCGGCATGGCCGCATCAACGAGGCTGACATGAGTATTGGGCGCAGCCCCGAACTCGGTGGACGCGCCGGAGAACAGCTTGGCGCTGGAGAGCACCTGCGCGTGGACTTCCAGACCGATCACGATCTCCCACTCCCCGGTGGCGCCAGGCAGGGTGTAACGGTGGGTGGCATCATCAAGCGGCATGGCAAGTCTCATCAGGTGAAGGAATGATCATTCAACGCATGTAATGTCGCGACGACGCGCATTTGGCTAGGGTTTTTCCTCAGAAGCTGACGGACTGTCATCCTCCGGGCGCGAAGCGATCCACTGGCTCTCCTTTTTTCCTCCCCCGTTTACGGGGGAGGTGGTCCGAAGGACCGGAGGGGGGAAATCTTTCTCAATAATCCCCCCTCGCCGCTTCGCGGCACTCCCCCGTGAACGGGGGGAGACATCCCAGGCGGCCCGCTAAATGCCCTCTCACCCACCGCTTGGCTGGACGATGACCGCGCCAGAGCGCTCCCCGCTCTCCACGCGCTCATGGGCCTTCACTGTGTCTTCCAGAGACCAGACAGAATCGATGAGCGGACGCAAAAGCCCCGCTTCCAGTGCGCTGGTAATGTCAGCTACGGCACTGGCGCGCTGTTCGGGCGTGATCGCATAGAGGAAAACACCGTGCAGGGTGACATTGCGGAACATGAGCGGATAGGCGGCAAAGACCGGCTCGCGCACGCTTTCCGAGCCATACCAGGCAATCGTGCCGTGCTCGGCAATCATTTGCGCTGACTGGGCGAGATTACCGCCCAGCTCTACCTCGACGACATGGTCCACGCCTGCGCCCTGCGTGTCGGCCAGAACCGCTTCCACCACATCCTGCTGGCGGTAATTGATGACATGATCTGCCCCGGCGGCCATGGCGATGGCGGCCTTGGCGGCGCTGGAAACGGTGGTGATGATTTTCTCCGCACCCGCCCATTTGGCGATCTGGATCGCGCTGTGGCCGACCGCGCCAGCCCCGCCGGTGACCAGCACGGTCTTATCCGCCACCCCGCCATTGCAGAACAGGGCGCGATGAGCCGTCATGGCCGGAATGCCCAGCGCCGCCCCGGCCTTCACCGATATCTGGTCAGGCAGAGGCACCGCATGCTCGGCAGGCAGCACACACACTTCCGCGCAGGTGCCGCCAACGCGCTTATAGGCCGCGCTGAACAGCCAGACCCGCTCGCCAAGGCGCGCAGGGTCCACCCCCTCGCCCACGGCCTTGATGATCCCTGCGCCATCGGAATGGGGGATTTGCAAGTCCGCAGTCATCGGCCCGCGCGCGCCGGAGCGGATCTTCACGTCCGACGGGTTCACGCCCGAAGCCTGCACCGTGACGGCCACTTCGCCGGGACCTGGCAAAGGTTCCGCGCGCTCGCCCAGCGTCAGCACCTCGCTGGCTGCGCCCTGGCGTTCATACCAGATGGCTCTCACTGGTCCTCGTCCCTCTCCGCACGGCGCTGTTCATCGGCCAGCCGGTCCACCCAGACCTTCATGCGCCGCGCAAACAGGATGGTGCCAATGCTCGCCGCACCCAAGAGGAAAAGTGCCGCACCGATGGCTTTGGGCGCGGTCTCATCACCAAACCGCCCGGCCAGCATGGCCGCGCCGAGAATGGTGATGCCGCAAAGCGGGATGAGCAGGACTGTGGGGTTCATGAAAATCAGGGCTGCAACAAGCGGCCGGGACTAGCCCGCCTTGCCCTCACGCTCTTCGCGCTGACGGCGCAACTCGTTTTTGAGTTGACGGGCCTGCTCGCCATAGAAGACGGCCACGCCAATACCGAAGGCCAGCATGAAGCCCAGTACGATCCAGGCGGTCAGGTCATCCATGTCCGGCTCGCTCCTGCTGTATCGTGCGGTCCACTTCGATCACGACGTGCGCCAGAAAATGCAACACCGCCGCCCCCACAATATAGGCGATGTTGGTGCCCAATGCACCATCACCGAACAACGCGAACGCCGCAGCGCCCAGCGATAGTGCGTGCAGCGCATCGCGGAAAAGCTGGGCGTGTGCGCCCATCACTCCCCTGCCTCGTCCTCAAACCCCAGCACGCCGGGCTTTTCCAGCGCGTCCGCAATGCGCGAGAGGTATTCGATAACGACAGCGAGAAGGAGAATGGGGGTCAAAGACGCGAGCATATTTATCAACGACCACACGAGACTGCTGTTTCCGCCAACAATCTCAAATCCGATCAGCGCAACACCCCAAGCGCCCATCGCCAAGGTGAGACCTGCCAGAGCGAGCGCGACCTTATTGCGGAAGAACCGGATCAGACTGCCTTTCATGCCGGCTTCCCCTGTGATTTCGCCAGCCTACGCAGCCGACCAGATATGGCCGCGAGCTGAAAAATGATGAGGCCCAGTGCGATCATAAGAAGTCCTCGCGCCATCGAGCCGACGAGGAACGGATATTCAAGCGCTGACACAAGCGTTTCCAAGCCACTCCAGCCTGTCAGCCCGTCCCACAACGCCGTTGCGATGCAGATCGCTCCAAACAGCAAAAACACGCCGGCAGGAAGACGCAGCATCTCACGCATGCTCAGAGCTCCTTGCCGCGAGTATCGGCCTTTGACCGAAGGAAGCGCAGGTCGGAGGCCATGCGCGAGACGTATTCGGCGGCTATTGCCAGAAACAGGACAATGAATCCGGGCACAAAACTGTGAAAAACCGAGCTGACCGGAATGTGCCAACGACCCTCGATACTCATCGAGTCGCCAAACGGATCGACGGTCTGCATGGCAGCGATCCACCCGGCTACTGCCCCAATCACGCCAAACCCCATCAGAATGACCGCCAGCACCGCCGCAATGCGGGCAAAGGGCTGTCTGAAGAAATTCAGCGCGTCGCGTATCACCACCATCTCTCCGGCTTGGCGCTGAACCCTGCCGCATCTTCAATCGCGGCGGCAACGGAAAACATGGTCTCCTCGTCCAGCGCGCGGGTGATGACCTGAAGCCCCAGCGGCAGGCCCTGCGCATCAAGGCCCGCAGGCACGCTCATCGCCGGGATACCGGCGATATTGGCCGTCACCGTGAAGATGTCATTGAGGTACATCTCGATCGGGTCGGCCTTGGACTTGGAACCGATGCCGAACGCGGCGCTGGGCGTGGTGGGGGTGAGGATGGCGTCCACCTTTTCGAACGCGGCCTGGAAATCCTCATAGATGCGGCGGCGCACTTTGAGCGCCTTCACATAATACGCGTCGTAATAGCCCGCAGAGAGCACATAGGTGCCAATCAGGATACGGCGCTGCACTTCCTTGCCGAAACCGGCCGCGCGCGTCTTCTCATAGGTGTCGATCAGATCCTCGCCCTCGACGCGCAGGCCATAGCGCATGCCGTCATAGCGCGCGAGGTTGGAGGAGGCCTCCGCAGGGGCGATGATGTAATAGGCGGGCAGCGCGTATTTCGTCATCGGCAGGGAGATGTCGACGATCTCGCACCCTTGCGCCTTCAACCACTCCACGCCCTTTTCCCAGAGCGCGTCGATCTCGCCCGGCATGCCATCCACCCGGTATTCCTTCGGCACGCCGACGCGCAGGCCTTTGACCGGCTTGTCGCACGCGCCGAGCATGTCCGGCACGGCGCCGGGATAGCTGGTGGAATCCTTCGGATCATGGCCCGCCATGGTCTGGGTGAGCAGCGCGCTGTCGCGCACCGTCTTGCCGAACGCGCCGGGGTGATCGAGTGAAGAGGCGAACGCCACCACGCCCCAGCGCGAGCAGCGGCCATAGGTCGGCTTTACGCCGACAAGACCGGTGAAGGCCGCAGGCTGGCGGATGGAGCCGCCCGTGTCCGTCCCCGTCGCGCCATAGCCGATATCGGCAGCCAGCGCCGACACAGACCCGCCGGACGAGCCGCCCGGCACCAACTTCTCTTCGGAGCCCTTTGCCCGCCACGGATTGACCACGGGGCCGGTCGCGGCAGTCTCATTGGACGAGCCCATGGCGAACTCGTCCATGGAGGATTTGGCCACCATCACCGCGCCCTCGTTCCAGAGGTTCTGCGTAACGCTGGATTCGTATTCCGGCTTGAAGCCTTTGAGGATGTTGGAGGAAGCCGTGGTCTCCACGCCCTTCACCGCGAACAGATCCTTGATGACCAGCGGCACGCCTTCCAGCACGCCCGCCTCGCCCTTCGCCCGGCGCGCATCAGAGGCTTTGGCCATGGAAAGCGCATGCTCGGGATCGATCACGGTGAAGCAGTTGAGCGGACCTTGCGCGGCCTCAGCCGCCTTCACATGGGCGGCGGTCAGCTCCGCGCTGGAGACATCGCCACGGCTGAGCGCGTCGCGGGCTTCGAGGAGGGAGAAGGAGAACAGGTCAGTCACGGAAGCATTCCTATGATTGGCGGGAACTGCGAAGGTCGGCAGCGTAAACGGTGTGGGCTCTACCTAAGGGTGGGGCTGTATCTTCGGTGTTCAGTGCGGCGGTTAACGCAGCTATCCCTCGGCCAGGATAATGGTCACGATAAGTTTCGAGAAATTCGAGTTCGTCTATCGACTGCAGAGCCTTGAGCACAGCTTGAGCGACACTTACCGCAGAAGTCGTGCATTCGATCAATATTTCGTCCAATTCTCCATCTTGATCGATCCAAGCGTCTTCAACTCTCAGGGCACGAAAAACAAATCGACCGGTCTCGTATTGGCCCACCAGACGCCAAGCATCACCCTTGCCAAAGCCATCGAAAGCACAGCTTTCACGTATTGAACCCAGCGCCAGCGCACAGCCAAATCGGGCTAAGTTCGTGAAAGCCCGCGTTCCATGCCCAAAGGGACCGATCTTGATGACATTCTCACCGACCGACAGTTCGCAGCAAGCTTCCAGCTTGTGCTCAAAGACAAATCGGAAAGCTATATCTTCAGTGTAGGGTGGAAGTTCGGTCATCACTCCACGCTCTTCGGGACGACGAAAAAGCCTTCTTCGGCCTTCGGCGCGTTTTTCAGCACCTTTTCGGGGATTTCCCCGTCGGTCACCTTGTCCTCGCGCATGGGCAGCGGAGTGGAGACCGGCGTCGTCATGGGCTCTACGCCGTCCACATCCACCTCGTTCAGCATCTCGACCCAGTCGAGGATGCCATTCAGCTCGCCAGTGAGCTTGGCCACACGGTCTGTAGGTTCGGCGATACGGGCGAGCCGGGCGATCCGGCGGACATCGTCCTCGGTAACGGACATGAGACGCGCACTCCACATGGGTCAGGAAAACGAGCGGCCTGAGTAACAACGCGCATGCCCGCGCGCAAGCGCCCTGCCCTCAACTCTGGCGCTAAGGCGCGCCCTATGAGTAGAGTGCCGCCAACCTGAACACCGCGCGCACCGGATGGAGCATTCGCCATGGCTTTCAACTTCGCCCGTTCCTTCATTCCCGCCTTTGCGGCCGCTACCGCGCTGGCGCTGGCTGCCTGTGGCGGCAATTCAGGGGCCAGTGACAACCGCAGCGAGTTCGAGCGCGAAGGTGACTTCGCCCGTGGCTCGGTCGATGCGCCGGTGGTGTTCATCGAGTACGGCTCGACGGCCTGTGGCGGCTGCGCCGCCTTCCATCAGGGCGTCTATCCCACGCTGAACCAGTATGTCGAAGACGGCACGGTGCGGCTGGTGTTCCGCGAAATGCTGACCGGCTCGGCCGAGCTGGCGCTCGCCGGTTTCATGCTGGCGCGCTGCGCGGGCGAAGAGCGCTATTTCGACGTGCTCGACGTTCTCTTCGAGCAGCAGCAGGCCATCTTCATGGCGGCACAGCGCGGTCAGGCCCGCCAGCAATTCCAGACCATTGCCCGCTCTGCCGGCCTGTCTGACCAGGAATTCCGCGCCTGCATGTCCGATGAGAGCG
>NZ_JBJHBQ010000001.1:0-473493 GCF_050485565.1 Glycocaulis sp. | reverse complement strand
GCGTCGCCGGCGGCGATGAAACGTGCATCCGGCACGTGCAGCATGATGTCTCCCTTGGTATTGCCGGGGCCGAAGTGAACAAGCCGTACGGCCCGTCCGCCCAGATCGATCTCCAGACTCTCCTCGAACACCTCATCAATCTGCGGTATCCGCGAAATGCGCACCTGCTCCTCGATCAACTCTGCCCACTGGAGCGCCTGTTCCAGCCAGGCCCGGTTGTGTGCAGCAAGGTCCGGATTGGCGAGCGCGCCTTCCAGCTGCGCCTGAAATGCGCCCGGCGGCGTGGCTTCCGGATTGCGTGCGGAATCCATAAGCGTGCTGTCCATGACGGCGCGGGTGAAGCTGTGACTGACGGTAACAGCGTCCGGCCATGCCGCGCGCAGCGGGGCGATGCCCAGATGATGATCCCCGTGCCAGTGACTGATGGCGATATGGGTAACGGGCAGGTCCGTTTCGCTGCGGATTTTCTCCGCTACACGCTCGGCCTGCTGGGGCGTGCCTCCCCCATCGAAGACCAGAACGCCGGTCTCGCCGATCACGATAACGCTCGTGCCGGTGACAGGCAGGCGCGCCGATTGCGGCCGCACTCCGGTCCAGATACCCGGCGCCGGGCTTGTCCAGTCCAGCTCGAACGGATCGCGCTCGGCGCTGAAATCGGGCGCTGGTGGTGGAGCAGGGGCAGCTTCAGTCAGGGCGAATGCCGACGACAGGGCGAGCGACGCTGCCAGCGCAAAAGGGATAATCATGTCAGAGGGAACTTTTCTGTGATGGACCGGAAAATCTAGCCTAGTCACCACCCGCCCGGCAGGCATGTTAAGTTATTGTCATGGAACGGCAATGGCGCGGCCAGCGGGCGATTGTCCGCAGTGCCCGGCCTCACCCTCTCAGCGCGATGATCCCGCACTGGCCGCCGAACTGGCCGGCATGGCCGTCGCGCGCGGCGCGCCTTGAAGAGAAAAAGCGGTCCTCATCGGCGAAGGTGCAGGCGCGGATGCGGCTGATATGGTCTTGCGTCACACCGGCTGACAGGAGCTGGCGGTGGACGCCTTCAGCCACATCCAGCCCCGCCCCGCCTTCGGCGTCTCTCGCACCGACAAGGCGCTCGTCGAGCGTTCCAAACAGCGCCTTGAAGGCATCCAGCACCTCCGGTCCGACGCGATAATGCGCCTTTGAGATTGCCGGGCCGATAGCGGCACGCAAACTTTCCGGCCGGCTGCCATAGGCCGCGCCCATCGCCTCGATCGTGCGCGCGGTGATATTCTTTACCGTGCTGCGCCAGCCTGAATGGATGGCACCAATGGCATGATTGACCGGATCATGCAGGAGCAGGGGCACGCAGTCGGCAACCTGCGTACAAAGCGCAAAGCCGCTCTGGTTGGTGATCAGCGCATCGCCCTCGCCCACCGACCAGCCTTCTGGCGGTCCATCGGCTTTCAGTACCGTGTCGCCATGCACCTGATTGGCAAAGACCAGCCGGGTAACACCCAGCGCGCGGGCCACCCGCGCCCGGTTCTGCGCGACATGATCCTTGTTATCGCCGCGCGACCAGCTGAGATTGAGGCTATCAAACGGGCCTTCGCTGACCCCGCCCGCGCGCGTGGTGAAGGCATGGACAATGCCCTCACCCAGACTGTCACCGAACAGAAATTCCAGCCTGTTCATGGTGCCGCCCCGCTTAAGAACCCGCTGCGTCCCCGCCCCAGATCATAGCCCTCACGGGCGTCGGTGACCCTGCCCAGCAGGGCATGCAGCGCGGACCAGTCATCGCTCTGCGCAATCGGCGCCCAGGCGGCCTCCATGGTCTCGAACACCATGTCCGCTGGCTCGCTTTTCGCGAAATAGGCATGGGACAGGCGCTCAGGGCGTACGGTTTCGCGCGCGCCAAACGCTTCCAGTGCTGCTTCAAACCCTTGAGAGCGGTAGTGCTGCCCGCGTGGGCCAGCGAAAGCGCGGTCCTTCGAGGCCATGCCGCCAAACCAGTCGAAGACCACGCCTTCAAAGGGCAGCTGGCTCTCATGCATGAAGCGCAGCAGGGATGTGAGGAAGGCCCCGTCCGCCTCGCCGCCAAGCGGCGCTATGCCAAGCCGTCTGTGCCAGGCTTCGTAGAGCGCGGAGCGGTACTGGTCGGGGAAGGTCATCAGCGCCTTGATGAGGCTGTCTTCCTCGCCAATCAGCGAGAGCGCGCCAGCCAGCTGCTCCAGCGCCCACAGGACGGATTCCGGCTGGCGGCCATAGGCATAAAGCCCGCCCTCATCGAAATAGGCTGCCGTGAAGCCCGGTTCGAAATAGGGCAGGAAACGCCACGGCCCGTAGTCAAAGCTCTCGCCCGTCACCACCAGATTGTCGGTATTGAGCACGCCATGGACAAACCCCGCCGCCATCCATTGCGCGGCCAGCCGGGCCAGCGCGGCAGTGGCGTGCTCAAGAAAGCTGGCGGCACGCGCGGGCGTATCGCCGCCTGCGGCCTGTGGATGGAAATGCTCAATCGCATAGTCCATCAGCGCTTCGACAAGGTCGGGCCGGTTGAAATAGGCATGGCGCTGAAACATGCCGATGCGGACATGCGAATGGGAGAGCCGCGTCATCACCGCAGACCGCGTGGGGCTCGGCTCATCGCCCCGGTGCAGCTCTTCTCCGGTTTCGAAAATGGCGAAAGTTTTGGAGGTGTAGACGCCGCGCGCTTCCAGCATTTCAGCGGCCAGCAGCTCGCGCACCGCACCTTTAAGGGTCAGACGGCCATCGCCCGTGCGTGAGAACGGTGTCTGGCCCGATCCCTTGGTGCCGAAATCCAGCAGGCGGCCCTCATCATCGCGCACCTGCGCGAAGAGGAAGCCGCGCCCGTCGCCGATCTGGGGATTATAGGTGCGGAACTGATGGCCGTGATAGCGCAGCGCCAGTGGCTTTTCCTGATTGCCGGGCAAAGGCTCGAAGCGGTGAAAATGCGCCGCGCGCGCGGCCGCATCCAGATCGCCCAGCCCCACCGCTTTAGCCCAGCGTGTATTCCACCAGCGCTCTATGCTTGCGGGGAAGCTGGCGGGCTCCACCGGATCGGCAAATTCCCCGCCCAGCGCGGAAAAGCGCGGATCGGGCTGGTAGCGTGCGGCCATCAGGCCAGCCCCTTCTCAAGCGCCTTTGCCGCCTTCACAATTGCCTCAACGGCCTGAGGCAGGATACGCGTCATGTTGAGAAATCCGTGCGGCACGGTGTTGAAGACCACCCTTTCCACCGGCACGCCGGATGCGGCCAGCCGGTCGGCATAGGCTGCCCCCTCATTGACCAGCGGATCAAGCTCTGCGGCCAGTATGAAGGCCGGAGCAAGCCCCTTCAGATCATCGGCCAGCAGCGGTGAGACGCGCACATCGCGCACATCATCAAGGCTGCGCAGATAGCTTTCCTTGACGCGCTTGAGCACCTCGCGTGACAAGAGCGGACCCTCCTGCCAGGGCTGGCGCGCGCGCTTGATTTCCACGAGCTGCAGCAGCGGATAGAAAAGGAGCTGGAACGCTACCTTGCCACGCCGGTGCTGCGCGATGACCGCGGCCAGATTTCCGCCTGCTGAATCGCCCCCCACGGCCAGCCGTCCGGGCGCAAACCCGTGATGGGCCAGCGCGCCCTCATGCACCGCGTCGAATGCGGCCAGCGCGTCATTCACTGCTGCCGGGAAAGCGTGCTCTGGCGCCTTGCGGTAATCAACCGACACCACCCTGACGCCCGAAGCCGCGGCGAGGCGCTGACACAGCGCGGCATGGGTATCGATATCCCCGACCACGAACCCGCCGCCATGATAATAGACTAGCCCGGCGCCATTTTCCGCCGCATCGAACGGCCGCCAGACCCGTACAGGTATCGGCTCGGACGGGCCGGGCAGAGTCAGGTCTTCAATGACCTCGACGCCCGGCGGGTCCAGCTCGGTGATGGGGATCATGCGCCGCAGCGCCTCACGCATGCCCGGCGCGGTGCGCTCCGGCGTGAAATGGGCGGCAAGGTCCGCGAAGGCTTTTTCCGGGGTCAGCATGCAACAGACATAGTTCGGCCCGCACGCCCTGAATGGCAAGTGTCAAAAGCGCGCGGGGCCAGAGGCTGCTTAATGAAGCCGGATCGGACCTGCTGGCGCGATGCGCCCCGACAGAGCGTCCTCGATCTCGCTTTTGAGCGCGCGCCAGGCGGCTGCGCTCTCCGCCTCCCCCTTGTCCTCCATTTCCGCAATGGCCTCACACGCATAGCCGAGCGCCCGCGCCCCGTGGCGATCCACAAGCGTGAAGGCGATCTGGCGGATATCAGCAGGCGTAATGCGCGAACGGCGGGTGGCGGCTATCGATTGCAACGGGCTGGTCTCCGGGTCTGGCAGGCGGCAAGTGCTGGCCACATCGCAAGGGACGGGCCATGCCGGAACACCCGCTAACATCTTGAAATAATGTGATATCGGTCAGGTTAGCCCAAGCTGACTGCTACTGCCTGCGCGCCCATCGGCCATTCTTGCCGGGTACACTTCGCCGCCGCGTGCCGATGTGTAGCTTGAACAGCCATTGGAGACCCGTTTCGGGTGTTGTTCCTTGCCTGTCAGGCATATTGCAGGCATTAGGCAGGTCAAAATCTGCAGATATGACGGAGCGCCTTTTCCATGCGTGTGGCAATGATCGGTACAGGCTATGTCGGCCTGGTCTCTGGAGCCTGCTTTGCCGATTTCGGCCATCAGGTGACCTGCATCGACAAGAACGAGGAAAAGATTGCGCTTTTGCGATCTGGCGGGGTGCCGATCTATGAGCCGGGCCTCGACCAGCTGGTGCAGCGCAATGTGCGCGAGGGCCGCCTCGACTTTGCCACCGACCTGACCGAAGCGGTGCGTGCCGCCGATGTGGTGTTCATCGCTGTCGGCACGCCGTCGCGCCGCGGCGACGGTCATGCAGACCTCACCTATGTGTACGCCGCCGCCGAGGAAATTGGCCAGGTCATGGACGGCTTCACCGTGGTGGTGAACAAGTCGACCGTTCCGGTGGGTACCGGCGACGAGGTTGAGGCGCTGATCGCCAAGGTGCGCCCCGATGGCGATTATGCCGTCGTGTCCAACCCTGAGTTTTTGCGCGAGGGCGCGGCGATTGACGATTTCAAGCGCCCTGACAGGGTGGTTGTCGGCACGGAGAACGCCCGTGCGCGCGATGTGATGCGCGAGCTCTACCGGCCTCTTTTCCTCAACGAGACGCCGATTGTCTTCACCTCGCGGCGCACATCTGAGCTCATCAAGTATGCGGCCAATGCCTTCCTCGCCATGAAGATCACCTTCATCAACGAGATGGCCGATCTGTGCGAGTCGGTCGGCGCGAACGTGCAGGAAGTTTCCAAGGGTATCGGCCTTGATGGGCGCATCGGCGCGAAATTCCTCCATGCCGGTCCGGGCTATGGCGGTTCCTGCTTCCCCAAGGACACGCTGGCCTTGGTGCGTACCGCGCAGGAGGCAGACACGCCCTTGCAGCTGGTGGAAGCGACCGTGCGGGTCAATGATGCCCGCAAGAGGGCGATGGCCGACAAGGTGATCGCCGCCTGCGGAGGGGATGTATCGGGCAAGACGATCGCGGTGCTGGGCCTGACCTTCAAGCCCAATACCGACGATATGCGTGAGGCGCCGAGCCTCGACATTATTCCCGCGCTTCAGGCAAAGGGTGCGCGCGTGCGCGCCTATGACCCGGCCGGGATCGAGGAAGCGGAAAAACTTCTCAAAGATGTCGAGTACACGACCGGCCCCTATCTGGCGCTGGAAGGTGCTGACGCCGTGGTCATCATCACCGAGTGGAACGAGTTCCGCGCGCTGGATGTCGACCGGCTCAAGGCCGCGCTGAAATCACCTGTCGTGGTGGATCTGCGCAATATCTACGATCCGGCCGAGATGAAGGAAGCCGGTCTCATCTATACCAGCGTGGGCCGGCCCTAACCTCGCACCAGCGGCCCGATAGCCGTCATGATGTGATAGAGCATGCTGGCGGGGATGTCCTTGGCCAGCGGTGCTCCGTCGCGGTCATAGGCGTCCATCCAGCCGCCCTGACAGGCATCGGCCAGATAGGTCGCGCGTAAGCTTTCGAGCAGGCGCTCTGCCTCGCCCGGCGCAGCCGTTTCAGGGTGGCGCAGGCGCGCGCGCAGCATTTCCAGCTGCGGCCATAGACGCCGGTTCGCATCGATTATCCCGCCCGTCGTGTCCACGCTGTTATGGACAAAGCCGCTTGCGCGATCGCGGCCCTTATTGTCGGCAAAACCGATCAGCCGCCGCCGCCAGCTGATAAGGTCGTGGCCGGTTCGCGCCTCGTACTCGGCCAGCAGCCAGGCCCATTCATGGCAATGGCCCGCTTCGGTGCGCCACGGCCCGTTGCCGCGCGTCCAGTCCGCGTGCAGATCCTCGATCACCGCGCCGCTGGCCGGGTGGAAGAAGCTGTCTTCAAAGCGCTCCACGCAAAGGCGTGCGCATTCCAATGCATCGGCAGAGCCACTGGCGGCCTCCAGCGCCAGACACGCTTCCAGCAAGTGCATGTGCGGGTTCGCGGCACGCACATCGGGTGCCATTTCAGGGTCGTAAAACCCTTCGCCGGAACTGTCCGACATGCGGCTTGTCACGAAATCAAGCGCTTCCAGCGCCAGTTCCAGCGCCCGCGTCTCGCCAAAAGCCTGAAAGGCGGATGCACCGGCGAGGATGACGAAGGCATGGTCATAAAGCCCGCGTCTTGGGTCCAGAGGCGTGCCATCCCGGTCCAGACGGTGCACCCATCCGCCTTGGGATGCGCGGGCCGGGCCATCAAGATATTCCAAGCCTAGCATGGCGATCCGGCGTGCCTCGCCCTTGTCCCAGCCCAGCCGGGCGGCCTGTGAGAAGGCGAATATCTGGCGCGGGATGACCCGCATGCGCCGCTCCCGCTCTGGCTGGGGCGCGCCCTCCAGGGTCAGGCTTTCAACAAATCCGCCCTTGTCAGCATCCCAGGCGCTGCGCGCCCACAAGGGCAGGCAGGCGTCAAACAGCCAGTTGCGCGCCCAGTCTGCGGCCTCGCCTGAGAGACCGGTAACCGAGCGCGCGGCACTGACCAGCGGCTTGATCTCTGCTGCCTCGTCAAGGCGGGTCACGATCACTGCGTCGCGGTTTGCGGCAATGGCGAGCCCCTCCACGCCCTTGACGGCAATGACCGGCCCTTCACTGCGGACATAGCTGCCGCTTACCCCGTCCAGAACGACCGGGCCGTGTGCGCTATTGCCGTCCTTGTCTGCGTCTGACAGGGCGCTCAGCGCGGCATAATCGCCGACATCGCTCCAGCCCATATCGGCCGGGACCAGGCTGGCCAGCGTGGTCTTTTCCATCACCGCATAATCAATGCTGATGGCGGGCGCAGCGGTAAATGCCGCGCGCGCAACGATGCGCGCGTCAATGGCCGTATCGGTCGTTGCGCCTGCCAGCGCCTCGCGCGCGGCCGACAGGACAGACGGTGCCTCGCGCTCCAGCTCGCCCAGCATTACGTCCGCGCGGAACAGGAAAATGCCCGCATTCCAGAAATATTCGCCCGAAGCGAGATACTCTCTGGCGGTGGCGAGGTCCGGTTTCTCCACGAAGGCTTCCACCTTACGCACCGCCCCCTTTTCGTGGACACGGATATAGCCATAGCCCGTCGCCGGGTGGTCAGGCGTGATACCGAAAACGACGATGCGCCCGCTCGCGGCGGCCTCTGCACCGCTGGCGATGGCATCAAGGAAACGTTCAGGCCGGGCAATGTGATGGTCTGCGGGCAGGATCAGCACCAGCGCATCGGGCTTGGCCAGCAGGGCGGCCAGCGCCAATGCGGGCGCGGAATCGCGCGCCACCGGCTCCAGCACAAGGGACGCGCCGGGCAGATGCGAACGCAGCAAGGTGCCATGGCGCGCCGAGCCGATGGCGGTGAGGGGCGAAAAGCGAAGATCGCTGCGGGTCTCCCCCTCCAGCCGCAATGCCGTTTCGGCCAGCATGGTGCGTCCCGAAGGCAGGCTGAGAAAGGGTTTGGGACGCAGCGCGTCTGACAGGGGCCAGAGCCGGGTTCCCGCCCCGCCGCACAGGATGAAAGGCGTAATCGTGTGCGCTGCCATCTGCGGCCCTGCCCCTGTTCCTGTCATCCCGCCGGCGCAGTTTGCGGCGCCCGTCCTGCAAGGTCTTTGCCCATAGCCCGCTTCGCCCGGACATGGCCAGTTTGCGCCAGGTTACCGGCGCGTGGTGCTCCCATTGATGGCAAAACCGGTGAAAGAGCGCTTAAGGCGCGGCGGCAAACCAGATCGTGTGCATCGGACCCTTGCCGTTTTCACGTGCGCGCACCTTCACCTCGTCGACGCGAAAGCCCACCTGTTTGAGCCTCTGGGTAAAGGCCCGGTCAGGGCTTGCAGACCACACGGCGAGCACTCCGCCGGGCTTTAGCGCCGCGTGGGCGCGGGCAAGCCCCTGCACGCTGTAAAGGCCATCATTGCCGGGCCGCGTCAGGCCATCGGGGCCATTATCAACGTCCAGCAGGATTGCGTCATAGCTCTGCCTGCCCGCCGCGATCTCCGCGCCGACATCGCCAAGGCGCAGCTCGACGCGGCGGTCATCAAGACAGCCCTGCGTCATCGCCTGCATCGGGCCGCGCGCCCAGTCGATGATCCCGGGAACCAGCTCTGCCACCACAATCCGGGCATCACGCCCGAGCTCCGCCAGCGCCGCGCGCAAGGTAAAGCCCATCCCGTACCCGCCAATCAGCAGCCGGGGCGCGGGGCGCACGCCCAGCCTCTGGCATGTCAGTGTGGCGAGCGCTTTCTCAGAGCCGCTCATGCGGCTGCTCATCAGCTCGTTGCGGTCCAGCATGATGATGAAGGCGTTGTCGTGCCGGACCAGCCGCAGCGGCGGGCCGCCGGGAACCTCAGCCTCGCCAATCAGCTCGCGCGGTTTCATTTTTTCCGGGCCTTGCGCGCGGCATAGCGCGCATCACGTGCCGCTTTCTGCTCGGCTTCGGAGCGCTGCAGCGCTTCGGCCTCTTCCGCCGCTTGTGCCTTGGCGGCCTCTGCCTTGGCCAATCTGGCTGCAGCCGCCTCGGCCTTTCTGGCGGCACGGCGCTCCTCGCGGGCAGCCTGCGCCGCCTTGCGCTCGGCGATTATTGCCGGATCGGGCGCCGGCCTGTTGCGCAATTGCTCGACCGCTGCCTGTTTGGCGGCGCGTGCCGCGGCTGCGCGCTCATTGAAATCGGGGGATTTGAACCCTGCCATCATCTTTCCACTGTGTTGCGGCGAGCATTTTTATCGCCGGAGAGCGCAGCCTATACCCCTATCCGCGCGGCGCTTCTCCATCCTCTAGCAGAACCGGCCGCTCGCGCGCCGTCAGCGCACGTCTGGAGGGCGGGCCGGATGAACAATCCTTCCATTGGCGCATCCCTGCGCCCCGTTCACGAAAACCCTCGTGACAATAACGCCCTGCGAGCGGCAAGCCCTCTCCATGTCCGATTTATCAAAACGTCCAGAATCAATCTGTTACGCCCTTTTGTGTCTGGTGTGCGCGGTCCTTGCAGGCGCGGTCATATCGCCGGTGGAGGCACTGGCAGGCCCGGCGCCCGGCATTGGTAGAGGTGTGGAACCGGGACCATTCGCGGACAGCCTGTCGCTGCACCCCTGCGAGCTGCGCACGCGTGCTGGCCGGTTCGCGGCAGAATGCGGGGAGCTGCAGGTGCGTGAAAGCGCAGACCCGGCGGTCGCACGCGTGATCTCCCTTCCGGTCATGCGGGTGCGTGCGCTTGAGGGCGGCTCCGCCGAACCGCTCTTCTGGCTGGCAGGCGGTCCCGGCCAGAGCAATATGGATTTCAGGCCATCGCTCCAGCTTCTCGCCGAACGCGACGTGGTGATGGTTGGCTATCGCGGTGTCGATGGCTCCAGCGTGCTGGTCTGCCCTGAAGTGCGCCACGCCATGCGCGGGACGGGCGGCGATCTGCTCGGCGCGCAGTCTCTGGACCGGATGCGCGGGGCCTTCGCGGCTTGCCTGACAAGGCTGGCCGATGAGGGCATCGATCTTGACGCCTACACAATGGTGGACGTGGTGCGCGACATGGAGGCGGCCCGCGAGGCGCTTGGCTATTCGCAGATCAATCTGCTGAGCGCCAGCTATGGTACCCGCGTGGCGCAGATCTACGCCCACCAGCACCCGCAGATCATTCACCGTTCGGCTATGCTGGCCGTCAACCCACCCGGCCGCTTCGTGTGGGAAGCCGGCATGATCGATCACCAGCTGGAGTATTATTCGGAGCTGTGCGCGCTGGACGCGGCGTGCAGCGCGCGCACCAGCGATCTGGCCGGCACGATGCGCCGTGTGAACGCGGATATGCCGCGGCGATGGCTTTTCGTTCCCATTGATCCGGGCAAGGTACGCGTGGCCAGTTTTGCCCTCCTGTTCAACCGCGCCACCGCCGCGCAGGTGTTCGATGCCTATCTCGCGGCTGACGAGGGCGATCCCAGCGGTCTGGCCCTGATGTCGCTGGCCTATGATCTCACCATCCCGTCCATGTTTGTCTGGGGTGATATGGCGCTCAAGGGCGCAACGGCCGATTGCGATCCTGCCCGCGACTATGATGGGGACATGGACCCGCCCGGCGCGATCATGGGCTCGCCCTTCTCGCGCCTCTTATGGGCCAGCCTGCCCTGTTCGCAGCTGCGCCTCATCGCGCCGGAGTTTCGCGAGGTGCAGCCCTCCAGTGTGGAGACACTCCTGCTGGTGGGCAGTGTCGATTTCTCAACGCCAGCGCAATATGCGATCGAGGATTTGCTGCCGCACCTGAGCAATGGCCGGCTTGTCCAGCTGAGCGAGCAGGGTCATGTCGCCGATCTGTTCTCCGCCCAGCGTCCGGCCACCAGCCGCATGCTGGCGGCCTTCTACGCCGCCGGTGAGGTTGACGAGACGCTGCACGCCCATACCGCGATGGATTTCAGCGCCAGTCCGGGCTTCGCGCTGATCGCCAAGGCCGCTGCCGCCACATTGGGCTTGCTGATCCTGATACTGGCCGCGCTGATATGGGGCCTGTTCCGGCTCGGCGTGCGTCTGGCAAACCGCCCGCGCGCCTGACCGGGCTCATCTTTCTGATTTTCCGGCAAATGGCGCGCCGGGGAAGAAGAAGGGGAGAACTTTTCTCTCACCCTTAATCCTCAATCCTAAAAACTAGAGCGGCGTCCGATCAGTCTGGATCATATCCGCAGGCGGCGAAGTAGTTGGCGCATTCGGCTGGCGTGAAGGTGTCGGAGATCCGCCCGATGGCGTTCCAGAGGCCGTCGACGGTTCGTTCGGCGGCTTTGCGGAGCAGGGCTTTGAACTTGGCGAAGGCTTTCTCGATGGGATTGAAGTCGGGGCTGTAGGGCGGCAGGAAGACCAGGCTGGCCCCGCAGGCTTCGATCAGCGCATGAGCGCGCGGCCCCTTGTGGCTGGACAGATTGTCCATGACGACGATGTCGCCGGGGCGCAGTTCGGGGACCAGCACCTGCTCGACATAGACCTCGAAGGCGTCGCGGTTGATCGGGCCGGGCAGCACGAACGGAGCGATCATGCCGCGCAGGGTGAGCGCGCCGACGAAGGTGGTGGTTTTCCAGTGGCCATGAGGCATGCCCATGCGCAGCCGTTCGCCGCGTCGGCAGCGCCCATGGGTGCGGGCCATGTTGGTTTTCGCCCAGGTCTCGTCGATGAACACCAGACGCTTGGGATCGAGATCGGGCTGGGCGTCGAACCAGGCTTTGCGCCGTTTCAGGATGTCGGGGCGGTCCTGTTCGAGCGCGTGGCCGGTCTTTTTTTACGCGTGATCCCGCGCCGCTTCAAAAAGCGATGGATCGTGCCGTAGCCGAAGGCATGACCGCGCCCGGCCAGCGCGGCGCGCAGCTCTTCGAGCGTGATGTCCGCCATCTCGTCGAGAAGCGACAGGATCAGCCCAGCCTGAGCTTCCACCCGGGCCGAGCGGCGGTCCCCGCCCAGCGGGCCGGGGCGAACGTCGCCCCGCTCGCGATCAAGCCGCCGCCAGCGGCTCACGCTGGCCGCGCTCACCCCGAACCGGGCCGCCGCCTCCCGGTGGCTCGCGCCCGCTTTGACAGTCGCAACGACACGGCTGCGAAGATCGACAGATAACGCCTTGGACATGTCCGCCCGCCTCCTGCTCCGGCAGACAGGATGAATCAGCGTTCGGCCGCCATCGGAATCCCCCAATCCGATTCCGTCAGGCAGGATCACGCTCTAAGCCATTGAAATCAATAATTCCTGCAGAAAGAAAGGGCTTCTCGAAATGAATGAGGGACCCGAGGGCGCATGTGTGGACGGCCTCCGTTTGGCAGGTGCGACAGACTATCCCCCATCTCCGCCCCCTTATTCTTCACTTAAGCGTCTCATCGATTGCATCCAATTGTTGTGCCCACCAAGCAATTGCTTCGTCCAGTAGAGTTCGCCCATCTTCCCCTTCGTACGCACCAGAGCCCATTGGCCGGTACAAGTTCTCCTCTATCAAAAACTGCCTGACAACGTCGAAACCGTCATGGCTCTGCAAGTAAGCCATCACGGGAACGGGGCCCTCTGTGACGTCAGAAGAATACTCTTTTAGTATTGTGTTCCTTTCTCGCTCGATGAAATCTCGAAAAATGGCGTTCTTCTCTCCAGATTTCCACGATTGGTAAAAATCTCTCGCGGCAGTACGTGTCGCGACGTTATTTGCGCCATCTACTTTATCCAATACATGGCCAACAACTCTCAACAAGACCACCGCCAACACCCAGTTCAAGCGCCATTCGATATGCCCGGTTTCGAGCTCCAACTTGTCTCGCACATACATAGCGTCCTGGAGGACGAGACGTGCCTTGGGCACCGACGTTTCGGTCCTCATGCTGCTTTCTCGTCACTCGACATTTTCGGCCTGCTGGATTGAGGATGCATCGACGATCTTTGGAAGGTTTTCAGCCAGGGCTAGGACGGTTGATGCCGCGCCCCTTGCGGCCATGCGTCGGAAGTCATCCAGAAACTCGCCCATGCCTTCGCTGGCTGTGTCATTAGCCGCTTGCATGCTTCGCAACGCGTGTTCGCAACCGAGCAAGAGTATACGCATGCCGAGGATGTATTTCTCGGTCACCACGTCTCTCGCGATCCCTGTGGCCGCCTTGCGATACTTTAGGTGATAGACATTGTCGTAGTTGATCTTATAGACGCTTTCTTGGCCAAGATCCTCAATCAATCCGCCGTCCGTCTCACTGAAATCCTCGGGCCAAGGAGCGGTTTCGTAGCCATTTACCTCACGCCCGTCTCTTGTCAGCAGTACGCAGGCGGGCAGACCGTGCGTTGGAGCATTTTCCCCCTCGCCAGGCTTGCTCTCACCAGCACCCGACTTTGGCTTTTGCTTAGACGTTTTCTTCTTTTCGGTACCCGCATCGGCCGCTTCCGCGACGATGGTGATTGTAACTTCTTCCGTAACGACGGGCTCGGGCATGGCATCGTCTTGAAGACCGATGCGGAATTTAACCTCATCGCCGACGACCACGCCGCCGTTCTCGGGCGAGAAATACAAAGTCAGGCGACCGTCTTTCAGATGCTCACGTAGGCCAAACTTTTGACGAACCTCTTCTTCGACAATTACTCGTCCTGGGTTGTCGGCCCTCTGGAGATATCCATTGACCGCATTAGTACGTGCGGACAAAGGACGGCTGCGCCCAATCGGTATCTCGAGAGAGTCCTTTTTGAAGCGCTCCTCCAACCTCAGGAAAGTTGGACTATAGACGCCTTTGAAGTCGTCCTCAGTCCCGCTCTCATTGCCATTGGACTTCGATCCGCCCGACGCGGGCAGCTTGATGCTGGGGTCACGACTCGACAGCAGACCAGCCAAGCTTGGGTCACGATCAACCAGCTTCTGGAACAGCGTATTGCCTTCAGTTTTTGCGGCACGTTCCAGTTCCTCAGCAGCTATCTTAGCTTGGAGGGCTATAAGTGCTCCAGACTCTTTGATCGTCTTCGTGACCTCTTCAATGTAGCGCTCACCGTCTTGGGTGTTTCTGATATGCTCGCGATCACCTTTCCAAACTTCGTTGTGAGCGGCGAAAGTAAGGCCGCTGGCGTCCACGACAACGACGATACGGTCCTTAAGTGCGGGAAAGCCACATTTGGTCGAAAGATAGCCGCGGGTCTGCTTGTATTGGACCTGTCCGTTGACAGTGTGAAACACTCGATTATTGGAATTATTGGGTTTCAACCAGCTTGGGAGGTCTCGCTTGAGCGCAATCGCGCTTACGCTGACTTTTCCAAGGTTCGGCAAAGTGAATTGACCAACAGCGATCTTTCCTTCTGCTGATGCCTCTTCTTCATCGTCGAGGTCAGCTTCTTTGTGGGAGTTCAGAAGGAGAAACTCCATTCCGTAAAAAGGGCGCGGATCGACCCCCAATTCCCTGTCGGGCCCCTTTCCTTTCGTTGGCTTCTGCCTGAGATCAAGGATGCGGAATGGCAATATCGTTTCGACAAGATTTTCGTTGAGCGCTTCCCGGGAACCACGGAAGCTCATGAACCTCGATCCGACCTGATAATCAAACAGTTTGATTATTGTGCCCGAGTTGAGATGCATGCGGTCATAACGCTTCTGTTCCACGGTATGGAACGGATACAGCTCTTCAGCCTCGAATCGCGGGATATTCCCGTCAGGTCCAACAAAGTATTCCGCGATGGGCAAGTCATCGCCTGTGCCAGGGCGCCGACGCATTATTGTCCAACCCCACGGGCCATTTTTGTCGTAGCGTCGGGAAACAATGAGTTTGTACCAGCGCCGTCCGCAATACCCCAAGACACCCGACGAGCCCATATTGAACTTGCCCTGGACAAACGGGATGGATTTCTTGTTGCCGGCGCTGAGGGAGAGAAAAGTCGTCTCGAAATCGTCCGGACTTTGACCCTCGCCGTTATCTGCAAACGTGTAGCACGGAAGCCCTTCGGTTTTCGATCGGGCACCAGTGATGCCGATGGCAAGGTTGTTTTGAGCGAACTCCTTTAGCCAAGGGTCGGCTGAATCAAGGTTCACCAACTTCCCGCCATGCATCTTCTGCACCAACTGATCAACAGCTTGGTACATGGTTTTAGGCGCAGCGGCTCCTTTTGGCTCGACGCCCTTCAAATAAGCATGCTTCATCAGCACGGCATCGACCATATTGGTCATCAACTCGGTGAGCGCTTTTCCGCCGTCGGATGCTTGGTTGGAGGTGACGTTGAAATTTGTCTCCCGCCCGTCCAGCGGCTTCCAATTGTTAGAATCCTGAAATTCCAGAAACTCGGCCAATATCTTATCGACGCCAGCCTCTGACTCCGTCGCCAGAAGCGCTAAGCAAATCTTTTTGAAATCCATGTCGCCAGCCCCTATTCTAGGGTAAATTTTGTAGCGCCGCCCTTCTTACTGGACAGCTCGAAACGTTTTTTGCAGGCCGACATCTCCTCGTTCAAAGCTTTAAAAATCTTGGCAACATCTTCATCGGTGTAGTCATAATTCGAACGATTTGCCAAGTTACCTATCAACTGTATGTCTTTCAACGCCTTATTTACGCGCGCAGACGCCAATTTTACAAATTTTGCCCGGTCTTCTTCTCGCACCATATCGATCTCCATCGCGCTTCTCGTACATATGACATATCTACGATCATATGCAAGACATATTTCTGCATTTCTTCATCGTACGCGTACTGAGGCTAGATTTTTTGCAAAAATTTTGGCCCTCAAAGACATAACCCCCTGTAGAGGCGATAATATTTCTCTGATTTGGTTGACTGTGGCGTGGTTGTGGATATAGTTAAATATATGCACAAGGGCCGCGCGATTCGAAACGAAACCTACACGACCGACGAGGCGGCCAAAGAGCTGGGGCTCTCGAAAAGCACGCTGCTTCGCTGGATTCGTGAAGGACGAATTTTGGACGTAAAGCGAGATAGAAACAACTGGCGCGTTTTTACTGCTGCCGACATCGCGCGAATCAGGAAGGTTTTGTGATGAGCGATGTCGCCCCCCACATTAAGACGAAGATGCCAACCTTCCTGGCCGTGGACTTTTTCTGCGGCGCTGGGGGTACTACTCGTGGCCTGATCGATTCAGGCGGGTATGTCATCGCGGGGATCGACAAGGATGGGCGCTGCGCCCAGACGTATTCGGACAACAATCTCAATAGATCTGTCGATTATGCCCCGGCGCGGTTTCTGAACTACGACGTTTTTGCAAGAACTCCGGACTATGAAGAAGGGCAGAGAGACGAGCTGGTAACGGAGCTCGATTCATTGCTCTCCTATTATAGGGGGAAGGCTCTCGGCGTTCCGCTGCTGTTCGCGATTTGCGCCCCATGCCAGCCTTTCACCACCCTTTCCCGCAAGGAACTGAGCGATAAGCGCAAGAAGGGAAGAGAGAAGGACCGAGGCTTGTTGGCCGAGGCTGCCGAGTACGTCTCTCGCTACAAGCCAGAGATGATCCTTTCCGAAAACGTCGCGGGCATCAAAGATCCAAGATACGGGAACATATGGGAAGATTTTCGAGGCCGGCTGAACGAACTTGGCTACGTCACCGGTTCCAAGGTCGTTTGCACGTCTCGGTTCGGGGTTCCTCAATATCGGAAACGATCCATTTTGATCGCTGTCCGCCGGGAGTTGGTTCGCGAAGAGCGTTTTGCGGATATGATGGAAAGCGAGTTACTCGTCCCTGACGCCGATCCGAATGCGATGGTTGTGACAGTGGCTGACGCTATCGGCCATCTTCCCACGGTATCGGCAGGCGAAACTCATCCAGAAATTCCAAACCATCGAGCACGCGCACTGAGCGAGTTGAACCTGAAGCGCATTGCATCTGCGATGCCTGGTGAGTCCAATGCATACTTGGAGCGCACTGAGTTCGGCGACCTCTCTCTCGATTGCCACCGCAAAGTGAACGCTCGGTTGAACGATCGTTGCTTCTCAGACGTTTATACCAGAATGCATCCCAATAGACCGTCTCCGACCATTACGACCAAATGCCATTCGATTTCCAACGGTCGGTTCGGGCACTACGATGTAAAGCAGATTCGGGGCATTTCTCTACGCGAGGCGGCGATACTTCAGTCGTTTCCGGACGACTATGTGTTTTATCCCACCGAGCAAATAGAGCCTGTAGCTCGGATGATTGGAAACGCCGTCCCACCTCGGCTAGCCCAGTATTTTGCCACTTATCTAGCCAACTCATTGGAAGCGGGGCCGTCACGCTGACCGCGCCGATCCGGTATGGACATTTTCGACCGCCAGAAGAGAAGTGAGATTATGTCCCGGATTCGGGGCAAGAATACGAAACCTGAGCTGCGGGTGCGTTCTTGTCTACATACCGCAGGACTGCGTTACGTCCTTCATGACAAGAGGTTGCCCGGCCGTCCTGATATTGTCTTTCCGTCGCGACGAATTGCCATCTTTGTTCACGGCTGTTTTTGGCATGGGCACGAGGGATGCAAGAAAGCAAAATTGCCGGAGACGCGGTCTGATTTCTGGCAGGCAAAAATCGAGAGCAACAGGGAGCGAGACACACGAAATCGGGAAATGTTGGAAGCCCTTGGATGGCAGGTTCGAACTGTTTGGCAATGCTCTATCAGTGACGATAGTCTTTTCCAACTGGTCGACGAAACCGTCAGCACGCCCCGCCATGGATAGGTCCAATGCGAAGCTTCAGTCCGGTAGATGAAAAACTAGAGGAGGCAGATTTCTTTCTGGAGGAGTTAGCCTTGTCGGTTGGCAGTTGGCAGCGCGTGCGTTTCCATTTCAGTGCATTCGTCTCTTCGGCACGAAGCGTCACATTCGCTCTACAAGGAAGCTTGAACGGCGCACCAGATTTTGCCGAATGGTACGCAAAGTTGCAGATCGAGCTAAAGGCAAACCGGCTTGCTCGTTTTTTTCACGAGTGCAGGACTGACGCACAACATCTTGGTTTGAATCCTGTAGGTTTTGTTTCGGCGCAGGGCGGGATTACACGATACTATTTTAATCAGCCAGAATTCGGACGATATAGGTATTTGCCCAACGAAGACGTTATAAGCGCGTGCCAAGCCCACATGAGGCTGATCTGCGAAATTATCGATTCTGTCTACAAGGACTTCGGTCTGCTGATCGACCCGGACCAGATCTACACGTTGGATGGCCTCAGTCGTCTATCGATGTCGATTGAGGACGTGGAAATGGAGTTAGGGCTGCCTAGAGGTTATACTGATATCCCTTGGGATCGACCGGGCAAGGACGCGCATAGGATAGCTCTTCTTCGACGCAATATACCCGGGAGCGGGATTAAGCCTTTGTTGCGGAAGCATCTCGGACGTGAGCTAGAATATCCTTGCGAAGCTTTCGAGGTGGCACAGATAGTTCCGGGAGAGAGTGGCGCCGGCTGAAAGATTTGAACCCCAGTAGGGTTGTGGAAAATCCGCTGTCTTGATTGTAGATGCTCGCCAAGCCGGAACACCGAAAACAGTGCTTATGCGGTGTTTATTTGACGTGATATTGTGGACGACCTCCTCCTGACCTGATCGCTAACGTGGTCGTTGCAGGACGTCATGTGTGGACGACCTCCGGAAAGCAAGGGTGATTTCGACGGCGTTCTCCACCAAGTGGGGGTCCCTGTACCGGCGGGCATCCAGCCGGACTTTGCGCTTGCGGTTGGCGTGGCCGAGGATGACCGGCACGGCTCCAGCCTGGCGGCTGGCGCTGCGCAGGCCGTCCCCGTCATAGCCCTTGTCCGCGATGAGATACTTCACGCGCTCGGCGCGCGCCAGCAGGGCTGGCGCGACGATGATGTCAGCCGCCTTGCTCGCGGTCAGGGTCAGCGCGAAGGGCGGCCCACCACATCGGTCAGCGCGTGCAGCTTGGTGGTCTGGCCGCCGCGCGACGGGCCGATGGCCTGATTTTTCGCCCCCCTTTTCCGCCATGGGCGGCGCGCTGGGCATTCACGTAAGTGGAGTCGATGGCCGTGCTTTTCACCAGCGGTTGAAGCGGTTGTAGATCGTCGTGGGCGGCCCGTATTCGACCGGCAGTCGCACCACCGCGAGCCGGTCTTGAGCACATGGATGATGCCTGAAATCACCCGGCGATCGTCCACACGCCGCGCGCCAGGCTGATTGGTCGGCAATCGCGCCGCCAATTTCCTCTCAGCCGCAGCCCTCGCCGCCATCGTCGCTTTCTGGATATGATCGGGTCTGGACCCTAGTATTTCTCCGTCCAGACCATGCCTCCTCCGCTGCCCTGCGCGCTCGGGAGCTTCATCAAAAGAGCCTAAGAAAAGATGAGCCTTGGATGATATAGGCATCGACATCCAGATGAGCAGACAGGCTCTTGGAAAAAACAAGCAGAAAACTTACTTAAGTCATTGTTTTTGTTCGCCTTTCAGTCACGTTATCGATCTTAACAATGGAGGTCGTGATGACTGACAAGAGCGAGAAGATCGAAAGCGTGGCCGACCTGATCGGCGACAACTTCCTGGAGCTGGCCAAGATGCTGCGCGAGCTCCAGGACGGGGACCCCGACACCTTCTTTCCCGTGGTGGACCGGCTCGGGCTGAGCCAGAGGAAGGCCTATTACCTGGTCAAGATCGACCGGACCTTCCGCAGCCTGCCCATCCCGGCCGAGCGGCTGCGCGCCATCGGCTGGACCAAGCTCCAGCTGATCGCGCCTCATGTGACGCCCGAGACCTGGGCGGAGCTGATCGAGCTGGCCGAGACCCGCACGGTCCACCAGCTGGAGGCGATCCTGCGCGGCGAGGAGACCGGGGACAAGGAGCACTGCGTGCTGCTCTATCTCAGCGAGGTCCAGTACGAGGTCTTCCGCCGGGCCGTGCTCGCCCATGGCGGGCTGGACGTGAAGGGCTCGCTCAAGCGCCGCGAGGAGGCGCTGACGGCCGCGCTCAGCAAGGTGCTCGCCACCCTGCCGTCCCGGAACTGATCCCTGCGGCGCGCCCGCTCTTCCGGGGCCAGGCCCCGGAAGAGCGGAGCCGCCCCTGCCGGCATCTCATTCCCATCGCCGGGCGCGCCGCGCCCGAGGAGACACCCATGACCAGAACCACCCCGAATATCGAAGGCATGGCCGAGTTCACCGGGGACGTCATGATGACGCTGTCGCGCCATCTCAACGAGCTGCGGGAGGAGGCCCCGGACTGCCGCCGCGCCGTGATCTCGTTTCTGGGTCTCGACCCGGAAACCGCCGAGCAGATCGCGGCGGTGACCCGCCCGTTCCGGGCGCTGCCCATCGATGACGCCACGCTGGGCCGGATCGGCTGGGCCCGGCTGCGGCTGATCAGCCCGCGGGTCGATGCCGAGAACTGGCGCGATCTGGTCAAGGTGGCCCAGGCCTGCTCGCTGGAGGGCCTTCGCGCGCTCTTGCAGCAAGGCGTGACCGGCAGGGACCGCCGCACCGTGCTGATGACCTTCTCCGCCGAGCAGTATGCGGTCTTCGAATCCGTCCTGCTCGCCCACGGCGCGGAATGCGAGGCGGGAGCCCTGTCCGGGCGGGAGGCGGCGCTGCTCGCCGCGCTCGCCAAAGCCACGAACAGGCCTGCGAACGACCGGTAGCCGCCGCTCCGCGTTCCCGCGAGCCCCGGCGGCCAGCGGATCGGGAGCGAATCGGTTCGCCGCGTCCATGCCGGGCAACGCAAGCGGAAAGCGCTGAAGGGGGCGGACGGGCTCTCTGATGGCGGTCCTGGCGAAGGCTTTCGAGCGCGAACAACCGGGGGTGGTGAACGCAACCCCGGCTGCCCCGGGTGGGTCGTGTTTTGCACCACTCGGCGATCAGGGCGTTGTCAAACGCTGGACATCCTGCTCCCCTCAACAAGCCGAACCTCCGGGACGCGGCCGAAAAAAATTCAGACGGGATTCCGTCTGGATTTCACGGCCCGCAGCAAAGGAGGTTCTCCATGGCCAACACCCCCGACACCCCGTCCGGCAAGTCCGGTCAGCCCCGGCCCGCGTCCGGCGCGATGCTGACGAAGGATCAGATCGCCGCCGAACTCGGCTGCAGCCGCAAGCAGGTCGAGCGCTTCATCGCCAGCGGAGACCTGATCGCGACCCGCTTCGGGCCGCGGATGGTGCGCGTGCACCGGCGGGACCTGGAGGCTTTCATCGCGTGGAAGCGCAAAGACCGCTCCTGACGCGCTCTGCCGCAATGAATGAGGTGAAGTCAAAGTTGAAATGAAAACCTCACAACTATTCACGGACGCTTATGTGTCGTGAGGTCATTATCAATTTTGCTCTTCGACTCATCATGACTTATCATGTCTCAATCTGACCAAGCAAGGAACTTGTCATGCCTGGACAAAAGCAACCCACCGTGACCCTCGCCGCCCTCATCGAGACGCTGAAGGCGCAGGACGACGTCCCAGCCGCCAAGGCCAAGCTCTACATCTCGGCGATCAACCGCTTCTGCAAAGTCGTCGACCGGTTGCCGTCCGACACGCTGGCCGACCCGGCCATCATCCGGAAGCTGGCCGGCACGGCCTGCTGGCACAAGCACATGAAGAAGTCGTCCTGGGCCACGGTGCGCTCGAACCTGAACGCCGCGCTCGCCGCAGGCGGGGTGCAGGTGCTCCACCGGAGCCGCCGCAATTACCGCCGCTCTGAAGCCTGGAACACGCTGCTCAGCGGTTTGTCCGCCCGGTCCCAGAAATTCTTCACCCGCTTCCCCGGCTGGTGCACATCCTACGGGATCGAACCGGACGACGTCACCGAGGGCACGTTCACGCGCTTTCTCGATGAGCTGCTGACCCTGAGCACGGCGAAGCACCCCAAGGAGGCGTGGCACCGCGCCCGGCGCATCTGGAACAGCGAAGTGGTCCCGTGGTCGGGCGGGCGATATCCGGTGATCGAAAACGTGGAAACGACCGAGACGAAGACCCTGCCCTGGTCGGACTTCCCTGAAGGTCTGCGCGACGATATCGAGCGCTATGCGGAAACGATGGCCGCGCCCGACTGGACCGATGAAGATCAGGAGAAATTCGAGCCGCTCAGCCCGGCCACGATCCGCAACTACGCCTATCATCTGCGGCTCCAGCTTTCCCTGCTCGTCAAGGACGGCGTGCCGATCGAGACGTTCCAGTCCCTGGCCGACTGCCTTCAGCTCGATCTGATCAATCGTGGCCTGAAGCTGCTTGAAGGCGGGCGCGGTCATAAGGGCGAAGCCCGGCCCATGCTGTGGGGGGCGGTGAACGCTTATCTCAGCTTCGCGAAATTCTCCGGCGCGCCTGAGGCGATTTCGGCGAAGCTTGGCATTTACCTGCGCAAGCTCCGGGACAAATCGCGGGGCTTGAAGAGGAAGAACAGGGAGCGGCTCGCCCAGTTTGATGACCCCAGGCGGCGCCGCGCCTTCTTCATGCTCCCCCTCGTGATCGAGGCGGAACTCGCCTCGGTGAAGAACCCTACCCGTGAACAGGCGCTGCGGATGCGGGGCGCGGCCATGCTGGAGCTGCTGCTGCACATGCCTATCCGCATCCGCAATGTGGTCGACCTCGATCTCGAACGCTATGTCCAGCGGGTCGATGAAGTCGATGGCCTGCGCTGGCGGATCGGAATCCCCGAGGACGAGGTCAAGAACGGGATCGCTCTGTCGGGGCATCTGCCGGTCGGGGCGACCCGCGTTCTCGAACTGTGGCGCACCCGGTTCCGTCCCCGGCTGAACCCGCAGTGCACGCGGCTGTTCATCGGAGACAAGGGCCGGTCTATCGGCGAGGGTCCGCTCTCGAAGGCCTTTTCCGATCAGATGATGCGGGAGCTGGGCGTGGTGGTGAATCCCCACCTCATGCGCCACTTCGCGACCACCAATCTGCTCAAGGCGCGGCCGGGCAGTTTCGAACAGGCCCGGCAGATGCTCGGTCACACCAACATCGCCACCACCATCAACTTCTATTGCGGCGAGGACATGGAAGCGGCTCTCGCGCAATGGGACGCCATCGTCGATCTTGAGCGCGGCGACGCGTCCGACGAAGACGAGCTGTGAGGGGGGCGGTCATGCATCAGGCTTTCCCCCCGCTCAAACCCGCCGCCTGGCCGGAAGCAGACCGCCGCCTGTGGGCCGCCGCCCGCGAGCCGGCCGATTTTCTTGACGAGGAGGGCCCGGCGTCGAGCTGGGCCCCATCGACCCTGGCCAAGATCGAATACGATTACGGCATCTGGCTGGGATGGCTGGACCGGACCGGTCAGCTCGACCCTGCGGCCCTGCCGCACCGCAGGGTCGACCGGGACCGGGTCCGGCGCTTCATCGCGGTCTATGCTCCGGGTCGCGCCGAAGGCACGATGGCGTCCGTGGCAGGCAATATCGCCGCCTTCATCCGCTGCGCCACCCCGCCCCATGGCCTCGACTGGCTTGACGCTCTGGCCGTCCGCCTCAAAAAGCGCGCCCGGCCGGCCCGCGCGAAATCCCCGCGAATGTCGTCCGTCAGAGAGCTGCTGTCGCTCGGCCTCGATCTGTTTTCCGAAGGCACCGAGATGATGGCCGACGGGCCCAGCCTGGACGGGGCCGTGCGGATGCGCGATGGCCTGGTCATCCTCATGCTCGTCGCGCGGCCGATCCGGCGCCGGAATCTGTGCGGGATGCGCCTGAGCGAGACCGTCTTCGTGACCGAGCGCCAGGTCAGGGCGGACTTCCCGCCCAGCCAGACCAAGGCGGGCAACCGGATCGCCTTCAGCTACCCGGGCTGGCTGCGCCCGCTGATCGACGCTTATCTCGCCGAGGCCCGCCCGATCCTCAGGAACAACCCGCACAGTTCCGGGGGCGAGGACGAGGGGTGGTTCTGGCTGACGCGCAAGGGCACGCCCCTCGATCCGGCTTACGCCACCACCCGCATTCCCCGCCTGATAGCCGCCCGTACGGGCCGCGCCACCAGCCTGCACCTGTTCCGGCACTGCGCGGCCACCGAGATCGCGCTGCGCGACCCTGAGCATGTCGGCATCGTCAAAGACGTCCTCCAGCACTGCTCCATGAAGAGCGGGCAGGCCTACTACATCCAGGCCCGCATGGCCGCGGCGCTGGACGACTGGGCGGATGTGATCGCGGAAATCCGGAAGGAGGCGGTATGATGGGAGACCTCGCCATGCTGACCCTGTCGCCCCCCGAGGCCGCCGTGACCATCCATGTGGACGACCGCCGCCTGGAGATCACCGGCATGCCCGCCCGCCTGCCGGTGAGGAGCGCGGAGATCGCCCTGCTGCGGGCCCTGTTCGGTCCCGAGATCGACGCCCTGATCCGGGGCGGGGAGGAGAGCGCATGACCATCCGCGCGGCCATATATGTGAGGGTCTCCACCACAAGGCAGGCCGAGCGCGACCTGTCCCTGCCCGACCAGATCGCCCAGTGCCGGGCGTGGTGCGAGGCCAAGGGCTGGCAGGTCGCCGAAATCTTCTCCGAGCCGGGCGCGTCCGCGCTGGACGACGACCGGCCCGTCTTCCAGGAGCTGATCTTCAAGGCCACCCGGCCCGAGCGGCCCTTCGACCATGTGGTCGTCCATTCGCTCTCCCGTTTCAGCCGGGACTCGCTGCATTCGGAGCTCTATGTCCGCCAGCTCAGGAAGGCGGGGGTGTCGCTGGTCTCCATCACCCAGGACATCGGCCAGGACGCCAGCGGGGAGTTCATCCGCAAGGTCCTGAACGTCTTCGACGAGCACCAGTCGCGCGAGAACGCCAAGCACGTCCACCGCGCCATGATGGAGAACGCCCGCCAGGGCTTCTGGAACGGCTCCCGCCCGCCCTTCGGGTACGGGCTGAGAATCGCCGAGCGGCGCGGGACGCGGGACAAGAAGGTGCTGGTGATCGACGAGGCCGAGGCGGAGATCGTCCGCGAGATGTTCACGCTGGCGGCAGGGGCGCAAAGCCGCCCCATGGGCGTCAAGGCCATCGCCTCCCATCTCAACCAGCGCGGCGTCACGCGCCGGGGCAGGCCCTTCATGACCGGGGGCGTGCACGCCATCCTGACCTCCACCACCTATGTCGGCCGCCACCAGTTCAACCGGCGCGACAGCCGCAACGGCACCGTCCGCCCGCCGTCTGAATGGATCGAGCTGGCCGTGCCCGCCATCGTCGACCAGGCCACCTTCGACGCCGTCCAGCGTCTGCTCCAGAGCCGCAACCCCAAGCGCACCCCGCCGCGCGTCGCCAACGGCCCCACCCTGCTCGCCGGGCTGGCCCGATGCGGGCATTGCGGGGCGGCCATGATCCAGAACACCGGCAAGGGCGGGGCCTACCGCTATTACGCCTGCTCGACCAAGATCAAGCAGGGCACGGCGGCCTGCCCGTCCAAGCGCATCCGCATGGACCGGCTCGACGAGCAAGTGATTGCAACGGTCACCGCCCAGGCCCTGAACCCGGATTATCTCACCGACCTGCTGCAGGACTATCTCAAGGCCGCCAGCGCGCGCGACCAGGCCTCCAGGGACAGGCTCGCGAAGCTCAAGGCCCAGGCCACCGAGGCGGGCGCGGCGATCACCCGCCTGCTTTCGCTGGTGGAGACCGGCGCCATGGCCGCGGACGACCCCGACCTGCGCGACCGGCTGGTGGGCCTGCGCCTCCGGCGCGACGAGCTCAGCCAGCAGGCCAGCGCCCTGCAGCGGCGCATCGCCGAGGGCGAGCCGGAGCTGACCGCGGACGCCATCGCAAAGCTGGCCGCATTCCTGAAGGACAAGCTGAAGGACGGCTCGCCGGAGCTCAAGCAGGCCTATGCCCGGCTGGTGCTGTCCGAGGTCGCCGTCAGCGACGACGCCATCCGCATCACGGGATCGAAGACCCGGCTGGCGAAGGCCGCTGCCGCCGAGATGGCGGACACACCCATGGGGGTTCTTTCTTTTGTTCGGGAATGGCGCACCCGACAAGATTCGAACTTGTGACCTCTGCCTTCGGAGGGCAGCGCTCTATCCAGCTGAGCTACGGGTGCATCACCACGCTCTCTTACAGGGCCGCGCAGGACTATTCAATGGACTGACGCCGCGCAAAAACCAGCCTGGCGTGCCCGGCCGCAGAGCAGCCATGACGGCCAGCGTGTGACGGGCAGGCTTGGCGCTTCCATGGTCAGGCGCGACCGCCTATATCGACGATATCATGGGTTCAGCAGAGTTCATCTTGCTAGCGGCGGCGGGCCTTGTCCTCCTCGCCATTGCGGGGGCTGCCGCAACGCGGCAGGCCGGGGCTCCGCTATTGCTGATCTTCCTGGTCATCGGCATGCTGGCGGGCGAGGAAGGCCCTGGCGGCATCGCCTTCCATGCCCATGACACAGCCTATCTGTTCGGATCACTGGCGCTGGCGCTCATTCTGTTTGATGGCGGGCTCGGCACCAAGCTGCGCCGCCTGCGCAGCGTGTTGCGGCCCGCGCTCAGCCTTGCCACGCTGGGGGTCATCATCACCGCGGGCATCACCGCCCTCGCGGCCAGATATCTGTTCGGGCTGGGCTGGGTCGAGGCCGCCCTGATGGGCGCCATCGTGTCGTCCACCGACGCCGCCGCTGTGCTGATGCTGATCGCCGGCAAGGATATCAAGGCCCGCCCGCGCGTGGCGACCACGCTGGAGGCCGAATCCGGTTTCAACGATCCCATGGCGGTGATCCTTGTGGTCACCTTCGTGGCGTGGCTGACGGGGCAGGGCATTCCCGATCCGCTTATCGCCACCCTCTCCATTGTCTGGGCCATACTGGCGGGCGGCGCGCTGGGCTGGTTTGGCGGGCGTGCGATTGCCTATGTCGAGCGCAAGATCGGCCTGCCCATCGGGCTTTATCCGATCTTTGCGTCCGCGGCGGCGGTGTTCCTGTTTGCGTTTGCCGAAGTGGTTGGCGGCTCCGGCTTTCTGGCCGCCTATCTTGCCGGAGTGGCCATGGCTTCCGCGCCCAAGCGCCGCGCGGCAGAGGCGACCGCGCGCTTTTCCGACGGGCTGGCCTGGATCGCCCAGATCGGCCTGTTCCTGATGCTGGGCCTGCTGGTCACGCCCAGCCACGCAGCTGAAGTGGCCTTGCCGGCGCTGGGGCTGGCCTTCGTGCTGATCCTCATTGCCCGCCCGGTGGCGGTGCTTGTCTGCCTGGCGCCGGAGCGCTTCCGCATCAATGAGCGCGCCTTTATCGGCTGGATGGGCCTGCGCGGGGCGGTGCCGATCTTTCTGGGGGCGTTTCCAGTGCTGGCAGGGGTGGAGAACGCGAACCTCTATTTCTCCGCTGCCTTTGCCGTCGTCATTGCCTCGCTGGTTATCCAGGGCTGGACCGCAGGCCCGGTCGCGCGCCTGTTCCAGGTCGCGCCGCCCTTGGCGCGGGGCGGCAATCTTGCCAATGCGGGCATGATCGCAGCCGTTGCGGTCGGCTTCACGCTGGCAAGCGCGCTGGTGTCGTTCGGCGTGAACGAGCGCGATACCGGCCGCGACGCAATTGCGCCGCTAAACATGCGTGAGCTTCTGGCCGCGCTGGGGCCTGATGGGGGGCCGCGCGCTGTGCGCCTGGAAAGCTTCCCCTCGGACTGGGACCAGATGGACCCGGCCCATCGCCGCGACACGTTTGCCCGCGTGGCGGCGGGGCTCGTCGCAGCGCAGAACGAACGCATCATGGAGGAGCGTGAGCAATTGCTGGTCATGCGTGCGCAGGAGGAGGCCGGCATCCCGTTGAGCCTGCCCCAGCAGGCGCGGCGCGACACGCTCGCAAGGCGCTATGGCGGCCGCTATGACGATCTGGATGATCTGCTGGCCCGCGTCGATATCGTGCCGCCTTCGCTGGGGGCCGCCCAGGCCGCGCTGGCGACCGGCTGGGGTTCCAGCAGCCCGGCTCTGGCGCGTAATACGCTGTATGGCCGCTCGGCGCGCGATGGCCGCTTTCCCAGCCTGACCGCTGCGGCGGCCGATTATGTGGATGTACTCAACACCCATCGCGACTTTGCCGCTTTCCGCGCCGAGCGGGCAGCCCTGCGCGGTAATGGCCAATACCCTACCGGACCAGCGCTGGTCGGTTTTGTAGGACCTTATGCGGAAAGCGGGGATGCCTATGCCGCCCAGGTGCGCGCCGTGATGAACAGCGCCGATCTGGCACGGTTCGATCCGGGTCAGGACAACCGCTTTACCGAAGAGAGCTAGCCCACCGCCCGCATCGCTGGCGCGCCGCTAGGAAATGTCCGCATCGTCCTCGCCGCGGCGTCCACTCTGGCCCCTGCCAAAGCCCAGCCCGGCCATATAGCGGTCACCGTACCCGCGTTCGGCGTCTTTGGGATAAAACTCCGCGCCCATCATCCAGCGATAGGCCACGAGTGCGGTCACGAAGGCGGCAAGTGCGAGCAGCACCAGAACAACCCAGCCCGCCGGTGACACCGGCTGGATCTGGAAGATGATTATAAACGCCAGCCCCAGACCGATAGCGCACAGGCTGGCAGCGCCGACTGACTTGAAAAAACGCATCATCACCGGTTCTCCCGGATGGCTTGGCCCCCGTCAGCAGCGCAGCAGATCAGCGCGCCGCCTTGGCCTCCTGCGCCCCAGCTTGCCCGCTATTATACGTCAGGGCGAGGAAAACATCCTCCAGGTCGGGTTCTTCGGTCCTCAGATCACGGATACGCTGGCCGCTTTCATTGAAGCGGGCGATGAGATCGCCCACCGATGTCTGTCCGGCCCGGTAGGTGATGGTCAGCGCGCCATCGCGCAGGTCCGCATCCAGCCCTTCAAACCCGGCAGGAATGGCCGAAAGCGCCGATTCCGCTTCGATAATCAGGGTCTTGCGGTCCAGACGGCGCAAGAGGCTGTGCTTGGGTTCGCTCGCCACAACCCGGCCCTGATCGATAATGGCGATCTCGTCGCACAGCTCCTGCGCCTCTTCGAGATAATGCGTGGTCAGCACGATGGTCACGCCCAGCCCGTTCAGCTTGACGACATACTCCCACAGCTGGCGGCGCAGCTCGATATCCACCCCGGCTGTGGGCTCATCGAGTACCAGAACAGGCGGATTATGCACCAGCGCCTTGGCGATCAGGAGGCGCCGCTTCATGCCGCCCGATAGCTGGCGCACATAGGCATTGCGCTTGTCGGCAAGGCCCATCACCTCAAGCAATTCATCGGAGCGCCGCTCGCCCTTGGGGACGCCGTAAAACCCCGCCATCAGCTCCAGCGTCTCAAAGGGCGTGAAGAACACGTCCATGTTGATTTCCTGCGGCACGACACCGATCGAGGCACGCGCCTGCCGCGCGGCGCTGGTGATGTCGTGGCCCCAGATGCTGGCCGTGCCGCCGGTCTTGTTGGTCAGCCCGGCGAGGATATTGATGAAGGTCGATTTGCCTGCGCCATTAGGCCCCAGCAGCCCGAAGATCGAGCCGCGGCGCACTTTCAGGTCAATGCCTGTGAGCGCCTGCTTGGGCTCGCGCTTTTTCGACCCGGCATAAGTCTTTTCAAGGCCCTCGGCGATGATGGCATAATCGGGCAGGGTGGGCTGGGTCATGTCGCGCGGGCCTCGATGTGTGAGCCATGCACGCTGGCGCCGATTGACGCAGCCAGCGGCTAAAACTAAAGCAGGGTGGAACTTAAGAGGCTTGCACACCGGCGTCCATGGCCGGTCCGCAACCCTTGCACAGCGCGTTTCCTGCGAAGGACTGATACCGATGGCCCGTACCCGCGAAAAGTCTGCCAAGCCGACCGCTCCCAAGGCACCCGTGGCCGCGTTCCCGCCGCCGGAAACGATCGAGGTCACCACCAAGCGCGTAATGTGCGACGGCGGTGGCGGGGCGCTTGGCCATCCGCGCGTCTGGTACGATATGGGCGACGAGAATTTCGTCGATTGCCTCTATTGCGACCGGCGCTTCGTGCTGAAAGCCGGATCGGACGGGCATTAGCGTCTTGGCAGTTTGCAGTATTTCAACCCGCTAGCACAGCAGTCACATCATCGTCGGTGAGTTTGAAATTATACATGACGCGCCTAAGTTGATCAGTGAGCTTGTCAGCATTAAACTTATTAAATTTTAAATAAATATTTGATCTATGTTTTTTATCTTCTATATATCTATCAAGCATCCAGCGTCCAATTTTAAATGTAGAAGATATATCTCCAAGATATAATTTTAGCCAATTTAATCCAAACTCTGATGTTTCAATGACTCCGGGACCTTCAACAGTATTGTGTCGTGCTGCTTGTTCTAGAGCTTTTAAACCATGGGATGCTGCGAGGCGTTCTCTTGGGTCTGATGAATTGTTCCAAATTGCAATATGCTCACGATAGGATCTTGCCCAATCTGAATTTCTAAGATGTAGCAGGCTAGTGAGGATTCCGTCTGGGCATTTGTCACGTGTTGATTGCATGGCGAGATATAAGAAGCTGGGTGCTATTAATGATATCTCATCGATATTCGAGTTTGATTTATGAGCTAGATCGGTAAGCACCTTACCTTCGATATCTCCGAACGCACCGCTGTGGATAAGTCGTAGTAGTTCGCGAGGGTAATCCTTGACGGCTTGCTTATCAAATTTGTGGCAAGCAACAAATTCAGACCCGACGCTTTCAGCAAATGCAATATAGCTTGAAGTTCGTTTTATATTTACATCTTCAAATATACGATTCCAATCGTCCCTGATTTGCCTATGGTATACAATTAAATCGTCAATTTCATTGTTGTTATGTAAGTGCTGATGTATTTTTCGCATTGTTTCTTCTGCATTTCTGTCCAACTCTTTTAGTCGTGAACTCGCATATATCTCAAAGTTATGGTCGACGAACATAAGGGCGTCGTCGGTCTCCGCACCGTGCACCGTAATAAGTTTAATGCCTTCAGTGCGCTTTGCCTCTTTGGAGAAAAATGAACTCGCTGGCCCGTCTTCGAAAGTAGGTGCGCCTGCCAAGTAAATTTGGTCGGAAAGTACCAAGGCATTGGAAAGTTTGAAAAGTTCTAGCAAACCTAGGCGTTGGTCACTCTCATGGTGGGAGCCTGAAAAAAGTGCGTCGATATACCCTCTTAAAAAAATTGTTGACTTGACATTCATCTCGACACCCCGAGTTTTCGATCTTAATTCAATTTAGGAGTTTTCTAGAGTGTATATTACTACTGTCTAGAACGGACAGGGCGAAGAAATTTTAACCTTGGGTCGGAGCTCACACAAGTATGTGTCATCCCGCCCTGTTGCCCTGACAACACCAATCCGGCTTAACTGCCCCCTCACAAGCGCCCGCAAGCGGCGCAGGGCTTTGCGGGAGGCATAGTATGGCGAAGGGCTGGACCGCCCGGCGGATAGGTCTTGTCACCGGGATCACGCTGGCGGCCATCGTTCAGCTCATCCCCGTGCCCGAAGGCGTCTCGCGCGAAGCCTGGCTGTGCCTGTCGCTGGCCCTGATGATGGCCAGCTGGTGGGCCACCGAAGCCATTCCGATTGCCGCCACCGCCCTGATCCCGGTCGCGCTCTTTCCCTTTCTTGGCATTGTCAGCGTGCGCGAGGCGGCGGTGCCTTATGCCGACCCGATTGTACTCCTGCTGCTGGGCGGGTTCATCATCGCGCTGGGGATAGAGAAGTGGAATCTTCATGCCCGCATCGCGCTCAATGTCGTGGCGTGGTTCGGCTCGCGCCCTTCGCTCATGCTGCTAGGCTTCATGATCGCGTCGGGCATGCTGTCCATGTGGATCTCCAACACGGCGACCACGCTGATGATGATCCCCATCGCGCTGAAAGTAGCCGAGGCGGTCCAGAAAGAGGGCGTGGACACGAAGATGTTCGCGCCTGCCCTTGCGCTTGCCATCGCCTATTCGGCCTCGATTGGCGGGCTGGCAACGCCGGTCGGCACGCCCTCCAACCTCATCGCCATGGGCTATCTGGAACGCACCACGGAACGCATTATCAGCTTTCCTGAATGGATGATGGTGGGCCTGCCAGCCGCCGCCCTGATCATTCCGGCAGCCTGGATCATCCTCACTCGCTTTGCCTTCAAGGTGCCGCACCGGGCAGGTAGCGGGGAAGGCCATGCCCTTATCCTTGCCGAGCGCGCCGCGCTGGGGCGCATGACCACGCCGGAAAAGCGCGTGGCGCTGGCCTTTGGCACGGTGGCTCTGCTCTGGATGGGCCGGGAGCTGCCGGGTGTGCTGATCGGGCTTCCCGATATCAGCTTTGGCTGGAACCCGCTTCTTTCGTGGATTGCCTCAGCCATCGGCCTGCCCGTGACGCCCACCCTTTCCGACATGCAGATCGCCATGGCAGGCGCGCTCGCCATGTTCCTGATCCCGGCAGGCGGCAAGGAGAATGGCGGCAAGGCGCTGATGGACTGGGAGACCACCCAGCGCCTGCCCTGGGGCGTCCTGATCCTGTTCGGCGGCGGGCTGTCACTTGCCTATGCGATGGATGCGACGGGGCTTTCAGGCTGGATCGGCTCTCATCTGGCCATTGTGGCGGCCCTGCCGCTGCCCATCGTGGTGCTGATCCTCGCCTTCATGGTCGTCTTCCTGACCGAGCTGACCTCCAACGTGGCCACCACTACCGCCTTCCTGCCCGTGCTGGGCGGCGTTGCGGCGGCGGCCAATGTACCGCCTGAGCATCTCATCCTGCCCGTGGCACTGGCGGCGAGCTGTTCCTTCATGCTGCCGGTAGCGACCGCGCCCAATGCCGTGGTCTATGCCAGCGGGGCGGTCACGATGGGACAGATGATAAAGGCGGGCTTCCGCATCAATATCGTGGCCGCGCCGATCATCGCCATGCTGGCCAGCTTCCTGGCGCCCATGGTCTTCCCGGCCTGATCACTCACCGACCAGCTTTTTCAGGTCATCGAGATAGGCCATCCACGCCTTGCGCCCCGCAGGTGTCAGAGCCGCATCGGTGCGCGGCTTGCGGTCGACAAAGCGTTTGGTGATGGCGACATAGCCTGCGTCCTCCAGCTTTCTGAGGTGGGTGGAGAGATTGCCATCGGTCGCGCCGGTGCGCTCTTTCAGCTCGCCAAAGCTCGCTGCCTCGACCCCGGACAGATAGGCCATCAGGCCCAGCCGCATGCGCCCGTGAATGACATCATCGAGATCAGAGGAGTTGAAGTCAGCCATTGCCCTACACCACGTCCCGCGGCTCTCTTGCCATCAGGAAGAAGCCGGGAATGAACGTGCCCAGCAGCATGCCGGCCGAGGCGACCAGATAGACCCAGGGCGTCATGACCAGCGCGGTGCCGAAGAAGGCGGCGGCCAGCGTGATGATGGCAGGCACCAGAAGCAGCCGCTCGCGCGATAGCAGCGCATCCACCATCCAGCCTGTCCCGTAGGCGAGAAACGCTATCGGCAGCATGGTGTTGATAAGCGCGCCCGGCACCAGACCCGCCAGCATGCCGGCTACCAGCCCGGCAAAATAAAGCCCGATACATCCGCCCAGCACCGGCCATAATACCTGTTGTACCCGGTTACCCATCGAGCCTGCTCCTGGCTTGTTGCGCACTGACCAGCCAAGTATCGCGCTGCCAATGGAGCCCAGCACCATATAGCCCAGCCAGAGCGGCCACAGCGCTTGCACGCCGATACCTACCGCCTCGGTGATAATCAGCCAGTGAGCAAACGCCACTGCGCCGGTCAGCCCGCCCCACCAGACCATGAAGCGCCCGCCCAGCAGGGGCGCTCTGGCGCCGGCCTCGGCCATTTCACGCAGATAGGCGAGGTCTGCGTGGGCGGCGGTCTTGCGGTCGGTATTCATGGGCGCGGCTCCTTCACACGGCGAATGCGCTGATTCGGATCAGCTCGCGCTTTAATGGCACAATTCAAACTACTTTGCAATACAAAGTTTATTATTGGAGCGGGCAGGGTCCCGTTATGTCATCGTACGGCCCCTCCCTGCGTCATTCCGGCGAAAGCCGGAACCCAGCCTTTCTTAACAATAACTGGGTTCCGGATAAGCGCTGGCGCGCTTTCCGGAATGACGAAGGGAGCAGCAGCAAAGCGCTATCCGCCCGCCGCCCGCCTTGCTCTCGGGTGCGTGGCCGCATGGACCGACAAAAGGCGCGCAGTATCCACCTCGGCATAGATCTGGGTTGTCGAAAGCGAGGCGTGACCCAGCAATTCCTGTATCGCGCGCAAATCCCCGCCCCCGGCCAGCAGATGCGTGGCAAAAGCGTGGCGCAGGGCGTGGGGCGTAGCGGTGGAGGGCAGGCCCAGAGCGCCGCGCATGCACTCGACACAGCGCTGCACCGCGCGCGCATTCAGCGCCCCGCCGCGTGCGCCCTTAAAGAGCGGCTGGTCTGCAGCCAGCGGATAGGGGCAGAGCGTCACATACGCCTCTACGGCCTGCCGCACAGGCTCCAGCACCGGCACCAGCCGGGTGCGCCCGCCCTTGCCCGTGATGCGCAAGGCATCAGCCAGCGGATAATCGCGTCCCATAAGCGAAAGCGCTTCTGATACGCGCAGCCCCGCCCCGTAGAGCAGGGTCAGCACAGCTGTATCGCGTGCGCCGTGCCAGGCTTCGGCGCGGGCAGTTCCAGCATCGTCCAGCATGGCCTTTGCGGCCGCTTCGCTGACCGGCCTTGGCAGCCGACGCGGCGCGCGCGGCGCTTCGACCAGAGCCAGCGCGGCATTGTCGATACCGTGGCGGGCGCGCACGAAGGCGTAGAAGCTGCGCACGGTGGAGAGGGCCCGTTGCAGGGTGCGCGGGCCTGCCCCGTCCCTGCGCCGGTCAGCCAGCCAGGCACGCCAGTCGGTGCCGGAGAGTTCAGAGAGGTCCTTTGAGGTTACAGCCCGGCCCTTGTGAGCGGTCAGAAAGGCGAGCCACTGGCCAAGATCACGCTCATAGGCTTTCACCGTGTGGGCGCTATAGCGCCGCCCGCCCTCAATATGCGCGAGGAAACCGGCCACAAGGGCCGTGGGGGCAGCGCCTTGCGTCATCGCGGCAGAAGGGCCTCCAGCCGGCGTTCGAGAATACGGGCCAGGAAATGGGCCAGATCCGCCGCATCGCTGGGCCGGAAGGCATCGCGCCGGGCAGAGCCAAGGCACAGAACGCCGGAGAAGCCGCGCCCCTCAAGCGCGATGACGGCTTCGCTCGCCACCCGGCTTGCCTGCACACCGTAAATCGGCCCGGAAAGGCGCGGATCCGGCGCGCCAAGGCGTTCGGACGCTTCGCCCAGCATGGCCAGTTTCAGGCCCGGTGCAGCGGGCAGTATGGCAATCGCGCGCGGCAGGGCGGTGATGCCCTCAAGGCAGACGCGCACAGCCTCAAGGCCCAGCGTGGTCGCCGTATGGCCTGCAAGGCGGCGGTCGAGCGCGGCCAGTGTCGGCTCGTCCATCAGCCCCATAACCGCGGCATGCGCGCTCGCCTGGGCGGCCAGATTGCCCCGCAGCATATCCTGCAAATCTTCATTGGCGGCTTTCAGCAGGGTGATTTCGCTCTGCAGGCGCGCGCGGGCCGCTGCATTGAGATCGGCGACATTCGCATCGCTCCGCACACCCAGCAGCGCATTCATCAGCTCGCCATCAGCCAGCACGCGCGACGGGTCGGCCAGTATCGCGCCCCGCCAGTCCGGCGTGTCCTCTGTGTTGCGGGCTGCGGGCATAGCGTTGCTGCGCATGCGTTTCATGCCGATCATTATCCATCCATCCTGTTGCCGGCCCCTCTTGGCGGGGGCGCTTGTCTATGCAGGCACTTTTGCATGAGACCGGTTCCAGATGCGTTAACTCACCTGCACGAATTGCGCAGCGCCGCTAGGATGGCCGGATGAGCGCGAATCGAGACCCGTCCACCCCTCAGATCGCTACCGTCCTGCTGCCCCTGCCCTTGCCGGAGGCGTTCGATTATGCCGTGCCGGAAGGCATGATGGTCGCTGAGGGGGATCATGTCGTGGTGCCGCTGGGCAACCGGCTCAGCCATGGCGTGGTCTGGGGTGTGCGCGACGGGACAGGCGGCAACCGGCCCTTGAAGCCTGTTGCCGAGCGTCTGGACGCGCCGCCCTTTACCGCCGCCATGCGCGATTTTGTCGACTGGGCGGCGCGCTATCTGGCTGAAAACCCCGGCCTCGTCCTGCAGGCGACATTGCGCAGCCGGGGCGGGCTCTCGCCATCCCCCACCGAGACGCTCTACCACCCTACCGGCCAGATACCGGACCGGATGACACCGGCGCGTCAGGCCGTGCTGGATGCGGCTGCCGAAGAACCCGCCAGCGGCGCAGAGCTCGCCCGGCGCGCAGGCGTATCGCCCGGCGTGGTGAAGGGGCTGGCCGATGCTGGCGCGCTGCGCGCTGAAGCGCGCGATGTCGATCAGCCTTTTCCTGCGCCCGATCCTTATCGCGATGGCCTCACGCTCAATGACGGGCAGGAAGCGGCCGCCAGCCAGCTGCGCCGTCTCGTCGCGGCTGGCGGATTTCAGGCGGCGCTTCTTGATGGCGTGACGGGGTCGGGCAAAACCGAGGTTTATCTGGAAGCCATCGCAGAGCTGCTACGCCGCGAACCCGACGCACAAGTGCTGGTGCTGCTGCCGGAAATTGCCCTGACACAGGCCGTTACGGCCCGGTTTGAAGAGCGGTTCGGTGTGTCGCCTGCACTCTGGCATTCGGCTATCGGGCCAACGGAGCGCCGCCGGGCCTGGCGGGAGATTACGGCAGGGCGGGCACGCCTGATTGCAGGCGCGCGCTCGGCCATCTTCCTGCCCTACCGCAATCTGCGCCTGATCGTGGTCGATGAGGAACATGATCCGACCTACAAGCAGGATGAGGGCCTGACCTATCACGCCCGCGATCTGGCCGTGGCGCGCGCCAAGATCGAAGGCGCCGTGGCGATCCTTGCCAGCGCCACGCCCAGCCTTGAAACCCTCGTCAATGCCCGCGCGGGCCGCTACGGCCATATCCGGCTGGCGGCGCGGGCGGGCTCTGCGGTCTTGCCGCAGATCGAGACGATAGATCTGCGCGAGCATCCGCCAGAGCAAGGCCACTGGCTGTCCCCGCCTTTGACCGCCGCCATGGCCGAAACTATCGCGCGCGGCGAGCAGGTGCTGCTCTATCTGAACCGGCGCGGTTATGCGCCGCTGGTCCTGTGCCGGGCCTGTGGTCACAAGATGAAAAGCCCGGACACTGACCGCTGGCTGGTCGAGCACCGCTATACCGGGCGGCTCATCTGCCACACGACCGGGTTCTCCATGCCCAAGCCGCGCGCCTGCCCGGAATGCGGCGCGATTGATTCGCTCACAAGCGTCGGCCCCGGCGTGGAGCGTGTGGCGGAAGAAGCCGCCTTGCGCTTTCCCGATGCGCGCGTGGAGGTGTTTTCCTCTGACAGCGCGGCGGGACCCAATGGTGTGCGCGAGCTTGTCGCCCGCATGGAGGCTGGCGAGATCGATATTCTGGTCGGCACCCAGATTGCCGCCAAGGGCCATAACTTCCCAAAACTGACGCTGGTGGGTGTGGTCGATGCCGATCTGGGTCTTAAAGGCGGTGATCTGCGCGCGGGCGAGCGCACCTATCAGACTTTGGTGCAGGTAGCGGGCCGGGCCGGGCGCGCCGACCGTCCGGGCCGGGCGCTGCTGCAGACCCATGAACCGCAGCACGAAGCCATCCAGGCGCTGCTGGCCGGAGACCGCGACAGCTTCCTCGATCTGGAAGCGATGATGCGCGAGCAGCTGGGCCTGCCTCCTTTCGGGCGGCTGGCGGCTCTGGTGATGTCCGGCACCGATGAGCGCCTGCTGGTGGAGACGGCTAAAATCGCGGCTGCCGCAGCGCCCTTGAGCGATGATGTGAAGCTGTTCGGGCCAGCCGAACCGCCGCTGGCGGTCGTGCGCGGGCGCTACCGGCGGCGCTTTCTGGTGCAGGCGCAGCGCAATGTGGATGTATCCGCCTTCATGGCGACCTGGATGGCGCGTTTCAAACTGCCCTCCTCCATCCGGGCGCGGGTAGATATCGAACCGTATTCCTTTTTGTGAGGCGTGGGCGCAACCGCGAAGACGTCCGCGCCGGTGCTTGGCTATCCGTCTGGCCGCCATGTCGTATGGTACCGGCAAGGGCCGCCAAGTACCGAGATTTTAGGCACCCTGCACACCCGTCAGAGCAGCCACGCCGCGTTTTCGTGACTTTCCGCCTGCGCCGATTGCGCGCGGGCAGGTTGCCGCCCTCAAACCCTTGTGCTAGGTGGGCGCCGGACTGAACGGGACTGTCCTTGCACGGCCAAGGCGGTCTTTTGAAAAACCTCAATATCTCAAGTGCTTGGGCCTGATCTGCCGACCAGACCCGATTTGGCGCTAACCACAGAGAAGAGAGCGGGCGAAAAACGGTGACCACCGCCGGTAACGCAATTTCAAACGAAGCCGCGCAGCGCTATGCGCGCGCGCTGTTCGATCTGGCCCTTGAATCCAAGGCGCTGGCCAAGGCTGAGGCCGACATGGCGTCTCTGGCCGAGGCTTTTGCCGAATCGGGCGAGCTTGCCCGCGCGGTGGCCAGCCCGATGCACAGGGCCGAGGACAAGGTGAAGGCGCTGGCCGCGCTGGCCAAGGCGCTCAAACTGTCGCCGCTGGGCACCAAGTTTATCGGTGTCGTGGCGCGCAATGGCCGCGCTGGTGATTTGCCGGCCATGACGGCGGCCTTCGCCGCACTGGCTGCCGCCCATCGCGGCGCCGTTACAGCAGATATTGCCAGCGCTGACGCGCTGACCGCCACGCAGCTCAAAGAGCTGACGACGGCACTGAAAACCGCCCTCGGGCGGGAGGTTGAGGTTCGCGCCGAGATTCGGCCCGAACTCATTGGCGGGCTCACTGTGAAGGTGGGTTCGCGCATGTTCGATTCTTCACTCCGGACCAAGCTGGACGGCGTGAAACAGGCGATGAAAGAGGCTTGAGAACCGCCATGGACATCCGGGCAGCTGAGATTTCTGCGATCCTGAAGGATCAGATCAAGAATTACGGTGCGGAAGCGGACGTCTCTGACGTCGGCCAGGTGCTCTCCGTCGGTGACGGTATTGCGCGCGTATACGGCCTCGACGAGGTGCGCGCCGGTGAGCTGGTGGAATTCCCCGGCGGCATCAAGGGCATGGCCCTGAACCTGGAAAGCGACAATGTCGGCTGCGTGATCTTCGGCGATGACCGGGGCATCAAGGAAGGCGACACCGTCAAGCGTCTGGGCTCCATCGTGGACACGCCGGTCGGCAAGGGCCTTCTGGGCCGCGTCGTCAACGCGCTGGGCGAACCGATCGATGGCAAGGGGCCGATCAAGGACGTGGCCGAGCGCCGCCGTGTGGACGTGAAAGCGCCGGGCATCCTGCCGCGTAAATCCGTGCACGAGCCGATGGCAACGGGCATCAAGGCCATCGACGCGATGATCCCGGTTGGCCGCGGCCAGCGCGAGCTGATCATTGGTGACCGCCAGACCGGCAAGACCGCGATCGCGCTCGACACCATTTTGAACCAGAAGCAGATCAATGAAGGCGATGACGAGAGCAAGAAGCTCTATTGCGTCTATGTCGCCATCGGCCAGAAGCGCTCCACTGTCGCCCAGATCGTGAAGACGCTCGAAGAGAACGGCGCGATGGAATACTCCATCGTTGTTGCCGCCACGGCCTCCGATCCGGCGCCGATGCAGTTCCTCGCGCCCTTCACCGCCTGCGCCATGGGTGAGTATTTCCGCGATAACGGCATGCACGCCCTCATCGTGTATGATGACCTCTCCAAGCAGGCCGTTGCCTACCGTCAGATGTCGCTGCTGCTGCGCCGCCCGCCGGGCCGCGAAGCCTATCCTGGTGACGTGTTCTACCTGCACTCCCGCCTGCTGGAGCGCGCCGCGAAGCTCAACGAGAACCACGGTTCTGGCTCGCTGACCGCGCTGCCGATCATCGAGACGCAGGCCAATGACGTGTCGGCCTACATCCCGACCAACGTGATCTCGATCACGGACGGCCAGATCTTCCTCGAAACGACCCTTTTCTATCAGGGTATCCGTCCTGCCGTGAACGTCGGCCTGTCGGTCAGCCGCGTGGGTTCCGCCGCGCAGACCAAGGCCATGAAGCAGGTTGCCGGCAAGATGAAGGGCGAGCTTGCCCAGTATCGCGAAATGGCCGCCTTCGCCCAGTTCGGCTCTGACCTTGATGCCGCCACCCAGCGCCTGCTGGCCCGTGGTGAGCGCCTGACCGAGCTCCTGAAGCAGCCGCAATTCTCGCCGCTCTCCATGGAAGAGCAGGTCTGTGTGATCTTCGCCGGTACGCGCGGCTATCTCGACAAGATCGCGACCGGTGATATCGGCCGCTTCGAGGCCGAACTGCTTCAGCACCTGCACGCCGACAAGGCCAAGCTGCTGGACGCCATCCGGTCCGATCAGAAGCTGTCTGATGCGTCGGAAGCCGAGCTGGTCAAGACGCTCGAAGCGTTCGTCACCCGGTTCGCGGGCTAGGGTGCAGGGGCAAGGGCTGACCGAGGCATAATCGATGGCGAGCTTGAAAGAACTGCGCAGCCGGATTTCCTCCGTGAAATCCACGCAGAAGATCACCAAGGCCATGCAGATGGTGGCCGCAGCCAAGCTGCGCCGCGCGCAGGATAGCGCGCAGGCAGCGCGCCCCTATGCGCAGAAAATGGCGCAGGTCATGGCCAATCTTGCCAATGGCGTTGTGGCCGGGCCGGAAACGCCGCGCCTGCTTACCGGCACGGGAAAGTCCGAAACGGTGCTCCTGCTGGTGCTCAGCGCGGATCGCGGCCTGTGCGGCGGTTTCAACACCAATATCGCGCGTCTGGCGCGCGAACGCGTGGCCACGCTTGTCGGCGAAGGCAAGGACGTGAAGATCGTCACGGTCGGCAAGAAGGGGTTTGATGCCCTTAAGCGCCTGCACCGTGACCGGATCGTCAGCGCAATTGAGCTGAAAGACGCCGCCAGCCCGGCAGCCCTCGCTGCACGCGTCGGCGACGAGCTGCGCAAGCTCTTTGAGGCTGGCGGGTTTGATGTGTGTGAGCTGGTCTCTTCGGAGTTCATCTCTGTCATCAGCCAGAAGCCGAAAGCACGCACGCTGATTCCGGCGCGCGAAGCCATTGATCCTGATGCGCCCGGTCCTGACCTCAAGGGTGCCATCTACGAGTACGAACCTGATGAGGAGGCCATTCTGGCCGCTCTCCTGCCGCGCTATGTCGACACCGTCATTCTTTCGGCCCTGCTGGAGAATGCGGCGGGCGAGATGGGCGCGCGGATGGCCGCAATGGACAACGCCACACGCAATGCCGGCGAGCTCATCAACAAGCTGAACCTGCAATACAACCGTACCCGCCAGGCCAAGATCACCACCGAGCTTACGGAGATCATCTCCGGGGCCGAGGCGGTCTAGGGCAGCGGACCACACATATTAGAGAACGCCTCCTGCAAAGCGCAGGGGATTGGTAAAAGAGGCTGAGACGATCATGAGCAATCTCAAGGGCCGTATCGCACAGGTCACAGGCGCTGTTGTCGACGTGAAGTTCGAAGGCGGTCTGCCCCCCATCCTGAACGCGCTGGAAACCATGAATGGTGACCAGAAGCTGGTTCTGGAAGTGGCCCAGCACCTCGGCGAGAGCATGGTGCGCACCATCGCGATGGATGCCACTGAAGGTCTGCAGCGCGGCGGCGAAGTGACCGATCTGGGTTCGCCGATCACCGTGCCGGTCGGTCCGGGCACGCTCGGCCGTATCCTCAACGTCACCGGCGAACCGATCGACGAGGCGGGCGATGTGGTGTTTGAAAAGCGCGCCCCGATCCACCGCGCCGCGCCGGCCTTTGACGAGCAGTCCACCGAAGCGGAAATCCTGCCCACCGGCATCAAGGTCATCGACCTGCTCTGCCCCTACGCCAAGGGCGGCAAGATCGGCCTGTTCGGTGGCGCGGGCGTGGGCAAGACCGTGCTGATTCAGGAGCTCATCAACAATATCGCCAAGCTGTTCGGCGGCTACTCCGTGTTTGCCGGCGTCGGCGAGCGCACCCGTGAAGGTAACGACCTTTACTGGGAGATGATCGAGTCCGGCGTGAACAAGGACCCGAAGGAAAACAAGGGTTCGACCGAAGGTTCGCGCTGCGCCCTGGTGTTTGGCCAGATGAACGAGCCTCCCGGCGCGCGTGCCCGTGTGGCGCTCTCCGGCCTCGCGCAGGCGGAGTATTTCCGCGATGAAGAAGGCAAGGACGTGCTCTTCTTCGTCGACAACATCTTCCGCTTTACGCAAGCCGGCGCCGAAGTGTCCGCGCTTCTGGGCCGTATCCCGTCGGCGGTGGGCTATCAGCCGACGCTGGCCACCGACATGGGCGCCCTGCAGGAGCGCATCACCTCGACCAAGAAGGGCTCGATCACCTCTGTGCAGGCCGTTTACGTGCCGGCTGACGACCTGACCGACCCGGCCCCGGCCACGACCTTCTCCCACCTTGATGCGACGACGGTGCTCAACCGCGCCATCTCGGAAAAAGGCATCTACCCGGCCGTGGACCCGCTCGATTCCACCTCGCGCATTCTTGAGCCGCGCATTGTGGGTGAAGAGCACTACCAGACCGCCCGCCGCGTGCAGGAAATCCTTCAGCGCTACAAGGCTCTGCAGGACATCATCGCGATCCTGGGCATGGACGAGCTGTCTGAAGAAGACAAGCTGACCGTGGCCCGCGCCCGCAAGATCGAGCGCTTCCTCAGCCAGCCCTTCGACGTCGCCGAAGTGTTCACCGGCTCGCCGGGCATTCAGGTGCCGGTCGAGGAGACGGTCAAAGGCTTCAAGGCGATCTGCGATGGTGAGTATGACCATCTGCCGGAGCCGGCTTTCTACATGGTCGGCACCATTGAGGACGCCGTGAAGAAGGCGCAGAAACTGGCCGCCGAGGCGGCGTAGGCGTAACATGGCCGCAGGCCGCCCCATGCTGCGGATCGAGGACTGCGTCAATGACGTATGTCCCTGGTCGGGCAAGCCGGTGAGCGCAGATTCGCTCACCCTCTATCGCGGGGCGGTCGTCGGCTTCTGCAATCCCGGCTGCCGGGACAAGTTTGAAGCGGCAAGTGGTGCGTTCGACAGCGCGCTGGCTGCAAGGGACGAAGACAATGGCTGACAAGCTGAAATTCGACCTCGTTTCGCCTGAAGCACGTGTGTTCTCTGGCGAGGTGGATATGGTGGTTGTACCCGGCGCCGAGGGCGATTTCGGCGTGCTGGCGGGTCATGCGCCCTTCATGGCCACGATCCGCACCGGCACGATCGACGTGCATGCCGAAAGCGGCATCACCCGCATCTTCATCCATGGCGGATTTGCCGAAGTGACCCCGCAGGGCCTGACCATTCTGGCCGAGGAAACGGCGGAGCTCGCCACGCTTGATGCGGCCGATATCCGTCAGAAGCTGGAGGCCGCCCGCCTGCGCGCCAAGGATGCGGCTGACGACAATGCGCGCGATCAGGCCGAGGCCGATATTGCCCGGCTGGAGGCGATGCAGGCGGCCATGGAACTGGCCCACTAGGGCGAGCGTCCTTTCCGTTACGGACTTGAAAAACCCCCGCACCAGCCGGTGCGGGGGTTTTCATTTGGCCAATGGGTACCGGGCTATCCGCTTACGACAGGCGTGTAGCTCCAGGGCGTCAGCCCCGCCCAGCCATAAACCGCCATCCAGCTCCAGCAGAGCGCCAGCAAGGCGCTGGTCAGACCAGCCTGCAGGCGGGCGAACAGGCGCACGTCGCTGGCCCTGAATGATGCCCATATTCCGATCAGGGCAAGCGGTCCAAAGACGAAGGTGGCAAGCTGGAAGGTGCGGCCCAGCGGTGACGGGCCTGCAAGATTTGCCAGAACATCGCCCGATGACAGGGCGAAGAACGCGCCCGCACCCACGGCCAGCGCAGCAATCGACAGGCTTGGCCACAGCCAGACCCGCCAGCGATGGGAGTTTTTGAACTGGCCAAACAGCCTGCCTGCCGCCCAGACTAGGAGGGTTACAAGCCCGGCAACAATCGCCAGTGCAGTGGCAATCCACATCGCGACAGGTCCGCCCATGCGCAGCCAGCTTGAGCGTTTCCAGCTCTCCCCATCGCTGTAGACCAGCTCGTGGCCGCCCGCGTCATCCGGGATCAGGAACAGGCGGCGGTGTGGCTGGTCCGCGATGAAGTAGCGCCCATCGCCCATGGAGGTATAGCGCCGGGGCTCTCCGCCAAACCCGGTTGCAACGCACAGCTCATTGCCGCACTGCCAGACGCGCTCGGCCTGCATCAGGTCTGTTATGGCGCGGAACATTTCCTGACGCGGATTGATGCTGCGATAGATACCGGCCACGCCATCGGGCATCTGCCAATCGGCCTCGGCCTGCGGCTCCGCACGGGGGCCGCCCAGCGCTTCACGCAAGGCGATGCGCATTTCTGCCATGCCGCGCCCGCCGGTATTGACCATCAGCGCGTAGCCGAGGCCCGAGGCGCGGTCATAGAAGAGCTCGGCCTGTGCCCGGTCAATGGCACCGCCATGACCGATCCACTCACCGTTCGCCGCGCGCCAGTGGTACAGGCCCAGCCCGTAATGCGGTATTCCGGCCTGCGCGGCGCGGCCCGTCTCACCGTTCTCCATGCGGGCTACCGACTGCGCGCCGACAAACCCGTCGCCGCCCGCCAGCAAGACCCTGCCGACCTCGGCAAGATCACGCGCACCGATGGACAGAGCCCCGGCGGGCGAGGCCCAGATACGGACGAACTGCGCGCGCTCATCTGCGTTGGCATAGCTGGCTATCCGCCGCTCAGGCGAGTCCTGGTCAAAACTCGCGCTTTCAAGCCCCAGCGGGGCAAGGACAAGATCCTGAACAGCGGTCTCGAAAGGGCTGCCGGTCGCGATCTCTATCACCCGCCCGATCGCAGCGGCGCCGGAATTGGAGTAGCTGGCGTAAAGGCCGGGCGCCCAGCGCGCCGTACGCGAGCGCGGATTGTCGGCGAGCCCGTCCACGAGCCGTGTGCCTTCCGGAAAGCTGCGATATTCCTGCGGCTGGATGTCGTCCCACCCTGCCGTGTGTTCGAGCAGGTGGACGAGACGCACCGGATGCTCGCTTTCGAACCGGTTGGTAAACGCAATGTCCGGCGCGACAGAGCGAAGCGGCGCGTCAAGATCAATCGCCCCTGCCTCGGCGAGGCGAACGGCTGCCAGCGCGGTGAAGAGCTTGGAGACCGAACCGGCCCTGAACGGCGTGTCGGCGGTGGCGGTGATCCCCGCCTCGCGGTCGGCATGGCCATAGCCGCGCGCGAAGATGATGCTGTCCGCGTCCATAATGGCGACACTGGCGCCAACGACGTTGCGCGCTTCCATGATGTCGGCAAGGCGCTGGTCAAGTGCCTCGATATCCACCGAGGCTTCTTCAGGCAAGGCCGCGGCGCTGGACAGGACCAGCGCGGTCACGGCGGCGGCAATGGATCGGATCATGGTGGCAGCATCCCCTGCTTGTTGGTCTTCAGGGTATGATGCGCCTTGCCGGGCGATTGGATGCGCGAGGGGTGTCCGGGCCTGAGTAGGCCGGCTTACCTTGGCGGTCTGGAGGAGGCTGGGTTCAGGGACGGGCGCGCTGACCAAACGCCGAAAACGCCCGCACGACCTCTTCATACACGGGCCGCTTCCACGGGATGATCAGCTCTGGCACCTCTTGGAGTGCGACCCAACGGAAAGCTTCAAATTCCTGCGGTGGCACGGCCGTGAGGTCGAAATCGGAATCTGTGCCCAGAAAGCGGAAGGCGAACCAGCGCTGGCGCTGGCCTTTCCAGTTCTTCTTGCGCAGCGCCAGCACTTCGGGCGGGAAATCATAGGTCAGCCACGCATTGATGGAGCCGAGCATTTCCACCTGATCTGTGTGGATGCCGGTCTCTTCGTAAAGCTCCCGGTAGGCAGCCGCTTCAGGGTCTTCGCCCGCGTCCATACCCCCTTGCGGCCATTGCCACATCCACGGACCCGCCTCCTGAAAGCGCTTGCCAACCCAGGTCAGCCCGTCCCGGTTGAACAGGACGATGCCGGCATTGGGCCGGTAAGCGGCAAGCGCCGCCGGGTCATGCACGGTGCTCATGTTCCCTGACCGGCGCGGTCCTCGCGGATATTGGCGACATGAGAGGCTGGCGCAAGCTGATAGCCACGCCGCTCAAGGCCCTCTGCCCAGCTTTGCAGCGCGGTGACCGTGACCGGGTAGGCAAAGCCGGAGCCCAATGAATGCCCGTTCTGGATAGCCAGCGCCTCCAGCTCCAGCAGCCTGGCATCTATCGCGCGCGCGCTGGGGTCAGCGTCAATCACCCGCTCGGCCAGCGCCAGCGGGGTGCCGGCCCGCGCAGCAGCGGCCGAGGCTGCGCCGGGGCGTCCGGCACCGTCATGGAAGATGGTCAGCCCGCGCTCGCCTGCCTCGCGGTAGATGCGCGCCAGCGCTGCCTCTGAACCGGAAAGGCGAGCGCCGAGATAGTTGGTAACGCCGAAATAGCCTGACGCGCGTGAGAGCAGCCAGTGAAGGCGGCGCATATTCTCCGCCTCGCTGGCATCGGCCAGCAGGGTGTGCGGGCCGGGGTCATTGTTGGGATAGTCAAACGGCTCCATGGGCAGTTCGATCATCACTTCATGGCCGGCTGCGCGCGCCCGGTTCATCCAGCTTTGCAGATCACGCGCATAAGGCACAAAGGACAGGGTTATCTCCGGCGGCAGCGAGTCTATGGCGGCCTGCGTCAGGGACTCGCTTACCCCCAGCCCGCCGACAATCACGGCAATGACGGGCGTGCCCGGCTCAGCCTCGAAGGGGCGAGCATAGGCCGTAGAGGGGCGTCGTCCATCGGCGGCGATAATGGGCAACGGCCCGCCGGGGCCGTCCTCATACAGGCCGGCATGGGGAACATTGGACACGCGCGCCAGCGCCAGTGCGCGCGCCGCATTGCTGCCCGGAGGCGGTTCCACCTCGCCGCCCAGCACGTCCTGCGTTTCGCGTACACCCGGAAGGCTGAAACTCTCGTCTTCCTCGCCTTCGGCGAATATGGCCGGGCTTGCCGCCGGAATTTCCGCCACCTCGATAATTTCGTCATCGCTGGCGGGCCTGTCCAGCGCCGCGCGCGCGGCTGTCCCGGTCTCGGGCTCGGGAGCGAGAAAGACGACGGCCGCAAACACCAGCCCTGCTGCTGCAAACAGGCAGGCAGCCGCGATCAGCGGATTGCGCAAAGGCGGCGTGTCGGATGTCTGGCGGGCGGGCATGGTGTCCGGTTTTGCCTGAACAGGTGAAGGCGTACTGACGAGCAGAACTCATCGGCACGCTGACATGCAAGACCATTCAATGCGCCGGGGTAAGGAAAGGTTAATGTCCGCGCAAGCCGGTAAGGCCGGTGCGGGTTTTACCGGCCCCCGCTCCCTGCGCGCGCCTCGCGCCGCTCCATCATGCTCGACAATTGCTCGATGGCGCGGTGAAGCTGGTAATCCTCATCTGCCGGCCAGTCTTCGGGCGGATACTCCATATCCTCGCGTTCGCGCCGTTCGGTCCCGCTCTCATGGGTCAGGGCATTGCGCAGATTGGCTTCGCTGAACCGGTTTGTCTCGCCTTCGCGCGGACGGCGGAAAGCCACGGCGATATCCGGCTCCAGGCCGGTCGCCTGAATGGAGGTGCCAGAGGGGGTGTAATAGCGCGCCGTGGTCAGGCGCAGCGCCCCGTCGCGTCCGCCCCGCAGCGGAATGACGGTCTGCATGGAGCCTTTGCCAAAGCTGTTGGTACCCATCAGCACGCCGCGTTCCCGGTCGCGTAACGCGCCCGCGACGATCTCGGAGGCGCTGGCAGAACCGGCATTGATAAGCACCACTATCGGCGCTCCGTCCAGAACATCGCCCGGGCGGGCATTGAAGCGATAGGTGTTGCGCGCGTCGCGGCCACGGGTGGACACAACCTCCCCGCCGCTCAGGAACAGATCGGACACCGACACGGACTGGTCCAGCAGACCGCCCGGATTGGAGCGCAGGTCCAGAACAAGGCCCGGCAGCGGGCCACCATAGGCTTCGCTCAGATCGTTGAGGGCCCGCATGGTGGCCTCGGTCGTATGTTCGTTGAATGTGGTGATACGCAAATAGGGGGTATTGTTGGCTTCCATGCGGTAGATCACCGAGCGCACTTCAATAATGGCGCGTACGATCGTTACGTCGAACGGCTCCACCCCGTCGCGCGCGATGGTAATCGTGACAGGTTCACCGGCCGGTCCGCGCATCCGCTCCACTGCGACGTCAATACCCACACCGATCATGGACTCGCCATCAACGGCGATGATGCGGTCCTCCGGCTCGATGCCGGCCCGGTCTGCAGGTGTTTCGGCAATGGGCGAAACCACGGTGACAAAGTCGTCACGCAGCGTCACCTCGATGCCCAGCCCGCCATATTCGCCGCGTGTTGACACTTGCATGTCCTGAAACGCATCGGCGTTGAGATAGGCCGAATGGGGATCGAGCGAGCCCAGCATGCCATTAATGGCCGCCTCGATCAGCTCGACCTGATCCGGGTGGCTGACATAGTCGGACTCGATCCGGCTCAATATGTCACCGAACAGCTCCAGCTGCCGGAAGGTCGCGTCCCGGCTCCGCTCTTCGCCCTGCGCCGAAACGGCCAAAGCCGCTGCGCCTATACCAAAGGCAATGGCTGAAGCGATAATGTGCAAGCGCATGAATTCGTCCTGTCTGTCAGCGGACCCGATACTCGGCTCTTAGCCAGTTTTCGGGGTTCTCGGCGGCTCCGGTACCCCGTCTTACCTCATAATATAGTCTCGGCGGCGGAATTTCACGCTCCGGCATGAGTCCGATCGGTTCTCCCGCCAGCACACTTTGCCCTTCCTCAGCATAAAGCAGGCCAATTCCGCCAAGAATAAGGGTGTAGCCGTCTGTCGTGTTTATCATCACCACCGCGTCAAAGCTCTGGAAGGGTCCGGCAAAAACCACCATTCCGTCAAACGGCGCTGACACCTGCCCGCCGCTGCGCGCTTCCAGCCACAGCCCGTCGCGCCGGATTCCGTCCGGTCCGGGCTCGCCCGCGCGGCTGGAGACGCGCCCTTCTGCGGGCGGGCGCAGGCGTCCGCGCATATCGCCAAACCCCGGTCCGGAAGCCGCCGCCTCGACCGGCAGGGCCGAGAGCAGTGTCTCGCCCTCCAGCATCGCGACATCTGCCATCATGGCGGCGCGGCGCTCACGTATGGGTGACAGCCGGGGCGAGATATCGGCCAGCTGTGTGATCTCCTCCCAGAGCTGACGCAGGGAGCGGGCTTCGGCGGCGATCCGGGCGGCCTGACTGGCCAGATCACCCGCTTCGCGCCGCAGGGCCGTTTCAGCCTGGCGCCGCTCCGCAATCAGGGCCTCCACCTGCGCCCGCACCGCCGCCAGCGCATCGCGGGCCGTCTCGACCGTCTCGCGCTGTCCGGACAGCTCTTCGCGCAAACGCGCCAGCGCCTCGATATCGCTGCGCAGCGCACTCGCGCGCCGCTCCAGTTCAGGCGCGATGGCGGCAAGCAGACCGGCTGCGCGCGCTGCCTCGCTGGCATCATCCGGGCTGACGGCCAGAGCAGGCGGCGCGTTCATCTCCAGCCTCTGCAGGGCGGCCAGCACGTCAGCCAGACTTTGCCTCTCACGCGCCAGCCGGGTGCGCAGCGCGTCCTCCTCCGCCTCCAGCTCGGCCAGCCGCGCCTCGGCGGCGTCTGCATCCGCCTCGCGGGCCTGTACCCGTGAGCCGGCTTCCACAAGGCGTGCCTGCAGATCGGCAATCTCGCGGCGCAGGGCATCGGCCTCTGCCTCGCGCGCTTCGCTGATGGCGCGCGTCTCGCGGGCGGTTTCCTCCATCGCCTCGATCTCCTGGGGATCAGGCGGTGTCTGCAACAGGGCGATGGCAAGGAGGAGCGCGCTCATTGTGCCGGCCTTCAGTCCCGGTGATAGGGCGCGCCGGACAATAGTGCGCTGGCCCGGTAAATCTGTTCTGCCAGCATGACGCGCACCAGCTTGTGCGGCCAGACCATGTGTCCGAAGGACAAAAGCCGCACACCGCCGGGCAGGAGGCTGTGGTCAAACCCGTCTGCGCCGCCGATGAGAAACTGCATCTCGCGTGCACCCTGATCACGCTCGCGTCCGATCATCTGTGAAAACTCACGCGAATCCATCTGCTTGCCCCGCTCGTCCAGTGCGATGGTGGGGCCGGACGTCAGGCCCTCCACAAGCGCGCGGGTTTCGGCAGCAGCGCCCTGCAGGGTGCGTGTATCGAACTCGCGTTCGCTGACCGGGCCAAGGCCGGTAGCGCGTCCATGATGATTGGCGCGCTCGATATAGCTGTCGACAAGCGTGCGCTCCGGTCCCGGCCGGATGCGGGAAATCGCGCGGATCTCGATGCGCAAGTCCGGCTCAGGCCGCCGTTTCCGGCGCCCCGCCCCACATCTTTTCCAGATCGTAGAAGCTGCGCACTTCAGGCCGGAAAAGGTGGACGATCACATCCCCGGCATCAATCAGCACCCAGTCGGCGGCCTGCAGGCCCTCGACCTTCACATTGCCGTGCCCGCTCTCTTTGAGCGCACGCATCAAATGGTCGGCCAGCGCGCCGACATGACGGTTTGACCGCCCGCTCGCGATGACCACGAAGTCGGTGACGGGCGATTTGCCGGTCAGATCTATGGATACGATGTCCTCTGCCTTGTCATCGTCGAGTGTTTTGACGACGAGGGCCTCGAGAGCTTCACTTTGCTCCCGGCCGCCTTTCAGGCTTACCGGGGCGGGCGCAGTATCATTGCGTTGGCGTTCGACGGGCAGTGCCGGAGCTCCTGTTGTTTGGGCGGGACCAGTAAAATCAGTCTAGCACGCTTCGCCCGCCGGTTCGAGCCAGTGGATGGAAAAGGGTTCACGTGCCGAAACCCACGCCTTGCGCGAGCGCAGGCCCGCCTTGGCAGCCAGGTCCTGGAAGGTTTCCAGCGTGAATTTGTGGGAGTTTTCCATGTGAATGGTTTCGTCCTTGCGGATCACGAAGCGCTCCCCGCCGACCGTGAAATGCATGTCACGCCTGGCTACCAGATACATCTCCACGCGCGAGCGGTACGGGTTCCAGAATGCCTTGTACTGCAGGGCGTCAGCATCGATATCGCCGTCCAGCTCGCGATTGATGCGGGCGATGAGATTGAGGTTGAAAGCCGCCGTTACCCCGGCCTCGTCATCATAGGCCGCCTCCAGCGCTTCGGAGGCTTTGCGCATGTCCGCGCCGATCAGCAGCGCATCTCCCTCACGCAGCCAGCCGCGCAGGGTCTTCAAGAGGGCGAGCGCATCAATCAGCTCGAAATTGCCGATCGTCGAGCCGGGAAAGAATACCAGCCGCCGGCCCGCATGGGCCTTGGCCGATAGCGGCAGGGCCGCCACATCAAGGCTCTGGGTGAAATCATGGCACAGCGCGCCAATCTCCAGCGACGGATAATCAGCAGCCAGCGCCTCGCACGCGCTTCGCACATGGTCGCCGGATATATCCATGCCGACATAGGCGCTGGGGCTATCGAGCGCGTCGAGCAATGTCCGGATTTTCACGCTGGATCCGGCACCCGGCTCCAGCACCAGCGCGCCTTCGCCCGCCAGTTCACGCAGTTCCGGACCGATAGTGCGCATCAGCTCCAGCTCGGTGCCGGTGACATAGTATTCGGGCTGCTCGGTAATGGCATCGAACAGGCGCGAGCCTTCCTCATCATAATAGTATTTGGGCGGAAGCGCCTTTTGCGGCTTTGACAGGCCGGCCAGAATATCGGCGCGGAAATCGGCTGCCGGTGGATGCATGTCTTCAAAGAAGGACAGGCCGCCTGTCTGGCTGGGCGTCTTGCGGGGCTCGGTCATGGAAGGTCTGGGGGTCGCTTCGGACGAGGGCTGCTACCGCCCCCGGCGCAGGAGCGAGGACGCCTCAGCATGTAATGGCGCGGTGATATATGTCCACCCCGGCGCGCCCCGTTTCACAAGCGCGCGCGCAGCCACGGGCTGAAAACGTGCGCCCGCCAGATGGCGCGCCGCCCGCCCCAGACGCCATTTGAGCGGGGTGCCGCCCCGCGCGATCACGCAGATTGGCACGCGCGCGGCAATCTCGCGCCAATTGCTCCAGCGGTGAAAACTGCCAAGCCCGTCCGCGCCCATGATCCAGACAAAGCGGACCTGCGGATACCGCTCTGTCAGATGACGGATGATATCGATCGTGTAGCGGGTGCCCAGCCGGTCCTCGATCGTGCTGATGACATGGCCGGGCTCCGGGATCAGCGCCGAAACGGCGTCTACCCGCGCTTGCAGTCTGGCTGGCGCATCGGCTTTGAGCGGGTTATGGGGCGCTACCAGCCACCATACCGCATCAAGACCCAGGCGCTTTCTGGCCGTCAGGGCGACATGGCGATGACCGGCATGGGGCGGATCGAAACTGCCCCCGTACAGCCCCACCGTCATGCCCGGCGCAAGCATCTCCGCCTTGCCGGCGGCAAAGCGGGGTGTGGCGGGCCGCTGGTTCATGGTGTCCAGCTATCGTCCTCGCCGCCGCGCGCCAGGCGCTCGGCCTCTGCCTTGTCGGCGGCGCGCTGGCCTTCAATGGCTGCCTCGATCCGGTAAAGCAGCGGGCGCATGTTTTCGCCCGTGACCGCCGATACCACAGCAATCTCGCCCTCGCTGCGGCTCTCCAGCTCGGATTTGAGCTCCTCAAGCCGTTCGGGGCTGACCGTCTCCATCTTGGAGAGAACCAGTATCTCCGATTTCTCCGTCAGGCCGCCGCCATAGGCTGCCAGTTCTCCGCGTACCACATCATAGGCCGCTACCGGGTCTTCCCCGCCCGCATCGACCAGATGGACCAGTGTTGCGCAGCGCTCGATATGGCCAAGGAAGCGGTCGCCAATCCCGGCACCCTCATGTGCGCCCTCGATCAGGCCGGGGATGTCAGCCAGCACAAAACGCTTGCCCTCGCCGGTGTCCACGACGCCCAGATTGGGATGCAGCGTGGTGAAGGGATAGGCCGCGATCTTCGGATTGGCCCGGCTGCAGGCCGACAGGAAGGTGGATTTGCCCGCATTGGGCAGACCGATCAGCCCTGCGTCCGCAATGAGTTTCAGGCGCAGCCACAGCCAGCGCTCCTCGCCCTCCTCGCCGGGCTGTGCGTGGCGCGGGGCTTGCTGGCGTGAGGTCTTGAAATGGGCATTGCCCTTGCCGCCGCGTCCGCCGCGCGCCAGCAACACCTTCATGCCCTCCTCGGTCATGTCGGCCAGCACTTCCTCATTATTCTCGTCGAGAATCTGGGTGCCGACTGGCACTTTCAGGATGATGTCCTCGCCATCAGCGCCGGTGCGGTTCGCGCCCGCGCCATTAATGCCGCGCTGGGCCTTGAAATGCTGCTTGTAGCGGTAGTCGATGAGCGTATTGAGCCCGTCCACGGCCTCGGCCCAGACATCGCCGCCCTTGCCGCCATCCCCGCCATCCGGCCCGCCGAACTCGACATATTTCTCCCGGCGGAACGACACACATCCCGGTCCGCCATAGCCTGACGCGATAAAGACTTTGACCTGATCAAGAAACTTCATGGGGTATGTGCAATCTGCAATGAGGGGGCAAGGGCCCGGTTATAGCGTGGGAACGGCGGCGCGCACCATGCGCGGGCAGGGGGCCGATGCCATGCGGCCCGATGAGAACGCAATCGGCACCTCGCCGGTATAGACAAAGCCGCATTTCTCCAGCACCCGGCCCGATGCCGGATTGTCGGCATAGTGGCCTGCGACAATGGGGGCAATGCCTGCCCGGTCGGCCGCGTTCAGCAATAGCTGCGCTGCCTCACTGGCATAGCCCTGGCTCCAATAGGGTTCGCCCAGCCAGTAACCAAACTCCCAAGCGCCATCTTTGCGGGGATGCAGCCCGATCATGCCCATGCCGGCGCGATCGGCCTTGCGGATGATCGCGCGCACCCGGTCGCCCCGATTGGCCTCTGCCGCCTGGCAGGTGAGCACGTAAAGTTCGGCCCCCAGAGGCGGGTTGGGATAGGGGATGCGCCCGGTCATGTCGGTAACCTTGCGATTGGTCGTGCCTTGCGCGATCCAGCCCGCATCCTCGAGCGTCAGTGGACGCAGGCTCAGCCGTTCGCTCTCCAGCGGCCGTGTCCAGTCGGGTATTGCGTTATCGGCGTGCATGGCCGTCTCCGCACGCTGGCCGGGAAAGGGTCCGGCGCAACGAAAAAGAGGAGCGGGATGATCCCGCTCCCCTTTCAGAGCTTTGCAGCTTTCGCCGCCCGGGATCACCTTTTCTTTAAAGAAGGGCGATCCGGCATGAAGCTTTCGGAAAAACCCTATTCGGCAGCGTCGCTAAGCGGGGCGACCGATACATACATGCGGTCGTCCTTCTTGCGGCGGAATTCCACCTTGCCTTCGGTAAGGGCGAAAAGGGTGTGATCCTTGCCCATGCCGACATTGGCGCCGGGGTAATACTTCGTGCCGCGCTGGCGAATGATGATATTGCCCGGAATCACGGCCTGACCGCCGGCCTTCTTGACGCCAAGGCGCCGGCCTTCACTGTCGCGTCCGTTGCGGGATGAACCGCCTGCCTTCTTGTGAGCCATGGTTCGCTCTCCTCAGATATTGTCTGCTATCGAAACGGCGCGGGGGCTTAGCCCTTCGCCAGTTCCTTGGCTTGTTTCACCCACTCGCCGCTTTCCGCTTTCGCCTTCACGCCGGCGATTTCAGCGTCCAGCGCGTCCAGATCAGCAGCCTTCCAGGCGGCGACCTGCGCAAAGCTGGTCACGCCCGCCGCGTTCAGCTTCTTGGCATAGGCGGGGCCCACGCCATTGAGCTGGGTCAGATCGTCATTGCTGGCGGCCTTGGCTTTCGGTGCGGCTTTCGCGGCCGGCTTTTCAGCTTTCGCGGCAGCTTTGGGCGCAGCAGCCTTCGGAGCGGCCTTGGCAGGCGCGTCCTCAGATTTGGCCGCCGGCTTGGCTTTCGCCTTGGCAGCCGTTTTCGGCTTGGCGCCCGGCAGCACGATCTCGGAGATCGCCACGAACGCTTCCCACTGGCGGTGGCCCTTGGTGCGGCGGTAGTTCTGGCGGCGGCGCTTTTTGAAGACGATGACTTTCTCGCCCTTGCGCACTTCCACCAGCTCGCCAATCACCTGCGCGCCGTCGATCAGCGGGCTGCCCACGGTCACGCCGCTTTCGCCGCCCAGCATCAGGACTTCGCCGAACACGATCTGGTCGCCAGCTTCGCCGTCAATTTTTTCCACGACGAGGCGGTCGCCTTCGGCAACCTTGTACTGCTTCCCGCCGGTCTTGATTACCGCATACATCTCTCAATCACCTTTTCTACGGCCAGATCTCCCCAAGTCATTGGGAAGCCTTACCCTTTTTCTTCGCCAGCTTCTTTGCAAGATGGCGTTGTCACAACAAAGCGCCCGCACTCATGGCCTGAGGCGGGCATCAGAGGCGCGCACTTACACGCAATAGGCGCCTTGAGTCAATCGTGGCGGGGCGCGCACTGGCCTTTGCAGGCAGTGCGAATGACCGCGCCGCAGGACATTGTCACCGCCGGTTTCATCTGCACATTACCCGCTTGCGGGGGGAGAGGCTTGCCGCTAGTTTCCGCCGCTTCGCGGAGAGGTGCCGGAGTGGTCGAACGGGGCGGTCTCGAAAACCGTTGTGCCTTTACGGGTACCGAGGGTTCGAATCCCTCCCTCTCCGCCAGTTCCTTCAAAACAAGTCCATGCTGCCCGTCGCGCGATAGCCCCGCTAGCTCACTGACTCGCGCTTCTCGCCGATATGGACGAGGCTTTCCACGTCGATGCGTTCATCACCGCCGCACACGCCGATAATCAGGGCTTCATCGCAGCCTTCGCCCACCAGGTAGGCGTGGCCCATCGAGCTGTCGAGATAGTAGGATTCCCACTTCTCTAGCACGACCGGGTCGTAAAACTCGGTATGCACCTCGACACGGCCTTCCAGCACGAAGATGAACTCTTCCCCGCCATGGCGGATCAGATCGCCGAACTCCTCCACGGAGCGCGCGCGCACCTTGGTGAAGATGGGAATCATGCTCTTCTTGCGCAGCTCGGTACACAGATAGAAATAGTCGTAATTGTCCGTCTCGACGCGCATGCCGGTGTCCAGCGTGCCCTTGGCGCGCCGCCCGGTAACCGCGCCTGCGGGCGTGCCACTGTCCGGGCTGGGGGCGCTGAACAGGTCCGATAGCGGGATATCCAGCCTCTGGCTGAGCTGCAAGAGCTTGTCATAGGTGAGGGTTAGCCGGTCGTGCTCGATCTTGGACAGGGTCGAGAGCGGAATGCCGGAGCGCTGGCTCATCTCCTTCAGGGTCCAGCCATTGCGCTGCCGTATGGCGCGCACGACCTGGCCCAGTGTCGTGCTGGCTTCGGTAGCGGTGTTATTCATCGCATATTCCTGACTATACCCTGATCGAAAATAGCCAAAACCGGCCCGTTCGGAAAACCACTTTCCATCCGGGACTTGGCACAGGCTAGCCGCGTTGCATGGCCGCCGCCAAGCCCACAACGCTTCCAGGCGTCACGAGCGCCGCAGAAAGCGATGTTGTCCTGATCAGAAAATTTTGTTGACAATTCTCCTATTGGGATCGACCCTGTTCCGGATAGACCTGATCTGGTGTGCGCCTCCATCCGCGATGGGGCGGGGCCTGTCAGGCCGCAACCATGAACGCAAAGTTCAGGAGGGGAGAGTAAATCATGATCAGGCATTCGCTTCGCGCGGGGCTTCTGGGCACGGCCGCCATGGCCATGTGCGCACCGGCACTCGCATTTGAGGACGCATCCCAGGATGACAGCCAGCCGGTTGCCACCTCGCAGGTGCGTGACGTCATCATCGTCACCGCGCAAAAGCGCGAGGAAGCTATCACCGACATTCCCGCTTCAATCAGCGTGGTTTCCGGTGAGCGCCTGCAGGGCATGGGTGTGGGTTCGCTGGCAGATTACGCAGCCTACGTACCCGGCGTGAATGTCGGCAGTGGCGGCAGTCCCGGCCAGACCTCGATTACGCTGCGCGGGATTGCGCCGGTCGGTCCGGGTGCTACCGTCAGCACCCATATCGACGATACCCCGCTGGGTGGCAGCTCGAATTATTCGCGCGCCTCGGCGTTCGCGCTTGACCTGTTCCCGAATGATATCGAGCGGGTTGAGATCCTGCGCGGCCCGCAAGGCACGCTCTACGGTGCCAGTGCCATGGGCGGCCTGCTGCGCTATGTCACGCGTACGCCCGACCCGTCCGGCTTTTCCGTGCAGATGGCTGGCGAGATGTTCTCGGTGGCCGATGCCAGCTCGCTGGGTTACGGCGCGCGCGGGCGGGTGAACGTCCCTCTGGCCGATAATGCCGCGTTCAGCGCCAGCCTGTTTACGCGCGAAACGCCGGGCTATGTAGACAACACGCTGACCGGGCGTAGTGACCAGAACGAGCTGACGCAGACCGGTGGCCGGCTGGCGCTCTTCCTGGAGCCTGCCAGCAACTTCACCATCAATCTGTCCGCGATGTTCCAGAACATCGATTCAGCAGACAACGCGCAAGTCTATCTCGATCCGGCGACGCTGCAGACCTTTGACGGGCCGCGTACCACGCGCAATCAGCTGGCCGAGCCGTTTGAAAAGCGGGAGCGCTATTATGCCGCCCGGCTCAACTGGGATATCGGCTTTGCCGACCTGACCTCGATCACCAGCTTCTCCAACATCGTGAATAACCAGACGCAGGACGCCAGTACGATCTACGGCGTTCTGTTCCCGTTGTTCACGGGCGGTGCGGTCCCGCCGGGCCTGTCGGAATTCAATATCCTGCTCGATCTTGAAAAGATTACTCAGGAATTCCGGCTGACATCGGCCGGGGACGGGCCCTGGCAGTGGATGGCTGGCGTTTTCTACACGCAGGAAGACAGCGTCAACCAGCAGATTGCAACGGCTCTGGATATGTCTGGCAGCTCGATTCCTGGTCTTGATCCGCTGGCTATTGTGGGACTACCCAGCAGTTATGAAGAAATCGCCATTTTCGGCAATATGAGCTTTGACCTCACCGACCGGCTTACGCTTGGGCTGGGCGGGCGCCTTGCGCGTAACGAGCAGGACTTTGCCCAGATTTCCGATGGCCCACTGGTTGGCGGGTATCAGGAGGTGCCTGGCGACTCCTCAGAGACCGTGTTCACCTACATGGCCAGCGCGACCTTTGATGTAACCGACCAGACCATGCTCTATGGCCGTGTGGCCAGTGGCTACCGCCCTGGCGGTCCCAATGTGTCGCTGCCCGGCGTGCCCCCGCAGGTCGATGCCGACCGGCTGGTAAACTATGAGGTCGGGATCAAGTCGGACTTCTGGGATGGCCGCGCGCTCATTGAGGCGACAGCCTTCTGGATCGAGTGGGAAGACATACAGCTGGCAACCGCTGCAGGCGGGATCAGCTGGCTGACCAATGGTGATACGGCCCGCTCGCGCGGTGTCGAGTTCCAGGGCGTTATCGCTCCGGTTGACGGGTTGCGTCTCGGCCTGAACGCGGCCTTCGTGGATTCTGTACTTACCGCTGATGCGCCCGGCCTGTCGGCAGTCAGTGGTGACCGGCTGCCCGGTGTGCCGCGGTATAACTACTCGCTTACGGCGGACTATAGCTGGGGGCTGCAGAACGGCTGGGATGCGAGCTTGGGCGGCGGGATCCGCTGGATTGGTGACCGCAATGTCTCCTATCCCGGCGCTGCCAATTTCATGAAGCTCGACAGCTATCACTCGGTTGATCTCAATGCCGAGATATCCAACGGAAGCTTGGCGCTGCGCGGCTATGTGCGCAACCTGACCGATGAGGATGTCTATCTCAGCGGAACCCGCATGACGGACGCATTCGGTGCTCCGACTTTTGTGATGAGCTCGTTGCTTCAGCCACGTACAGTGGGCGTGGTGCTTAGTCTCAGCCGCTAGCGGGGTTACACCCGGACAGGGAAGGAAAAGTGATGGTGAAGCATTGGATGCAGGGCGCATTGGGCGCCCTGCTGGCGGGGTTCGCCCTTTCGACAGCCTCCGCGCAGGTGCCTGATCTTGATCCACGTGATCAAGAGCAGGTCGAACTGCCGGCGCTTCCTGAACAGGTAGCGGCCCCGGCCGCGCCATCGGGCGTCATCGACCGGGCTGATCTGGAAAGCTGGCTGGATGGCTTCATGCCCTACGCGCTGGCGCAAGGCGACATTGCCGGTGCCGTCGTAACGGTGGTAGCGGACGGGGAAATCCTGCTCAGCAGAGGCTACGGCTATGCCGATGTAGAAACCCGCGCCCCGGTTGATCCTGACGCCACCCTTTTCCGTCCCGGTTCGGTATCCAAGCTCATCACCTGGACCGCTGTCATGCAGCTGGTCGACGATGGGCTTGTTGATCTTGATGCTGACATCAACACCTATCTCGATTTCGAGGTGAACGCAGTCGACGGTCCGGTCACCATGCGTCACATCCTCCACCACACGCCCGGCTGGGGCGAGGCGGTGCGCGGCCTGATCATGGACAATGAGGACAGGCTTGTGCCGCTCGGCCAGTATCTGCGCGAGAATGTGCCTCCGGCCATGTATCCGGCCGGCGAGGTACCTGCTTATTCCAACTACGGCACGGCGCTGGCTGGCTATGTGGTCGAGCGTGTGTCCGGCATGGCCTTCGATGACTATCTCGATCAGCGCATCTTCGCGCCTCTGGGCATGGAGCGGTCGACTCTGCGCCAGCCTTTGCCGGATCATCTCGAAGGCCTGATGTCCAGCGGATACCTGCGTGCATCTGATGGCGATGCGCGCCCGTTCGAGATTGTCAGCGCCGCGCCTGCCGGTTCGATGTCCTCAACCGGCAATGATATGGGCCGGCTGATGATCGCCTACCTCAATAATGGCGAAGGGCTGCTATCGCCCGAGACGGCTGAGCTGATGTATACCAGTGAGGATCGCAAGCTGCCCTCGCTCAACTCGATGGTGCTGGGCTTCTATCAGCAGAACCGCAATGGCCACCGCATTATCGGTCATGGCGGTGATACCACCCTCTTCCATTCCAATCTGCATCTCTATCTCGATCACGGCGTCGGCCTGTACATCTCGATGAACAGCACCGGGCGCGGCGGGGCAACGGGCCGCATTCGGCAGGCGCTCTTCGAGCAGTTCACTGACCGCTATTTCCCGGTGGAGCTGGAAGAGCTGCCGACGCTGGAGACGGCCGAGGAGCATGGCCGCATGCTGGTTGGCCAGTATCTTGTCTCGCGTCGTCCTACAGGCAATTTCCTGGCGTCCAGCTGGCTGCTAAGTCCGGCGAGCGTGACCATGAATGCTGATCACGAGCTGTCGCTTTCCATCCTGAACGATACCGCCGGTGCGCCCATGCGCTTCCGCGAGGTCGAGCCCTTTGTCTGGCAACAGGTGGGCGGCGTGGAACGCCTATCGGCCCGTATCGGCGAGGATGGCAATGTGGAGATGTTCAGTGCGGCCTTCTTCTCACCTTTCATGGTGTTCATGCCTGTTGAGTGGTGGCGCAACGGCACCCTGCTCACGCCTTTAGTGGGCATCGCTGCTGCCGCGCTCTTGCTGACTTTCATCTTCTGGCCGGTGCGGGCGATTGTGCGCTGGCGGTTTGGCAGGCGCTTCGCCCTGTCAGGCCGGGAAGCCATGGCGCACCGTCTGGTGCCGCTCGGCGCGCTGGCGACGCTGGTTCATGTCGGCGGCTGGGTCTGGCTCATCATGCACATGATGTCTGACTTCACCCGGCTTGATGGCCGCCTGGATGGCGTGATGACGCTGCTGCAGCTTCTGTCCGTGTTGCCGCTGGCGGCCCTCGCCATCATGGCCTGGAACGCCTTCGTAGTGTGGACCGGCGCTGCGAGCTGGTTTGCGAAACTCTGGAGCCTTGTGCTGGTCGTATCCATGCTGGTGATGCTCTGGTTCCTCACCGTTGGTGGCTTCTTCAACTTCGGAACGAGCTTCTAGGCGGAGAGGAGAACCATGCCTGTCACAACGCCCCTTTCCCTGACTGTGCGTATCGAGCCGGTCCGCCTGAAAACACCGTTCCGGATTACCGGACACGTGATGGACAAGGTTGATCTGGTGGTGTGCACCCTGTCTCGCCGCGGCCTTGACGGCCGGGGCGAGGCCACCGGGGTCTATTATCACGCCGAGACGGGAGCCAGCATGCTGGCTCAGATCGAGGCGGTGCGCGCGCAGATCGAAGCGGGTATCACGCGCGAGGCGCTGCAGGACCTCCTGCCGCCGGGCGGTGCCCGCAACGCTGTGGACTGCGCTTTGTGGGACCTTGAAGCGCGCGAGACGGGAAAGCCGGCCTGGCAGCTGGCCGGTCTGGGCAAAACCTCGCCTCTGCTCACCACCTTCACTCTGGGCGCTGACAGCCCTGAGGCGATGGGTGCCAAGGCGGCCACGCTGACTTATGCGAAGGCTCTCAAGCTCAAGCTGATCGGCGATGGGCTGGATGCCGAGCGTGTGCGGGCCGTGCGCGCCGCTGCGCCTGAAGTCTGGATCGGGGTAGACGCCAATCAGGCGTTTGACCGGGCCGGAACCGAGGCGCTTCTGCCCTGCCTGATCGAGGAGAAGGTGAGCCTTCTTGAGCAGCCTTGTGCCATTGGTGCGGACGAAACGCTGGCAGGGCTCAACGCACCCATCCCGCTGGCCGCCGATGAAAGCGCGCAGACCAGCGCGGACATTGCCCGGCTCGCGCCCATTTACGACATCATCAATATCAAGCTGGACAAGTCCGGCGGTCTCACCGAAGGGCTGAAAATGGCGCATCTGGCGCGCGAGCATGGCCTTGGCGTCATGGTCGGCAATATGGTTGGCACCTCGCTGTCATGCGGACCGGCGGCAATAGTCGGCCAGCTCTGCGATGTGGTCGATCTGGATGGGCCCTGGCATCTGTCCGCCGACCGCGATCCGCCTGCGCGTTATGAAAACGGCCATCTTGTATGCCCGCCTGAAGGGTGGGGTCTGCCGGAAAGGAAAGCGGCCTGATGAGTGTTCTCTCCCTCCCCCGGCCTTACCTGCTCTTTCTTGGCGATGTCACTGACCTGTCCTATGCCAAGACGGCGGCGGGCCTGCGCGACTGGGTGCCGGATCAGTGTGTGGCCGAATGGTCCTTGCCGGGAAACCCCTTACGGCTTGGTCTTCCGGTCATGGCACCGGCAGAGGCGGCTCGCGCAGGCGCCCGCTCGCTGGTTATCGGCGCGGCGACAATGGGCGGGGCTATCCGCCCGGCCTGGGTGCCAGCGCTGGTCGAAGCCATGGAAGCCGGTCTCGACATCATTTCGGGCATGCACGCTCCGCTGGCCGGGGTTCCGGAGCTCAAAGAGGCCGCGGCGCGTCTGGGCCGCCAGCTGATCGATGTCCGGCGCCCGCCCGCCGGCTTGCCGCTCGGTACGGGCCGCAAGCGCACGGGCAAGCGCCTGCTGACCGTGGGTACCGACTGCGCGCTGGGCAAGAAATACACCGCGCTGGCACTCACCCAGGCGTTCACGCGCGCCGGAGCCAAGGCAACCTTCCGCGCCACCGGCCAGACCGGCATTCTGATCGCGGGCGGCGGCGTGCCGATGGACGCGGTGGTCAGCGATTTTCTGGCGGGCGCTGCCGAGGCCCTGTCTCCCGATGCGCCAGCCGATCACTGGGATATTGTCGAAGGGCAAGGTTCGCTCTTTCATCCCTCCTATGCGGGCGTGTCGCTGGGCCTCCTGCATGGCAGCCAGCCCGACGTGCTGGTGATCTGCCACGAGTTTGGCCGTAAACGGATTATCGGTCTCGACGCGCACTATCCCATTCCCTCCATCGAGGAGGTGATCGAGCTCAACCTGATGCATGCGCGCCGGGTGAACCCGGATGTGCGGGTGGGCGGGATCAGCCTGAACACCTCCAAGCTGTCAGAAGACGAGGCACGCCGCGCCATCGAGGCGGAGACACGCCGGTCTGGCCTGCCATGCGCAGATCCGATCCGCGGAGGCGCAGCGTTCGACGCGCTGGTAGAAGCCTGCCTTGAGCCGGAAGCAGCCCTCGCCCAATGAGCGCGCCGCCCAGCCTCTTTCAGCGCCTGATCCTGCCGGGCCTTGCCTTCAAGGCGGTGGTGATTGGCGGGGGCTATGCCACGGGGCGCGAGCTGGTCGAGTATTTCATGCCATCTGGCCCGGTGGGCGGATTGCTGGGGCTGGTGCTGGTCACGGCATTGTGGAGCGGTATCTGCGCGCTGACCTTCGTCTTCGCGTACGCTACGCGCAGCGCCAATTATCTCGCCTTCTTCAAGGCGCTGCTCGGCCCGTTCTGGCCGCTCTTCGAGATCGCCTATCTGCTCTTCCTGTTCCTCATCCTTGCCGTGTTCGGCGCGGCAGCAGGCGAGATCGGGGCGGCGCTTTTCGACCTGCCTAACCTGGTGGGATCGGCCGCTCTGGCGCTCTCCATCCTCATCTTCGCCGCTCTTGGTCAGGAAAGCGTGGAGCGGCTTTTCAAATACGCCTCGCTCTTCCTCTATCTGGTCTATCTCGTCTTCGTGGTGATGTGTTTCACCCAATTTGGCGGGGATATCCTCGCCGGTCTTGATGCCGGTATTCCGGCCACGGGCTGGGTGTCCGGCGGTATCACCTATGCGGGCTATAATGTGATCGGCGCAGTGGTGATCCTGCCCATGCTGCGCCATCTGACCAGCCGCAAGGACGCAATTATTGCAGGCGCGCTTGCCGGGCCTTTGGCCGCGCTTCCCGCGCTTCTCTTCTTCGCCTGCATGATCGCCTTCTACCCGGAGATTTCCGGCGCGGCCCTGCCGTCAAACTATATCCTGGAGCGTCTGGGTTCGCCCGCTTTCCAGATGGCCTTCCAGTTCATGGTGTTCGTCGCGCTGGTGGAAACCAGCGTCAGCGCGGTCCATGCCGTCAATGAGCGGATATCGGCCGTGCGGCCCCGCGCCATCGGCATACGCACCCGTCTTGCGGTCACCTCCGTCATACTGCTCGCGGCCATGGTGGTGGCAGACCGGTTCGGCCTGATCGCTCTTATCGCCAATGGCTACCGCATGCTGGCCTTCGCGATTATCGCGGTCTTCGTCCTGCCGCTCCTGACGCTCGGCGTCTGGAAGCTGATGCGTATGCGCAAGGAGGCCGGCGCATGAGACATGTCCTGATAGCAGCCGTGCTGGGCACCGCCCTCTGCACGGGGCCGCAGACCGGCGTCAGCCATGCCGCCTTGCTGGAAGAGAGCGAAACCGCCGCGATAGAGGCGCGCATCGCCGCGCTGGCACAGATCGCGGGCGGGCGTGTAGGCGTGATGGCCTTTGCCCTTGAGGGCGGTCCTGCGGTGGGCCTTAACGCCGATGAAGCCTTCCCCATGGCCAGCACGTTCAAGATCGCGGTAGCTGCAGCGGTGCTGGCGCGGGTGGACGCAGGCGAGCTGTCGCTGGACACGATGGTGGATATCCCGCAGGAGCGCTATGTGCTCTCCGATGTGATCGCCAACCGGTTGATCCATCCCGGTGTGGCGCTGTCGGTCGCCAATCTGATCGAGCTCAACATCACCGAGAGTGACAATACCGCCGCCGACATGCTGACCGAGCTGGCTGGCGGGCCGCAGGCGGTCACTCAATGGCTGCGCGCGCAAGGGATTGAGGACCAGCGCGTGGACCGGGATACGGCAGGGCTGATCCGTGATTTCTTCGCCCTGCCCGATGGCCCGCTCATCCACACTGTGCCGGCAGCTCTGGAGACGGACCCGCAGATATTCCAGCGCGGCCAGCAACCCAATCCCGATTTTGATGCCGACCCGCGCGACACTTCCAGCCCGCGCGCCATGGCCCGCCTGATCGCGCGTATCGCACAAGGCGAGGCGCTCAGCGAAGCCAGTACCGGGTTTCTGCTCGCCTCCATGGGGCGCACGCGCACCGGGGCCGGGCGGCTGAGGGGTCTGCTTCCCGGCGGTACGCAAATTGCCCACAAGACCGGCACGATCGGGGGCACGGTCAACGATGCCGGGCTTATCACCCTGCCGGATGGGCGGCGTATCGTGGTGGTGGTGTTCGTGAAGGAAAGCGCCGCGCCGATTGCCGAGCGCGAGCGCGCGATAGCGGAAATCACCCGCACCCTGCATGACTGGTTCCTCGTCCGGTAGGACAGGAAAACCGCTGCTTTCCGGATTTCAAAGAGTCAATCAGCGGGCCGGGAACGGCTGGCAGGGCCTTACCGCCTTGCCAGCCATAATCCCTACTCCGCCCCGCTGGCTACTGTTCCCCGGACCGGGCGGCCGGGCAGGACGGAGGTGTCCAACTCGCCGCCATCGACCAGCACCGTGCCATTCACGATCACATAGTCAAAGCCGACTGATGCCTGGGCGGGCCGCTCGAACGTGGCGCGGTCGGCCACCGTTTCAGGGTCGATGACCACGATATCGGCGTCCATACCGGCTTGCAGACGGCCCTTGCGGCGCATTTGCGGCACGGCATCAGAAAGGATGCGGGCAGGGTAAAAGCTGGTCTTGGCAATGGCTTCCGGCCAGTCGATCACGCCGCGCTCGCGCGCATAGATGCGAAGGAAGCGGCCATAGGTGCCGGCGCTGCGCGGGTGGGAATGGGCATCCTCCGGGATCGGCCAGACATCGCCGGTCAGGCGCTCGCTGCCGACGGACCACGGTCCGCCATCAGAGGCGATCGCCCCGCCGGGGAAGAGGATGGAGCGGTCGAGATAAGCCTGATGCTCCGGGCGCTCATCGGGATTGAGGAAGTGAACGACAATGCCGGTACCCGGCGCGTTTTCCTGCAGATCGTGGAAGCGCTCCTCATCGAGCGGTTCACCTCGCACGGTAAAGTCGGAATATTCGATCCCGCCCATGCGCTCGCGCCAGTCCGGCCCGCGGAACATCGCCGCGCCAATACCGGTTGCGCCCGCACCATAGGGGTAGGCTTCCACCGTGATGTTTATCCCGCGTGCCTGCGCCCCCTCGATCATCTCCGCGATGCGGTCAATGTCGGACAGGCTGATAGAGTTGAGATGGCTGATATGCATGTGGGCGCCGGTGGCGGCGGCCACGGCCACCATCTCCTGAAAGCCCTCGAACGAGCTTTGCGGCTCGATAGCGCTCAAAAACCGCGCATGGGTGAAGGTGGGTACATCGCGCGCGGCGGCCAGCGCGTTGACGGCGTGATACTCGCCCCGGCTGACGCCGGGCGCATAGCCCAAAAGAATACCGATGCCCAGCCCGCCTTCTTCCAGCCCGGTATTGATATGGCGCAGGATTGCCGACAGGCGCTCATCATCGGCGAGCTCCGTCTGCCAGCGGGGATCACCGATATATCGGAAGAACCAGTAGGTGTCGGCATCGGGCTCGACATCCATGACGGCGGCGATGCGCGCATGGGCCCAGCTTGAGGCGGCACCGTAATTGATCGGACGGCCTTCCTCGGCGGCGCGGTCGTAGAAATCGGCTACGGGGAGCACGCCCGATTCCAGTTCCAGCGTGGTCGTTACGCCGTCCATTGCCTGCATGCGTCCCGACGGCGTGTTCTGGCCATGGCCGTGCAGATCGATAAAGCCCGGCGCCACGATGCGGCCTGTGGCGTCGATCGTGCGCGCGCCTTCCAGCGGAGTTTCGGAAATGATGGCAATTTCGTCGCCGCGGATGCCGACATGGCGGATCGCATCAAGACCGGTTTCCGGGTCGATGACGCGCCCATTATTGAGAACAACGTCATAATCCTGCGCAAGCGCGGCCGGGCTGAAGGCCAGAACACCTGCTAGCGCAAGTTTTGCGATGATACCCGTCATGACCGGACTCCCCGTTTTCTTTTTCTGATGCATTTCTCTTATCAGAGAAAATTGGCTCTGTCAGGTTTGTTTGCGCATGCGAGCTGGCTGGAACCCGATCCTGCCGGGCGCGTTTTCGGCGTATGAAACAACCGGTCGTGATTATCACCTATGCGCGCAGCCTGATGGCGCTGACGATCGCTGAGTCCTGCCGTGATCTGGCAGGGCGCATCGTGGCCGCTGACAGCGTGGACATGACCCCGCTCGGCTTCTCCAAGCATTGCGACGAAGCGATCGTTACCGCTGATTGCCGCAGCGACCCGGAAGGGTTCGTGAACGGCATGGTCGAGGCGTGCGCCCGCTATGCCGGAGAGGCCGTGATTATCATGCCGGTGTTTGAGGAAATGGAATTGCTGGCGCGCGAGCGTCATCGCTTCCCGGCGCATGTCACCATTGCCGCGCCGGACGCCGCTGCGATTGCCAAGGTTACGCCCAAGCACCATCTGGCCGAGACGATATCGGGTACGGATATCCCCGCGCCTGCGACCGAGATCATCGGGGATGGAAAGTCCGGACTTAAGGAGCCGGAAGGTTTCACCTATCCCTTCCTCGTCAAACCGTCTGAAGGCGCGGGCGGACGCGGCATCAGCAAGATTGAGTCCGGTGATGAGCTGGATGCCTATGCGGCCGGTCTTCGTGAGAAGGATGTCATTCTCGCGCAATCGCTGGCACCGGGAGAGGACTATTGCGTCTCGGCCCTGTGCCGTCAGGGCGAGCTCGTCATCTGCTCGGCCTACACCAATCTGGAGCAATTCCCCAAGGAGCACGGCGCGGGCGTGGTGCGCGAAACGGTTGATACAGCGCCCTTCGTGGAGGCGGTCCGCCGGATTGCGCGCGAAACCGGCTGGGACGGGATTTTCGAGGCCGACTTCATGTGGACCGGCAATAAGGACGACACGCCCCTCCTCATCGAGATCAATGCCCGTTTCTGGGCGGGCGTGCGTCATTCCAAGCTGTCGGGCGTGGACTATCCCCGCCTGTTGCTGGAGCAGACCCTGTTTGGCCGTATCCAGTCTGATCCCGGCGTGCCGGAAATCGGTCATCGCTCGAAAGTGCCGATGATCTGGATGCCCTCTGCGGTGTCTGAGGCGTTCTCGGAGACCGAATACGCCGAGAAGCTGTCCGAAGCGTGGGAGCATCTGCAGGCATCAGACGGTAATCTCTTTGAACGTGTCGGCCGCTTTCTTGGCACGCTGGGCAGCGCGAAGTCGGCTGGTGAAGCGATAGACGATATCGTGTTCCGCCTGACCGACAGGTCAGACCTTGATATCGATCTGATGGCCGAAGATGACCCTCGCTCGGCCCTGGGGGTCCTGTTCATCGCATCCCATCTGGCGCGCTTTGGCAAACTGCCGCCGGAAATCTCCTACAAGCCCATGGATTAGCGCATTTTGAGACCTGTCATCGGATATATCGGTGCGCCGCGCGGCGACCGGCTGGTCGGAGCTTTGACCTCGCTCATCATCCGCATTTCGGGTGGCAGGCCAGTCCGCCTGCGCAAGCCGCCCGGCCCGGAGCCCCGCAGGGTTGATGGCCTCATCCTTCTGGGCGGGCTCGACATCCACCCCAGCCGGTATAATGCGGAAATGGAGGTTGAAAGCCGGTTTGACCTTGAGCGTGACGAGCTGGAGTTGGCCTGGCTGGACATCGCCTTTGCGCGCGCAATCCCCGTTATGGGCATTTGCCGGGGCCTTCAGATGCTCAACGTCAAGGCGGGCGGAGATCTGCACCAGCGGCTCGATCCTGAAGTGACCAAGAACTGGCCGAACGGCCCGCTCGGCTACGCCTTGTTCCGCAAGCCGGTCGAGGTGCTGCCCGGCTCATTCCTCGCCAGCGTGTTCGGCGCAGGCACGCTGCGCGTAAACAGCCTGCACCGCCGTGCCGTGCGCGCCGTAGCGCCTGGCTTTGAGGCAACGGCGTGCGGAGCAGACGGCGGTGTGCAGGCGATTGAGGCACGGGGCGGAGCCTTGCGCCTCGGTGTGCAGTTTCACCCTGAACTGCTGCCCCATCGGCGCGATATGCGCCGCCTGTTCGACCGCTTCATCGATGCCTGCCGCACGCGCATCCGGGCAGATATTTGAAACCTGACAGTGCCGTGCGCGTTAATCTTCTCAATGGAGGTATGACGCGATGCACATGGCTATCGGATCGATGATCGCCGCTGCCCTGACCGGTCTTGCCGCCAGCACAGCTGTAACTCTGGCAGGTTCGCAATCTGGCCAGTCCCGCTTTGTGCCGGCTGCGGCGGCCCCGGCTGACGCGTTGCAGGACTTCCAGGTGCGGCTCGCCGACGGCGAGGCTTATATCGACCAGGTGCATTATGACGAGGCAGGTTCGCCTGTCGCGTTCACGATGCGGGTGGGAGCAGGTTCGCGCTTTGCCGCCCGCTTCCGGCCAGCTCTTCCGGTGCGTATTGACGCCGAAGACGTCCTCTTCGACGCCCGTCGCGGCGTGGTGGTTGTACCCTTTGGCGAGCACGATCTTCTCGCGCAGCAGGCTGCCGCGAGCATAGCGCTTGCTGACGCGGACAGTGTGGTACCGGCGGGTACGGCGGTCATCACCGATCGCGGCCACCGCTTTGGCGAAATTGTTGAAGATGCCGCCGACACCCCGGAAGCCGGTCAGGTGCTGATGATCCGGCTCTACGGTGCCGGAGGCGGGTTGCAGCGCGTGCCTGCCGCATGCGCCGGACTTGTCCCGGAAACGGGCCTTGTTGTTGTACGTGCCTGCAATCTCGATACCGTCTGAGCGCAAGCCCGGAGCGGTCAGTTGTCCCAGCTCTTGCTGACCGGGAAGGCGACAGCCGCTTCATACCCGCCAAGCGCGCTGACCCGTGTCGTGAACTGGCCGCCCAGCTGCTGGGCAAAGGCATTCATCAGCGATGAGCCAGTGCCTGTTCCCGCTTGCGGGGATGCGCCATTGCCATTGTCGCCAATGGCAATTTCGCACTGATCGTCATCACCGCAGATCAGGCGCACGACGATCCTGCCGGAATCCCTGCCCGCAAAGGCATGTTTGAAGGCGTTTGTAACCGCTTCGGTCACAAACAGGGCCATGGGCGCAGCCTGGTCGGGGCTAAGCGCCAGCTCCTCACACTCGATCTCCACGCTGATATTGCTGTCATGGCCGCCCAGCACCTCAGCGAGGTTATGGATCAGATCCTTCAGGAAGGGAGCAATTTCGATAAAGCGCAGATCATCAGTCTCGTAGAGGCTGCGATGAACAAGGGCGAGCGCGTTGATCCGCCGCCTGGCATCCATCAGCGCTTCGGCGGCCGCCGGGTCGCTTATCCGGCCCGACTGCAGATTGAGAAGGCTCACAATGACCTGAAGATTGTTCTTCACGCGGTGATGGATCTCGCGAAGCAGGCCGGAGCGCTGATCGACCGCTTCGGCCAGTTCGGTGCGCTGTTCATCCAGCGAGGCGGCCATCTGCTCCATGACGGCGGCGAGCCTTGCCACTTCGCGCGGCGCCTTGCGCGCGCGCTGGGGAACAAGGTCGAGCCGTCCGGCAGCATAAAGCTGCGCAATGCGCTGCAAATAGGTCAGCCAGCGCAGAATGAAGTAATCCACCGCCACCCAGACGCACACCAGCACCAGCAATGTCATCAGGGCAGGGATGGCAAATGTGCTGATGACGCTGACACCGCTCCAGCTTTCGAACACGCGCGCGGGCGCAGCGATTGCAACGCCGAGCCGTTCCGGGAGCAGCGATGCGACGATCACCTCATAGTCTGAGCGCACGCCTGTGCCTTGCGCGCGGATAGCCTCGCCGGGCCGGGCCTGTTCGAGAAGCGTGCCGACAGCAACGTTCTCAAACACATCATCATTGATGGTACTGCCTTCCAGCTTCAGCGCGCCCTGCCGGCTGATAAGGGCAATCTGGGCGTCGGTGCCCAGCCGCTCGCGCCGCACCAGCCGGGCAGCAGCGTCCATGTCTGTCGCCACGGCGACCACACCAGCGAACGTGTCGGGATCGGTGCCGTCAGCATCCGGGCGTGCACGCAGGCGGCGCACTGTCAGGACGACCTGGCGCTGGGATATGCTGCCGAAAACGACGTCACTATGGGTCCGGTCGGCACCCTCACGCAGGGCCTGGAACCAGTCACGCGAGCTGAAATTGCGCTCCGAGCCGGAGGGGGGCACCGCCGAACAGATAAGCTCGCCATCGGCGTCCAGAACCGCGATATTGGAGACGGTGATGTCGGCCTGCGTCATGTGCTGCAGCGTCCTGACACACGCAACCGGATCATCCATCAGGGCGAAAGACCAGGACGCAATCGCCCCTGCCTTGCCGTCGGCGCGTGAGAATGCCGCCGTGATCGCTTCCGATGCCGCCAGTGCAGCGGTGTGAAGCCGGTCGATCTCACGCTGGCGCTGCTGCTCATACTCCATGATGCCCTGCACGCTCGACAGGAGAAGCATGGGCGTAAGCGCCAGGGTGAGAACGGCAAGCAGCTGGACACGCAGCCCTCTGCGCGATCCGTTCTCCAGAGCTTCCGATAACCCCCCGAGCAAGTGCGTCAGGCCCCCGAAGTGAGGGATTTCACCTCTGCCATGATGAGTTCTGCCGATTGGGAAGGCTTGATCTCGTCGCCCGCCGAACGCTGCCTGGGGCCGGACTCCAGAATGGCGGCGAGCGCTGCCCGCGCCCGGCTTACCCGGCTTTTCACCGTGCCGATGGCGCAGCCACATATGCTAGCGGCCTCTTCATAGGAAAAGCCGCCTGCACCGACGAGAATGATCGCCTCGCGCTGATCGTCAGGCAGTTCCAGCAGCGCACGGCGTGTCTCGTCCAGTTCCATCACGCCATTCATCGACGAGGGCCCCGTCAGCGTCCGGTCTGCCTGTTCCTGATCCCAGGCCACCTGGCGCCAGCTCCGCCTGCAATTGGAGTAAAACTGGTTGCGCACGATCGTGAATATCCATGCACGGAAGTTTGACCCCGCGCGGAAGCGTTTGCGCGCATTCCACGCTTTCATCAGCGCATCCTGGGTCAGATCGTCTGCAGCGCTGTCGTCGCCCGTCAGCGACCGCGCGAAGGCGCGCATATAGGGGATTGCCTCGGCCATTTCCCGCTTGAATTCGGCGACGGGCAGGGGCTCTGCAGGCGCGTCCGCAGCTGTATCGCATTGCGGGCCAACCATGTGTCAGCCCTCATTTCCGCGGGAGCCGCTACCCGGCGTGGCGCCGGGCTGCTCCTCCAGCTCGTCGAGAGCAGCCAGCATCTGCTCAAAATCGTCCGGCACGCCCTGGCGGACGACATCGTCGTATACCGCCTGCAGGCGCGCACCTATGACACGCTGACGGCTCTTGACCGCCTGCGCATCCGGTTTGTCGTCAGACTTGTTCATTGCACTCATACTTGCTCTTTGCGGCTGCGCTACGCGGCGGAAAGCCGACCCCTCATCGCATGTGGACCATCATAGCGTATTATTCCTCTTGAGGCAGACAACGCGCCGGTGAGGAACCGGTTCCGCCGCTTTGCTGCATTTGATCGGTGTTGGCGGAACCGGTTCTGCAGAACGCGCGTTATCATAAGAGTTTCGTCCGGAGGAGACTGATGAGTTTTTCAAACGCTATTCGCCCGCATCTTCCCTATTTGCGGCGTTATGCCCGTATTCTGACCGGGTCGCAGGCGAGCGGGGACGCCTATGTGCGCGCCTGTCTGGAAGCCGTTCTGGCCAACCCGCAGGGCTTTGACCGCGATCAAAGCCCCAAGATTGCACTCTATCAGCTTTTTCATGCGACCTGGGACAGCTCAGGCGGCGCAGATCCGGCATCGAGCCTCGACCGGCGCCTGTCGGAGATTACCCCGCTGCACCGTCAGGTGATGCTGCTGACCTCGGTAGAGGGCTTCAGCCTTGAGGACGCGGCCACCATCATGCGTATCAGCACGGAGCAGGCCGAAAACGCCCTTCTCAGCGCGCAGAAAGAGCTGGAGCAGGGCCTGGCGACATCTGTGCTCATCATTGAGGACGAGCCGATCATCGCGCTTGATCTGGCAACCGTGGTCGAGCGCCTTGGCCACCGGGTCTGCGACACCGCCCGCACACGCGGCGAGGCGGTACAGAAGGCAGCCCAGCACCGCCCGGGCCTTGTTCTCGCCGATATTCAGCTGGCAGACAATTCCTCGGGCATCGACGCCGTACGTGACATCCTTTCCGGACAGGATGTCCCGGTGATCTTCATCACCGCCTATCCTGAGCGCTTGCTGACGGGGGAACGTCCGGAGCCGACCTATCTCATCACCAAACCCTTCATGCCGGAAACGGTGGCCGCGACCATCAGTCAGGCCCTGTTCTTTGCCGCCGAGCCGGCTGAAGCATCCTGATCTGGAAGGAACACGACCATGTTTGGCTGGGCACTGCTTTTCCTGATCATCGCCATCATATGCGCGGTTCTGGGCTTCATGACGCTCGCCGGCGCGGCCGCGACAATTGCGCAGGTGCTGTTTGTCATCGCGCTGGGTCTGGCGGTTCTGTCTGCCATCATTCAGGCATTCCGGGGACGCCCGCCAGTGTAACTTGGTTGAAATTTCACGCACCATTCAAGGCAGGCCATAACATAGATTGTGGCCTGCTTTTTTTGATTAAATCCGGAACAGATTCGTAGAGGGCGCAGTTGTCTACCTAGGAGCTTTTGACTCCCGATGCAATGGAGGTAGACATGAAAATGTTTCTGAAAACATGCACGATTATTGCCGGTGGCGCGCTGCTTTCGCCCGTGGCACTGGCTGGCGAGCCGCCGGCCGGAAGCCCGGACCGCACGCAGGAAGCCCGCGAGTGGGCCGATGACCGCGCCGAGGATGCCGGCGACTGGGCGTCTGAAACCGGCGATGCTCTGGGCAGCGCCATCATGCCCGACCGCACCCGTCTGACGGCCCGCACCCTGACATCGACCGACCTTGAATATGATGGTGGCTCTGCCCCCATCCGTGATCTGCGCATGAGCACGCAAGGCGAGGTCGAGGCGATCATTGTCGCCCATGGCGGCTTTCTGGGCGTGTTCGGTGACGAGGTTCAGGTCGATGCGGTTTCCGCCACGATCACCCACGATGCCGATGACGGTGAAATCACCGTTGTGGCAAACGTGACGGAAGCGGACATGGAGGCAGTTGCCGATGGTGATCGCTCCACCATGTCGCTGGAACTGGTCGAGGAGCGGTCTGACACCGCGCTCTATTATTCTGACCTGTCCGGCGCCGAGGTTCACGGTGCCAATGGCGAAGCGATTGCCGTAATCCGTGATGTTGAACTGAGCGCCGATGGCCAGGCCGAGTATGCGGTCGTCCGCGATAGCGGCTTCTTCAACATGCTGGGTGAAACGGGCCGGATCGCCTTTTCCAGCCTGTCGCTCGAGCACAATGGTGATGGCTGGGAAGTTCATGCCCGGTCGGTCACCGAAACCGATATCGAGCGCCTTACGTCAGATGATGACGCCTTCTAGATAGCGCGTTGTGCTGACAGTCTGGGCCCCCGTGCAGTAATGCGCGGGGGCCTTTGTCATTCCAGATCCGGTTGCAGGGCGGAGATCCCGCTCAGCATGAAATCCTCGGCCCGGTGCAAGGGCAAATTCACGATGAACGCAGCCTCGGTCAGCGAATACCCCTCCACGCAGACCAGCAAAACCGTCGCGCGCGCGGTGAAGGGCAGCCCCCACAGCGCGGCGGCAAACGAGGCAGGACTGACCGGGACCGAAGACGGAAGAATGCGAAGATTGGTCTTTGGCCGGGGCCTGGCCTGCTGCAGCTCGCACGTCAATCGGCGAAACAGCTCGCGCTCACGGCTGGCGGTGTGGGTAAGGGTGTCGTTGGCCGGGGTGGCGGCCAGTAGCGCATTCAGCGCGCGTCCCGCAGACACAAGGTCGGCCGAGAGCAGGAAACCATACCGGTGCAGCCGGACGGCGAGTGGCAGTTTTGAAATGGACATGAGGCTGGCGGCATTGCCGCCTCCTCCTTTGTGTAACGCCCACTTCCCTTAACAATTGCGCGCGCACGGCGCGCTAACATGAGTTATGTGCCCGGCATCACGCCTGCCCGGCACCTGCCCGGTCCAGCACATGACCCGGCCGGGCCAGATGCAGATATCGCGTATCGTAATCGGCTTCGCGCGCCAGAGTGTCGATGTCCGTGATCCGCAACCGGCCGCGCGGCTGCAGCTCGACCAGACTCATACGGCGCAATTCGCTCAGTGTACGCGACACATGCACTGGCGTCAGACCCAGACAGTCAGCCATCACCTCGCGGGTAACGGGAACCTCGATAAGGCCGTCACTGGGGCCGCCCCCGAGCGCCTGCCGGCGGACCAGCTCGAGCAGAAGGTGGGCGAGGCGCACCCGCGCGCTCCTGCGGCCGATACGGACAATGTGTTCGCGCAATATGCCTTCCTCCTGGACGACGCTCCAGAGCAGCGAGGCCGCAATTTCGGGGTCGGCATTGAGCAGATCGAGAAACCGGTCAGGTTCGACCTCGCAGACCATCGCCGCGGTCATCGCTGTCACCGAATGGTCGGCGCGCGTATCGACCAGACCCTGAAGGTCGCAAATATCGCCCGGCAGCAGAAGGTTGAGTATCTGGCGCCGTCCATTAGCGAGATTGCGGTGACGCATTGCCCAGCCGCTTTCGATCCAGAACAGCATGTCAGTCTTCTCTGCCTGCTGAATCAGGCAGTGCCCCGGCTCCACCAGGCGGTTGTGCTTTCTGCAGGCGAGCAGCGCTTGGGCGGCTGGATCTCCCAGCTTGCCGTATTGGCGCAGGCGCAAGATGAGTGGGCTTGTCATCAGGGAGGTCTCCGTTGTGATCGCTCGCGCAGCGGCCCAGGCAACCTTAAGATATACGTTTCGGCGCGGAGCCCGGTTCCGGTTGGCGCAACGCATTGCGCCCGCCGGACCGGCGGGCGCAGCACCAATGTGATGGCTGTCAGAGCGGGAAAACTACCAGTTTTCCAGTTCCCTCTCCGCTTCTTCGCGAGTCTTCCCGTAGCGCTCCTGTAACTTGCCGACGAGCTTGTCCTTCTCGCCGTCAATTTGTTCCAGGTCGTCATCCGTTAGCTTGCCCCAGCGGCTCTTGATGTCGCCGGTCAGCTGCTTCCACTTGCCCTTGATCTCGTCGGAATTCATCTCGTTCTCCTTTCGCGCCCCGTCGGTAAACGCCGCTCATGCCGGGCAGTTCCGTCAGAAAACTGGCAGATGGCAGGGATCGCGTTGGAAAGTGCCGCGTTAGATGGTCTACGATGGAGATCATGGCTGTTTGCGGATCTGCCGCATACGGTTGAACTTCGTCTGTGGCATCATATCTGGAAAACTCATCGCCGGTTGCGGCGGATCATCCGGATTTTTCAACAGTATTGATTTGAGGAGGCATTTTGTATGTGCGGTATTGCCGGTGAATTGCGTTTTGACGGCGAACCCGCCGACATCTCCGCGCTGGAAGCGGTCACGGGCCGGATGACGCCGCGCGGGCCGGATGCTGGCGGGCTCTATGTTCAGGGGGCTGCCGCTTTGGGCCACAGGCGGCTCAAGATCATCGACCTTACCGACGCCGCGCAGCAGCCCATGGTGGATTCGCAGCTCGGCCTGTCCGCCGTGTTCAATGGCTGTATCTATAATCACAAGGAGCTGCGCGCCGAGCTCGAAGCAAAGGGCTACCGGTTCTTCTCCGACGGCGACACGGAAGTTCTGCTCAAGGGTTATCATGCTTGGGGCGAGGATTTCGTTCAGCGCCTCAACGGCATGTTCGCCTTCTCAATCGTTGAGCGCGATTCCGGCCGTGTACTGATTGGCCGCGACCGGCTGGGCATCAAGCCACTCTATTACAGCGAGACCAAAGGGGCATTCCGCTTCGCGTCGAGCCTTCCTGCGCTTCTCGCATTCGGGGATATCGATACATCAATCGATCCACAGGCGCTCAACTTCTACTTCTCCTTCCATGCCGTGGTTCCTGCGCCGTGGACCATATTGAGGGGCGTGCGCAAGCTGCCGCCGGCCACGCTTTTGAGGATCGAGCCGGACGGAACCCGCTCCGAGCGCAGATTCTGGACGCTCCCCTTCGGCCCGCGTGATGACGAGGCCGGACTGTCGCGCGATGAATGGAAGGAGCGTGTCGCTGACGCCATGCGTCTGGCGGTAAAGCGCCGCCTGGTCGCTGATGTGCCAGTTGGTGTGCTGCTGTCGGGCGGTCTTGATAGCTCGCTGATCGTCGGCCTTCTGGCCGAGGCCGGGCAGACCGGGCTGAAAACATTCTCGATCGGCTTTGAAAGCGTTGGCGAGGAAGCAGGCGACGAATTTCAGTATTCGGACATAATCGCGAAACGCTTCAAGACCGATCACCATCAGATCCGTATCGACACCGCGCGCGCCCTGCCGGCGCTTGAGCGGGCCATTGGTGCGATGAGCGAACCGATGACCAGCCATGACTGCGTGGGCTTTTTCCTGCTGTCCGAGGAGGTCTCCAAGCACGTCAAGGTCGTCCAGTCCGGGCAGGGCGCAGACGAGATTTTCGCCGGTTATCACTGGTATCCGCCCATGCTGGACGCCAATGATGCGGTGGAGACCTATGCCAAGGCGTTCTTCGACCGCGATAGCGCCGAAATGGGCGAGCTGTTGCACGAAGGCTGGGCGGATGGCGATTTCGCCCGCAAATTTGTCGCCCAGCACTTTGCGCAAGCCGGTGCAGAGCGCCCGATCGATAAGGCGCTGCGCATCGATACCGAAATCATGTTGATCGACGATCCGGTCAAGCGGGTGGACAATATGACCATGGCCTTTGGCCTGGAAGCGCGCGTACCCTTCCTCGACTACGAGGTGGTGGAGCTGGCTGCGCGTGTGCCGGCCGAGCTGAAGATCGCCGAAGGCGGCAAGGGTATTCTCAAGGATGTGGGCCGTGATGTGATACCATCGGAAGTTATCGACCGGCCCAAGGGCTATTTCCCTGTTCCGGCACTGAAATATCTGCGCGGCCCCTATCTGGAGCGTGTCCGCGATGCGGTCACATCGGACAGTTTTCGTGCGCGCGGTATCGTGAAGGACGGCTATGTCGACCGGCTGCTCGATGATCCCGAGGCACACATCACCCCGCTGCGCGGATCAAAGCTCTACCAGATCGGCCTGCTGGCCATGTGGCTTGAAGCGCATAATGTGTAATCAGGGACAGATCGGAGGCGGCCGATGAGCCAGCCACGCAAGTCCGGCAAGCGAAACCCGATGGGCCACCGGCTCAAGCGCATGCGCGATCAGTCGATGCGCGCTGCTATTCCGGGTGCTGACGATGCAGCGCCTCCATCCCTGCCCGCCAATGTGGTGGTGGATTGTGGCTGGGGCCGCCTTGCCTTTGCGCAGACGTTTGAAACCGCCGAGGCGCTGGTCGATGTCCTGCGCAGCGAGGAAAGCACCAAGCGCGATATCGCGTTCTATATCCGCGATCCCCATGTTGCGCTCGCGGCGGCGCCGCAGGAAATTTTCCTGGACCCTTCGCATACCTATCGTCTCGATCTGGCGACCTATCGCGCCCGCAAGACACCGCTGCGCGGCTATTTCGTGCGGCGGCTGTGTTCTGAGGCTGATGCCAAGGCGGTCAACCGCATCTACCGCGCACGCGGCATGGTGCCTGTTGATCCGGAGTTTTTCTGGCGGCAACGCGACAGCCGCACACTCACCTTTCTCGTGGTCGAGCACGATGAGACAGGCGAAATCCTGGGCGCCGTGACCGGGGTGGACCATGCCCGTGCCTTCGATGATCCGGCACACGGATCGTCACTCTGGTGTCTGGCGGTGGACCCCCGCGCTAGCCAGCCGGGGATTGGCGAGGCGCTGGCCCGCCGGCTGGCCGAACTTTTCCAGGCGCGCGGCGCATCCTATCTGGATCTGTCCGTACTCCACGATAACCAGTCGGCCATCGCGCTTTATGAAAAGCTCGGTTTCAAGCGCATTCCGGTTTTCACCCTGAAGCGCAAGAACACGATCAACGAAAAGCTCTTCATCGGCCCGCCGCCTGAAGAGCAGCTGAACCCCTATGCGCGCATCATCGTCGATGAGGCCCGCCGGCGGGGTATCGGTGTAGAGGTGCTTGATGCCGAGGGCGGCTTTTTCAAGCTGAGCTGGGGTGGGCGCACGGTGGTCTGCCGGGAATCGCTCTCAGAGCTGACCACTGCCATTGCCATGAGCCGCTGTGACGACAAGGCCGTGACCCGCCGCCTGATGGAAGCAGCCGGCGTGCCGGTACCCCGCCAGCTCAGTGCCAGCGCCCGCAAGGCCGAGCGCGCAGCTTTTCTGGAGACGTGCGGCTCTGTTGTCGTCAAGCCGTCGCGCGGTGAACAGGGCCGCGGCGTGGTCGTCGGCATTGAAACCCTTGAGGATATGGACGCCGCGCTGGAGCAGGCCGCCCGCGTGAACCCCGATGTTCTCATCGAGGAATGCGTGCAGGGCGATGATCTGCGTGTCCTCGTCATCAATGACGAAATAGTAGCCGCCGCCTTGCGCAAGCCGCCGGAAATTCTGGGTGATGGCGAGCGGACCATCCGTCAACTGATAGAGCGTCTGTCACGCCGCCGCGCCGCCGCGACGCAAGGGGAATCGCGTATCCCCCTTGATGACGAAACCGCGCGCTGCGTCAGGGCTGGCGGCTATGATCTCGATGATGTCCTGCCGCGCGGCGAACATCTGCGTGTGCGCCGCACGGCCAATCTGCATACCGGCGGCACCCTGCACGATGTCACAGCCGAGCTGAGTCCGGCGATTGCCGCTAGCGCCCTCAAGGCAGCCAGAGCCATTGATATTCCCGTTGCGGGCATGGACTTTATCGTGGCCGCCCCGTCTGAGGATTATCATGTTTTCATCGAGGCCAATGAGAGACCGGGCCTTGCCAACCATGAACCCCAGCCGACGGCTGAACGGTTTGTCGATCTTCTCTTCCCACTATCGGCGGCCCGCCCGGACTGACAGAAAGCTGACGCGATGCCTCTGATTGATGACACCTATATTGCAAGTTTTCTCAAGACCTTGCTCGAAACACCCAGCCCCACCGGCTATACCGACGCGGTGACGCGCGTGTGCTGCGCAGAGCTGGACCGTCTGGGCGTCAGCTATGAGATCACACGGCGCGGCGCCATCCGCGCGAAACTGCAGGGCGGGCGCCGCCAGCCCGCCCGCGCCCTGATCGCCCATGTCGACACGCTGGGCGCACAGGTCAAATTCCTTAAAGACAATGGCCGCATGGAGCTGGTGCCAATCGGCCACTGGTCGTCGCGCTTTGCCGAAGGCGCGCGGTGCACGGTGTTTACCGCCGAGCATGGTGCCTTCCGGGGCACGATCCTGCCGCTGAAGGCATCCGGACATACGTTCAACGAGGAGATAGACACCCAGCCCGTCGCCTGGAGCCAGGTGGAGCTGCGCCCCGACATAGTGGCCGAGAGCGCCGATGATCTGGCCGTGACCGGCTTCAATATCGGGGATTTCGTGGCAATTGATCCGCAGCCGGAGTTTCTCGACAATGGCTTCGTGGTTTCGCGCCATCTTGATGACAAGGCCGGTGTCGCGGCCATGTTTGCCGCAATCAAGGCGCTGGTCGAAGGCGAGGTGAAGCTCGCTGTTGATACCTATTTCCTGATTTCGGTTACCGAGGAGGTGGGCCATGGTGCCAGCTCGGTTCTGACCCACGACATTGCCTCCATGATCACGATCGATAACGGCACCACCGCGCCCGGTCAGAATAGCCGCGAATTTGGCGTGACCATCGCCATGGCAGATCAGACCGGGCCGTTCGACTATCATTTGACCCAGAAGCTTCTGCGACTGGCGCGGGAGCACGAGATTGAGCATCAGCGCGATATTTTCCGCTATTACCGCTCTGATTCCGCCGCTGCGATTGAATCAGGCGCCGATGTGCGAACCGCGCTCGTCACATTCGGAATTGATGCCAGTCATGGCTATGAGCGTATCCATATGCACGCCCTGCATTCAGTGGCCCGCCTGGTCCACGCCTATGCCGCGTCGCGTGTGGAGATCCGGCGCGATGCCGAACCCCTCACAGACTCGCTCAAAGGCTATCCGGGCCTGCCCATGGAACCTGCCGCCGAGGAAGCCTGGGACGGGCGTGATGACCGGCCTGAACGGCCGTCCGAAGGCTAAGCTGTGGCGGTTTGCGCCGCAGATACCGGTTCTGGCCAGCTGATCTCTGGCAGGGAAGCGATCTGCGGGCGGGCAAACAGGAAGCCCTGCATCAGATCAATGCCGAGCGCCTGCAAGGCCAGCATCTCGTCCAGTGTCTCGATACCTTCCGCCACGACTTTCAGATCGAGCAGGTTGGCCGTGGCAAGGATGCCTTTGATAATGGCCGAGCGCCCATGGTCGTTATGAACATTGCGAATGAGGCCCATATCTAGCTTGATGACATCCGGGCGAAACTCGGCCAGCAGGCCGAGGCCGGAGAAGCCCGCCCCGAAATCGTCAATGGCGGTGACGAGATTGCGCGCCTTGTATTCCTGGATGATCGCCTTGACGTGGTTTACATCATCCATCCGCTCGCCCTCGGTGAACTCCAGCATGATGCGGTTGACGGCAAAACCGGTCCTGTCGGCGGCCTGCAGGGTCGCGCGGATGCATGCGGCGGGCACATAGACCGCATTGGGTAGGAAGTTGATGGAGAGCAGCGGGCCGTCCGGCTCGTTGAACAATTCGGATGCCATCTCGATGGCCTTGACCCGGCAGGACTGGTCGAATGCATAGCGGTTCTCTGCCGTAACCTGATCAAGCACCCAGCCCGCGCCCTGGCCGTCGGGTCCGCGTACCAGCGCCTCATAGGCCCAGACGCGCCGCGTCGCCAAGTCGAGAATGGGGTGAAACGCCATGGTGAAATCAAAGGGTGCCTCGACGCCATTGCGGCATGCAGAGCAGGTCATAAGTTTGGTCCGTGATGCTGAAATCGCGTCAGAGGCTAATCGTCCATCTATAATAAACCATTACAGATAATGTGTTTTCTGGGGCCGTGTGCGGCGGTGGGCCGAGCGGGGCTTGCCTCCAGACAAAAACTGCTAAGACTGTTGTCGCATTGCAGCATAACCCGGATATCGCCCATGAAAGATGATCCCGCCCGCGCCGTTGAGCCTGCGCCTGTCGATAGCCAGGATGTTCAGGGTCTGGCTGACGGCCTCGCCCGGCTTTTGCGTGTCGAGGAAATCGATACAGATCTTTATCGCGGCCCGCGCAATCCCGGCGGCAAGGGGCGGGTGTTTGGCGGTCAGGTCGTCGGTCAGGCATTGATGGCTGCGGCCGGCTCGGTTGGAGAGGAGCGTTCGATCCACTCGCTTCACGCCTATTTCATGCGGGCGGGCAATGAGGATTATCCGATCATTTTCCGCGTGGAGCGCGATTTTGACGGCGGCAGTTTCTCCACCCGCCGCGTCATCGCCATGCAGAAGGGCCAGCCCATCCTCAATATGGCCGCCTCCTTCCAGCGCGCCGAAGAAGGCTTGTCTCACGCCGATATAATGCCCGATGTGCCGGGTCCCGAAGAGCTCAAAAGCGAAGCTGAACTTGCTGAAGAACAGCGCGGCAGCCTGCCGGACGGCTTCTACCAGATGGTCACCCGTCCGCGCCCGATAGAGCTGCGCCCTGTCGGCCCGTGGTCGCCGGGCAATCCGCCCAGGCTGGAACCGGTGCGCCATATCTGGTTCCGGGTACGCGGTGATCTGGGCAGCGATCCCCTGCTGCATCGCGCAGCGCTGGCCTATGCGTCGGACATGGCGCTGCTGGGTACCTCCATGCAGCCGCACGGGGTGAGCTGGGTCTCGCCCGGCCTGCAATCGGCGAGCCTGGATCATGCGGTCTGGTTCCATGCACCTGTGCGCATGGATGAGTGGCTGCTGTATTCCACAGACAGTCCATGGGCGGGTTCCGGCCGGGGTTATAATCGCGGACGGCTCTTTACGCAGGATGGCCGTCTGGTCGCCTCCACGGCTCAGGAAGGTCTGATCCGGATACGGAAGAAGTAGAGGCAATATGATCCCTCGTCCTTCGAGACGGCCCTTCAGGCCTCCTCAGGATGAGGGATCATTACGTTCAAGCCCTCAGCCTGAGGGTGAGCGATAGCGAACGTCTCGAAGGACGAGGGCTACTTCTTCAACGCCGCAAACCACGGCTCCAGCCGGGAAATCGCTTCTCTCACCTGCGGCGTTGATACCGCAAAGCTGAGGCGCATGAAGCGATGCCCGTTGACCGGATCAAAATCCAGCCCCGGGGCCGCCGCCACGAACGTCTCGCGCAGCAGGCGCTCGCAAAACGCCATCGAATTGTCTGTCAGATGGCCGATATCGGCCCAGATATAGAAGGCACCGTCTGGCGGAGCGATGGAATTGAGGCCCATGCGTGGCAGCGCTTCGAGCAAAGCTGCGCGATTGGCCCGGTAGGTCTCGACATGGGTGTCGAGCTCGCTCTCACAATCCATGGCCGTCAGCGCGGCGTGCTGGCTCAAAGAGGGCGGGGTGAGGAAGAGATTGCCGCGATAGGCGCGCACCAGCTCCGCCTTGTCGGTTGGCGCGATCACCCAGCCCAGCCGCCACCCCACCATGGAATAGTATTTGGAGAAGCTGTTGACGATGAAGGCCGTGTCGTCGAACCGCGCGACGCTGGCTGCGGGCATGCCATAGGACAGGCCGTGATAAATCTCGTCGGAGATGATCCGTATACCGCGTTCCCGGCAGATTTCTGCGATGGCTTCCAGCTCTTCTGGCGGCAATATCGTGCCGGTCGGGTTGGCGGGGCTGGTGATGACAATACCGGCGGGGACCGGGTCCAGCGCCTCGATCATCTGCGCACTGAGCTGGAAGCGGGTTTCCGGCCCGCAATCAATCTCGACCGGAACCAGATGCACGGCTCGCGCCGTATTGCGGTAGGCAACATAGCCCGGCCGCGCCATGACGATGCGGTCACCGGGCTCAAAGCCGGCCAGCATGGATAGCAGGAGGGCAGGCGATGCTCCGGCGGTCAGGATGACCCGGTCCGGCGCAATCTCCACGCCATAGCGCTCCTGGTAGTGACGGCTGATCCGCTCGCGCAAGCGCGCGCTCTCCCAATATCCCATGGCATCGCCATCCAGCACGGCGTGCGCGGTCTGGATCGCTGCCTGCGGCGCGCCGGTCGAGGGCTGGCCGAACTCCATGTGGATGACGGGCTTGCCTTCGGCTTTCAGCCGGTGGGCAAGCTCGGAAATGGCGATGGCTTTGAAGGGTTCGATGCGTGTGTTCATGCGGCCTGTCTAGCCGCCAAACAGCCCCCGCAAAAGCCCTGTTGCGCGGCTGACCGGATCACGGCGGATGGAGCGCTCTTCCTCACCGACATAGTGGAATATGCCGTCCAGCGCGCGGGTCACGGCAAAGTCGGTCAGCTGGCCCCGCAAATTGGTTGCGGGTGACCTGCCACCCCGGCCAAACAGCCCGCCCAGCCCTGAGCGCTGGTTGAGCAGGCCGGACGCACTGTCGAGCGCGCTATAGGCGCCCGACGCGGTGAGCGTCTCCTCCATGGGCGGGCGCAAAAGCCCGGTCAGCGGTGTTTCGGTGCGCCCTCTCAAGTACTGCGTGGCGGCGGTGTCCGGCCCGCGGATAATCGAGGCGGCGTCCTGGATCGTCAGGGAACGGATGGCATCAATGACCAGCCGCCGGGCGGGCGGCATGGCCTGTTCCGCCGCGCGGTTCATCCGCATCTCCACATCATCGAGCGGTCCGGCAAGGCCGACGGGCTGCAGGCGCTGCTGCACGCTGCGCATCGTGCCGGGCAGGGGTATACGCACCACCGGATCGCCGAAGAAGCCGTCGCGCTGGCCCAGCCGCGTCGTGGCCGCCTGCGTCGCCGTTGTCAGCAGCTGACGGATGGCCGCGCTGCTATCGCCTTGCGCAAAGCCTGCAGGTGTTATGGTGAAAGCCAGCCCCGTGGCCAGAAATGTACGGCGATCCATCGGCATTCCTCCCTCGCCCTGTAAAGGTCAGGATAGTGACTATACGCCGATGAACAGGAGCTGACAGAAAAACCGGTGCCTATTCGGCGGCGATTTTCTCTGTGGCGGACGCGCCTGCATCGCGGTGGCGCAGCGCCCGGCCAAGCTTCGTCTTGCCGTGCGCCTTGGTGAAGCCGTCCCTGGTCCAGACCAGTCCGCCACCAACCAGCACATGCGTCACCACGCCGTCAGAGCGGTTCACCAGCTGCTCGTGCTCGAACACGTCGCGATGGATGAATTTGAGCCCGGCATCGGAATCGTAGGTTTTGAGGGCCTCAGGGTCGATGATCGCGATATCAGCCACATCGCCGGTCTCGATCCGGCCGGCTTCGATGCCGATAAAGTCTGCCGGATCACGCGTCAGGCGCTTCACCTGCGCGGCGACGCGTTCCATGCCATCGGCCTGCGCCAGCTGCAGGCAGCGCAGATTGCCGTCATAGAAGGCCATATTGGTCAGGTGCGCACCGGAATCGTTGAAGCCGGGGAAGATCTGCGGATCAACCAGCAGCTTCTTCACCACTTCCATGTCCCGGTTGGCAGAGATCGTCCACCAGCGCAGGTCGGTGTCGTAAAGCTGGAACAGGCCAATAATGAACCAGGGCTCGCCCACATCCGGCGTGGTCGCCATGAGCGGCAGGGCATCAAACGCCGCGCGCTCCTCCTCGGAGCGAATAACGTCCGGCATGCCAAAGCTCACCTGATAGCGCCTGAACACATCCTCAAAGGTCTCGCCGACCCAGTCTGCCGGGCAGCCCGAATGGAACACCATCTGGGCCATATCACGGTCGAACGCCATCTGCTCGGCGCGCATCTTGCGCTTGAGGCCCGCGAGCCCGCCCTGCTTGCCGTGCATCCACATGGCCGCAAAGCGCGCCTGATAGTCCGGGTCGGCGAGGATGCGCTGGCGCGCCTCGCGGTCTTCAAGATCGGGCTCGTTCAGTTCGCGCAGTTCCGGGATTTCCTCGGCCAGCGGATTGACCGGCCCGTCCCAGTAAAGCCGGAAGGGAGCGGCGAGCGCCTGAAAGCGGAAATGGCCCTTGAAGAGCGTGGAGTTCAGCAAGCGCGTCAGGATTTTGGCGAGTTTCACCAGATTGCGGTTCGCCGCCACGTCCATCGCGGCGACGGCGGTGACTTTGAGCGGCTTGCCGTGGACGCGCCCGCTGGTCAGCATGAAATTGCGGAACACTTCTGCCGGATTGTCCTTGGGCGGTGTTGCCTGCCACAGCCGGTCCCAGCGGCGCAGGATGGCCGTCAGGCGTTTGAGCTCCTTGTAGCTGCCGAACTGGGAGGGGATTTTGGTCTTGCGGTGCGGGTCTTCGGCCAGGAAGTGGAAGGGCAGCGCGTCGGTGGAAAAGCCCACATAGCCCTCGCCCATCGCGGTCTCCAGCAACGCCTCCATCCGCTGAAGCTCGTCTTCGCGCGGATCGCGGCTGACGCTTTCCCGCAATCCCATCACCTCGGCGCGCAGCATGGAGTGCGGGATCATGGGGATGACATTGATGCCGAGTTTGAGCGTATCGAGATGGTCCAGATACTCAGCCGTCGTCGTCCAGGTAGCGAGGTCCGCAGCCTTGCGCAATACAGGCTTGGGCATGTTCTCCACGCGCGCAAAGCAATCGACGATCGGGTCTTCGCCATTGCGGCGCTGATGGCCAAAGCAGATGCCAAGCGAGCAGTTGGACATGAGCACGGTGGTGGTGCCGTGACGCACCGCTTCGGGCAGGCCCGGATCCAGCTCCACCTCCAGGTCGAAATGGGTGTGGATGTCGAGAAGCCCCGGCATCACCCAGAGCCCGTCCGCCTCGATCACGTCTTTGGCCTTGCTGGCATCCAGCCCGGTGCCGCGCGCGGCAATCCGGCCGTCCTTAATGGCGATATCGCCGGTCACTGGTGTCGTGCCCGTCCCGTCAATGACGAGGCCGCCCCGGATCAGTGTGTCCCATTCGCGTCTGGCGGCCATCGGGCCCTCCCTCGTCTCGTTGGTCTATCTAAAGAGTATTCAGCGTGCGGTGGAAATCCAGAAAGGCGGCCAGCACCGCCTCTGGTGTTTCCACCTGCGGGTAGTGGCCGATCCCCTCAAGGATGACCGTGTCGGGGTTTGGCACCAGCTCGCGATAGCGCGCGACCATGTGTGCGCCTGATACCGGATCGGCCCCGCCATCAATGACGCGCAAGGGAATTTGTGCCTCCTGCAGCGCGCCGACCCAGCGTTCGCGGTTCGCGCGCCGCTCGGCGATATAGCGGATCAGCTTGTGGCCGATGGCCGGCATGCCGCCATTGGCCGTCACCAGCGCCCAGAACTCTTTAAGCACCGCATCATCGGGCTGGGTGTCGGGGCCGAACACCTCGGAGAAGCCCTTGCGGAAGCGCTTCTCCGTCATCAGGCGCGAGATCAGAAAGCCTATCGGCGAATGCAGGAGTTTCTGGTTGAAGGTGGCGTGGTGGGTTTCCGGGAAGAGCCCGCCATTCAGAAATACGACCGATTGCAGCTTCGGCGTTCCGCCTTCGCTTCCATTATGCCGCGCGAGCAATTCCTGCGCGACCGTGTCGCCATAATCATGCGCCAATACATGGCATTCAGCGATCCCGAGCGCCGCGCACAGGCCGGCATGCAGGTCGGCCTGATCACGGATGGAATAATCATATTCAGGCGGCTTCGCCGAGAAGCCGAACCCGATCATGTCCGGCGCCAGCAGGCGGAAATGCGCGCTCAAGGGCTCCCACATATCCACCCAGTCCCAGCTGGCGGTGGGAAAGCCGTGAATGAGCATCACGACCGGCTTTGACGCATCGGACCAGTCGCCGCCCTGCCAGTAGGCGATTGTGTGCCCACGCCAGTCATAGCGCTGCGCGGTCTTACGCCAGTCTTCCAGGGTCGGCCTGGCGGCCATGCTGTCTCCTCCCGGCAAGCTTTTCACCTCAGACTATTGTTCACTGACAACTCACTCAACCGGTTTTGACCGATTGCAGCGCACGGGAAGATTGGGAAAGGTGGAGCGGGACACACAGAAGGATGGACGCCAGTGCGCGCCGACAGGGATGTCATCATTATCGGTGCGGGTCTGGCCGGTCTCATGCTGGCCGAACGTCTCGCACTGTCTTCCCAGCGCCAGCTGCGTGTGGAGGTGCTGGAACAGTCGGCGAGCCTCACAACCGCGCGGCGTAGCTGGAGCTGGTATGAGGCCGGCCGGCCCCGTACGGCGTTTGACAAGATCTGGACACGCTGGGAGATGAGCGCGGCCAATCTGGCGGCTGGCCGCCCGTTTGCGGACGGCCGCTACGGCCTCTTGCGGGGCGAGGCGCTGGCCGGGCGGGTCATGCAGGCGATAGAGACGAGCCCGTCTGCGCGCCTGCGCCTGTCAGCAAGCGTTAGCGCCATCAGGTCCGTACCCGGCGGGGCTGTTGTCGAGACAAGTCAGGGGGAACTCAGCGCACGGATGGTGATCGACACCCGTCCGGGCGGAGCCGAGCTGCTCGACCGGGCGCGCTGGGTGCGCACTAGCATCAGGGCCGAAGTGCGTACCGGTTCGGCCTGCTTCGATCAGGACACCGCCACGCTGGTTCACCGCCTGCGCCGGGAGGATGGCGCGCTGACATTCGAGACCGTCCTGCCGCTGGCGGCCGACCATGCCATCATCGAAGCGGTACGCATCGCCCGCTCAGGCGATGAGCGCCGGCCGGCCTTTGATCGGGCGGTGGAAAGGGTCACCGGCGGTGCGGCTGTCGACATCGGCACGCGCATGCGCAGCGCAAGTCCGCTGGGCCTCTCCGACCGGTGGCCCGTGAGCGCCCCTGCCGTGCGTATCGCAGCGAGCCGCGGGGCCGGACTTGCCCTTGCCGGGGCAACGGGGCGTGATGCCCAGCGCGGCCTGGTATGGGCAGTCCAGGCTTTCGACGCGCTGGAGCGCGGCCTGACATTGCCCGCCCTGCCCGCGCAGCCCTTGCTTGCCCGCCTGTCCTCTTATTGGCTGTTCGGGCGGCTTGCGGCCCGTCCTTCACGGCTGATTGCCATGGCAGAGCGGTCGCCGGGTGATCCGATCGTGCGCCTGGTGGGCGGAACGGCGTCGCTGGCCGACGCAGCGCCCCTGCTCTGGGCGAGCCGCTAGGAGCTGGCGAACGGGAAGGATGTCACCGCGCCATCGGACGCTGATGACACCAGCGCCGCGTATTTGGCATAGGCACCCGATGGATAGCGCGGCGCTGGCGGCGTGAAGCCGCTCTTCATGCGCGTCTCCAGATCGGCGTCGGTATCAATGCGCTGGGCATCGACATCAATCCTGATCCGGTCACCATCCTTTACAAAGGCGATGGGGCCGCCCCGCGCGGCTTCCGGCGCAACATGACCGACCATGAAGCCGTAAGTGGCGCCGGAAAACCGGCCATCCGTAATCAGTGCGACATCATCGCCCAGCCCCGCGCCCTGAATGGCGGCTGTGACCGCCAGCATTTCGCGCATGCCCGGCCCCCCGGCGGGGCCTTCATAACGGATGACCACCACATCGCCTTTCTGGATTGTCCCGGCCTGGACCGCCTCAAAACAGGCATCCTCGCTGTCGAACACGCGGGCCGGCCCTTCAAAGGACAGACGGTCATGGCCTGCCAGCTTGGCAACACAGCCCTGCGGTGCCAGATCACCATAGAGAATGCCGAACCCGCCGCGCGATTTGAGCGGTTTCTCCGCAGACAGAATAACGTCCTGCCCTTTGGCTTCCTCTGCATCTGCAACCAGCCCGAACAGGGCGTCACCGGTGATGGTGGGCGCGTCGGCGATGAGCCCGGCCTCCTTCAGCCGCCGGCCCAGCAGGGGCGAGCCGCCAGCCGCCGCCATGTCGGGCGCCATATAGCGCCCGCCGGGTTTCAGATCGGCGATCACCGGGGTTGAGCGTGAAATGGCATCGAAATCGTCAATGCCGAAGGCGGACGGTTCCAGCCCCGCCTCGCGGGCTATTGCCACCAGATGCAGGACCGCGTTGGTAGACCCGGCGGTGGCGCTGACGGCGGCGGCAGCATTCTTCAGCGTTTGCGGGGTGACAAACTGCCTGGCATTGCGCCCCTCGCGGAACGCTTCGACGACCAGCTCACCGGCGCGCCGCGCGGCATCGGGCTTTCTGGGATCGGTGGCCGGAATATCATTCAGCCCCATGGGTGACAGGCCCAGGAAGGTCAGCGCCAGCGCCATCGTGTTGGCGGTAAACTGTCCGCCGCACGCGCCCGCGCCCGGACAGGCTTGCCGCTCCACCTCGCCCAGCTCCGCCTCGCTGATCTTGCCCGCAGCGCATGCGCCGACGGCCTCGAACACGTCCTGAATGGTCACCGCCTTGCCGTGCAGCTTGCCCGGCATGATCGATCCGCCATAGAGAATGACGCTTGGCAGATCGAGCCGCGCCGCCGCCATGGCGGCGGCCGGAATTGTCTTGTCGCATCCGGCCAGAAACAGCACCGCATCGAGACAATGTCCGCGTACGGCCAGTTCCGCCGAATCCGCCACGCATTCGCGGCTCATCAGGCTGGCGCGCATGCCCTCAGTACCCATTGCGATGCCGTCAGTGACCACAATCGTATTGAAGTCCACCGGCGTTCCGCCCGCAGCGATAATGCCCTCGCGCGCGTGGTCGGCCAGCGTATTGAGGTGCATGTTGCACGGCGTGACGCTCGTCCAGGTGTTGACGATGGCGATCATCGGCTTTGCCATCGCGGCGTCGTCATAACCGGCTGCGCGCAGCATGGCTCTGGCCGGTGCACGGCTCGGCCCTTCAATAAGGGCGCGCGAGGGGGAGGTCGGGCGTGTGGTCATTTATGCGTATCCTGCAGACACTCTTGAAGAACGAAACGTACCGGCCAGAGCCCGCGACAGGGCGTTCATGTCCGCTGCCAGCTCGTCCATCTGTGACGGGCGGTCAAGGACGGCTTTTAGTGGCGCGCTGGGGTCGATGGATTGCCCGATAAGGGGTTCCACCACATCGGCAAACTTGTAAGGGTGAGCTGTGGCCGCCGCTATCCAGACCCGCTGCTCGCGCGCGGCCTCCGGCAGGCGGTGCCAAGCCTCGGCGGCAATGGCCGAATGCGGGCACCATATATATCTGGTACGCTCGAAATCCGCGATTATCCGGGTGCGGATCGCATCATCATCCACCCGTTCCACGCTGATCGCGCGCTGGTCTGATGCCAGATGATCGAGCCGTTCGAAATTGCTCGGCGTGCCGATATCCATCGCATTGGCCAGCGTCGCGACCGATGGCCGGGGGCGGTACACGCCAGTCTGGTTCCATTCGTGCAAGGTGGCATTGGCATTGGTGGCAATCACTACCGGCCCGATGGGAAGACCGATGGAGCGGGCATAGAGCGCCGCCAGACCATGGCCCAGATTGCCGCTGGGAATGATCAGGCCGGGCAGGGTGCCGCTCGACCGCCAGACTTTCAGCGCCGCATCAGCCAGATACACCATCTGGGGCAGCAGCCGCACGATATTGATCGAGTTGGCCGAGGTCAGCCGGTAGCGGCGCGTCAGTTCCTCATCGGCGAACGCGTTCTTGACCAGGGCCTGACAGGCATCGAAATCGCCGCTCACGCGAAATGCCCGCACGGGCGTATTCCAGCAGGTCAGCTGATGTTCCTGGAAGGGAGATACGCGCCCTTTGGGGTACAGCACAGCCAGCTGTACGCCCTTGCGGCCCTCTGCCGCCTGCGCGGCCGCCCCTCCGGTGTCGCCCGATGTCGCAACAAGCACCGTAAACGGATCATCTTCATCGGCGAGGCAGTCCAGAGCGCCCATCAGGAAGCGCGTGCCGAAATCCTTGAAAGCGCCCGTAGGCCCATGAAACAGCTCAAGCGCGCGCAGGCCCGGCCTTGCCGGATCAGGAATGGTCAGCGGCACCGGAAAGTCGAAGGCATTCGCGCACAAGGCTGGCAGATCAGCCTCCAGCGCGTCGCCCTCGAAGAACGGGCCAAGAAGCTGCGCAGCAAGCTCGGCAAGCGAGAGTCCGGGCTGGACATCGTCTGAACTGATGCGGGGCAGGGTCTGCGGGATGAAGAGTGCGCCGCCGGGCGCGCTCCCCCGGCAGATTGCCTCGCTCAGGCTGACGGACTGGCCGCCGCGCGTGGAGACATATCTCACCCCACCACCTCCGGCAACGATTCCAGTCTCGCCCCGCGGGAATTTATCGGCGCGTGATAGGCGTGTGCGGTCTGGCCCTCGCTGGCGAAGGCGGCGCACATGGCAGCTTCGACGGCCGCGTGGTCTGCCTCGGTGCACCATGCAAATATGGACGGTCCGGACCCGGAGAATGAGCAGCCCAGCGCCCCTGCCTGCAAGGCTGCGGCCTTCACGGCCGGAAGCGCTGGCAGAAGATATCGCCGCTGCGGCTCAACCAGCACATCGTCCAGCCCGGCGCGGATCAGATCATGTTCATTGGCGGCGCAGCCAGCCACAAAGGCCGCCAGCCGCCGCGAGTGTTCGACAACCGTCTCCATCGCGACAGCGGGGCGCAATATCCCGCGCGCGGCGCGCGTCTCAATCTCCGCATCAGGATGAACGACGATCGACACCAGGCCCGAGGGCGCCGGTATGCGGCGCACCTGACTGGCCTCCAGCCGCGCAGCGATCACCAGCCCGCCAAGCAGGCTTGCCATCACATTGTCCCAAGGCGGAGGATCGGAAGACACCCGCTCGCCTTCAAGGGCGAACATCAAGAGCTCGGCTTGCGCGAACGGCGTTTCCAGAAGGGCATTGACGGCCACTGCCGCCGCGACCGCCGATGCGGCTGAGCCGCCCATGCCCGCGCTCAGCGGCACGCCCTTCTCAATATCCAGCCGCACCCCGAAACGGGCACCGGCTGCGTCGAGCAGAGCCTTTGCAGCCGCCAGTGCGGTATTGCGCGCAGCAGAACCGGGCAGGCTTTTCACCCGGCCGGAAACCGCGCCGAGGCGAACCCCGGGTTCGGCCTCACGATGGGCGGTGACCACATCCTGTAGCGCGTCAAACGCTTGGCCCAGAATATCAAATCCCGGTCCCACATTGCCTATGCTGGCCGGTGCACTCGCTCTGGCGATGTCCTTCATCGCGCGCATCCTCTCCTTGCCGCCCATCGGTCAGGCCCTCAGCAATGCAGGCGCTCTGGACGGTTCCGACGCGGCGAATTCCATCTTTTCAGGCTCCGACAGTCCGCGGTGAATGTCCATGATGTCTGCAAACACGGCTGCAGCCGTCGGCCAGCGCCCCGCGCCCTTGCCGCACAGGGTTTGCACGCTGTGATCGGCGCAGGTGAGAATGAAGCGGTTCTCCTCGTTGCGCGCGCCCGCCAGAGGGTGCTGTGCCGGCACTGCACGCACCCGCACTTCGGCTTTCACCTGCCCGTCGGCCGACAACTCGCAAACGCCGATCTGCTTGAAGACCAGCCCGTCTGCGCGTGCCGCCTTCACCGCCGCCGGGTCGGCCTGCGCAAGCGAATCCTTGGGTATACCGGCCGGGTCGACAGCCTTTCCGAACGCGGCCCGGATCAGCAGGGACAGCTTGTCGGCGGCGTCATGCCCGTCGACATCGGCCGCCGGATCGGCTTCGGCAAATCCCAGACGCTGCGCCTCTTTCACTGCATCGTCGAATGCATCCCCTGCGGCCAGCCGGTCCAGCAGAAAGTTCGCCGTGCCGTTCATCACGCCCTCGATCCGCACCGGACCATTGTGTCCTGCACGCTGTTCCAGCGCTTCAAGAATGGGCGTGCCGCCACCCACCGCCGCACTGAAAGACAGCCGCGCTGCCCCGTCACGCGCTGCGGCGTGAAGCGCGTCATAATGGCGGGCCAGAGCCGCCTTGTTGGCGGTGACAACATGCGCGCCGCCGCTCAGCGCTGCGCTCATGATTTCCGCCGGATGATCCGCGCCGCCCAGCAGCTCGACCACCAGATCCGGCTGGCCCGAAAGCGCCAGGCCAGGATCATCGGTAAAGTGCACCCCGTCCTGATGCGGACGGGCATCGGGACGGCGTACCAGCACCGGGTTCAGTTCAAACAGGTCTGGGCGGGAGCGTAGATGCGCCAGAACGCCGGCACCGACCGCGCCGCAGCCCAGCAGAGCGACACGCAGGCGCCGTACGGGTCGGGCGGGTGCCTTGCGGGCCGGAGCCGCGCAGATACGGGTGGCATCACCGGCGCCCATGGCCGCGATCTCGATGACGATATTGGCGGCCTTGGCCGCCGCGATGGCCTTGGGCTGTATCAGGCCCGCGCTGACATCGGCTGCGGCGTCATAGTCCAGCTCTGCATAGCGTTCTGCCTGCGGGTTCTCGGCCGGATCTTCCGCGTAGACGCCATCAACATCCTTGATCAGGCGCACGCGCGCTGCGCCGCATTGCGCCGCAAAGAAAACCGCTGTCAGGTCCGTGCCGCCTCGCCCCAGCGTGACCGCGCCAAAACGGGCATGCACCGCAGTAAAGCCCGGCACGGCCAGCACTTCGTGGGATGACAGGGCCTCGGCCACTGCGGCGTTGTTCAGACCGCACAGATTGGCGTCCAGCGGATCGCCTTCCGCTTCCAGCCCGATTTCGTGCGGATCGAGAATAGCCGTCCGCACGCCCACCCGTCCCAGCGCCAGACCCATGAGGGCGGCAGAGCGCAGCTCGCCCACCCGTGCAAGGCGCGCCATCATCGCCGCATGGGGCGTGGCTCCGTTGCCGCCGACAAGTTCGCCTTGTGCCAGAAGGGCATCTGTTTCGCCCGCGAGCGCGGAAACCACCGCAATGACTTTTTCGCCCCGGCGGACATGCCGGAACACTTCCTGGGCGGCGGCGTCGTAATCGGCGTCGCACTGCAGGACCGAGCTGCCGAATTTGAGCACGCAAAGCGGCGGCGCGCCGGATTTCATGGGTTGGAGTTTCATGGCGGTTTCCTGTCTCGTGCTGAAAGTCGGGCTGGGTTCAAGGCATGAAAAAACCCGCTCGCCGGGGTGGGGAGCGGGTCGGTTTGGTGTGGTGAGGTTTATCTGCCTCGTCAGACCATATCCGCTCCGCCCCCGGTACCGCCGGTGGTGGTGATGATGGTCGTGATAATGGTCATGTGCGGGGCAGACAGAACGCCGCCATCACGGGTTTCAAACCCGTGCGATGCATTCGTGCTGAAGGCGCTCATCGCCTGCATCTGTCTGACCCTTTATCGGTAGGCAACCCGCATTGCTGCGGCTGCTAACTGTCGACGAGCTTCGATGCAAAACGCACATCGCGTCAAACAAAAATTTTGCCTGGCGGGTGCTGCTGGTGCCGATCTGCATCGTAACTGTCAGAAATTATTGAATAAAAAATTTAACACACAACCGGAGAAATTTCCTCTTGCACTTTTGTTGCGCTTGCCTCACGGTTTTCGCAGATGCGAGACACGATTGTTTCGCACCGTCGCAGCAGCCTGTTTGAGGCTGCAGGGGAAAACAGGTATGAGCCGCCGCGCCATTGCCATGGCTGACCGCGCAGAGCGCGAGACCCGGACACGGATGATTGCCGTGACCGGTCTCATTACGCTCGTACTTGTAATTGTACTTACCATTCCCATACCGGGAGCGGTTGTCCCTGCCTGACGGTCCAGACAAGACCTGAAATGCAAGAACCCCCGCTCCCACCCGGAAGCGGGGGTTTTCTTTTGCGCCTAGCGCACACCAAGGAGACCTCGAGAATGCAAGCCCGGATTTACACAGACAATGATGCCAACCCGTCCGCGATAAAGCCGGGGCCGGTGGCCATTATCGGTTATGGCAGTCAGGGCCGCGCCCATGCGCGAAACTTGCGCGACAGCGGCCATGACGTGATCGTTGGCGCGCGCACTGGTGGCCGGGCGGAGGCTACGGCGAAGGGTGATGGCTTTACGGTGGTCAGCCCGGCTGAGGCCGCAAAGGCCGCTTCGCTGATCGCGCTTCTGACCCCCGACATGTCCCACGCCGAGGTCTACACGCATGATATTGCGCCCAATATGAGCGCTGGTGACGCGCTGCTGGTCGCGCACGGATTTTCCATCCATTACGGCCAGATCCAGCCCGCCAGGGATATCGATGTCATCCTGGTTGCCCCCAAAGGACCGGGCGATCTGGTGCGCCGCGAGTTTGAGCGCGGTGCGGGCGTGCCCAGCCTCTTTGCCGTCTGGCAGGATGCGTCTGGCAAGGCGCGCGACAAGGCGCTGGCCTATTGCGCAGGCAATGGCGGCACGGCGGGCGGCGCCATCGAGACCACATTTGCCGAGGAAACCGAAACCGATCTGTTCGGCGAACAGGCCGTCCTGTGCGGCGGAGCGAGCGAGCTGGTCATTGCCGGCTATGAGACGCTGGTGGAAGCCGGATACCAGCCTGAAGTGGCCTATTTCGAGTGCCTGCACGAGCTGAAGCTGATCGTCGACCTCATGTATGAGGGCGGTCTCGCCAAGATGCACAGCTTCGTGTCAGAGACCGCCAAATATGGCGATCTGGTCTCCGGTCCGCGTGTCATCAATGCCGAGACCAGAGAGCGCATGCGCGAGGTGCTGCGCGATATCCAGACAGGCAGCTTTGCCCGTGACTGGGTACTGGAAAACCAGGCGGGCAAGCCGCGCTATGCGGCCCTGCTGCGCGAGGATCTCGATCAGCCGATCGAGCATACCGGCGAGCGCCTGCGTGCGCGCATGGGCTGGCTGCAGCCCGGCGCGAATGCCGGTCAGGCGTAAAGGGCAGGAAACCGGATCATGACGCCCGCATCGCCCCCCAAACTGGATACCAGGCCGGACACGCGTTCGGGTGCCCAGCTCGTCATTGACGCGCTGGAGCATCAGGGCGTGAGCCATGTCTTCGGCTATCCGGGCGGCGCGATCATGCCGGTCTATGACGCGCTGACCGCATCCAGCCTGAAACATATTCTCGTCCGCCACGAACAGGCCGCAGCGCTCGCCGCTGATGCCTGGGCGCGGGTGACGGGCAAGCCAGGCGTATGTCTGGCCACCTCCGGTCCCGGCGCGACCAATCTCGTCACCGGTCTGGCCAATGCCTTCATGGATTGCGTGCCGATGGTGGCCATCACCGGTCAGGTGGCGACGCCTCTGATGGGCACTGACGCCTTTCAGGAGATCGACACGTTCGGCATCACCCTGCCCGTCGTGAAGCATTCCTGGCTGGTGCGCGATGCGGCCGATATCCCTGACATTTTTGCCGAGGCTTTCCGCTTTGCCCGTTCAGGCAGGCCCGGCCCGGTTCTCATCGATCTTCCCAAGGACGTAACGCAGGCAAGCGGCATTTCCCCCCGCTCGCATGCCTGCCGGACGGCGGCGCGGGCCGTGTTTCCCCTCGATGCGAAAGCGTTGGCCGCTGCCGACCGTCTTATCGCTTCGGCCCGTCGCCCCGTCCTCTATTTTGGCGGTGGCATCGCGCTGGGCAAAGCAGAAGAGGCGCTGCGCGCCTTCTTCCAGCGTTCGCGCATTCCTGCTGTGGCAACCCTGAAAGGTCTTGGCGCGCTGCCCACTGACTGGCCGGGATTCCTCGGCATGCTGGGTATGCACGGTACGCGGGCCGCCAACATGGCCGTGCATGACAGCGATCTGCTGATCTGTGTCGGCGCGCGCTTTGACGACCGGGCGACCGGCCGGCTGGACACGTTCGCGGCCAATGCCCGTGTTGTGCATATCGATGGCGATGCAGCGGAAATCTCCAAGCTGCGTGAGGCCGATGTGGCGCTGGCTGGCGACGTTGCCGCCATATTGTCGGCCCTTTCCGGCCAGACCGGCGGGATTGATGGCTGGCGGCGCACCTGCGAGGAGAATGCCGAGCGCTGGGCCTTCCGCTATGACGCGCCGGGCTCGGGCGTCTATGCGCCTGCCTTGCTCAAACAGATTTCCGAAGCGGCCGGGGAAAAATTCATCGCCACCTGCGATGTCGGCCAGCACCAGATGTGGGTGGCCCAGCATTGCCGCTTCTCGCGCCCGCAGGCCCACCTGACCAGCGCCGGTCTCGGCACGATGGGGTATGGCCTGCCAGCGGGTATCGGCGCGGCTCTCGCTGAACCGGACGCGACGGTTGTCACGATCAGCGGCGACGGCTCGATAATGATGAATATTCACGAGCTGGCGACGCTGCGCCGCTACCGCATCCCGCTGAAAATCGTCCTCATCGACAACGCCCAGCTCGGCATGGTCCGGCAGTGGCAGGAGCTCTTCTACGAGGAGAATTTCTCCGAGGTCGATCTCTGGGACAATCCCGACTTTGCCGAGCTCGCACGAGCTTTTGGCATCGAGGCGTTCACGCTGGACCGCCGGGCCGATGTGCCGGGCGCCGTGGAGCGCCTGCTATCTACGCGCGGGCCGGTCCTGTGCCATGTGCGCATTGACCCGCGTGAGAATGTCTGGCCGCTTGTGCCGCCGGGCAAAGCCAATTCCGACATGATGGAGGCCTGAGCCATGACCACACAGATCGATATCGATTTCCTGCCCGCAGAAGGGGCCGTGGTGCGTCTTATCGGCCTTGTAGAACGCCGTGGCTATGAGCTGGATGCGGTAAACTATGCGCCCGCCGCCGGCGCGCACACGCTCAGCATGACCGTGCGCGCACGCCCCGGCCTGCGCCGGATCGAGACGCTGAAAGCCCAGATCGCGCGCGTCTACGGCGTCGTGTCGGTGAACGAGATAACGGCGGTACCCAGACTGGAAGCAGCATCATGACCCGGCAGATCATCATATTCGATACCAGCCTGCGCGATGGCGAACAGGCACCCGGCTTTTCGATGAACGAGACCGGCAAGCTGGCCATGGCCAGAGCGCTGGCGGCCCTGAATGTTGATGTCATCGAGGCTGGCTTTGCGGCCGCTTCGCCCGGTGATGCCAGGGCCATTGCCCGCATCGCTGCCGAAATTGAAGGCCCGTGCATCTGCTCGCTGGCACGGGCGTCGACAACCGATATCGATGCGGCGGCAGAGGCCCTGAAAGCTGCGCCCAGAAAGCGCATCCATGTCTTCCTTGGCACCAGCCCGATCCACCGGGAATTCAAGCTGAAAATGACCCCGGCGGAGATACTCTCCGCCATCTCCGACATGGTCGCCCATGCGCGCACATATTGCGACGATGTGGAGTTCTCCGCCGAGGACGCGATCCGTACAGAGCCGGGCTTCCTCGTCGAGGCCCTGTCTACCGCTGCTGCTGCAGGGGCTACCACGCTCAACGTGCCCGATACGGTTGGCTATGCCACGCCCGAAGAGATCTACGAGCTATTCCGCATGCTGACTAAGAAGGTGACGCGCGAGGAGGACGTTATCTTCTCGGCCCATTGTCACAACGATCTGGGCCTGGCGGTTGCCAATTCGCTGGCAGCGATCCGGGGCGGGGCGCGTCAGGTGGAGTGCACCGTCAACGGGATTGGCGAACGGGCCGGCAATGCTGCGCTGGAAGATATCGTGATGGCCATCCGTACACGGCGTGACGCGATGGGTGTCAGTACGGCCGTCAACACGCCGGAAATCATGTCGGCCAGCCGCACCCTGTCGCGCATCACCTCCACCCATCCCCCGCGCAACAAGGCGATTGTGGGGGCGAATGCCTTCGCCCATGAGGCCGGCATTCACCAGCATGGCATGCTGATGAACCGCGAGACCTACGAGATCATGAAGCCGGAAGATGTGGGCTGGCCATCCAGCTCGCTGGTACTGGGCAAGCATTCGGGCAAGCACGCGCTGGCGGCCCGCGCCGCCGAGCTGGGCTTCAAGCTGGATGACGAGGCGTTTGCGCGCGCCTTTGCCGAGTTCAAGCGTGTCGCTGACGAGATCGGTACGGTCGATACGGCGCATCTCGCGGCCATATTGTCGCGCAGCGAAGGCGTGTCCGATGACGAGCTGTGGACGCTGTCGCGCGTGGAAATCCGCGCGCCGCTGGCCTCCAATGCCGAGCCGGTTGCCCGCGTGGAGCTGGACCATCCGCGCCGGGGCCGGGTGACCGATGTCGCCGCAGCGCCCGGCGCCATGGACGCGGCCTTTCTGGCAGTAAGCCATATTATCGGTGTCGCGGCCAGCGTTGAGTCTATCGATATGCGCTACATCGCGGCTGAAGCCGAAGATTCAGGCAGCAAGGCCCAGATCGCCGATGTGCTGATTGAAATGTCAGTCACCAGCAGCGGTGAAAGCTTTACCGGGCGCGCGCGTAACCGCGATATCCTGCCCGCCTGTGTTGGCGCGTATATAGATGCGCTGTGCAATGCCAGCGCCGTAGCCCGCCATCGCGCGGGCAACGGCTCCGATCATCCAGCGGCCAATGGTGTCGCAGCAGAATAGGAATACGCCGATGAGCATTCAGGAAGTCGAACACATCTGGCACAACGGCCAGCTTATACGCTGGCAGGACGCCCAAGTGCATGTGCTCACCCACGCGCTGCACTATGGCACCTCGCTGTTTGAGGGTATTCGCGTCTATGACACGCCGGACGGGCCGATGGGTTTCCGCGTGCATGATCACATGCAGCGCCTGGTGGATTCGGCCAAGATCTACGGCATCGAGCTGGACTATGACGCTGAAGCGCTGACCAAAGCCTGTCTGGATACGGTAGCCGCCAATAATCTGCGTTCTGCCTATATCCGCCCCGTGGCGTTCCTGGGCTATGGCTCGATCGGTGTTGCGCCGCTGACCCTGCCGCCGGTGGAAATCTACATGGCCGCTTTCCCATGGGGTGCATACCTCGGTGACGAGGGCCGCACCAAGGGCGTGGATGTCTGCGTCTCCTCCTGGAACCGGCTTGCGCCCAATACGGCTCCGACCGGTGCCAAGGCGGGCGGCAATTATCTCTCCAGCTTCCTTATCTCGCGCGAAGCCAAGCTGAACGGTTTTGCCGAAGGCATTGGTCTTGATACCGAAGGCCGCCTCTCTGAAGGCGCAGGCGAGAACATTTTTGCGGTGAAAGATGGCCGCATCCTCACCCCGCCGGCAGCCTCGTCCATCCTGCAGGGCATTACGCGCGACAGCATCATCAAGCTGGCAAAGGCCGAAGGCATTGAAGTCGTCGAGCAGGCTTTGCCGCGCGAGATTCTCTACCTCGCCGACGAGATTTTCTTCACTGGCACGGCGGTCGAGCTGACCCCTGTGCGCTCGGTCGACCGCAAGCCCACCCGTGCAGGCGGCCCCGGCGAGATCACCAAATGCCTGCAGGACCGTTTCTTCGGCCTGTTTGAGGGGCGCACGCCCGACCGTTGGAACTGGCTGGACCCGGTTCCCGCCACCACTACTGACAAGGAAGCCGGAAATGGAACGCGCATCGCCGTCTGAACCGCGCACGCTGTTCGACAAGCTGTGGGACAGTCATATCGTCATGCCGGAAAGCCCTGAGGCACCGGCCATGCTTTATGTTGACCTTCACCTTGTGCATGAGGTGACGAGCCCGCAGGCTTTCGCGATGCTGGACGAGCGGGGGCTGAAGGTGCGTGCGCCGTCACGCACCTACGCCACGCTCGACCATTCCACACCCACCACGCCGCGCAGGAAAGGTCAGCGCCCGGCCTATATCAGCCCGGCGGCCAGGGCGCAGGTGGAGCGTCTGGAAGAGAACTGTGCGCGGCACGGCATTCCGCTGGCGGGCTGGGGCAGTTCAGACCGAGGCATTGTCCATGTGATGGGGCCGGAACTGGGCCTGACCCAGCCCGGTATGACCATTGTCTGCGGTGACAGCCATACCTCCACCCATGGCGCATTTGGCGCTCTGGCCTTTGGCATCGGCACCACCGAAGTCGCCCATGTGCTGGCCACCCAGACCGTACTCCAGCGCAAGCCGAAGACGATGAAGGTCCATGTCGATGGCCGCCTGCCCTATGGCGTCGGTGCCAAGGACCTGATCCTGGCCATCATCGCAAAGCTCGGCGCGGGCGGTGCCTCCGGCCACGTCATCGAGTATTGCGGCCCGGCCATCGAGGCGCTCTCCATGGAGGGGCGCATGACGGTCTGCAACATGTCGATCGAGGCGGGCGCGCGCGCCGGTCTGATCGCGCCCGACGAGGTGACGTTCGCCTGGCTTTCGGGCCGGGAGTATGCGCCCAAGGGCGCCGCCTTCGAGGCGGCCCGCCTGAAATGGAAGCAATTGCGCAGCGATTCCGGTGCCGGCTTTGACCGCGAGGTGCGTGTCGATGCCAGCCGTCTCGCCCCGATGGTCACCTGGGGCGCATCCCCGCACATGGCCGCGCCCGTGGACGCGATGGTCCCGGCTCCCGCAACCGCCGACGATGTGAAAGCGCTCGCATGGATGGGCTTTACGCCGGGCGAAACCCTGATGGGCGAGGCGGTCCACACCGTCTTTGTCGGCTCCTGCACCAATGCGCGCCTGTCCGATTTGCGTGAGGCCGCCTTCATCATGGCCGGACGCCATGTGAAGCCCGGCGTGCGCATGCTGGTTGTTCCGGGCTCAGAGCGCGTGCGCAAGGCGGCAGAGGCCGAGGGGCTCGACGCGATCTTCCGCACCGCAGGCGCGGAATGGCGCGAACCAGGCTGCTCCATGTGCATCGCCATGAATGGCGATAGCGGCAGGCCGGGAGAGCTGGTCGTTTCGACCTCGAACCGCAATTTCGCCGGTCGGCAGGGCCCCGGCGTGCGTACCGTCCTGGCAAGCCCGGCGACCGCCGCTGCCGCCGCCGTTGCCGGTGCGATTACCGATCCGCGCAAGATGATGGAGATGTGTGGTGCAGCGTGAACCGATAAGTGAAATCCGCTCGCGCAGCTTTGCCTTGCAAGAGCACAATATCGATACCGACCAGATCATCCCGGCCCGCTTCCTGACCACCACAGAGCGCGGCGCGCTGGCCGATGCCTGCTTTCGCGACTGGCGCTTCGACGGGGCGGGAAAGCCTACCGATCACCCGCTGAACGCGGTTGAGACCGAAACCCATTCCGTTCTCATCGCGGGGGATAATTTCGGCTGTGGCTCCTCGCGCGAGCACGCGCCCTGGGCCTTGCGTGACTTTGGCGTGCGCGCCGTCATCACCACGCGCGCGGGCGATATCTTCAAGGCCAATGCGGCCAATAACGGGCTGGTCGTGGCCGAGATTGATGCCGAGGCGCATGCAGCACTACTGGAGCGGACAGGCGAGGAAGTGACTGTAAGCCTCGCCGATATGAGCGTGACCAGCGGCAATGTGCGCGCCGGTTTCACGCTGGAGCCGTTTGCCCGCACCTGCCTCATTGAAGGCCATGATGCGCTCGGCTTCCTCCTGGCGCGCGAGGATGCCATTACCCGCTTCGAGCAGGTCAGCGCGGCCTGAGAGCGGCGCTGCCCGTCAGGGCTTTGCCAGAAACGCTGGAGCCTAGTAGAAGCGGCGGTTCATCCGCCGCTTCGCCTGTTTTCAAAGAAAGTTGCCCGCCCGTGTGCGACACCTACGATTTCACCGCGATTGAAACCAAATGGCGCCAGCTCTGGGCTGAGCGGGACACGTATCGCACGCCGGACCCCAAGCTCGGCGACAAGACCTTCTACGTGCTCGACATGTTTCCCTATCCGTCGGGATCGGGCCTGCATGTCGGCCATCCTGTGGGCTATCTCGCGACCGATATCGTGGCGCGCTACAAGCGCATGGCGGGCTTCAACGTGCTCCACCCGATGGGCTGGGACAGTTTTGGCCTGCCCGCCGAACAGCACGCGATAAAGACCGGCGAACACCCGGAAGTTTCCACCACCAAGAATATCAAGACCTTCCGCCGCCAGATGGATCTGCTGGGTCTGGGCTATGACTGGAATCGCGAGATCACCACCTCAAAGCCGGACTATTACAAATGGACCCAGTTCATCTTTGTGCAGATGTACGAGGCGTGGTTCGACAAGGATGCCAACAAGGCCCGTCCGATTGCTGAGCTGCCTATCCCCGACGATGTGAAGGCCGCAGGCAAGCTCGCCATTCAGGAATATCAGGATGCGCGCCGTCTGGTGTATTTCGACGATGCGCTGGTCAATTGGTGCGCGGAGCTTGGCACCATCCTCTCCAATGAAGAGGTGTTCGACGGCAAGTCCGAGCAGGGTTTTGACGTGGTACGCGTGCCGATCCGTCAGGTGAAGATGCGCATTACGGCGTACACGGAGCGTCTGCTGGCGGGTCTTGAGGGGCTCGACTGGCCCGAAGGCATCAAGGACAGCCAGCGCAACTGGATCGGCCGGTCGGAAGGCGTCGAAATCCGCTTTGCGATCGAGGGTTCAGACGAGACCGTCACCACGTTTACAACGCGCGCCGACACGCTCGCGGGCGTCACCTTCCTCGCGCTCGCGCCGGAACATCCGCTGGTCGCCAGCCTGGTGCCTGCCAGCCATCGCGCGGAGGTGGACGCCTATTGCGAGGCAGCGGCCCGCAAATCCGATCTCGACCGCACGGTGGATGCCGAGAAAACGGGCGTGTCTTCAGGTCTTTACGCCATCAACCCGGTGTCGGGCGCGAAAGTGCAGATCTTCGTCGCGGACTATGTGCTGCCCGACTATGGCACCGGCGCGGTGATGGGCGTGCCAGCCCATGATGAGCGCGATTTTGCCTTTGCGAAGAAGTATGGCCTGCCTGTCGTGCCGGTTATTGATCCGGGTGCTGACATCCCTGTGCGCGAGGCCGTGCTGAAGGGCGAAGCCTGCTGGACCGAAGACGGCATCATGCTCGACCCGCCAGCCGGAACCGAAGCCGGTCTCTATCAGGCTGGCCAGCGCTGGCGCGATGCACGCGAGGCGGTCGCCGACTTTCTTTCTGCCCGGAGCCTCGGCAGGCGCGTTGTCAGCTATAATCTGCGCGACTGGATATTCTCCCGTCAGCGCTATTGGGGCGAGCCAATCCCGATCATTCACTGGGAAGATGGCACACGCACCAGCCTTGATGTGTCAGAGCTGCCGCTGACCCTGCCCCATGTCGATGACTACAAGCCGACGAGCTATGACGCGCCTGCGCTGGCGCGCGCGCCCGGCTGGGTGGAAGTGACCGACCCGAAGACCGGCATGAAGGGGCGGCGCGAGCTGAACACCATGCCGCAATGGGCCGGCTCGTGCTGGTATCCGCTGCGCTTCATGGACCCGAAGAACGCTGATGCGCTGGTTGATCCGTCCAAGGAGAAAGCGTGGGGGGCGGTTGATCTCTATGTGGGCGGCGCCGAGCATGCGACGCTGCACCTGCTCTATGCGCGCTTCTGGTATCTGGCGCTCCATGATCTGGGCGTCATCTCGACGGCCGAACCGTTCAGCAAGCTCGTCAATCAGGGCATGCTCACCTCCTTTGCCTACCAGAATGCGCGCGGCGTTATCCTGCCCGTGGACGAGGTTGAGGAGCGCGGCGAGGGGCAGTTTGTCCACGTGCCGACAGGGGACAGGGTTGAGCGCATTGGCGCGAAAATGTCGAAATCCCTGCGCAATGTGGTGACGCCGGACGACGTGGTGGCGCAGTACGGATCGGACGCTTTCCGGGTCTGCCTGATGTTCATGGGGCCGGTCGAGGGCGGGCGTGTCTGGGAAACCGAGAAGGCCGCCGCCTCGCTCAAATTCCTGCGCCGGGTCTGGAACTATGCGATGTCCGGTATCGCCAGCCCGGCAGAAGAAGAGGCGTCTGCTGTTACCATCGCAGTCGGCAAGCTGGTCGAGGCGGTGACGGAGGATCTGGAGAATCTCCGCCTCAACACCGCCATTGCCGAACTGATGAAATTCCTCAACGCGGTAGAGGGTCAGCCTGTCACCATGGACGGACTATTGACCTTCCTGCGTGTGCTCGCGCCTTTCGCCCCGCACATGGCAGAGGAGCTGTGGGAGCGCGCCGGGCAGACGGGCAGCGTCTTCCATGCTGACTGGCCAAAGGCCGATGCCGACATGCTGCGCGCGGCGGTGGAGACCATCGAGATCGTCGTGCAGGAGGGCGGCAAGAAGCGCGGCTCTGTTCACCTTGCTCCGCAGGCGGACGATGAAGCTGTTCGAGCGGCCTCCATCGCCATGCTGAAGGAAACGGGCCGGGATGTATCCGGTCTCGACCCGGCCCGCATCATCGTCGTGCGTGACAAGAAGACGGGCTGGGTGCGGCTGGTGAACATTCCTAAAACCGGATAGCGCCAGAACGCGCTTGCAGGAGCGCGCGCGCACGCTCTACCCTCATTCGCGAACTGGAAATCGGGGAGGGTTTCATGCGGCATATATGGCTGGGTGTGTTGGGCGCATTGGCGCTATCGGCGTGTACGGGAAGTGCAGAGCAGCGCCCGCCCGAACCGCTGGAGGCAACCCTTCGCACAGTAGAGCAGGGCGAGCTGATCGGCTTCCAGCATTCGCCCGGCGCGTGGGCCTGGCGCGGTGTGCCCTTTGCCGCTGCGCCTGACGGCGATCTGCGCTGGCGCGCGCCGCGTCCCGCTGCGGATTTCAATGGCCGCTTCGAGGCGCTGGAGCACCCTGAGCCCTGCCCGCAATTTACCAGCGCGCTTCAGGCATCCTCAGGCGTCACACCCGGCCAGCTCGTCGGCAGCGAGGACTGCCTGCGCCTCGATATTTACGCTCCGGAAGGCGCAAGCGCGGACAATGCTGACCGTCCGGTCATGGTCTGGATTCATGGCGGGGCCAATGTCTGGGGCTTTGCCGGACAGTATGACGGCGCGCAGCTGGCCAAAGACCAGGATGTGGTCGTGGTCGCCATCCAGTACCGGCTGGGCCCGCTCGGATTCTTCGCGCATGACGCCATCCGCAATGATGCCGTCGACCCACGCGACGCGGCGGCCAATTTCGCGCTTCTGGACCAGATTGCGGCGCTTGAATGGGTGCGGGAGAACGCGGCCCAGTTTGGCGGCGATGCCGGCAATGTAACCATTTTTGGCGAAAGCGCAGGCGGGCATAATGTGGCCGGGCTGCTGGCCTCGCCGCTGGCGTCGGGCCTGTTCCACCGTGCCATCATCCAGTCGGGCAGCTTTGACAGTGTCAGCTGGGAGGTGGCCAGCGGGGCCGAACCCGGCCAGCCTAACGCGTCTGATGAAGTCGCGCTTCGCATCGCCGGAGACGGCTATAATGCTGCCGCCCTGCGCGCCGCTGATCTGGAGACCGTCTTCAACGCCTATCGCGGGGAGGATGGCGCCCCCTTCCTCAACCTGCCGCGCATGATCGAGGACGGGGTGACGATCCCGCGCGATGGTCTCGCCAACGCCTTTGCCTCACCCGATACGTTCAACGCGGTTCCGGTCATCACCGGCACCAACCGGGACGAGATGAAGCTGTTCAATCTCTTCAGCGATGATCTGGTGAAGCGCTATTTCGGCGTCATCCTTATCAGCCGGGACGCAGCCTTCTATGACGCCATCTCGGACTATCAGAGCCGGGTATGGCGCATCCTCGCCGTGGACCAGTCTGCGAGTCTCATGCGGGCCGGCGGACATGGCGATGTCTGGGCCTACCGGTTTGACTGGGATGAGCAGGGCCGGGCCCTGTTCGTGATGGACCTCTCCCATCTTCTGGGCGCGGCCCACGCCATCGAGATACCGTTCGTCTTCAATCATTTCGACTTCTTTGGCCGCCTTGATGGCGCGATGTTCAATCGCAGCAATGCCAGCGGCCGCGAAGCGCTGGCCGCTGCCATGGGTGCCTACTGGGCCGAGTTTGCCCGCACCGGCGAGCCGGGAACGGGCGGGCCGACCAATCTGCCCTATTGGGAGCGCTGGGATGAGGGCGGTGTCCTGATGCGCTTTGACAGCCCGGAGGCGGGCGGTCAGGAGATCATCACAGGCACGGACAGCTTTGACGCGCTGGAGGCTGATCTCGCTGCGGATACGCGGCTGGATGATGCGCAGCGCTGCACGGTTTTCGAGGCGATGGCCGCCTGGCGTCCGCGCGGCAGTCTTGACGCGATGCGCCAGCGCCTGGGCTGCGGCTGACCTTCGAGCCTCTTGCCAGAGGGAAGTGAACGGTGTTCACTTTTCTCCGGCAGAGGGTTCGGAGACAATGCGTCATGGCGGATAATCAAGCGCAGAACGTGGACGTGCTGATCGTCGGGGCCGGGATTTCCGGTATTGGCGCGGCCTGGCATCTCCAGCACCGCGCACCCGGCCAGAGCTATGCCATCATTGAGGCGCGCGGGCAGATTGGCGGCACCTGGGATTTGTTTCGCTATCCCGGCATACGCTCCGACTCCGACATGTACACGTTCGGCTATAATTTCCGCCCCTGGGTGGACGGCAAGGTGTTTGCCGACGGGCCGAGCATTCGCCGCTATGTCACCGATACCGCGCGCGAGGCCGGGATTGACCGGCATATCCGCTTCAATACGCGCGTCATATCAGCCAGCTGGGATAGCGGGCCGGCCCGCTGGACGGTGACAGTGGAAGGGCCGGAAGGCCGCCAGGCGCTCACCGCCCGCTTCCTCATGGTGTGCTCTGGCTATTACCGCTACGAGCAGGGCTATATGCCCGAGTTTGAGGGGCTGGCAGACTTTGCTGGCGAGATCATCCACCCGCAAAAATGGCCTGAAGACCATGATTATGCGGGCAAGCGCGTGGTGATTATCGGCTCTGGCGCAACGGCGGTGACGCTGGTGCCGGCCATGGCGGAGAAAGCCGCGCATGTGACCATGCTACAGCGCTCGCCAAGCTATATCGCGGCGCGTCCCTCACGCGATGCTGTGGCCGATGCGTTGAGGAAAATCCTGCCCGGACGGCTCGCCTACGCGCTCTCGCGGGTGAAGAATATCGGGCTCTCCATGTTCTTCTTCCAGCTATCGCGCGTCTGGCCGGGCTTTGTGAAGCGGGGCGTCATCAAGGCGATACGCGCAGAGCTGGGCGAGGATTTCGATGTCGAGCGCCATTTCTCGCCCCACTATAATCCGTGGGACCAGCGCTTCTGCCTCGCGCCTGATGGTGATTTCTTCGACGCGCTTAAGGGGAGCAAGGCCAGCATCGTCACCGATCATGTCGAACGCTTCGAGAAGGGCGGCATCCGCCTGAAATCCGGCGAGCTGATCGAGGCTGATCTCATTATCCCGGCCACGGGGCTGGAAATGCAGGTCGGCGGCGGCATGGATATCAGCGTGGATGGCGAGAGCGTGGTGCCTGCTGGCAAGATCACCTATCGCGGCATGATGCTCTCCGGCGTTCCCAATGCCGCTCTGGCGTTTGGCTACACCAATGCCTCATGGACGCTGAAGATTGATCTCACTGCCGAACGGGTCTGCCGCCTGCTGAATCATATGGAGCGGCAGGGCCATGATTACTGCGTGCCGGTGCCGCCTGACGGGATCGAGCTGGCACCGCTGCTCGATTTCTCGTCCGGCTATGTCCAGCGCGCCCTGCCACACCTGCCCCGGCAGGGGACGAAAGCGCCCTGGCGCACCTATCAGAACTATGTGCAGGACATGCTGACCATACGTTATGGCCGCCTCGAGGACGGGCATTTGCGCTTCCGCAAGGCGAAAGGCGATGCCAGCGTGGCAGACCCGGTTGCCCGCGCTGCCGAGTAATCAGTCCAGCCGTTCCACGGGCGGCATCGTCCACTCACCATCCAGCACGCTGTCCTGCGGCCAGTAGAGGCGGGCGAGCAGGGTGAAATGGCCGCTCTGCGGTGCGGGCAGCCAGTTCGCCTCACGGCCCTCTTCTGGCGGGCCGGCATGAATGTCGAGCGTGATGCTGCCATCCTCATCGGCCACCAGCGCGTTCCGGCTGGTCAGGGCGTAGCGGTTCTGCGCATTGGCGATGAAATAGCCATCGGCGTCATAGAGCGTGACCGACCAGAACCCGTTGACCGGGGGCATGGCATCGGCTTCAAACCGGATCTGGTAGCGCTGTCCGCCCTGCAGGGGCTCGCCAGATGAATCGGTGCTGGCGGAGGGATAAACAGCGTCTTCGGGGAGGTTTGCGCCAAGGCCATAGAGCGCCACTCCGGCCCGGTAGGCATGATCGCTCCCATAGCGGCCAATATGGTCATCGGGAATAACCCAGCCCTCGGCCCGTGATGGCCCTTCGGCCAGACGTTCACGCGCTGCCGCCACACCGCGCAACATCACCTGCATGGCCAGAATTCCGTATTCGGACCAGTCGACAGTGTCGCCGGGGCCAGCGCCGAGCGCGCGCATCCGGGCCAGCGCCTCGCGATCAGTCTCGGCAGGGGGATTATCTGCCATCAGCTGGCCCAGCCGGGTAAAGAAGTCCGGCGCATCCATTTCGGCCACCCTGGCTGGCGGCGCAGGCAACGTTGTTGTGGATGCTGGCCGCTCCAGCGTCACACCATGGCCTCCCGGCATGGCGCGATACGGGTAGAGCCGCAATCCGTCCTGCAGCCGGTGTACGGCTGGCAGATCATCCGGTCCACCGATCTCGATCCGGCCCAGAAGCCACACCATGCGGGTTGGCGAACGGTAAAGCGCCATGCCTTCCGGCGCGCTTCCCTCAAAATCCGGCCCGGCAATCAGTATGCTGACACTGCCATCGCCCAGCGTGCGTACACCCGGATCGGCAAACACATTGGTCCAGGCATCCATGCCCTGAAACAGCCAGTAGCGTCCGTCCATCGCCGGGACGTCGAGCTGCATGGGAGTGCTGCCCAGCTCCAGCCAGGCCAGCGAATACAGCGTATCGACATTGGGACGCACCACGGCGGTGAACCCCGCCTCCGGCAGGCTGCGTATATGCGCCAGCCGGTTCGGCGGCAGCCCGCCCCGCTCGATCACATCGCGCCGGGTCTCATCCATCAGCACCAGCGGATACCCGTAAATATAGGATTGGCCCGCGGCCTGCCCCAGCTCCTGCAGGGTCAGCTCAAGCGGGTTGCGGGTCGACCATACCCAGCCCATCGCCAGCGCGCCGACAAGGGCGCTGACGATGATGGTGGCCATCAATATCCGGCGGCGTCTGCGGTAAAAGGCCAAACGCATTCCTCCAGCCTGCCCAGGGGCAAGCATCGCGCGCTCCGGCAGGGCAGCGCAAGGGCGCTGACAGGCCAATCGCTTTGCGTTATCGCACACACACCATGGCACCACCGCTTCTCACCTTGCAGGACATAAGCCTGAGCTTCGGGGTCACGCCCCTGCTCACGGGCGCGGAACTGATCGTCGCGCCCGGCGAGCGCATCTGCCTTGTCGGGCGGAACGGCTCAGGCAAGTCCTCCCTGATGAAGATCGCCGCCGGGCTGATCGAGGCAGATGCAGGCGAGCGCTTCATCCATCCGGGCGCGACGGTGCGCTACCTGCCGCAGGAGCCGGACCTTTCCGGCTTCGAGACAGCTCTGGCCTATGTCGAGGCCGGGCTGACGCCGGGCGATGACCCGTGGCGCGCCCGCATGCTGCTCGAAGCGCTGGGGCTGACCGGCGAGGAAAACCCGGCCCGCCTGTCAGGCGGGGAGGCGCGCCGGGCGGCGCTCGCCCGCACGCTGGCACCCGAACCCGATATCCTCTTTCTTGATGAGCCGACCAACCATCTCGATCTCCCGGCTATCGAGTGGCTGGAAGAAGAGCTCTCGCGCACGAAAAGCGCGCTGGTGCTGATCAGTCACGACCGGCGCTTTCTGGAGAATCTCTCCCGCGCCACCGTCTGGCTGGACCGGGGCATCGCCCGGCGGCTCGACAAGGGGTTTGCCCATTTCGAGGACTGGCGCGACGAGGTGCTGGCGGCAGAAGAGCTCGAACAGCACAAGCTCGCCCGCCAGATCGCGCGCGAGGAAGACTGGATGCGCTATGGCGTCACCGCCCGGCGCAAGCGCAATGTCCGCCGTGTGGATGAGCTCAAGGCCCTCAAAGCCCGTCACCGCAGCCATTCCGGCCCGCAAGGCAATGTCGCTCTGGAAGCCTCTGATGCCGAACAGTCCGGCAAGCGCGTTGTCGAGGCGAAGAACATCTCCAAGCGCTTCGGTGACCGTGTGGTGGTGCGCGATGTCTCGGTGCGCATCCTGCGCGGCGAACGTATCGGCTTTGTCGGCCCCAATGGCGCGGGCAAGACCACGCTTCTCAACATGCTGGTGGGTAATCTCGAACCCGATACCGGCACCGTTCAGCTGGGTGCGGGTCTGCAGATCGCCCAGCTGGACCAGAAGCGCGCGCAGCTCAAACCCGGCTGGACGCTGGCCGAGGCGCTGACCGGTGGCGGCGGTGACCATGTCGAGATCAACGGTCAGACGCGCCATATCGCTGCGTGGATGAAGGACTTCCTCTTCCGCCCTGAACAGGCCCGCACGCCGGTCCATGTGCTCTCTGGCGGCGAGCGCGCACGGATCATGCTGGCCCGCGCGCTGGCCCTGCCCGGCAATGTCATGGTGCTCGACGAGCCGACCAATGATCTTGATCTGGAAACGCTGGACCTGTTGCAGGATCTGATTGCCGATTATGCCGGCACCGTGCTGCTGGTCAGCCATGACCGTGATTTTCTCGACCGCACGGTGAACCGCACAATCGCCTATGAACGCGATGGCAACTGGCAGGTCTATGCGGGCGGCTATTCCGACATGGTGGCCCAGCGCGGCGAAGGCGTACGCGCGCGCAGCCAGCAGGAGCACCCCGCAAAGCCCGCCGCACCAGTTTCTGCGAAATCACCAGCCTCGGTGCCGCCACAGCAGCGCGCCAAGCTGTCCTTCAAGGACAAGCATGCGCTTGAAACCCTGCCCGGCGAGATCGAGGCGCTGGGGAGCAAAATTGCCAAGCTGGAAGCTGAACTCGCCGATCCGGCGCTGTTCTCGCGCGATCCGGACCGATTCCATGCCGCCAGCGGCGAACTGGCGAAGGCCAGCGAAGAGCGCGAAGCCAAGGAAGAACGCTGGCTGGAGCTGGAAATGCTGCGCGAGGAACTGGAAGCCGGGCGCTAGCCCTGCTCATTGCGCAATGCTGCGCCTGCGATATGGTGTCCCGGATTATTGGGTCTGAAGGATAATATGCCGTGGCTGCGTCCGCATCCGAGCTGATTTCCGGTGTGCGCCGCGCCGTCGTGAAAATCGGTTCCTCCCTTCTCATTGATGCGCATACGGGCGGCCCGGACACGGCCCGTTTCGAGGCGATTGGCGGAGCGCTGGCGCGCTGGCGTGCGCGCGGCATCGAAACCGTGCTGGTATCCTCCGGCGCGGTGGCGCTGGGCCGCAAGCGGCTGAACCTGCCCGCCGGCAAGCTGGCGCTCGACCAGAAACAGGCGGCCGCAGCCGCAGGCCAGACCGCCCTGATGATGGCGTGGAATGCCGCGCTGGAACCCCATGGCATGCCCGCCGCGCAGGCGCTTCTTACTTTTGATGACATGGAAAGCCGACGCCGCTGGCTCAATGCCCGCGCCACGCTGGATGCGCTGCTGGCTGCCGGTGCACTGCCCGTCATCAATGAGAATGATACGGTCGCCACAGCCGAGCTGCGCTATGGCGATAATGACCGGCTGGCCGCGCGCGTGGCGCAGATGTGCGATGCGGAACTCCTCGTGCTCCTGTCGGACGTGGACGGGCTTCACAGCGCTGATCCGTCCCGTGTTCCCGGCGCGCAGCTGATTGCCTATGTCGAGGCCATCACGCCGGAGATAGAGGCGCTGGGCGGGGAGCCGGGCAAGGCTGGCACAGGCACCGGCGGCATGGCGTCCAAGATTGCTGCTGCGCGCATCGCCGCGCGGGCCGGCATTGCCACCATCATCGCAGCCGGCGCCGAAGATGATCCGCTGGACAGGCTGAGCAGAGGCGCGCCGCACACGGTCTTTGCGCCGGAGACCTCGCGCACCAATGCCCGGCGCAACTGGATTTCCGGTGCGATAGCTCCGCGCGGAAAACTGCATCTCGATGACGGCGCAGCGCGCGCCGTGCGGTCCGGCAAGAGCCTGCTGCCTGCCGGGATTGCGCGGGTAGAAGGCGAGTTCTCGCGCGGCGAAACAGTGGCGCTGGCGGGCGGTGATGGCGCGGTGCTCGCCAAGGGAATTTCCGCCTACGGAGCAGAGGAATTGCGCCGGATTGCCGGCTTGCGCTCAGCCGATATCGAAGCGGTGCTGGGCTATCGCCGGGGCGTGGCGGCCATCCATGTCAACGATCTGGTGCTGGAGGATCAGGGATGAGCAAGTATCAGCCTGATTGGGCAAGCCGCGCGGGCGCGGACCTTCGCGCCGCTGCGCGCGCGCTGGCAGACACAAGCGCGGACAGGCGCACCGCCGCGCTTACCGCCATGGCCGATGCGCTGCAGGCAGCCTCGAAAAGTGTGCTGGCTGCCAATGCGGATGATGTGGCCCGCGCTCAAAGCAATGGCACCAGCGGCGCCATGCTGGACCGGCTGCGCCTCGACCCGGCAAGGCTTGATGGCATTGTCGAGGGTATCCGCGCCGTCGCCCGCCACCCCGACCCGATAGGGCGCGAGATCACGCGCTGGACGCGTCCCAACGGCCTCGTCATGGCGCAGGTGCGCGTCCCCATCGGGGCGATCGGTGTGATCTTTGAAAGCCGCCCCAACGTGGCTGCGGATGCGGCGGCCCTGTGTGTGCGTTCGGGCAATGCGGTGGTGCTGCGCGGCGGATCGGACGCAGCATCCAGCGTCGCCGCGATATTGGATGCTCTGCGTGGCGGATTGGGCGAGGCGGGCCTGCCGCAAGCCATCATCACCACGCCGCCCGGTACTGACCGCGCCTATGTCGGTGACATGCTGGCCGGGATGGATGGCGCGCTGGATCTCGTCATTCCGCGTGGCGGCAAGGCGCTGGTCAAACGCGTGCAGGAAGAGGCGAGGGTGCCGGTGCTCGGCCATCTCGACGGACTCTGCCATGTCTATGTGGACGGCGCAGCGGACGCGGACATGGCCGAACGCCTGGTGGTGAACTCCAAGATGCGCCGCACCGGCGTGTGCAATGCCGCTGAATGCGTGCTCATCGACCGGCAGGCCGGCGAAGCGATGGTGACCCGCCTCGTATCCGCCCTACAGGCAGCCGGGTGCGAAGTGCGCGGTGACGCAGCGGTGCAGGCGCTCGCCCCGTCGGTAACGCCCGCCAGCCTTGAAGATTTCGACACCGAATATCTCGACGCCATCGTCTCCATGGCGCTGGTGGACGGGGTGGAAGGCGCGCTGGCTCATATCGCCCGCCATGGCTCTGGCCATACCGAGGCGATCATCACCGGCGACGAGACAGCAGCGCGCACCTTCCTCGCCCGCGTGGATGCCGGCGTTGTCATGCACAATGCCTCGACCGGCTTTTCAGACGGCGGCGAGTTTGGTTTTGGCGCAGAGATAGGCATTGCCACGGGCCGCATCCATGCGCGCGGCCCTGTGGGCGCTGATCAGCTCACCAGCTGGAAATACCAGGTCTTTGGCACGGGGCAGGTGCGAACCTAACGCGCTTCCAGCCCCAGCGTCTCGAACATCTGCGCATCGCGCGTCAAGGACGGGTTGGGCGTGGTCAGCAACTCCTCGCCAACAAAGATCGATCCGGCACCGGCCAGGATGCAAAGCGCCTGCAGCTCCCGGCTCATGCCTTCCCGGCCCGCCGACAGGCGCACCACCGAGAGCGGCATGATGATGCGGGCGGTGGCGATGGCGCGCACGAAATCAAGCCCGTCCAGCGGGGCAGACCCGGAAAGCGGCGTGCCAGACACCTGCACCAGATGATTGATCGGGACGCTTTCGGGATGCGGGTCCAGCCGGGCGAGCTCGGTCAGAAGACCAATACGGTCCTCCGCCCCTTCGCCCATGCCGATAATGCCGCCGCAGCACACCTTGATGCCCGCGCCGCGCACCCGTGCAAGTGTCTCTATCCGGTCTTCCCAGGTGCGGGTGGTGATGATCTTTTCGTAGTATTCCGGCGAGGTATCCAGATTGTGGTTGTAATAGTCGAGCCCGGCATCTTTCAGCCGTTCGGCCTGCCCCTCTTCGAGCATGCCAAGCGTCATGCAGGTCTCAAGGCCGAGCGCCTTCACACCCTCGATCATCTCGCAGATTTTCGGCTCGTCGCGTGTCTTTAGCGAGCGCCAGGCCGCGCCCATGCAAAACCGCGTGGCCCCGCCCGCCTTGGCCGCCCGCGCCTTTTGCAGCACGATTTCAGTGTCCATCAGCTTGGAGGCTTTAAGCCCGGTGTCGAACTTGGCAGACTGGTTGCAATACCCGCAATCTTCCGGGCATCCGCCCGTCTTGATGGAGAGAAGCTGGCTTTTCTGCACCTCGCCTGCCCGGTGGTGGAGGCGGTGGATTTCCCCCGCCGCATGCATCAGCTCGGCGAAAGGCGCATCATGGATCGCCTTGACCTCCTCGCGGGACCAGTCAGAACGGGGCGTGCCGGAAGCGCGAATCGTGTCGAGCAGTGAAAGCGTCATGATGTTAAACAAGTCCTCAGCTGATAAGGCCGGTACCCTAGGCGAGGGGTGCCGTAAGCCTCAAGTGCGCTGGGCGGCAGAACTCGCCGGATTCTTCCGCCCCTTCTGGCACTGGCTCTTTATTGCGGCGTTTCTCGTCACCTGCGTTTTTGCACTATGGCCCGGATACGCCAACCCGCCGACGCCTCTTGGATGGCATGTCGTCAACCATCTCATGGCCTTTGTGGTGCTGACCATGCTCGCCCGTGCGGCCTGGCCAGAGCTGCGCCGGATATGGCTGTTTCTCATTCTTCTGGCCTTTGGCGGACTGATTGAGCTTCTCCAGTCCCTGCCTTTCATCAACCGCTCAATGTCGCTCTATGACTGGGCGGTAGATGCGGTGGGCATCGTGCTGGGGCTGGTTCTGGTCTGGATCGCAGGCTGGATTGCCGGCGAACCCTGGTGAGCGGCCCGCGCCCGTCCCATACGCCCTGGCGTGATGGCCCGCCGCGCTTTGTTGTTGGTCTCAAACCCATTGATCCCGGCGCCTGGCTGGTCCCGGATACAGAAGCGGGCAGCCTGCCAGAGCGCCGCACCCTGCTGACAGACCGCGCCCTGACGAATTTTGAAGCGTCCGGCGCTGGCCCCGCTGCGCGTGAAGCGGCTGTGCTGGCCACCGGCCATCTGCATGACGCTGGCATGGACGCGCCCGAGCCGGAGGAGGGTTTGCCCGCACTCTGGCAGCTGGCCCATCATGTCAGCGATGATCTGGTGCTGATGATGCCGGGCAGGGATGGCTGGCAGGTGGGCGCGGCAGTGCTCACCTCGCCGACCTTCTTCTCCCTGCCTCATGCGGCCGGGAAAACGCTGCACGCACTCCACAAGCCCATCCCCGGCGGGGAGCTGCTGGCCACGCGCATTGCCCGCGTATTCGACCATGTCCGGCCCGGACAGGTGCTCGAACGCTTCAACTGGACCCTGCAGGCAGGTGATGACCGGTTCACGCCGGACGGCGCGCCCTTGCGCGCACGTGCGCTGGCGGCCAAGCCGGCCGAGGCGGAAACCCTCCTGCATGTGCGGGTAGAGCGCCAGACGATCACGAAGCTCGAAGACAGCGGCGCGGTCCTCTTCACCATCCGTATCTGCCTTGATCCGGTGGCGGCGCTGGACGCAAAAGAAAAGGCCGCCCTTGGGGCGGCCTGGCACGGTGCAGATGATGCCGCACGCGGCTACAAGAAATGGGCAGTGCTGGACCATCTGGTGGCCGCAGCACTGCCCGCTCCCTGAATTACCCGGCGGGTTCTTCGCCTTTCCCGCTCTCCGGCTTGGCGGAAGCCACCGGCTTGCCGTCCGGCCCTTTGGCCGTATCGCCAAACCATGCCGGAGGCACGACGCCGTTCTTGTCGAAGTCGCGCGTGTACTTGACGACCATTCCTGACAGCAACAGCAGTGCCAGCAGGTTGGGCAGTGCCATGGCCGAGTTGGCGATATCGCCCAGGCGCCAGACGAAGTCATTGGCCTGGATCGCGCCGGTGAACACCATGGCCACCCACACGAAGCGGAACGGCTTGGCGGCCCAGTCGCCCACCAGATAGGTGGCCGACTGTTCGGCGTAGTACGACCAGCCGATCAGCGTGGTGAAAGCGAACAGGGCGAGCGCCAGTCCGATCACCCAGCCGCCGACCACCGGCAGGCCCTGTCCGAAGGCCGCCGACGTGATGCCGACATCCTGAAGTTCGCCGATCGACATCCAGGCGTATTCGACGAAGCCGCCGCCCTCGGTCGGGTACTGGCCAGCGACCACCAGGATCACCAGCGCCGTCATGGTGCAGATGATGATGGTGTCGATGAACGTACCCAGCATCGCCATTTCGCCCTGACGGATCGGGTTCTTGGTCTGGGCTGCGGCGTGGGCGATAGGCAGGGAGCCCTGGCCGGCCTCGTTGGAGAACAGGCCGCGCGCGACGCCAAAACGCACCGCCTCCATCACCGCATAGCCTGCCAGCCCGCCTACAGCTGGTCCAAATCCGAAAGCGTACTCGAAGATCTGCATGAAGGCGCCCGGCACATGTTCAATGTGCAGGACAAGGACGAAGGCTGCGACGAGGACATAGGCCGCCGCCATGAACGGCACCATGATCCCGGCGACGCGTCCGATGGACTTGATGCCGCCAATAATCACCAGGAAGACAAAAAACGCGATCAGCGCGCCAGGTATCCACGCAGCAACCACCAGGCGCAGCGTGTCGGCAGTGAGCACGCCGGGCGCCGCCTCGGCGGCCATGGCGGCCTCAGGGTCAATCACCTGGCCGGTTTCGGCCGCGGCGGCTGCCGCAGCGGCTTCTGCTGCGTCTGCGGCCGCGGCGGCGCGTGCACCGCGGGCCCGCCCGCTTGCGTCCAGCTCGATAATGCCCCCGGCGTCCACGATGCGCCGGGCCTCGCAGGCCGACATGCCGATATTGGCCGTGGGCTGCAAAAGCTGGCAGGGCAGGATGCGCGCGATATTGTTTTCGGTGCCCGTCTGAACGCCGTTGGTGATGGAGTTGGACTGGATCATGTTGCCAGTGGCGAGCGCGGAGAACAGCGCGCCGATACAGAACACCACTGCCAGCCAGCCCCAGCCTTTGCCCAGGCCGTTCTTGATGTAGTACATCGGCCCGCCATGGAAGTGTCCGTCAGCGTGCTTTTCACGGAAACGCACGGCCAGCGAGCCTTCCGCGTATGACAGCGCCATGCCGAACAGGGCGGTGATCCACATCCAGAAAATCGCGCCGGGACCACCCAGCGAGATGGCAGTGGCAACCCCGGCCAGATTGCCGGTGCCGACCTGGCCGGAAAGCGCAGTGGACAGCGCCTGCCATGGCGTGATGTCGCCAGCGCTCTCATCGCCCTTGCGCCCGCCCCACAGCCGGGAGAACGCGCCGCCCAGTGTCCGGACCGGGCGGAAGCCCAGACGGACCATCAGGAAAAGGCCAATCCCGAGCAGGGCTACCACCATGGGACCCATGGGGACGATCTGATCGTCACCCCAGTATCCGCCCCACAGGAAATCCGCCGCCATGAACACAAGATCGACGAGATTTGTCCCGCCCGCTGGCGCTTGCTCAACTGCCATAATGTCGCTCCCCACAAATTTGGTGGGTGCAGCTTAGGCACCTGCCGGGCAAACGCAAACGCCTTTGTGACATTGATAATCGGCCACGACTGATGGGGCAGGCGCGGCCCCCATGCACCATTAATTCAGGGCCGTGGCTTTGCGGCGGTGCAAGGCGGCTACGGCGTGCCGCTCGGCTGATAAGGCGTGATGGCAAACACGCCCCAGGGCCACAAATCATCGTTCATATCGGCCAGATCGTTGTGGTTGAGGCGCGGCCAGACCAGCATGACAGGGCCAAGCCCGCCCGTGGCCAGCGGGTCGCCGTCCGCGCGCAGGGCAAGGATGGGCTCATGGCGGGCAATAAGCTCTGCAGGCACCTCTGCTTCATACCCGTCAAAGGCGGTAAGGCGCACGCTCGCCCCCTCCAGCCCGGCACTGCGCAACACCTCGGACAGGCGAGGCCCGTCGAACACGCGCGGCGAGCTGCCGACGGGGAAATCTGCGCGTATCTGGCGCCAGCTCATCGCCGTCAGTTCCGGGCGGGTAAATCCGCGCGCGCCCTGCACCTCGATACCGTAAATGGCATAGAGGCCCTCATAGGTGACAGGACGGCTGCCACGATGGGCGCTATCGACCCCGGTGATGACCAGCACAACCGGGCCGGTGCGCGATATGGCGTCCGGGTCAACCGGATTCTGGCCACAACCCGGAAGCGTCAGCCCGGTTATCAGAAGCATGAGGCCAGCCAGCCCTGTCAGTCCGGCACGCCAGCATTGCGCAGCAGTAAAACCTGACATCGCGTCTCCCCTTTTTGGTGCGTATGGCGCGGCGCTGACCACCACCATGCGCGAGTATGCTCCCGATGGCCAGCCAGCCCTAACGCTGACCGGCCAGAAGGCTGTCCGCCAGACGCTCAGCAAACCAGTCATGTGCATGGGCCGCGCCTTGTGCGTCATGGCGCACGCGCGGATCAAATGGCTCGTCAGGCGCATCGAAGGCGTGGGTCAGCCCTGCCATAACCTGCCAGTCGATCTGCGCGCCCGTTTCCAGCTGCGCCTCGAACAGATCACCGCAGGCGCGCGGATTGGCAATCACATCATCGCCCGCCAGCAGGGCATGGACCGGCGGATAGGCCGGCAGGTCATGGTGACGTGCGCGCGACAGAAATCCGCACCACGGATAGACCAGCATGACCGAGCGCACGCCCTCCAGCGCATTGCCGGGCAGCGCCTCCATCCCGGCAGGCGGCGCACCCTCATGGGCAAGCGTCAACGTATCCAGCAAGGTCCAGCCGCCATGGCTCCAGCCGATCAGGGCGAGCCGGGAGGCATCAATCTGCGGCAGGCTGCGCGCATATTCGAGAGCTGCCACGACATCGCCCGCGCGCGCATCACCGCGCAGGCGCGCTGCGCTGCAGACCGTCAGGCGCGCACCCATACGGCCAATCCCGCGTGCAGCGTGGGAATCCACGATCAGTGCCGCAATACCGGCTTCATTGGCGATGGTGGCATAATCGTTCTGCACGGAGATCACCCCGCCGCAGCCTGAAAACATCAGCACGGCAGGGACAGGCTCCGAGGCGCCTTGAGGCATCTGAACGCTGATATGCGGCTCCAGCATGGCGATACGCTGTTCGAGCGTATCAGGCGCATTGCTGCAGGCCGCTAGCAGCAGCGCGGTGAGCGCCAGAATGGCGGCCCGCCAGACCATCAGTGCCGGAAATGGCGCATGCCGGTGAAGACCATGGCAAGGCCCGCCTCATTGGCCGCCTTTATCACGTCGTCATCGCGGATCGAGCCGCCCGGCTGGATGATCGCGGTCGCGCCCGCCTCGATGGCCGCGTTCAGCCCGTCAGCAAACGGGAAGAAGGCATCCGAGGCGCATACCGAGCCGCGCGTGCGCGGTTCGTCCCAGCCATTTTCCTGCGCGGCCAGCTCTGCCTTGCGTGCGGCCAGCACCGCCGCATCCAGACGGCTGGTCTGGCCCATGCCGATGCCGGACGTCGTACCGCCCTTGGCGTAGACAATGGCATTGGATTTCACATGCTTGACCACACGCCAGGCAAACAGCAGATCGGCCAGCTCGGCTTCGCTAGGCGCGCGCTCGGTGACGGTTTTCAGGTCCTTGGCCAGCACATGGCCGGTATCGCGCGACTGGACCAGGAGGCCGCCCGCCACCGATTTGACCATCCAGGCAGCCTGCGCCGGATCGGCGAGGCCATTTGTCACCAGTACGCGGACATTTTTCTTCGCCGCGAGGATTTCCATCGCCGCTTCATCGGCCTCCGGCGCGATCACCACTTCGGTGAAGTGTGAGGCGATGAGATCAGCCGTATCAGCGTCCAGCTTGCGGTTCAGCGCCACAATGCCACCAAAGGCGCTCACCGGATCGGCAGCAAACGCGCGGTCATAGGCCGAGGCGAGATTGTCGGCGGCGCTGACCCCGCACGGATTGGCGTGCTTGACGATGACGCAGGCCGCCTGCTCTTCGGCATCAAACTCGCTGACCAGTTCAAACGCGGCGTCTGCGTCTGCGAGATTATTGTAGGACAGCTCCTTGCCCTGCAGCTGCTTTGCCGAAACGATGCCGGGCCGCGGCGCAGGGCTGGCATAGAGGGCCGCGCTCTGGTGCGGGTTCTCGCCATAACGCAGTCCTTGCGACAGCGCGCCGCCAATCGCGAAAAAGCGGTTGTCCGGCTCGTCTGTTTCCTCGGCCAGCCGCTCGGCAATCGCACTGTCATAGGCGGCGGTGCGGGCAAATGCTTTGGCTGCCAGATGGCGGCGCAGGGCGAGCGTGGTCTGGCCCTCATGCTTTTCCATCTCGCCAATGACCTTTTCCAGATCATCGCCTTCCACGCACACGCTGACATGGGCGTGATTCTTGGCGGCAGCGCGGATCATGGCCGGGCCGCCGACATCGATCTTGGCGATGCAGCCATCAATGTCTGCGCCGGAGGCGACCGCATCCTCGAACGGGTAGAGATTGACCATGAGAAGGTCGATGGCCGGGATGCCGTGCTCTTCCATGGAGGCGAGATCATCCTCCCGGTCACGCCGGGCCAGCAATCCGCCATGAATGCGCGGATGCAGGGTTTTCACCCGCCCGTCCATCATTTCGGGAAAGCCGGTCACTTCGGCGGCGTCCAGCGCCTCCAGCCCGGATTCGCGCAATGTGGCCAGCGTGCCGCCGGTGGAGATCAGCTCGACGCCCATCTCTGACAGCTTGCGGGCACGGGCAACAAGGCCGGTCTTGTCCGATACCGAGATCAGCGCGCGGCGTACCGGCGCAAGGAATTCATCCGACATGAGGGGAATGCTCCATACAAATCTGGCGTCTGGCTATCACGCCCCGCCGACGCGACCAAGGCGCTGGAACGCCCATCTTACACGGTTTGGCGGCCGCTCGCCTCCCCCATACGATTCTGCCTCGCCGGAGATGACCAGCTGGGTCGAGCGCACAGGGCTTGGGCCACTGGCCAGATAAACCGAGCGTTCCAGCCTGACAGGGCCGCCATCGGTGCGAAAACGCCAGCCATCGCCATTGGGCAGGACCAGAAGCGCGCTAAGGGAATCGCGCGAAAGAGACGCCTTCACGCCGGGATGCAGCTGGAAGCGGATGGCGAAGCTCAAAAGCTTCTCCGGATCATCGGGCGGGCCGTCCTCTACGGGGCGGAAAATGCCGTCCTCGCCGCGCAGATCGCCGCCATCCACGGCCAGGAAGAGCCGCCGGCGTATGCCGACACCAAACTTGGCCCGGTAGCCATCATGGCTGGATTCCAGCCAGACGCCGACATCTTCCTCATTGCGGCGCGCACGCACCGGATCAGGCCCGGTTTCGAACCGGTCGCCCAGCAGATTGCGCTTCCAGCCCGGACGGATAAGGCGCGCCGAGGAGGTTTCCTCCAGCGTCAGCGCCGAATGGGCGGCGGTGGCCCGCACCGCTTCGCGCCAGGCCGGCGGCTGGTCATCATTCCAGCCGCAATTGACGATCAGGCGGCCACCGGGCGGCGCAAACTCGAATGATAGCGCGCTGGCATGGGCGTTTATCCCGTGCACGCCTTTTGCTGGCCCTGCCGCATCCAGAATGACGACAGAGCCGCCCGCCTCGGCGCGGTGATAGCCCGAATGGGGTGCAACGTTGAAAGGTTTCACCTTTTCGCGCCCGCGCATGGCGGTTTCAATAAGCCGGGTTGATCCTTCGCCCCCGCCATGGAAGCTGGCAAGCCCTTTGGGGCCCATGCGGAAGAAGCGCACCGCGCCCGCCAGCCGGTCCATCGCCCGGCTGATTTCGGTATCGAGCGTCAGCCCCTGCGCGTTGGCCAGCGCATCCAGCTGCACCAGGGCGGCCAGGATGCGCGCGCTGGTCAGCGGTGTGCGGCTGACATGCCCGCCATCAGGCAGGACTTGCGATTTGAGATCGGCCACCAGCTGGCGTTCGCCGGCCTGGCGTGCGCGCGTGCCGAGCTCAAGGCTTATCGCGGCGGCTGTAAGTGCGATGGCGGCGTCTATCCGCTCGGCGCTGGCTGGCAGCAGGGGGAGGGCGCGCCGCAGCCGGGCCGTCTGCCGGACAAGGCTTTTCAGCCGGGTATCGCGGGCGCCGCGGTCATCACCGCCGTCCAGCAGCGGCAGGACCTGCAGCCAGATACGCACCCGGCGCGCCAGTATGGCCGGGCTCCACGCAAAACTGTTCCAGCGGCCAAACCATGACAGCCAGTCATCAATCAGGGTGAGGGCCGCATCTGTGGGATCGTCTTCGCGCACCGCCAGAAGGTCGGGCAGCCACTCAAAGCTGTGCAGGCGCGCGGCAAAGGCACGCGATGGCGCGGGCAGCGCCCACACGCTCTCGCCAGCCGGTACGCCCAGGGTCTCGCCGCCCAGCGTGAAGCGCCCTGCCAGCAGCGCTGCGCCGCGCGTGGCATCTCCGCCTGGAGCGGGTTCGAGAGGATGGATGGTGCGCTTGCCCGCCCCGCCCGCCAGAGACAGCATGCGATAGGGCGGCAGGAAATTGGCAAAATCGGAAAGTTCGCGGCGTATCGCGCCAAGGCTGGCCTGCCCGATATCCCGGCTGGTGACGAGAGAGCCCATGGGCGCTGTGTCAGCCTCCGCGCAAGGCGTCGATATTGGCCGCGTAGCGCGCCGGTCCGCCGGAGAACACGGCAGAACCGGCCACCAGCGCATCCGCGCCCGCCTCGACGCATTGCCGGGCGGTCTGCGGATTTACCCCGCCATCGACCTCTATCAGGGTGGATGAACCGGCTGCGTCGATCAGGCTGCGCAGCTTTTCGATCTTTTTTAGCTGGCTGGTGATGAAGCTCTGCCCGCCAAAGCCCGGATTGACGCTCATCACCAGCACCAGATCCAGCTCCTCGATCACAGGCTCCAGCACATCGGCGGGCGTGGCCGGGTTCAGCGCCGCACCGGCCTTCACGCCGTGGGATTTGATCGTCTGGATGGTGCGGTGGAAATGCGGCCCGGCTTCCGGGTGCGCGGTAATCATGTCCGCGCCCGCATCGGCAAACTGGGCGATGTAAGGGTCGACCGGCGAGATCATCAGATGCACGTCGAACGGCTTTGTCGACCAGCCGCGCAGCGCCTTCACCACAGCCGGGCCAATGGTAAGGTTCGGCACGAAATGCCCGTCCATCACATCGACATGGATCCAGTCGGCCCCGGCCTCGTCGACAGCTTTCACCTCCTCGCCCAGCCGGGCGAAGTCCGCAGAGAGGATGGAGGGTGAAATCTTGACTGTGCGCGCCATGGTAACGGGCATATCAGCGCCCCCCGGCAAGGGCAAGCTGGCGCGGCCAGTAAGGGTTAGGGCTGCCTCACTAGCCGGGCGATGAAGAAGCCGTCCAGCCCGCCTTGCTCCGCCCACATATCGGGCCGCGTGCGCACATCACCCTCTGGCGTGAGAGCATCGCCAAGACCCGGCAATTCATCGGCGCTTACGGGTTCGCGGGCAGCGCCCGGCGTGCGTTTGAGGAAAGCCTCGATCTGGGCTTCGCCCTCTTCCGGCTCCAGCGAGCAGGTGCAGTAGATCAGCCGCCCGCCGGGTTTGAGCATGGCAAACGCATTGTCGAGCAGGCTCTCCTGCAGGGCGGCAAGGCTGGCGATATCGGCTTCGCTCTTGCTCCATGCCACATCCGGGCGGCGGCGCAGTGTGCCGGTCGCGCTGCACGGCGCATCCAGCAATACGGCGTCGAGTTTCTCATCGGGCTGCCAGCTTGTGGCATCGGCGGTGATGATCTGCGCATTCAGCCCGGTACGGGCGAGGTTCTGGCTGACGCGCTTCAGGCGCGCTTCTGAGCGGTCCACCGCGATGACATCCGCCCCCGCTGCGGCCAGTTGCAGCGTCTTGCCGCCCGGCGCGGCGCAGATATCTGCGATGCGCTCGCCTTCCAGTGGGACCAGCAGCTTGACCGGCAGCGCCGCTGCCGCGTCCTGCGCCCACCAGTTCCCGTCAGCAAAGCCCGGCAGCGCCGTGACATCGCCAATCCCCTCTTTGCGTACCGTGCCTGTGGGCAGCAGCACGCCGCCGATTTCGCTCGCAAAGCCTGCTGCATCAAAGTCCGGCTTGGTGGATAGGTCCAGAGGCGGAGCGCCTGCGCGGGCTAGCGCGATGGCGCGGGCCGTATCCTCGCCGTAAATCTCGCACCAGCGCGCGCGCAGCCAGTCTGGCAGATCGATGAGCGGATCAGCGGCGATAAACGCCTCTGCTCCGCGCTCTGACACTCGGCGCAGCACGGCGTTCACCAGCCCTTTCAGGCGGCGGCCTTCTTCGGCGGCGCCTGTAATCCTCACCCAGCCATCCACCACCGCGTGCGGCGGCGTCATCAGCACCAATAGCTCGCCAGAGGCGAGGGTGAGCACGGCCCGGCCAAACACCTCGCGCGGGCGCAAGGGCTTGTCGAGAAAGCTGTTATAGGCCGCTTCCAGCGTACCCCGGCGGCGGATGGCGGCAGAGAGAATCGCGCGGGCAAACGCCCGGTCGCGCGCCTCCATCGCCTTGTAGCCGGGCTGGGCGGAGAGCGCGCTATCCAGCGCCGCGCCATCGGCCTCCATGGCGAGAAAGGCTTTCAGCGCCGCCTCACGGGCGGAGAGCGGACGGGGTCTGGGGCGAGCGGCGGCGTTTGGCCGGCGTTTGGCTGTCATGCGCCCGGCGGCACTTCGGTGCCCTGTCTCAGCCAGCCTGTCAGGGCGTAGCGATAGCCAGGCGCGAACGGGGCCACCACGCTAACCGCATGCTGGGCGGGTACGCTGAAGAGGGCCAGCGTGTTAAATCCCGGAACAAAGGCTTCGTCGACATGGCCCTCGGCGTTCAGGAATTGAAGCTGCCCGCCGAAATCAGCACGCCAGCCGGGTGTCAAATTGACGACATAGGCGGCCAGCCGGTTCTTGCCGTCCACATCATCATCGTGGGTGGTGAGATAGTGGCCCGGCCCGAACGCGGTCGCCTGGCTGTCAGTGTAGCTGATAGCGCGACGCCCGGTGATCGCGCGCGCCAGCTCCAGAAAGTCCGGGCTGCGCACGATGCCCAGCGCCTGGCGCAGCACCGGATCATCCAGCCTGTCCTGCATACCCAGATCATAAAGCGGATAATTACGGAACAGGTACTGGAAGCCCTGGCGCGCCTGTAGTCCTGCCGTCTCGACGAACTGGGCGAATTTCGCCTTGTCGAGTGCTTCCATGGCGCTGGCTTCGAACGCCCTGTGCTGGCCGCCAATGCAGCTTACCAGGTGCCAGCCGGTCCAGCTGTGCAGGCGCTGATAGAGGGCGTTCGCGGTCTCGGCGGGCAGCAGATCAGGCACGAGCACCCTGCCATCCTTCGCAAATTTCTCCGCGAGCTGTGCAATATCGTCACGTGGTGCCAGACGAGGCCCGGCCGCGCCGGCACCAGGTCCCGCGCTGGTCATGGACGTCCCTGCCTTGATTGGCTGTTCACGCTTCAAGCCCCCGCCTCTCTCTCCAGACGGCGCTTTTCGCTGGCGCGCTGTTTCACGCTTTCAGAGCGTAATTGCCCGCAAGCGGCAAGGATATCGCGCCCGCGCGGTGTGCGGATGGGGCTGGCATAGCCTGCCCGGTTCACGATGTCGGCAAAGCGCTCGATCGTGGCCCAGTCAGAGCACTCGTAAGGCGAACCCGGCCACGGGTTGAACGGGATCAGATTGATCTTGGAAGGGATGCCCTGCAGCAGGCGCACCAGCGCCTTGGCCTCGCCGGGCGAGTCGTTCACGCCCTTGAGCATCACGTATTCAAATGTCACCCGCTTGGAGTTGGAAAGCTCCGGATAGGCGCGGATCGCGTCCATCAGCTCGGCAATCGGGTATTTCCGGTTCAGCGGCACCAGCTCGTCGCGCAAGGCATCGTTGGTGGCGTGCAGGGAGATCGCCAGCATGGTGTTGGTGCGCGCGCCCAGCTCCTCGATCTTCGGCACCACGCCGGAGGTGGAGACCGTGATGCGCCGGCGGCCAATGCCGATGCCTTCGCCATCGGAAATCACGTCAATCGCATCAGCGACATGATCGAGATTATAGAGTGGCTCACCCATACCCATGAACACCACATTGGTGATCTGGCGGTCTTCCAGCCGGCTCGGCCATTCGGCCAGATCATCCTTGGCGATCAATACCTGCTGGACGATCTCGGCGGCGGTGAGATTGCGCACCAGCGCCTGCGTGCCGGTATGGCAGAATGTGCAGTTGAGCGTGCAGCCGACCTGGCTGGACACACACAGCGCGCCCGAACGGCCAACACCCGGAATGAACACCGTCTCGCATTCCACGCCCGGTGACAGCTCGATCAGGTATTTGCGCGTGCCATCCACGCTCACCTGGCGATCAGTTATACGCGGACGGGCGAGGGTGAAATGCGCGCCGAGGCCCTCGCGCAGCTCCTTGGAGATGTCCGTCATCGCGGCAAAATCAGTGATGCCGTACTGATAGACCCAGCGCCAGATCTGGCCTGAGCGCATCTTCGCCTTCTTCTCCTCGACCAGCCCGGTGGCAACCAGGCAATCGCGAATCTGGTTACGCGTCATCCCGGCAAGGGATGGCGTTACGGCAGGCCGGTTGGCGGCGGAAAGATCAAGGCTCGTGCTCATGGCCGCGCGATATACGTCAATCGCGGCCAAATTGCGAGGGCGCGCCTGATGGACACGGTTCTCGACGGGTTGAGGCCGCGCTAGGCTGAGCGCTTTCGCAGCTTCGTGATGTGATCGCCCAATGAAACTTCTCTGCCATCCCCTCGCCGCGCAGGCCCCCACCATCCGTGCCGCCTCCGGCCGCCGCCAGTGGATGGATGATACGCCTGAAAGCTTTGCCTATCGCTGCCTGCCGCTGGCGGTGGCCAATCAGCATGGCTGGGAGGTGTTTACGCCCTCAGGCCTCACCGCGCGCTGGAATGGCGGGGTGCGGGTAGAGGATGTCGAGGTGGAACTCGATGAGCCGCTGACCATGCACCAGCCGGGCAGCGCGATGACCAATTTCGGCTCCGGCATCCTCACCTTCGAGATGAGTTTCCTCCTGCGTACCCCGCCGGGCTGGAATACATGGGTGACCGGCCCCATCAACGGCATCAAGGACGGCATCGCCCCGCTTTCCGGCGTGATCGAGACCGACTGGAGCCCTTATTCCTTCACCATGAACTGGCGCTTTACGCGGCCCGGCGAAGTGCGCTTCGAGGCTGGCGAGGCGGTCGCCCATTTCTTCCCTGTGCGCCGGGATCTCTTTGACCGCATCACGCCGGAACTGCGCCCCATCCAGTCCGATCCGAAGACGCTGGAACAGCTCAATAACTGGCGGGTGAGCCGGGAGGATTTCGCGGGCCGCCTGAAAACCGGCGACAAGGAAGCGGCGGAAGAAAAATGGCAGAAAGGCTATTATCGCGGCCTGATGCCGGACGGCAAAAAAGGCCCCAGCGATCACAAGACGAAAGTGCGCGTCGAGGAGTTCAAACCGGCAGAGACAAAGCCGGGGAAGGGGCGGTAGGGGGTAATACTTAGCCAAAAACGTGATAAGAGAGGTTGTTTGTATGGCATATGTGCATCTGTTGATTGATAGATAGGGGAGTCGTATGAATCCGATTATAGGTAGGAGTCATATTGTAGCAGCTCTGATTTTTATAAATTATGCAGTAGTAAATACTGTTATTTTTATAGGATTTAGAGAAAGCTATCATTCTGCTGCGGTGTGGTCCTCTTTTTCATTTGTAATTGGCGTAAACACTTTTATGACACTAGATTACCATAGAACCATGAGAATTCTGTCGATTGCATATGCTGTTTTCGGCTTTCTTGTGGTTTTATACTTTGCTTTAGCGCTGTAATTGTGACGGAAAAAGCGCCGCATCAGACGATGGCGCAGAGGGTGAAGCTCACTTCCCTCGCGCCCCTCCCTTCACTTCCGCACCAGCGGCCAGGCGAGTTCGCGCGCGGCGGTGACCGGCTCCAGCCCTTCAATGCCGTAGGTTTCCGGATAGTGCCGCGTGATCTTCGCGGTGCCGAACAGCACGTCCCAGAAGAATAAGAGATTGCCGTAATTGCCCTTGTAGTGGGTAACGCCGTCTTGCCAGTGCAGGTGCCTGCCCTACGGGTACGTCCGGCCCTGATCTGGCGCGCTGATGCTCCCGCCAGCGCCGCGCGCGAGGCTTTGTGTGCGTGCTTTGAGGGGGTGTGATTGCGTAGACCGGTGATCTGTCTGACTATGTGATGATTGGGCGTTGCACCAGATTGCAACGCGAATCGAAGTTTGGGGAATTCAGTCATGGCAGAGCCAGAACATGAGGGGCGATCGACGTTACTGATTGAAGCAAGCGTGCAGCTTCGAACACTTCATGAGATGGGCTGAGTCTCGATTGTACGGGACCGGGCGGCTGAAAAGGTTACCGCTTTTCGAAGGGCCCGGTTCCTATATAAAATGGCGAGTGTTTTGGTCTATGCGTTTTTATCGAGCAGCATCAATGATATATAAAATATACATTGCATTTACTCTGCTAGTTTTTGCGCTGGTTATCGCATTTTCAATAGCTGGCGGAGAATTCGCTTTTTATGCTGGCCTAGGAGCTATCTTTTTAATTGTGCAAGCAGTTTTTAACTTCGTCTTCCCGCATTTCATCAGCTCGAAAGCACAAAGAAACGCCTTCCCTAATTTTGTTACGTACATAACGCCTCGATCACTCAGGGGAATCGCAATATATATTGGAGCGCCATTGTTGGGAATTCTAATTATAAACGTTGTGCTGTTTATCTACTTGAGCATCAAATGATTTTGATTAAGAATTAATATGCCCCTCACCGCAGCCGCGTTGTCTTTTTCTTCTTCTTGCCCGCGCCTTGCGCCGTCATCACCAGCACGCCGGTGAAGCCGAGGGCAAACAGAAGGCCGACAATCGCGCCCGCCACCCAGCTTTCCATGAGCAGGGTGAACAGGAGCGCCAGCAGCACCCCTGTCCCGATGGGCAACACCATCACCCTTAAGGGCGGCAATTTGGGCTTATTGCGTGAGGCCGGTGATGTCACGATAGAAGGTCCATGTCATGCGTTCTGTGGTGATGAAACCCCAGTTCCATGCATCATGGAAGTCGCTTAGCGGATTTTCTTCCTGAATGGCGGCGAGATCATGGCCCGCCTCCACCAGCGCAGCCACGCGCGCCCTGCCCTCGATCAGCATGTCGCGGCTGGCGATCAGGTCATCGCGGCTGGAAAGCGGACCGTGGCCTGCGATGAAGCGGGTCTCCTCGTCGCTAAAGCCGATAATCTCGTCCAGAGCCGCAATGAAGCCCTCCACAGAGCCGCCTGCGTCCAGATCGATGAAGGGATAACGGCCGGAGAAGAGAAGATCGCCCATATGGATGATATTGGCGTCAGCGATATTGACGATGATGTCGCCATCGGTGTGCGCATTGGCAAAGTGCAGAACCTCGCCCGTCACGCCAAAGCGCGTCAGCATCATGGCTTCACTGACAAGGATATCCGGCAGGAAGGCCTCATCCAGCGCCTCGGGCGTATTGCCGGTCAGCTGATTCAGCACCGGGTTGGCGAGGCGCTCGGCCACATTGCGGTGGGCGAGGATGCTGGCTCCCAGCGCCGCGAAATGGGCGTTGCCCAGCACGTGATCGCCGTGGAAATGGGTGTTGATGACCAGCGTCGGCGCACGTCCGCCGCTGGCCGCGCGCACCGCCGCTTCCAGATCATCCAGGAAGGGCGGCATCTGCGTATCGATCAGGATGATGTGATCCCCCGCATCGATCAGGCCGACATTGCCGGCGCGGTCATTGGCGATCATGTAGATGCCGTCTCCAAGATCGGTCGTTTCAAAACCGTTCTGGGCTATGGCTCCGGCAGTGAGCGCCAGGCTCGTGGCAATGGCGGTGGTGATGGTGCGCAGCATGAGGTGTCTCCCTTTTCCTGTGTCAGCCAGCATACGTGGTGCGGCAAAAACCGGTGCCAAGCTTAACCTCGAATTCACCACCGCGCGCCAGTTTCTTCCTCCTGATGACCCGCTGCGCCCTTGCCCCTTTTCTGCTTGCTGTCACCGCTGCTCTGGCGGGTGCGCCTGCCTGGGCGCAAGTGTGTGATACGCCGTCGGGCCAGCCCGTGCCGCGCTTTGTGACGCTGAAATTCTCCGAGGTGCGCGGGCGCATCGGCCCCTCGACCAGCCATCCGGTGCGCTGGGAGTATCGCCGTCAGGGTCTGCCTGTGGAGATCGTTGCCGAAACCTCCGACTGGCGGCGTGTGCGCGATCCGCTGGGCGAGGAAAGCTGGATGCACCGGCGCACCCTGTCTGGCCGCCGCGCAGTCCATGTGGTCCAGGAGACCGGGCTGCACACGCGTCCGGATGTCGAATCGCCCGAGACCGCGCGGGCCGAACCCGGCGCGATTTTGTGGCTGGAGCGCTGCCGTTCAGGCTGGTGCCGCCTTGAATCCGATGGTGTGCGCGGCTGGGTGATTGCGGCCTATCTGTGGGGTGCCTACGCCCATGAACAGGCCGCCACGCCAGACCCGGACGCCCCGGCCGGCCCGCCCTGCAATGGCGCGCGCAGCGCGGCACAGGAAATTGCGGCGGCGCAGGACGTTTCCGGTCTCTAGATATTGTCCGGCTGCATCGGGGGGAGACACAGACGCTCTACCCGGTCTAGATTGCCCCCAATCCGCAGGGGCAGGATCCGCGCGAACCGCCCTTCTAGTCCCCCTAGCCGCTCCGGCGCGTAAGCGCGCGCCTTGCAAGGTGTGGCCAATCAGGCAGAGACACGCATGTCACAATACCCCGGCAGCTTTGATTATGACGCTCTGATCGAGTGCGGAAAGGGCCAGCTTTTCGGCCCCGGCAACGCCCAGCTTCCCCTGCCGCCCATGTTGATGATGGACCGCATCACGCACATTTCCGGCGAAGGCGGAAAGTATGGCAAGGGTCAGGTCGTGGCCGAGCTGGATATCAACCCCGATCTCTGGTTCTTTGCCTGCCATTTTGAAGGCGATCCGGTGATGCCGGGCTGCCTCGGCCTTGATGCGATGTGGCAGCTTGTGGGCTTCTTTCTTGGCTGGTCAGGTGCACCGGGCAAGGGCCGCGCGCTGGGTGTCGGCGAGGTGAAATTCACCGGCCAGGTGACCCCGGACGTCAAGAATGTGCGTTACGTGATTGATCTCAAGCGCGTCATCATGCGCAAGCTTGTGCTCGGGCTGGCCGATGGCGTGGTCGAAGCCGACGGGAAGGTGATCTACACCGCAACCGATCTGCGCGTGGGTCTGTTCAAGCCAGAGGACATGAGCAAGTCAGGAGTGCCTGCATGAGACGGGTCGTCGTCACCGGAATCGGGATTGTTTCCTCTATCGGGGAAGACAAGGACAAGGTTTCAAAGGCCTTGCAGGCCGGTAAATCCGGCGTGGTCGCCGCGCCCGAATACACCGGGCTGAACTTCAAGTGTCAGGTGCATGCCCGCCCGCCAGTGAAGGCAGCCGACCATGTCGACAAGCGCGCCATGCGCTTCATGGGCGAGGGCGCAGGCTGGGCCTATATGTCGATGGAGCAGGCCATCGCCGATGCCGGCCTTGAGCCGGGCGATGTATCCAATCCGCGCACCGGCCTTATCGTCGGCACGGGCGGCCCCTCCACCGAAGCCATCGTCACCGCGGCTGACATCACGCGCGAGAAGGGTCCGCGCCGCATCGGCCCGTTCGCGGTGCCAAAGGCCATGGCCTCCACCGGCTCGGCGACGCTGGCCACCCCCTTCCAGATCAAGGGGCTGAATTATTCGATCAGTTCGGCCTGCACGACCTCGCTGCATTGCATCGGTGCGGCGGCCGAGCAGATCCAGTGGGGCAAGCAGGACGTGATGTTCGCCGGCGGCGGCGAGGAGCTGCACTGGTCGCTTTCCAACCTGTTTGACGCCATGGGCGCGATGAGCTCGGCCTATAATGACACACCTGAGCGCGCGAGCCGGGCCTTTGACAAGGACCGCGACGGCTTCGTCATCGCGGGCGGGGCAGGCATTCTGGTGCTGGAAGAATATGAGCGGGCGAAAGCACGCGGCGCAAAGATCTATGCCGAGATTGTCGGCTATGGCGCGACGTCCGATGGCCATGACATGGTCCAGCCCTCCGGCGAGGGCGCGATCCGCTGCATGCAGAACGCCATTGCCGAGGCGGGCGGGCGCAAGATCGATTATATCAACCCGCACGCCACCTCCACGCCCGTCGGCGATATCAAGGAGATGGGCGCGCTGCGCGAACTGTTCGGCGATAATGTCCCGGCGCTGTCGGCCACCAAGTCGATGACCGGCCACTCCCTGGGTGCCGCCGGTGTGCAGGAGGCGATCTACTGCCTCCTGATGATGCGCGACGGCTTCATCGCCCCGTCCATCAATATCGACAATCTCGATCCTGAATTTGACGGCCTGCCCATCGTGACGAAAACCACGAAGGCCGAGATCACCACCGCCCTGTCGAACTCGTTCGGCTTTGGCGGCACCAATGGCACGGTGATCTTCTCGAAGGTGTAGGGAGAGTTTTCTCCTGAACGCTTCTCATTTCGTCATTCCAGAAAGCGCGTCAGCGCTTATCTGGAACCCAGCGCTTCTCGAAAATACTGGGTTCCGGCGTGCGCCGGAATGACGAGGAGTGTGGGTTGGGACCCAGCTAAAATCCCACTTTTCCACCGCCAAGCTCATCACATTTTCACGTCTGGCGCACACTAGGGGTGGACGTTAGGCTCCGCTTAACCACTATATCTAGATGCTATTGACGGATGGTGGGCTGATTCACGCTGACGCGGGGCAATTGCTGCCTTGCCGTGCGCGGCCGATGCGCCACCATCCTTACCGCATGTGAAAGCAGAGGAATCAGAGACCCGCCATGAGCACCGGCCCCATCATTTCCAGCGACCGCCCCGGCCTGTTGACGCCCAGCTTTGCCTACAAGCCCTTCCGCTATCCGTGGGCCTATGAGTACTGGAAGCGCCAACAGCAGGTGCACTGGCTGCCTGAGGAAGTGCCGCTGGGCGAGGACTGCAAGGACTGGGCGACCAAGCTCACCGATGGCGAGCGCAATCTCCTGACCCAGATTTTCCGCTTCTTCACGCAGTCGGACGTGGAGGTGGGCGCGAACTACATGGAAAACTACATGCCGCTCTTCAAGCCGGTTGAAGTGCGCATGATGTTGGCCTCCTTCTCCAACATGGAGACGGTCCACATTGCGGCCTATGCGCTGCTCTTGGAAACCATCGGCATGCCCGACACCGAATTCTCCGCCTTCATGGAGTATCAGGAGATGTCGGCCAAGCACGATTATCTCGGCAAGTTCGGCGTGGAGACCGACCGCGATATCCTCACCTCCATGGCGGTGTTTGGCGGCTTCACCGAAGGGCTGCAGCTGTTTGCCAGCTTTGCCATGCTGATGAACTTCCCGCGCTTCAACAAGATGAAGGGGATGGGCCAGATCGTGTCCTGGTCGGTGCGCGATGAGTCGCTGCACTGCGAGGGCATGATGAAAATGTTCCACACCTTCGCCGAGGAGACGGGCGCTTATACCCAGTCCGTCAAGGACGACATTATCGATTGCTGCAAGACGGTGATCAGCCTTGAGGACAAGTTCATCGAGCTGGCGTTCGAGGCCGGCGAGGTGGAGGGCATGACGCCGGACGATATCAAGAAATATATCCGCTATATCGCCGACTGGCGCCTGCAGCAGCTCAAGCTCCCGCCTGTCTATGGCGCGAAGGAACATCCGCTGCCCTGGCTCACCGAAATCCTCAACGGGGTCGAGCACGCCAACTTCTTTGAGGCGCGCGCCACCGAATACTCCAAGGGCGCCACCAAGGGCGACTGGCACGGCGATGAGGGCGTGTGGTCAAACTTTGATCAGTGGGTGTCAAACAAGCGCACCCTGCCGACCCAGGCCGAACTGGCCGAGTAGGGGCTGCGGTTCATCCGCACATGCGGGGGGTAAGGCGCAGAGCGCCGAACCACCGAAAGGTCGGAGGGGGAGCTTGCTTTGAGTTGCCCTCCCCTCGTCATTCCGGAAGGCCCGTCAGGGCCTATCCGGAACCCAGAGCCACTGGCAATCGCCTGAGCCCTATGATCTCTGGATCCCGGCTCTGCGCTTCGCTTGGCCGGGAACCCGGTGTTTATCACCGCGCCTCTCAACCGGGTTCCCGGGCTTGACCCGGGATCCATTCTTCAGTTCTACAATGCATTTCCCGCCTGCGCGGCACGGGGAAACGCCCACTTGCCCCCCACTTATCCCCCTCCGTTCATCTTGCCGCATAATAGCCAGCGTTCATCTCCGGCAAGACGGCGGTCCGGAATGCGTCCCGGCCGGGAGATGAAGCGGTGACTTGAGACGGGGTGCGCCCTGATGTCAGGCCAATGCCGGGCATCGACGCAGGGCGCATCCTCAGGTTCAGGCGGCCGGCAGAGCGGAAAACCGTAGCGGGCGCGGCTCGTCTCACCCTTGCGGACGGCTATACAGGTCCAGCTGGACCGGCTGACCCTCGGGAGGGCTTGCTGACGTCACGGAGGCTACGGCTATAGGACAGCGTAAGGTATCCGCCCCGGCTGAAGAAACACCCGCGTGCGGGCGGCCTTGAGAGGGCCCGTTTGAACGTTCGCGATTGGCCATCCCATGGCCGCCCGCGCCATCCGTCCCATAAACCCCGCCCGGAAACCGGCGGGGATGGGGGTGTTGCTACAACTTTTACACGGCGGGGTATTGTCTCCACGACACTATCTTCCAACTATCTAGCCAATGACTTCTTTCCCTTTTCGAGGTTGCAATTAACGCAGAGTGCTTGCGCGTTCTCTAGATTTGTTGCGCCACCCGACGACCATGGAATGACGTGATCAGCATGCATTTCATCAATATCAGGAAGTGGTCTTTGGCAGTGGGCGTTAGAACATTGGCGGCCTGACCGTATCCATATTACATAGCGTTCGTCATCCGAAAATGATCGCGTTTTGTCTTTAATCGCAACATCAGGATTTTGCTCTAAAAAGTACCGAGTTAATATTCGAGCGCGATCGCGCATTGACTCGACATCATTCGTGCCCTGCTGCATCAATCTCCCATACTCAACCAAACGAGGGTCCCTGTCGTCTTCAGCGAGCTCTAAATTACGAATTCGGTCGGCGTGAAATTTTTCAAGAAAACCCCTGATTTTTTTATGTATTTCATCATGACCATAATCTGACATAATTATCTTTACCCATGCATAATATAGCTGGGGATAAGATTGTTTTGATAAAAGAGGATCATTGGAGGAAAATATTCTAGATAAAACTTTGATATTCTTTTCTACGCGTGTCCGCAATCCATCAATTTCGCCAGTAGAAAGTGAGCGACCTTTATCGACCATTTGATCCAGAAATTTTTTCTTGAGATCGCAATAGTATCCCGCCCCTTGTTGATCGGTTTGCTCAAGTCTAATTATTTTTGCTGCAACTTCATGGTATGACATTCTCTTATCTTTAAAAGAAAGCATAGCGTTTAATTTATCATTCTTGGCAATGTCCCTTACAAGGTAAATCATAGCGCCGCCCATCGCATTTCGCTTTTCGGCAGCATTAAGAGGCTCCCCGTTATTTAACCTAGAAAACAACTCCTCAATGTCATCCTCATCGGCATCAGAAACCTCAACAACATCAATCGTCTGGCTCCTCAAAAACTCCTTTTGATTTTCACTCAACTCTGAAAATCGGCGGCCTCCAATAGGCGGCCCATCGCCTCCAAAAAATTCTGGGTCTCCCGAGAATTTAAAATCTGAAGCCAGCGCGAACTCGTCAGAAAGATATCCAAGAACGGCGCTCAAACGCTGCTTGCCGTCCACAACAGCAAATCTATATGGCCCTTTTTCTATGGACTTATTGTGGAAGTATAGCTTCGGAACGTCAAATCCGTTAAAAATACTATCTAAAAAAAGCTGTTTTTTTTCATCTGACCATATGCCTGCCTCACGCTGATAAGGGGGGCTCAAGTCGATACGATTCTGCTCTAGTCTGAGCTTTCCAATGTTCCAAGGTTGAGTTGTACAATGCATATTGAATCCCTGCCTTCCTTGGGGGCAAGCTAATTGGGGTAGCGATACCTGTCACTCCCCCTTCAAATAAATCTCCCCACCCATCTCTTTGAACTTCTCGCTCATCTCCGCCATGCCCTGTTCGGCCTCGTCCTTCGAGACGGGGGCTGAGGCCCCCTCCTCAGGATGAGGGGCGTTGGGTGCGCGCGCCGTGCCGAACTGGTCGCGAATATCCTGCGTGATCTTCATCGAGCAGAATTTCGGCCCGCACATGGAGCAGAAATGGGCGACCTTATGAGCCTCTTTGGGCAGGGTCTGGTCATGGAAATCGCGGGCCGTATCAGGATCGAGCGAGAGATTGAACTGGTCCTCCCAGCGGAACTCGAAGCGGGCGCGGCTTAGCGCATCATCGCGCAGCTTGGCCGCCGGGTGGCCCTTGGCGAGATCGGCCGCGTGGGCGGCGATCTTGTAGGTGATGACGCCGGTTTTCACATCATCGCGGTCTGGCAGGCCCAGATGCTCCTTCGGCGTGACATAGCAGAGCATGGCGGTGCCGAACCAGCCGATCATCGCCGCGCCAATGCCGCTGGTGATGTGGTCATAGCCCGGCGCAATATCGGTGGTGAGTGGCCCCAGCGTGTAGAAGGGCGCCTCGCCGCACACTTCGAGCTGCTTTTCCATATTCACCTTGATCTTGTGCATGGGCACATGGCCCGGCCCCTCGATCATCACCTGACAGCCGCGCTCCCAGGCGATCTTGGTCAGCTCGCCCAGCGTCTCCAGCTCGGCAAACTGGGCGCGGTCATTGGCGTCCGCGATGGAGCCGGGGCGCAGGCCGTCGCCCAAGCTAAACGACACATCATAGGCGCGCATGATCTCGCAGATTTCCTCAAAGCGCTCATAGAGGAAGCTCTCCTTGTGGTGGGAGAGGCACCACTTGGCCATGATGGAGCCGCCGCGGCTGACGATGCCCGTCACCCGGTTTGCGGTCAGCGGCACGTAAGGCAGGCGCACCCCGGCATGGATGGTGAAATAGTCCACGCCCTGCTCGGCCTGCTCGATGAGGGTATCGGCGAAGATATCGAAATTGAGATCCTCCGCGATGCCGCCCACCTTCTCCAGCGCCTGATAGATCGGCACCGTGCCGATGGGGACGGGCGAGTTGCGCAAGATCCATTCGCGCGTGTTGTGGATGTTCTTGCCCGTAGAGAGGTCCATCACCGTGTCCCCGCCCCAGCGGATCGCCCAGACCATCTTGTCCACCTCTTCCTCAACCGAAGAGGCGACGGCGGAATTGCCGATATTGGCGTTGATCTTTACCAGGAAGTTCCGCCCGATCACCATGGGCTCCAGCTCGCCATGGTTGATGTTCGCGGGGATGATCGCCCGGCCGCGCGCGATCTCTGAGCGCACAAATTCCGGCGTCACGAACTCAGGTACCTCCGCGCCAAAGCTCTCCCCGTCGGCATGGCGCTCGGCCGCGCCCGAAAGCGCGGCAGCCCGGCCGAGATTTTCCCGCTCTGCGGCGTAGATCATCTCTTCGGTGATGATACCTCGCTTAGCAAACTCCATCTGCGTGACGGGGCCGGTGCCGGTACCGCGAAGGGGTGTGTGACGCACAGGGAAGGCGCGCGCGAGATACTTGCCGGTAGCTCCGCCATTATCGAGCGGGGAGAGCGGACGGCCCTCATACTCCTCCACATGCCCCCTTGCCTTCACCCACGCGGTGCGGGTGCGGGGCAGGCCCTTTTCCACATCGATGTTCACCGCAGGATCGGTATAGGGGCCGGAGCAGTCATAGACGCGCACCGGCGGCTCCATCGCCGTCGGGTGCAGCTCCACCTCGCGGTGCGGCACGGCCAGATGCGGCGCGTCTGAGGGTCGCGAATACACGCGGCGCGAACCGGCCAGCGGCCCTGTGGTGACGGTGGGGGTGGGAAATTCGGACTGGCTGACGGGCTTGTTCATGAGGGGCGTCCTAAGGCTTGGGTGATTGTGCGTTCGGCGGTGTCGATATCGGCGAGGTCGTAGAGGATCAGTGCGTCGCTATCGCTTCGGATGTAGATTTCGAGATTGCGCCCGTGCCGCGCTACGGCTTCCACCGCACCGGGCAGGACCTGGGTGCGCCAGTCGGTGGTGGCATCCCACGCGACAAGGCGCTGATTGGTCAGCACGTAATGCGGCTCTGATCGCGCGCGTTCGCGGCGTTTTTTCAGGCCGGTGATCACGATGACGGCTATCGCCGCCAGCAGGGCGATGGCAAACGCACCGATTGCGAGCTGTGCCGGCAGGTTGGTCTCGACCAGCAACCACAGGCACAGGCCCAGCAAGACAAAAAAGAAGATAATCGCGGGAAGGACGTAATCGCCGACAAGGGCCACGGTCCCGGGTGAAACGCGCCGCGTTCCCGGCCCGGCAGGGCGGTCCTGCCAGATCACGGTCTCGTCCTCGAAAAGGATATCGTCCAGATCACTCATCGCCTGCTCCATCCCGACGCCGGCATGACCCGGATCCGGTCCTGAGGGTGCTGTCTCAGCCCCGTGACCATCACGGGGCGCCCCTTGGAACTTCTGCCCCGCACCATGGTGGAATCGGAACTGCGGCGCAAGGGGAGGGATGTCGACGTCCCCTCCCTGCGTCATTCCGGGCGGCGCTCCCCGGCGCGTAGCGCCGCAAGCGCGAACGCGCGCCCGCGACATTTCGCGGAACATCGCAACGCGGATGCGTTGCGGAACTAAAGAGGGCGGGCTCATGGTTAACAGTTGCCTTGCCTTTCGGCACACGTTTTGCGTGCACTCCTTGACGCACAATCAGGAGTCGCAAAAATGGACACCTACACTCAAACGCTCTTCGCCCCCGGTCATGGCCGGCTGGAGGATCAGGACAATCTCTTCACCCCCATGCGCATGGCGTTTGCCGGCATTGTGCTCTATGCGCACGCGCTGATGATGGTGCTGCCCTGGCCGGTCATGGGCCCATGGGCGCAGATGGTGGATTTTGCAGGCCAGCATGCGCTGAACGCCTTCTTCGTCCTCTCCGGCTACATGATCCTGGCCAGCCTACGCGCCTCGCGCTCGGTGCTGGCCTACGCCATCAACCGGGTGTTCCGTGTCTTCCCGCTCCTCATCGTGGTTACGTTGCTGACCATGATGATTGTAGGTCCCGCCCTCTCCGGCATCGCCCCCCTCGATTATCTCGCGCGCGTTGAAAGCTGGGCTTATGCGCTGGGCGTCATCTCTCAGGCCCACCCCACCGCGGCTCTGCCCTTCGAGGCATCAGGCATAGAGGCCGCACAGAGCGCCAACGCGCCGCTCTGGACGGTGCGCTATGAGCTGATCGGCTATGCGGGGCTGGGCGCGCTGATGCTGATGGGCGCGTTGCGGTATCAATGGGTCTTGCCGCTGGCGCTCGCGGGCGTGATTGCGGGCAGCGCGATTCACGCCAATACCGGCTATGCCGGGCCGCACCCGGAGGGCGTCTCGGCGGCCCTGCGCTTTGCCACCGGCTTTCTGATCGGCGCAGTGTTGTGGGACTGGCGGGACCGGATAGGGTTTAGCTGGGCGCTGGTGCTGGCAGCTGCATGCGCAGCCATCGCCACTTTCGGCACGCCCTTCCACCAGAGCTTCGACATTCTGGCGACGGCCTTCCTCGCGCTGCGGGTGGGGTATCTCAAAGTTCCCGCGACGCGAATCTGGCAGCGCATCAAGGCGATAGAAGACCTCTCCTACGGCATCTACATCATCCACTGGCCTGTTGGCCTGATGCTGATGGTGCTTGCAGGGTCCATCGGCTGGCAGCCGGGTACGACCAGCATCGCTGTATTGATGACGCTCGTTTCCGTCGCCCTTGCCTGGCCGCTACGAGTCTTTGTGGAGCGGCCCTTCCAGCGCTGGGGCAGAGCTGTCGCCCGGGGGCGCTGGGCGGTGCGCGTGACACCGGCACCAGCGGTTGAACCCCCGCCCTTTCCCCGCCGGACGCAGGCTCACCAGTAGCCGAAACTGCCTGCCAGCAGGACGAGACCGAGTATCGCGGCAACACCGCCCCAGATCAGCGAGACAGCGGGGCTGGTGAACCAGGGCGCGAAGAAGCCCATGAAGCGGTTCTGCAGCCAGAGGATAAGCGCGCCTTCGGCAATCGCGGCCCAGCCGATCAGCGTGACAATGATGGCCAGCGGATTGTCCCAGCGCGTGTGCGTGGCCGCGATCACAAGGCCAATCATCAGCGCGATCAGGCCCATCGTTACAGTGAGGCCGATATTGTCGTTGAGGCTCGCAAGCAGGCGGGCGATGAGCGTGCGGTCGATCAGCATCGCCGCGCCCATGACCAGCATGTAGCCGCCCAGAATCTGGGCAAGGATTACAGTTATTTCAGCCATGATGGCACCTCCATCACAGCGCCGTCCCCAGCCATAAAACGCTACGCCCGGCGGGGCGGGGGTGCAAGGGGGTGAAGCAAAGCCCTCGTCCTTCGAGACGGCCTTCGGCCTCCTCAGGATGAGGGCTTTGGGGGCTTTTTCCCCTCATCCTGAGGGCGAGCGAAGCGAAGCGTCTCGAAGGACGAGGGGAAAAGCGTCGGGAGTGCCTACCTCGCAGCCGCCGCTTCCACGCCGCGCATGACGCGTAGCACATTGCCGCCCCACAGCTTGGCGATGTCTTCCTCCGAATAGCCCCGGCGCAGCAGTTCCGCCGTCACGTTCGGGGTTTCGGATGCATCGTCCCAGCCGCGCACACCGCCGCCGCCGTCAAAGTCCGACACGATGCCGACATGATCGATCCCGGCGACAGCGACCGCATGGTCGATATGGTCTGCCATGTCAGAGACGGTCGCGTCAGGATACTCTGCGCGCATGGCGCGCAGGCGGGTCTGGTAGGCTGCGCGGTCTTCCGGCGTCATGCGCTCCCAGCCACCCGGCTGGTCAAGGCCGACCTCACTGCGCAGTTCGGCGATGGCGGCGGTCAGGCCGGGATCGATATCGCGCAAGTAAGAGCGGAAAGCGACGATCTGGGCGACACCGCCATTATCGCGGATCGCTTCCAGCAGCTCATCGGTCAGATTGCGTGGATGGTCATATACCGCGCGCGCGCCCGAATGGCTGGCAATGATCGGCGCGCGTGACATCTGGATCGCTTCCATCGAGGTGCGCGGGCCGACATGGGAAATATCGACCATGATGCCGTGATCGTTCAGCAGTTCGACGAGACGCCGGCCAAGATCGGTCAGGCCCGGATCCTCCATCGGATCACCGGCAGAGAGGTCCGGGTTGGAGCTGCCGCCAAACTGGTTGTTCCTGAAATGGGTGATGGAGGCATAGCGCGCGCCTCTGGCAGCCCAGAGCGGCACCTCCTCCTCGATATTTTCGCCCATGAAATAGCTGTTCTCGATGCCGATAAGGGCGATCAGACGGCCGGAGGCGTAAATCTCTTCCACCTCGTCGGCCGTGGTGGCCAGCGCAATGCGCTCAGGGTTGGCGCGCACCATGCGGGTAATCGCCTGATAGGTCTCCTCGGCGCGGGCGCGGGCGGTGGCATAGCCCTCTTCGTTGAGATCGCGCTGCTGCACATAGACGATGAAGAAGGCCGCATCGAGCCCGCCAGCGCGCATTTTGGGCAGGTCCACCTGCAGGCGCGTCCAGGTATTGGGATCAATCAGATGCGTGGCATAGCCGGTGGGGATATCGACATGGGTGTCGATGGTCAGGATGCGGTCATGAATCTCGCGCACCTCCAGCTCGGACAGTTCCTGTGTCAGAGCCGCTCCGGCGATGAAGGGCGCGATGGCCGCCCCGGCGATGAGTTTGCGCAGCATGATGGCCGCTCCCCTATTGCTTCGGTCGGGGGCAGCTAAGTCGCTGTCGCGCCGCAGGGCAAGGGTGTGGGTGTGGTTGGAGGCCGGCCTGTCCCGGCTAGCCCAGCCGCTCCACGGTGAGATTGCCATTGGAGAACACGCAGATCTCGGCGGCGATCTCCATCGCCTTGCGGGCGATCACTTCCGGGTCTTCTTCGTAGGAGAGAAGCGCGCGCGCGGCTGACAGCGCGAAATTGCCCCCCGACCCGATGGCCGCGATGCCGTGCTCGGGTTCCAGCACATCGCCCGCCCCGGTGATGAGAAAGGTCTCGTTCGCATCCGCCACGATCAGCATGGCTTCAAGGCGGCGCAGATAGCGATCCGTGCGCCAGTCTTTGGCCAGTTCCACGCACGCCCGCGCCAGCTGCCCCGAATGAGCTTCCAGCTTGCCTTCAAGGCGCTCAAAGAGGGCAAAAGCGTCGGCGGTCGCGCCAGCGAACCCTGCGATCACCTTGCCGCCGCCAATGCGGCGGACTTTTCTGGCGGAGGATTTCACCACCGTATTGCCGATGGAGACCTGACCATCGCCCGCCATGGCAACGGCATCGCCCTTGCGCACGCAGATAATGGTGGTGCCCCGCCAGCCGGGAAAGGCGCGCTCTTCGCTCATGGGTACAATGTCCTTCGTCAGTCGCGTGAGCACAGACATGGCCGGTTGGTGCTGGCAGCGCAAGGCTTGAAGCTGGCGCGGCCCGGTTTGACGCCTGCCAAAAATCGTCTAGGAGAAGCGGCTCTCCATTGCCTGTCCCGTCACACATGAAGGCCGCCCCATGAAGCCGTTTCCCGACCGCTATAAGCCGCAAGACGCTGAAAACGAGTGCAATGCGCGCTGGCTGAAGGATGAAGCCTTCAAATGGGATCCGTCACTGCCCGCGGACAGCGATTACGTGATCGACACGCCCCCGCCGACTGTCTCCGGCACGCTGCATGTCGGCCATGTCTACAGCTATACGCAGGCCGACATCATGGCGCGCTACTTCCGCATGGCGGGCAAGAACGTGCTCTATCCTATCGGCTGGGATGATAATGGCCTGCCGACCGAGCGGCTGGTGGAGAAGAAGAAAAAGGTGCGTGGCGGCACGATGGCGCGCGAGGAATTTGTCGCGCTCTGCCGCGAGGTGATCCCCGAATACGAGCAGCAATTCCGCGATCTGTTCACCCGGCTCGCTTTGTCGGTCGACTGGAGCCGGGAATACCAGACGATTTCGGATGAAAGCCGAACCGTCTCGCAAATGTCCTTCCTGGACCTCTACAAGAAGGGCCTGCTGGAGCGCCGCCTTGAGCCTACATTGTGGGATCCGGCGGACCGCACGGCGATTGCGCAGGCCGAGGTGGACGAGACCGAGCGCGAAGGCAAGCTGAACTATGTCGCCTTCGCCATTGAAGGCGGCGGTGAACCTGCCGTCATCGCGACGACCCGGCCCGAACTGATCGCGGCCTGCGGCGCGCTCATCATCCACCCTGAACACAAGCGCGCCAAGGAACTGGTCGGCAAACGCGCCATCACGCCGCTTTACGGCGTACCGGTGCCGATTGTCGCCGACGATACGGTGGACCCGGAAAAGGGCACCGGCATGGTGATGTGCTGCACGTTCGGCGATGTCACCGACATCCAGTGGTATCGTACCCACAAGCTGCCGCTTCGCATCGTCATCGGGCCGGACGGCAGGATGATCGAGCACCTGCCCATCGGCTCTGATGACTGGCCGAGCGTTGATGCAGAGGGTGCAGAAGCCACCGTCGCGGCGCTGGCAGGCCAGAAGGCAGAAGCGGCCAAGGCCGCCATTATCGAGATGCTGCGCGAGAAGGGCGTGCTGTTAAAGCAGGAGACGACCCATCAGGTGGTGCCGGTGGCTGAACGTTCAGGCGCAGCGCTGGAGATCATCGTCACGCCGCAATGGTTCATCCGCACGCTGGACTTTAAAGAGCAGATCCTCGCCAAGGGCCGGGAGATCACCTGGAAGCCGGAATACATGCGCCAGCGGTTTGAAAGCTGGGTTGAGGGCCTGAAATGGGACTGGGCGATTTCGCGCCAGCGCCATTTCGGCGTGCCTCTGCCGGTCTGGTATTCGCGCCGTCCGGGCGAGGAGGGCAAGGTCATCGTGCCTGATGCCGCCGACCTGCCCGTTGATCCCACGGTCGATCTGCCGCGCGGCTATACACGCGACGAGGTGGAGGGCGAGCGCGACGTGATGGACACCTGGGCCACCTCCTCGGTCAGCCCGCAGCTTGTCACCCGCTCGATCAATGAGGATTTCGCGCTGGATCTTGATGTCCACAAGCGCCTCTTCCCGATGAGCCTGCGCCCGCAGGCTCACGAAATCATCCGCACCTGGGCCTTCTACACAATCGTGAAGGCGCTCCATCACCAGCAGACGATCCCCTGGAACACGATCGCGATCTCCGGCTGGTGCCTTGCGAGCGATGGCTCGAAAATGAGCAAGTCGAAGGGCAATATCATCGATCCGGTAAAGTTGCTGGACGAATACGGCGCGGACGCCGTGCGCTATTGGACCGGCACCTCGCGCCTCGGCCATGACACGGCGCTGGCGCCGAACGTGCTCTCTCAGGGAAAGCGCCTCGTCACCAAGCTGTGGAATGCGGTGAAGCTCGCCCACATGGCGCTGGAGCAGGCGGACATTTCGCCTGTCTCGCCCAAAGCCGATATCGAGGCGGGCCTCATCACCCATCCGATGGATAAATGGCTGCTGGGCGAGCTTTCCGAAACGGTAGAGAAGGCGACCAAGGCGTTTGAAGCCTACGAGTATGCGCAGGCTTTGCGCGTGACGGACGATTTCTTCTGGCGCACCTATTGCGACAATTATCTGGAGATCGTGAAAAGCCGCACCCGGTTTGAAGGCAAGCCCGATGCCGGTCAGCTCTCTGCCCTGCACACGCTCTGGCATGCCAGCCTGATCCAGCTCAAACTGTTTGCGCCCTTCATCCCTTACGTCACCGACACGCTGCACGATGTGCTCGCAGGTAAGGGCGATGCCGATACCCGTACGCTCCACGCGCGCGGCAACTGGCCCAAACTCGATGAGCAGGCTGACAAGGACGGCTTCCGCGCCGAGGGCGATGCGTTCGTCTCGATCCTCGCCGGCGTGCGCAAGGTGAAGAGCGAGCTTCAGGTCTCCATGAAGGCACCCATTTCGGTGCTGACCATCGTGGCCGATGCCGATGGCGACGTGGCCAGCCTGATCGGGCCCGTGGTGGAGGATCTCAAAGCCGTCACCAATGCGCTGGAAGTGCGTATGGGGCTTGCACCTTCGGACGCACGCACCTCGCTCTCGCCCGACGAACGCTTCACCATCGCGCTGGAAATGGCCCCGGCGCAAGAGGAGGCGTAGGAGGCGGCAGCCTCAGGCTGCGCGTGATCCGCCGGCGGTCTGTTTCACCGGCAGGGTGAAATGGAAGCTGGAACCCTTTCCGGGCCGGGTTTCCACCCAGATGCGTCCGCCATGGCGCTCTACCGCCTGCTGGCAGATGGCAAGGCCGATACCGGTGCCTTCGTATTCCTCGCGCCCGTGCAGGCGCTGGAAAGGCGCGAAAATTTTCTCGGAAAAGCGCGGATCAAAGCCGATACCGTCATCGCTGACGGTGAACAGCCACTCATCGTTCTGCCGGACGCAAGAAACGGCGATATTCACCCCTTTGTCCTTGCGGTATTTGAGCGCGTTGGACACCAGATTCTGGATCAGCAGGCGCAAAAGCGTGGGATCGCCTTCAACGGTCGGCAGATCGTCTGCCTCAATCCGGGCCTTGGCGTCGTTCACCACCAGTTCCAGCTCGGCAAGTGTCTCGCTCAATTCCCGGTTCATATCGACCTGACGCAGGTCCAGCGCCCGCTTGGACGCGCGCGAATAGCTCAGCAAATCGTCGATCAGGCGGCGCATGCGCCCGGCAGCGTCGACCAGAAATTCGAGGCTCCGGTCCGTTTCACTGTCCAGCATGCCCTGATGGCGGCGCTTGATGAGGCTGGCGAAGGCAGAAATCTTGCGCAAGGGTTCCTGCAAATCGTGCGAGGCGACGGCGGCAAACCGGTCCAGCTCGCGATTGGTGCGCTCAAGTTCCTCGGCGTAGCGCTGGAGCTCCCGGTCCTTGGCGAGCTTCTCGGTCACATCAATGCTGATGCCGTGGACCGCGACGGGCGTGCCGTCCGGGTCAAGCTCTACCGTTGCCGACGATACGATATCGATGACGCCGCCATCGGCCTTCACCATCTGTGCGTAAATATTCTCCATGCCGCCGGCAGCTATCAGGGCGTCCATTCCGCCGAGGCGCTCCATCGTGGCGCGCGAGGCGGGGGTCAGGAAGTCATGGTATTGCCGGCCAATGACGTTCCCGCGTTCATAGCCGGTAGAGGCCAGCCAGTACTCGGACACATCCATGACATTGCCTGCCGGATCCAGAGAGGCCAGCATGACGGGCGTGGTCGCGTAAATCTGGCGGAGCCGTTCGCGCTCGACATCCAGCGCCTCGGCGAACTGCTTTTCCGCCGTGATGTCGATCACCACACCGCCCGAGCGTATCGGCTTGCCGGTGTCATCCCAGGCGGTAGGCTGTCCCTTGGATCGCACCCAGCGCCAGTTTTCCCCGTCGCGCAGCCGGTAATCAATGGGACCGGCAGCCTTGCCCGCCATGATTTCGGCGAGCGCCTTGCGGGCCAGCTGGCTGTCGTCGGGATGAATTATCGGCTGCCAGTCGGCCGCCTCCAGCGTGTCATCGCCAATTCCGCGGCCCATCCATTCCAGTAGCCGCCCACGTACCGACTGGACGCCGGTTTCCAGGTCGATACTCCAGATGGCCGACAGGCCCGCATCCATGGACTCGCTCAGGCGCCGTTCGCGCTCCTCCAGTTCCAGCTCGAGCAGGCGGCGCGAGGTGATGTCGACGAGTGTTCCTATGGCTTCCAGAGGCTCGCCTGTCTCGCCATATGCACTGACGCCGCCGCGATCCTCGATCCAGCGCCAGCCGCCCTGCCCGTCGGCAACCCGGTAAACCGCATTCAGCGGTTCACCCGTCAGCATGCCCTGCACGCCCGCTTCGCACAGATGGCGGTCCTCGCTGCATAATAGCTGGCGCCATTCATTAAGGTTCAGCCGCCCGTCATGGCCTGCGGGGAGCCCCATGAGAAGCCGCCCGAACTCTGAAAGCTCCACAAGCTCATCGGCTATGTGCAGCCGCCACGTACCCTGATGAGCGCTCTCCAGCGCGCGGGCAAGCCGTTCCTCGCTATGTGCCAGGCTTTCTTCCAGCGCCTTGCGGTCAGTGATGTCGAGTACGATGCCCGCGCAGTCAGCCCGGTGGCTTTCGGGGCCGAGACGGCTGGCGCGCCCCTCCACCCAGACATACTCGCCGGTCCTGCCATCCCTGAGGCGGTACTCGATTGTCCGGCTCTCCCCCGGCGCACTCTCCATGATGGCGCGCGCCGATTGGTCGAGAGCTTCGCGGTCGGCAGGGTGCACGCAGGCCCGCCAGCGCGAAAGAGGAATCCAGCCCGTCTGTTCGTCAAGGCCGATCATCGCGCGGATTTCGCCGCGGGGCAGAAGCTCGCCAGCGGTGTAGTCGACTTCCCACGCGCCAAGCGTGGCCGCAGAAACGGCATGGGACAGCAGCCTCTCACTGTCGGCGAGGCGGCGTTCCTGTTCCTTGCGCTGTGTGGTTTCGGCAAACACCCCGGACGCGCGCAAGGGTTCGCCGTTACTGGTCTGTGCGCTGACACCGCCGCGCAGGCTCAGCCATATCCAGTGTCCGCCGGCCGTGCGGACGCGGAACTCGGCATGGGTGTTGCCCAAACTAGCCATGGCCTCCAGCGCATCGCGAACCCGCTTCTGGTCCACCCGGTGGATACGGTCCCTGAATTCGTCTGCCGGCAGGGTGATCTGGCTTCCGGCCAGCCCGATAGCGGCGAGGACCGGGCCGGAGAGTGTCACTTCGCGGGCCACATAGTCGTAGGACCAGCTGCTGAGACCAGCCCGGTCGAGAACACCGGCAAGATCGCTGTCGAGCGCCTCTACGATCTCTTTGCGGTGGTGGGGCAGCTCGTGCCAGAAGCCGAAAGCCTTCATGGACCGCCGCGCGCCGTCGGCTGACGGTTCCATGTCTCCCCAGCTTCGATACCAGAGCCAGTGTCCGCTTTCGGTGCGCATCCGGAAGGTTTCATCATAGTGTCCGCCGAACTGCAGACCCATGAAGGCGGCGTAAACCCGGTCAGAATCGTCGGGGTGCAGCCGGCTGCGCAGCAGGTTCTCGGTTATCTCCTGGGGGCCGGCTCCTGCGCCCAGCGTGAGGGTTACCGGCCCTTCCATCATTCCCTTGAGCGTCTCGAAGTCGAACGTCCAGCTGCTCAGGCCCAGCCCGCCGGTCAAAAGCGTGATCTTGCGGCTTTCTATGCCGGCGCGTGCCTCGGCGCGTTCATCGGCCGTCACATCGTGAACAAGTCCGGTAATGCGTACCGGATTGCCGTCTCCATCGCGCTCCACGACACGCACATCATGGCGCATCGGCACCCAGCCGCCATCGCGCGTGCGCATGCGGCAATGGAAGCTTATCACCGTATCCGCACTGGACGGGTTACCTCTCAGAACAGCGCGCACGCGCGCCAGATCGTCCGGGTGCAGAAGGGAAAGCCATCGCGCCAGCCGGACAGGCTGGTCTGCGCCGCCCGGCCCGACAAAACGTTCGAGCAAGCCTGACACCACGACTTCGCGAGACCGGAAATCGACGCTGTAGGCACCCGCACTATGCTCCTCGAACGCCATGGCGACGCGCTGGCGCGCCGCACGCAGCTGCTCCTCGCGGCGTGACATGTCGACAGCCGGTTCCAGCGTGACGAGGCGCATGCCTGGCTGGGTCCGGCGCACATGCAGGCGTACCGCGCGCGGTTCATCATCAACGCCGCGCAGCAGGGCGCTATCCACCAGTTCGTCGGCATGGGCCGTCCGCGACTGCTTCCATCGCGCCGTCAGCCCGTCAAGCGGGTCGCAATAGAGCTGGGCAAGCCCGGTTCCGGGCGTGACCTGAGCGGTGAACTCGGCCCTGAAACGTGCATTGACGGCGACAATCCGGCCATCATCATCAAGCAGAAGGCATGCGCCTGGCAGCGCGTTGAACGCGTGTTCAAACATATGCGCGCTGGCCATTGTCTGCCTTGTTCCGCTACGGCCGGGCCGATGCGAATCAGCCCTTTGTGTGCATAGTAATGGAAGGAATATTAAGCAGGGGCTATCGTCCTGGCTGATCCAGCAATTTGGGCAGTTTGCCCGGCAGATATTTGAAGTGAGGACGGATTGACCGACGCATCTGCGCCGATCCTTGAAGTTCGTGGCCTGAACGTGCGCTTTGATACGCCCGACGGCGAAGTTCATGCGGTACGCGGCATCGACCTTGAAATCCGTGCCGGCGAATGCCTGGCGGTGGTGGGCGAGTCCGGGTCGGGCAAAAGCCAGACCTTTCTGGCCGCGATGGGCCTTCTGGCATCGAACGGCAAGGCGCAAGGCTCCATCCGCTATCGCGGACAGGAAATTCTCGGATTGCCGCCCAGACAGCTCAATCGGGTGCGCGGCAAGTCCATGACGATGATTTTCCAGGACCCGCTGACCTCGCTGACGCCGCATATGCGCGTCGGCGACCAGATGAAGGAAGTTCTGGCGGCCCATCTCTCGCTGAAGGGCGAGGCGGCCGAAAAACGCTGCATGGAGTGGCTGGACCGGGTGCGCATACCCGAGGCCGCACGCCGGCTGCGCCAGTACCCGCACGAATTGTCGGGCGGGATGCGCCAGCGCGTGATGATTGCCATGTCGATGCTGTGCGAACCCGACCTGCTCATCGCCGACGAGCCGACGACCGCGCTCGACGTGACGGTTCAGGCCCAGGTGCTCGACATCATGGATGAGCTGAAAGCCGAAACCGGCGCAGCCATTGCCCTGATTACCCATGATATGGGCGTGGTGGCGCGCATGGCCGACCGGGTGCAGGTGATGCAGAACGGTGCCTATGTGGAAACGGGCACGGTCGATCAGGTGTTTGCCGAGCCGGCCCATGCCTATACGCGCATGTTGCTCGATGCGATGCCGCGTCTGGACCGGCCGGACCGGATTACCGGCCCGATCACCCAGACCCGCAAGGCGGTTGAAGGCGAAAAGCCCGTTCTGGAGGTAAAGGACCTCAAGGTCTGGTTCCCGGTGCCTGACGGAACGGGCCTGTTTCCGAAAATGACCCCGCTGAAAGCCGTTGACGGTGTCAGTTTTGATCTCCTGCCCGGTGAGACAATCGGCATTGTGGGAGAGTCCGGGTGTGGCAAGTCCACGCTTGCCCGGGCGGTGTTGCGGCTGGTGGAATCCACTGACGGTGCCGTCAGCTGGATCGGCACCAACCTGCTGGAGAAGAATGCGCGAGACATGCGCCAGGCGCGCAAGGACATGCAGATTGTCTTCCAGGATCCGCTCGCCTCACTCAATCCGCGCATGACCATTGGCGCGTCGATCGCCGAGCCTCTGCTGACCTTCCGGCCCGGCTTAAGGGCAAAAGAGCGTGATGACGCCGTGCGCGCGATGATGAAGCGGGTCGGGCTGGACCCTGACATGATCAACCGCTACCCGCACGAGCTGTCCGGTGGCCAGAACCAGCGCGTCGGCATTGCCCGCGCGATGATCCTCAACCCCAAACTGGTCATCTGTGATGAGGCGGTATCGGCGCTGGATGTGTCCATCCAGGCTCAGATCATTGACCTTCTGGCAGACCTGCAGCGCGATCTGGGCCTGTCCATGCTGTTCATCTCGCACGACCTGTCTGTCGTGCGCGAGGTCTCTCACCGCGTGATGGTGCTGTATCTGGGCCGGATCGTGGAGTTTGCCACGCGCGATGCCATCTATGATGATGCCCGCCACCCCTATACCCGCGCGCTGATCTCTGCGGTGCCGATCCCCGACCCGCAGATCGAACGCAAGCGCGAGCGCATCAAGCTTTCCGGTGACCTTCCCAGCCCGCTGGACAGCCGTGCGCAGCTGCGTTTCCTGAAATCACGCCTCACCGATGGTGAAAATACCGAGCAGTACCGCCCGCAATTGCTGGAAGTCACGCCTGGCCACTGGGTCGCCGAACATGATCCGGTCTGATATCTGACAAAGCCGGTTGTGACGCCTTTTTCATTTGAAGCCCGGTCAGTGTGCCTTAGTTTCGCGTGCATGATGAGCGCGCCAGCAATCCGGGAAACAACCATGAAAACCGTCAACGCTGCCAAGGGTCTGTTCGCCGGTATTCTGCTACTCGCCCTCGCGGCGTGCGCCGATGACCCGGCCCATACCGGTGACGTGCCAGCCGGTGATGCGGCGGCTGGGGGTATCGAAACGGAGTTCGCCCATCTCACCAGCGGCATTCCGGCTGATCCGGGCATACGCTTTGGCCAGCTCGATAACGGCATGCGCTACGCCATCATGCCCAATTCGACGCCCAGCGGCACCGCTGCCTTGCGTCTGGTCTTCAATGTGGGCTCGCTGGCCGAGGCTGAACATCAGCGCGGGCTGGCCCATTTCATCGAGCACATGGCCTTTAACGGCACCACCAACGTGCCAGAAGGCGAGATGATCCCGCTTCTGGAGCGCTACGGTCTGGCGTTCGGCCCTGACACCAACGCCTTCACCGGCCAGCAGGTGGTCGGCTATCAGCTGGATCTGCCCTCGGTGGAGGAGCAGATTGTCAAAACCGGCCTGTTCCTGATGCGCGAAACCGCCACCGAAATGGTGATGGATCAGGACGCGATAGACTCAGAGCGCGGCGTGATAAGGAGCGAGATGCGCTACCGTGATACGCCCATCCAGCGCTTCCTGATGAGCTATTACGGCTTTCTCTACCCCGATACGCTGGTTGCCGAGCGCAGCCCTATCGGCACGCTGGATGTCATCAATAACGCGCAGCGCGATGCCTTCATGGAGTACTATCAGGACTTCTACGTGCCCCAGCGCGCGCTTCTGGTGGTAACAGGCGATATCGACGCTGATGCCATCGAGGCGATGATCCGCGACGGGTTCGATATCGAGCTTCCCGGCCTTGATGTCAGCGTGGTTGAGGGCTTCTCGACCTGGCAGGCGCCCGCTGATGCACCTGCCCATCCCGATATCGGGACTGTCAGCGCGGCGGACGCGCCGCGTTTCGGCTATTTCCACGATCCGGAAGTCTTCACGCTGATCACCTATGATGTGATTGTCCCCGGTGGCCCCCGCCCCGACAGTGCGCAGGCGCGGGTGGAGTCCACCTTGCGTCAGCTGGGCAATGCCATCGTGCAGCGCCGTCTGCAGTCGCAGATCAATTCGGGCCTGTCGCCGCTGGTACAGGCGAACTTCTCCTATACGAACGATTTTGACCTTGCCCATCGCGCGGGCGTGTTCGCGGTGTCGTCGCTGGAGCGCTGGCGCGAAGGGCTGGCCGTTGTCGAGCAGGAGGTGCGCCGGGCGCTGGAGCACGGGTTCAGCCAGGCCGAGCTTGATGAGCAGATGTCCAATCTGCGCACCAGCGTGCGTAACTCGGTCAATGCTGCCCGCACGCGCCGCACGCCGGAACTGGCCGACGGTATCTGGCAGGGCTGGCTGGGCGGATCAACACTCAACCATCCCTCCTGGAAGGCCGAGTGGCTGGCCGCCAGCGAGGACCAGCTGACGCTCGAAAATGTCGAGGCCGCGTTCCGCGCCATCTGGGCGGCGGCACCGGCGCAAATCTATGTAGCCGTCAATGAGCCGGTTGAAGACGGGGAGGCGGCCGTACGCGAGGCGTGGAGCGAATCGAAGTCCACCCCCGTTGATCCGATGGACGAGGTGGACGCGAACGAGTTTGCCTATACCGATTTTGGACCTGCCGGAGAGGTGGTCGCGACCTCTTATGTCGAGGATCTCGACTTTCACCAGATCGAGTTTGCCAATGGCGTGCGGCTGAACGTCAAACAGACTGATTTTGAGGACAATATCATCCGCATCCGCGCCGAGTTCGGCGCGGGCGACCTCACGCCCCAGCCCACACCCGCCGCTGGCACCATTCTGGGCGCTGTGTTTGGCGGTGGCGGGCTGGAAGCCCATGACCGCGACGAGCTGCAACGCCTGCTGGCGGGCCGTTCGGTCGGCTATGGCCTCGGCGTGGGCGCAGACAGTTTTTCCTTCACCTCCGCCACAACGCCGGACGATTTCGAGCTGCAGATGCAGGTGCTGACCGCCTTCATGGTAGCGCCGGGCTGGCGTGATGACGGCTTGAGCCAGTTCCGTTCCATCGCCGAGGAAGTGCGCCGGGGGCAGAATGCACAGGCCGTTCAGGTGGCCGTGAACCGGGTCAGCCGGATGCTGCGCAATGGCGATCCGCGCTGGGGTTTCCCCGAAGCCGGGGAGATTGCCGCATTCACCATGGATCATGCCCGCTTGCTGGTGGCCGAAGCGCTCAGCACGGCGCCGCTGGAAATCACCATTGTCGGCGATATTGCGCTCGATGATGCCATTGCCATGACGGCGCGCACGTTCGGCGCCCTGCCGCAACGCGCAGACAGCTGGCCGGATTATGACGAGGCCCGCCAGCTCGGTTTCCCGGACCCGCGTGCCGAACCGGCCATCGTGGAGTTCAACGGTCAGGCCGATAGCGGTATGGCGAATATATACTGGCCTGTCGGTGATGCGTTCGACGCCCGGCGCGCCCGCGCACTCGATCTCATGGCTGAAGTCTACAATCTCAAGGCCACCGAGCGCTTCCGCGAGCGTGAGGGCGCAACCTACTCGCCCATCGTGTCCAGCCAGACCTCCATCATCTTCCCGGGCTATGGCTTCTTGTGGGTGGGACTGGATGTCGAGCGCGAGGATGTCGGGCGCATGTACGCGATTGCTGATGAGCTGGCTGCCGCGATGGCGGCAGGCGATATCAGCGAGGACGAGCTGCAGCGCGCGCGCCAGCCGGTGCTGGAGCGGTTGAACCAGAGCATGGAAAGCAACAGGATGTGGCTGGGCCAGATCAGCCGCTCGCAGACCTATCCTGAACGTCTGGACCGGCTGCGCACGGCTGTAGAGGATTATAACGCGGTGACGGTCGAGGAGATCGCGGCGCTGGCGTCAGAGTATCTTTCGTCTGAGCGTGCATACCGGGTTTCGATCCTGCCCCGGAGTGCAGGTGGGGGCGAATAGGCTCCCCGCGCATCCAGCCTTATGACGGGCCTGGTGCCCGCCTGCCGGACAGACAAAGGGAGTATGTGTTGATGAGAATGATCCTGCCCGCCGCGGTGTGTGTGGCCGCGATACTGGCCGCGCCTGCTCTGGCGCAGAGTGCCCCGGAACGGGTGACACGCGGCAATCTGGTGATGGAAAACATCCCGGAGATTCCCGGCGAGGTGCGCGAGCGTTTGCGCCAGTATCAGAATGTGCGCGGAGCGATGTTCTCCGATTTTGCCCCCGATGGCGGCATCTACATCACCACGCGTTTTGGCGAGACCGACCAGATCCACCACGTCGCCCAGCCCATGGGCGCGCGCCGCCAGATCACCTTCTATGACCAGCGCACCAGTGGCGCGACCGTCCGCCCTGATGGCTCCGGCCAGTTTCTTTTCAGCCGCGATGTCGGCGGGGACGAGTTCTTTCAGGGCTTCCTGTTCGATCCCGAACAATCACGCTCCATCCAGTTCACCACCGACCAGATCCGCAATCAGGGTTTCTCCTGGTCACGTGACGGGCGGATGATTGCCTGGGCGGCTGCCGGCTGGGGCGATGCCGATTACACGGTCTACATGGCTGATCCGGCCGACCCCACGACCGCGCAGGAAATCCTGCAGGGCGAAGGCGCGATGAGCCCGGTGGACTGGTCGCCGGACGGGTCGAAATTGCTGATCGGGCGCTATTTCTCGATCAACGAGTCCCGGCTCTACGTGCTGGACATCCAGGATGGCACGCTCACCCAGATCAATCCCGATGAGACCAATGCCTATGGCGCGGCACGCTTTGCGGCCGACGGCAATTCCATCTTCGTGGTGACCGACGAGGGGTCTGAGTTCCGCCGGATCATGGAAATCCCGCTGGATGGCGGTGAAAAGCGCGTCGTTGCCGAGCATGACTGGGACGTGCAGGTCATGGCCCTGTCGCCTGATGGCTCGACCATCGCCTACACGACCAATGAAGGCGGCATCTCGGAAATCTACATCATCAATGCGGCCAGTGGTGAGCGTCTGCCCGCCCCGGACCTGCCGGTTGGTCTGATCGGTGCCATCAGTTTCAGCGCCGATGGCTCGCTTATCGGCTTCACCCACAGCTCGGCTGCCTCGCCCGGTGACGCCTGGACCTATGATCTGTCCTGGCAGGAGCTGGTCCGCTGGACCCAGTCTGAAGTGGGCGGGCTCGACACCAGCCGCTTCCAGACCCCTGAACTTATCAGTTATGAGAGCTTTGACGGGCTGGAAGTTCCCGCCTTTGTGCATCGTCCGCCCGGCGACGGTCCCTATCCGGTGATTGTCTCCATCCATGGCGGCCCCGAAGCGCAGGCCCGCCCCGGCTTCAATGCTGCCTTCCAGTATTGGCAGCACGAGCTGGGCGCGGCGGTTGTCGTGCCCAATGTGCGCGGCTCGGCCGGGTACGGGAACGAATATGTCAATCTGGACAATGTGTTCCTGCGCGAGGACTCGGTGCGCGATATCGGCGCGCTGCTCGACTGGATCGCCACCCAGCCCGATCTCGATGAGAACCGCGTGGTCGTCTATGGCGGGTCTTATGGCGGCTATATGGTGCTGGCCTCGCTGATGCATTACTCGGACCGGCTGGCGGGCGGCATCAATATTGTCGGCATCTCCAATTTCGTGACCTTCCTGGAGAACACGGCCGGCTACCGGCAGGATCTGCGCCGCGCCGAATATGGCGATGAGCGTGACCCGGAAGTGCGCGAGTTCCTGGAGAGCATTTCGCCTGCCAATCACGCCCACCGCATCACGGCGCCGCTTTTCATCATTCAGGGTGCCAATGATCCGCGCGTGCCGCTCTCGGAGGCCGAGCAGATTCTCGCCGCCGTGCGTGAGGCGGGCGGTGATCCGTGGTATCTTGTTGCACTTGATGAGGGCCATGGCTTTGCCCGGCAGTCCAACCGCGACTTCCAGCGCGAGGCCGAGACACTCTTCCTGAGGGATGTTCTGGGGCTGGACTGATGCGAGTTGCTGCTGCTGCCGCACTGCTGGTTTTCTTGGCCGCTCCGGCATGGGCAGAGCAACGGCCTGCGCCCATGCCGGAGCGGGCCGTAACCGCCAGCGTGGTGGTGGAACTGCCCGTCGACGAAGCCTGGCAGCTCTGGACCACGCAGGAGGGCATTGCCAGCTTCTTCGCGCCTGCATCGAACATCGAGCTGCGCCCGCAAGGCCCGTTCGAGCTTTTCTTCGCACCCGATGCCGAGCCCGGCCAGCGCGGATCAGAAGAGACGATCATTCTGGGATATCAGGAAAACCGCATGCTCTCGGTCAGCTGGGCCCTGCCGCCCTACATGACCGAAGTGCGGCCTCACCACACGCATCTCCTTATCCGCTTTGAACCGTTGGACGGGGCGTTGACCCGCGTCAGCCTGACCCATTCAGGCTGGGGTGAGGGCGAGGCATGGGATACGGCTTTCGCCTATTTCGAGCGCGTCTGGCCGCATGTTCTCACCTCCATGCCGTCGGCAATGACTGATGCGGCGGGTGACTGAACGGCTTCATCTGCTATGAATCCAGCACTCTGGCCCGCTATGACCCCGGCCAGCCCAGGAGATATTTCATGCTGACTCGCCTTGCGATAACCGCCTCGATCGCCGCTCTTGTGCTCGCCGCCTGCGGGGAGCGTGACGCGCCCGCGCCGGTGGAAGAAACCACCGTGCCGCCCGCCGTGGATACCGGTGAGGAGACGATCACGCTCTCCCCTCTGGAGCCGGAAGAAAGCGCTGAAGCCTTCCGTACCCGCGTGGAAGGGATGAGCGAAGAGGATCGGGCGGCTGCGATATTCCAGCGCGAGCTGCGCATGGCGCGCGGGTGTGAGCATGGCGACCTGCCGCTGCACAGCTTTGCTGCGCGCGAGCGCGGCGAGGACGAGTCCAGCGCCGATTACAATGGCGCGATGGCCGAAGAATTCCTTCACCGCAATGCCGAGCAGCCTTGCGTCTACAACACGCCCTCGGGTCTGCAATTCCGGATCGAGCGGGCGGCCGGCCCGGATAATCCTTCTCCGGTGCGCGGCGAGTATGTGCGCGTCCACTACGCAGGCCAGCTGCTGGATGGCAGCGAGTTCGACAGCTCCTATGCGCGCGGTGAACCGGCAGAATTTCCGTCCGACCGCCTGATCGCAGGCTGGGTCGAGGCCCTGCCGCTGATGCGCGTCGGCGAGAAGTGGACGCTCTATATTGCGCCTGAGCTTGGCTATGACGCGCGCGGCACGCCGGGCGGGCCGATCCCGCCCAACGCAGCGCTGGTCTTCCAGCTCGAACTGCTTGGCCTGCCGGATCGCGAATGAGCCGGAGCCCGCAAGCCATTGCGCTGCTTGAACGCCTGATCGCGTTCGACACCACTTCGCGCAATTCCAATCTCGCCCTCATTGACTGGGTGGAAGACTATCTGACCGGGCTGGGCGCGCGCTGCGAGCGCGTGCCGAGCGCGGACGGGCAGAAATCCAATCTGCATGCCTTTATCGGACCGGAAACCGATGGCGGGGTCGTGCTCTCCGGCCATACCGATGTGGTCCCCGTGGATGGCCAGAACTGGTCGACCGATCCGTTCGTGCTCACCGAGAAAGAAGGCAAGCTCTACGGGCGCGGCACGTGCGACATGAAGGGCTTTGTCGCCTGCGCGCTGGCTGCCGCGCCCGATCTGGCGGCTGCACCCCTCAAACGCCCGGTCCATTTCGCGCTCTCCTATGATGAGGAGGTGGGCTGTCAGGGCGCACCCTCCATGATCGAAGCGATTGCCGCCGGGCGTCCCAAACCCTCTGCCGTGCTGGTGGGCGAGCCCACAGGCATGAAGGTGGTGACGGGCCATAAGGGGCTCTATTCGGTGCGTGTGGAGATCACCGGCCGCGAAGCCCATTCCAGCCTGATCAATGCCGGTGCGTGCGCGGTGACCAACGCCGTGATCCTGATGGATTTCCTGCGCCGCGAAGGCGAGGCGCTGCGCGCGGCTGCTCCTGAAGACAGCCCGTTCGACCCGCCTTTTGGCACGCTGACCATTGGCCGGATGGGTGGCGGATCGGCGATGAATATCCTCGCCAAGGACGCCTGGTTTGAAGCCCTGATGCGCCCGGCGCCCTGGGATGACGGCCCCGGCGTGGGCCGGCGCCTGCGCGAACTGGCCGCTGAGGTGGAAGCCGATATGCGCCGCACCGCGCCGGACGCCTCCATCCGCATCACTGAAGTGTCCAACGTGCCGCCCTTGCGGCCTGAAACGAACGGCGAGGCCGAAGGCATTGCCCGCGCCCTGACCGGCGATAATGCGCCGCGCGTCGTCTCCTACGGCACGGAAGGCGGGCAGTTTCAGGATGGCGGCATGTCAGCGGTGATCTGCGGACCCGGCCATATCGATCAGGCCCACCAGCCGGACGAGTTTGTTGAAATAAGCCAGCTCGAAGCTTGCATGGTCTTCCTGAAAAAGCTGGAACAGCGCCTGAGCGCCTAAAGCAGCTGCTTCAAAGTTGTCCTCCCCCGTTTACGGGGAAGGTGTCTGGCTGCGTGGGGGCTTTCCACCGGGGTCCCCCGCCCCGACGGGGGACCCAGTTTTCAGAACGCCACCGGACCTCTCCATCGTCCGCGTTTTCCCGGCGGAAGCCGGGATCCAGTTGTAACACTTCCCTCCGCGTCGGCTCATGTGTGTGAAATGCCGGGAAGGCGGGGTGCCGGCAAGATTGTCTGGGTCCCCGCTCGGGGGCGGGGACCCCGGTGTTTCGGCGTTCCTGCTTATTCCGGCCGCCCCAGCCGCAAAGCATCGCCGCTCGTGTATGGACGTGGCGTGGGGAAGCGTCTAAACCCCGTGCGCAATTGCCCGGCGCGGAGCTGCCGCTGCAGGGTTCCCAAAGTTTCTAGCGGATTTTTGAAGGAGCGCGTCATGGCTCTTCGGGTGGCGATTAACGGGTTTGGCCGTATCGGGCGTCTGGCCCTGCGGGCGGTGCTGGAGCATCAGCGCTGGCATGAGGTGGAGGTCGTTGCGATCAATGACAGCGCCACGCCGGAGGTGAATGCGCACCTGCTGACCTATGACAGCGTGCACGGCCGCTATCCGCGCGAGATCAAGCTGTTTGAAGACGGGTTCGATGCCGGCTTTGGCAAGATCACCAAGGTCTCCAACCGCGATCCGTCCCAGCTGCCCTGGAAGGATCTGGGCATTGATCTGGTGCTGGAATGCACCGGCAAGTTCAACGACAAGGCGACGGCCTCCGCGCACCTCTCCTCCGGTGCCAAGCGCGTGCTCTGCTCGGCCCCTGCCAAGAATGCCGACAAGACCATCGTCTATGGCGTCAATCATACCAGCCTCACCGCAGACGATGTGATCGTCTCCAACGCGTCGTGCACGACCAACGGCCTCGCGCCCGTCGCCAAGGTGCTCAATGACGCCATCGGCATCGAGCACGGTCATATGACGACCATCCACGCCTATACGGGAGACCAGCCGACGCTGGACCGCAATCACAAGGATCTGCACCGCGCGCGCGCTGCCGCCATGTCGATGATCCCGACGACGACCGGCGCAGCGAAAGCTGTAGGCGAGGTGCTGCCGGAGCTGAAGGGCCGTCTTGATGGTTCGGCCATCCGCGTGCCGACCCCGAATGTCTCGGTCATCGATCTGGTGTTCACGCCGGGGCGCGAGACCAGCATCGAGGAAATCAACGCCGCGATCCGCGAGGCGGCTGACGGCCCGATGAAGGGCGTGCTCGGCTATGACACCCTGCCGCTCGTCTCCATCGACTATAATCACGATCCGCGCTCATCCATCGTGGCCATCGACAAGACCAATGTGATCGGCGGCAAACTGGCGCGCGTGATGACCTGGTATGATAATGAATGGGGCTTTGCCTGCCGTATGATCGATACGGCGGTGGCGATGGGCCGGCTGATCTAGGAACTGAACAGACCCATGAGCGAAGGCAAGATTGCCCGTCTGGAAGACGCGCAGGTTTCCGGCAAGCGCGTACTGGTGCGTGTGGATTTCAACGTGCCGATGGCCGATGGCAAGGTCAGCGATGATACGCGCCTGAAGTCAGCCCTGCCGACCATCCAGCATCTGACCGAAAAAGGTGCAAAGGTGATCCTGCTGGCCCATTTCGGCCGCCCGAAGGGCAAGCCCGAACTTGGCCAGAGCCTGAAACCTGTCGTCGCACCCTTGTCCGAACTGCTCGGCGCGCCGGTGCGCTTTGCCGGTGACTGTGTAGACAAGCTGGCCGAAAAGGCGGTGTCCGAGCTGAAGGATGGCGAGGTTCTGCTGCTGGAGAACACGCGCTTTCACGCGGGCGAAGAGGCCAACGATCCTGACTTCGCTGCGCAGCTGGCCGCGCTTGGCGATGTCTATGTAAACGATGCCTTCTCGGCGGCGCACCGCGCCCATGCCTCTACCGAAGGCGTGGCGCGCCTGCTGCCCGCCTATGCCGGCCTCGCCCTGCAGCGGGAGACCGACCATGTGGCGGCGGCGCTGGACAATCCTGAGCGCCCGCTGCTGGCGATTGTCGGCGGGGCGAAAGTGTCGACCAAGATCGATCTTCTGATGAATCTGGTCACCAAGGTGAACCGGCTCTTTGTCGGCGGCGCGATGGCCAACACCTTCCTCGCCGCCAAGGGCACCGATGTCGGCAAAAGCCTTTATGAGCCGGACCTGCTCTCCACCGCGCGCGAAATCATCGCGGCAGCGCAAAAGTCCGGCTGCCAGCTCCTGCTGCCCGAAGACGTGGTGGTGGCGCGCGAACTGAAAGCGAAAGCCGCCCGGCGCGTGGCGGGGCTCGATGAAATTGCCCGCGACGAGATGATTCTCGATTGCGGCCCGGCGACGATTGATGCGCTGGCCGATTCCATCGAGAGCGCAAAGACGCTGGTCTGGAACGGGCCTCTGGGTGCGTTCGAGATGACGCCGTTTGATACCGGCACGGTGGAGGCGGCCCGCTTTGCCGCCCAGCGCGTGCGCGAGGGCGAGCTGGTGGCGGTCGCAGGCGGCGGTGATACGGTGGCCGCGCTCAATCATGCGCGCATTGCCGGTGATTTCACCTTCATCTCGACGGCCGGCGGGGCATTTCTGGAATGGCTGGAAGGCAAATCCCTTCCCGGCATCGAGGTTTTGCGGCAAACCGCACAAACGGATATGGACACTGCGTCCTAGCAATAGTGCCGCACACGCACGCGATCAGCAGGCAATACGGGGGAGTTTGAAACATGGATATTGATGCGCTCTACGAAACCGCGATGCGCATGGTCGCGCCGGGCAAGGGCATTCTGGCGGCGGACGAATCCACCGGGACGATCAAAAAGCGCTTTGACACGATCAAGCTGGAATCGACCGCGGACAGCCGCCGGGACTGGCGCGAAATGCTGTTCCGCACCGAACCGGCGATGAGCGAGCATATCTCCGGTGTCATCCTCTATGACGAGACCTTGCGCCAGAAAGCCAAGGACGGCACGCCGCTGGCCGAGCTGATCGCCAAGACGGGCGCGGTGCCGGGCATCAAGGTGGATACCGGCGCCAAACCGCTGGCCGGTGCGCCGGGCGAGATGATTACCGAGGGGCTTGATGGCCTGCGCGAGCGCCTGGCCGAGTATCACGCGCTTGGCGCGCGCTTTGCCAAATGGCGCGCCGTCATCAATATCGGCGCTGGCGGCGATGAGAGCGTACCGTCCCAGTACTGCATCAACACGAATATGCACGCGCTCGCGCGCTATGCGATGCTGTGCCAGGAAGCGGGTATCGTGCCGATCGTCGAGCCCGAAGTCATCATGGATGGCGACCACGATATCGACCGCTGCTACGAGGTGACCGAGTTTGGCTTAAAGCGCCTCTATGCCGAGCTGTTCGAGCAGGGCGTGGTGCTGGAAGGCACTATCCTGAAACCCAACATGGTGATCTCCGGCACGAATTGCGCCACGCAGGCGGGCCGCGAGGAGGTCGCCGAGATGACGGTGCAGTGCCTGACCAATTGCGTGCCGGCCTCCGTGCCGGGCATCGCCTTCCTGTCGGGCGGGCAGTCGGATGTGGATGCGACTGCGCACCTCAACATCATGAATGCGGGCTTTGACCTGCCCTGGCCGCTGACCTTCTCCTATGGCCGCGCGCTGCAGGCCGCGCCGCTGGCCGCCTGGGGCGGCAAGGATGAAGTGGCTGGCCAGAAAGCCTTCAATCACCGCGCGAAGATGAATGGCCTTGCCGCGCTCGGCGAATGGGATGAGGGGCTTGAGGGGTAGGCTCCGTCTATTCCCGCCATAGCAAAAAAGGCCCGGCATTGCCGGGCCTTTCTCGTATCGGTACCGGGAAAACCCGAACCTAGAACTCGGTGAAGTAGACCACCGCGTTGGCCGTGCCGCCCGAATAGGTGCCGACCCAGATGTCATACTGGCCGGAGCCGGAGATGGTGACGCGCGGGTTCAGACCGTCGAAATCGTCATTGCAGTACCAGCGGCCATCCGGGCCGTTGACCACGATGGTGGTGTCGGCGTTCGATTCAGCCCCGATGGAGATGCGGCCGCCATTGAAATTCAGGCGCACATCCGGCGCGTCGGAGATCGAGCCAACACAGCCAGAACCCAGACGGCTGGCATTGATATTGCCGCCGGCGACGACGTTGACGGCGTAGGGATCAGGCAGGAAGCCGGCGTTCAGCGAAAACGTGCCGAAATTCGGGTTCAGGGAATAATTCTGGGCGGACGCAGCAGCGCCCATGGCCAGCGCGGCAAAGGCAGCGCAGGCAACACTTCTGGCAATCATGAAAGTCTCCATAAGGAACGGGGAGCATCCCCCTCAATGCCAGCGGATGACAGGAAATTCCCCGCTAACATCTTGATGGCTAGCAGGCTTTTATAAGGGAACTAAGCGAAATTTTTGCGCATGCGCAGTATGCCGCGGCCCGTGCCGCCTTGGCCTCGGCAGGCCCGGCTTTCGCTGGCGGCTCGAAGCGTGTATCCGGTTCTCCCATGTCGAACTGCCAGCTTTATCTCATCACCCCGCCGCGCATTGATGCCGGATTTGCAGACCTGCTGGACGCGGTGCTGGCCGAGGGCGTGGCAAGCGTCCTGCAGATACGCCTGAAGGATCAGCCCGAAAACCAGCTGCCGGGCCTGATCCCCCCGCTGGTGAAGACCGCGAAGCGTCATGGCGTATCGGTGCTGATGAATGACCGGCCGGACCTCGCCGTCCATTACGCCATGGAGGGGGTCCATATCGGTCAGGAGGACGCGCCTTATGCGCAGGCGCGCGCGGCGGTGGGCAAGACCGGCATTGTCGGCGTCACCTGCCATGACAGCCGCCATCTGGCGATGACAGCGGCGGAAAAAGGCGCAGACTATGTCGCCTTCGGTGCAATGTTTCCCACTGCCACGAAATCGCCCAAGGCGTCGGCTTCTGTGGATATTATCGAGTGGTGGAGCGAAGTCTTTGAGGTGCCATGCGTAGCGATTGGCGGGATTACGCCGGACAATGCCGGTCCGGTGATAGAGGCGGGCGCGGATTTCATCGCGGTATCGGGCGGGGTGTGGAACCATCCCGCCGGTCCGGTGGAGGCCGTGCGGGCCTTTGGGGCGCTGCTCTCGGCGCGCTAGGCGCGCTGTCGCTGGCCAGCGCCTTCGCCGCTGCACAGGAACCGGCCTTGCCGCCGGGCCTTGCCGAAGAGGCCGAACGCGACCGGTCTGGCGAAGCCATTGAAGAGCGCAGCCCGTCTGATCAGGCGATGGCGCGTGCATCGGCCGCTTACCTGAGGGGCGACTATCTGAGCGCGCGCGTCCATGCCGAGCGTGCCGCAGCTGCCGGGGATCCGCGCGGTGCCACGTTTGCGGGCCACATCCTTCTGCACGGCCTGTCTGGCACGGCAGATGATGTGGGCGCGGTGCGCTGGCTGCGCCGGGCGGCCGAGCACGACGATATTGACGCGCTGGTGATCCTGGCGTCGCTGGCAGCCGAGCGCCGGGGCGGGCTGGAGCCGTTCCATGCACGCGAGTTTCTAAGTCAGGCCGCCGAGACCGGCGATGCGCGCGGCGCGTATGAGTTTGGCACTTTCCTGCGTGATACAGGCGATCCGGGCGTATCGCATCTGGCGCTGGACTGGCTGCGGCTGGCGGCAGAGGCCGGTATGCCGCGCGCCATGGCTGCCTATGCCGCCGCGCTGGATGACTGGGTACACGGGCCGGGCGACCCTGCTCTTGCCCGTCCCTGGTATATCCGCGCGGGCGAGGCGGGCGATGCGCCCTCAGCCGCGATTGCAGGCGTCATGCTGATTACCGGCGAGGGCGGGCCAGCCGACGAGGAAGCGGGCCGTACCCTGCTGCGCCATGCCGCCGAGATGGGACTGCCCGCAGCGATGGGTGATTATGCCCTGCTCTTGATGCAGGACGCTGAAAGCACGGGCGGAGATTTCGAGCGCGCTGCCGCATGGGCGCGGCGCGGCGCGGAAGCCGGCGATGCGCAGGCCCAGTTCCTCTATGCGGGCGCGCTGGCCACCGGCCGGGGCGTGCTGCGTAATATGGAACAGGCTTATGTGTGGGTCAGGCGGGCGGGCTATCCGCGGGAGAACTCGCTGGAAGACGACCCCCAGCGCGACCGGCTGGAAGCCCAGCTGGAGGGGCTTTTCACTCACGATACGCTGACCCGGCTGGAAGCTGAGGCGATCTCCGGAATGGCGGACAGATACCGGCTCAATCCGGCTGGGGACTAAAGGGGCGCATACTGGCGGGCCTGATGATCCAGTCCCGCCGGAGCTCTCCCCATGTCTGACGCTTTCGCCCAAGCCCTTGCCCATGTGCTGGTCCATGAGGGCGGCTATGTCGACCATCCCGATGATCCCGGCGGCGCGACCAATTTCGGCATTACGCTGGCCACCCTGCAAGGCTGGCGCGGGCGCAGCGTGACGAAGGCCGATGTGCGCGCGCTGACGAAGGGCGAGGCGGGCGAAATCTACAAGGCGCGCTACTGGGATAGCTGCCGGTGCGATGAGCTGCCGGGGCCGGTGGCCTTCATCGTCTTCGATGCGGCGGTCAATCACGGGGCCGGGCGCGCCGTACGTATCCTGCAGGAGGCGGTTGGCGTTATCGCGGACGGACGGATCGGCCCGGTGACGCTGGGCGCCGTGGCGTCAGCCCGGCCCGCAGCCCTTGTCACCGAGATCGCCGCCCGGCGCATGGTGCTCTACGGCAATCTTGCCCATTTCCGCACATTCGGCCTTGGCTGGTCACGGCGCCTGATGGGGACGCTTATCGGCGCACTCCCCACCAGCCTTGCCGCATGACGCTCGCGCTGATACACCCGCGCCCGATTTGATGTGGCATCCCCGCCGCCTTGGCAGGCAGGGGTCAGTGGGAAGTTTTCCGATGAAGATCAACGGTAACGAAATCAAGCCGGGCATGGTGATCAAGCACCAGGACACGCTGTGGACGGCTGTGAAAGCCGACCATGTGAAGCCGGGCAAGGGCGGTGCGTTCGCGCAGGTCGAGCTGAAGAACATTCTTGATGGCCGCAAGCTCAACGAGCGCTTCCGCTCTGCCGACAAGGTGGAGCGTGTGCGCCTCGATCAGCGTGATTATCAGTATCTCTACGCCGAGGGCGAGATGCTGGTCTTCATGAACACCGAAACCTATGAGCAGATCTCGCTGCACATCGATTTCGTCGGCGAGGAGCGGGCGGCCTATCTGACTGATGGCATGATGGTGGTGGTCGAGCTCTATGAAGACAAGCCGATCGGCGTTGAGCTGCCCCAGCATGTCGAGTTGGAAGTCATCGACACCGAGCCGGTGGTCAAGGGCCAGACGGCGGCGAACTCCTACAAGCCTGCCATCCTGACCGGTAATATCCGCTCCGCCGTGCCGCCCTTCGTGGGCGTGGGCGAGCGTGTGGTGGTGGCGACCGAGGACGGCTCTTACGTGCGCCGCGCCGAAATGGGAAGCTTCTGATTTGGCTCAAGTTTCTGCCCTCATGCAGGTGATGACCGGCGCCGTGCGCAAGGCGGGCCGCAAGCTCGCGCGCGATTTCGGCGAGGTGGAGCATCTGCAGGTCTCCAAAAAAGGCCCGGCCGATTTCGTGTCCACAGCAGATGCGAAGTCTGAGGAAATCCTCTTTGAGGAGCTCTCAAAAGCCCGGCCCGGCTACAGCTTCCTGATGGAAGAGCGCGGGCTGGTGGAAGGGACAGACAAGTCCCACCGCTGGATCGTTGATCCGCTGGACGGCACCACGAATTTCCTGCACGGCCAGCCGCATTTTGCGGTCTCGGTGGCGCTGGAGCGCGAGGGCGAGCTGATTGCGGGCATTGTCTACAACCCCGCGACCGACGATTTCTTCCACGCAGAAAAGGGCCGCGGCGCCTATATGAATGACCGCCGCCTGCGCGTGTCTGGCCGCGAGCATTTCGATGAATGCGTGATCGCCACCGGCATGCCGTTCGCGGGCAAGTCCGGCCATGCCAAATTCCTCACCGAGCTGCACGCCATCATGCCTCATACGGCCGGAATCCGGCGCTATGGCGCGGCCTCGCTCGATCTGGCGTGGGTGGCGGCGGGCCGGTTTGACGGCTTCTTCGAGCGCGGCCTGAAAGCCTGGGACATTGCTGCCGGCATCGTGCTGGTGCGCGAGGCGGGCGGCTATGCCGGTTCGCTGGACGGTACCGGTGATGTGCTGGAGACCGGCCATATCGTGGCCGGTAACGAGTTCGTCTTCGGCGAGCTGAAAAAGCGTCTGTCGCAAGTCGGCAAGTAGGCGTTCTTCGCCCAAAAACAGCCAAGAAGCTTGTCTCTGATGGTCAAACGGGTCATGCCTTGACCCCGTGCCGGAACAGAAGGGACAGCCCGCCTATGCCTTCACGCGACCTGCCTTTGCCGCCCGAAACCCCGCAGCCGCGCAAGGTGCGCTTTACCGGCCCCGGCCAGTATATCGTCTGGATGATGGTGTTCCTCGCCGTGGTGGCTGCGCTTGCCGCCTTTCTGCACGAGCCGCTGATTACCGCCTTCCAGGCCAATGCCGCGATCAATGGCGTGATCCTTGGCGTCTTGCTGATCGGCATTCTCTACACCTTCCAGCAGGCGCTCGCGATTGGCCCCAGTGCGCGCTGGCTGGTGAAATTGCGTGACAGCGCCCATCCCGACCAGCTGGGCAATCCGCCTGCGCTCATTGCGCCCATGGCCGCCCTCATCACCGATGCGGCGGACGGGCGCGCGCGCCTGTCGGCAGCCTCGGCCCGCGTGGTGCTGGATTCTGTCGCCGCGCGCATGGCCGAAAGCGGTGCCTTTACCCGCTATTTCGGCCGGCTTCTGATCTTCCTCGGCCTGCTTGGCACGTTTTACGGCCTGCTTCTGGTCGTTTCCGATGTGGGCGAGGCGGTGCGGGCGGTATCTGCCACCTCCACCGGCGCGGGCGAGGTGGAAGCGGCGCGGCTGATGGCGGCGATTGAAGACCCGATACAGGGCATGGGTACGGCCTTTGCCTCCTCGCTCTTTGGCCTCGCAGGTTCTCTCATCATCGGCTTTCTGGAATTGCAGGCGAGCCGGGCGCAGAACCGCTTCTATAACGAGATCGAGGAATGGCTGTCCTCCATCTCGCGCCTGTCTGCCGCCGGCCCGGTGGGCGCGGGCGAGGGCGATAGTTCCAGCGCCTATGTCGGCGCATTGCTGGAACAGACCGCAGACACCGTGGACCGGCTTGCCTCCACCATGGAGCGCCATTCGCGTCAGCTCGAGGTGACGCTCACCCGCTTTGCCGACGATGCGGCAGAAGCCAACCGGGAGGCCGCGCGGCTTCTCAGGGACGAGATCAAGGTGCTGGTGCGTGCGCTGGAAGCGCAGGCCCGGCTCAACCGCCGGGATGGAGAGCGGTAGGCCATGGCCATTGCGCGCCACCTCCAGCGTGACACCGATAACGGCGATTACTGGCCGGGTTTTGTCGATGCGCTGGCAACCCTGCTGCTGGTCATCGTCTTCCTGCTCGCCGTCTTCGTAACCGGTCAGTACGCGCTCTCCACCGCCCTGACGGGCCGGGACGAACAGCTGGCTGACCTCAATGCCCGCCTTGCCCAGATCGCCAATGAGCTGAACATGGCCGAGGCCGAGAACGCGGCGCTCACCTTGCGGGTCAGCACGCTGACGGCGGAAAATGAAAGCCTCACCGAGCAGCTTGCCAGCACCACCGCGCGCATTTCCGCGCTGGGCGAGCAGCTGGATGAAGCCGAAGAGCTCTCCGAGGAGGCGCAGCTTACCATCGCCATGCTGTCAGAGCAGATGGAGATATTGCGCATGGAGCTGGCGCGCCTCAACGCGGCGCTGGAAGCGTCCGAAGCGCGCGAAGCCGAGCTGGAAACGCAAGTGATCAATCTTGGCACGCGGCTCAATGCGGCGCTCGCCAGCGAGGTGGCCCGGCTGTCGCAATACCGCTCTGAATTCTTCGGGCGGCTGGTGGAAATACTCGGCAATCGCTCAGGCGTGCGCGTGGTGGGCGACCGCTTCGTGTTCGAGACCGATGTGCTGTTTGATAGCGCCTCGGCCGAGCTGTCGCCTGAGGGCCAGGAGGGTTTGCGTCCGATAGCCGCCGCTATAATCCAGCTCACCCGCGAAATTCCGGACGATATCGAATGGGTGATCCGTGTGGACGGCCATACGGACGTGCGTCCGCTGGGCCCGTCCGCGCAGTTCTCTTCCAACTGGGAGCTCTCCACCGCGCGCTCGCTCTCGGTCATCAACTGGCTGGTGGGCGAGGGCGTGCCGGCCAACCGGCTGATGGCGGCAGGGCTAGGCGAGCACTACCCCATCGCCACGGGCCGCACCGAGGCTGACCATGCCCGCAACCGGCGCATCGAGCTGAAGCTGGAAGCGCGGTAGCAGGCATGCTTCGAGACGCGCTTTGCGCTCCTCAGCATGAGGGAAAAGTGCAATCGCCCTCATCCTGAGGGCGAACGCAAGTGAGCGTCTCGAAGGACGAAGGCGGGTGCGGCAGGTTTCGTCACACTCCCATGACGATATCCACAGGATTCTGGTTCGGGCGGCGCGTTCTAAGTCCTTGTGGAAAAACGCACTGACTCTTGGCGGCCCCGATGGTCTTGCGCCGCAGGCGTTGCACGTATATACACCGCGGCTCATTTCTAGCAGACTTGTTCCGCTAAACCTTGAGGCCAAGGCCGGTCTGGGTGTGGCGGACGTTGAAGGCGGGAGCCGTCAGATGAAACAGGATATCCACCCCGACTATCACTTCATCGAAGTGGTGATGACGGACGGCAGCAAGTTCAAGACGCGGTCGACCTACGGCAAGGAAGGCGACCAGATCTCGCTGGATATCGATCCGCGCACGCACCCGGCCTGGACCGGCGGCACGCAGACGCTCGTTGACCGCGCTGGCCGCGTGTCGCGCTTTAAAGACAAGTTCAAAGGCTTCGGTGTCTAACCGCCCACCCCCCTCACCTGGGCGCGTGTCCCCTCGACACGGCCGGGGCCTTTAGAAGAACGCCCGTAGCTCCCCTCAGCTGCGGGCGTTTTTTCGTCTTTAGTTTGCGCAACGCATCCGCGTTGCGGTGTTCCGCGAAAAGTCGCGGGCGGCCGTTCGGCCTTGCAGGCCGCACAAAGCGGCGTGAAAAGCGCGACTGCGCGCCGGGTACTTTTGCCCGCAGCGACACCCGGAACCCAGCGCTTTTATGAATGACTGAGTTCCGACAAGCGGCTGCGCCGCTTCTGGAATGACGAAGGGGGGCTTGGGGTTCGAAGATCACCCCGGCGCGTAGCGCCGCAAGCGCGACCGCGCGCCCGCAGCGAAGCGAGGATAGCCAAGGCGGTGGATGCCGCCGCCGGCGCTTCAGGCATAAGAAAAGACCGCCCCTGCCTACCCCCGCCCGGCGAACGCGCTTTCCAGCGCGGACCATTGGCCCGCCAGCGGGTTTTCGCCCGGCGCGGCGCCGCCGGGGCCTTCGCGGAAAAGATTGTCATCCAGCCGCTTCAAACGCTCGTGCAGGTTCTGCGAGCGGGTGACAAGGTCGGACAGGCGCGGCGGGCAGGGATCATCGTCTGCGGGCCACATGCCGTCGCGCGGATGGGATTTGCCGCCCAGCCGGTATTTCTCGCTGGCAGCTTCAAAGGGCGTCATCTCGCCTTCATTCACTGCACGCTGGGTCAGGAGCCAGGAGGCAGACTGCATCAGCTGGGTGGTCAGCGTCATGGATTCCGCCGCATAGGCGAGCGCACCGGCGCGGCCAAGCCGCTTGGCGTCTTCCCGGCCCGGCCCGTCCAGATAGCTGGCGGTTTCCTCGACCAGGTCCATGCCTTCGCGGAACAGGCGGCGGAAATGCTCGGAGGCCGCAAAATCGGCCACCCGGACGGCCGCTTCGCTGACCATGTCGTTCCTGCCGGACTTGCCGGTTTCCGTTTCCATTACGCCGTCATCCCTCACGCAATTTGCCGCACCGTGTTACAGGCGCTGGCCTTGATACCCCTGAGCACCCGGCACCCATATCGGGACGCAGCATGCCTGTTAGACCCGTCTCCAAGCAAGGCCGGGGCCAGTTACCGAAAAAGTCAGGCCTTTTTGAAAAAGGCTTCCGCCGCTCCCAGCTTGTCCTGCTTGTGGTCGATCATCGCTTGTGCGCGCGCAATCTCGCCATTCAGCGTCTCGATACGCTCTTGCAGATCGGCGACGGACAGGGCGGAAATATCCTCCCCCGGTGTGATGACCGCTCGCCGGGTGACCGGCAGTTCATCGTCAAACATGGGCATCACCTCCCTGTTCTGGCGGCTGCGTCTCGACGGTTTGCGAGCGCCTGTCTTGCTGCACAATAGCGTAAACGGGCGCGCGATGCGCCCCCAAATTGCGCCATTACACGGATCAGTTTCCATGACCGCACCCTATACAACCCGCATTGTCACCGCCCCGCAGCCCGGTGGTCCGGACGCCCTGCGGCTGGAAGAGACCACGCTTGCCCCGCCCGGACGCGGCGAAATCCTGATCCAGGTGGCTGCGGCCGGGGTGAACCGGCCCGACGTGATCGAGCGCATGGGTTTTTACCCGCCACCACCCGGCGCACCCAAAGGGTTGGGGCTGGAGGTTTCCGGCACCGTGCTGGCGATTGGCGAGGGGGTGAGCGGGTTTGATATTGGCCAGAGCGTGTGCGCGCTGGTGGCGGGCGGCGGTTATGCCGATATCGCGCGCGCGCCTGCCGGCTCCGTCCTGCCTGTGCCGGAGGGCGTTGATCTGGTTGCTGCTGCGGGCCTGCCCGAAACCGTGCTTACCGTCTGGACCAATGTGTTCGAGGCGGGCGCCCTGAAAAGCGGTGAGCGCTTTCTGGTCCATGGCGGCTCCAGCGGTATCGGCACAACGGCAATCCAGATGGCCAAGGCGCACGGCGCTGTTGTCATGGCGACGGCGGGAACGCGGGACAAGTGTGAAACCTGCCGCTCGCTCGGCGCAGATCATGTCTTCAATTACCGCGAAGACGACTGGGCGGAGGGCGTGAAGGCCGCTGGCGGCGCGGACGTGATCCTGGACATGGTGGGCGGGGATTATGTGGCAAAGAACCTCGCCGTGCTGAACCGGTTCGGGCGCCTGGTGCAGATCGCTTTCCTCAAAGGTTCACGGGTGGAGATTGACCTGATGGGGCTGATGCTGAAACGCCAGACCATTACCGGATCGACCTTGCGTGCCCGCTCCAACGAAGAAAAGGCGGCCCTTGCCGCTGCCGTGCGCACCCATGTCTGGCCGTGGGTGGAGGCGGGCAGGGTGCGCCCGCTGATCGATTCCCGCTTTGCGCTGGCCGACGTGGCAAAGGCCCATGAACGCATGGATTCCATGGCCCATGCGGGCAAGATATTGCTGGTGCCATAGGCATGGCGCGCGCGCCGGGAATACCCCCTTTCAAGGCGCGCGCTCACACGCTATAAGCACGCCAAACCCCGTCATTGATAAAAGGTGTCATGGACACCAGCCTTGGCGGGTCGGATCGACCGAAACCCGGCGGACCGCGCCGGGTTTTCTATTGTCTCCGGCGCTCCCCCTAGACCAAGGAGTCTATTGCCATGTCCGACATTCTCATGCCCAAGGCGACAGCTGTCTGGCTCGTCGACAATACCAGCCTGTCTTTTGAGCAGATCGCCGATTTCTGTGGCCTGCACCGTCTTGAGGTGAAGGGCATCGCTGACGGGGACGTGGCGGCCGGCGTGCGCGGTGCTGATCCCATCGCGGGCGGGCAGCTGACCTCTGAAGAGATTTCCAAGGCCGAAGCCGACCCCAGCTACCGTATGCAGGCTACGCGCCCGAAATACGCTGATCTGCAGGAGACCGCGCGCAAGAAGGGGCCGCGCTATACGCCGCTCTCGCGCCGCCAGAACCGCCCGGATGCCATTGCCTGGCTGGTGCGCAATCACCCGGAGCTTACCGACGGCCAGATTTCCAAGCTGGTCGGCACCACCAAGACCACGATCGAGGCGGTGCGCGAGCGCACGCACTGGAACTCGGCCAATATCAAGCCGACCGATCCGGTATCGCTGGGGCTGTGCAGCCAGATCGATCTCGATGAGCAGGTGCGCAAGGCGTCCAAGCGCCGCAAGGAAATGGAAGATGCCGGCACGGTGAAGATCGAGGAAGACGTGCTCAAACCCGCCGAGGAAACCGCGCCTGCGGCCACCGGCCCGACCACGCTCGACGAGCTGTTCGGCAAGGCCCCTGCGAAGGACGAAGACGAGGATTGATGCTGAAACCCCGGAATGCGCAAAGCGCATATCCGGGGCCTTTTAAGAGTACACCCTAGTCCTCGTAATCCTCGCGCTTCATCACATAGTTGAGCGCGAGGCGGCCCCCATCGGCATAGATGCAGGTGCCGGTGATATAGCTGGATTCCTTGCAGGCCAGAAACCACGCGATAGAGGCGATCTCGTCCGGGTCGGCGATCCGGGCGAGCGGGGTACGCGACAGCACCGCGTCCATGGCGGCCTTGTCATCGTTTACGGCTTTTAGCATGTCGGTATTGACCGAGCCGGGGCCGATGGCGTTCACCCGGATACCATAGGGGGCCAGTGACAGGGCCATGGCCTTGGTCATCTGGCTCAGCGCGCCCTTCGAGGTGGAATAGGCCAGCTGGTCGGCAATCGACATCACGGCATTGATCGAACTCATATTGATGATGGCATACCGGCGCCGCGCATCATCGCCGCGCGTGTCATCCTCCTCGATCTGGCGGGTCATCTGGCGTGCGCAGGCGCGGGCCACCAGGAAGGCGCCGCGCAGATTGACGCCAATGACCTTGTCGAAATCGGCAAGCTCCAGCGAGAGTATGTCGCCCTTGGCGAGTATGGCGGCATTGTTGATGAGGATGTCGAGCTGGCCGAAGGCCGACAGGGTTTCGGCCATCAGATTGGCAACCGAGAGCTTGTCGGCGACATCGCAGCTGACGAAAAGCGCGCGGTTCTTGGCCGCTCCCAGATCGTTTGCCAGCGCCTCGCCCGCCTTCTTGTCAATGTCGGCGATGACGACGCGCACGCCCTCCTCTGCCAGGCGCCGGGCGCATGCCGCGCCAATTCCGTTGGCACCCCCGGTGACGATGGCAACGCGTTCTGAACCGGCCATGCGGCAAACTCCGTGTCAGATAAGGAAAGGCCCTAGTCGCCGGACGCGCCGCTCACGCGCGCATAATCATCAGCGATCGTGGAATTGTCCGGCTCCAGCTCGAACGCGCGGGCGAAGAGCGGATAGGCTTCTTCATGCTCCCCGATCTGTTCAAGCGCGGCGGCGAGGGAATGAATGATGGCACCGGAATCGGGTTCGGCTTCGACCGCAGCGTAGCAGATATCCATGCCTTCGCTGGCCCGCTCCGCCTTCACCAGCGCCCAGCACAAGGCGTTCAGCGAAGATCCGTCATCGGGCGCGATGGCCACCGCTTCGCGCCCGTCCTCGACCGCGCGGTCCATCAGATCAAGCTCTATAAAGGCGGCCGAACGGCCAATCCAGCCGCCGGGTGAGTTGGGGGCCAGGCGGATCGCATTATCATAGGCGGCGATGGCTTCGGTACCGCGATCCAGCTCCATATAGACCCCGCCCAGAAGGATATGGACGAAATCATCCTGCGGCATGCCGCGCTCTGCGATCAGCAGGTCGGCCAGCGCTTCCTCTGTGCGATCAAGCTGGAACAGCGCGACCGCGCGGTTGCGCCGCACGATGGGGATATCGGTATTGCCGCCATTATCGCGCAATAAAGCAATCACCTGATTATAGGTGAAAAGCGCGGCCTCGCTTTCGCCGAGTGCCAGCTGGCTGGCACCCAGGCGCACGCGTAGTTCGGCCTCTGTCTGCCAAGGGTGCAGGCGCGCGGACAGGCAGGCGCGAAGCGCGGCAACGGCGTCTTCGGCATTCCCGGCCGCCATGGCCTCGCTGGCTTCAGGGCAGGCTGCTGCACTTTGCGGGTTGCCGCCAGAAGGCTGCGCGAAGGCCGGAGCTGCCAGGCAGCTCAGCGCCAGCAGGACGAGCGCACGGGAAAGAGTCAGCATGGATGGCCTTCTACAGCAGGTTCGGGTGCATGACCTGCGCATGATAGGCACGCGAGCGCGGCCCGGTCCATCCGGGCGGGCAGGAAATGCAAAAGGGCGGACTGATATCAGCCCGCCCTTCATCATGTGTGGTGAATTGCCGCAAAAAGCGTCAATGTCGGCGCCGGAGGGTTTCAATTTCCTCCTTGAGGCGCAATTTCTGTCGTTTGAGCTCTGCTAGGTGCAGCGTATCTGCCGAAGGGTGCTTGAGTTCTCGCTCAATGCGGCTTTCCAGTTGCGTGTGACGTTGGTCAAGCTCACGGATACGCGCTTCAGCTGGCATGTGTAGCCTCCTTCGCTGGATCAAGGACTGGAAGTGAAACATCAAACACCCCTTCCTATCAATGGTGAAAACTGTCCGTGTCGCGGAAGGGTTTCCCATGTCTGAAGCCAAGTCCTTGCCATCGCGCATGATTGTCGGACTGTCAGGCGCGTCCGGCGTCGTCTACGGCATGCGGGCGTTGCAGGCTCTGCGCGATCTGGGCATCGAATCCCATGTCGTGGCCAGCAAGGCTGCCGAGATGACGCTGGGCTATGAGATGGGGCTGAAAGCCGCTGACATCCACGCGCGCGCCGATCATGTCTACGCCTTTCCCGATATCGGCGCGCCGATAGCCTCCGGCTCCTTCCAGACGCTTGGCATGCTCATCGCGCCCTGCTCGGTCAGGACGATGAGCGAGATCGCAACCGGCGTGACCTCCAGCCTGCTGACGCGCGCCGCTGATGTGGTGCTGAAAGAGCGCCGCCGCCTCGTGCTGATGGTGCGCGAGACGCCTTTTCATCTCGGTCATCTGCGCACCATGACGCAGCTGACCGAGATGGGCGCGGTCATCATGCCGCCTCTGCCAGCCTTCTATGCAAAGCCTGAAACCCTTGATGACATGGTGGACCAGTCCGTGGGCCGGGCGCTGGACCTGTTCGGTCTTGACTGGACGCCGACCCGGCGCTGGGGCGAGGACATCAGGGAAGGCAAACGGCCCGGCGCAGCCCGCAAGGGCAAGGCGTGATGCAAACCGCGCACGGGCAAAGCCTGTGGGATTTTTCCGTCGCGCTTTATGACCATGAGCCGGTGAAGCGCTCCGCACTGGCGCTGCAGGATGCGGGGCTGGACGTGAATATCGCCTTCTGGATTGTCTGGAGCACCGGGCAGGGGCGTGATCCGCTGCCCGCGCTTGAGGATGCAATACGCCTCGCCGGTGACTGGCATGCATTGGCGGTTGGCCCCTTGCGCGGTGTGCGTGAGCGGCTGAAAGCCCCGCCTGCGCCGGTCCCGCTGGAGGCTGCGCACGCTTTGCGCCAATCGGTCCTCGGCGCAGAGCTGGCTGCAGAACACATCGCCCAGACCATGCTGCAGACGCTCGATACGCCCGTCCTTCCCGGCGCTGCGCACTGGCCGGATGCGGCGGCCGCCGCGCTGGACGGGTATCGCGCCCGCTGTTCGCCCGGCGCGCCGGTCACGCGCTTCAAAGAAGCCGTTTTCTCCGCGCTCGAAAAAGGGTAATGTGCGCTTCCCGTGGCTTGCTGGCCATCGCGGACGCAACACGGGTCATGTCCACGCATTTGCAATCTGAGCCGGCCCGGCCGGGCGGGCAGGTTGCACTTCAAACAGGTGAATTGACTGGGAATGTTCGGTGATCTGGATGATGATGCGCTGGTGGCCAAGCTGGCAGAGCTGCGCCGCGAGCACCGTGTGCTGGATGCGGAAGTGCGCGCCGCGCAGGAATGCGGCGTGGTCGACCAGCTCAAGCTGGTGCGCCTGAAACGGCGCAAGCTGATGCTCAAGGACATGATCTTCGCCATCGAAGACCAGCTCAATCCCGACATTATCGCCTGACGCATTTTGCGCCCTGGTGCGGCCTGAAGCTCGACGTGAGGGCTCTGCCGCTTTAGCTTTCCATGCAATGACAAGATTGCAGGGAGGCTAACCCGATGACATTTCGCATGAGACACCGCCTGATGGCCGCCGTTCTGGCTGGTGCTGCCATGGCTGTGCCGGCCGTAGCCGCACCGGCTCTGGCGCAGGAGCAGGCCGAGGCCAGAAGTGTTTCGATCAATGATCTGTTCCAGCTGCGTCAGGCAGGCCAGGTGATGATTGCGCCTGAAGGCGGCACAGTGGTGTTCACGGTCTCGGTTCCGCGCGATATCCGTACCGGCGAAAGCGATGGCGCGCCGTCCTCTCACCTCTACGCCGTTGACAGGCCGGGCGCGGCACGCGCCCTCGTTGCCGGTGAAGATACGGTAAGCGGGGTGGCAATGCATCCCGATGGCGAGAGCGTCACCTTTCTGGCCCGCCGCGAGGGCGATGAACGCCCCGCGCTCTACCGGGTAGCGCTGTCGGGCGGTGAGCCGGAGCGGCTTTACCACCCCGATACCGGCATGCAGGGCTATCTCCTGTCTGCGGACGCAAGCTCGATCTATTTCATCGGCCGTGACCCGGACCAGCCTGACCACAGCGAACTGCGCGAGCGCGGCTTCCGGGCCAATATCTATGAGGAAAACCAGCCATTTTCCCATGTCTGGCGGGCCGGACTGGGTGACAATGAAAGCGCCGCAGAGCGGCTGGACCTGACCGGCCATGCCTCTGCCATTCAGCTGAGCGCGGACGGATCAGTCCTGGCGGTGAGACTGGCGCCGACGCCGTCTGTGGACGATTCCATGATGGAGCAGCGCTGGAGCTTTGCAGACACCGCAACCGGCGATGTCATCAGCACGATTGAAACGCCCGGTAAGATCGATCTCGGCCGTTTCTCCCCCGATGGTTCGCAGTATGCTTTCCTGGCCGCGATCAACCGGTCAGATTCAATCGCTGGCACCATTCATGTCGCTGACGTGCAGACTGGCGAGTACATCCAGATTGCGCCCGATGCCGAACAGCATATCCGCACCTTTGAATGGCGGGGCGGGCAGATTTTCGCGCTCGCCCATGTGCGTCAGGACAGCGCCTGGGTGACCTATACGCCCGAGGGCGAGGAAGTCTCACGCGAAGCCCATGGCGGCTATGTGGCCCACTCGCTAAGCCTTGATGCCTCAGGCGAAACGGTCGCCTTCGTGGCTGACAGCCCGGCTCATCCGCGTGATGTGTACGTGGCCAGCCCGGGCGAGGCCCCGGTGCGCTGGGCTGACCTCAATCCTTGGCTGGCAAATCGCACGCTCGGCGAGCAGCGCGTGGTGCGCTGGACGGCGCGCGACGGGGTCGAGGTGGAAGGCGTGCTCATCACCCCGCAGGGCGAGCGCCCTGAAAATGGCTGGCCGATGATCGCGGTCGTCCATGGCGGACCGGAAGCCCACGACCATAATGGCTGGCTGACCGGTTATTCGCGGCCCGGCCAGATTGGTGCGGGCGAAGGCTTTGCCGTTTTCTACCCCAATTATCGCGGCTCCACCGGGCGCGGCTTTGCCTTTATCGAGCTGGATCATCTCAACCCTCCCGGCGAGGAGTTCGAGGACATTGTTGATGGCGTCGGACATCTCGCCAATCAGGGCGTGATCGATCCGGCCCGCGTCGGCATTACCGGCGGCTCCTATGGCGGGTTTGCCTCCGCCTGGGGCGCAACCGTCGCCAGCGAGCATTTCGCGGCCTCGGTTCCGTTCGTGGCGCTGACCGATCTGGTGTCCTTCATGGGCAATACTGACATCCCGGTCGAGATGGTCGATGTCCATTTCATCCATTATCCGTGGGAGAACTGGGAGTGGTATTTCCGGCATTCCCCGATCATGCATGCGCACGGCTCGACCACGCCGACACTGGTCATGCATGGCGAGGTGGATACCCGCGTCGCGCCCTCGCAAGGCTATATCCTCTACCGCTATCTCAAGCTGGCCGGTGAAGCGCCTGTGCGTCTTGTCACCTATCCGGGCGAGGGCCATGGCCTGCGCAACGCAGCGGCCCAGTTTGACTATGCCCACCGGCTGATGGGCTGGATGCGCCATTATCTTCAAGGACCGGGCGGGGAAATCCCCTCCTCGGAACTCGACTACGACGCGCTTCTGGCTGCCGACTAGGCAAGAGAGGCGGCCCATATACCGCCACCGCTCGTCCATGGACGGGCGGTGGCGGGCATTTTTCAGACAATCAACAAGGGGACCGGATGATGACCGAGACGGATTTGCGCGTGGACGGCAAGGTGGCGCTGATTGCCGGGGCCAGCCGCGGGATTGGTGAGGCAGCGGCCAAGCGTCTGGCCCGCAATGGCGCCATCGTGATCGCGGCCAGCCGCAAGATTGAAGACTGCGAGCGCGTCGCCTCTGAAATCCGTGAAGCCGGCGGCAAGGCCCGCGCCATGACCCTGCATCTGGGCAGCGCGCAGGACCGTGATGCGGCGCTGGAAGCGATCCGCAAGGAAGAAGGCCGGCTGGACATTCTGGTCAATAACGGCGCGACCAGCCCGTATTTCGGCCCCGTGGAAGACACGCCTGAAGACGCGTTCGACAAGACGTTCGAGGTCAATGTGAAGGGGCCGTTCTTCCTCTCCACCGGCGCGATCCACATGATGAAGGAGACAGGCGGCGGCTCTATCGTCAATGTCGCTTCGGTCAATGGTTTGCGCCCCGGCTTTTTCCAGGGCGTGTATTCCATCACCAAGGCGTCCGTGATTTCGATGACGCAGGTGCTGGCGCAGGAGGCGGGCGGCCACAATATCCGCGTCAACGCGCTCTGCCCGGGCCTCACCGAGACCAAGCTGGCCAGCGCCCTTACCTCCAATCCCGGCCTTGATGACATGATGAAGCGCAATTTCTCGCTCCAGCGTATCGGCCAGCCTGAAGACATGGCCTCGGCCATCCACTTCCTCGCCAGCGATGCCTCCAGCTATATGACCGGCCAGTGCCTCATCATCGATGGCGGCATCATGGGCCGGGGGCCGCTATAGGCTGCTGACAGTTTCTCCCCCGTTTACGGGGGGAGTGGCCCGAAGGGCCGAGGGGGGGGGATAGTTCAAATAGTTTCCCCCCTCCGTCAGCTTCGCTGACACCTCCCCCGTAAACGGGGGAGGAAACACGGAACCGCAGGGCGCGTGAGACCATGACCCGCATCATCGACATCTCTCCTGTCATCCACCCCGGCCTGCCGGTCTGGCCGGGTGATACGCCGGTTCAGTTCCAGCGTACCTGGGACATGGGTAACGGCTCGCCGGTCAACGTTTCGAAGCTGACCATCTCCACTCATACCGGCGCGCATGCGGACGCCCCGCTGCATTATGATGCGAAGGGCCAGGACGCCGCCGCGATGGCACTTGATGTGTTCATCGGGCCTTGCGTGGTGATCCATTGCCTTGATGCGGGTGAGCGAGTGAGCGCAGAGGCACTGGCCGCACGGCTGGAGGCGGTCTGCGGTGATGATGTGCCTGCGCGCGTGCTGATCCGCACCTGCCACGTGGCGGCTCAAGATGCGTGGGACAGTGATTTCACGGCCATGGCACCAGAAGCCATCGATCTTCTCCATGCGCGCGGCGTGCGTCTGATCGGCATTGATACGCCCTCGGTGGACCCTGAAACCTCCAAGACCATGGATGCCCACAAGCGCGTGGCTGCGCACGATATGCGCATTCTTGAGGGGTTGGTGCTGGATGATGTGGCCGAAGGCCCTTACGAGCTGATAGCCCTGCCGCTAAAGCTTGCCGGGCTGGATGCTGCGCCGGTGCGCGCGGCTTTGAGGGAATTGAGCTGATGCAATTTGATGATGCGCGCGCGCTGGACCGCGATGATCCGTTTGCCGATACGGCAAACCTGTTCGATCTGCCGCAGGGCGTGATCTATCTCGATGGCAATTCGCTGGGTCCGCCCCCGCGCCCGGCGCTCGATGCGCTCGCAAAAGCGGCGCAGATGGAGTGGGGCCATGATCTCATCGCCTCGTGGAACAGCGCTGACTGGATGGGCCTGCCCTTGCGCACCGGTGCGCGCATTGCCCGCCTGATCGGCGTTGACGAGACAAGCGTGATCGCGGGCGATTCCGTCTCGGTCAATCTCTTCAAGCTGGCCGCCGGTCTCGTTATGGGCGGCGGGCGCGGCGTGGCGGTGGAGACAGGCGATTTCCCGACCGATGGTTATGTCATGGAGGGGCTGTCGCGCCTCTCCGGCACGCCTTTCACCCTCATCGAGCCGGGCGCGGGCGTTGCTGGCCTGCCCGATGGCGTGGATGTGCTGGTCAGGAGCGCTGTGCACTACAAGACGGCCGCCAAGGTGGATATCGCGGCGGAGGAGCGCGCCGCTGCCCGGTTCGGCAAGACGATCATCTGGGACCTGTCGCACGCGGCGGGGCTTGTGGATCTGCAGCTCGAACGCGACGGCGCGAAATACGCGGCGGGTTGCGGCTATAAGTATCTGAACGGAGGCCCTGGCGCGCCCGCCTTCGTCTACTGCCACCGCGATGTGGTGGAGAGCTTCGCCCAGCCGCTATCGGGCTGGATGGGTCATGCCACACCGTTCGCGTTCAAGGATGGCTACAAGCCTGCCGCAGGCGTTTCCCGCTTCGGTGCCGGCACACCCGCCATCCTCTCCATGAGCGCGCTCCACGGGGCGCTGAGCGCCTTTGAGGGCCTGGACATGGCTAAGGTGGAGGCCAAGGCCCGCGCGCTGGGCGACACCTTCCTGGCTGCCATCGCGCCGCTGGGGCTGGAAACGATCTCGCCGCCATCGGCGCAGCGGGCAGGACATGTCAGCCTGGTCCATGAAGATGGCTATGCGATTGTGCAGGCGATGATCGCTGAAGGCGTGATCGGGGATTTCCGTGAACCGGACGTGATGCGCTTCGGCTTCGCGCCGCTCTACCTTACCCATGCGCAGGTCTTCCGCGCCGGGCAGATCATGGTGGAGATCGTCCAGTCTGGGCGCTTTTCCGAGCCGCGTTTTGGCAAGCGCAATGCGGTGACCTGAGGCGGACCGGCATGGCTCAGCCCTTGCCAAGCTTGGGCCTTCAAGGGAAGCTGACGGGATAAGTTTGGGCGCTTAAGGGGGCGATGATGGCGTGGATTATCCGGCTGGTGGCGGTTCTGTTCGGCCTGTTCGGGCTTGCCATATTGCTTCTGTTCGGGCCGGGCTCGCTTGATGCGCGCTATTTCAACCCTGTGCCGCCAGACCCTGAGCTGGAGGCCCTGTTTGCCAACCCTGTCGAGCCTGTCCTGACCGAGGAGGGCCTGTACGGGGCAGAAGATCTTGAGCCGGGTCCGGACGGGCGGCTCTATACCGGGCTTGCCGATGGCCGCATCATGGCACGCGCGCCTGAAGGCGGCTGGGAGGAGGTTGCCCATACGGGCGGGCGTCCGCTGGGCCTTGCCTTTTCGCCTGACGGGGTTTTGCACGTGGCCGATGCGCTGGCCGGCCTTATCCGCCTTGATGAGGATGGGTGGACGGTTATCGATGAACCCGGTGAGTTTCCCGCGCTCGTCTTCACCGACGATCTGACCATTCTCGAAGATGGCACCATCATCCTCACAGACGCGTCTGGCCGCTACGGCTATGGCGAATACATGGAGAGCTTCTGGGAGGGCGAGCGTACCGCGCGCATCCTAGCCTACACGCCCGATGGCACGCGCCGCGTGCTCGCCGATGATCTCGCCTTTGCCAATGGCGTGGCGCACGACCCGCAATCAGGCGATGTGTTCATCAATGAAACCTGGGCCGCCCAGGTGCATGTGCTTGATCCTGTTACCGGAAATCTGCGCATCCTGATCGATGGCCTGCCGGGCTATCCGGACAATATTCACTGGGATGAGGAGGAGCAGCTGCTCTGGATCGCCATGCCCTCCCGGCGCAGCGAGCTGATGGAGTTCTTCCATCCGCGCCCCCTGCTCAAGCGTCTCATGCGCCGCTTTGCCGACGTGTTTGGCGAGCCGGAACTGCCCGCTCGCCCGGTCATGGGGCTGGCCGTCAATCGCCTCGGTGAGCCGGTGCGCGTGCTCTACGGGCCGACGCGTGAGGGTGAGCTGGGCGCGACCACCGTGGTGCCCTGGCAGGGGCAGATATGGACGGGCGGCCTCGACCGGCCCACGGTTGACGCCTTCCCTGTGCCGCCGCGTCTGGATGAGACATCAGCTGAATGACACGCATCCTGATTACCGGCGGGTCCAGCGGGATCGGGTTGGCGCTGACGAGGCGCGCGCTCGCACGAGGCTGGAAAGTATCGTGGATCAGCCTCGATCCGGCCGAGATCAGCGCCGCGCAGGACGCGCTAAAAGCCGATTATCCGGATACGGACATTGATGCGCTGTGCGTGGACCTGACCGAAGCCGATGCCATTGGCCGGATCACCCGATGGGTGAAGAAGACGGCCGCGCCGGACATTCTGGTCAATAATGCCGGGATCGGCTTTTTCGGCGCATCGGCGCAGCTCGACCCGGCGCGCGAACAGGCGATGATTGCGCTCAACATCTCTGCCTTGCACGCCATGACACGCGCCTTCATTCCTCTGATGGAGAAGAAGGGCGGGACCATCGCCAATATCGCCTCCAACTCGGCTTTCCAGCCCGTGCCCTTCATGGCGGTTTATGCGGCGACCAAGGCGTTTGTGCGCCATTACTCGCTGGCGCTGGACCGTGAGCTGACAGAGGCCGGGTCCAATGTCCGGGTAATGACGGTCTGCCCGGCAGCGGTAAAGGACACACCCTTCAAGGGCGCGGCCGGCATGGAGGGGCTTCGCACCTTTGACAGCTTCACCTCCACCACAGCCGATGAGGTGGCGCGCGACGTGATGCGCGGGCTGGACGGACGCAAGCGCTTTGTGGTGTCCGGCGTGAAAATGCGCGCGGTCTACATACTCACCAAGCTCGCCCCGGCAGGGCTGGTGCAGGCCATTGTCCGGCGCGAGGTGGAGCGGGTCTAGAGGAAGCACTGCCCGGGCCCTCGTCCTTCGAGACGCTCGCTAACGCTCGCCCTCAGGATGAGGGCCGCCAAACTCCCTCATGCTGAGGAGGCCTGAAGGGCCGTCTCGAAGCACGAGGGAGCTAACCCTGCTGTTCGGGCAGGCGCACGACAAGGCCGTCCAGCTCGTCGCTGACCTTGATCTGGCAGGAGAGGCGCGAGGTCGCTTCCACGTCGGAGGCGAAATCCAGCATGGACTGCTCCATGGAGGAGCGCTCGCCGGTTTTATCTTCCCAGGCCGTATCAACATAGACATGGCAGGTCGCGCACGCGCACGCCCCGCCGCAATCGGCATCGATGCCGGGCACCATGTTGCGGATGGCAGTCTCCATCACGGTCAGCCCGTTGACGGCCTCGACAGTGTGCTCGGTGCCGTCATGCTCGATGAAGGTGATTTTCGTCATGTCATGTCCTGGAAGTGTTCGATTGCGTGTCTGCAGCGTTATCTAGGCGAGAAGGTCGCGCATCGCCACATCTAGATTGCGCAAGGCGTCGGCATCGACCGGCTTGCCGCTGCGGATCAGCTTTTGCGCCGCCATGTATTCGGGCGCTGAATTGATGGCCTCGCACGCAATGATGCGGCCCTCTTTCAGGTGGAAGACGGCAAAATTGCCCATTTCCGGATCGCCGCGCCGCACGATGGAATCCCCACCGTCGATCAGGCCCGCGATCTGCAGTTTCAGCTCGTACTGATCTGACCAGAACCACGGCACAGGGTCATAGCGTACATCCTCGCCTGTAATGGCGGCGGCCACGGCCTTGCCCTGTTCAATGGCATTTTGCACCGATTCCAGCCGGATCGAGCGGCCATAAAGGGCTGAATGGAAGCGGGCCACATCACCGCAGGCATAGATGAACCGGTCACTCGTCCGGCAGGCGGTATCGACCAGAATGCCGTCCTCGCAGTCCAGCCCCGCCGCCTCGGCCAGCCCCGTATTGAGCGCCAGGCCAGCGGCCAGCAACACGCTGTCAGCGGCAACTTCCTCGCCATCGCCAAGCACGACGCCGCCAGCCCGCCCATTCTTTTCAAGGATGGAGGCGACCGGCGTGCTGACGCGCAGATCAACGCCATAGCCGCGATGGATGGCGCCAAACCAGCCGCCCAGAATGGGGCTGGCCGTGCGCGCCATGGGCCGCTCAGCCGCTTCCAGCACCGTCACCTTCAGGCCGCGCTTACGCGCCGATGCCGCCACTTCCAGCCCGATATAGCCCGCCCCGATCACGGCCAGCGATTTGGCGTCATTCAGCGCGGCGGACAGATGGTCGGCCTCACCCAGATTGCGCAGCAATTGCACGCCGGGCAGGTTCGCGCCCGGAATCGGCGGAATGCGCGCCTCGCCGCCCGTGGCGATGACGCAATGCTCAAAGCCGATGCGCTGGCCATCGGCCAGCACGGCTTCGCGCGCATCCCGGTCAATCGCGGTGACACTGGCATTTGTCAGGCAGGTAATGTCCGACGCCGGATAGAAGGCTTCAGGTTTCAGCCACAGGCGCTCCACCGGCATCTCGCCCGACAGATAGCCCTTGGACAGGGGCGGGCGCTGATAGGGCAGGTGCGGCTCTGCCCCGATCAGGGTCACCGGGCCGTCATACTTGCGCCGGCGTAGTTCCGCCGCGCAGGACAGGCCCGCCTGACCCGCTCCGATGATCACCGTTCCAGCGTTTGTGCTCATGCCTGCTTTCTTGGCCGGTTTGCGGCGGGCCTGCAAGGGGAAGGGGCTGCCTATGCTGGCCTGACGGCTCTTGTGGCGGGCGTGAATGCGCGCCTTACTGCGCGCCATGAGCGAGATTGCGATTCACCTGGACAGTATCGAGGCGACGCAGCGCCTTGGCGCGTCGCTGGCCCGGCTGGCCGTGCCCGGCGATGTCATCCTGCTAACCGGCGCTCTGGGCGCGGGCAAGACCACGCTGGCGCGGGCCTTTGTCGGCGAAGTTGCTGGCGTGGAGGAGGTGCCAAGCCCCACCTATACGCTGGTGCAGGCTTATGTGTCGCGCGCCGGGTTTGATGTGCTCCATGCCGACCTCTACCGCGTGGAGGACCCGTCAGAGCTGATCGAGCTAGGGCTGGAAGATGCGGTGCAAACCGGCGTCCTCATCATCGAATGGCCGGACCGGCTGGATGATGCTTTGAGCGATAACCGGCTGGAGATCACACTGGATTTTGACGGCGTTGACGGGCAAGAGCACAGGCGGATCGCGCGCCTCGCCGCGCATGGCAGCTGGGGGGAGCGCCTTGGCCGGATCAGTATCTGACGATTTGCGCGCCGCCGAGCGCGCCGCATTTCTGGACAAGGCAGGCTGGGGCGATGCGGCTGTCACGGCCTTTCCGGGCGACGCCTCTACGCGGCGCTATTTTCGCGCCAGCAAAGGCAATGAACGCGCCATATTGATGGATGCGCCCGCTGCTGCCGAAACGCCTCTGGCTCCCGACAATGCCAGCCCGGAACAGCGCCATGCGCTCGGCTATAACGCGGTCGCCCGGCTGGCGGGCAATAATGTCGCGGCCTTTGCCGGTATTGCGCAGGCGCTTATCGAGCGCGGGTTTTCCGCGCCGCGCATTCTGGCCTCCGATATGGAGCGCGGTCTTCTCCTGATCGAGGATCTGGGTGAGGGGCTTTATGCCCGCGCTATCCCGGCCGGTGCGCATGAGGGCAAGCTTTATGCCAGCGCGGTGGACACGCTGGCGGCGATTTACCGTTCCAGCTTCCCGTCCGTTTTCGAGGCACAGGGCCAGTCATGGCGTGTGCATGATTATGACCAGACGGCGCTGCTTGCCGAGACGGGCCTCTATCTGGACTGGTACCTGCCCCGGTTCGCGGCCCGGCCTTCGGACGATTTGCGCGCCGAATGGGAGGGCGTCTGGCAGGCGGCTATTGCCGGTCTGGAGGCTCATGCGCCGGGGCTGGCGCTGCGCGATTATCATGCCGAGAACCTGCTCTGGCTGCCCGATCGTGAGGTGGAGGGGCGCACCGGGTTGCTGGACTTTCAGGACGCGCTCTTTGCCCACCCCGCCTATGATCTGGTCTCGCTCATCGAAGACGCGCGCCGGGATGTTTCCCCCGATCTTGCCGAGCCTTTGAAGGACCGCTTTTTCAAGGCGGCAAAGCTGAATGACCGCGCGAGCTTCGATGCGGCCTATGCGGTGTTGGGCGCGCAGCGCAACGCGAAAATCCTGGGCATTTTCGTGCGTCTCGCCGAGCGCGACGGCAAGGCGCGCTATCTGGACCTCATCCCCCGCGTGAAAGCCCATTTCGACCGTGATCTTGCCCATCCCGCCCTGCGCGATGTGGCCGCGCTGGTGCGCAAGATATTGCCAGAGGGTGCGCGATGAGGCCGGCGCGCGCCATGGTGATGGCTGCAGGGCTGGGCACGCGCATGCGCCCTTTGACCGATGACCGGCCCAAGGCGCTGGTGGAGGTGGGCGGCCGCGCCCTGCTTGACTGGACGCTCGATGCGCTGGCGCGGGCGGGCGTCGCCGATGCGGTGGTCAATATCCACCATTTTGCCGAGCGCATGCGGACCCATCTGGCCAGCCGGGATGGCGCGCCGCGTATCCATGTTTCCGATGAGACAGACCAGCTGCTCGAAACCGGCGGCGGGCTGGTAAAGGCCGCGCCCCTGCTGGGCGGTGATCCGGTGTTTGTCGCCAATATCGATGCCTTCTGGGTCGATGAGGACGGCGCGGAACTGACCCGGCTGGCAGACGGGTTTGATGCAAGAGACATGGATTTCCGGCTGCTTCTGGCACGCCGGGAGAATCTTCTGGGGCTGGAAGGACCGGGCGATTTTGCCATGGACGCGCAAGGCCGCCTGCAACGTTTCCGCGATGCGCCCGCCGGCACCGAGCCGCTCTTTTATGCGGGCGTGCAGGTGATGCATCCGCGCGTGCTGGCGGGCTGGCCGCGCCAGCCGTTTTCCACCAACCGGATATGGGATGTGGCGCTGGCGCAGGGGCGCGTGACCGGGCAGGTCATGGACGCGTTCTGGATGCATGTCGGCGATCCGCAAACGCACCGCGAGGTCGAGAATCGGCTACGCTCGCGGGCATGAGCGCCCGGATCATCTTTGATACGCCTGCCCCGCGCGTTTTCGCGCTGGCACCCGCAGCCAATTTTCTCCTGTCGCTGGCGCGCACCCTCACCGAGGCTTTCCCCGAACCTGAGGCGCTGGCAGGCGTTACCGTGCTGCTGCCGACGCGCCGGGCGGGCCGGGCGCTGGGAGAGGCGTTCAGCGCCATACAGGCGCAAAAGGGCATTCCGGCCGCCATCCTGCCGCTGATCCGCCCACTGGGCGATGTGGACGCAGACGAACCACCCTTCGAGCCGGGCGAGTTCGCCACGCTCGCCCTGCCCGCCATCAGCGCGGCGCGGCGGCGCTTTGAACTGGCCAGCCTCATCATCGCCCGCGAGACGGCATCAGGCCGGGAGATGAGCCCCGATGGCGCACTGGTGCTGGCCGATACGCTGGCCGGCCTGCTGGACGAATTTGCCTCTGAAGGCGTTGACGATCTGTCGGGTCTCGACGAGGCGATGCGCGCCGCCCTGCCGCAGGGGCGGCAGGAAGCGGCGATGTTCCTGGACATCGTGCTGGAGGCTTGGCCCCGGCATCTGGATGCGTTGGGGCTGGTGGATCCCGCCCGCCGCCGATCAGGGCTTCTCACCGCGCTCGCCGCGCGCTGGCGCGAGGTGCCGCCCGATGGCCCGGTAATCGCGGCAGGCTCCACAGGCTCCATTCCGGCGGCGGCTGAATTGCTGGCCACGGTCTGCAGGCTTGAGCAGGGGGCAGTCGTGCTGCCGGGCTTTGCCCGTTTCATGGACGATTCCAGCTGGAACGCGATTGATGACGGTCATCCGCAGCGGGCGATGAAATCTCTTATCGAGCGCATCGGGATAAGCCGGAAGGATGTGCGCGAGTGGCCGCTGGTGAAGCCGTCAAAGGCGGATCCGCAAGCCACCGAGCGGGCGGTGACGGAAGCGCAGGCGCGCGCCCGGCTGGTGACCGAAGCCCTGCGCCCGGCCGACGAGACGGCGGACTGGCTGAAGCGGCTGGAGGTGCTCAGCGGGGACTGGGGCGGTGATGTCGTGGGTCTTGGCGTTGAGGGGCTTTCCGTCATTGAGGCGCGCGATCCGGCCAGCGAGGCACGGGCGATTGCGCTGGCCTTGCGCCATACGCTGACATTTCCGGGGCGTACCGCCATGGTGGTCACGCCGGACCGCGCACTGGCGCGGCGTGTCACCACCGAGATGGCGCGCTTTGATGTCCGGCTGGATGACAGTGCGGGCGAAGCCTTGAGCGATACGGCGCCGGGCAGCTTTCTTGTCCGTGTGCTGGAAGCCGCGAGCGATCCCGGCTCGGCGCTGGCCCTGACGGCCTTGTGGGTCTCGCCCCTGTTCACGCTTGGACGGCTGCGCCCCGCCCTGATGGCGGCGCTGACGGCTTTGGAGGCAAAGCGCTTGCGCGGGCGCAGGCCGGGCCAGTCGCTGGGCGATGTGCGTGCACGGATAAAGGACCGTGATCCGGATATATGGCGTGTACTGATAGATGAGATCGAGCAGGGCCTGACTCCGCTCCTCACCCTTGAGGGTGAGCAGCCTGCGCGGGTGTGGGCAGCTGCTCTGGCGCAGGCCGGCGAAGCGCTGGCGCGCGGCGCGGCGCAGGCGGGGGCAGACCGGCTCTGGGCCGGGGAGGCGGGTGAGCAGGCCGCTGGGCTGATGCGGGAATTTCTGGAGGAGGCGGACGCCCTGCCGCCGTTGTCCTTGCGGGCCTTCTCACGGATATGGCTGGAAACCGCGCGCGCACGGCGCGTGCGCCCGCGCTCCGGCACGCATCCAAGACTGGCCCTGCTCGGCCCGCTCGAAGCGCGCCTGCTTCACGCTGATCTGGTAATTTTGGCTGGGCTTAACGAAGGTGTGTGGCCGCAAGCCATGGCCGCCGATCCCTTCCTGTCGCGCGGGATGCGCAAGGCAGTCGGCCTGCCCTCTCCCGAACGCAGGCTGGGCCTTTCCGCCCACGATTTTGCCGAGCTTGCCTCTACGGCAGAAGTGATCCTTACACGCTCCACCATGGCTGATGGTGCACCCACGGTCGCATCGCGCTGGCTGTGGCGACTGCAGACGCTGGCGCGCGGCAAGCTGGGAGCGGAGCGTGTTGGAGATGCCCTGAAACCGGACCCTGATTATGCAGCGCTGGCCAGCGCGCTGGATACCCCTGAAAGGGTTCTGTTGCCCGCGCCGGAGCCCTTGCCCACCCCGCCTCTGGCCGCCCGCCCCCGCGAAATGCCGGTCACGGGCGTGGAGACATGGGTACGTGATCCGTATGCGGTTTATGCAAAGCGGATATTGAAGCTGAGAGTGCTTGATCCGCTGGATCAGGAGCCCGGCGGCGCCGAGCGTGGGACGGCGTGGCATGCGGCGCTGGAACAATGGACGCGCCAGCTGGGCGACCGGCCCAGACTCCCCGAAACGGCGCATGCGCAGCTGGTGGAGCTGGGCGAGGCTGCCCTGCTGGAGGCAGGGTTTGCCCCAAGCGATCTGGGAAGCGAGCTGCCCCGCTTTTCCCACGCGGCCAGCTGGGTGGTCGCCTGGGAGGCTGAGCGCCGCGCCAATGGCATTTTCCCGGCCAGAGACGGCATTGAAGCTGAAGGTCGGATCGATATTCGCGCGCCCGGTGGCCCGTTCCGCCTGACGGCCAGAGCCGACCGGATCGATAGCGGTGCTGACGGATATCACATCCTCGATTTCAAGACCGGAAAGACCCCGAGCCCGAAGGAAGTGCTGGCCGGATTCTCGCCGCAGCTCACCTTGCAGGGCGCGATACTGGCGGGCGGCGGATTTGACGGTATTCCGGCCGGGCCGATTGCCGGTTATGCCTATATCGGCGTCAAAGGCACCAAAAAGCCAGGCGAGGTTCGCGGCATCACCGACCAGCCGCCCAAGGGCGAACCGGCACGCAGCCCTGAAGAGCTGGCTGAGGCCGCGCTGGAGCGGCTTGGGCGCTATATCGCCGAATTTGATAATCCGTCCACGCCCTATCATAGCCAGCCGCGGCGCAAATTCGTCAATGAGTATGGCGATTACGATCATCTTGCCCGCCGCAAGGAATGGTCGACGGCGCCGGACAAGGAGAGCAGCAACGGGGAGGATGAGGCATGAGCGCGCCGGGCTTTGACCCCGCCATCGCGGCCCTTGCCTCCGCCGCCCAGCGCGCGGCGGCTGATCCGCGCGCCAGCGTGTTCGTGGAGGCCAATGCAGGCTCAGGCAAGACGCGCGTGCTGGTGGACAGGGTAGCGCGCCTCTTGCTCGAGGGCGTGTCACCGGATCGCATATTGTGCGTGACCTTCACCAAGGCCGCCGCAGGGGAGATGCAGACCCGGCTTTTCCGCAAGCTGGGCGACTGGTCGGTAATGGGCGATGAGGGGCTTCAGGCCCAGCTCAAAGACCTGACCGGAGAGGACACCGATACCGATCCGCGCCGCCTTGCCGAGGCGAGGAAGCTGTTTGCGCGCGCGCTGGAAACGCCCGGCGGGCTGAAAATACAGACCCTGCATGCCTTCTGTGACAGCCTGTTGCGGCAATTCCCGCTGGAGGCGGGCTTGCCGCCCGGCTTCTCCACGCAGGAGGATGCCCAGAGCGCGCGGGTGCGTCTTGAGGCCGAGCGTGCGGTGTATCTGGACGCGCGCCGGAACCCGGCTGGCCGCCTCGCGCGCGCCATCGAGGAGATTACCGTCCGGGCCGGGCCGACCGGCTTTGAGGCGGTGTTCAGGAAGGCCGCGCACGATCGCCACCGGCTGTCAGACCTGTTCCAGCAGGCGCAGGGAGACGGTCCGCTGATCGCTGCAGCCGCGCGCTTGCTGGGGATCGATCCAGATACGGACGAAGCACGCCTGAAAGCCGATTTCATCGCCGGGCTGGATATCGATGCCCTGCAAAGATGCGCGGATGCGCTGGCAGGATCGTCGAAGTCACGCAGTACAAGCGGAGCACCTCATCTGTATGCGGCGCTGGAGGCCGCGCGATCGGGTGATACCGGGCGGGCGTGGGAAAGCTATTGCGGATACATTCTGACGGCCAAGCGGGACAAGGTCACAGCGGCCAGTCATCTCTACACTGGCGACGCCACTGCGGTCTGCCCGGAACTGATTGATCTCTTCGGTCCCGAAGGCAGCGAACGCGCGCGCATGGAGGCGGTGCTGCGCCAGCTCTCGGCTGCACGCTTGCACGTGCTTACATCGGCGAGCCTGACCCTCGCGCGGGCCTTCATCACCGAATATGAGCGTCTGCTGGCTCGCGAGCGGGCGGTGGACTTCGCCGATCTGGTGGTGCGCGCCTCGCGCCTTCTTGGCACTGCCGATATGGCGGCCTGGGTGCGCTACAAGCTCGATGGCGGGCTGGACCATATCCTCGTTGACGAGGCGCAGGACACCGCGCCGGAGCAATGGGATGTCATCGATGCTCTGTCGGCGGAGTTTTTTGCCGGAGAGGGGCGCGAGCGGGCGGCTGAGCTTGCCCGCACCGTGTTCTGCGTGGGCGATGAGAAGCAGTCCATCTATTCCTTCCAGAACGCTGATCCGGCCCGGTTTATAGAGCAGGGAACCAAGCTTGCCGGTCTGGCCGAAGGCGCGCGGCTGGATTTTGTCCGGCCGGAGCTGAAAACCTCCTTCCGCTCGGCCCCTGAAGTGCTTGGCGCGGTCGATCTCGCCTTTGCTGATATTCGCAAGGGTCTGGAAACCAAATTCCTGCCCGGCCCGCCCGACACCAAGCTTCACGACGACCGCGAACAGACGGTGGAGGCAGGCCCCGCTACCGGCACCCATCCCTTCATGGCCTATCGCGGGCATGAGGCGGCCCGGCGCGGTACGCCCGGCTGCGTGGAGATATGGCCCATCACGCCCAGACTGCCCAAGGGCGAGGAAGACAGCCTTGACGAGGAAGCGGACGGCCCGGTCGACAAGGCCCGCTACAACTCCCCGCGCAACCAGCTCGCCGAAGCGGTGGCGACGGAGATCGCGCGTATCATCGAGCGTGGTGATACGGTGTGGGATGAGAAGAAGGGCGGCTGGGAACGCCGCGCCGCAACACCCGGCGATATCGTCATACTGGTGCGCCAGCGCAGCGGGCTTTTTTCCGAGATCATCCGTCAACTGAAGATAAAAGATGTGCCGGTGGCGGGCGCGGACCGCATGGTGCTGCCCGAACAGCTGGTCGTGCAGGACATGCTCTCGCTTGCGCGCTTTGCCCTGCAGCCGGGCGATGATCTGGCGCTGGCCGAAGTGCTCAAAGGCCCGGTCTTCCATCCCCTGCGTTCGGAGCATCCGCCGATTGATGAGGACGTGTTGTTCCGCCTCGCCCATGACCGCAAGGCCACGCTGTGGGAGGCGCTTCAGCGCAGCGATGATCCCGCCCTCGCTGATGCCAAAGCAGCATTGATGGCGGTGCGCGCCCGCGTCGATACGCTGACCCCTTATGCCTTCTTCGCACGGTTTTTGAGCGAGACGTCTGATACTGGCGAGAGCCGCGCGGCGCGCATCTATGCCCGCCTGCGCGAGGAGGCTCGTGATCCGCTGGAGGAGTTTCTCTCCCGCGCCATCGCCCATGAACGCGAAGGCGCGCCCTCGCTTGCCCGTTTCGTCGATGCCATTACCCGCTCTGACAGCCAGCTCAAACGCGATCCCGAAGGCGGGCGCGACGAGGTGCGCGTGATGACGGTGCATGCGGCCAAGGGGCTGGAAGCGCCCATCGTCTTCCTGCCCGATACGACCAGCCCGCCTTCCAACCGCTATCCGCAGCTGGAAGATCACGAGGAAAGCGGGCTGATCTGGTCAGAGAATGACGCGTTCGCGCCTGATATCATCACCGCGCTGCGCGAAGGCTGGAAGAAGGATCAGGAGAACGAATCCGCCCGCCTGCTCTACGTGGCGATGACGCGCGCGCGCGACCGGCTGGTCGTGTGCGGGCATGCCTACGGCAATGCCGGTAAGCCGGACAAGAATTCCTGGTATGTCCGCCTGGCCAGTGCCTGGCAGGGCGATGACTGGCGCAGCGTCGGCACGGCCATCGATGAGATTGCCGCCCATTATGAATGGGAAAGCCCCTCTCAGGCCCGGCGTTATGGCGTCGATCCACGCCAGGAGGAGAAGAAAGCGGACGGGCAGGACAAGCGTGTAGAGAAGCCCGCCTGGCTGCGCGCGCCTGCCCCGCCAGAGTCCATCGCCGCCCGTGCCATCGCGCCCTCGCGCCTGCTGGCGGGGCTGGAAGCGGGCGCCGAGCCTGCCGGCCTGTCTCCGCTGGCCGACGGGGGGCGCGACCGCTTCCGGCGTGGCACGCTCGTGCACAAGCTCTTGCAGATACTGCCCGACATCGCAGCCGGCCGGCGCGATGAGGCGGCGGCACATTTTCTCGCCCGCCAGCCTTCGCTCAGCGATGATGAGCGTGGCGCCATTGCTCGTGAAACGCTCACCCTCATCGATCATCCCCAATTTGCCGCCCTGTTCGGTCCGGGCTCGCGCGCCGAGGTGTCCTTAAGCGGCACCGCGCCGGGCCTGCCGCCGGGTGTGCGCGTCAATGGTCAGGTGGACCGGCTGTTGGTCACGCCGGAGGCCGTGCTGGTGGTGGATTTCAAGACCAACCGTCCGCCGCCTGCCGACGTGGCGGATGTCGCACCGGCCTATCTGGCGCAGATGGGTGCCTATAGAGCGCTCCTGCGTGCACTTTATCCGGGCAGGCGGGTCGATTGCGCGCTGGTGTGGACGGACGCAGCCCGCCTTATGGCATTGCCCGATGCAGCGATGGATGCGGCGCTTGAACTGGCCGCGCAGCCCGGCGCGCTTGACCGTGGGGGAGCGGCTTCCTAGGTGTACTGGCAATCAAGGCTGGCTGGCGTGCCGATGTGCGGGCGCTGGCCTTAAACCTTCCAAGGGAGAAAGCCCATGGCGACCAAAGCGGTGTCTGACGATTCCTTCGAAACCGATGTTCTCAAGGCCGGTGGCCCCGTGCTCGTGGACTTCTGGGCCGAATGGTGCGGGCCGTGTAAACAGATTTCGCCTGCGCTCGATCAGATCGCTTCCGAGCACTCCGGCAAGATCACGATTGCCAAGGTGAATATCGATGAAAATCCGATGACGCCGGGCAAATATGGCGTGCGCGGCATCCCCACCCTGATGATCTTCAATAATGGCGAGCTGGTTTCCACCAAGGTGGGCGCCATGGCCAAGGGCAAGATCGAGGAATGGATCAGCGAGACGATCTAGCGTCCTCGCTTGCCTGAGATGTGAAAAGCCCCGGACAGCAATGTCCGGGGCTTTTTGTTTGGTTGCGAGATGTTGTCATCCCCCGCTTCATGCGGGGGACCCATGCCTCTGTTAGTTCCGCAACGCATCCGCGTTGCGATGTTCCGCGAACCCCCGCCTGCGCGGGGGCAGGCAGTCGCGGGCGCGTTCGCGCTTGCCACGCTGCGCGCCGAGGTGGCAATTCGGCCCCGTCAGGGGGCCGCAAGGCCAACCGGCCGCCCGCAGCGAAGGGTGAGCTTTGCGAACCCGTAAGCGAGGAAGCGACGCACGGAGGTGCGGAGCATCACTAAAGATAACTACCCCCCCGCCATCTCCACATTGATCGCCTGCGCGGCTTTGCGCGGGTCGGGGGCGGCATTGACAGGCCGGCCCACCACGATACGGGTGGCACCCATGGAGATAGCCTCCGCCGGTGTCGCGATACGCGCCTGATCGTCCGCCGCGCTGCCCGCCGGGCGGATGCCGGGAGTGACGATGTCAAAGCCGTCGCCGAAGCGGGCGCGCAGTTCTGCCGCTTCATGGGCAGACGCGATAACGCCATCGCAGCCCGCCTCCAGCGCCTGCTCGGTACGCATCAGGACGAGATCGCGCGCACCATAGGCAAAGCCCATCTCCTTGAGCATCGCATCGTCATAGGAGGTCATCACGGTGACGGCGAGGAGCTTCAAATCCGTCCCTTCCCGGCCCTTGTGCGCGGCGCGCATGACCGGCGGTTCGGCATGGATGGTCAGGTAATCGGCCCCTGAAGGCGCGATGGAGCGCGTGGCCTTTTCCACCGTGGCGGAGATGTCGTGCAGCTTTAAATCGAGGAACACGCCGTGGCCAGCGGTTTTCAGTTCGCGGCACAGCTCCATCCCGCCCAGCGGGAAAAGCTGCAGGCCGATCTTGTAGAAACAGCCCGCATCGCCAATCGCGGCCACGAGCTTTTTCGCTTCGTCGATCGTCGGCAGGTCGAGCGCGGTGATCAGGCGGGCATCGGCGCTCACTGGCTCGCTCCGGCCCGCGCTGCCATGCGCTTTTCCTGCGCGCGCATGATGGCCCGGCCCACCGGGTCGGGCAGGACTTTGGACAGGGCGGTGAGGAATTTGTACCAGGCGCCCGGCACCCGCAGCACGATGCCGCGCTCTACCGCGTCATACCCTGCCGTTGCGACTTCCTCTGCCGTCAGCATCCAGAATTTCGGCATTTGCGAGACGGTCGCTCGCGCGCCGTTCACGTCATGAAATTCAGACCATGTATAGCCCGGCGCTACCGCACTCACATGCACGTTCTTGCCCGACAGCTCCAGATGCAGCGCTTCGGAGAACTTGATCAGCAGGCTCTTGGCGCCCGGATAGAGCGTGCCGGAAAAACGGGTATGCGCGTTCGCGCTCGGCAGAAGGGCCGAGACCGATGAGACGTTGATGATCCGGCCAAAGCCGCGCTCCGCCATGCCCGGCGCTACCAGATGGGCGAGGGCAAGATAGTTGGTGACCATGAGCTGTAAAAAGCGCGCCTGATCGGTCCATTTGGTCTCGATGAAATGGCCCGGCTGGCCCGCGCCGGCATTGTTGACGAGGCCGTCAACCTGGCGGCCCGCATCTTCGACCGCTTTGACGATCTCCTTGGGCGCGCTCGCCTTGGAGAGGTCTGCCGCGATGATGAGGCTGTCCACGCCGAAGCGCGCCTTCATCTCCTCGGCCAGCTCTTTCAGCCGGTCTTCGCGGCGGGCGACCAGAGCCAGATCCCAGCCCTTGCTGGCAAACTCGCGCGCGAACGCGGCCCCGATGCCTGAGGAGGCTCCTGTTACGATAACCAGACGGCGGGCCATGGCGTCACTCCTTATCCTGTCGCGTTGGCGCGGAAAGTGACGATGCTTGGCTCGCTTGTCCAGATGGGGCGCTCCTGTTGCTGGCGTTACACTTCCACCTGCCGCAGCAAGATGACTTTCCGGGCATGTAAGCCTCGACTATGGTGCGCCGCCGCAAAGCCCGCCTGAAGAAAGGATCAACGCCCATGTCCAAATCCGTCAAGAAGATCGTCCTCGCCTATTCGGGCGGTCTGGACACGTCGGTGATCCTGAAATGGCTGCAGGACCATTACGACGCCGAAGTGGTCACCTTCACCGCCGATCTGGGGCAGGGCGAGGAGCTGGCGCCAGCGCGCCGCAAGGCCGAAAAGGCCGGCGTGAAGGAGATATTCATCGACGATCTGCGCGAGGAGTTCGTGCGCGATTACTGCTACCCCATGGTGCGGGCCAATGCCGTCTATGAGGGCCAGTACCTGCTCGGCACGTCGATAGCGCGGCCCCTGATCGCCAAGCGTCTTGTCGAGATCGCCCATGAAACCGGCGCGGATGCCGTGGCCCACGGCGCGACCGGCAAGGGCAATGACCAGGTGCGCTTTGAGCTGGGCGTGGCCGCCCTCGACCCGGACCTCAAATGCATCGCGCCCTGGCGCGAATGGGATCTCAACTCGCGCACCAAGCTCATCGCCTATGCCGAGGCCAATGGCATCGAGGTGGCGATGGACAAGCGCGGCGAAGCGCCTTTCTCCGTCGATGCCAATCTCTGGCACACCTCCTCTGAGGGTAAAATCCTCGAAGACCCGGCCGAGGAAGCCTCCGACATCGTCTATCAGCGCACCAATTCCCCCGAAGAAGCGCCCGATACGCCCGAATACCTCACGATCGGGTTTGAACGCGGCGACGCTGTCTCGATCAATGGCAAGCCCCTCTCACCGGCGACCGTGCTGACCAGGCTCAACGAGTATGGCCGCATCCACGGCATTGGTCGTCTGGACCTCGTCGAGAACCGCTTTGTCGGCATGAAGTCGCGCGGCATTTACGAGACGCCGGGCGGGACCATATTGATGATGGCCCACCGGGGTATCGAGCAGATCACGCTGGACCGCGGCGCGATGCATCTCAAAGACGAGCTGATGCCGCGCTATGCCAAGCTGCTCTATGAGGGCTTCTGGTTCAGCCCTGAGCGCGAGATGCTGCAGGCGGCAATCGACCACTCCCAGCGCCACGTCACCGGTGAGGTGCGTTTAAAGCTCTACAAGGGCAGCGTGATGGTGGTGGGCCGCTCCTCGCCCGCCACGCTCTACTCGCTGGCGCACGTCACCTTTGAAGAAGACATGGTTTACGACCAGAAGGACGCTGAAGGCTTTATCCGCCTCAACGCCCTGCGCCTGAAGTTGATGGCCCGGCGCAAGCGCGTACTTGGGGAAAACGACTAGAGCAGCCATTGCGGCTTGCCATCAGGGACGGTGAGGGCAAACCTCCCGTCCCATGATTGCACTTGCTCTTGCCCTTGCGGCCTCGCTCGCTCTTTCCGATACACCCGCGCCCGGCTCGCTGCTCGACCAGTCACAGGCCCTGCGTGCCGAGACGCGCATGCTGGCCGCTGAAGGCGACTGGGCGGGCGCGGCTGAGGCCAATGCCGCAGCGCTGGCACTTCAGCCGGGCCATTTCGGGCTGCTGACCAATGCGGTGGCGCTGACGGCCAATGGCGGCGATATGGACGGCGCGTTTGAGGCGCTTGATGCGCTGGCCCGGGCCGGATTCAGCCTTGATCTGGCGGCAGCGAGCGGGCTGGAAGCGGCCCTGGAAGAACACGCACCGTCGCGCCTTGCCGCCTTGCGTGAACGGATGGCGCAGAATCTCGCACCCGTAGGCCGTGCCGAGCGCTACCTCTCCACACCACTGCCCGATGCGCTGGTGGAAACCTTCGCTGTCGATATCGATGCCGAGCGGCTTTACCTTGGTACGGTCGCCGATGCGTCCATCTATGCGGTGCGTCTTGATGATCCGCGCAATCCTGAACGCCTGGCCGGGCCGGAAGATGGCATGGGCTCGGTGTACGGCATGGCGCTCGACGGGCGTAACCGCATTCTCTATGCCGCCACCGCGCGCACCGCGCTGACGCCTGAGGGCGTGCCGGGCGAGCGTGAGACCGCCCTGATTGCGTTTGATCTGTTCACTGGCGAGATTTCCGTGCGCCATACAATCGCCGGTGCCGGGCGTTTTTCCGGTGTCGTGGTGCAGGATGGTATCGTGTACGCCAGTGACAGTGTGGAGGGGCGTATCTACACGCTGACCGCGCCGCGCAACGTGCTTGAAGTTTATGCCGAAGACAGCCGGTTTGCCTCCCTGCAGGGTCTGGCCGTGGCGCAAGGCGCGCTCTGGGTAGTGGACTATGCCACGGGGCTGTGGCGCATCGATCCGGTCAGCCGTGAGGCTTCGCGCGTGGAGGTGCTCGAAGGCAGCCTGATCGGCTTTGACGGCCTCACGATCGACAGCTATGGCGAGCTTTATGGCGTACGCAACGGTGTGCAGCCGCACGGCGTCTTCCACATCGCGCTGGACGCCTGGGGCCAGCAGGCGACGGTCCGCCCGGTCCTGACCGGTCACCCGGATTTTGATGAGCCTACCACCGCGCACGTGTCCGACGGGCGGTTGTTCGTTCTGGCCAATGCGCAGTGGGAGCTGTTTCCCGAAGATGGCTCGCCGCCGCAGCGCGAACGGCGCGATCCGGTCATCCTCTTCATGCCGGTGCCCTGACGCCCGGTATTTGATTAACCGGCATTTACCAGCCGGGAAGATTTGCCCGTCACACTGGCGCACGACATGGCCAGAACATCCACCCCGTCCCGCGCCGCCAGCCGCGATGCGCTTCTGCCAGCCCGTGCCGGATTGCTGTCGCGTGCCTGGTCGGTAGTGATCGGCGCCGCGATGACCGCGTCGGCCGCTTTGGCGCTGATTGCCATTTTCAGCCACAACCCGCTCGACCCCAGCCTCAACGCCGCGACCGGCCAGAGTGTCAGCAATCTGGCTGGCCCCTCCGGCGCTGTCGCCGCTGACCTGCTCCTGCAGACAATGGGCTGGGCGGGCGCGGGCCTCGCGCTGATCGTGCTGGGCTGGGGCATTATCCTTACCCTGCAGGGACCGCGCCGGCGGCCTTGGCCGGTGGTGCTGTTCCGCATTGTGTGCGGCGGATTTGCGCTGCTCGGATTTGCGATGGCGGTTGCCGCCCTGCCGGTGCCGGTCAGCTGGCCGTTCGCATCGGGCCTCGGCGGTCTGCTTGGCGATGGCCTGCTTGCCAGCATGTCAGGGCTGGCAATGCAGGCGGAAATCGGCGGTGCGAATGCGATTGCTGCCGTGCTGGGCCTGCTGGCGGCAATCCTGGGTACATTCTTCTGCTTTGGACTGAATACGCACGATCTTGCAGCAGCCAGCGCCGCAGCCGTGAAGGTCTGGAACATGGTGCGTGGCTGGGCCGAGCGTCTGGCTGATGAACTGCCCGCCAGCTGGCGCAGCACCGATGACCGCCCGCTGGAAATAGATGGCGAGGCGCGCGCCGAAAATGCCCCGGCCATTCTGCGTGGCGGACGCGCGCCCGCAGCCGGCATGGCCACGCCGCGCCGCAATGCGGAGACCGCAGCCCGGACCGCCCCTGACGTGAAGATTGCCCCCAAAGGCAAGCCCAGACCCTCCGACCGCGAGGCGCGCGAGGCACAGGCCGCGCTGCCTTTCAGCTCCGGCTCCGAGTTTGAGATGCCGCGCCTTGACCTGCTGGCGAGGGCAACGCCGCGCAAGGATGTGGTGGACGCTGACGGGTTGCGCCAGAACGCCGAATTGCTCGCCGCCGTGCTCGGCGATTTCGGGGTCAAGGGCGAGATCGTCGAGGTGCGCCCCGGCCCTGTGGTGACGCTCTACGAGCTGGAACCGGCACCGGGCGTGAAGACCAGCCGCGTCATCAATCTGGCCGATGATATCGCCCGCTCCATGGCCGCTGTCGCCTGCCGCGTGGCGGTGGTGCCGGGCCGCAATGCCATCGGTATCGAACTGCCCAATACCAGCCGGGAAACCGTCTTCCTGCGCACGCTGCTCTCTTCCTCCGGGTTTGAGAAGAACCGCGCCGAGCTGCCGCTGGCGCTGGGCGAGACCATTGGCGGGGAGCCGTTTACCGCTGACCTCTCGCGCATGCCGCACCTGCTGATTGCCGGTACCACCGGTTCAGGTAAATCGGTCGGCATCAATGCCATGATCCTGTCGCTGCTCTACCGGCTGCCGCCCGAAGAGTGCCGCATGATCATGATCGACCCGAAAATGCTGGAACTGTCCGTCTATGACGGCATTCCCCACCTGCTCTCCCCGGTCGTGACCGATCCGAAAAAGGCTGTCGCCGCGCTGAAATGGACCGTGCGCGAGATGGAAAGCCGCTATCTTCGCATGTCCAAGGTCGGCGTGCGCAATATGGCCGGTTTCAACGAAAAGGCGGCTGAGGCGCGCGAAGCGGGCGAAATGCTCAGCCGCACCGTGCAGACGGGGTTTGATCGCGAGACGGGCGAGCCGGTCTACGAGACCGAAACCATCGAGCCCGATCACATGCCCTATATCGTCGTGGTAATCGACGAGATGGCCGACCTGATGATGGTCGCGGGCAAGGAGATCGAGGGCGCGGTGCAGCGTCTGGCGCAGATGGCGCGTGCGGCCGGCATCCATGTGATCATGGCCACCCAGCGCCCGTCGGTCGATGTCATCACCGGCACGATCAAGGCCAATTTCCCGACGCGCATTTCCTATCAGGTCACCTCCAAGATCGACAGCCGCACCATTCTGGGCGAGCAGGGGGCCGAACAGCTTCTGGGTCAGGGTGATCTGCTGCTGATGGCCGGGGGCGGGCGCATACGCCGCCTGCATGGCCCGTTTGTCTCCGACCGTGAGGTGGAGGAAGTGGCAAGCTTCCTCAAGAAACAGCGCGCGCCGGAATATCTCGATGCCGTCACCGAGGATATCGATGAAGAGGGTGGCATTCCCGGTCTTGATGGCGGGGAGGGCGGCTCCGGCGACGATCTCTTCGATCAGGCCGTGGCCGTGGTCGCGCGTGACCGCAAGGCATCAACCAGCTATATCCAGCGCCGCCTGCAGATCGGCTATAACCGCGCCGCCTCGCTCATCGAGCGCATGGAAGATGAGGGCATGATCGGCCCGGCAGATCACTCCGGCAAACGCGAAATCTACCTGCCGGAGCGGGAGCGGGTTTAGCGCGCCCCTCGTGCTTCGAGACGCAGCCAGGGCTGCTCCTCAGCATGAGGGATTTTTGCAGTCCTGCCCTCATCCTGAGGGCGAACGAAGTGAGCGTCTCGAAGGACGAGGGCAACCCCGCCCTTGCCCTCGCCGCCCGCTCCCGCTAGCTCCACTGCCATGAGCGAAAAGCCAAAACCCCGCAAGAAGCCCGTCCCGCGTGCGATACCGCGCGCCGATGCGGCGGCGATCTTTGAAACCCTGTCGCGTATCATGCCGGAGCCGAAGACGGAGCTGGAATACACCAACCCGTTCACGCTCGTCGTCGCGGTGGCCCTGTCAGCGCAGGCGACCGATGTCGGCGTGAACAAGGCGACCCGGCGCCTGTTTGCGGTAGCCGATACGCCGCAAAAGATGCTGGCGCTCGGCGAGGACGCGGTGCGCGAGCACATCAAGACCATTGGGCTGTTCCGCAACAAGGCGAAGAATGTCGTCGCGCTCTCGCGCATGATTATCGAGGAGTTTGGCGGCGAGCTGCCACAGACCCGCGATGAGCTGATCCGCCTGCCGGGTGTCGGCCGAAAGACGGCCAATGTCGTGCTCAACGAGGCGTTCGGCCAGCATACGATTGCCGTCGATACGCATATTTTCCGTGTCTCCAACCGTACCAAGCTGGCACCCGGCAAGACGCCCGACGAGGTGGAGGCGGGTCTGGAGCGGATCACGCCACCTGAATACCTCAAAGGCGCGCATCACTGGTTGATCCTGCACGGGCGCTATGTGTGCAAGGCGCGAAAGCCGGAATGCTGGCGCTGCGCGATCGCAGAGCTATGCCGCTTCAAGCCCAAGACGCCCTCGCCGGGGAGCTGACGCGAGGGAACCGGCTGACAGCACGGACGTTTCTCTTTCGCGCTCCCCCGTGGCGGGGCAGGCAGAGGAGTAGTCAGATGCGTTCCAACCAGAAGCTTGTGTATGCCGGCGTGGCGGTTTTGCTGATTGTCATTGGGGCTGTCGGCTATGCGATGTGGCGTGATAGCCAGACCAACACGATGGAAATCAATATCGGCGACGAGACCCTGCGTATCGAAACCGAGGGACGCTAGCCGGCCTACCCGATAGCCCGGTGATAATGGCTGATCGCCACGCTCACTTGCGTGATGAGCGGGTGGAGCTGTTCCAGTGGGCGCACGATGCGCGCCTGAATCTCCGGATATCCCCGCAAGGCCGGTGAATCGGTGGTGCTCGGCTCCTCGATGGCGTCGAGCGCGCTGAGCGCCTCGCTGGCCTCGGGGAATATCTCGTCGAGCGCGGCAACGGCCTCCGGGATGCGCAAGGCCAGCACCAGATCGATCAGGTCGGCGCGTGTCAGGTCGTGGCGCGGCGAGAAGCCGGGCAGGCGCGATATGGTCAGGAAAGCCTGCATGATGAGAGCCTGACGCACGCCATGCAGGGCCTCTACCGCATAGCGGTCCGGGTCTTCGCGCCAGCCGCGATCCGCAATCAGTTGGTCAAACTTCATCAGGTCAGCCGAGAGATGGTTGGCCAGCCGTACCAGAGCGGTGTGGCGGGACTGGTCTGCCAGCCGCCCGGCCAGATCCAGAAACGCGCGCTGCATGGCCGGTGAGCGTGCCCAGGCGGCGCGTCCGGTCCATTCGCTGGCATCAAATAGCCGGGCATAGCCGCGCAGGGCGCTCAGGCTCGTCAGCGTGCGGGCGCGCATCACCATGGCGATAAGGTTCGCCATCCTTGGAGAGCGTTCCATCAGCGCCGCCATGCGTTCGGGTTCAGACTGGGTGGACGCGCCTATGCCGCCCGACACATTGACCGGAATGGCCAGTTGCTGCAGGGCGGCATTGTGCGGAATGGCGCGCAGCATGGACAGGTCGAGCGCCTGACCCGGCGCGCCGGGGCGCTTGGCTTTGCGTGAGCCGGATTTGACCAGCATGTTCGGTGCGAAAGCGGTAATCGCGTTGCGGTAATCGGCGTTCTCGAACAGCGCTTCCTGCCAGCTTTTCAGGGCGCGGTAGATGTCCCAGGTGTAGTCGATCTCGGCATAGAACGGATCGGCCTTGTTGCCGTCGGGAATCTCCAGTGCGTGCAGCGCCGTCTGCAGGACGACCGAGTCCGCCAGCTCCTGCCGGGCGAAATGCACGAAGCCATCACCGCCCTGATAGCTGGTCTCATGGACCAGCGGCACGCCTGCGGCTTTAAAGCGTGACCGCGCCCAGGGGGTCAGCAAATGGTCCAGCCGCTGTGCCAGGCCGCCCGGATGCGCGCCGCGCCCCATGGATTCGCCGTGCGTGTTGAAGACGACGATCTCGATATCCTTCACGCCATGGCGCGCCAGTGCGCGCGCGACGAGTATGTGCAGGCGCTCGATTGCAAGCTCCGCGCCCGCCTGCCCCATGAAGCGGCCCGCGTCAGAGAAGCCCAGCTGGATGGACAGCCGTCCGCGCGCCTCGACATAATCGCGATAGGCCGGCTCGCTGATGAGGCGGTCGATAAGGCGTCCGCCCCGCTCCAGCGCTTCGGGCGTCTCGAACAGGGGCGAGATATCCACCTTGTCTGCCACGCCATAAAGCCGCGCCAGATAGACCGCGCCCATGACGGTGGCGGGTGTCTCGCACTCGGCCAGCAGGAAGCGGATTGGCGTGTCGGCATCGATATGCTTGAGGAATTGCGCGCACATCATGAACTGGCGGCGCGCTGTCATCTGTTCAACGAAAACGGACGCAAAGCTGACACTGTGCAGTTCCGCGCTCTGGGCGCGCTCGGCGGCGCGGGCAAGGGCGAGGCGGCCGAAATCCTCCTCATCTTCCTCAAGGCCCAGATCGGCCCGCACCGCGCTTTTCAGCTGGGCGGCATTGATGCGCAGATGGATATGGGCCGCGCCAAGGCCCGCTGATGCCATCTCGGCGCGCAGGGCCGCAAGGGCTGGCCTGTTCTCGTCTGGCGCGCCTTCAATGGCGTCATCAAGCTCGCTGATAATGCCTTTCAGCGATACCAGCCTGTCGGCATGCGGCGCGGTCAGGGCGTTGGCGGCGCGTACCACGGTGGCGGGGCGCTCCAGATCGCCCTCGAACAGTTTCGCATGATCGCGCGCGCGGGCACCGGCACGCTCCAGCCTCGCTGCCAGCGCGCTACTGCCAGCCTCGCCGGCAAGGCGGGCATAGCGCTCCAGCTGGATGGCTTTCTCCTCAAGCCGGAAGGCGATGGAGCGGCCCCAGTGAATATCGGTGCGGCCATCCAGATCATAGCCGACCCAGCTCGCCAGCGAGATGAGATCAGGCTTTAGCGTGTGCCAGCGATCCGGGAAGTGGTGCCGGGCGGTGTCGAGGATCAGCGCATCAAGCTGGGCGAGAGCTTCGCGGGCCCGCGCGAGCGCCTCTTTCACCGCGTCGTGCTCGCTCAGAAGCGAGATATTCTCATCCGGCCCGTGCGCCAGCCTCTCCGGATTGGCAGGCGTACCGTCCACGGCGGCATTGGCGAGTGCAGCGCGCATCGCCTTTGACAGCGCAAAAGTGGGATGGGCGGTAAATACGATGCCAGCCTTGCGCCGGGTCACGGCGTCTGCATAGGCGTCAAATCCCTGGGCTGCCAGCGTGTCCAGACGCGCTTTGAGCGCCTCCAGCGCCGCGCCTGACAGTCCGTCAACATGCATCGCCCGCAAGGCTTCTGCACGGCCGGTCAGCCCCCTGTCGGCCAGTTCGCGAACGAGCGCGCCAAGCCCTTCCACCGACACGGCGCCGCGATGCAGGCCGGAGAAAATCTCGTTGGCAAGGTCGCCCACCGCGTTCTTCAGAGGCGTGTCCCAGTCCTCGCCCCAGCCGCCTTTCAGTGCGTCAAGGCAGTAGGCGGCAAACGCGCCGGGCGTGCCGGGCAGGCGCGTATCGGGATAATCCGGGCGGCTGGTCATGGAGGTGTCTTTTGCTGCGGCGGTCGGGGAAGGCAGGCTAACGCAAATGCTGCACTGCGTCAGGTGTCTGCTGCGGAGCCTGCAGGCTTGGCGTAAAGCCGGTTGATATATTCCTTCAATATGCGGTCGCGTGCTTCAAACGGCATGGCATTCATCAGCGTGTTGATGGTGCGCATATCATCCGGCATGCCGCCCGTGCCGCCAGTAAACATGCTCTCCATGGCGTCCAGAAGGTCAGAGGGTTCCATCGCCGTTATGGCTGCGATCTCGTCTGCGGAGGGTGCGGTGACGCGATATTGCGGGTCGGCGCGCAAGCGCGCGGTCTCGGTTCGCAGATCGTCCAGCATGGCATCGACATTGGGGGCGTTTGCCGGGCCGATCGAGACGTGCAGATTGGCCGGAGAAGGGCCGTGAGCGAACTGCGCCTGCAGGAACCAGCCCTTGGCCTTCATCGCGTCGGCCAGCGCAAATATGTCAAACCCTTCGGCAGCAAAAGCCAGAAGATTGCCCGGCGGATTGCCGAGCAGTTTCAGCCCCTCTATTTCGCCGATGGCGGCGCACATTTTTGCCGAGGCTTCCTGCGTGATCCTGGCTAGACGCAGATAGCCCTCCTCACCGATAAAACTGAGTGCGGCCCACGCCCCGGCAATGGGTCCGGCGGAGCGGCCTGACTGGATGGTCGGATTGACGATCGTGTAGCCGGTCCAGCCCGACCAGGCGAAAATCTGGTATTTGCGAAGCTCGCCGTTCGCATAGAGCACGCTGGAGGCGCCCTTGGCGGCATAGCCCCATTTGTGAAAATCGAGCGACATCTGCGTCACGCCCGGCGTGGAAAGATCAAAGGCTTCCACATCCGCGCCCAGCTTGCGGATGAAGGGCAGATACATGCCGCCGACACAGCAATCGACGTGGAACAGCACGCCCGCTTTCAGCGCCACCTGGCCGATGGCGGTAACTGGGTCTACCACGCCGTGCGCGTAGGAGGGCGCTGACCCGACGAGCATCACGGTCTGGCCGGTTATCGCTTTCTCCATGGCACCGGGCAGGGCGGTGAAGCTCTCCGGATCGACTGGCGTGATGACTGGCTTCACGTCGAAATAGGCACACGCCTTGAAGAAGGCAGGGTGTGCGGTTTCCGGCAGGACAAGCTCTGGCGCGGTGATGTGGGGTTTCGTCGCACGGGCATGGTCGCGCGCGGTCTTCACTGACAGCAAGATGCTTTCGGTGCCGCCCGTGGTGAAGCTGCCCTTGGCGCCGGGCGGCGCATTCTGCAGGTCCAGCGCCATGGCGATGACATCGCGCTCCAGCTCCAGTGCCGAAGGGAAGGAGGTCGGGTCGATACCGTTTTCGGTGAGGAAGGCCGAATAGGCCTTCTTCACGACATCCATCGCGTCAGGGCCGGCATCGTAGATATAGGCAAAGACCCGGCCTTCCTTCCAGCGCACATCGTTGGCCTTGCGCGCTTCGAGTTCAGCCAGAAGCGCGTCGGCCGCGCGGCCCTTCTTCGGAAATGTCATGAATACCGGCTCCCTGATGGATGGGCGCTTTTTTGACCGCGCCTTTGCCGCTGACGCTATCCAAGCCTTGGCAGGGATCAAGTGTGGTGCGGAAAAAGAAACGCCCGGATGCGGTGCATCCGGGCGAGTCTGGCTTGGTCGGGAAAGTAAGGCTCAGGCGGCCAGATCGAACCTGTCGGCGTTCATCACCTTGGTCCAGGCGGCCACAAAGTCCTTGACGAACTTTTCCTTGCTGTCGTCCTGGGCGTAGACCTCCGAATAGGCACGCAGGATGGAGTTGGAGCCAAAGGTCAGATCGACTTCGGTGGCTGTGAACTTCTCCTTGCCCGTCTTGCGGTCGATCACGGCATAGCTGCCATCGCCCTTTTTCTCCCAGCGGTTCGACATGTCGACCAGATGGACGAAGAAGTCGTTGGTCAGCGTGCCGGGCCGGTCGGTGAAGACGCCGTGCTGCGTGCCGCCATGATTGGTGCCGAGCACCCGCATGCCGCCGACGAGTACGGTCATTTCAGGGGCGGTCAGGCCCATGAGCTGGCTGCGGTCGATCAGCAATTCCATCGGCCTGGTGTCGAACTTGCCTTTCAACCAGTTGCGGTAGCCGTCATGGATGGGTTCGAGCGGTTCAAAGCTCTTGGCATCGGTTTGTTCAGCCGAGGCGTCGCCGCGGCCCGGTGCGAAGGGCACTTCGATGCTGACGCCCGCCGCCTTGGCCGCCTGCTCGATGCCGACATTACCGGCCAGCACGATCACGTCGGCAAGACTTGCGCCCGCTTCCTTCGCGATCGGTTCGAGCACGGAGAGAACCTTGGCCAGACGCGCCGGCTCATTGCCTTCCCAGTCTTTCTGGGGGGCAAGGCGGATGCGCGCGCCGTTGGCGCCGCCGCGCATGTCAGAGCCGCGATAGGTGCGCGCGCTGTCCCAGGCGGTGGAGACCATTTCAGCGATAGAAAGCCCGCTGGCGGCGATCTTCGCCTTCACGGCCTTCACATCATAGCCGGTCGGGCCAGCCGGGATGGGATCCTGCCAGATCAGGTCTTCCTGCGGCACGTCCGGGCCGATATAGCGCACTTTCGGACCCATATCGCGGTGGGTCAGCTTGAACCAGGCACGCGCGAAGGTGTCGCGGAAATATTCAGGATCGGCGCGGAATTTTTCGATGATCTTGCGGTAGGTGGGGTCCACCTTCATCGCCATGTCGGCATCGGTCATCATCGGCATGGTGCGGATGGACGGGTCCTCCACATCCACCGGCATGTCCTCTTCGGCGATCTCGACCGGCTTCCACTGCCATGCCCCGGCGGGGCTCTTGGTCAGCTCCCACTCGTGGTCGAGCAGCATGTCGAAATAGCCCATGTCGAACTTGGTCGGATGGGTCGTCCAGGCGCCTTCAATGCCGCTGGTGACGGTGTCGCGGCCAAAGCCCTTGCCGCTCTGATTGGCCCAGCCAAAGCCTTGCGCCTCAACGCCGACAGCTTCCGGGTCCGGGCCAATCGTCGATGCGTCACCATTGCCGTGGGCCTTGCCGACGGTGTGGCCACCGGCGGTAAGGGCGGCGGTTTCCTCGTCATTCATTGCCATACGCTCGAAGGTGACGCGGACCGCCTGCGCGGTCTTCATCGGGTCCGGCTTGCCGTTCACCCCTTCCGGGTTGACGTAGATGAGGCCCATCTGCACGGCGGCGAGCGTCTTGTGCAGGGAGGTTTCATCGTCGCTTTCATAGCGTTGCTTGGCCAGCCATTCGGTTTCCGAGCCCCAGTTGATGTCATTCTCGGGGTGCCAGATATCCTCGCGGCCGAAAGCGAAGCCGAAGGTTTTCAGGCCCATGGACTCATAGGCGATATTGCCGGCCAGGATCATCAGGTCGGCCCAGCTGATCTTGTTGCCGTACTTCTTCTTGATCGGCCAGAGCAGGCGGCGTGCCTTGTCCAGGCTGACATTGTCCGGCCAGCTATTGAGCGGGGCAAAACGCTGATTGCCAGTGCCGCCGCCGCCACGGCCATCCGACATCCGGTAGGAGCCAGCCGCGTGCCAGGCCATGCGCACCATCAGGCCGCCATAATGGCCCCAGTCAGCCGGCCACCAGTCCTGACTGTCCGTCATGAGGGCATGCAGATCTTTCTTCAGGGCTTCGACGTCGAGCTTTTTGAGTTCCTCGCGATAGTTGAAGCCTTTCGCAAGCGGATTGGTTTTGGTGTCGTGCTGATGCAGGATGTCGAAATTGAGTGCTTCCGGCCACCACGAGGTAACCGAGCTGCTCCTGGCGGTAATGCTGCCGTGCATGACGGGGCATTTGCCCGCCATCTTCGCTTCGTTTCCGTCCATGTGAAAATCTCCCATCGTGGTGGCGTGTCTTGAGGGGCAGACGCGCAACGTGCATGAGGGCGCGCCCAGCGCCCGGTAGGCTATCTGTATCAAGCGGCCCGTGCGAAATTAAATCGATTATCCTGATTGACGGTATAGTCAGATTTTATGCTGCATACGCGAAGCAGAGAAAATCTTTATGGATTGCAAGCCGCTCGCAAATCTGGCTGGCGGGTGATGAGGGAATTTTTCACATGAAGAACAAGGGGCTGGGTCTGGCGGTGGTGCTGGCCGGGATGGCGGGCCTTGCAGCCTGCGGCGGCAGTGAAACATCCATCGAAGCCTGTCTGCCGCTGACCCTGCCCGACCCGGACGCGCCCTCATCGGGCATGGTGTGGGTGCCACCCGGAACGGTCCAGATGGGATCGGAGGATTTCTTCCCAGAGGAACGCCCGGTGCGCAGCGCGCAAGTGGACGGTTTCTGGGTCGGTGTTCACGAGGTCACTAATGGCGAGTTCGCTGCCTTCGTGGAGGCGACGGGCTATGTGACGCTGGCTGAGCGCGAAGGACCGGATGCGGGCGGGGGCGGGGTGTTCGGCCCCGGCGTGCAGGTGCGCGACTGGTCGGACATTCGCACCTGGTGGCGGTTTGATCCGCGCGCGAGCTGGCGTCATCCGCAAGGGCGCTCCAGCACGATTGAGGGCCGGGATAGCTGGCCGGTGGTCCAGATCGCCTATGAGGATGCGCTGGCCTATGCGCGCTGGCGCGGCCACGACCTGCCCGGCGAGGCCGAATGGGAGCATGCCGCGCGCGGCGGCATTGATGGTGCGCCCTATGTCTGGGGCGATGAAATGCGCCCGGACGGGGCCTATATGGCCAATCACTGGCAGGGCGTGTTTCCGGTGGAAGATAGCGGCGCGGACGGTCATGCCGGCCTTGCGCCCGTGGGCTGCTATGCGCCCAACGGGTACGGGCTCTACGACATGGCGGGCAATGTCTGGGAATGGACGCACGATGAGTGGGAGCAGCCGGGTTTCCGCGTCATCAAGGGCGGGTCATTCCTGTGCTCGGACAGCTATTGCCATCGCTACCGCCCGGCGGCGCGCCAGCCCGGCGATGAGCGCTTCTCCACCGAGCATCTGGGTTTTCGCACGGTCTGGCGCGGACCAGCGCCAGGCTGATCAGCGCTGGCGGGTGAGCACCAGAATGAGGCCGCCCCCCAGCAGCATCACGAAAAGAAGCCCGATACCGGCGAGCATCAGCCCGTGCTGGTCCAGGAAGGCTTTCCAGCCCAGCGCCGCGATGCGCTCGGCCGCATTGAAGCCCTCTGGCACCGGGATCACACCCACACGCGCCTCATAGGCGGCATAAGCCTCCATCATCGACGCCAGAACCTCAGGCTCGGAATCTGCAAGATCGTTAGCCTCACCCGGATCAATGGCCAGGTTGAAAAGCCGCCATTGCTCGTCCCCGTAAGGCGGCAGGCTGCGTACCAGCTTCCAGTCCCCGCGCCAGAGAGCGGACATGCCCGACATTTCAAGGCCCACCGCATCGTCCGGGCCATAGATCGTGTCTGCCTGCCCGCTAAGGACCGGCATCAGCGAACGGCCCGTTATCGGCTCGCGTCCCGAAAGCGGGCGGGTGCCGGCTATGTCCAGCAGGGTCGGGGCGATATCGGTGACGAAGCTGAAACCGGAGACCAGGCCGCGTGTCTCCACGCCCGGCCCTGCGACGATGAGGGGTACGCGCAAGCCCCCTTCGCCTGCGTGAAACTTGAACAGGGAGAGCGGCGAGGCAGAGGCCGTCGCCCATTCCGGGCCGATAAAGGCATAGGTGCGCCGCTTGCCCAGATCGTCCACGTCAAGCGAATAGCCCTGCATGGCGAGCCACATGCCAAAAGCCCAGTTATCGGTGGGATGATTGTATTCCGGGCCATTGTCAGACAGCACGATGACCAGCGTGTTCTCCAGCCTGCCTTGCGCGTCCAGCCAGCCCAGAAGCCGTCCGATATGGTGGTCAGCCGCTTCCAGCATGCCGGCGGCAACCTCGCGGCTGGCAATGGCAAACTCGCGCTCGCGCCGGGACAGCCCCTCCCAGTCGCGCATTCCTTGCGGCTGCTCTGCCAGCTGCGTACTTTCAGGCACCAGCCCGCGCGCGATGGCGGCGCTGCGGCGTTCCTCGCGCAGCACGTCCCAGCCCTCGTCATAGCGGCCTGCATAGCGCTCGGTGAATTCGCGTGGGGCCTGCAGGGGGATGTGGTTGGCCTGTAGCGACAGCACGGCCAGGAAGGGGCGGTTCACGTCCCGGTCATCGATATAGGCGATCAGCCGGTCGGTCAGAAACTCGGACGAATAGAAATTGTCGGGCAGTTCGTGGACGGGTTCGAAATCCTCCCACCATTCGGCGTGGGTATAGTGGGGCAGATAGGTGCGGTGTTCCCAGTTATCGGCGCCAGAGGAGTCCAGGATGAAGCTGCGGTCAAAGCCGCGCGCTGCCGGGAGGGAGGTTGATGATCGGCCCAGATGCCATTTGCCGGTGATGAAGGACTGGTAGCCTGCGGCCTGCAAATGCTCGGCGATCGTGGCGACAGCGGTATTGAGCTCACCCTCATGGCCGGGCTGGCCCTGATATTCCGGGATGACAAGGTGTTCGAGCGTGGGAATGCCGGTGCGGTGACTGTCCGCGCCGGTCATCAGCATGGCGCGCGTCGGCGCGCAGGTGGGCGCGACGTGAAAATTGGTGAACTGCGCGCCGCGCTCGGCGAGAGCATCCATGTGCGGCGTTGCTATCTCGCTGCCATAGGCGCCCAGATCGGTGAACCCGATATCATCGAGAATAACGAGCAATATGTTGGGCCGCTCATCGCCGGACGCCGGTGCGCTGAGCACAACTGCAAGGCAAAGCGCACCAAGGGTGCGCCTAATTGGGCCAGTAGACATATTCATCATCCTCGCTCTCCGGCCGGCCCAGTGGCTGGTCGATACTGACGGGCATTTCGACGGCGGACGGCCAGAGTGGCGCGCTTTGCGTGGCACCATGCGCGTCCAGCAGCGCGATCAGACCGGCCACGCGCTCCGGCTCGGCGGCGGAGAGGTCGTTGCGCTCTTCCGGGTCACTGGACAGGTCAAACAGCCAGACCCGGTTGGGGCGCTCTGTGCGTTGCAGCTTCCAGCCCTGATGGATCACCGCTTCATAATGGCCGCTGCGCCAGAACAGTGTCTCGTGCGGCTCGCCGTCCATCTCGCCGGTCAGGAAGGGCGTCAGGTCCACCCCGTCGATTATCCGGTCTGAAGGGATGGCTGCGCCGCCAATGGCGGCGAGCGTCGGCGCAAAATCGATATGCTGGGCAAGACCTGCCATTTCGCTGCCCGGCTCGATGACACCCGGCCAGCTGACAAAGGTCGGCACGCGGATGCCGCCACCGAAGAAGGTCGCCTTCCAGCCCCGATAGGGCGCGTTGATGTCAGGCAGGCCGATATAGTGCGCGCCGCCATTATCGGAGGTGAAGACGATGATCGTGTTGTCCGCAATGGCGTTGTCTTCCAGCGCGTCCAGCACCTCGCCAATGCCCCGGTCCAGTGCGCGGATCATCGCCGCATAGACACGAAGCGGGTGGTCCTCGATATGGGCGAGGGCGTCATAATCCTCACGTGTCGCTTGCAGGGGCGAATGGGGCGCCCAGTGCGCCAGATAGAGGAAGAAGGGCCGGTTGCGGTTGGCCTCGATGGCTTCCACCGCCTCGCGGGTGAAATAGTCGGTGAGATAACCGTCCGGCGCAAAGCGTGCCGAATTGTTATGCGTCACGGCGGCCCGGCCAATCGCCCAGTAAACCTGATCGATGGGATCGAAATCCTGCCGGGCCTCCACCATATCGGGCGAACCGGCGGGCGCGTAGAGCAACCCGGCCAGCTCCAGGCTTTCATCAAAGCCCTGGCTGAGCGCATCGGATCCGTTCGTATTGCCCAGATGCCATTTGCCGATATGCACGGTGTGATAGCCCGCACCCGACAGCATTTCGGCAATCGTCACCTCGTCGGCGGGCAGGCCCATATCGGCAAATTCGGGTATCTCGCCTTCCACCTCGCGGGTCAGGAAGGGGCGCCGGTCGGTCTGCCCGCGTTCGATATGCCCGATGATTTGCGTCATGCCGGGCGGGGTAGGGGTGAACTCAAAACCGATACGGGTGGGATAGCGTCCGGTCATCAGCGCCGCGCGGCTGGGCGCGCATGTGCCGCTGGCGGCATAGGTATTGGTCAGCTGAACGCCCTCGCGGGCAATGCGGTCGATATTGGGCGTGGGTACGCTCCCGCCCGCCACCCCGCCATGCAGGGTGATGTCATTCCATCCCAGATCATCGGCAACGATGAGAATGATATTGGGGGCGCGCTCACCCTCCGGCGCGTCTGCCGGTCCGCGCTGCCACTCCACCGCGCGATTGGGTCCTATCGGGTTGCGGATGTCCTGCACCAGACCCGGCAGATAGATGAAATAGCGGTCGAACGCCCAGAAGCCTGCCGCCGCCAGCACGGCAAGCGCCGCGCCTGCGGCCAGCATGATCCGGCCAGAAGTGCTGTTGAACACCGGTGCCGCCTCCCCGTTTTTACCGGCTTGCCTCGTCGTGCAAGCTCATTAATATACACTTGTAAAAATATTAGCGGCTCCTGTCCAACGGAATCTGAAACGCGATGCCTGACCTGCCCGCAAAACCGTCTGCCGCGCCCGTCCGTCCAGGCCGTCCGGCCAAGATTGCGCCGGACGAGCAGCGCCGCCGGATTCTCGATGCGGCGGCGGCCCGCTTTGCCCGCCACGGGTTCGAGGGCGCGTCCTTGCGCGATATCGCCGCCGATGCCGGGCTCGCCCACGCCGTGATCCGCCACATGTTCGGTAGCAAGGCAGATCTGTGGGATGCGGCGGCAGCAGACCTGTTTGGCCAGATGAATGAAGCGATGGTGCAGGCGCTGGCCAATGTGGACATGAACAACCCGCGCGCCCGCATGGAGGCGCAGGTGCGCGCCACCGTGCTGACGGCCTCGCGCATTCCCTGGCTGGCGGCGTTTGTCATGCAGGCAGGGCTGGCGGGCGGGGAGCGCTATGAGAGGCTGGTCGAGCAGCATTTGCGCCCGGCCTGGGCCTTCACGCTGGAGCCCTTCTTCCAGCTTAAGGAGGCAGGGCGCGCGCACGCCTTCGATCCGCATTTCCTCTTCATGCTGTCGACCAATGCGGCCATCGGACCCTTCGCGCAAAGCGCCAATGCGCGCGCGCTGGCCGGCATGGAATTGTCGGATCCGGATACGGCAGAGCGCTATGCCGATGTCCTGATTGCGGTGCTCAAACACGGCGCGCTGCGCCAGCCATGATAACGATATAGCGGGGAGTGAAATGCCGTGATGCCGGGTGAGTATATCGTCTACGGAGCCGACCCGTCCTACTTCACCCGCAAGGTGGAAGCGGCGCTGCGCTATATGCGCATTCCCCATGCAGCGCGGCCGAAATCGCCCGATGTCAGCGCCCGGCTGGAAGCGCGCTCGGGCACGCATCTGATCCCGGTGGTGGAAACGCCCGAAGGGTGGGTGATCCACGATTCCACCTACATTATCGAGCTGCTGCAGGCGCGCTTTCCCGCCCATCCGGTAATCCCGGCAAGCCCGGTGCAGCATATCGCCTGCCGCTTGATGGATGACTGGATCGATGAATGGTTCACGCGCGCCGCGCTGCACCTGCGCTGGATCGATGATGAGGATGCCGCCATCTGCGCGCGCAAGATCGCCATGGATATGGGCGGCGGCACGCATGAGCGTCCGCTGACGGCGCAGGAGGAAGAGCAGGTTGCCGCCACAGCCGCCTTCATCCAGCCCTGGGGCCGCAAGGCGATGACGGTGATGGGGGCGGGGCCGGAATATCAGGAGGATCTGCGCGCCGAGTTTGCGAGCTTCCTGCAGCAATGTGCCGACCTTCTCGGCAAGGATGGCGGCCTGTTCGGCCAGCGCCTCTCCATGGCTGATCTGGGTCTGCTGGGCGCCATGAAGGCGCACTTCGCCGCTGATGATTACGCCCGCAATTTCGTTGCCGGTGCCGCTCCGGCCATGCTGGACTGGACGGCTGCCGCATGGGAGCGGCGTGATGAGGGGGAGGACTGGCTGGCGGGTGATGCACTGCCTGATGGCATGTCCGGTCTCTTCAGGCTGATGGCTGGCGGGTTTGTGCCTTACATGATCGCCAACCGGGCGGCGCTCAAAGCCGGTGAGAAATCGTCCTGGTTCACGATCTCCAGCGGGCAGGAGGTGCGGATGATCACCCGCAAGCCGGTGGAGGACACCCGCCTTGCCACCAAGGCCGCGATTGATGCCCTTCCCGAAACGGGTCGCAAAAAAGTGCGCGAGCTGCTGGGCGATCATGGCCTCCTTCGCGTCTACGAGGATTAGGCCATGCTGGAGCTTTACACCGCACCGACGCCCAATGGCTGGAAAATCTCCATCGCACTGGAGGAGCTGGGCCTGCCCTATCAGCTGCACGTGCTCCAGCTTCTCAAAGGCGAGCAGAAAAGCCCGGACTATCTGAAAATCAATCCCAATGGCCGTATCCCGGCGCTGGTCGATTCTGATGAGGGCGGGCGGGCGATATTCGAGTCCGGCGCCATCCTGATGCATCTGGCCGAAAAGACCGGAAAACTCCTGCCGGACGATGCGCAGGGCCGCTCGCGCGCCATCCAGTGGCTGTTCTGGCAGGTCGGCGGGCTGGGGCCGATGCAGGGCCAGGCCAATGTCTTCTTCCGCTATCTGCCGGAGAAAATCCCGCTAGCGATCGAGCGCTATCAGGGCGAGACACGCCGCCATTACGAGGTGATGAATACGCGCCTCGCCGAGGCCCCTTATCTGGCGGGCGATGAATATTCCATCGCCGACATTGCCTGTTTCCCTTGGGTGTTTGGCCATTTCTGGGCCGGTGTGAAGCTGGACGGGCTTGACCATCTGCTGGACTGGAAAGCCCGGCTGGAGCAGCGCCCGGCGGTTCTGAAAGGTCTCTCCATCCCGCCTTTGCCAGACCTCTCAAAGCTCCAGAAGGCCGGGCAGGAGCTGGTAAAGCCATGAAGACGCTCGTCCCGCAGATCGTCACCAGCCCCACACTGCGCTCAGCCCGGCGCGGCCTGGCGGCGGTGCGGCGGCGGCTCAATCTCTCGCGGCCTGTGGTGCGCTATTTCCATCAGGTGGATGATCCCTACTCGGCGCTCGCCGCGCGCGCCCTGCCGCATCTCGAAGCCGTCTGGGGCGCAAGAGTGATCCCCTATATCGTGCCGCCGCCGGACGCGGCGGCTGCGCCCGATGCGCAACGTCTGGCTGGCTGGTCCCTGCGCGATGCGGCCACGCTTGCAGAAGGGCTGGGGATGGAGGCGAGCTTCACCACTCCGCCACCGCCAGAGCTGGTGACGCGCGCGCAGGCCGCACTGGCGGGGACCAGCGACCCGGCGGTGTTCTCAGCCATTTCCAGCGCCATTGAGCGCGCATTCAGAACCGGCAAGGCGTCTGCCATTCCGCTGTCTGACAGCGATGCCCGCGCGGCATTGGCGCGCGGGGCAAGGGCGCGGCGCGGGCATTATCTCGGCGGCATGTTCCAGTTTGAGGGCGAGTGGTATTGGGGGCTCGACCGTCTGCCCTATCTCGAAGACCGGCTGGCGCGCATCCGGCCCGGCGGGGCGCGCTTTACCGAAAGGCGAGAGGTGGGTCTGGAGGCGCAAAAAGCGCCTGCCGGAACACTGATCGAGGCGTTCGTGTCCCTGCGCAGCCCCTACACCTATATCGCGACACCGCGTCTGAGAGCGCTGAGCGAGGCGACGGGGGCGGAGCTGCGCTTGCGCCCCGTCCTGCCCATGGTGATGCGCGGCCTGCCGGTGCCGCTGGCAAAACGTCTCTACATCATGCGCGATACCAAGCGGGAGGCAGAGCGCCTCGGCCTGCCCTTCGGCAAGGTGTCAGACCCGGTGGGCGCACCGGTCGAGCGCGGCCTTGCGGTGCTGTTCGCCGCCATGGATCAGGGCAAGGGGGCCGACTTCCTCTATTCCTTCCTGCGCGGCGTGTTCGCTGAAGGCATTGATGCCGGCAGCGATCAGGGCCTTGAAAAGCTCTCCCGGCGCGCCGGCATCCCGGCAGCGGCCATGCACGCGGCACTGGCGGATGAAAGCTGGCGGGAGAAGGCTGAAGCCAATCGCGCTGCCATGCTGGAGGCGGGCCTGTGGGGCGTGCCGAGCTTCCGCGTGAACAATCTTCCCGCCCATTGGGGGCAGGACCGGCTCTGGGCGGTGGAAGAGGATTTGCGCGCTCTGGCAGGCTATTCGAACTGAGCGGATCAGATAGACACTCCAAAATTTGTTTTTACGCGCAATTTTTCCGAAAACCGGTTCCCACTTTTCGGATTGCGCTCTAGCGCCCGTAATACTCGCGGAACCAGCTGACGAATTTGGCTATGCCGTCGCGGAACTCGGTCTGCGGGCGATAGCCGGTCAGGCTCTGCAACAGGCTGGCATCGGCCCAGGTGGCGGGCACATCGCCAGGCTGCATATCCATGTAATTGCGGATCGCCTTCACCCCCAGCTCCGCCTCGATAATATCAACAAAATCCGCCAGCTTCACCTTGGTGGAGTTGCCGATATTGACGATGCGGAAGGGCGCAGCGGGGCTAAGAGAGTCCCCCGGTGCGATGTCTGCGCTGCTCGCCGGGCGCACCGGCACCGCGTCCATCAAAAGCCGGATGCCGCGCACCAGATCCTCCACATAAGTGAAGTCCCGGTACATCTCGCCATGATTATAGATGTCGATGGGCCGGCCCGCGAGGATGGCATCGGCAAACTTGAAGGGTGCCAGATCAGGACGCATCCATGGGCCGTAGACCGTGAAGAAGCGGAACATGGTCGTCGGCAGATCCCACAGATGGGCGTAGGAATGGGCCATCACCTCATTGGCCTTTTTCGTCGCCGCATACATGGTCAGCGGCGTGTCGGCCTTGTCGGTTTCCTTGAATGGCATCTCCTCGTTCGCGCCATAGGCCGAGGAGGTCGACGCCATGAGAAGATGGGAGACCTTTAGCTCGCGCGCGATCTCCATCACGTTGAACGTGCCGACAATATTGGCCTCGATATAGGCGCGCGGGTTCTCAAGGCTGTAGCGCACGCCTGCCTGCGCGGCGAGGTGGACGATCACGTCCGGGGCAAAATCGCGCGCGGCCTGAAACAGGCTATCGGCGTCCTCCAGCAGGGCTTCGGTTTTGCTGAAGCCCGGCATGCCTTCCAGAATGCGGTGGCGGGCCTGTTTCAGGGTGACGTCGTAGTAATCGGTCAGAGCGTCATAGCCGTGAACCTGATGACCCTCTTCCAGCAGCAGGCGCGCCAGATGAAAGCCGATAAAGCCCGCTGTACCGGTGATGAGAACGCGCTTCATGGTCAGGGCAGGTCTCCCGCAAAATCCTGCCCGACCTTATGCGCGGTAGCGTGCGGGAGGTAAAGCGCTCAGCCGGGGTTCTGGGAGTCTTCCGCGTCTGTACGCCTGAGCGGTCTGGAGAAGCGCTCTGGCACCTTGTCCTCCATCTTCTTCATCCAGCGGTCAAACTTCGGATTATTTTCCCGCCGGCGCTGCAGCCAGTCGCGCGCGGTCTGTGACGTTGCCACGATCATCGCCAGACCGATGGGGATGAGGACGATACCCAGCGGGATCGGCGACCATGACAGCGCGAGGCCAACAATCACCGCCAGAATACCGAGTATCTTGATAAAAATGGACATTTGAACTCCATTGCCGTGGAGGGCCTTCAGGCAGGTAACGGTCCCGTCAGGACCGCTCCACCTTTTCCGGCTTGCCCTTGCGCGGCGTGGCGGCCAGCTCTTTGAGCTCTTTCTCGCTCATGGTGTCGGCCATCTCTTTCGAGGCGCCTTTCAGCTCGCTTTGCTTCGCCTCGCCGCGCTTGGCAGCTAGCGCAGCGCCTGCGGCTTTCTGCTGGGCCTTGGATTTTGCGGGCATGATGATCATCCTTCCTGTCCGGGTATGGCCGCGACCAGCCAATACCCGGACAACAGGTCTGGGCGGTATTCGTTCCGGTCCGGCCGCTGCGAGCAGGTCTGGAACCATCAGGCCCGGCGCGGGTTGTTCTTGCATGCGCAAACCGGGCAGGAGGGCGGGATGCTCCTAACCCAACGGTCATTCGGGACGGTAATATGACCCTCATGGTGAGCGGTCAGTCAGCCGCCTATTGCGGTCCGCCAGCCCGGCCTGATGGCCTCTGGTCGGCCTGGAATGGTGATCCCTGGCTGATCGCGGCCCTGCTTGTCCTTGCTGTTGCAGGCGGCGTGCTGGCGGTGCGGCGCGGGGCAGAGGCGGGCCTTCGCAACCCCGCGCTCCTTGGCGCGTGGCTGCTGGCCTTCGCGCTGTTTGTCACCCCGCTCTGCGCGATGGCCGTTGCGCTCTTCTCCGTGCGCGCGGTCAGCCACCTTCTTCTCGTGGCCGTACTGGCGCCCTTGCTGGCCTATGGACTTGGAGGAAAGCGCCTGACCGGCGGACTGACCACTGCCAGCATTGTGCACGCCGTGATCTTCTGGTTCTGGCATGCGCCCTCGCCTTACACGGCGGCGCTGAGCCATGATGGCGTGTACTGGTTGATGCAGCTGACCTTGCTGACCAGCGGCGTCTGGTTCTGGCGTGCGCTGATGGCGCGCCGGAGCGATATTGCAGCCAGTGCTGGCACGCTGGCCGGGTTTGCCGCGCAGATGGGGCTGCTGGGCGCGCTGATCGGCTTCGCCCCTGATCCGCTTTATGCGCCGCACGCGGTGACAACGGCGGCGTGGGGCCTCACCGCGCTGGAGGACCAGCAGCTGGCGGGCCTTATCATGTGGGTGCCGGGCGTACTGCCCTATCTCATCGCGCTGGGGCTGGCCGTGACTGCGGCCCTTGGCGAGGGCGAGCGGGGCCGGGCAAAATGATGCTGATCACGCTCAAATCGCTCCACATCGTGGCGATAGCGGTGTGGGCTGGCGGGCTGATCGCGCTGCCGGCGCTTCTGCGCCGCGATGACGAGATGTCCAGCAGGGCCGCTATCGTTCGCCTGCACCACTTTTCCCGCTTTGCCTATGACGCGCTGGTCTCGCCGGCTGCGATTATCGCCATTGCCACGGGCACGGGCCTGATCTTTTTCGTCGTCGCTGATGACTGGCTGTTTCTCAAACTGCTGGCGGTTGCGGGCATGATGGGTGTCCACATGCTCATCGGGCGCGTGCTCGACCAGCTGGAATCGCCCGATGCCCGCCCGACCAGCTGGAAACGCGCGGCGCTTCTCGTGGGCGCGATTGTGACTATTCTGGCTGTTCTGGCACTGGTGCTGGGCCGCCCCTCCATCCCCGAAAGCTGGATGCCCGGCTGGCTGCTTGAAGGTCAGGGGGCGGAATTGCCGCTCGTGTCCGACGGGGGCAGCGCCGGATCCTCTTCCTCTGGCAGGGAGACACCGACCTGATGTTCAAACACCAGCTTGCCGCCATGCCATCCGGCAATCGCCACCAGACCCAGAGCCAGCCAGCTGAGCATCAGCCCCCAGGGCAGGATGGCGTCTGCGCCCTGTTGCAGGCGCAGCGACCAGCTGGCGGCCATCACGCCCAGCAGCACCATGGCGGCAACGGCATGGCTCCAGGCCGCGGCGCGGCGGCGCACGCCCGGCACCAGCAGCAGCTCGGCGGCTCCGGCCAGTGCAGCCAGACAGCCCATGGCAAAGCCGCCACCACTGGCCCACAGCGCCGCGCGCGCCCAGAACAGATCACCCGTCCACCAGAAGGCGACATCGCAGAATGCCAGCGCGAACGTGCCGGCAATCGGGAAAGCGACCAGCATGGCGTGGATGGGATGGCCGGCCAGCGCGATACGGCTGTCGAGGTCATGATAGGCCGGGTCGGCGGCAGAGGGATTGTGAAACACGTCGTCCTTGCGTGTATGCGTGCTCGCCATGGCGTGTTTCCCCTGCTGCTGGCCCCTGCGCTCATCGGGTGCGAAGGCGCTCTGTCTACGCTCGATCCCGCCGGACCCGCTGCACAGTCCATTGCAGGCGTGTGGTGGGTGATGATGGCAGGATCACTGCTGATCCTTGGCCTTATGATGGGCCTCATCCTGTGGCCCTTCTTCAAACGGCATCAGCCGCGCGAGGTTCCCGAAAAGCTGTGGCTGTGGGGCGGGGGGCTCGGTTTTCCGCTGGTGGTGCTCGCTGCGCTTCTGGCCTGGGGACTGCCTGCCGGGCAATCCATGCTGGCAGGGCGCGGGGCGCAAGTCTACACGGTGGAGGCCGAAGCCTTCCAGTGGGGCTGGAATTTCCGCTATCCCGACCGCGAAGGCATCACGCCGGAGGTGCTGCACATCCCGGCCGGCGAGCCGGTGGATGTGGCCATTACCTCGCTCGATGTCATCCACGCCTTCTGGGTGCCGCGCCTTGCCGGCAAGGTCGACGCGATACCCGGTACCACCAATCGGCTGCGGATTCTCGCCTCCGAGCCGGGTGTCTATGAGGGCATGTGCGCGGAGTTCTGCGGGCTGGAGCACGCCACCATGCGCTTTCAGGTCGTCGCGCATGCACCCGATGAATTTGAGGCAGCACTGACGGCAGAACTCGCTGGGCAGGGTCAGCCATGAGCGCAAACACACCCGTCGGCCTGCACCGCGCGCTGGACGCCGTATGGCGCGCGCCGAAAGGGATCGCCGCGCTGTCGGCGGTCAATCACACGGTTGTAGGCCGGCGCTTCATCATCACGGCCTTCATCTATTTCGCGATTGGCGGGCTCCTGGCCATGCTGATCCGCGCCCAGCTCGCCCGGCCCGAAAATCCCTTCCTCGGCGCGGATGCCTACAACCAGATTTTCACCATGCACGGCACGGTGATGATGTTCCTGTTCGCGATACCTCTGATCGAGGGGGTGGCGCTCTATCTCCTGCCGAAAATCCTCGGCGCGCGTGATCTCGCCTATCCGCGCCTCTCCGCCTTCGGCTACTGGTGCTATCTCTTTGGCGCGACAATCATCCTCGTATCCATGCTGATGGGTGTCGCGCCCGATAGCGGCTGGTTCATGTACACCCCGCTCTCCTCGGCCACCTACACGCCGGGCATCAATGCCGATGTCTGGCTGTTGGGCGTCACCTTCGTGGAAATTTCCGCCATCTGTGCGGCGGTCGAGATCGTGGTCACGATCCTGAAAGTGCGCACCGCAGGCATGGCGCTCTCGCGCATGCCGCTCATGGCCTGGTATCTGCTGGTCACCGCCGCGATGATGCTCATCGCCTTCCCGCCGCTCATTCTTGGCAGCGTGCTTCTGGAGATCGAGCGCGCCTTCAACTGGCCTTTCTTCGATGCGGAGCGCGGCGGCGCGCCGCTGCTGTGGCAGCACCTGTTCTGGCTCTTTGGCCACCCTGAGGTGTATATCATCTTCCTGCCAGCCGCCGGGGCAGTCTCCACCCTCATACCCGTCTTCGCGCGCACGAAAATCGTCGGCTATGCGTGGATCGTGGCGGCCATCATCGCGCTGGCATTCTTGAGCTTCGGGCTGTGGGTCCACCACATGTTTACGGTAGGGATACCGCATCTGGCGCTCGCCTTCTTCTCCGCGGCTTCCATGCTGGTGGCGGTGCCGACGGCGGTGCAGGTGTTTGCCTGGATCGCCACCCTGATGCGCGGGCGTCCGCAGATGACCCTGCCCATGCTCTACCTGATGGGTTTTTTCTCGGTCTTCATCCTCGGCGGGCTGACCGGCGTGATGCTGGCTCTGGTGCCGTTCAACTGGCAGGCTCATGACACTCATTTCGTGGTTGCGCATCTCCATTACGTGCTGATCGGCGGCTTCGTGTTTCCGATGCTGGCAGCCGCCTATTACTGGCTGCCACTGATGACGGGGCGATTGCCCGTCTTTCAGGTGTCGAAAGCCGCCTTCTGGCTGATTTTCCTCGGCTTCCACGGCACTTTCCTCATCATGCACTTTACCGGGCTGCTGGGCATGCCGCGCCGCGTCTTCACCTATGAAGGCGGGCTCGGCTGGGATCTGCCCAATCTCATCTCCTCGGTTGGCGGGTTCGTGATGACGGCGGGCTTTGCGCTCTTTGTGGTCGATATCGTGCTGCAGACCCGCTTCGGGCGGCGCTTCCGCCGTAACCCGTGGGGCGGGACGGGGCTGGACTGGGCCATGCCCACCCCTGCGCCGAGCTATAACTTCGCTTCCCTGCCGCTCATCACCAGCCGTGACCCGCTGGAAGACAATGAGCGCCTTGGCGCGGATATCGCCGCCGGTAAAGGATACCTCCCCGGCGCACCCAGAGGCGAGATGGAGACGCTGTGCGTCGATATGGCAACGGGTGAGCCGGAGCACGTGCTGATCTTCCCGAAGAATGACTACACGCCCTTTCTCATGGCTTCGGGGCTGGCCGTGTTCTTCGTGTCTTTCCTGTTCAGCGCCTACTGGTTCTCGCTGGTGGGTGTGGTGCTTGCGGCCGTGTTCGGGTGGCGCTGGCTGTGGTCGCTGGGCGCGAAGTCTGATCCTGAACCCGTCGATGCCGGACATGGCCTCAGCCTGCCCGTGCATTATGTCGTCAGCTCGGTGCCGACCCTGCTGGGCCTGAAATACTTCCTTGCCGCCAATGCGGCCTTCTTCGGCTCGCTGGTCTTTGGCTATCTCTTCCTTTGGACGACCGCGCCGGACTGGCCGCCGCCGGAGTTTCTGGGCACCAGCCAGGCACTGGTGGCCGCTATCGCCATCGGCCTCACAGCCGCCTCCGGTTTTGCCTTCAATGCCAGACGCGCCAATCAGGCGGGCAGGGCGGGTGCGCGCATCATCCATCTGGCCGGGTCGCTCCTCGCGAGCCTTGTAGCGCTCGCCGCCCTGATTGCGCTGGCTGTTTTTGACGCCCCGGCCCCGACGAGCCATGCCTATGCGGCGGTGACCATGGCGGTCATCGGCTATGTCATGCTGCACGTATTGCTGGGGATATTGTTCACGGCCTATGCGCTGGCGCGGTGCAAGTCCGGATTCGTCTCGGCCATGCGCTCAGCCGATATGCGCGGTACGACCATCTGGCAGCTCTACACCGCCATTACGGGTCTCGGCGCGCTCGCCCTTATCACTCTGGCACCGGGAGGCATGGGATGAGCGGAGCGCTTCGCAAGGTGCGCGGGCCGGACCTCATCTGGCTTGTTGCGGGCTTCACCGTCTGGGCCGCAGGCTTTTCGGTGCTCTATGGGCTGCATGCGGTCGGGTGCCGGGCGGGATGGGAGGAGGCGGCAATTGCAGGGCTGTCGGCCAACCGCATCCTTCTGCTGGCCTTATATCTTGGCCATGTCGCGCTGGGCGCGGCGCTCTGGTTTCCGCTGGACCGGATTGCCCGGCGCTGGGAAGGGCCGGCGGCTGATACCGCGCGCCGGGTGGCGGTGATGGTGACGATAGCGGCGGTCATCTCCACGCTGTGGACGGGCGCGCCGGTGCTCTTCCTTGAAGCGTGCGTCTAGCTGTTCACGAGCCAGGCAAAACCCGCCGCCAGCCCGACGGTAAAACCAATCAGCGCGATGGCGATGGTGAGGGCGAGTATGGGTCTCATGCGCTGCCTCCTAGACCAGATCGAAGATTTCAGAATCGATGGCCGTCAGCGGTACGCCCATCGCGAGCAGGTTTGATTTTGCCGCATCGGTCAGCGGGCCGGGACCGCACAGGAAGTGTGGCCAGTCGCGCGTCTCTTCGGGTAAGTGATCGGCCAGTATCATCCGGTCGATAAAGCCGGTTTCGCCCTCCCAGCCGTCCGGCGGGTTCTCCAGCACATGGACCACTTTGAGGTTCAGCTTCTCCTCCAGCTCCGCCAGCTCGTGGCGGAAATGGGCGTTCTCCCAGTCCTTGTTGCCGTAAATGAGGATGACAGGGCGCGGATCATTGCGCTCCTCCATGGCGTGGATATTGCTCATCATCGGCGTAATGCCGACCCCGCCGGCGATCATCACGAAGCCCTTGGCCTCCGGGTCATTGTCGATGGAGAACGCACCATAGGGGCCGTCAAGATAGGCTTTGGCTCCCGGTTTGGTATGCACCGCCCACTCACTGAAATCGCCCAGCGGCTTGATGGAGAGCGTCACCTTCGGGCCATGCTCTGGCGGGGTGGAGATGGTGAAGGGATGCTCCTTCAGGGCGAAGGGAGATGCGCCGAGCGTCAGCCAGACAAACTGGCCGGGCTTCCAGTTCTTCAGACCCCTGCCCATGGGTTCGAGCACGAGGGAATGCACCCCGCCCTCGCGCGGAATATTCTCCGCGATTCGCCACGGATTGCGCCACAGGCGGAAGGGCCGGATCGCCCGCGTCCATACCATCAGGCCAATCCAGCTGACCGCGACGCCCAGCCAGAGGATGCGCTTGTCGGCCTCGGCGGTGAAATGGCCAACGCCGATAATGTGGGTCACGGCTGCGCCAAACGCGATCATGGCCAGCGTGATATGGCCATAGCGCCAGAACTCGTAGGGGATGCGCAGCGTCTTGCGGAATTCCGACGTGATGACCAGCAGCACGAACGCGCCAAGCGCAATACGTCCCATGGTCAGCTCCCACTCTGCGGTCAGCGGGTTCAGATCGCCCAGCGCATCCTCAAACCAGATGTAGAGAATGGCGAAATGGCCGAGCATCAGCGCCACCGCGCCAATCGCGAAATAGCGGTGGAACAGATAGACGATATCGATGCCATAGGGCCGGGTGATCGGCTGGAAGCGGGCGGTGAGTACGAATTGCAGGCCCGTGGCTGCCAGCGCGCCAAAGCCCAGCCCCATGGAGAAATCCCACATGAAGCTGGTGCCGCTGGCGCGTTCGCCTGTCAGCAGCACGATAAAGGGCAGGGCGAGCGCGAGCGCCGCCAGAGCGATCCAGGCAATGGCCCGCAAGGACGAACGGGGCAGATTGACAGTCATCACGTGGGAACGCGTGAGACCTCGACGCGTTGCAAGGAGAAGGCTTCACCTTGCGCGCACCGGTCCGGTGACGGGTCAGCAACAGTGTGTGAGCTGCCCTGAGACGCCCGATGAATGGAGTTTTCTCATGTCACGATGGCGCCGGAAGCTGATCAGCAAACCCCTCATGCGCTGGTATGCAGGCGTCATGCCCGAAATGTCGGACACCGAAGCGGAGGCCATCGAGGCCGGCACGGTGTGGTGGGATGCCCAGATCATGTCGGGCCGGCCGGACTGGGCCTATTTGCGCGCGCTGGAGACCGGAAAGCTCACCGAGGCCGAGCAGGCGTTTATTGACGGTCCCCTCCAGGAATTATGCGCCCTGCTGGATGACTGGCAGATCGAGAGCGAGCTGCACGACCTGCCCCGTCCGGTCTGGGACATGATGATCCGCGAGGGCTTCCTGGCGATGATCATTCCCACCGAATATGGCGGGAAGGGCTTCTCGGCGCTGGCCCATTCAGAGGTGGTGCGCACGATTGCCACGCGCTCCATCACGGCGGCTGTCACCGTGATGGTGCCCAACTCGCTGGGGCCCGGCGAATTGCTGATGCTCTACGGGACGGATGAGCAGAAAGCCCACTATCTGCCGCGCCTTGCCAGCGGAGAGGATATTCCCTGTTTTGCCCTGACCGGCATCGAGGCCGGGTCGGACGCCGGTGCCATGACCGATACCGGCGTGGTGGTCGAACGCGAGATCGACGGCGAACGCGTGTTGGGCATCGAGATCAACTGCGACAAGCGCTACATCACACTGGCACCTGTGGCGACGATTGCGGGTCTTGCCTTCCGCCTGCGTGATCCGGACGGTTTGCTGGGCGGCGAGGAAGAGCTTGGCATCACGCTCGCGCTGGTTTCCACCGACACGCCGGGTCTTGATACCGGGCGGCGTCATATCCCGTCCGGACTGGCCTTCCAGAACGGGCCGGTGCGCGGCAAGAACGTGTTCGTGCCGATGGATCATGTGCTGGGCGGACCCGATCATATCGGTAAAGGCTGGCGAATGCTCACCGGCGCGCTGGCTGCCGGGCGGGGTATTTCCCTGCCCTCGATGAGCTGCGCCGCTGCCGCCCTGTCCGCGCATTCGTGCGGTGCCTACGCCCGGATACGCGAGCAGTTCGGCCTCTCAATCGGCAATTTTGAAGGCGTGCGTGAACCGCTCGCGCGCATCGCCGCCTCTGCCTATCTGATCGATGCTGCGCGCAAGCTGACGGCTGCCGGAATTGACAAGGGCGAAAAGCCTGCCGTCGTGTCTGCGATCATGAAATGTCATGCCACCGAGCGCCTGCGTCAGGCGGTCAATGATGCGATGGATATTCATGGCGGCAAGCTGGTCATGGAGGGGCCGCGCAATTATCTCGCGACGGCCTATAACTCCCTTCCGGTGGCGATCACGGTGGAAGGCGCGAACATCCTCACGCGCAGCCTGATCATTTTCGGCCAAGGCGCGATACGCTGCCACCCCTACCTGCTCGACGAGATGGAGGCGGTGCGTAACCCTGACAGGGAAGAGGGGCTCAAAGCCTTCGATCATGCGGTGTTTGCCCATATCTGGCACGACATCAGGAACTTCACCCGCTCCTTCGCGCACGGCCTGACATTTGGCCGGTTTGCGCATGCACCAGAAGGCGCTGGCGAGCTTGCGCCCTATTACCGTCAACTCACCCATGCCTCGGCGCGCCTTGCCGTGATCTCGGAGATGGCGCTGGGTGTTCTGGGCGGCGCGCTGAAACGCAAGGAGGCGCTGTCCGGCCGTCTGGGCGACATACTCTCGGAAATCTATCTACTGTCGGCGGTGCTCAAGCGGTTCGAGGCGGAAGGAGCGCAGGCGGCTGACAAGCCCCTGCTCGATTACTGCTTTGAAGACGGACTCTATCGTATCCAGCAGCGCCTGCGCGAGGTGATCCGTCACTTTCCGGGCTTGCACTGGCGCATCCTGCTAAGATTGTTTCTGTGCCCGCTGGGGCAGCACAGGCGGCCTGTTTCAGATGCGGTGATGAATGCGGCGGCGCAGTGCATGCTGGAGCCGGGCGGCGCCCGCGACCGGCTGACGCGCGGCGTCTATATCGGCGAAGGCGATGACCCGCTCGCCGTTCTGGAACGGGCCTTTGCCGCCATCATCCGGCGCGATGAGCTGCTGAAAAAGCTGAAAGAGACAAAGACAGAGCTGGATGAGGCCGTCTCGAAGGGTGTCCTCACCAGCAGCGAGCTTAACGAGATCAGGGGTGCTGAAGCACTCATCCGCGAGGCGCTGCTGACCGATGATTTTGATGCGCAGGCCGTGGCCGCGGCGAGCGGAGCAGACCGGAGCGCGTAAGAGGAACAAGGGCGGAGCCAGACCTGACCCCGCCCTTGCCTGTCGCTCTCCCGTCAGTGTGGGTCAGCGCGCCGCGCCGTCCTCCTCGTCACTGTCTTCAAGCGGGCCGGCATAGTGCCAGTTCATGAAGGGCTGGCTGGCGAATGAGAGCCGCCATGCGCCCGGCTCGCCATAAAACTCCACCCGGTCAAAGGGTCCGCCTTCGCGCAGGCCCGTTACCTGCTCAAACAGTCCCGACTGGATCTGCTCGAAATACTGCGTCTGGCCGATTGCCGTGATGGTGATGGCGTTGGAGCCAACAGCTTCCACCTCCGCATGCATCAGCGGGTGCGGCTCGGCCGAATGATCGCGCCGGTTGACGAGGTAGCGCCCTGCAAACTGCTCCGCCTCGGCCGCTTCGCTCCAGCGCGGCGCAGGCGCTTGCGGGAAGAGCCGCCCGGTGATCGCGGCGCTCAGCTCGCCTTGCGCCGGGCGTCCGGCAGGGGCCGCCACGATGGAGAGGAAAACGCCAGTGCCGGTTTCCGGTGAAAGGATCATGTTGGAGCGGAAATCGCGCATCGCCCCGGCATGGCCGATAAGACGCGGCCCTTCCTCGCGATAGATCAGATAGCCGTGCGCCATGCCGGGCAGGCGCGGCGCATTGGCAATCGAGTTGGTTTCCAGCAATGCCACCAGCTCTTCAGAGAGGATACGCGTCCCGTCCAGTGCGCCATTATTCAGCATGGCGATCATGAAGCGCGCCATGTCCGGCCCGCTGACCGTGGCCGATCCGGCAGGCATCACCATGGAATAATAGTCAAATGACCGGGCGGTATAGCGCCCGTTCTCGAGATCGTGGCCGAGCGCGATGCGATCCGCCAACCCGGCAGGCAAAGGCTCTCGGAAGGTCGAGGAGGTCATGCCGAGCGGCGCGAAGATGTGGTTGTCCACATATTCGGCGAAATGCTCGCCCGTCACCTGCTCCACGATATAGCCCGCCAGCGATGTACCCCAGTTGGAATAGGCCACTTCCACGCCCGGCGCGGTGACGCGCTGCGGGACATTATTGCGCGTCCATTCGGCGTGATCGACCAGCTCTTCCACGTTCGTCGTCGTAAACCCGCCAATATCGCTCATGCCCGGCGTGTGCTGGAACAGGTCGCGCACGGTAATCGGCTGGCCGTCAAAGGGCTCGATCTCGAAATCGATATGATCGTTCACATCGTCGTCCAGCGAGACATGGCCCTGCTCGATCAGCTGTGCCAGCGCGATCCAGGTGAACATTTTCGAGATGGAGCCGGGCCGGAAAAGCGTGCTCTCGCCATCGACCGGAATACGGTTTTCGACATCGACAAATCCGTAGCCCCGGCTCATCACTACTTCGCCCTGATGGACCACCGTGACCAGAGCGCCCGACACCTCGCGCGAAGCGATCTGCTGGGCCATCACGCCGTCAATGAAGGCGGGCAGGGTGTCCAGCGCTTCCTCGTTGAAGCTGGCAGCAGACGGGGCTGGCTGGGCCATCGCCGGAGCCAGCGCCGCCGGTGTCATGGCCAGCGCGGCGGCTGATGTCGCCATCAGCAGGGTACGGATTGCGGTCATGGATTTACTCCCCTCGTATTCTTTTGATGTGATCAGTCGGCAAGGGCCTCGAAAACCGCTTCGGCCAGAACAGGCGCGCCGCGCGCTGCCGGGCCGATCGTGTTGACCAGCAGCACGATGGTGACGTCCTGATCAGGATAATGGTTCAGCGAGGCATTGAAGCCGGGGATGGAGCCGCCATGGCCGATAAAGCGGTGCCCGTGGCGGTCACCGGTCATAATGCCAAAGCCGTAATCCATATTGGCAAGGGCCGGATGGGGATCCACCAGGAAGTCTCGGGCCAGGCTGCCATCATTCAGGCGCGCCGGTTCCAGCATCAAGGTCAGACTGTCTGAGGAGACCACATCGCCGTTCAGCAGTGCCTGCGTCCACACGATCATGTCTTGCGGGGTGGACCGGATGGCGCCGGCTCCGGCTGCGACCGAAAGCGACAGATAGCCGGCATTGGTAAAACCGGCCTCCGTATCCGGCGCGGCGTCATAGCCTTGCGCGCGGTGCGGCACGATCTCGGCGGCATCGTCCATACGGGTATCGTCCATGCCCAGCGGATCAAAGATGCGCGTTTTCAGGAAATCAGCCAGCGGCTCGCCCGCCACACGCTCGGCGATATAGTCCAGCAGCATGTAGCCCGAATTGGAGTAGCTCCAGCCCGTGCCCGGATCAAAATCGTAGAGCGGATCAGCGCTTGCGATATAGGCGACCATGCGCGCCTCGTCATGGTCCAGCGGCGCAGTGGTGTCCATGAAGCCATCGAACGATGTGTAATTGCTGATGCCGGATGTGTGCTGGAGAAGCTGGCGCACCGTCACTTCATCACTGCGTGGAAAATCGGGGAAATACTGGTTCAGCGTATCATCAAGGCTCAGCCGGCCGTCTTCTGCCAGCAGAAGAATGGCGGCCGCCGTGAACTGCTTGGTGACAGAGCCGATGCGGAACACGGTGTCGCCGCTTACCGGCACCTGATGCTCCAGATTGGCAAGGCCATAGCCACGCACCAGAAGCGTCTCGCCGCCACGGGCAATGCCGATCGACAGGCCGGGCGCCTGAGCCTCCTCCAGCACATTGCGGGCAAAGGCATCTACCGCGCTTTCCAGCCGGACGATGGCGGTATCGGGGTCAGCCTGACGCGCTTCGGCTGGAATCGCGCCTGTCGCTGGCAGGACCAGGGCGAAGGCCAGAAAGGCACAGGCAAGCAAGCGGTTCATTTGATCCCTCCAGACAGACAGCGCATGGCGCTTGGCCGGCAGGGAACCACCGCGAAGATGAAAAAGCAATCCTGATCAGAAAACTTAATCCTAAATAGGATGTAATGTAAGCCGTGCTGCTCCGTACCGCCCATCAGAACGGATACTCACCGCCGCACATTACTAAACGCATGGCAAAGACCCGCCATCACGCCGGGCGAACCGAATTACATTCAAAATGCAAGTTTATACTGGGAACAAACTCGTGGCGGTGAGGGTGGGATTCGAACCCACGAGACGGTTTCCCGCCTACACGCGTTCCAGGCGTGCGCCTTCGACCACTCGGCCACCTCACCGCGAGGCGGCGCAAACTATCTGAGAACCCGGTCCAGTCAAGCGCGCTGGCAGAGGGGCGCTGTGCATGGCGCATCTGGCCCGCTCAGGCCAGTGCCATGGATGCGATATAGGCTGCGTAGAGGGCGAGGAAGATCGCGCCGTGAAGCCGCGACAGGCGCTGCTTCCAGATGGCGAGAGCCAGCAAAAGCGCGCTGGCGGCGAGCATGACCCCAAGGTCGCTTCCCGCCAGCCCGCCTGTCACCTGCAAGGGCGAGACAAGGGCGGTAATGCCCAGAATTCCCAGAATATTGAAAATGTTGGAGCCGACTATATTGCCAAAGGCGATATCTCCTTCGCCGCGCCGGGCAGCGCTCAACGAGGCTGCCAGCTCCGGCAGGGACGTGCCAACCGCCACGATGGTAAGCCCGATCACGGCTTGCGATACGCCAAGCGCCGTTGCCGCCGAGACCGCCCCGTCAACGAGCAGCCCCGCGCCAAAGATCACACCGGCAAAGCCTGCGCCGAGGAAGGCAAGCTCGACCCGGAGCCGCCCGGCAGGTCTTGTGGCGGGTGCGGCCTCTTCCTGCGCGGCGGAGCGGTCCCTGCTGGTCAGCCATGAGACGAGAAGATAGACGGCAAGGCCAGTCAGCAGCACCGCGCCGACCCAGCGCTCCAGCCCCACGAACGCGAGCGCCACGGCACCGGCAAGCGCAGAAATCGCCAGCGCGGTGCCATCGCGGCGGAAGGGGCGCGGATCGATCCGGATCGGGCGCAGCAGGGCAGCAAGGCCGAGGATCAGCAGGATATTGGCAATGTTCGAGCCGATGACATTGCCGACAGCGATCTCAGGCGCATCGCGCAAGGCCGCTGCCATGGAAGTCGTCAGCTCCGGTGTCGAGGTGCCAAAGCCCACAACGACAAGCCCGATCAGCAGGGGCGAGATGCCGAGCCGCCTTGCGAGGCCAGATGCCCCTCGCACGAGGCTTTCGCCGCCCGCCACCAATAGCGCCAGTCCTGCGCCGATGAACAGGACGGTCATCGTGATCGTCATCGTAAAGCCCCTTGCTCCGGTCACAGGCGCCCGGAGGCGGTCTGCGTAATAACGATGCGATAGTGGTGGCTTGATGACCAGTCATGACAGGGTTCTGACACGCGGCGATGGCGTTTTCCCCCACAGCGCCTATATGCTGGAAGACAATGCTCCGGAGATTGATCGCAATGGCCCTTAATGCTGACCCGCGCTGGAAAACCGAGCTGGTACCGGCAGGGCAAGCCCTGCCCGGCCGTATCCAGGCCGTGCCGACGGCGGCGGCCCATTTCGTCAAGGGCGGTACGCTCAAAGCCCCCGTGCCAGCAGGGCATGAGGAAGCGGTTTTCGCCATGGGCTGCTTCTGGGGTGTGGAGCGCGTGTTCTGGCAGTTGCCGGGCGTGGTGAACACGGCGGCGGGCTATGCGGGCGGCATCACGCCGAACCCCACCTATGAGGAGGTGTGCTCGGGCCTTACCGGACATACCGAAGTGGTGCGGGTGGTCTATGATCCGAAAAGGATCAGCTACGAGACGCTCCTCAAAGTGTTCTGGGAGAGCCATGACCCGACACAAGGCATGCGTCAGGGCAATGATGTCGGCACGCAGTACCGCTCTGCCATCTACTGGACCAGCAAGGACCAGAAGAAGGCCGCCGAGGCATCAGCGAAAGCCTATGAGACAGCCCTGAAAGAGGCGGGGCGCGGCGCGGTGACGACCGAGATCCGCGAGGCCGGGCCGTTCTACTATGCCGAGGACTATCACCAGCAATATCTTGCCAAGAACCCGGCTGGCTATTGCGGCATTGGCGGCACGGGCGTGACCTGCCCTATCGGCACCGGGATCAGCGCTGCGGGCTAGGCCCGGCAGCGCAGCAGGGCAGGGCTGATGGCACGCATCATCATTTTTGACGTCGATTCCACGCTATTGAAGGTGGAGAGCCTCGATTTCGCCGTGGCCCGCGCGCTCGCCAGCCAGCCGGGCGGCAAGGCGCGTGCAGCCGAGCTCGCCGCAATCACCGACAAGGGCATGGCCGGAGCGCTCGATTTCCGGCAATCGCTGGAACAGCGCATCGCGATAGCCGGGCTCACCAATGATGACATCATGCCGGCTTCAGTGGCGCTGGCAGAGCTGATAACACCCGGCATGTTCGAGCTGACCCATGCCTTGCGCGGCAAGGGTCATGGCGTGTTCGCGGTGTCGGGCGGGTTTCTGGAACTTCTCGGGCCAGCGCTCTCCACGCTCGGCTTCATGCCGGGCGATGTCCGCGCCAATCGCTTTATCTTCGATGCCGACGGCAAGGTGACCGATTTTGACCGGGACAATCCGCTCTCGCGCTCTGGCGGCAAGGGTCCGGTGGCGGCGGCGCTCAAAAGCCTGACCGGCGCGGATCTCGCCGTCATGGTAGGCGATGGCATCACTGATTTTGAGGCGTTTGCCAGCGGCGGGGCTGATGCCTTTATCGGCTTTGGCGGGGTGGTACGCCGCGAGGCGGTGGCGGCCAAGGCCCCTGCCTATGCAGGCAGCGTGGATGAGCTGGCCAAGCTGCTGGGCGTCTAGTTCGCCGGGCGTAGTCAGTGTTGTCTCCCCCCGTTTACGGGGGGAGTGGCCCGGAGGGCCGAGGGGGGGATTATCGAAACAAGCTCCCCCCTCCGTCTGGCAAGCCAGACACCTTCCCCGTAAACGGGGGAGGACATCGCCCACCCTAGCCGAACATGTCCCCGGCCGGCAGCGGCGCATGGCGCACCAGCCGGCTGTCGGCGACCGCCGCCTGACGGTGCGGCACGGCGTGTGTCTGGTAGTGCGGGTCTGTGACCATTTCCAGAAAGGCATTCGCGCTGGGATAGGCCGCGATGAAGGCCATGTCCCAGCGCTCCTCCGCCGGGCCGATCAGCGTGAGCAGCGGCAGGCCGCGCCAGATGATCTTGCCACCCACACGGGCAAAGACGGCTGAGCTTTCGCGGCCATAGGTCTTGTATGCCTCCTCGCCGCTGATCTTGCGGTCATCAGGATAGGCGGCGATCTCGCGGAAACGCAAAAGGTTCAGCATCTCGACTGGCTGGCTGCGGTCGAGGCCCTTGAACAGGGTGAAGGCGTCGCGGGTAGGGTCGATATGGCTCATGGTGTGATGGTGCGATGCGGCGGGGATGGGCGCAAGCGGGAGATTGCGCCCGCCGCCCGGTCATGCACACTGACACACCAATAAACGAAACGGGGAGGGGCCTTCATGCGCATCGGGCGGATCATTCTCATCGCAGTGCCGGTGGTGCTGGCGCTGGCGGTTGCGGGCGCATTTGCGGCCGGCTTGCGCCTTGTACCGCTGGAGGTGCGCAGCTTTGATACGCAGGCGGCGCTGGCCGACGCCATGCATTTCGAGGCGGAAATTTTCCGCGATGAATGGGGTGTGCCGCGCGTGCTGGGCGCGACCGACGGGGACGCCGCCTTTGCGTTGGCTTACGCCCATGCGGAAGACGATTTTCCCACCATCCAGTATGCCCTGCGCGCCGCTCTGGGCCCTGAAATGCTGGCCGCTGACGAGAGCGAGGCACGCGGCGCGTATCTCGTACAGGCGCTGGGGGTCACCGATCTGGTCGCAGCCGAGTACGAGACCCAGCTTACGCTGGACACGCGCGCCTTGCTCAGCGGCTATGCGGCGGGGTTGAACTATTATGCGGCCCTCAACCCGGACGAGCGTGTGCGCGATCTCTTTCCGGTGACGGGCCGGGATGTGGCGGCGCTCGCGGCCTTCTACTTCCCGCTCTTCTACGGGATGAGCGATGTGCTCACCGATCTCTTTGCGCCGGATGTGGAGCGCGACGGCGCGCGCGGGCAGGAGCTTCAGGTCCATTTCATCGCGCCGGGCGAGCAGCACGAGCTCGGCTCCAATGCGATTGCCGTTGCGCCCTCGCGCTCGGACGATGGCGCGACGCGCGTGGTCATCAACTCCCACCAGCCGGTTGAAGGCCCTGTCGCCTGGTATGAAGCCCACATGATATCGAACGAAGGGCTGAACTTTGCCGGCGGCACGTTTCCGGGCGTTCCCGTCCTGCATCTGGGCGCCAATCCGGGCATGGCGCACGCGGCAACCATCAACCGGCCGGACCTGATTGATGTCTATGAACTCACCCTTGGCCCGGACGACCGCTCCTACCTGCTCGACGGTGAGTACGTGCCGCTGGAGCGCTCCACCGCGCGCATGCTGGTCCATGTCTGGGGGCCGTTCGCGTTTCAGGTGACGCGCCCCATTGAGCGCTCTGTCCATGGCACGGTGCTGCGCACCGAGCGCGGCGTCTTTGCCATCCGTCATGCCACACAGGGCGATCTTCGCGGCGTGGAGCAGACCTACCGGCTGATGCGGGCGCAGACCCTCGCCGAATACGAAGAAGTCATGGAAATGCTCGCCATGGGCAATACCAACCGGGTGGTGGGCGATTCCACCGGGCGCATTGCGCGCTACTATAATGCCCGCATGCCGCTGCGCCTTGATGAGCCGGGGCTGGACTGGCGCGCCATTCTTCCCGGTGACCGCTCCGATCTCGTCTGGAGCGAGTTTGCGCCCTTCTCTGCCCTGCCGCACATGGTTGATCCGGCGGCGGGCTATGTGGTGGACGCCAACCACACGCCCTTCCGGGTGACGCTTGGCGATGAGGATCCGCAGGAGGCGGATTTCCCGCGCACATTCGGCATCGAGACGCATATGACCAATCGCGGCCTTGTCGCCACCACGGCGCTGGCCGCGCTGGAAACGATCAGCCGGGACGAGCTTCTGGCCATCAAGTGGGACCATTCCTTCCATCCCGACAGTCAGGCGATGCAATTGCGCGCCGAACTGCTGGCCATGGACTGGTCGGACGAGCCGCTCATGGCCGATGCGCTGGCCATTATCGAGGCATGGGACGGACGGGCCGATTTCGATAATCCCCACGCGGCCCTATCGCTGCTTACCTATCAGCCGGTGGGTACCGCGCGCGCAGCCGGCCGGGCCAGGCCGCCGCTGGATGAAGCGTTCCGCGACGCCGTGGTGTATCTGGCCGATCACCATGGCCGTCTTGATCCGCCCTGGCGGGAGGTGAACTTCATCCGTCGCGGCGATGTGGCGGTGCCGCTGCAGGGCGGGCCGGATACGCTGCGCGCGGTCTATGGCCAGCTTAATGGCGATGGCACGCTTTCCATGGTCGCGGGCGACGGCCTTGTGATGCTGGCCGAATGGGATGCGGACGGCGAGTTCTCGCTGTGGGCGGTCCATCATTTCGGCTCGTCCAACCGCCCCGGTGACCCCCACTATACCAGCCAGATGCAGGACTTTGCCGATGAGGTGATGCGCCGCGTGCCGATGAGCATCGAGGCGGTGCGCGAAAGCGCGGTGGAGGCTTACCGGCCGGGGGAAAGGGGGTAGTTTTCTCCTTACCGCGTTTCACCGGCGCAAGCCGGTGCCCAGTCTCTTTAGTTCCGCAGCCCATCCGGGCTGCGATGTTCCGCGAAAAGTCGCGGGCGCGCATTCGCGCTTGCGGCGCTGCGCGCCGTAAACGGGGGAGGACATCTCCCTTAAAGGCACGGGTACCACCCAAACTCCCCACAAGACAGCTCCCCTGCCTTGCGTTAACTTTACCGTCTACATGACCGGGGAGGGCTCCACATGATCCGCGTTATTCTCATCGCCATTGGCCTTGTGGTTCTGATCGCGCTGGCGCGCATCGCCTACATGATCGTGCCGGCATCGGGCATGCTCACCCCTTACGAGCCGCGTCTGGCCGAGCGTTGCGAGAGCCTGGAGATCGCGCCCGGCACCGAGGATGTGACCATTCATCCCCAGTCGGGCATCGTCTTTGTGTCAGCGGCGGACCGGCGCTCTGCCAACCCGGAAGCGGGCGGTATCTGGACGTTTGATATCGCCGATCCGTTCCAGACCCTGCGCTATGCGAGCGTCGACGGGCCGGACGATTTCCAGCCGCACGGGATCAGTCTTTATATTGGCGAGGACGGCGCCCAGCGCCTTTTTGTCATCAATCATCCGCTGGCGGGCGGGCACACGGTCGAGATATTCGACATTGATGATGAGTGGCGTCTCTTCCATGCCGAGACGATTGCCTATCCCGAACTCTCCTCGCCCAATGATCTTGTCGCCGTGGGTCCGCGCCAGTTCTACGCCACCAACGATTCACGCTACCAGTCAGGTATCATGCAGCAGCTGGAAGCCTATTTCGGCCTGCCGCTGGCCGGTGTCAGCTATTTTGACGGCGAGGCCGGCCGCATTGCCGCTGATGGCATGATCTACGCCAACGGCATCAATATCTCGGCTGACGGTGAAACGCTCTACGTGGCCGAGTTTCTGGGCCGCCGCGTGAATGTCTTTGAACGGGATGTGGAAACCGGCCGGCTGCGTCATCGCCGCTCCATCCCGGTGCGTACCGGCGCGGACAATATCGAGATCGATGAAAGCGGGGATTTGTGGATCGGCGCCCATCCGCGCGTGTTCGACTTCCTGGCCCATGCCGAGGACGAAGCCGCGCTGGCACCCTCCCATGTCATCCGGGTCGATCCCGAAACCGGTCAGGTCGTGACCGTGCTCTACACCCATGGCGAGGAGCTGAGCGGATCGAGTGTCGGCGCGCCCTTCGGCTATCAGTTCGTTGTGGGCGCCGTGTTTGATGCCAATGTGCTGATCTGTCCGCGGGGCTGATAGTTTGCTGAATTGGGCTTCACATGGGGCAAACGCGCTCTAACCTCTTCTTTTGACAGACGGGCAAAGCCCGCGTTTTGAACAGGGGAGGATCTGCCTTGGCCATTGCCAGCCCGCCACCGGGTATCCCGGTGACCCAGCCGCTTGCGCCCAGCGCGCGCCGCTATGCCGTCGGCATGCTGCTTGTCATCTACATTTTCAATTTTCTCGACCGGCAGATCGTCAACATCCTCGCCGAGCCGATAAAGCTCGAGCTGGGGCTGGCTGACTGGCAGCTGGGCATGCTTACCGGCCTGGCTTTTGCCCTGTTCTACACCGTTCTCGGCATCCCGATTGCGCGCTACGCCGAAAAGGCCGACCGGGTGAAGATCATCTCGGTCGCGGTCGCCGTGTGGAGCGCCTTCACCATTGCCTGCGGACTGGCGGCCAACTTCACCCAGCTATTGCTGGCACGTATTGGCGTCGGCGTGGGCGAAGCCGGGTGTTCACCGCCCGCTCACTCGCTGATCACGGACTATACGCCCAAGGAAGAACGCGCCTCTGCGCTGGCCATCTACTCTATGGGCATTCCGCTGGGATCGCTGGCCGGCATGGCGCTTGGCGGGCTGATTGCCGATGTCTGGGGCTGGCGCGTCGCCTTCTTCGTGGCCGGAGCGCCGGGCATCATTCTGGCGGTTATAACCTTCCTCACCCTGCCCGAACCGCGCCGGGGGCTGGAGAAGAAGGTCGTCCCGGTCAAGGGACCAAGCTTCGGGGATGCTCTCAAGGAGCTGAAATCGAAAAAATCCTTCTGGTGGATTTCCATCGGCGCAGCTTTAAGCGCGATGGTCGGCTACGGCCATATCGCCTTCTATGGCTCCTTCTATCTGCGCAATCACGGCGAGGGCCTGACCGCCATGGCGGTCAGCGTCAACGAGATGATCGGCGTCAGCTTCGGCCCCATAGGCTTTGTCGGCACCGCGCTTGGCCTCATCATCGGGATATGCGGCGCGGCAGGCACCTTCCTTGGCGGTGTGCTGGCCGACCGGGCGGCGCGCAAGAATGTGTCCGGCTACGCCACCGTGCCGGCGATTGCGGGCCTCGTCACGGTGATCCCTTTCATCGCCGCCATGCTGGTAGACAATGTGGCGCTGTCCTTCCTGTTCCTCGCCATTCCGGTCTTTGCCGGTGCGATCTGGTACGGGCCGATCTTTGCCAGCGCGCAGAGCCTTGTGCATCCGCAGACGCGGGCGACGGCAGCGGCGGTGCTGCTCTTCATCATCAATCTGATCGGTCTCGGGCTTGGCCCGCTTCTGGTCGGCACGTTCAGCGACATCTTCGCCCAGACCATGGGCGCGGCTGAAGGGATACGCTGGTCGATGGTGACATTCGGCGGGGTGGGCGGCATCGCCTCCATCGCCTTCTTCCTTGCAGCGAGGACGCTCAAAGACGAGGTGGTAGCCTAGACAATGCCTGCAAGCGGCAGGGCGAGGCCCATGGCCAGCCCCGCCGCGACCAGCGTCATCACGCCCCGTTTGAAGGCGAAGGCCAGTACCGCGCACACGCCCGCAATAGCGAGAACCGCCAGATTGATGCTGGCCGGATCAAGCGTGATCAGCCGGAAAGGCCCAAAGCCGATCTCTCCGGTCACGCCAAACATCACCTGCGTGGCAAACCAGACTGCCAGGCTGGCAATCACCCCCACAACGGCGCTGGAAATACCGTTCAGGGCGCTTTGCAGGGTGTGCACCCGGTTCAGCCGCTCCATCCATGGCGCGAGCGTGAAAATTGCCATGAAAGAGGGTGCAAACACCGCCCAGACCGTCAGCAGCGATCCCATCAGGCCCGCCACCAGCGGCGTGAAGGGCGCTGCTTCGCGAAAGGCCGCCAGGAAGCCGGTGAACTGGGTCACCAGTATCAGCGGGCCGGGGGTGGACTCGGCCAGAGCCAGGCCGTCGGCCATCTCGCCCGCGCTCAGCCAGCCATATTGCTCCACGCCCGCCTGCGCCATGAAGGCCAGCACCGCATAGGCCCCGCCAAAGCTGACAATCGCCAGCCAGGAGAAGAAGGACGTGATCTCGGTCAGGCGATGCTCACCGCCCAGCAGCACAAATACCAGCGCCAGCGGGGCCAGCCACAGTGCCAGCCATGACAGGAGGGTGATCGTGCTACGCCTGATCTGGTCTGGCTTTTCTGGGTCTGAGACCACTTCGGGTTGATCGGGCGTGGCGGCTTTGGGTGTCAGCCACAGCCCTGCCAGACCCGCGAGCACGACAATGGCCGGGAAGGGCAGACCAAACAGCAGGCCCAGAAACGCCCCGCCCGCAATGGCGAGGCTGCCGGCCGATTTCAGCGTCCGCTGTCCAAGGCGCGCGACGGCGCTGGCCAGAACGATCAGCACGGCGGCCTGCACGCCGGTGAACGCGGCGCTGACCAGCGCCAGGTCTGCCGCATAGGCGTAGAGAGCCGATAGCGCGAAAACCACCATGACGCCCGGCAGGACGAACAAACCGCCGGCGATCAGCCCGCCGCGTACCCCGCCAAGGCGCCAGCCGATCCAGGTGGCGAGCTGCATGGCTTCCGGTCCAGGCAGAAGGTGGCAGACATTGAGCGCCCGCAGGAATTCCTGGTCACTGATCCAGCCCTGCCGGTCGACAGCCAGGTCATGCAGCATGGCGATCTGCGGGGCCGGGCCGCCAAAGCTCAGAAAACCGATCCGGGCAAACTGGCGGGCGAGACTGGCAAGGGAGGGCGGCGTGCTCATGCCGGATCACCGGCCGGACGGACGATGAAGCGTGCGCCGGGCCTTGCGGAGCCGGGCCGCGCATCCTCGACATCAACCGTCAGGCCGTGGCGGCGCACGACGGCGTGGACGAAGGACAGGCCCAGCCCGTGCCCGCGCGGGCCGCCATGGCTGATACGGGCAAAGCGCAGGAAGACGCGCTCGCGCCAGTCAGGCGGCACGCCGGGGCCGTTATCCTCGACAATCAGAACCGGGCCTTCGCGCACGATCAGTTTCACCTCTCCGCCTTCGGGCAGGAATTTCACCGCGTTGTCTACGAGATTGGCGATCAGCCGGCCCAGCTGTGCCGGACTGCCGCGCATCATCACCGGGCGGGGCGCGTCCAGCTTCACGCTGGCCCCCTTCTCGCCTGCCACATCGGCATAGAGCGGCGTCACCGAGCGCGCAAGGGCGGCGAGATCCAGCATTTCCAGACCGCGCGTATCGCCGATCTCCGCGCTGATGGCGGAAATGTCCATGAGCGAGTTGATGAGCTCGCCAAGCTCCGCGACCTGCTCGCGGGCCTGTTCGATCCGCTCAGGGTCATGGCCCGCCTCCGCCAGCGTGCGGTCTATGCGCACAAGGGGTGTACGCAATTCGTGCGCGGTGAGGTCGGAGACGTCGCGCTGCGCGCTTATCAGGCGCTCTATCCGGTCCAGCATGGCGTTGATATTGCGTGAGAGCAGGCCGAACTCGTCAGCCCCGTCCGCGCCGGGCGCGCGCTGGTCAATCGCTCCGTCGCGCACCGCCTGGCAGGTGCGGTTGAGGCGTTCTACCCGGCGCATGATCCAGCCAGCGGCAACGAGGCCCGCAGCAACGCCGAGGGTGAGCGTGACGAGAAAGCCTGCAGTGAAGATCGTGCGCAGCCGGGCCAGCGCCTCGGCCTGACTGGTCGTGGAGCGGCCCACGAACAGGCGGAAATCCTGTGGCATGAGGAAGGCCCGGCCCAGCAGGGGCAGCGCCTCCCCATCCACCGTAAACACGCCGCTTACCCAGCTTGCATCGAGTGAAAACGCGTCCGGCCACCCGGTCAGATTGCCCGCGAGCGGTTCACCTTGCGGGTCGGCCAGCAGATAGACCGGGCCTTCGCCCTCCAGCGGGCGCAGGGCGAGCCGGTCCTGCAAGGACCGCCGCAGCCCTGCCTCGCCCTCAATGGAGTAGATATCCACCAGCCCTGCTGCGTCGGTATCCACCAGCTGGCGCAAGGTCTGGTCGGACACGAAGGCGAAGGCGAAATACGCAATCAGGAACACCGCCGTCGCCGCCAGGCTGACCAGTGTGGCGATAAGGGCGGCAAGGCGTCCAAACGTGGATTGCAGGATACGCAAATGCATACCTTTCGGGCGGGTCCGGGTTTGGTCTAGACTGGTGGCGGAGATCATTGAAGAAGGCTCCCACGATGCGCCAGCATCTCTGCGCCCTCGCGGCGGCGGCAATTGTCCTGTCCGCCTTTACCGGCTGTGCATCGCAGCAAGCGGCGCCCGTCCTGTCCGCTGTTGCCGAGCCGGATGGCCAGATTCTCGCCGCGCTCGATATCGGCTTTCGCGGCGAGGCGGAGAGCGATGGCCCGGCCCTGCTGGCGGCGGCGACCCTCCTGGAATCCAGCGGCGCACGCCCCGCCGAGGGCGAAGCTGATCTGGCCGGGCGCTGGTTTGCCCGAGCAGCAGAGCTGGGTGAGAGCGTGCCGCCCGCGCGCGGGCGCATCGCCGGTCCGGCCTATCGCAATGGCGTGCTTGCCAGCGCGGAGGCCGCCGTCCTGCGTGACAGCTTCCATTCGGGCCGCATAGCGCGCGTTTCGCTGCAGACACGCGGGCCGGGCACGCTGCGCCTGTCCATCCGGCGCGCGTCCGGCGAGCCGGTATGCGAGACGCTGACCGGCCCGGCCCCTGTCAGTTGCCAGTGGGTGCCGGTCTGGTCGGAACCCTTCATCATCGAGATCACGAACCTGACTGGCGCCCAGATCCCCTATTACCTCATAACCAACTGACATCGCGTCACTGGCCAATCAGGGCGAACGGCCCCCAGACGCCCGGATGGGCACCGCCGGGTATGGCAGGATCATCCATCACGCCCAGCACCGCATTGCGGAAAGCCTCCGCGCGGCTCTCGCCGGCCAGCGCGCGGCGGGCTGTTTCGGCGGTTATGATCGCCGCCACATCGTCGCGCACGGCCCAGTGCGACACCAGCAGGCTGCGCGCACCGGCGTACAGGAAGGCTTGCGCCAGCCGGTCCGGCGCGCGCGAGATGCCATCGGCGGCAAACGTGTTGCACGCTGATAGGACAACCCAGTCCGCCTGCAGCTGCAGCTGCGCTATCTCCGATGCGGTCAGCAGGCCGTCATCAAACGGGCCGGGCTGTGCGGGCGGGGTAAAGGCCAGTGCCGGTTCGGACACGGTTTCCAGGGCTCCCGGCAGAAGGCCGTGCGTGGCGAAGACCAGTACGCTGGCCCGGTCCAGATCAGCCGTCTTCACCGCCGTCTCGGTGGCCCACATCCCCAGACGCACATCGGAACGCTCCGGCCCGAACAGCAAGGCCAGCTCTTCCAGCTCAGCGCGCGTCCCCGGCAGGGGCGGCAACGCGGAAAGCGCCCGCAGGCCGTCGCTGCCACTGCGCAACAGCGCGGCCAGTGCCACCGGCGCCGCGTCCGGTTCGCCCTCGAATACCGGAGCGCCAAAACCGATCAGGTAAGGCGGCCGGGACGGGGCGTGTTCGCGTGTGATGAAGCTGGACAGCGAGGCCAGCGTGGCAAGGCCATGGTCACGGATCAGCCAGGGCGCGCCGCGCAATGCCTCATCGCTGTCCATCGGCGCGGTGTATGCGGTGGTCAGCAATACCTCGAACGGAATGGAGCGGTAGGGTCCGTCCGCAAGGATGAAAAGCCTGCTGCCCGCTTCGATCCCGGCTCTCACACGCGGCGTGAAGACGCCCTCATGGAGCTGGTGTGCGGGCGCGGCGGGGAAGGCGCGCGAGAGGCTGGCGGACGGCCCGGCCTCCAGCGCCGCACGCAGGCGGGTGACTGCAGATTGTGCCTCATCGCGGCTGATGGCCAGCCGGTCGATTTCCGCGCCGTCAGGGCCGATACGCAGAACCACCCCGCCCCCTTCGGTGAAAGCAAACGCGATCACATTCTCTTGCCGTTGAAGCGCGCCCCGTACGGCGTCGAGGCTGACCAGCGCCGTGCCGGTCCGCGCATCGCTGGCCCCGGCCATCGCAGCCAGCTCTTCGCGGGCGCTCTCATAGGCCCGCCGTGCGTCGGCGATTGCAGACGGGTCCGGCGTATCACTGGCGGCCAGCAGGCTGATATAATGGTCCTCGGCCCGGCGCAGGGCGCGCCAGCCATCCTGGCGTTGGCGGACCTGGCTGGCGGCGGTGTCCTCCCCGGCGCGCCCGCGCAGGGCGGTTGCCTCGGCGGCCAGCGCCAGCCCGGTTGTTTGAACCAGCTGCATATAGCGGAACGCCGCCTCGCGGTCGGTTGCGGCCATGGCTATGTCCAGTGCACGCCGGAAAGCCCGCTGACGGCTGCGCGCCATGTCGCGCGCGGCATCAACATCCACCAGGTCCAGCTCGGCCGCGAGCGCCATCACGGCGTCGTCCACATGGTGCGGCACGGCGCGCATCGCACGACCATTGATAGCGCCAATCCATACATCGTCGATCGTAAGCTCATGGCGGCGCGCATGTCCTTCGGGCAGGTAGGACACGGCCAGCGCGTGCGCCTCTCCCAGACGCTGCCGGCCAGCCGGTGCGTTCCCGCTCAGCGCTTCCAGCGCCGCCAGCTCGGCCAGCACCCGTATCCGGTCCGGACCCGCCGTGCCTGTTTCTTCAAACACGCTCAGCGTATCGAGCCATTCGGCGCGCGCCGCGCCAAGATCGCCTGTCGCCATGGCCGCGTCGGCGGCATTCATCTGCATGCGTGCCGCCTCGACCGATGTCGCCCCGGCTGCGGTGCGGTAAATGTCCCGCGCAGCCAGGAAGAGCGGGCGGGCCTCCGCCTCGCGCCCCTGTGCGTAGAGGGCAACGCCCAGATTGTTCAGCGTATCGGCCACTTGCGGGTGGGCCTCGCCAAGGCTCGCCCTGCGCTCGTCAAGAATGCGCCGTAGCAGGGGTTCAGCCGCCTCGTACCGGCCCCAGGCATTGAGCGCGCCCGCATAGCTGGACCGGGCGAAGCTGATAAAGGGATGGCCGGGCGGCAAATTGGCTTCCAGCTGCTCGGCAGCATCCCGCGACAGCTCTGCCGCTTCGGCATGGCGGTAGGCCCGGGTCAGAATGGCCGCGAGGCTGACCTGCGTCATCGCGATATGGGGATGGCCGGGCTCCAGAACCTCGCGGCGGATGTCCAGCGAGCGCTCAACTAGGCTGGCGGCCTCGTCCAGCTCGCCGCGCGCATTCAGCACCGAGCCCAGCTCGAAATAGGAACGGGCGATCTGGACATGCATTTCGGGGTAGAGCGTGCGGCGTATCTCCATCACCTCGCGCTGCACCTGTTCGGCCTCGGCGAGCCTGCCAAGGCTTGCCAGTATCGAGGCGACATTGCCCAGCGACTGTTCGAGCGCTTCTGCATGGTCGGGGCCGGCTTCAGCAAAAATGTCCGCCGCCTCCCGGAACAGGCCCAGCGCTTCCTCGCGACCGCCCGCATAGAAGATGGCCGATCCCAGCTGGTTGATGATCGCGGCGCGGTCGGTCGCGTCCACATCGCCCAGCGTCAGGGCGGTATCGTAGGCTGCTTCCCAGGCCGCGCGGGCACCGGCAGGGTCCTGCTCCATGTCGATCGCTTCAGCGGCCTCGATAAGGGCGCGGGCGTCCGGTTCGGTGATCGATGGTGCCAGCGGCGGTGTATCCTGCGCCAGGCTGGACGGCGCGGCCAGCAGCGCAAGGCTCAGCGCCCAGATCCTCAAATGATTGCAAGCCATAACCCGCCACCTCCCCGTACCGGCCACGCTTCCCGCCCATGATTGCGCGGCGCGCACGCGCTGGCAAACAATTGCCCGGTATGTTGTCTGACAAAGACGGACAGTCCAGCGCTATCGCGCTCGACAGGGCGTGCCGCGTGCCGCAGAATTTCGGGCGAGCCGGGCATGCTCTGACAAAGGGGGATGAGCAGTGCACATGAGAATGCTGGCATGCATGTTTGCCGGGCTGGTGTTTCTGGCCGCTCCCGGCATCGTCCGGGCGCAGAGCTGTGACCTTGATCCGGGCCGGGTGGAAGCGCTTGATCTTGCCGGTCTGGAGCTGGACCGCTCCGGGCAGATCGCCCTCCATTTCGATCTGGCAGACTGGCATGCAGAATGCGGTGATATCGCGCGCGCACGCAGTGCCTACGAAACAGCCCGTACTCTGATTGCCGCGTCCGACACGGTCGAGGGCGCGTGGGCGCACGGCCTGATTGGCGAAGCGCGTCTGGAGATGTCGCAGGGCCGGTTCGACCGGGCACGCGAAATCCTTGATGAAGCCTATGCGGTGCTGGAGGAGGCGGGTGCGGCGCGCGCGCGTGATTTTCTCTATCTGATGGAGACGGCGCTGGCTGTGGAGGCGGCGGCTTCGGCCGCTGGCGAGACCCATGATCTTCCCGGCGCACAGGCAGAGCTGGCGGTTTTGCGCGCCAGAGTGGCGCGCGAGGATGAGGAAGCGCTGACGCGTGATCCGGCAGCGGGCGCGGATGCCGACCATGTCATCGTGCCGGTATTCTACGGCACCAACCGGGTGCGCACCGGCTCTGAAGACCCCAATGCCTTTTACGGCGTTACGCCGGCGATGCTGGACCTTGGCGTGGTGACGGTGTCGGTGCCACGCAATCGCGATATTGGCACCATCCCGCGCCGTAGCGATTATCCCGGCGATCTCGACCAGTATCGCGGTGAGTATTTCATCCTTGAGCGGGTGGAACCGTTTGCCGACGACTATGCCTTCACCGATGCGCTGGGCGAGGCGATGGACGCGTCAGAGCGGCGCGAGCTCCTGGTCTTCATTCACGGCTTCAATTCCGATTTCCGGGGCGCGGCCGAACGCGCGGCGCAGCTGGCGGTCGATCTGGAAATTGACGGCGTGCCGGCCCTCTATTCCTGGCCCTCGCGCGCCTCCCTGCTGGGCTATTTTGCCGACGGGCGGGAGGTGAATGAGGACAATATCCGCGATCTTGTGGACTATCTCTACCTGCTGATGAATGGCGCGAATGCGCACCGCATCCATATTGTGGCCCATTCGATGGGCAACCGCTTCCTCGCCCGCGCGCTGGAGCGTTTTGCACAAGCCTATCCCAGCCCGCCTGAGCCTCTGTTTGATCAGGTTGTGTGGGCTTCGCCCGATGTCGACGCCGAAGAATTCATGGCCCTGATCCCGCAAATCGGCCATCTGGCCAGCGGGATGACGCTGTATGCCTCCAGCCGGGACCGGGCCTTGCGCCTGTCACGCCGGATCAATGGCGGCAATCCGCGCGCGGGTGATTCCAGCCCGCCCTATCCGGTCGTTGTGGCCGGTCTCAGCACGATCGACACCAGCGCGGCTGGCGGCGCCGGGCTTGGCCATTCGGACTATGCCGGGCCTGCCATGGATGATTTTCGCGCCCTGATCTGGCTGTCCTTGAGCCCGGAGGAGCGCTGCATACTGCACACCAATACCGGCCAGTTCGGGCAGTTCTACGCGGTTGACCCGCTCACGGGCGGCCATTGCGAGCCGGACGTGTTCAAATACTCGATCACGGCCCTGCGCCGCAGTGGCGAGGACGGTGAGCCGCTGGAGATGCTGCAGAGCGTGGCTGCGCTGCCCGGCGCGGCCATTGCCGGACGGGTTGAGGATGTGCGCCAGCTTATTGTCCGGCTGACGGGAGGCTAGCGCCCCCCAATCACTCCGCCGGGCGGTTCTGTCCTACCAGCACGAAGGGTGCCCACATCGCTGGATGGGCAAATTCGGGATCATCCATCATTGACAGCATGGACTGGCGCAGAGCCGCTGCCCGGCCCGCTGCCGGGTCCTCGTTCATCGCGGACAGCGTGCCTGTGGTGATGCGCCGCGCGGCAGCATCGTCCACAACCCAGTGGGAGACCAGCAGCGCGCGCGCACCGGCATAGAAGAAGGCGCTGGCCAGCCCGGACAGGCTCTCGGCACCTGCACCGCCGGGCGCGGCCGTGTTGCAGGCAGACAGGATCACCCAGTCGGCATCAAGCGTCAGGTCGCGCGCGATCTCGGAGGCTGTCAGAAGCCCGTCATCGTCATCGCTGGCCTCGGCAGGCGGTGTCAGGACAAGTGCCGGTTCGGTGAGACCCGGCAGCTCGTCGGCGATGAGGCCATGCGTGGCAAAGGCGATGACCTGGCGATTGGAGAGATCGGCGGTGTTGCGCAGATTGGTCTCCGTCGCACTGTCCCCGACCAGAAGGTCGCTCCGGGGCTCTGCGCCGAACGCCTCGGCCAGTGCGACGAGTTCAGGACGGGTATTGGGCAGGGCGCTCAAGGCCCGCACCGCCTCCACATCAGCCTGGAACACACCATCAGATGACGCGCTGGCATTGAAGACGCCGCGCGTCACACCGCCGCCGCGCTGCTGGGGCTCGCCAGAGCTGGCGGGCGCACGCTCGCAGCCCGCGCCGGTGCGCGCGCCAATGCACGGATCGCCAACGCCCAGGAAAGGCTGGGTGGCACGGCTGGCACCAAAGCGCGTCAGCGAGCGCAGCGAGGCGGGCGAGGGCAGCACCGTCATCGCATGACGCCGGCCCAGCCACGCGGTCTGGCGCAGCGCATCGCTATCATTATCCGCTCCTGTGGGCGCTTCAGTGACCAGCAGGGCCAGCGGCAGGCTGGAAAGCGCGCCGGACGGCACCGCATAGATATGGGACTTGCCATCGAGGCGGGCCTCTACCGGTGCGAGAAGCTGCTGGTAGAGCCGGAATGCCGCCTGACGGTCAAACACCGGCAGGCTCGCAGCCGTGGAACTGGCCTGCACCGCGACCGCATTCCACGGGCCGCGCCCGTGATCGAGATCGACGCCCCGGCGCAGCAGATCTACCGCCTCGCCGAGCTCTGCTGCCGTCACCTCCACCCGCGCCCAGTCAATGCCGTCGCGATCAATGGCGAAAACGAAGGTGGAGCGCTCTCCGGCAAGGATCAGTATCAGCGCCTCATCGCCGCGCAGCAGGCTTTGCGTAGCCTCGACCGTGAGGGGCTGCGGGCTGGTAAGCTCAGTGTATTCGGGAAAGTCGCGCGACAGGGCGGTGTCGATCTCGCCAAGCCGGGCTGCGGCGGTATCGAGCGCGGTGCGGGCTGCCATTGTCGCTTCCTCGCGCGCGGCACTGCCGGTGATGGCCAGCGCCTCGTAGAGGCGGCGTTCTGCGGCGCTGCGCTGGTCGGCCACCCGGCGGCGTTCGGCAACCAGCAGGCCCAGTGCATCATCGCTGGAGGCAAAGCGCGCGCCCACTTGTGATAGGGCGCGGGCAGCGGAGGTCTGGATCGCCCATTGCGCCGCCCAATACCCTTCCGCGCGCAGGCACTCATACGCCATAGAGCCTTCCGGGCAGGCCTCGGACCCTTGCGCGAAAGCAGTCCCGCCTAGCGCCGAACCAGCAAGGCAGGTGGAGACCAGCAGGGTGCGTGCAAGGCGCGTGATATTGCGGGTGTGCATGGTGTTACCCTTCATTATGGGCAGCGGCCCAGGCCGCTTCGGTGTGGAGCTGGAACATGTCGTTGCGGCGCACGATGAGCGCGGTGGCTGCGGTGTCGGTGCTGGCCGATTGGGCAGCATCCAGCGCGGCGCTGACGATGGATCTGGAGGCCGTGCGGTAGAGCTGCAGCGCCTCGGCGGGCCGGTTCATATGGCGCAGGAACAGCCAGGCAAGATTGGCGCGCGCGACGAGGAGAGCGGTATGCGTCTCGGGGATGCGTCCTGTCAGCCCGTCCAGCCCGCCGCGCATCAGGCTTTCCGCGCCCTCATAGTCACCGGCAAGGCCCAGCGTCGTTCCCGCATTGGCAAAAGCACGTACAGCCTCGGGATGGTCGGCACCCAGCGTCTCGCGATAAATATCAAGCGCGCGCACCTGCAGGGCGTAGGCGTCTTCAAGCCGGCCCTGCGCCCGGATGGAGCCAGCGAGATTTTCAAGACTCATGGCGATGGAGAGCGGTTGCCCTCCGGCTTCGGCCTGCTCCAGCGAGGCGCGGTAGAGCGCTTCGGCATCGCCAAGTCTGCCCAGCATGCGCAAACTGCCCGCAAGATTGTTTTCCAGTTCGGCGACAAGGCTGGTGCGCTCGGCATTATCGAGCTGTTGCGCCTCTGCAATGGCGCGCCTTTGCAGGCTTTCCGCTTCCGCATATCGGCCCTGATCGAACAGGGCTGAGGCCAGGAAACTCATCGCGCTAACCGGCTGGCGTGTGCCGGGGCCGAAGGCAGCCTCACTCTCGGAAAGGGCCTGTCGCAGAACAGGTTCCGCATCGCCTGCCCGACCGGCCATCTGCAGGGCGCGCCCCAAACGCTGGCGCATCACGGCAATATGGCGCGGATTGGCGTTGGTGGCCTGCCCCAGCACGTCGAGCGCGTCCTGCTGGAAGCGGATGGCATCCTCATAGCGGCCAAGGTCCAGATAGGCCTGACCCAGCCCGCTGACGGTGTCGGCACTTTCTGGCGCGCCTTCGCCATAGGCGGCTATTTCAATCGCCAGCGCATCTTCTAGCAGCGGCCGTGCCTCTGCCGGGCGGTCCAGCGAGAGATAGGCGCTGGCGAGATTGCCCATGGCTGCGGCGGTGTTGGGATGGTCGGCGCCGAAAGTGGAGCGCATGCGCTCCAGCGCGGACTGGTAGCCGGCAAGTGCTGCCTCCGGTCCGCCCTGATGGCGCTGAACGGAGGTGAGATTGTTCTCCACCACCGCCAGATAGCGGTGAGAGGGGGAGATGGCCTCGAAAATGACGCGGGCACGGGCCAGCGCATTCTCCGCTTCGGGGTGGCGGCGTGTCTGGTTATAGACCTCGGCCAGATTGACCCACGCGACGCCCGCGCCTTCGCTGCGCCCGGAACCTGCCTCTTCATGGGCGGCAAGCACCTGCAGGAAGCCGGTCTCCGCGCGAGCATAGTCGCCTGCCTGATACGCGCGGGCGGCCTCGTTGTTCAGCGCATCAACCGAACTGCCGGATATGGGCTGGGGGGATGCAGTTTGCGGCGATTGCTGCGGTGCCGGTTGCGCGCCAGCCGGTGCGCCGGGATTCTGGCGGGACCGGGCCATGTCTATCGCACGCCTGATACCGGGCCGGCGGGTATTGCCCGGATCAATCTCTGCGAGGATCTCGTCAGCGACCTCCAGCACTTCCAGCGCTTCGGCAAACCGGCCCTGACCCAGCATGGCCATGCCCATGTTGGCCCCTGCCACCGCAGACAGGGGATGATCGAGTCCCAGATGGCGGTGATAGATCAGGAAGGCGGCTTCGAACTCGCGCGTAGCGGTGCGAAAGTCGCTGCTGCGGAAGGCCGTTTCGGCGGCGGCGTTGTGGCGTTCGATGGCGGCGATGTCCTGGGGTGGAATACTCGCCTGCTGGGTGGCTGACAGGGTGCCAAGCCCTGACGCGGCGGCGTATTGGGCTGGAAGCATGAAGGCGGCAAGGCAGGCCGCCGCCGCCAGAAAAGCTGCATGTCGCTTGGTGCATGCGGTCATGGCCGCGCTCCGGAATGTGCCACGGTCCACGCGGCTTCAACGTGGAGGGTGAACAGGGCCTGCGGCTCACCGGCATTCTGGATGGCGCGCTGCCGGTCTGCGCCCTCTCCGCCAGAGGCGAGATAGTGGTCGAGATTGGCGCTGAGTATGCGTGCGCCGTTCAGTGCGGTCTGCGCATCGTGCGTGTTGGCAAGTGTGTGGCCCACCAGCCAGGTGTGGGCGGCGATAATGTCGGTATGGCCAGCCGGGCGGCGCTGCACGGTCAGCGCGGCAGACTCGGCAAACAGTCTGGCCGCATTCTCATGCCGGCCCTGAGCGGCGAGACTACGGGCGAGGTTGAACAGTACGCGCGCCAGCCTGTGCGGGTTGGAGCCCATGCGTCCATCGTCGGCGCGGGCATCGGATACCGCCCTGCGCAGCAGGGCTTCGGCTTCTGTATGCATGCCTGCGCCATCCAGCGCCCGGGCGAGATTATTGCCATAGGTGGAGCGCGCGCCCCCGCTGGACCTGTCATAGAGCGCGCGCAGGATTTCGGCGCTATCGGTAAAGCGCTCCGCGTCGAAATAGGCTTCCGCCAGCATGTTCAGATAGACGTCCGGCTCGCCACCTTCCCCGCTGCGCCTGGCTTCGTCTACGGCGCGTTCAAGCAGGGGTATCGCCTCTTGCGCGCGCCCCTGGGGCAGGAGGGTGCGGGCCAGCGAGTAAAGCCGCTCATGGAGCGCCCCTGCCAGATGCTCGCCAGCCTCCGCTTCGGCCAGAAGGACAAGAAAGATGGCTTCAGCCTCGGCGTAGCGGCCTTCATCGAACAGGTCGCGCGCCTGCGACTGTCGGGTCAGATCGGTCAGCTGGCCCATCAGCTGTTCGTACCGGTCTGCCATATAGCTTGCGTTGGCTGCACCGGTGGCATCGCCATCGGCCTGACGGGCCGCAGCAAGGCGGCGGCTGATATGCGCCTGCAAGGCCCACAGATCGCCGCGCTCCAGATCGAGCCCGCTCCGTGCGGCCTGCTCACACAGCTGGAACCCGGCGGCCGCCTCCTTTTGACGGCCCGCCTCCATGGCGCGCTCGGCATTCGCGCAAATGGCCGCAGCGTCCCCGTCCAGAGCCGCATACGGGTCAGGCGTCTGCGAGCCGAGCGCCGCTGCCAGCAGGAAAACGCTCCACATTGACTAGCCCTCCGCGCCCGGCGGTATCAGCCGCCACTGGAACAGGATCGTGCCAGCCTGCGCATCCAGCGCGGGCCGTGTGCGCGCGCTGCGCGTCACTGATCCGCCAAAGGCAGCCATGCTCATCAGCTGACCCAGCGGCGAGCGCTCTGCATCGCTGACCACGCCATCGGCGGAACGCACCAGGCCGGCTTGCGTGAGGAAGCTGAAATCCATCGGGATCGCTGCGCCCGGCGCGCGCTCCACCGCCAGCAGAAGCAGGCGCTCCAGCCCGGCGCTGGCCGGATAGCCGCTCGTCCAGTCAAACGTGCGAAGCCCGGCCCAGACAATGCGCGGCTGCTCGCCGGGCTCGATGCGCGTCGATGTGCCAGTGCCGAGGAAGGGCAGGCGGTGAATACCGGCCTGGCTGTCGATATAGAGCGGGGTGACATCAATCGCCCGGTCGCCGGTATTGGTCAGGCGGATATAGACGATATCGCAATGGCTGAGCTCCAGCGCGTTGAGATCACTGGTGCCAAGCTCCTCAAAGGATACCGCATCAGCAGGAATGGCAGACGGGTCGGGCAGGGAGCAGGCCCAGTCATCAGGCGCGCGGGCATCGGCCGTCAGGCGCGGCGGCGTGGCCTGCCAGACAAAGGCTTCATATTGCAGGTTTTCCAGCCCTCGTGATCCTTGCAGTGCGCTCGCGGCGTTGAGGATATTGCGCACCCGCGTGAGCTTGTGCAGTTCGCCCTCGATCTGGCTCATCAGCGCGTCAGCGCTCGACGCGTCATCAAGCAGAATGCGCGCGGAGCGGTTCCGTCCGGTCGCAATGATGTCCGGCTCGCCGCGAAGCAGCCAGATGGCGTTATCCTGCACGCGGATGCGCACATCGGCCGGTTCACCGGGCTGACGAAAATCAATCGGTGCGATCAGCGTTTCTGGATTGGCCTGCGCCAGCCGGGAGAGCGCCTCCACGGCCAGCTGCTCGCGGGCATTCATCTCGCCGCTCGCCTCCTCGATAACCACTGACAGCGCCAGGCGCACACCCGGATCGGCCAGCCGGGCCGTCATATAGGCGGTGCGTCCGGGCAGGGCGCGGGCCGCCTCATTGCCGTCAAAGGCGGTCAGGACGGCGCGGGTGGCGGTCTGGCCGACCTCAACCGCCTCGACAAAATACGGGCCGGGGAAGGACGGGTGCGGGCCTTGCGTGTCGGGATCGCGCACGATGATCTCGAACACCGCGCCCTCGCCGACGCCTTCAAGGAAGCCGGCTTCAATCTCGGTGGTATCGCGGGCGAGAAAGCGGGCGTGCCATTGCGGGGAGCGGATCGCTCCGCCCTGCCCCAGAAGCGCGCGGTCCAGATCGCCCTCAAACAGCGGCGCAGGCGCGCGGCTACCCCAGTCATTATAGCCGGAGAGCACCCGGTAGGCGAGATCGCGATAGCTGGCCACGCCGCCCGCCAGAAGGCCGTTGGCGATGTGGAAGGTCATCACCCCGAAATTGTCGCGCGCGTCCGCAGCGCCAACCTTTGGCATCAGCCCTTCCAGCGCCAGCTGGCCGGAATGGGCTGCATAGAAGGCGACAAACCCGCCCTCACCCAAAGCTATGGCTGAGTCCGGACGCGGCGAAGATGCGCCTGAGCGCGTGACCTGCGCGCGTTGCTCGGCGGCGATGCGCGCCTCCAGCGGAATACCCAGCATGTCCTCTGTGACCGCGCGGGTGCGAAACTCCCCGCCCGGCCCGGCGCCCCGGTTCGCGCCGCCCGAATGGCAGGTATCAACCACCAGCCAGACAAAGACATTGCGGTCTCTCAGACCATCAAGGAATTCCCCGATCTCGTCATCGATCACGGCGTTTTGCACGCCCGCCTGACGGTCGCCGTGCGCGCCCTCCCACGAACCGATATCCAGCGGCAGGAATATCTCGTCAAACCCGTTGGCCTCCGGCACGGGCGCGCCTTCGGGCTGGGGCTGGCGCGAACCATGGCCGGAGAAATAGACCAGTATCTCGTCACCGGGCCGCACGCGCTCCAGCATGGCGGAGAAGGCAGCCATGATCTCGGCGCGCGTCGGGTCGCCATGGGCGGTAAAATCAATGCCGGTCTGGCCTAGCCCATCGGCCAGCACCAGCATGTTGGCGTCTGGCACATCATAGGCGCGCAGCGCGCGGATCATCAGGGCGACGTCATTGCGCGGCCCCAGCAGCTCCACGCCCGGCCCGATACGCTCCTCATCATAGCCCGACGCACCGATCAGCAGGGCATGGCGCTGAGGCATGTCGGCGCTTGCCCCTGCGGTCATGCAGGCCGCAGCGAGCACCATGAAGGCAGACCAGACCAGATCACGCATCGCACCCTCCCCGGCTGCAACCATATGCTGCAAGCTTATCGCGTGCGGGCGCTGGGCTGCGAGCCTGTGTTTTCTGACAAAGCCTGACAGCCATTATTGACCGGACCTTCGCGAGAACGGCGCACGGGCGGTGCATGGCTTCGCGCCATTACACCGCCCGCTTGTCCGGTTTCCGGCGGGAGCGTCCGGAAAGCCGGGTGGCCGCCTAGTTCGTGACCATGTTGAAGCTGACGCCCACACCGCCCAGATTGCGGATCTCGACGCGGAAATTGCCCGTCCAGCGCGGCGTCCAGAAGCAGGACATCCGGTCGGAATAGTCGATATGGCGGCAGATCAGATTCCCGTTGCTGTCATAGACATACATGTCGAGGTCGGTGCGCCCCGGACCGTTGGCCCAGACCGCCGCGCGCTCGCCGCCACGGAAGGTGATATTGTAGCTCGTCGTGCCACGCGCGCCGACCCAGCCGGTTGCCCGGCCCGGACCACCCACACGGCCACGCGCCGCGTCCGCTTCGACTTCCGCGATCAGGCCGCCCAGGGTTTCGTCGCCGCGTGCCAGCACGCGGGCCTCGTCCAGCATGTCGGCAGCGGAGGCAAACTCGATCTCCGCCTCTTCCGGCTCGCCATCCTGTTCGGCGATCTCGAACTCGCGGTCCTCCACGTCAATGCCCTGGCGGATACGCGCCGCCACGATGACCGCCAGCGGGTCGCGTGCGTCCACGCCATAGGCGTAAAGCTCCTGCGACAGGGCCAGCAGCTCGACACCGGTGGTTTCCTCGCTGCGCTGGTCTTCGGCAAAATTGGTGCCGGTCTCGTCCGCATCCTGAGCGATGACGGAGCCGGTCAGGGCGATGGCTGCAGTTGCAGCAAGCAAAGAAGACAGTTTCATTTCATCTACTCCTGTAAAAACAATATGCTGCTTTCGCCAACAGGTGTCAGTGTTATCAAAGGCTCCGTGTGCGGGTGCCTTTCCTGCTGTCTGATCTAGCGGTAACCCAATGCTGGCAGCCGGAAAAGCGCCAAAAAGAGACTGTCCGTCTTTGTCAGGAAAGCCTGCCCGTCTGGCCGCTCTCATTCTGACAGGGCTTGTCAGTAGTGCGCCGGGCTCCGCCTGATCTAGCGTCAGCACGGGAAATGCTGGAGCCGTTTTCATGCCCTATACCGATACGCGCGCCCTGATCGCGGCGGCGGTCATCACCGCGCTTCTTGCGGGCGCGCAGCTCGCGGCAGGCCGCCAGCCGGAGCGCGCTGCGCCGCTTCCCGCTGCCGCTGGTTCCGGTATGTCAGGCCCGGCCGCCCGCGCTGATGCCGAGATCATTACCCGCTCTGTTGTCACCGTGTATGCCGAGCGGGCGGTGAGCCAGCCTGTGATGGTGATGGCGGGAAGCGAGGGCGAGGGCGCGCGCAACAGTACGGACGATCAGGAGGGCTGGTCGTGGCGCTCCGGCTCCGGCTTCGCGATAGCGCAGGGCGGGTATGTCCTGACCAATTTTCACGTCATTTCAGGCGCGCGCCGGGTAGAGGCACGTCTGGCCAATGGGCGGCGCGTAGGCGCAGAGCTGATTGGTACCGACCCGCTGACCGATCTCGCCCTGCTGCGGGTGCAGGCAGACCTGCCGGTACTGGAGTGGGGTGATGATGGCGCGCTCAGGATTGGCGCGCCGGTGCTGGCGGTCGGGTCTCCGCTGGACTTTCACCTGTCGGTAAGCTCGGGCGTGATTGGCGGCTTTGCCCGTGCCTATGACGGGGCAGACCCGGTTGGCTATATCCAGCACGATGCCGCGCTCAATCCGGGCAATTCCGGTGGCCCGCTGATCGATGCGTCGGGCCGGGTGGTCGGCGTCAACACCGCCATCCCGCAGGAGGCGTTCTTCAATGTCGGCATATCGCTGGCCATACCCGCTGACATTGCCCGGCAGGTCGGTGATGCACTGCTGGAAAACGGGCGTGTCGAGCGCGGCTATCTGGGGCTGACGGTGCGGGCCCTGCACGGGCCTCTGGCAAGCGCCATGGGCCGCCCCAGCGGGGGCGGCCTGCTGATAGAGGCGGTGGACCCGCACTCCCCCGCCGCCGATGCCGGTATCCGGGCGGGCCAGATGCTGCTGGCGGTGAACGGTATCGAGCTGTCGGCCCCGCGTGATCTTGCCCGCGCGCTGCTGCTTGCCCGTCCGGGCAATACGGTTTCCCTCAGCCTGCATGACGGTCAGGCCCGGTTCCGCGTCGAGACCGGGCTGGATACCCGGCCCGGCGATGAGGGCCAGGCGGTGAGCCGGGAGCTCAGCTTCGAGCCTGTCAGCCGCCGCGGCTACGGGCTCAGCTTTGCCGCCAGCGAAACGGCGGGCGTTGCGGTGGCATCGGTCGTGCCGGGCAGCCCGGCGGCGCTGGCCGGTTTGCGTCAGGGTGACAGCGTGCTGGCCATCGGCGCGATTGACCTGTCCGACCCGGACGAGGCGGAGGCGCGCCTGCATCTGGCACGGCGCGAGATTGCCTTGCGGGTATTGCGTGGCGGCGACACCGTGCCCCGCTATATTGCCCTTACCCTTGATGAGGGCATGGCAGCGCGTGCACCCGATCATGCCGCCTTCGCCGACGCGGCGGGCGGACCGTTCTGAGAAGGGGGGCTGGCTCAGCTTCGCCAGCAAGGGGGAGATAAAGCATGCACATATTCATGGTCGAGGATGAGGATGTCTGGGCCGGCAAGGCAGGCGAGGCTGTCGCCAGCGAACCGGGCTGGACACTCGAGCGGGTGGCAACGGGCCGTGAGGCGCTGGCCCGCGCCGCCGCCAGCGCTATCGACGTGCTGATTGTGGACAGGGTGATCGAGACCGATGGCACGGACGGGCTTCAGCTGCTGGCACGTCTGCGCGATATGGGCGTTGTTGCGCCCGCCCTTGTCTTGTCGAGCCTTGGCCAGGCCCATCAGCGTGTTGAAGGGCTGGAGGCCGGGGCCGATGACTATCTGGGCAAGCCCTTTGATGCCGCTGAGCTGCGCGCGCGCCTCAAATCGCTGGCGCGGCGGGCGGGTTTTGTGGCCAACCCGGAGGTGATCGTGCTGGGCGGGCTGGAAGTCAGGGTGAAGGCGCGCACCGCCCACTGGAATGGCGCGCATATTCCGCTGTCTCCGCAGGAGTTCAACATACTGAAACTGCTGGCCGAGCGTGCAGGCACGCCCGTCAGCCGCGACACGCTGTGGGCGGAGGTCTGGACCGATTTTCCCAACTTGCCGCCGCAGATCAATGTCATCGATGTGGCCGTGGCCCGGCTGCGCCGTTCGATCCGCGCGGTGGTGGGCGAGGATCTGATCGAGACACAGCGCCTCAAGGGCTATGTGCTGCCGCTTACTGATGAATTCGCGCAGGGCTGAGCGGCGCCCCGCCGGCTCTGATCGCCTTGGAAAAATTATCCCGAAGGGGTGAATTCGTCTCGTCGGCATGCAAAAGTGTGCAGACTGCATACGGGCAGGCAGGGAGGACAGGTCATGGGGATGTTTGCCAAAGGCTGTTTCCGGATGGGTTCAGCGTCCGTCAAGCGCGTTGCACTGCTGGCCGGCATGGCGGGCGCGATGGTTCTGGCCGGGTGCGGCGATGATCCGGCCCCGGCGCCGCGTGACGAAGGCCCGCGTCTTGAAGCGCGCTCTGCCGACGCGCCGCGCGCCACGCCGGAAGTCTCTGACCGCTTTGAATATCTGCGCTATGCGGCCGATATCGATGGCGATGCGCCGCGCCTGTGCCTGACCTTCTCCGGCCCGCTCGACCCCGATACCGATTACAGCGCCTATGTCGAAGTGGACGAGCCGGTCGCCCTGAATGTCGATGGCCAGCGCCTGTGCATTGGCGGCTTAAGCTTCGGCCAGACGCGTAATCTCACTTTACGCGAAGGCCTGCCGTCTGCTGATGGGCGCCGCCTTGAGAGCGAAGAGAGAGATACGCTGAGCTTTGCCTCGCGCCCGGCCTATGTTGGCTTTGCCGGCACCGGCGTGATCCTGCCGCGTGTGGACGCCGATGGCGTGGCCATCGAGACCGTCAATGTCGATGCCGTGCGCGTGACGGTGACGCGCGTGACCGACCGGGCGCTCGCCTTCCGCCAGATCATTTCCGGCTTCAACGCCGCGTCTGGCGACTGGTACTGGCTGGGTTCTGAAGAGCAGCCCGGCGACGCCGGATCGCCGGTCTGGCAGGGCGAGATGGATACGCCCGGCAATGCGAACGCCATGACCACGACCGTATTCCCGCTGGCCGAGACCATCGGCAGTTTGCGCCCCGGCGCGTACTTCCTGCGCGCGGAGAATCTCGCCGAGATCGATACGGTCCGCTATGGCGATTACGCCCGCGCCGCGCGCTGGCTGATCGTGACCGACCTTGCCTTTACCGCCTATCGCGGGCGGGACGGGATTGATGCCATTGTCCGCTCCCTGCAAAGCGCCCAGCCGCAGGCCGGTGTCGAGGTGCAGCTGATTGCCCGCTCCAACGAAGTGCTGGCGACCGCGCGCAGCGATGAACGCGGGCGGGTGCGCTTTGGCGAGGCGCTGGTGTCGGGCCGCGAAGGCGATGCTCCGCGTCTCCTGATGGCCTATGGGCCGGAGGGTGATTTTGCGGTGCTGGATCTTGCCCGCGCGCCGGTTGATCTCTCTGCCCAGCCGGTGGGCGGGCGTAACCGCGCCGAGGGCGCGGATGGCTTCATCTGGCTGGACCGGGGCATTTACCGTCCGGGTGAGACAATTCACACCTCGGCCATGATCCGCGACAGCGAAGGCCGGGCTCTCTCCGACCGGCCCGGCACGATTACGCTGTATGCGCCCAATGGCCTCGCCCATGAGGAGGTGCGCTTTGAGCGCGCCGCGCAGGCCGGTGCGATATTCCACGACTTTGAGCTGCCGCGCGAAGCGGCCCGTGGCCGCTGGCGGCTCTCTATTCGCGTGGACGGTGTAGGCGAGGTGGCCAGTCAGAGCCTCTCGGTTGAGGATTTCGTGCCGCAACGCGTCGCGCTGACGCTGACCGCTGACACCGATACGCCGATCCGCGCTGGCCAGACGCGTATGGTGGAGACCTTCACGCGCTTCCTCTATGGCGCGCCGGGGGCGGGGCTGCAGCTGCGGGGTACGGCCCGCATCCAGCCCGATCCCAACCCCTTCCCGGAGTTTTCCGGCTTCCGCTTTGGCAGGCATGATGAGCGCTTCGCCGAGGAGGTAATTGATCTTCCCGACACACTCACTGACGGGCAGGGCAATGCGGCCATGCCGGTTGCGCCGGGCCGTGCGGGGCGCGATTCCTCGCTGCCCTTGCGAGCGCGCGCGATCATCACCGTGGAAGAACCCGGCGGACGCGCCGTCAGCGATGATGTGCGCATCCCCTACCGCCCGCGTGACCGCTATGTCGGTATCCGCATGGCAGGCGATGACGATACCGTGCGCCGTGGCCAGGCCACGCGCCTGTCGGTAATCGGTGTCGGGGCGGACGGCGCGGCGCTGGCTATGGAAGCGGACTGGCGCCTGATCCGCACGGACTGGCAGTATGACTGGTACCGCACCGATAATGGCGACTGGCGCTGGCGGCGTTCGCAGCGCGTCGTGCCGATCGAGTCCGGCCTTGTGCGCCTTGATGGCGAGAACCCTGCCATTGTTGAAACGCCTTCGCTCGACTGGGGCGATTACACCCTCATCGTCTCGGCTGATGGCCGGGATCTGGCAAGCTATGGCTTCTGGTCGGGCTATGGCGGACGCCCTGAAGATGGCGAGGCGGCCCCTGACCGCGTGCGCCTGTCCGGCCCGTCTGCGGCGCCGCAAACCGGCGAGACCGCACAAGTGTCCATCTTTGCCCCCTATGCCGGGCAGGCAGAGCTGGTGGTCGCGACCGACCGGGTCATTCTCTCGCGCACGCTGGAAGTGGGTGAGGGTGCTACCGAAGTGGAATTGCCCGTCACCGCTGATTGGGGTGCGGGCGCCTATGTGATGGTGTCTGTCTTCACCCCGCGTGATGCGGTGACGCGCCCCACCCCGCGCCGCGCGGTGGGCGTGCTGCACGTTCCGGTAAATGTCGAGGACCGCACATTCGAGCTGACACTGGATGCGCCTGAACGGATCAATCCGCGCGAGCGCTTTGATTTCACGATTACCGCCAGCGATGGCCCCGCTCGCGAACAGGCTTATGTGACGGTGGCTGCCGTCGATGAGGGCATTTTGTTGCTGACGGGCTTTGCCTCGCCGGACCCGGAAAGCTGGTTCTTCGGCAAGGCCCGCCTCGGCGTTGACCTGCTCGACGATTATGGCCGCCTGCTCGACCCCAATCAGGGACCGGCAGCGCCGGTACGCTCTGGCGGCGACGAGATCGGGGCTGCGGGTCTGTCTGTAGTGCCGACCCGTACCGTCGCGCTGTTCTCCGGCCCGGTGAGTTTTGACAATCGGGGCCGCGCGCAAGTGAGCTTCGACATTCCGGACTTCAATGGCGAGCTGCGCCTGATGGCGGTTGCCTGGTCGGATCGCGGGATTGGCTCGGCGAGCCAGCCGCTGACGGTGCGCGATGATGTGCCCTCAGAGCTGATCCTGCCGCGCTTCCTGGCACCGGGCGATACGGCCTCGGCCACGCTGACCATGGACAATATCGATGGCGCGCCGGGTGATTATGCGGTGGCTCTGGAAGCGGACGGGCCTGTCAGCTTTGCTGACGCCGCCTTCACGCAAAGCCTGCCCGCCGGGCAGCGTACAGATCGCGCCGTGGCGCTGTCTGCCGCGGCCTCGCCGGGGATCGCAGAGCTGTCGCTCTCGGTCACCGGGCCGGATGGCGAAGCGGTGGTGCATGAGTATCCGATAGAGGTGCGTTCAGCCTTCCTGCCGATGACATCGATCACGCGGCGCACCCTGCGGCCGGGCGAAACCTGGCTGCCGCCAGCCAATGCGCTTGGCGCGTTCGCGCCGGGCAGCGGGGCCTTGCGTCTCTCTGTCGCCGCAACCCCCATCGATGTGGCCGCGATCTACGAGGCCCTGTCGGGTTATCCCTATGGCTGCACCGAACAGGCCGTGAGCCGGGCCCTGCCCCTGCTCTATGCCGGGCAGATGGCCGGGCTGTCGGGCGCGGATGCACCCGCAGACGCAGACGATATCGTGCGCCGGGCGATTGAATCGGTGCTGGCCCGCCAGAGCGAGGATGGCGCTATCGGCCTGTGGCGCATTGGTGATGGTGCGGCATCGCCCTGGATGGGTGCGTATTCCACCGACTTCCTGATGCGGGCCGCAGAAGCGGGATACAGCGTGCCGCGTGCGGCGCTGACCCGCGCGCTTGATGCGCTGGTGCCGGTGGCGCGCGGTGATCTGTGGCAGGCCTATGGCTATGACACCAGCGCACCCGATCCGCGCTGGAGCCGTGATACGCAAGACCGGATCAATCATCGCAGCAGCGCCTATGCCTCCTACCTGCTGGCCCGTGCGGGCCGGGGAGACCGGGCGCGGCTTCGCTATCTGCATGATGAAGTGCTTGGCCGGATCGAAAGCCCGCTGGCGCGCGCCCATATCGGGGCCGGGCTGGCCGCCATTGGCGACCGCGCCCGTGCGGTGAGCGCGTTTGACAGCGCCATCTCCGTGCTCGGCTACAATAATGCCGGTGACTGGTACCAGACGCCGGTGCGTGATCTGGCCGGTGTGACCGCTCTGGTGGCCGAGGCAGGCATTGAAGACCGCGTGGAGGATCTGCTGGCCCGGCTGGCGCGTGACCTGCCCGAAGCCTCGCGCATGACGACGCAGGAACAGGCCCATGTGCTGATGGCCGCGCGTGCCTTTGCCGGAGACGCGCAAGAGCTGGCACTGGAATGGGGCGGTGAAGCGCTGGAGGGTCAGTCTGTCACTCTCAATGCAGATGCTCTCGCCGAGGGCCGGGAGCTGACTAATCGTGGCCAGCAGCCAGTCTGGGTGACGGCTTTTGCGCGCGGCGTACCGGTGGAAGCGCCGGACACGGCCTCCGAAGGCGTGAGCGTCGAGCGCTCCCTGACTGACCGGCGCGGCAATGCGGTGGATACGTCCGCCATCCGGCGTGGTGACCAGATCATAATCAGCCTGACCATCACGCCTGAGCAGACCCGCGCCATGCCGCTGATCGTCGCCGATCTTCTGCCTGCGGGCTTCGAGATTGAAGGCATTCTGCGCGCAGGCGATGCGGGCGAGACCGGGCCTTACGCCTTCCTCGGTGATCTCGCCTCTACGCAGATTACCGAAGCGCGTGATGACCGCTTCATCGCGGCCATCAATACGCGCGGGCGCGATGCGGTGCGGGTGGCCTATATGGTCCGCGCCGTGACGCCGGGGCAGTTTGTCCAGCCCGGCACGGTGGTGGAAGACATGTACCGGCCGGACGTGTTTGCCCGCTCCGAGGCCGGGCAGGTTACGATCCGCCCGTAATGGCTGGCTGGCTGGCGATAGGGCTGAGGCGGGCGAGCGTGCCGCTCGCCTCGCTCCTCGCTGCTGGCGTATTGCTGGCAGGGCTCGATCACGCCCTGCCGCCCCCGCCCATGCCGGAGGTCTCCGCGCTGGTGACAGACCGGGAGGGGCGGGCCTTGCGTGCCTTCCCGGTGGAGGATGGACGCTGGCGTCTGCCGGTTGACCCTGAAAGCGTTGATCCGGCGTTTCGCGCCGCCCTGATCGAGATCGAGGACCAACGCTTCTATTCGCACAACGGCGTTGATCCGCTGGCGATGGCGCGCGCTGTTGGGTCTCTGGTCAGCTCCGGGCGGATCGTGTCGGGTGGCTCAACGATCACCATGCAGACCGCCCGCCTGCTGGAGCCGCGCCCGCGCCGGACAATTGGTGCAAAGCTGATCGAGATGGTGCGTGCCATCCAGCTGGAGCGGCGCTATTCCAAGCATGAAATCCTGCAAGCCTATCTGACGCTCGCGCCCTATGGCGGCAATCTGGAAGGCGTGCGGGCGGCCAGCTGGGCGTGGTTCGGCCATGAGCCGGACGTGCTCACCCCCGATGAAATCGCCCTCCTGATCGCCCTGCCGCAGGCACCCGAAGCGCGCCGTCCCGATCTGCGCCCCGATGCGGCGATGGCCTCTCGCGCGCGGCTGCTCGCCCGCATGGAGCGCGCTGGGCTGATCAGTGCGGACCGGGCCGCTGATGCTGCCGAGGAACCGGCACCCTCCCGCCGCGCCTTCCCGGCGCGCGCCTGGCATGCCTCGCAGCATCTGGCCCGTGCAGGCGTCGGTGAAATACGCTCTACACTCGATATCCGGCTTCAGAGCGCGCTGGAGGCCCGGCTGGAAACGCTGGCAAATGAGGCCGGACCCGATGTGCAGGCTTCCGCCCTGATAGTGTCTCTGGACGGGCGGGAAGTGCGCGCGGCGGTGGGGTCTGCCGGGCGCGGCAGGCCGGGCGGCTGGATTGATCTGACGCGGCGTGCGCGTTCACCGGGATCCGTGCTCAAACCCTTCATCTACGGCCTGGCGTTCGAGGACGGGCTGGCAGGGCCCGGCACGCGCATTGCCGATCTGCCGCGCCGCTTTGCCGACTACAACCCGGAGAATTTCGACCGCACCTTCCGCGGAGATGTGACGATTGCCGAGGCGCTGCAGCATTCGCTCAACGTGCCGGCCGTGCAGGTGCTCGATGCGGTCGGAGCAAACCGCTTTCTCGCCGCCATGAGCTTTGCCGGCGGGCGGGCCATTGTGCCACGCTCGAACGAAGGCAATGCGGGCCTGGCCATCGCTCTCGGCGGGCTTGGCATCACGGCTGAGGAAATCGCGGTCATGTTTGCCGCGCTCGGCGCAGGGGGAGAGGCGCTGCCGCTTGCCTGGACGCCGGAGGCGGCTGAAGCCAACCGGGAGAGCCGGGGCTTCCGCCTGCTGGACCGCTCGGCCGCTGCCACGCTTGTCGATGTGCTGCAGCGCTCGCCCGCCCCGCCGGGGCGCATGCCTGCTCGCCTGACCAGTGGCGCGCCCGCCATCGCCTACAAGACCGGCACCTCCTATGGCTTTCGCGATGCCTGGGCGGCGGGCGTTTCGGGCAATTATGCAGTGGTCGTCTGGGTGGGCCGGGCCGATGGCGCGCCGCGCCCCGGCGAGACCGGGCGGCAGGCAGCCCTGCCAGCCCTGTTCGACATTTTCGACGTGATCGCGCGGCGTGACCCGTCTGGCATTGCGTCACGCACAGACAGTCTTGTAGCCAGCAACGCCACAGGTCCGCTCGCGCGCTTTGACCGTGGTATGTCCGGCCCGGACATCGTGTTTCCGCCCGATGGCGCGGAAGTATGGGCCGATGAACCCGGACGCGGATTTGCCCTGTCGGCGCGCGGGCAGGGCGTGTTGCGCTGGTATCAGCGCGGCGTGCCGGTAGCACTCGATGCAGGCGGGCAGTCCTTGTGGCAGCCGCAAGGGCCGGGCTTTTATGAGCTGACAGTTGTCGATGCGTCGGGGCGCAGCGCCCGCACACGGGTGCGCGTGCGGATGCCGGAGAGCTGAGGGCTGGCGCGCAGCGCTGCACGCGCTAGAACATCGCCATGAGCGCCAACCTTGAAACGCCCTATGACGGCCCCCGGCTCTGGCTGGTGGGTACGCCTATCGGCAATCTGGAAGATCTGCCGCCCCGCGCGGCGCGCATCCTGTCCGAGGTCAGTGTCATTGCGTGCGAGGATACGCGCACCACGCGCCGCCTGCTCGATCTGGCGGGCATCACCCCGCCGCGCCTGATCGCCTGCCATGACCATAATGAGCAGAGCAGCGCGGGCGGGATCGTGAAACTGCTGGAGCAGGGCGAGAGCGTGGCGCTGGTCAGCGATGCCGGCATGCCCGCCATCTCCGATCCCGGCTACCGGGTGGTGCGCGCGGTCATCGAGGCCGGGTTTGAGGTCAGCGCGGTTCCGGGGCCGTCCTCGGTGCTGACCGCGCTGGCAGTCTCGGGCCTGCCGACCGACCGCTTTACTTTTCTGGGCTTCGCCCCGCGCAAGAGCGGCAAGCGCCAGCGATGGCTGGAGCCGTTCAAGGCCGACCCTGCCACCCTCATCATCATGGAAAGCGCGCAGCGCCTCTCCGAGACACTTCTTGATGCCGCCGCTGTCCTGGGCGAGCGGCAGGGCGCGGTGGCGTTCGAGCTGACCAAGGCGTTCGAGCGGGTCCACCGTGGCACGCTCTCTGAACTTGCCGCGCGCTATGGCGAGCCGCCGCTCGGCGAGGCCGTCATCGTCATCGCAGGCGCGGTAGTGGTGCGCGAGAAGGTCAATAAATACACGCCTGATGGGGGCAAGAAGAAGTAAGCGTCACCCATGGTTTCTCCCCCCGTTTACGGGGGGAGTGGCCCGAAGGGCCGAGGGGGGGATTTTGAAAAGAAAAGTTTCCCCCCTCCGTCAGCTGCGCTGACACCTCCCCCGTAAACGGGGGAGGAAACCCGCCGCGCAGTGATCATACTTTTAGTTCGCGCAACGCATCCGCGTTGCGATGTTCCGCGAAAAGTCGCGGGCGCGCGTCGCGCTTGCGGCGCTGCGCGCCGGGAGTTCAGAATATGTGACGGTTACCGCGTCCCGTAGCGCATTTTCGCCGCCATGGCGGCAAAGTCCGGCAGGCCGGCAAGCTGCTTGTTCACCTTCGCCTTCACCTTCTCGAACTCCATCACATTGGCGATGCGCCGGTCGAGGAAGGCGAGCGTTTCGGGCTTTGCCGGGTCGCTCTCTGACAGCCAGATGGCGAGGCTGGACGTCCATACCCCGGTCAGGATCGCCCGCTTGGAATACCAGTTGGCATCGGTCGATGTGTCGCCAATCGCGCGCCAGATCATGTCGGACGTGTTCCAGGCGAGCTCTGCGCCGGTAGCAATCCCGTCGGGCAGCAGCAGGCGGGCGCGGGCGCGCGACAGCGCGTCCTCATGGCCCTTTGCCGCTTCGAGGCGCAGCACGACCGCGCGGCGGATACGCTCGCGGATTTTCGCCGGTGATTCTCCTGCCGCTATGGCGTCCCGCGCCTGTTCATCCATTTCGCGCCACCAGAACACGATCAGGCTGATTACGCCTTCCGGGCAGTAGAGCGCCGCCTCATCATCGCTCATCCCGGCATCGCGCGCAGCGATGCGCAGGAGTGATCCTGACCAGCCCTCAAAGGGGACATGGGGCAGCGCAGCGTCCAGCAGACGGGCGCGGGCTGCATCCGCGTGGGAACGATTGGGGCGGTCAGAGGCGTTTGATGTGCTCATGGCGGGTAATCTAGTGTGAATTTGTGTGCGCGTCATCGCGTCAGCATGCCGCGATGCGTATGGACACAAGGCCCCGGCTCTGGTAACACCCGCGCCTCATCGCAAAGTTTCCGGCGGAACAGGCGATCCAGAACCGCTCTGTTACGCCTTTTCGTGTTAGAATTCTGGGTGACCGGCCAGACCGGACCCGTTGCAGGACCTGGGAGAGTAAGTCATCGTTCAGATCGTCGTGCGCGATAACAATGTCGAGCAAGCGCTCAAGGCATTGAAAAAGAAAATGCAGCGGGAAGGCACTTTCCGCGAGATGAAGCGCCGCAACCATTACGAAAAGCCGTCTGAAAAGCGCGCTCGCCAGAAGGCGGAGGCGATCCGCCGCGCCCGCAAGCTGGCCCGCAAGCGCGCCCAGCGCGAAGGCCTGCTGCCGCGTACGGCAACGGCTCGCCGCTAGGCTCAGCCCCTTTACGGGACTGCACATGCATTACGCCGCGCCGGAGCTTCCGGCGCGGCGTTTTGCGTTGTGGCTGTCAGAACGCGTTAGAACGCATGCCCCGGCGGGGTGCGCTCGCGCATCGACCGCCGCCGCGCCTTGTGGTCGGGCATGATGGTGTCCAGCAGGGCATAGAAGCGCTGCGAATGGTTCATCTCGATGAGGTGGCACGCCTCATGGGCGCACACATAGTCGATCTCGTCTTCGGGAAAGGCGATCAGGCGCGTATTCATGCGGATCACGCCGTCCGATGAACAGCTGCCCCAGCGCGATTCCTGCGCCCGTACTTTCACCTGCGGGGCAGGCAGGCCGAGCGCCCCGGCATAGTGCGCGATGCGCGGCGTGTAATGGGCAAGGGCAGTATCGCCCCGCCAGCGCTTCACCGCCCGGAAAATGGTGGCATCGCGCAAGGATGGCTCCAGGCGTTCGTCAACATTTACCCGTAACGCATCGTCCTCCACGCTGACCAGTGTGCGCGCGCGGGCGTGCGGCTCGATCAAAAGGGCAAGCTCGCGGCCCAGATAGCCGATTGTCTGGCCATCCGCGCCGGTAAATTCGGGCCGGGCGCGCGCGCTCCACTTCTCCAGCCGGGGCAATATCCATCCCGCCCGGTCGCGCGCCACCCGGTCGGCTTCGATGGCCGGTGTGCGCTGGGGCAGGGTGATGGTCAGCCCGTCCGCATCGATGCGCAGGGCGATTGTCCGCCGCCGCGAATGGCGCACGCGGTAGGTGACGTCCCTGCCTGCCAGCTCGATCGTGCGGGTCTGCATGACACTCCTTATCGCGGTCTCAGCGTCAGCACGCGCGATCCTTCCGGCGCGGTCTGCGGCGTCCAGTCATCGCGGATCTGGAAATATTCCCCGCGCGACCAGAGTTCGGCAAGATCACGATAATGCGGTGACAGAGGGTGGCCGGACTGTCCCGGTCCATGGATGAAGCGCGAATTATTCAGATCGGCAAGATCATAGACCGCCCGCAGCGAGGCGGCGTGCACGATATCAAACCCCTCACCGGCATAGCTGAAATTGGCGACATTGACGGTGGTGCCGTCACCGCCCACTGGCACGCGCACGCCAAACATGCCGCCCAGCACGGCCAGCCCGTCCATCGGGTGGGCGAAATAGCCCTGCGCGTGATCGCCCCAGCGCCAGCTGGATAGATTGCCGCCATTGGTGCGCGCCAGCTCTGCCATGGCGGTATCCAGCGCCAGTCCGGCAATGACCGGGCAGGTCTCCACCTGCGAGGTCGTTATGTCATTGCACCATGAGGACGCATCGCCCGTCAGCACGTCCTGCACGAAGACAGGGCGCGGCCCGCGGAAATAACGCGCCATGGGACCCAGCTCATCGGCCCAGATCGCCTCGGTCAGTACACGCAGCCAGGCCGACAGGATCAGCCCTTCCGGGCCGTCAGCATCCAGCGAGGCGTTCCAGCCCTCCAGGCGGGCAAGCGCCTCAAGGCCGAGCTCGCTTTCGGGCTGCGCGGCCAGCAGGGCCGGCAGGATGGCTTCGGCCAGTGCAGAGGTGACATCCATCTGCATAGTCATGAAGCCCTCCAGCGAGTGACGGCGGCGCTCAGCCAGCATGGTCTCGATGCGCACGGCGCGGTGCACGGCATAACGGCCGGGCAGCGGATAGGGATAGGCCGCGCCTGCAGGCAGGTTATTGCCCGAGGCAATCGATCCGCCAGCCGGGTTCACGATGCGGGGCAGCTCCTCGAACGGGACAAAGCCCGTCCACTCGCCATCCGCATCGCGTATGGGCAGAAGGCCCGCCGTGGTGTAGCCGATTGTGCCGTCCACGCCCGCATAGTGCATGTTCTGCATCGGTGCGGTCCAGCCGCGCCCGGCCTCCACGAAATCGTCCCAGCCGGTGGAGCGCATGATGGCCAGCGTGGCATCGGCCACCCGGTTGCGCGGATCAGACACGGTGGAGCGGCGCACCACCAGCGCCTCGGAATCAAAGCCGGTCAGATCAAACCATTGCGGGTCCAGCACCGGACCTTCTTCGGTTTCGGTGACCGTAAGCTCAAACGGATCGCGCTGGCCGAGCACATTGATTGTCTCCACGCGGCTATTGGTCTGCGTGGTTTCGCTGTCGCGTTCCACCAGATCGATCACTTTAAAACCTGTATTGGTAAAGCCCCACGCCCCATGGGCGTTGCGCCCCAGCGTGATGAAGGGCGTACCCGGCAGGGACGCGCCCAGTACCGGGCCGAAGGAGAGGTTCAGCCGGGTGAAATACCAGATGGATGGCGCGGACAGGCCCAGATGCGGATCATTGGCCAGCAGCGGCGCGCCGGTCTCGGTGCGCTCCCCGGAGACGATCCAGGCATTGGAGCCGGGCTCGTTATCGGGCTGCGTGCCGGCAGGCGGGGGAAGCGTCTGGCGGCGGATATCGCCAAAGGCCGCATTGATATCCTCGTCTTTGAGCGTGGTTGGCGCCCAGTCCGGGAAGGCGGAGAGGAACTGCTCTAGCAGTCCCTCATCAAGCACCTGCGAAGCGCGGGCGCGCTCGCGGTCCTCGCCCTCGCCAGCGGCCAGATCATCCGCCAGCACAACCACCACGGAGGCAGAATCGGCCAGCGTCCAAGGTTCGGGCTGCCTGCGAAGCAGCAGGTATTCAGGGGCGTGATTGCCCTGCTCCAGGCGCGCATTCACGCCGCTGACATAAGCCTCGACGATGAGGCGGGCCTCGTCAGACAGGTTCGCCAGCGCATGGCGGGAGGCTTCGGGAAATCCATAGGTGCGCGCGCGGATATCGGCGCGCAGGGCGCGCTCGCCAAACAGCTCCGAGAGGCGCCCCTGCGCGGTGCGCCGGTAAAGGTCCATCTGGAAGAAGCGCTCGGCGGCATGGGTGTAGCCCAGCGCAAAATAGACGTCGGCATCGGTCTCGCCGAAAATGTGCGCCACGCCATAGCGATCGCGCACCACATTGACCGGCGCTGTCACGCCCTCAAGGCGAACCTCGCCCTCGGTGCGGGGCTGTGACCCCACAAACCGCCAGCCCGCCCAGCCGGTTACGGCCAGAACAAGCACAAGCACCAGCGCCACAACGCCGATAACGCCGCGCACAATCCATTTTACCATGATAGCCCCCGACTCAGGCCCCGCGCCCCGGAGCGGCGCGAGCTTATCAAGCTGAAGGCGCGTGGGAAGCGGTGAGCGCTTACCCGGCCTGCAGTTTCTTGAAAAATTCAAACAGTTTTCCGTAAGGCGGTGCCATCAGGCGGATCGGATGCCAGACCGGCGCATGAAACACGCTGCGCTCATGGCAGAAGGTGCGGAAACCCTCCTCGCCGTGATAGGCACCATAGCCCGAGGCACCCGTGCCGCCGAAGGGCAAATCCTCGACCGACAGGTGCAGCATGGGCACATTCACGCCCACCCCGCCCGACATGGTCTTGTCGAGAAAGCCCTGCGCGGTGGCCTTCGATTTTGTATAGACATAAAGCGCCAGCGGCCGGTCCCGGTCATTGATGAAGCGCGCGGCGTCATCGAGACCATCATGGCCGAGCACCGGCAATACGGGACCGAAAATCTCTTCCGTCATCAGCTTTGAGTCTGCCGGCGCATTCAGCACGACCGTCGGCGGGAAGGCATGGTGATTGCCGCCCGTGCCGCTTTCGGTGGGAACCTGCAGCACGGTCGCGCCGCCCTTGCGCGCTTCCTCCACCATATCGGTGATACGCTTGTAGTGCCGTTCCGAAACGATGCCGGTATAGTCTTCATTGCTGTCCGGGCCGGGCCAGAACTTGCCTGCATTGCCGATAATCGCCTCGGCGAGGGATTGTTCAGAGCCTTTGGGGGTCAGCACATAGTCCGGCGCGACGCAGGTCTGGCCGGCATTGAAATACTTGCCCCAGGCGATGGTCTTGGCCGCTTCCTCGATGTCGAAATCGGGCGCGATGACGGTGGGTGACTTGCCGCCCAGCTCCAGCGTGACGGGGGTGAGGTTCTTCGCCGCTGCCTGCGCCACCAGCCGCCCGACATGGGTAGAGCCGGTGTAGAAGAGATGGTCGAAGGCCAGGTCGCAGAAAGCCTGGCCCACTTCCGGCCCGCCGGTGATGACGGCGACATGGTCTTCCGAATAGAGGCTGCCAAGCGTCTCTTTGAGAAGATCGGCCACGCGCGGCGTGTATTCGGACGGCTTGATCATCACCCGGCATCCGGCGGCGAGCGCAGGCACCAGCGGGGCCAGCGCCAGCTGGATCGGGTAGTTCCAGGGCGCGACAATGCCGACCACGCCCTTTGGCTCGCGCCGGATATAGGCTTTGCCGGGTGCCAGCGTCATCGGCACCGGCACCGAGCGGTCCGCCATCCAGCTTTTCAGCTTCTGGCGGGTGTGCTTGGCGGTCGCCAGCGTAAAGCCGATCTCGGCGATCTGGGTCTCGGCGGCGGAGCGGCGGCCATAGTCTGCCGACACGGCGGCGGCGAAGGCATCGGCCTTCTCCTTCACCATGGCTTCGAGCTTCTCAAGGTCTGCCTTGCGCTCCGCATAGGGGCGTATCTTGCTGGCCTTGAAGGCGGATTTCTGCGCGTCGAAGACCGATTTCATGCGCTCGATCTGGCGGGCTGCGGCGTCACTCATCGGGTCTCTCCTCGGGCTTTGGTCTCGAACGGGTTTCAGGCGCCAGCGATAATCATGTCGGCGGCGCGGGTAGCGATCATCATGGTCGGCGCGTTGGTGTTGCCGCCGACGACACGCGGCATCACCGAGGCATCGACGACGCGAAGGGACTTCACCCCCCGCACACGGCATTGCGGGTCAGTAACGGCAAGCTCGCCGGACCCCATCGCGCAAGTGGATGTCGGGTGGTAGAGCGTCTCGGCATTGGCGCGGACATGATCGAGAAGCTCCGCGCGCGTGCCATTGGTCTTGGCGGGCAGTTCCAGCTCCTTGAACTCACCATCGAAGGCGTCGCTCAAGAGAATGTCGCGGGCGATTTCCAGGCAATCGGTCATCACCTCCACGTCCTCCTCATGGTCCATGTAATTGGGATCAATAAGGATGGGATCGCGCGGGTCGGCGCTTTTCAGACGCAGACTGCCCCGGCTTTGCGGATAGAGATGGCAGGCATGGATCATCATGCCGTGGCCGGTCATGGTCTCGCGCCCATGGGGGCTGCCGCGCGCCGGAATGAAGACGAGCTGGATATCAGGCAGGTCTTTGGCGCGGCTGGATTTCACAAACCCGCAGCCCTGCACCGGATTGACGGTGAAATTGCCCGTGCCGGTCGTCGCCCATTGCAGCACGTCGCGGGCGGTCGCCGGAAATTTCTTCAGCGAATAGCCGATGGATTTGGCCGAGCGGGTAGAGGCGCGGGCCATGATGTCGAGATGGTCCTGCATGTTCGCGCCGACGCCCGGCAGATCGGCTTCGACCGATATGCCATGCTCGCGCAGATGATCCGCAGGCCCGATGCCCGACAGCATCAGCAGGTGCGGCGTGTTGATCGCCCCGCCGGACAGGATGACCTCCTTGCGGGCGGTGATTGTGCAGGTCTCGCTTTCGGTCTCGATCTCTATGCCGGTCGCCCGGCCTTGCTCGATGACCACCTTGCGGGCCAGCGCGCCGGTGATCACGGTCAGGTTTGGCCGCGTCATGGCGGGTTTGAGGAAGGCGTCGGCCGCCGAGCAGCGCTTGCCGTCTTTCTGTGTCACCTGATAAACGCCGAACCCTTCCTGGCCAGCGCCGTTGAAATCATCATTCCACGGCAATTGCCGGCGGCGGCAGGCTTCGTAATAAAGCTCCGTCAGGGGATTGAGCGGCGAGATGGATTTGACGTTCAGCGGTCCGCCCTTGCCGTGCCAGGGCTCGCCATGGTTCTCATTATTCTCTACCCGCTTGAAGGCTTCCAGCGCGGCTTCCCGGCCCCAGCCGGTCGCGCCGTAAGTCTTTTCCCACTCGTCGTAATTCTCCCACGCCCCGCGCATATAGTGCATGGCGTTGATGGAGGAGGAACCGCCGAGCGTCTTGCCACGCGGCCAGTAGAGCTTGCGGTCCTGAAGGTTTTTCTGCGGCTCGGTCCAGTAATCCCAGTTGATGGACGGCTCGGTAATGGCGAACTGCAGCAGCATGGGCGTCTGGATGATCGCCTTCTTGTCTGAGCCGCCTGCCTCGATCACGCAGACCGTGACAGACGGGTCTTCAGACAGACGGGCTGCCAGAACCGATCCGGCGCTGCCCGCGCCCGCGATCACATAATCGAACTCGGACGCGGCGGACATTATTCGCTGTCCTCTTCTGATGCCTCGTCCACCGGCTCGTCTTCCACGCCAAGCGGCGCATCAAGAGCGGGCTCGTCCACATCTGCAACAGGCTCTGGCTCCACCTCAAGCGGCGATACCGTTTCGGCAATCGCGCGCATGACGGTGAACACCTCAGAACCCAGACGTCCCCAGGCCGGGTCACCGGCATTCTGGGCGATCACCACGCCGCGCCGCTCATCCACCCAGATATACTGGCCATAGACACCGGCGAAGAAATACTCGCCATCATGGCCTTCGGGGATCCAGAAATGCAGGCCATAGCCGCGCGGCCCATAGGCCGGTGTCGCGCCCGCCTCATGGGCTGGCGAGACCGGGCGGGTGGCTTCGGTGACCCAGCCCTCCGGCAGCAGGCGCTCCCCGTTCCATACGCCGTCCTGCAGGTAGAACTGGCCGAAGCGGGCATAGTCCTCGCTAGTCGCCTGCAGGCAGCAATAGCCGACGGCCACGCCGCGGCTCCCCGGCACCTGCTGCAGCCATGTGGCGTCAGATGTCATGCCAAGCGGGGTCCAGATGCGCTGCTCGACCACTTGCGCCAGCGATCCGCCAAACACATGGCGTGCGACAGCAGAGAGAACCTGCGTGTTCGTGGAGGCGTAGTGGAGGTGTTCGCCGGGTACCTGGTCATTGGCGCCAAAGGCGCTGGCCAGCGCGTCCGGGCTGCGGCCCATGATGAAGGCGTTGAAGAAGAAGGGGCGCACATCAGAAGGGCGATCGGGCGAGTATTCCTCGTTGAAATCGATCCCCGCCGACATCATCAGCAGATGACGCAAAGACACCGTGCCGTAATACGTCCCGGCATATTCGGGCGCATAGCGCTCCGCCGGATCATCAAGGCTGTCGATCAGCCCTTCATCCAGCGCCATCGCGATCAGGCTGGCGACAAAGCTCTTGCCCACCGACCACGAGGTGAAGCGCGTGGTCTCGTCGGCCCCGTGGAAGAAGCGCTGGTGGATCACTTCGCCGTTGCGCAGCACGGTCAGGCCGGTCGCGCGCGCGGCTTCCAGATATTCATCCAGCGTGCGGGTTTCGCCCTCCCACTCATAGCTCACATCAAGCGGCTGGAGATTGCGCGGCAGGGGATCGGGGCTGGTGGCAGCAATGCGGGCGCTGGGCAGGATTTCATCCATGCGCTGGAAGGTGGTCACGTAGTCGTCAGGATTGTCGAGCGCGGTAATGCTCGCGGGGGAGTAAGGCGACCAGGGCCGGTAATACCAGCCTGCAAATGCCAGCCCAGCCACGACTATAACGGCCACCAGGCCGATCAGAATACGCTTCATGCGCGCCTCCCCAGAGTATGTGGCCGGTCACGCACGAATCCGCCCCGGCCCTTGTGTTTGGGCAGAAGTGAACACCTTTCACGCCCCGAAGGCCAGCCCTTTCACTGAGCGTTGTGTCAGTCCGTTGGCGAGAGGCGCAGGAGTGCGCCATTGGCATGGTCGGTCAGCACATAAACCAGCCCGTCCGGCCCAATGCGCACATCGCGGATGCGTCGCCCCTCGTCTGCCAGCAGCATTTCCTCTGCCACTGCTTCCCCGTCCGCGATCACGACGCGGTGCAGGGCCTGTCCGGCGAGGGCACCGATAAGCAGATCGCCGCCCCAGTTGGGGAAGGCCTCGCCGCGATAGATGGCCAGACCCGACGGCGCGATGGAGTTGGGCAGCCATTCGCGCACCGGCGCGGTGTAATCATCGCCATGCTCGGTGAAGGGCGATATGCGCGCGCCGGAATAGTCGAGGCCGGAGGTGACGATGGGCCAGCCATAATTCTGGCCGCCTTCGATAATGTTCAGCTCGTCCCCGCCGCGCGGCCCGTGCTCATGCGCCCAGACGATGCCGGTCTCAGGGTCAATGGCGATGCCTTGCACATTGCGGTGGCCATAAGTCCAGATATCGGCCAGCGCGCCGTCCTCGCCGGCCAGCGGATTACCGCTTGCAGGCGAGCCATCACGGTTAAGGCGCACGATGGCGCCGAAATGGTTGGCGAGGTTTTGCGCTTCCTCGCGGAATTCAAATCCGTCCCCCAGCGTGAGCAGCAGCGTGCCATCGCCCATGAAGGCGATGCGTGCGCCAAAATGCGCGCCGCCGGTCTTGTCCATCTGGGAGGTCCAGATCACCTCGCCATCGAGCAGAGCGCCATCTTCATAGCGCGCGCGATAAAGAGCGGTGTTGTTGGACTGGGCGGTCCCGCTCGCGAAGGAGAGATAGACCTCGCGGGTTTCCTCAAAATCCGGTGCCAGCGCCACGTCCAGCAGACCGCCTTGTGAGAGCGCCAGAACCTCCGGCACACCGCTGACCGGCGCATCGACAAGCGCGCCATCGCGGATCAGGCGCAGCTGGCCGGTCCGCTCCGTAACCAGCACGTCGCCGCCGGGCAGGAAGGCGAGGCCCCAGGGATGCTCCAGACCGTCAACCACCGTTTCTACCGAGACAGAATGGCCGCTGGCCGGTTCAGGCAGCTCAACCGCTTCGCGATTGTCTGCGCAGGCCGCAGCCATGAGGCCAAGCCCAGCGGCGGCGAGTGCAGATCGATAGATGGCGGTGATGGCCATGGCGGGCGCTCCTTCGACAAAAAATGCGCGCAGGCTTGCAAACGGACATTGGCCAAGCGGCGCTTTGCAAGGCATCATGGCCGCAAATCACCCATCGACCAAGATGGTTCGTGGGGCGGGCAAAGGGCGGATGTGTCCGCCAGGTCCAAAAGGGGAGTGCCGATATGGGCTGGTTCAGATATCCGCTGGGGCTGGTGCTGGCGAGCATCTTCATGGCGCTGGCCGGCGTGATCGTGCAGACGCAGTACGTCCTTGCGGCCCTGTCGGCTGCCGGTGCCAATATCTCTGCCGGGGACCGCCTGTCGATGACGGTGTCTGACGTCGCCGGACTTGGCCCGCTCTATCTGGTCTTCATCCTGATCGGTTTCGCAATCGCGTTTGGTGCCGGCGCGCTGGTGCTGCGCTTCGCGCCGCTGCCGCGTACGCTTATCTACGCGGTAGCAGGCGCGGTGTGCATGTTCGTCATGCTCATGCTGATGCGCGAGGTTTTCTTTGGCGTTCCGGTGATCGCGGGCGCGCGCAGCCTGGCAGGGGAAATCTCGCAAGCGGTTTGTGGCGCCGCAGCGGGCGCGTTCTTCGCGTGGACGACCAGCCGTAAGAGCCAAGTGTGACGTGAATGCCGCACTTGACTGACAGACCACTAAATACCCGATGACAAACCCGTGAAATCGCGCCTACAGTGAGAATTGAAGCCATGTGGGCGGATGAACCTGCAGGCTGAACACATCCACAGGGGGAGGAACCCAATGAAGCGTTTTTCAAGAGCCGCCGTGCTCGGTGCGACCGCGTTGGCCGCTGGCCTTGTCGGCACCGCCGCACAGGCGCAAGTCGAAATCATCACCGTTACCGCCCAGAAGCGCGAGCAGACCCTGCTTGAAGCGCCGGTTGCCGTGACCGCGGTCACGGGCGAAACGATTGCCGAGGCGCAGATCCGTGACGCGGCTGACCTGCAGACCCTCGTTCCCTCGCTGAGCGTGGGCGAGTTTGCAGCCTCGACCAACCAGACTTTCAACATCCGCTCGCTGGGTTCGAGCTCGTTCAACCCCGGCGTCGAGCCGTCGGTCGGCGTGTTCATTGACGGCGTTTACGTGCCGCGCCAGGGCGCTTCGATCAACGACTTCCTCTCGCTGGAGCGCGTCGAAGTCATCCGGGGTCCGCAATCGACCCTGTTCGGCCGTAACACGCCTGCCGGTGTTGTCAGCTTCCACACCCGCCAGCCCGAATTCGAGTTCGGTGCCGAGGGCGAAGTGACCGTCGGCAACTACAATGCCCGCGTTGCAGCCGCCACGATCACCGGTCCGATTGTTGCCGACCAGCTGGCCTTCCGTATTGACGGCAATATCAACCAGCGTGACGGCTTCATCACCAACCATGACGGGCGCGAGTTCAACAATCGCGACCGCTGGAGCGCGCGCGGTCAGCTGCTCTGGGATAGCGGCGGTGCCACCACGGCCCGCTTCATCGCCAGCGTGGGCAATATCGACGAGAATTGCTGCGCTGCACCGTTCTCAAACGTCGCTCCGTCCGAACTCTTTGCGTTTAACCAGCTTGGCGTCGTGCTGCCATCCGGTGATCCGTTCGACGGCACCACCGCGATTGACGGCCCGCTGCGCACCCAGGTCGATACCTGGGGGATTTCGGCCGAATTCAACCATGATTTTGGTGCCTTCACCCTGACCTCGATCACGGCTTATCAGAGCTATGAAGAAGATCAGGTCATCGACGCTGACTTCACCACGCTCGATGCGGCCGGCGCACGTCAGCAATTCCAAGACTACAACGCCTTCACCCAGGAATTCCGCATTGCCTCAAATGCCGGTGAGCGGTTCGACTGGATGGCTGGCCTGTTCTACTACAATAACGAGCTGACCTTCCAGAACGAGACGCCTTACGGCACCGAGCTGGCGGCCTTTGCCAACTTCGCCTCGTCGCTGGATCCGTCGGTTGAGGCTCTGGCTACGGGTCTCGGCCTTGGGGCGGGATCTGGTATTCCTGCCATCATGAACACCATCGTCGGGCTGAACAACATGCTGGGCACGCCTGGTGTGCCGCTCGTTCCGGCAGGCGGTTATCTCGGCCAGGGCCAGGGTCTGGTTCAGGAGCGCTATAACTACGACACCGAAGCCTGGTCCGCGTTTGGTCAGGTGGACTGGCGTGTAACCGACCGGTTCACGATCACGGCCGGTCTTCGCTATTCGCGTGAGACCAAGGACTACACGCCAAACGTCATCATCAATGATCCGTTCTCGGAGCTGGACGCCGTGGCGCTCGGCCAGAATCTGCAACTGCCCGGCGGCTTGTTCTTCGTGCCGGCGATCCTCTTCGGTGGCGGTGGGGCGTTCAACCCGTTCGTTCCGCTGACGCAGACTCAGGCTGAGAACCCGGCCATCAACTTCCTGTTGCCTCTGATCGAGGGTTCGGGTCTGCAGTTCAACCGGGTCAATGCGCCGTTCGCACCGGGCTCGCGTACCGATGAGAACCTTTCTGGCTCGATCATTTTCGGCTTCGACTGGAGCGATACGCTCAACACCTATCTGAGCATCGGCACCGGCTACAAGCCGGGCGGCTTCTCGCTCAACTCCAACTCGGCGGCGACCGGCCTCTTCCAGTTCGAGGAAGAAACCACGCTCAATATCGAGATTGGTGTGAAGGGTACGGCGTTCGACAACCGCATGGTCTACGCCATCGCGCTGTTTGACCAGACCAACAAGGACTTCCAGACGGAAGTCTTCGTCGGCGGCGGCTTCTATCTCGACAATGCCGGTGAGATCTCGGTACGCGGCCTGGAAGTCGAGACGACCATCGCGCCGACGCAAAACCTTGTGTTTGGTGCCGGCTTCACCTGGCTGTTCCAGAACCGCTATGAGAGCTACGAGTTCGGGCCCTGCCCGCGCAACTCGTTGTTCCTTATTCCTCAGTATGCTGCCGACCCGCTGTTCGCCGACTGCCTTACGACCCGGGTCAACCAGAATGGCTTCACGGGGCGGTTTAATGACCTTTCTGGCGTAGACCGGGGTAGCCCGGAATTCTCCGGCTTCCTCACGGCCATGTATACCCAGCCTCTGGGTAACGGGCTTGAGGTGCGTCTGCGCGGCGAGACGTCCTACGTGTCCAGCCAGAACCTCAACGGGGCGCTGGCTCCGCTGCCGAGCTTCCAGCAGGACGCGATCACGCTGGTCAACGGCTCCATCGCCGTCGGCGCTGAGGATGGTGCCTGGTCGCTGCAGCTCTGGGGCCGCAACCTCACTGACGAGACCTACTATCGCGGTACGTTCTTCTCGGTCGGGACCATCGGTCCGAGCACGAACTCCTACCCGAGCAATCCGCGTACCTACGGCCTTACGCTGCGGGCACGCTTCTAGAACGCCTCTTCCCTTCGGGGATTGGGCAGGGGCCGGGAGGGAAACCTCCCGGCCTCTTCTTTTGGTCCTCCCCCACATCCGTGGGGTCGGTCCTCGCTTGCCGCTCGCTAACGCTCGCTATCGCTGCGGGCGCGCGGCCTGTCCTCGGCTTGATCGGGGATCGCGCTTGCGGGCCTGCGGCCCGGATACCACTTCGCGGTTCCGGGGTTTCAGGTGTCAGGAGAAAATTTACTCCCCCTGCAGATTAGCCATCACATCGATCCGGTCGGTGATGATGCCGTCAACGCCGCGCGCGATCAGGGCTTCCATTTCGTCCGGCTCATTGATCGTCCAGACCTGCACGGCGATCCCGCGCGCATGGGCGGCATCGACAAGGCGCGGATGGATTACATCCAGCCCGGAGGCGCGCGGCGGAAGCTGGGCCGCGACGGCGCGGGTGGGGTGAAATTTCGCAAGGCCGAGGCGCGCCATCACATAGAAGCTGAACGCTTCGCGGCGTCCCATGCCGGTTGCAATGCCGGGGCAGATATCGCGGAAACGGCGCAGGACATCATCATGGAACGAACCGACCAGTACCCGGTTCGCAAATCCCGGATGGCCCATATCCGTCTCGGTTATGGCCATGCAGGTGGCCATGGCGGCATCTTCGGTCTGCGGTTTGATCTCCACGATCCAGCGCATGTCGGGGAAGGCGGCGAAAGCATCATATACGGCCGGGATGGTGATGCCCTGACCGGCAAACCTGTCTGCCGGTTCGCCCTCATAGCCAAAGGCGGCGTCCAGCGCGGTCACATCATTGAGCCGCAAGGCATCGATCCGGCCTGTGCCATTGGTAGTGCGGTCCACACTGTCGTCGTGCAGCAGAACCAGAAATCCGTCGGCGGTCATCTGCATGTCCACCTCCAGCACGTCCGCGCCGTCGGCGACCGCCTGTTCCAGCGCGGCAATCGTGTTCGCCGGTGCGCGGCCAAGACCGCCGCCATGGGCGATACGCTCGGCGCGGGTCTCGTGCTGCGCGTCCAGCCAGGGGTGGGAGACGGGCTCCGGACCGGGCCAGAGCAGGGCTGTCCCGTACGCTGCCGCCAATACCGCCAGTACAATCAGCACACCGCGCATCTTCTATCCTCCCCGCAAGATTGTTCGGGTATGATATGGCATCAGGGCGTGTCAGTCAGGTGACAGGCGAGGCGGGACGAGGGCTAGCGTATGACGCGCATCATTCTCATGGGGGCGGGTATTGCCTTCGGCGTTCTGCTGATTGCCGCGTTCGCAGCGCTGATGATCGCCCGCTCCCTCTTTGCCGAACCCGGTGTGGCGCGCCTTGCCGATCTGCGCGCAGAGCTGGGCGAGGCGGGGATGCTCTTCGTGTTCGCGCACCCCGATGACGAGATCACGGCCAATGCGCTGATGGCGCGCGGCGTGGCTGAAGGCGTTCCCGTGCATCTCTTCACCGCCACGCGCGGTGAGGCCGGTACGCAGTTTCCGCCCGTGGTGGACCAGCCGCATCTGGGTGTTGTGCGTGAGGCCGAAGCGCGCCGCCACGGCTTTGCGCTGGGCGTCGCCTCCCACACCGTGCTCGATCTGGGTGATGGCCAGTTGCGCGCCCGTCCCTTCGACCAGCTGGTGGAGCGTGTCAGCGCCGAGATCGAACGCACCCGCCCCTCTGCCGTCATCAGCTTCCATCCCGAAAGCGCCATCTCGCTGCATCCCGATCACATGGCCATAGGGGAGGCCGCCCGGCAGGCGGTTCTGGCCATGGGCGAGGATGCGCCGCGCCTGGTCTATGTGCTGGCTCCGCGTCCGGGCCTACGCCGGTTTGGCGGCGAACGTGGCCAGCTGATTGCCGATATCCAGCCCGATCCGGACTTTGCCGTGCCATCGCCGGCCCGCGACAAGCGCCGCGCCTGGCGCATCCATGAAAGCCAGTCGCGCTATTTGCAGGCAACGTATGGCATCGGACCGCGCGTCATGTACGCGCTATGGACGCGGGAATACTACGCCTTTGCGGACGCATCCGGCTGAGCAGACAGTCAGCCACTTGCGTGCACAGGCCAAAGGCAGCAAGTATTAGTCCATGGATGACAGCCCTCTTGCCGTTCTTGCCGTACTGGCCGTGTCCGCCCTGGCGGTGGGCGCGCTGATCGTGCTCAACCGCTTTATCGGCGGCTGGCAGGATATCCGCTTTGAGGATACCGGCCTGCCCTCGCAGAGGCTGGAAGAAGATGTCGTTGGGTTCCGTCCGGGCGAAGGCGTGATAGCGGCCAACGGGCTTGCCGCGCTGGTGATGGAAGAGGGCGAGGCGCGCCTCGGACTGGTGCTCGCGCGGGCAAACCGCTGCGTGACACGGGTGATGCGCCCCGGCGAGATCGCACGGCTGGAGGCAGACGGCGCGCGCTTTCACATCCATTTCAACGATTTCACCCTGCCGCGCGTGACCGTCGATCTTGATGATGCGTCAGCGCAAGGCTGGGGCGAGCGGATGCGCCGGTTTGTGCGCCAGAGCGATACGCAGATGCAAGGAGAGGGTCATGCCCCAACTTCCTGATCCGATCCTGATTGCCATTCCCTTCTTCGTCGCGCTGATCGTTGCCGAGATGATCTATGCGCGCATGACTGGCAAGGCCGAGTTTGAGCCAAAGGACACCGCTGCCAGCCTCGCCATGGGGCTGGGCAATACTGTGTCGGGCATCGTTCTGGGTTTCATCGCGCTGACCTGGTTTGTGTATATCGAGCGCTTCGCCTTCTTTGATATCGGCTGGGCGTGGTGGGCCTTCGTGATCTGCTTCGTGCTGGACGATTTTCTCTATTACTGGGCGCACCGTTTCGCGCACACCGTGCGCTGGTGGTGGGCCGACCATGTGATCCACCACTCCTCCCAGCACTACAATCTCTCCACAGCGCTGCGTCAGCCCTGGCTCAGCCCGCTGACCTTCAAGTTCATCTTCTTCGGTTCGTGGCTGGTGCTGCTGGGCTTCCCCATCGCGATGGTGGCCTTCTGCGGCGCGCTGAACCTCGTCTACCAGTTCTGGATCCATACCGAGACGGTCAAGCGCCTGCCCGCACCCATTGAGTGGCTGTTCAACACGCCCTCCCACCACCGGGTCCATCACGCCACCAACCCGCTCTATCTGGACCGCAATTACGCCGGCGTGTTCATCATCTGGGACCGCATGTTCGGCACGTTCCAGGCGGAGCTGGACGAGGAGAAATGCCGCTACGGGATCGTAAAAAATCTCGGCACTTACAACCCGATCCGCATCTGCCTGCATGAATGGGTTGGCATCGTGAAGGACGTGTCGTCGGCAAAATCCTTGCGTGATGCGCTGGGCTACTGGCTTGGCCCGCCGGGCTGGTCGCCTGATGGCAGCCGGGAAAGCTCGAAGATTATCAAGGCACGCTGGGCCGAAGAGCAGGCCCGCCTTAAAGGTGGAGCACAAGCCCCGTCCGGTGAGGACCAGCCCCGCCAGCCTGTGGCTACCCCCGCCGAGTAGGGACGGATTTTTCACTGACTGATTAGTCAGGGGTGGACAAGAGGGTGCACTCGGAGTCATGCTCTGTCCATCGGGTGAACGGCGTTCACCCCTATAGACGAGGACCGGGCAGCACCCGGCTTGAGGCCAGCGCGCTGCACCGGCTCCCGCTTCGGAGGAGAGCCTGCTGATGACCGCACTGCGCGACCTTTACCCCATGCCCGGCATTGACGATCACTGGCATGTACCCCAGCAGTTTGATGCCGTCTTCGACTGGAAGTTCGACGAGGGCCGCACCACGCTCATGCACCTTTACCAGAAGGGCAAGGACATGCAGTGGGATGCGCTGGCCCGCATCGACTGGACGCAGGAGCTTGATCCGGAAAACCCGATGGAGATGCCCGACGAGGCCGTCGCCATCTATGGCTCGGATGTCTGGAACAAGATGACCAAAGGCGAGCGTATCGAGCTTCGCCGCCATGCGCAGGCCTGGAATATCTCGCAGTTCCTGCAAGGCGAGCAGGCCGCGCTGCTGTCCGCTTCCAAGATTGTTTCGTCTGTTCCTGATCTCGATGCGAAATTCTATGCCGCCACGCAAGTGATGGACGAGGCACGCCATGTGGAGGCGTATCGCCTGCTGCAGGGCAAGTTCGGCGTCGCCTATCCGATGACCGATCCCTTGCAGGAGCTGGTCAATGATGCGCTCAAAGACTCCCGCTGGGATGTGACCTATCTCGCCATGCAGGTGGTGATCGAGGGGCTGGCGCTCGCCGCCTTCGGCACGATCCGCGATCTCGCCCAGAACCCGCTCGCGCGCATGGTCAATGCCTATGTGATGGAGGACGAGGCCCGCCATGTCGCCTTCGGCCGGCTCTCCTTGCGCGATTACTACCCCCAGCTCACCCAGAAAGAGCGCGATGAGCGCGAAGAGTTTCTGGTCGAAGCCTGCTACCTCATGCGTGACCGCATGACCCAGAGCCACGAGCTTTATGACGTACTCGGCCTGCCGGCCAAGGAGTGCAAGGAGTTTGTCGAGAACTCCGACATCGTGAAGCTCTACCGCACCATGCTTTTCCAGCGCATCGTGCCGATCGTGAAGGATATCGGCCTGTGGGGGCCGCGCATCCGCAAGGCTTACGAGGATATGGGCGTGCTGCACTATGCCGAGCTCGATCCCCAGACCCTGCAGGACGAGGATGAGCGCATCGCCGCACAGATCGATGCGGGCAAGGCACGCAGCGACTATGTGCAGGCGGTGGCCGGGCTGGCGGAGTAGGGGTTAGTCGTCCGGTTCGCCGTCCAGCGCTTCACGCAGCCGTCCGATGCGGTGCATGCGTTCGTGTAGCACTGTGACGATGCCGATATCTCCGTTGGCAAGGTAGCGCCAGTAAACGAAATGGCGTTCGTACCGGAGTACGAAACCGTCAACGCCGAACTCGGCGGGGATGGGCCGTGACAGCACGCCGTGCGTGGCGATTCTACCGAACGCCTCGAACAGGCCGGTTATATAGCGTGTCGCCTGTTCTTCGCCCCAGTGCTTGCGGGTGTAGAGATATATCTCGTCCAGCCGCCTTGAGGCCGCCTCCTGAATGCGGATGCGGGCCACCCGATCAGCCCTGATTGCGGCGTATTATATCGGCAGCGGTCAGGGGCTTGTAGCTGGAGTCCGGGGCCGCGAAGGCATGGGTCAGCTCCGCCTTGAGGCGGTCAAAGGCGGCCTGTTCGGAGCGTTCCTTGTCCCGGCGGATGAGGTCGCGGACATACTCGCTGACATTCTCATAGGCACCATCCTCGCCCACATTGGCGGCGACGAATTCGCTCAGCATACCGCTCAGCCTTACCGTCATGGTCATCGTGCGCGACATGGCGTCATTCTCCTCGCGAACCCCATGTATTCATTATACTCAAAAATGAATACATAGGGCAAGCTGCAGCCGAAGTCAGCCATTGCCCTCATACGCCGACTTCAGCGCCGCGATGTCGATCTTCTTCATCTCGAACATGGCCGCTCTGGCGCGCCCCGCGGCCTGTTTGTCCGGTCCGTTCAGCAGGCCGGGCATGTCCTCGGGGATGATCTGCCAGCTCAAGCCATAGCGGTCGGCCAGCCAGCCGCAGCGCTCGGCTTCGGGCACATGGGTCAGCGCATTCCAGATCCGGTCGGTCTCGGCCTGGTCGCCGGTGAGAACCTGCAGCGACAGGCCCGGCGTGAAGCCGAACCCATGATCCATGGGCGAATCGAAGGCGATGAAGGTCTGACCGGCGATTTTGTACTGCCCGTGCATCAGCAGGCCCTCATTGGCGCCTGTACCCGGCGGATAGTGGTTCACCGCGACCGGCGCGAACCCGCCCAGCGCCTCGCCATAGCGGGCCATGGCCTCCTCGGCCTTCCCGGCCGCGCCCTGGGTAAACATCAGGGCGGGGACGATAGTCTGGTTCAGCTCGCCCGGATCAGCCATCATCAGCTGCCAGCTCACCCCGAAACGATCCTCAACCCAGCCATAATGCTCGCACCAGGGATAGCTTCCCAGCTCCATGCGTGCCTTGCCGCCATCGATAAGCGCGGTCCAGATCCGGTCGATCTGCGCCCGGTCATTGATGAACACGAAAAAGGACATGGCAGGATTGGGCGTAAACATCGGCCCGCCATTGAGAATGACGAGTTCCTGGCCTGCGAGGGTCAGCGAAACAGTCAGCACCGTGCCTTCGCTCTGGCCGTGATGTTCAACGCCTTCTTGTGTGAAGCGGGTTATCTCGCCAATGGCGGAGTCCGGGAAAAGGCGGGTGTAAAGTTCTGCTGCCTCCTCGGCCCATCCATCGGACCAGAAGCAGGGAATGATCTTTTGCATGACCGCACCGGCTATTTGTCCACGACGGGTACAAACCCGGCATAGATCAGGCGCTTGCCGTCAAATGGCATCGGATTGTTGGCTGGGTCGAGACGCTCGTCTTCCATGATCTTCGGCATGGCCGCTTCCATCACCGCTTTCGACGGCCAGATCATCCAGGAGAACACGACCGTCTCGTCCGGCTTGGCCTTTACCGCCATCGGGAAGGAGGTCACCTCTCCGTCCGGCACGTCATCGCCCCAGCACTCGACGTATTTGGTAACGCCGTGTTCCTTGAACACCTTCGCTCCCTCGCGGGCATGCTTGATGAAGGCGTCCTTGTTGGCGGTGGGCACCGCCAGCACAAATCCCTGTACGTAGTAGCTCATTGGTCCTGTCCTCCCTGTTTGTTGACTGATTATGCGCCGCTAACTCGCGGCCTCGTTGAAGGCCCACTGGACGCCGAACGGATCGCGCACCATCCCCCACCGGTCGCCCCAGAATTGCATCTCAAACGGCATGACAACCTCGCAACCTGCCTTGACGGCCTGGTCCCAGCGCGCCTGCGCATCGGCAGCAACGATCTGCAGGTGAAAGCCCTCGCGCTCCACAGCCGGGTCGCGATGATCGGTCATCATCAGCGTGCCGCCATTAATCTCGATCTGGCAGTGCGCGACCCGTCCGGCGCTCGGGCCGGGTACATGGCCGATCATCTTTGCGCCGAAGGCTTTCTCGTAGAACTTCGCTGCTTCCAGCGCCTTTCCGCCCATATCCAGATAGGGGATGACGCCTTTCGTGGTTTCCGGATTGGCTATCGATGTGGTCAGTTCCGTCATGGATTCTCTCCTCCTTGCAGACCTGCCCGCTTCATTCGGCAGACCCGGCAAACGTGCCGGTTCGCGCTGGCCCGGCGGGTTTGTAGATGTTGATGACGACGCCGGAGCCAGCCGCCTTGCTGCTGATCAGCGACAGCTCGGTCGGTGCCGCGGGGTGGGAGAAGATACGCTTGCCGCACCCCAGCATGACCGGGAAGACCAGCATCACCACCTCATCGGCCAGTTGCTGCTCGATCAGCGCAGGCGTGATTGTCGAACTTCCCCACACGACCAGATCAGGGCCGTCGCCCGCCTTGATCTTCGTCAGGCTCGCCACGATGTCCGCGCCCAGACCTTCTGCCGGCCCCCAGCCGAGGCTCTCCGGCCTGCTGGTGGCGACATATTTGCGTGCGGCGTTTAGCTGATCGGCCATCGGCCCGGTCTGGTGCGGCCAGTAATCCGCCCAGATATCATAGGTGCGCCGTCCCAGCAGCAGATCGAAGCGTGTGCCGTGGGCAGCGTCTATTGCCTCGCCGACTGCCTCGTCGAAATGGGGAAAGGCCCAGCCGCCATGGGCAAACCCGCTATCCACGTCCTCGTCCGGGCCGCCGGGTGCCTGTATCACCCCGTCCAGCGAGATGTGCTCGATGATCCGGATCGTTCTCATGCGGCGACCCTTGTCGTGGCTGGTGTCGCGCTGCCCTCGAAAATGAAGGTGAAATAGCGCTTCAGATGCGCAATCGCGTCGAGCACCGGCTCTGGCCCGCCTTGCGCCTTGGAGGTGATGAAGCCGCCTTGCAGAACAGTCTGGGTAAGAAGCGCGAGGCTGGAGGCGTTGTAGGGCGCGCCTAACCCGCGCGCGTCCAGGGCAGCCTGAATGTCGGCTTCCAGTGTCGCGGCATGGCCGGCAATGCTGGCATGGCAAGCCTCGCGAATAGGCGTGGAGAGGTCGTAAGTCTCCTGCACCATCGTGCCGACAAGGCAGGTGAATTCCGGGATGTCGCCCTCTACCAGCGCAGCGCGGAAATCGAGATAGGCATAGACCCGCTCCAGCGGGTCTTCCGGCAGGTGGTAGGGTGCCTCGGCAAAGAGGGCGGAGGTGGTCTCCGACCAGTAATTGGCCGCAGCGACGCCAAGCGCCTCCTTGCTGTCAAAATGGTGGAAGAACGCGCCCTTGGTCACGCCCGCCTCCTTGCACAGCGCGTCCACACTGGTCCCGGCAAAGCCGTGCTGGCGGATCAGCTTCAGGGCGGTGTCCAGCAGGCGTGTGCGCGCCTCCCCGCGCGGAATGCGGGCTGAAACAGTCTTGTTTGCCGGGTCTTGCGTGCTCATGCTCGCTACATACCAACCGGTTGGTTTTTAAGCAAGCCCGAACATCCGGCAGTTGTGAGCGAAAGGCGGGCAAGTGGTGGAGAGGGTGCGCCGGACACGCCGTCTGCAGCTTTCGCCGCCAGCAGAGGGGCGCTAGCGATTAGCCGGCAGGAGAGGCGGGCCATGTACGAAATTCGCGAAGATGATCTGTCGGGCGAGGCGGTGCGCGCCCTTCTTGCGCTGCATCTGGCGGGCATGCATGCCAGCTCCCCGCCCGGCACGGTCTTTGCGCTGGACCTGTCGGGCCTGCAAAAACCGCAGATCACCGTCTGGACGGCATGGCGGGAGAGCAGAATAGCGTGCGTCGGCGCGCTAAATGCGCTCAGCGCCGCGCATGGCGAGATCAAGTCCATGCGCGTCCATCCCGATTTTGCCGGGCAGGGCGCTGGCGCGGCCATACTCGACCACATCATTGGGACCGCGACTGCGCGCGGCATGACGCGGCTGAGCCTTGAAACCGGCACCGGACCGGCGTTCGAGGCGGCGGTGAGGCTTTACCTCAAACGGGGCTTCCTGCCCGGTGGTCCGTTTGCTGACTATCCGTCTACGGATTTTAATCGCTTTTACCATCTGGAGCTGGCGGGCCAGCGTTAAAGACTGGCGATCAGATTGCGCACCACCTTGAAGACCGGCTCGCTCATGGCATGTCCATGGGCCGGGACAATGGTCAGGGTCGCGTCCGGCGCGGCGTCCTTCAGATCGAAGGCCGATTGCAGCGGACACACCATGTCATAGCGGCTGTGGACGATATGCACCGGCATGGAAAGGCGGCGCGCGTTGGTCAGCAACTGGCCCTCCTCAAGGAAGCAGTTATTGGAGAAATAATGCGCTTCGATGAGGGCAGTGGAGATCAGCTTGTCGCGGCCCTTGGCGCGTAAGTTCGCCAGCGCGCTCTGCGGCGTCGCTTCCAGATGTGAGAGCAATTCCTCATAGGCGATCCAGCGGAATATCACGCTGTCCTTCAGCACGGCCTCACCATCAGGATCGTCCAGCTTTGCCAGCAGCGGCGCACCGGCGGCCAGCTCTGTCTGCATGGCTTCCAGCGCCCAGCGGGCAAAGCCGGGCGGATCATCATGCAGCGCCTCCGGCACGCCACGCATCAGCCAGTCATGCGCATCGGGATAGACTGCGCCCGCCCCGGCCGTGCCATGCCACCAGTCCAGCTCGCGGCGGGTCGCCATGAAGACGCCCTCGACCAGCACGTTTCCCGCACGCTCCGGGTGCGCCTGCGCATAGGCCAGCGCCAGCGTGGTGCCCCAGCTGGCACCCATCACGCAGTCAAACCGCACAAGACCCAGATGCTCGCGCAGCGCCTCGATATCCTCGATCAGGTGCGCAGTAGTGTTGGCATATAGCTCAAACAGCGGGGCGGAGCGCCCGCACCCGCGCTGGTCAAACTGGATGGTCTCCCAGATGGCCGGATCGGCATAGCGCCGGTGGCGCGCATTCGCGCCTGATCCCGGCCCGCCATGCAGGAAAAGAAGCGTGCGCCCGCCCTCAAGCCCTGACCGCTCCCAATAGAGGGAATGCCCCTCAGACACGGGCAGCAGGCCCGCCTCCCGGGCCGCAATATCCGGAAACAGCGCGCTATGCATGCCGGCAGTTATGACGGTCAGCTCTGGCCTCCGCCGCGCGGCGCGGTGAGGTTGGCGATGAGATCGCCGGCCATCGGGAAGACGATGGTGTTGGAACCCTTGCCGCCAATTTCCTGCAGCGTGCCCAGATAGCGCAGCTGCATCGCGCCGTCCTGACGGGCCAGCACCTCGGCCGCTTCTGCCAGCTTGGCTGCGGCCTGTTGCTCGCCCTCGGCGATGATGACCTTGGCGCGCCGCTCGCGCTCGGCCTCGGCCTGACGGGCGATGGCGCGGATCATGGATGTATCCAGATCAACATGCTTGATCTCGACATTGGAGACCTTGATGCCCCACGCCTCGGTCTGGGAGTCCAGAATGGCCTGGATATCCTCGTTCAGCTTGTCGCGCTGGGAGAGCATTTCATCGAGATCGTGCTTGCCGAGCACCGAGCGCAGCGTGGTCTGGGCCAGCTGGCTGGTCGCTTCGCGAAAATCGCTGACCTGGTTGATCGCGCGCTGCGGATCGACAATGCGGTAATAGAGCACGGCGTTGACGCGCACCGACACATTGTCCTGGCTGATCACATCCTGGCTCGGTACGTCTTCGGCGACGATGCGCAGATCAACCTTCACCATCTGCTGGACGATGGGAATGAGGATGATGAGGCCCGGACCTGAGGTTCCCGAATAGCGCCCGAGTGTGAATATCACGCCGCGCTCATACTCGCGCAAAATCTTGATTGCTGAGGACAGGAAGGCAAACGCCACGGCCGCAAGGCCCAGCAGAAACCCGATATTCATGCCCAGTTCCGCCATAGCGTTCTCCTTCCAGATTGCCTTGCCGGCAGCGGTTTAGCTCCGGCCCGAAGATTTCACCTTTACGGTCAGCCCGTCCACCGAAACGACTTTTACGCTGTCACCCGGTTGCAGATCATCAGAGGACACCGCCTGCCAGCGCTCGCCCTCCACCTGCACATGGCCTGCGCCATTGAGCCAGTTTAACACGGTGCCGGTGGCCCCCGTCAGGCCTTCGCGGCCAGTGACCACCTTGCGCGCCTGCGCTGCGAGGCCATAGCTGCCTGCCAGCAGTACCGAGACACCCATGATCGCGCTCATCGCCAGCACCAGCGGCCAGTCAATGCGCAGGCCCTCCACATCGGTATCGACCAGCATCAGCGCGCCAATGGCAAAGGCCACCACCCCGCCCAGTGCCAGCAATCCGAAGGAGGCGATGAACACCTCCGCGATCAACAGCCCCAGCCCCAGCACGATCAGCGCCGCGCCCGCATAGTTGAGGGGCAGGGTGTTGAGGGCATAAAGGCCCACAATGATGCAGATCAGCCCGGCCACGAAGGTGATCGGCTCCAGCCCGTTATAGAAGCTCACCAGAAGCCCGATAAAGCCCAGATTGAGCAGCAGGAAGGCGATATTGGGGTCGGTAATGACGGTAAGGATCTGCGTGGGCAGGCTCATCTCGGCCCGCTCAACGGCCGCGCCTTCGAGCGCCAGTGTCACCTCGCTGCCATCGCCCAGCATCACAATGCGTCCGCTGGCGAGGGCAAGCAGCTCGTCAGTGGATCTAGCCACGAAATCGGCGACATTCTCGCTGACCGCCTCGCTATAGGTCAGGCTTACGCCCTCGCGCACCGCGCGCTCGGCCCAGTCAGCATTGCGCCCGCGCAGCTCTGCCAGCGCGCGGATATAGGCCACTGAATCGTTGACCATCTTGTTGCGCATGGCCTCGTCATTGCCCGGTGCCTGACGGGTGGCCGGCTCGCTGCGCTGGCGTGCTGCCTCCTCCAGCGCATTGCCCGGCTCGCTGTTCTCCTCTTCGCCCTCATCAGGCGTTTGCGGCGGACCGCCCGGCGCACCGCCCATGGTGACAGGCGTTGCTGCGCCGACCGTGCTGCCTGGCGCCATCGCGGCCACGTGGGCCGCATAGAGGATATAGGCCCCGGCGCTGGTCGCCCGCGCGCCCGTGGGCGCGACATGGACGATCACCGGCACAGGAGAGGCGAGAATGGCATTATTGATATCGCGCATCGCATCGACGAGGCCGCCCGGCGTATCCATCTCGATGATGACAGCGTCCGCCTCACCTGCCGCACGCTCGATCACGCGCACCACATGGCCTGCCCGCGCCGGACCGATAGCGCCTTGCAGGCTGACCAGATGCACCGTGCTGCCAGCGCTCTCGGCCTGCCGCGCCAGCGCGCCTGCAGCCAGCATCACTGCGCCCAGCGCGATAAGGCCGGCGCAAAAGAGCCGCACAGGCGTCAGCAGGAGTTTCGCAGAGGATAATCGCATCACGGACATGGAGGGGTTCCGTCAGCTGGTGACCTGACAGCAAACCTAACCCGGAAATGGCGAAAGCCCAATCGTGGGGATGTTGTCCACAACTTTTATGTTGCGCTCAGTTGACCCAACATAAAAGTTGTGTTCTGCATGGCTGTATGAGACATACGATCATCCTAAATGAACGCGAGCTCCGGGATGCGAAGGCCCGACTGGAGCGGCTTGCAGAAGCGCTCAGTTCAAAAAAAGCCCTTCAGCAAGCAGCGATTGGCCTGCCGCATTCGGTCATGATTTCAGTCGTGAACGCAGTCCGTGCGGAGCGTGAGGCGCTGAGCTCGGCGATCCGCGCATACGAAGCCGCGAAAGAAAACAAAGATGCTGCGTTGTTGGAAAGCTATATAGGGGGTGAGGCGGGCTTAACGTTGATAGTTGCTCGAATAGCCAAGGGGTATTCACAAAGGGACCTTGCTTGGCGGCTAGGTTTAAAAGAGCAACAAATTCAAAGATATGAGTCCGAAAAATATCGTTCGATAAGTTTAAAAAATTACGTTCGAATTGCCACCTTGCTTGGTGTTCGTCTTAGAGCTTCAATTGAAAAAAATCCAGAACTCCGAGGGTTGGATTGGGTTATATCGGATGTATCAAAGGCTGATATAAAAAAAATAATTAAGCACGGAAGGGAGAGCGGTTGGTTTGACGGCGATATTACTGAATCTAAATTACAACAATACATAGCAGAAAATCGTATCGAATACGGCAGCCCGTCCTTGTTGCGGACAGGGCTAAAGGCAAGCGATCACAGTGAAGACGTCCTTTTGCACGCATGGAGGGCGCGTGTTGGGACGGTCGCGCGCGAAAAGCTGCCGTCCTTAGAGGGCAAGTTCGATATCACCGACATTGAATGGCTCCCAAAGTTTGCTCATTTGAGCCAATACGCCGACGGCCCCCTCCGGGCGGTGCAAGCACTTAATGAGCGTGGAATATTGCTGATAACAGAAAGGCAAGTGCCAGGGCTTTCTATAGATGGGGCTGCATTTATCGAAGATGGGGTTCCGGTTATTGGATTAACACTTAGAAGGGATTCTATAGATAATTTCTGGTTTACATTGATGCATGAGCTGGGTCACGTAATTCTCCACTACAGCACCGGATTGGCGGTCGGCTTTTTCGATGAAATGGATGCAGAATCAACAGATGTTCAGGAGCGTGAGGCTGATCACTTTGCATCAAACCTCCTAATTGCTGACGAAGTTTGGCGCAGGTCAACCGCCCGCATAGCATCTGACAGCGGAGTGATTGAAGCGTTTGCTTCAAAGATGAACATACATCCCGCGATCGTTTTCGGACGCATCAGGATGGAGCGAAATAACTATAAGATATTCAACGATAAAATCGGCCGGGGAAGTGTCAGAAGCCTGTTTTCCACGTAAATTGTAGAGGAAGTCCCATGTTCTGGTATTCTCCCGCGCTGCGCTTCAAACAAGGCGAGTATTTGGCTGCCGCAAGAGTTGCCCCCGATATCCGGAAGCATTTGGAGCCAAGGTTTATTATTCCATCGCTCAAGGACGTTGATCCGGAGAAGGGTCGCCCGCTTTCGGCTGATGAACTTGCTTACCTCACCGCTGAACGTATTGGGAAGCACTGGGCATCAGGGGTTGCGTATCTGGATGCGAAGTACGTGGCGCTTACTCTTGGACAGGCGGGTTTGGTCCGTCTTTATGCGGTTGCTCAATCACGAAACCCACAAATTACCGCGCTACTTTCTCCCAGTGATATTGAAGGGCCGTTTGTTAGGCGTGCATTGAAGCCGATTTTTCCCCGTTTGGGAATTCTGGTCGCATATCAGAATCTTGATGAAATTGAGAAGTGCTTGGTCGCTCTTCGCCGGCTGAACTGTTCCCCCGAGGACTGCACTTTGTTCATTGATTTCGCAGGGGCCCCTCTCGAGATCGAGGGTGTTGCTGGGTCCGTCGCGCAGATATTCGAACAGGCTAGCGCTTTCGCCAGATGGGGTCGGATAGTGTTCCAAGGTTCATCGTTTCCAAGTTGGAACCCTGCGGACGCTGGTGGTGAGTTTCGCGTCCCACGGGATGAGTGGAGAGTGTTCAACGAGGCGGCACAGGAGTGTTCTTTGGCTCCCGGACAGCTCATGTTTGGAGACTATGGTGCCGACTCGTCCAAAATCGTCTTTCCTCGGAAGGGCGGAGCCAGGGCGATCCGACACATTCGGTTCACCGGCACAACTGATTGTGTTGTTGTCCGTGGCGCGTCTGAAGGCACAGACCAATCAGTTATGCGAGAGGTTTGCCAGAGACTGGTTGCAATGAAAGAGTTCGTCAGCCCGTCGTTTTCGTATGCTGACAATCAAATTAACAAAATTGCTCATGGTCTTTGCGGGCCTGGGAACGCATCGACATGGCGGGAGCTAAACACCGCGCATCACATAACTCAGGTAATTAGGCAACTCGGAGCTTCGCGGGGCATACAGTTCTCTGATTCAGCTGCTGCCAAAATCGAAGAACAGGAAATCTTGCCATTCTAGCGGCCGCTGCCATCGAGGCGTTCGATCAGAAAAATGGTGCCGCTAGAGTGAATTGAACACTCGACCTCTCCCTTACCAAGGGAACGCTCTACCCCTGAGCTATAGCGGCCTTCGGTGCCGGGCAGCGCGCGAGGCCTGCCCTACCGGAGCGGGGCGTATAGCCCAAGTTTTGCCGCCCGCCAAGGGCGCGCTTGCGGTTGTTGCAGGGGGAGTAATGCCCCATCATTGTCATGGCCCGGCTTGTCCGGGCCACCCATGCCTGACAAGTTCCGCTTTCTCATTCCGATGAGGAATGGATCCCCCGCATCAAGCGGGGGATGACAACAGGAAATGGCACAGACAGCCCATGACCAAAAAATCCGATAAGGGCTCTCGCCCGCCGGCCGGATCAGACAGCCGCGAAGCACGTCTGGCCGAGGCATTGCGCGCCAATCTGCGCCGGCGCAAGGCAGCCGCCAGACCGGCGAAAGGCGGCGCTGAAAAAACGACTGGCACAAAGCCCGCCGGTCAGGGCTAGGATAGGGCTGAGCCCCATCCTACATGGCAGGCGTATTGCCGCCTTGCCTCACCCGTTTTCAGGACCGTTTTCATGGATCGCATTGTCATTCGCGGGAAACAGCCGCTTTCCGGCACCATTCCGGTTTCCGGCGCGAAAAACTCGGCCCTGAAGCTGATGGCGGCATGCCTTCTGACCGAAGGCGAGCTCCTGCTCGAGAACATGCCGCGCCTGGCCGATACGCGTTTCATGGCTCATCTTCTGGCCCATCTGGGCGTGAGGGCTGAAGAACAGGCGGGCAACCGGCTGAGCCTCACGGCCGCAGATCTCACCGGCACCACCGCCCCTTATGATCTGGTGCGCAAGATGCGCGCGACCTTCAACGTGCTGGGGCCGCTGCTGGCGCGCGAGGGCAAGGCGAAGGTCTCCCTGCCCGGCGGCTGCGCCATCGGTGCGCGTCCCGTGGACTTGCATCTCAAAGCCATGGAAGCGCTGGGCGCGAACATCACGCTGGAAGAGGGCTATGTGCTGGCAGACGCGCCTGCAGGCGGGCTGAAGGGCGGGCATATCGTCTTTCCCTTTGTCTCCGTGGGTGCGACCGAGCACGCCATGCTGGCCGCCGTGCTGGCGAAGGGCGCTTCAAAGCTGGAAAACTGCGCGCGCGAGCCAGAGATCGAGGATCTGGCCAATTGCCTCAATGCCATGGGCGCGAAAGTCTCCGGCGCGGGCACCGGCACGATCACGATTGAGGGCGTGTCCTCTCTCAATGGCGCTGTGTGGCCTGTGGTGGCTGACCGCATCGAGACCGGCACCTATGCCATGGCAGCAGCTGCAGCGGGCGGCGATGTCACCCTGACCGGCATGGTGCCGGCGCATAATCAGGCGCTGTGGGCGGACCTTCGCGAGGCCGGCGTGACGGTGGAGGAGGGCGAAACCTCCGTGCGCATCGTACGCAATGGTCCGATCAGGGCTGTCGACATGCAGACCGCGCCCTATCCGGGCTTCCCGACCGATCTGCAGGCCCAGTTCATGGCGCTGATGTGCCTGGCCGACGGGGCGTCTGTCATCCGCGAGACGATATTTGAAAACCGTTTCATGCACGCGCCGGAGCTGACCCGGCTGGGCGCACGCATTGATGTGCGCGGCAATGAGGCGGTTGTGCGCGGGCCTGCGCCCCTGAAAGGCGCGCCGGTGATGGCAACCGATCTGCGCGCTTCGGTGTCGCTGGTGATAGCCGGTCTGGCGGCGGAGGGAGAAACCATCGTCTCGCGCGTTTATCACCTTGACCGCGGCTTTGAACGGCTTGAGGAGAAGTTGTCGGCCTGCGGGGCCGATATCCGCCGGGAGAAGGAAGAGGCATGAGTAGCAAGCCATTACGCCTCATCGGTCAGGACGAGGGTGATGTCGCGCCGGTTTCGGCTGCGCTGCAGGACGCGATTGCGCGCATTGCTGATCTCAAATTCGAGGCCCGCGCCCGGCGCTTTACGGCTGTCTTCACGCGCTATCGCTGGGAAAAGCCGGCTGGCAAGGGCGAGCGTATACGCTCCGGCCTGCAGATCGGTTCGGTCACATCTGTAAAGGCGCAGCGCTTGCGCAGGGGCGCGCCGGATGCCTTTGTCTCCCTGCTCTCGCTGACCTTTGAGCCTGCGGGCGGGGCGGAAGACCCGTCCGGCACGCTGGTCTTCACCTTTGCCGGTGGCGGCGCGCTCAAAGTCGAGGTGGAGTGCGTTGATCTGGTACTCGCCGATGTGTCCGCGCCCTGGAAAGCGTCGGCACGTCCCGACCATGAAAGCGAAGGCGCGCCATGAGCGAACACGCCCCTGAAGACCGGCTGATCGCGATCGAGCTGGATGCCGCCAGCATCGGCAAGGCGGAAGAAAACGTCGAGCACGAGCGCCGTGTGGCGATTGCCGATCTGCTCGAAGCCAATCGTTTCCGGCCCGAAGACGGGCCGGGCGGGCCCTACCGGCTGCGCCTTGCCATCGAGGAGCAGCGCCTCGTCTTCGATGTCAGCGCCGAGGACGGCACGCCGGTGCGCATGTTCGTCTTCTCGCTGGGGCCGCTGCGCCGCATCCTGAAGGACTATTTCCTCATCTGCGAAAGCTATTACGAGGCGGTGCGCGATGCCTCGCTCGCCCAGATCGAGGCGGTCGATATGGGCCGCAGGGGCGTCCACAATGAAGGCTCCTCGCTGCTGAAAGAGCGGCTGGAAGGCAAGATCGATGTCGATTTCGACACGGCAAGACGCCTCTTCACCCTGATTGTCGCCCTGCACCGGAGAGCCGCGTGAGCGCGCCCCGGGCCGTCTTTGTGTGCGGGCGCAATTCTGTGCGTTCGCCCATGGCCGAGGCGCTGTGGCGTGCGCGGTTTGGCGAGGGTGCGCGTGTACAGTCCTGCGGTATCGAACCGGCCAGTTGCGCCGACGGGTTCATGATCGCCGTGATGCGCGAAGAGGGCGCGGACCTTTCCAGCTTTGAGCCGCAAGGGCTGGAGGATGTCAGCGCCGGACCCGACACGCTGGTGGTATGCCTCGCGCCGGAAGCCGACGAGGCGGCCAGAGAGCTGGCGCAGACGGCAAAGGCGCGCATCGAGCACTGGCATTTTGCCGACCCGGCGGAGATTGAAGGCAGCCGGGAGGCCCGTCTTGATGCCTACCGCGCCATCCGCGAGGCGTTGAAATCGCGCATCAATGCTGTGGTTTTGTGAGCCAATACTGCGCCAAGGCTCGACGTAAGCCCACTATAGGGACTATATAGCCCGCCACGCGCCGCGAGGGGGCGAAGGCTGATTCCGGCAAGGCGAGGAAAAAGCCTGCCCATTGCCAGACAAGAGGAGCTGCATGGCGAAGGAAGAATTGCTGGAGTTTCCCGGTGAGGTCACCGAACTCCTGCCGAATGCCACTTTCCGGGTGAAGCTGGAAAACGACCACGAGATCATTGCCCACACCGCCGGCAAGATGCGCAAGAACCGCATCCGCGTGCTGGCCGGTGACAAGGTGCTGGTTGAAATGACGCCCTACGACCTGACCAAGGGCCGTATCACCTATCGCTTCAAATAGGGCGGCAGCCATGCCCGCAGATGCGCGTCTTGTACTGGCGAGTGCCTCGCCGCGCAGGCGTGACCTGCTGACGGGAATCGGCTTCCCGCCCGACGCGATTGCCCCCACCGATATTGACGAGACCGAGCGCGCAGGAGAGCTGCCGCGCGATCTGGCCCTGCGCCTGACGCTTGGAAAGCTCAGCGCCGCTACCGGCCATGACGATGCCTATGTACTGGCCAGCGATACGGTGGTCGGCGTGGGCCGGCGCATATTGCCCAAGACCGAAACTGAAGACGAAGCGCGCGCCTGCCTGGCGCTCATTTCCGGGCGCAATCACCGTGTCTTTACCGGCGTGGCGGTGCGCGCGCCCGATGGCCGGGTGTCCAGCCGCCTCTCCATGACGCGCGTAGCGGTCAAACGCCTGAGCGCGCAGGAGATCGATGAATACATCGCCAGCGGTGAATGGCAGGGCAAGGCGGGCGGCTATGGCATTCAGGGCCGGTTCGGCGCGCACATCATCCAGATCACCGGCAGCTATACCGGCGTGATGGGCCTGCCCGTCTACGAGACCCGCCAATTGCTCATTGGCCTTGGCTACCGTCCAGGGAGCGCGTCCTGATGCGCATTATCGTCGCTGAACATGTGGGCGAGACGCGCGCCGCCATCTTTGAGGGCGACCGCGCGGTGGAGCTGCATCTGGAGCGCTGGAGCGAGCGCAAGAGCCGCGCCATTCGCGGCGAGATTTACCGCGCCCGCGTGCGCCGCATCGAGCCGCAGCTTAATGGCGCCTTCCTCGATATCGGGCGTGGCCCCGATGGCTTCCTTCCCTTCGGAGCGCAGGGCCGCCCTGCCGGCTTCCACGAAGGCGCTGGCATTGGTGTGCAGATCGCGCGCGAGGCGTTTCAGGAAAAAGGCCCGACGCTCACCCTGCATGAGGTGGAGCCGGGCGATGCGCCAGAAGCCCTTCTTACTGCGCCGCCGCTGGCAGAGCGCCTGTCCGGGCTAAATGATGCGCCGATCATACAAGCCGCCAAGGCGGCTATTGATCTCGACGCCGAGTTCGATGCCGCGCTGGAAGCCGATGTGCCGCTCAATGGCGGAGGACGCCTCATCATCGAGCCTGTAACCGCGCTGACCGCCATTGATGTTGATGCGGGCGGGCGCACGGGCGGGAAGGGCAATTTTGCCTTTGATCTGAACCGCACCGCCGCGCGCGAGGCCGCCCGCCAGATACGCCTGCGCGGCATTGGCGGGGTTGTGGCCATCGATTTTCTGCCGCTGAAGAAGAAGGGCGATCAGACCGCTCTCGAAGCGACGCTGAAATCGGCCTTCAAGAATGATCCGGCCAAGGTGGATATCGCGCCCTCATCGCGCTTTGCCATTGTTGAGCTCGCCCGTCAGCGTCTCGGCCGCGCCCTGCACGAGCAGATGTGGGAGCGCTTCGGCGTGGACAGCCTAGAGACGACGGCCCTAGCCGCCTTGCGTGCGCTGGAGACCGAAGGCAAAGCCAACCGCGCCAGCCAGCTCGTGCTGGAAGCTGGCGCGGACGTGCATGACTGGCTCTCCCGCGATCCCATTGGCTGGAACAAGGCGATGGCCTCGCGGCTCGGCGCGCGCTTCACGCTTAAAGCATCTGACCGTCTGCCGCCGCGTGGCTTTGCCGCCGGGAGGGTATGATGAACGCCAAGGCCAAATGCCCGATCTGCTCCAAGCCGGTAGTGCATGAGTTCCGGCCCTTTTGCTCGAAGCGCTGCGCCGATCTCGATCTGCAGAAATGGCTGTCCAATTCCTATGCAGTGCCCGGCGAGCCGGTATCGCCTGATGCCCTGCCCCCGGAGGAGGGGGAGTAGGTTAGCTTCCCCTCGTCCTTCGAGCGCCACCGCGTTCCGAAAGGATGAGGGAAAGATGTAGTGGCCCTCATCCTGAGGGTGAGCGTAGCGAACGTCTCGAAGGACGAGGGCCACTCTCACCGCACCCCCGCCCTTCCCGCATGCGCCTTGCCACGCTAAACACCCGCCAAACATCCAGACGGAGGAAGCCCCATGGCCGATATTCGCAAATGTCAGGTTCTCGTTGTAGGCGGCGGACCGGGCGGTTATCCGGCAGCCATCCGCGCAGGCCAGCTCGGCCTTGATACGGTGATCGTGGACAAGCATGGCCTTGGCGGCACCTGCCTCAACCGGGGCTGCATCCCCTCCAAGGCGTTCATCCACGCCGCCTCCAAGTATGAGGAAATGGCCGGGCATGTGGGCGAGGGATCGCTTGGCATATCGCTCAAAACCGCGCCCGTGCTCGACATGGCAGGCCTCACCGCCTGGAAGGATACCATCGTTGGCAAGCTGACCAAGGGCGTCGGCCAGCTCCTCAAAAGCGCCAAGGTGGAGGCTGTTTCAGGCTGGGCGGTATTCTCCGACGCCAAGACCTGCACGGTGGAGCTGGAAGACGGCAAGACGCTGACCATTCAGGCTGAAAACGTGATCCTCGCCACCGGCTCAAAAGAAACCGAGCTGCCCTTCCTGCCCTTTGGTGACAAGGTGATCGGCTCCACGGCCGCGCTGGAGCTGACCGAACTGCCCAAGAAGCTGGTGGTCGTGGGTGCAGGCTATATCGGGCTGGAGCTCGGCATCGCTTTTGCCAAGATGGGCAGCGAGGTCAGCTTTGTTGAGGCCGCTGACGCCATCCTGCCGCTTTACGACAGCGAGATGACGCGTCCGATCACCCAATGGCTCAAACGCCACAAGATCAATGTCCATCTCAAGGCCCGCGCCAAGGGTGTTGAGGAGAAAGATGGCAAGAGTTTCCTCGTCTTCGAGGATGCCTCCGGCAAGGCGGAGAAGCTGGAAGCCGACCGCATTCTGGTGGCGGTGGGGCGCAAGCCCGTCACCGAAGGCTGGGGCCTTGAGACTATGGGCCTCAATATGGCCGGGCCCTTCCTGAAGATCGACGATCAGTGCCGCACGCCCATGCGCGGCGTTTACGCCATCGGCGATCTCGTCGGCGAGCCGCTGCTGGCCCACAAGGCGACCGCTCAGGGAGAACTCGTCGCCGAAGTGATCGCAGGCCATCGCCGCCGCTTTGATCCCAATGCAATCGCCGCCGTGTGCTTTACCGAGCCGGAGATTGTCGGGGTCGGCATGACGCCGGACGAAGCGAAGAAGAAGGGCGAGAGCGTTATCACCGGCAAGTTCCCGCTGGCCGCCTCAGGCCGCGCGCTCTCCATGGAAGGCGGGGCCGATGGCGGGTTCGTGCGCATCACCGCGCGCGAGAGCGATCATGTGATCCTTGGCATCCATGCGGTCGGCAAGCATGTCAGCGAGCTCTCAGGCGAGTTTGCGCTGGCTATCGAGATGGGCACCCGCCTTGAAGACATTGCCGGCACGATCCACGTCCACCCGACGCTGACCGAAGGCTTTGCCGAAAGCGCCCTCGCGGCGCTGGGCCATCCGATCCATATACCGGCTTAGCTTTTTCCTCCCCCGTTCACGGGGGAGGTGTCAGCGAAGCTGACGGAGGGGGGCGTGTTTCGACACCCCCCTCGGCCCTTTGGGCCACTCCCCCCGCAGGCGGGGGGAGAAACCACCTCTCGTCATTCCGGGCGAAGCGCAGCGTAGACCCGGAACCCAGATAATTTATGAGCGACTGGGTTCCAGATAAGCCCTGACGGGCTTTCTGGAATGACGAGGAATAGGGAATCTAAAATCTTGCCCCCACGCGCACATAGGCCACCCGCCCGCGCGGATCATGCACCTTGGTGTCATAGCCCAGAGGCGTCGGGACGAAGGGCGCAGCCTCATCAGTGATGTTCAGCGCGCCTGCGGTGAAGGTCAGGGCCGTGCCAGAGAGATCGAGCGTATAGCGGCCCTGCAGGTCGAGCACGGTCCAGCTCTCCACATCGCTGCCCGCGCCCTCATCATTGCGGTAACCGGCAATGTGGCGCACGCCCGCGCGGACGCCGAACGCCTCCCGGCTCCAGTCGAGATAGGCGCTGGCACGCCAGTCCGGCACCGAGCGGGCGAAATTGGTGAAGTTGCGGCTTCCCAGCGCGTCGATCTGGCGGTTCAGCACAGGATCGACAATCACGAACTCGCCAATCCAGCTGGCATCGACGCCCCACCCCAACGATCCGCCCGCCAGATCGAGCGGATCACCGCGCAGGGCCAGATCGATACCCGACGCATCAACGCGCGGCGCGTTCACGAAGGCGGCACGCACCAGCACCACATCGCCCGCCGGAGACAGCTCGATACGCGGATCGTCAAACTGGCCGTTATCCGCCAGATCGGCGGCGATGATCGCATTGGCGCTTTCGCGCACGATCAGATCCTCATAGCGCACCCGCCAGCCGTCCAGCGTCGCGCTGATGCCTGCAAAGCGCGCCGAGAGACCAGCCGAGAACGTCTGCGCGCGCTCGGGATCAAGGTCCGCATTGCCGACCGTTCGCACCGGGCGGAACAAAGCCTGCGTGCCGATGGTCAGCGATTGCAGCGTGGTCGTGGCAGAGACTTCCTGATGCAAGGACGGCGCGCGGTAGGAGCGCGACCAGGAGGCGCGCAAGGTGAGCGCGTCTGTCACATCAAAGGCCGCCGCTACGCGCGGGTCAGTGGAGGAAAAATCACCCTGACGCTCATGGCGCGCGGCGAGCTGCAGGCGAAGGGCTCGCGTCAGCGGCACGATCGCATCGGCGAAGAGTGCCTGTGCGCTGCGTGCGCCCGCATAATCCGGCCCGCCGACGATGAAGAGGAAATTATCCGCGTTGAAATCATCGCCATGGTCAACGCGGTAGCTTTCCCGGCGCAGATGCGCGCCGAACGCCGCCGAAACCGGCCCGGCGGGCAGGGTGAAGAGCGCATCCGTTGCGGCGGAGAATTCGCCCGTCACGAGGTCAGCGTGGGAATGGCGGATGTTCTCGCCGATCAAGTAGCTGATAACGGCGGGGTCATTATAGCGCGGGTCGGTGGGATCGGTAACGAGCCCGCCAGAGCCAAACGGGTTGAAGAAGAAGCAGCCCTGCGACTGGTCGCCTGCCGCCACGCCTTGCCCTGGCGTGCGCACGGGGCAGTCCGCCCCGCCAAAGCCGAGAATCGCGGCATCGAAATTATCCGCCAGCGTATCGGTGATCGTCGCCCGCAAGCTGTTGCGCGAGTAAGTCAGATCGGCGCTTAAGCTCCAGTCGCGGTTCAGAGCCTGCATATCATGCTCAAGGCTGGCTTCGGCGCGCCAGGTGCGGTGCTCGAACGCGCGCCGCGCCGCGCCCGCACGCTCGCCCAGCGGACGCCCAAGCCAGATCACATCGCGCCCAAAGGGATTGGCAGGGTGACTGGCGGAGATGGCGGGAAACCGAAGGTTTGCCAGCGAGGGTGAGTTGCCGCGCTCCACATTCTGCGCACTGCCCGCGAGCCGGAATGTCAGGCGCGTATCGCCAAAATCACCCGAAAGCGCGGCAAAGCCCGACAGCCGCTCCTCGTCGGTCAGCACCGAGAAGAACTGGCCGAAATCCAGCCCGCAAAAGCCGGTCTGGCCGAAGGGCGTCTGCGCGCCCGTCGCCATGGGCCGTCCGCCCGCTGCCACGCAATCAGGGTCGAGTACGGGGGCCGGGCCGCCGCTCGCATTGGTCACTTCAAACCCGCCGCCGGGCGCAAGGATGTAGAAGGCGCCGGGCTGGCCGAGCGAAGACAGGCCCGTGCCGGGCGCAAACGGGGTTTCAAACCCTTCCAGCCCCTCCCGGTCAAACCACTCGATAGCGCCGGTAACATGCCAGTTGCCGAGCGCGCGCCCTGCAATGGCGCCTAGCGTGTATCCTGCGCCGGAGCCGGAAAACTCCGTCGGTCCGCGCCATTCAGCAAAGGTTTCAACGCCTTCAAACCGGTCGCGTGTGATGACATTGATGACACCCGCGACTGCGTCGGCCCCATAGACCGGCGAGGCACCATCACGCAGGATTTCCACCCGTTCTATCGCCAGCGAGGGCATCAGGGCGTTGAAATCGACAAAGCTGGAGCCATCGTCTGCCGCGACGCTCGCCACGGTCTGGCGCTGGCCGTTGACCAGCACCAGCGTCGCGCCAAGGCCGAGCCCGCGCAAATTTACGTTCGACGTGCCGGAAGTGTCGTTCTGGGTGCCGGGGTCTTCATTGAATTCCGAACCCGTCACGAAGGTCTGGAAGACCAGCGCCTCGCCGATACGCGCAAAGCCTGCCGCGTCGATTGCCTCGCGGCTGATTGTGGAGACGGGCCGGTCTGCCGCCAGCGCGCCCGGTGCCCGGCCACCGGTGATGGTGATGATCTCGCGCGGCGCGTCGGCGTCCTGTGCCAGTGTGGTTTGTGTAAAGGCGCACAGGGCAGTGCTGGCCAGAAGGCCGCTAAGGATGGCTTGCATGGGAATAAGTCTCGTCAGGCAGGGAACGGGTCGGGAAGAGCCGGTTAGCAGCGGTATTGGCGCGGGGCAAGGCGTGACGGGCGTTCACATAGCACGCCGTGTTCATGTGCAAAGCGTGGGCGCAAGATGCGCCACCCCCCATGGACAGGGGCAAAAACCGGCCCTATAAACCGCGCTCTTCCGGTTTGCCGGAGTGTGCCCAGGTAGCTCAGTTGGTAGAGCAGCGGATTGAAAATCCGCGTGTCGCTGGTTCGATTCCGGCCCTGGGCACCACGCAACCTCTTGTAAAATTGAAGCTTTTCGACGGGCCTCGCTCCAGGTGGGTCGGCTTTCGACTTGCTGCACGATGCGGCACGGGAACAAGCAATTACAATGCGTTACACGCACACCCGGCAGCTCCATGCTGCACGGATTTAGGTTTTAGCGGCGCTTTGGAAGCCAGGCTGGCGCCGCCGGATCACCCGCGACCCGAAGGCCAGACATACGCTCGCGGCGACACACCACCCGGCCATGAAGATCAGCTGGGTTGGCAGATTGATGCCCTGGTCGATCAGCACGCCGGTCAGACCGGGGCCGATAGCGGTGGAGAGCACCATCGCCGAAACGATGATGGCACGCACCCCGCCGAGATGCGTGACGCCATACACTTCCGGCCAGAGCGCGCCGAGCAGGGTTGCGGTAAAGCCATAGCTCACCCCGACCAGAAACATGAAGAGATAGACGCCCCATACAGGCGTCAGGAGCCCTGCCGTGAGGCTGGCTATGGTCAGCGGCGTGAGGAAGAAGGGCAGTATTCTTACTGCGCCAAACCGGTCGATCAGCGCGCCGCACACCAGACCGAAAACAATCGTCGTCACCGCCATCAGCGGAAACGCGCTGGCAAAGACCAGAGGGTCATAGCCGCGCAATTCGATGAAATGGCCCTGATGGAAAAAGATGGTGGTGCCGATAAAGGGCGGGGCCAGCACGCCGGTCAGCAACAGGTAGAATACCGGGTCGCGCAGAACTTCGGCGCGCGTCCATTGACGCTGCTGCGAGCCGGGCCCCGCTTCACCGTACGGGTTTTCGGGTATGCGGTCCTCTCTCAGCAGCCAGACCATCACCGGCAGCATGACGAGGATGAAAAGCGCCGAGGCGGTCCATGCACCCTGCCAACCCAGCAGGGCTGCAAGCGAAACGAAGAGTATTGGCAGGGCGGCCTCGCCCAGCTGGTGACCGGGCACTACGAGGGACACGGCTCGTCCGCGGCTGGCCGCGAACCAGCGGCCTGTCTGGGTGAGCGCGATATGGGTCATCATGCCCTGTCCGAACAGGCGCAATAGCCAGATGGCGATGGCGAGGACGGCCACATGAGGCGCAATGACGACCAGCAGACACGCCGCCGCCAGCCCCGGCATGGAGAAGGCGGCCACTTTCCAGGCAGGCATGTAATCCAGCAAACGCCCTACGAAGGGCAGGCTGACCGCGCTGGCCAGCGTGGCCGCCATATAGAGCAGGCCGAACCCGCCCTCTGACAGGGCGAACTCCTCGCGCAGCGCATTGCCCGACAGTCCGATGAAGAAGGTCTGACCGAAAGAGGATAGGAAGGTGAGGATCACCCCCGCGCCGAGCCAGCGCGCATTGGAACGTATAAAAAGCCACATGTGCGGACCGCCTGTGTGTGGGTTCCAGATGCTAGCTTTAGCGGCACCTGCCGACGGGTGAAAGGTGCCTGCCTCGCTCCGCCTGAAAGCCCGTGGCGACATAACGCTTGCGTTATGAGCACCGGCAAAACCTTGAAACTCAGGGCTGAAGGACGACAGTATAGCGCTGACGCCCGCTTGCAGGGCGCTGCTCGCGTAGCTTGCTGACCCGCGCGCTACCCCATCACAAGGCTACCCGCTGACGGAGCGCCGATGATCAGGACCGCCCCGATAAGTCTGCTTGCAGCTGCCATGCTGCTGCTTGGCGCGTGCGGCTCCGACAGCGCGGCTGAAAACGGCTCCAGCGGAGGACGGGGCGAATACCGCCAGCCCGTCGCGGCGTCGGAGATCATCCGGCGCGATCTGTCACGCCAGCTCGCCACCTCTGCGGTCGTTGAACCCTATTCACGTTCACGCCTGGCGAGCCGCACGGCCGGGATCGTCGATGACGTGCTCGTCGAAGCGGGAGACCGTGTCGAGGCCGGAGCGCTTCTGGCGCGTATCGATATGAGCGAGCAGCGCGCTGAACTCGCCCGCATCGAAGCCCAGCGGGAACAGGCCCGCCGCGCCTATGAACGCGCCTCGCAGCTACGCGAGCGCGGGACGATGGCCACGGCGGACTACGAAGCGGCGCGCCTTGAACTTCAGGTGGCCGAGCGCGATGCCGCTGTGTGGTCTACCCGCATCGGGTTTGGAGAGGTGCGCGCGCCAATGAATGCGGTCGTGACAGCGCGCCATGTCGAACCCGGCGAGGGCGTGCAGGCACAGGACCCTCTGTTTGAACTGACCGCGATGGACCTTCTCGTCATGCGCATCGGTGTCTCCGAGCTGGATGTGGTCCATCTTCGCCCGGGACAGTCCGCGCCAATCCTGCTTGATGCCATGCCGGGCAATAGCGTGGAGGGTACGATAAGGCGCATCTTCCCGACGGCCGAGGCCGATACACGCCTTGTCACCGTGGAGATCGCCCTGCCAGAAGGATCGGAGACGCGCGGGGTCCGCCCCGGCTTTCTCGGCCGGGTCCGTATGGCGATTGACCCGCGGCCCGATGTGATCGCTGCGCCGGTGACTGCGCTCGAGCACGAGGATGACGTAGACTATCTGTTCGTGATCACCGATGACCGGCTGGAATACCGCGTGGTGGAACGCGGCGTCGCACGCGGCGACTGGGTCGAGATTGTCTCCGGGCTGGAAGAGGGCGAGGTGGTGCTGGCGACCAACCCGTCCGAGCTTACCGAGGGCCAGCTTGTGCGGATCGTCGGATGGAGGGGCTAGCCGATGGCTGAGCCTTCCCAGCGTGGCGGCATCGTCCATCACGCCATACGCAGGCCGGTCGGCACGCTGGCGATTGCATCTGTCGTGCTGGTGCTGGGCCTGTTCTTTGTTACCCGCCTGCCCGTCGATCTCCTGCCCCGGATCGAATACCCGCAGATCACCGTGACGGTGAACTATCCGGGCGCCGCTCCCGAAGTGATGGAGCAGCAGATCACGCGGGTGCTGGAAAGCAATCTGGCTGCCACCGAGAACCTTATCCGGATAGACAGCCGGGCGTCGGAAGGCCGCACGAACGTCAATCTGCACTTCGATTACGGCACCAATCTCGATATCGCCCTCCAGGATGCGTCGCGCTATCTGGAGCTGGCGCGTACCCAGCTGCCGCCGGGTATCGAGCCGCCGCGTATCTACAAGCGTGACCCGTCCCAGGCTCCGGTCTGGACAGCCGGCTTCAGCTCCCCCACCCGCTCGCAAGTTGAGGTGAATGAATGGGTGGAACGCCGTCTCGCGCCCCAGCTTCTGGCTATTGGCGGGGTGTCCGGCGTGGAAGCGGCGGGCGGTCAGGTGCGCGAGATGGAGGTTCTGGTCGATCAGGACCGGCTGGCCTCCTACGGCCTGTCCATGCAGGACGTGATCGACGCGCTGGCCGATGAAAATGTCGATATCGCTGCAGGCTGGGTAACGTCCGCCAGCTTTGATGTCATGGCCAAGACCGACGGGCTTTTCACCTCCGCTGAAGATGTCGCCAATGTGCTGATCAACCTGCCGAGCGGGAATGGACGGCGCATTCCATTGTCAGAGCTGGCCGAGGTGCGCGACGGCCATCGCGCGCAGCGCCTGTTTGCCAGGCTCGACGGCACGCCTGCCGTGCAGGTTTCCGTTTTCAAACTGCCCGGCGCCAACACGGTCGAGGTCGTCGACGAGATCAATGACGCCATCGGCCAGCTATCCCGCTCCGGCTTCATCCCTGACGATATCGTCTTCGAGGTGATCGGCGACACGGCCTTTTTCATCCGGTCCGCCGTCAGCTCGGTAGCGAGCGCCGCCATTCTGGGCGGTGTGCTGGCCATGGTGTTTGTCCTCTTCTTCCTGGGCAGCCTGCGGCGCAGCTTCGTGATCGGGCTGGCCATACCCATCGCCCTTCTGGCCACGTTCGTGATGATGGGGCTGGGCGGGCTGACCCTGAACATCATTTCGCTGGGCGGGCTGGCGCTCGGTGTCGGCCTCCTGCTCGATAACTCCATCGTCATGCTGGAAAACATTCACCGGCACCGGCAGGAGCTGGGCAAGGACCCGGAGCGCGCGGCTCATGACGGGGCAGGCGAAGTGGCCGGTGCGATCATCGCAGGCACGCTAACCAATCTCGCCGCCGTGGTGCCCTTCCTGCTGATTACCGGCCTCGCCGCGCTCATCTTCCGCGAGCTGATGCTGACCATCTCCTTTGCCATCATCGCTACGCTCGCCGCCGCGCTCACCCTCACCCCGATGCTGGCCGTGCTTGTCAGCCGTGCGCGGTTCGAAAGCGGGTTGGCAAGATCACGCCCGATCCGGGCCTTCGATGGCGGTGTGCAGTTCCTGCGCCGCCGCTACCGGCGTGTGCTGCCGCGCCTGCTGCGCTGGCGGGCAGCCGTCATCGCCGCGGCCCTCGCGGTTTTTGCCGGATCGCTCTGGCTGGGCTCCAATCTTGGCACGGAGTTTCTGCCGCAAGTCGATGATGGCCAGGTCTCTGTGCGCTTGTCCCTGCCGCCGGGCAGCCCGCCACACGAGACCGACGCTGCCGCCCGGCAGATCGAAGCGGTTCTGGGCGCGGACCCGTATGTGCAGTCCATGTTCACGCTGGTTGGCGGACATCTGGGCGGCGGCATCGTCAATGAACGCCCCGGCACGTCCAATATCCGGGTGCAGCTGACCGATGCGCGCGAGCGGCCTGAAATGCCCGCCGGTGTGTGGGTCGCGAACATGCGCGAGGCCCTTGAGGCCCTCGATATTCCCGGCGCGCGCATCTGGGTCCGCCCACCGTCGATCTCAGGGCTCAATTTCGGCCCCGGCGAGGGCAGTTTCTCCATCTCGGTGGTTGGCGAGGACCTCACCATCTCCCGCCAGGCCGCGCGCCAGATCAGCGCACGCCTGCAGGGCATCCGCGGCCTCGAAGGTGTAGAAGTTGGCCGCGAGGATGAAAGCCCGCTCATGCGCATCAGCGTGGACACCGAACGAGCGGCCGCGCTGGGCCTTCGTACCTCCGAGATCGGCGCAGCCGTGCGTGCTGCGGTCGATGGCGCGGTACCGACCCGCTTCATGGCCGATGCGCAGGAATACGAGCTGCGCGTGCGCCTGCCACGCAGCCAGACCGGCGATAGCACGGCGCTCGCCAACCTGATCCTCTTCCGCCCCCAAGGTGCACCGGTGCGCCTTGGCGATGTCGCCACGATCAGCCTTGGCGCCGGTCCTGCCCATATCGAGCGCGATAACCAGAACCGCGTGGTGCGGGTGAATGGCGAGATCAATACCGCCGTCTCCGATGTTTCCACGGTGATGGAGGAGGTCGAGGGGCGGCTGGCAGACATGGACCTGCCAGACGAGATCGGCCTCGTCTTCGAAGGCCAGTGGCAAACCATTCAGGAAACCAACCGGGAGCTGACCACCGTTGTCCTGCTCGCCCTCTTCCTCGTCTTCGTGGTGATGGCCGTGCAGTATGAGCGCGTCTCCAATCCGCTGGTTATCCTCGCGACCGCACCGCTGGCGATAACCGGGGTGGTGCTGGCACTGGTGCTGACCGGCACGCCTCTGTCCGCGCCGGTAATGATCGGCGCGATCCTGCTGATCGGCATTGTGGTCAACAATGCCATCCTGCTGGTGGAATATATCGAGAAGGGCCGCCGGGAGCGTGGCCTGTCACCGGCGCGTGCGGTGGTCTCTGCAGGCACGGCGCGCCTGCGGCCCGTTCTGATGACCACAGCCACCACAGCGCTTGGCATGTCGCCACTGGCCTTCGGTGCCGGGCCGGGCGGAGAGATCATGCAGCCGCTGGCGCTCGCCGTGATCGGCGGGCTTCTGGTAGCGACCGTGCTCACCCTGCTCGTGATCCCCAGCCTCTACCTGATCGTGGACGGCACCTCACGCAGGCTGACATCGCTGATGACGGGGCGGTGACCCGCGCATGCCGCAAACCTGGCTGTGCGTGTCTCTCGCAAGCCAGCGTGGGCAATTCGCCGGCGGTCGGTTGCGTTCAGCGCGTGTTCATGTGCCGATGCTCACGCTGACTGCTGCGCCGTCAGAACAGGTTTAGCGGATTGGGAGTCGTGCTCATGTTTCGGTTGTGTATGGGAGCTATCGGCCTTGCCACGCTGGCATTCGCCGATATGGCTGAAGCCCAGAGCCTGTCTCCCGGCGATTACGAGCTGTGCTCGGTCTACCGGCACGATGGCAGCTTTGCCGGGTATGACAGCGCCTGCCTGGCGCGCCAGCGCGCCGCGATACGCCGATATGCAGAGCGTCCCGCTGGCAGCTATCCGGGTCATCAATCTGGTTATTATTCACCGGCGCCCGTCTACGCGCCGGCGGCCAATCTGTGTCCGGCCTGGGCCAATAATGGCCGGGGCTATACCTCGACGACCCGGCCCGGCAGCTATGGCGTGGTTTACGGCACCTTCAATTCCGCCTTTAACGGCCAGCCCTGCATTCCCAATAGCGCCAATCAGTTCCTGCGCGGTGTGAACTAGCCAGGGCAGGGGAATCACCTGGGCGCGCGCTGCGCTGCCCGGCTCAGGCGCCTGAGTTTGGCGCGAGCACCTCGCGGGTATGCCAGCGGCGGGACTCCACCTAGTTGTTAATAATGGTGTCAGGGGCTTGCTCTTGCACTCAGTCCGGTGCTGGATAAGTACCCGCCTATCGGCTAGCACTGCGATAAATCACAAAAGAGCTGGGGTCCCCTCATGAGCAATTCCTCTACCACTTCCAAACCTGCCAAGATTGGCATTCCCGACAATGGCGAAGAACTCGCCTTCTTCATGGGCGAAAAATGCTCCGTGGAAGGGGCTGTCCTCGATGTCGACGGCGCGGCCCGCATTGACGGCCAGTTCAGCGGCAAGCTGCGCGCGGTACACCTGATCGTCGGCGAGAAAGGGCATGTCGCAGGCGACATCTCCAGCGAAACCGCTGATATCATGGGCAGTGTGGAAGACACGCTGGTGCTGTCCGGCAAGCTGACCATCCGCGAAGCCGGCCGCATTGAGGGTCAGATCACCTATGGCTCGCTGGAAGCCCATGAAGGCGCCCAGCTGATTGGTCAGATCAACACGCAAGGGCGCGCCACGCGCACCGAGGGCAGCTCTTCGTTGAGCAATCTGCGCTCTGCGATCTCGCAATCGGCCCGTGACACGGGTTCGGCCCCGAAGCCGGCTGATACACCGGCGGCCAGCGATAGCAGCGACAGCGAATCCTGATCTGCGCACCGGCAGTGCCAGTTGAGGGATGCAGGATGGTAAGGCGATGAGCTGCACCACCATTATGTTCGCAAATGCCAAGGGTGGTGCGGGAAAGAGCACGCTGGCCTTTCTCAGCGCCATCCATTTTGCCGCGACATACGATCTGCGTGTGTGCGTGATCGATTTCGATCGCCTGCGCACCACGTACAATGCCGTGCGCCGTTTTTCCGGCTCCGGTGTGCAGTCCTATTATCTGGCTGACGAGCACGGCGAGGGGCACAAGGTTGCGCCCGATGCCGTGCGCTCTGCTCTGGACACCCGCCGTTCGGCCAGCGACGTCTTGTTTGTGGATACGCCAGCGGGCTTCCCTGCCGGAACAATGCTGCCGGCCATCCAGCCCGATGCGATATTCGTCCCCGTGGCGGTATCAGACGCCGACATCATGGCGACCAAAGCCTATCTGCCGGAGCTGGAAGAGGCCGCAAGCCGCATGGCGGAAACAACCGGTCATCGTCCCCGGATCATGCTGGTACCCAATCAGGTATTCAGCGACGATCAGACGTTGCGGATACGCGACGCTTTCCGCGGACATTCAGTCAGGATCGCGCCAGCGCTTGCCTTCTCGCGGGCTTTACGCGAAGTCTTCCACTTCGAGCCGGGCGACACCAATATCGCCTCGGTATTCCTCGAGGATGGCGGCTTTTTCCGATGGATGTCAGCAGATATCTTTGCCTTGCGGCAGATGCGGTCCCGGCAGGGCTGACCCGGCTTGCCCGGACAGCTGGCATCATGCTGGCTCTGGGTATGGCCAGCGCGTGTGCGCCAACCTTGAGCGTTACCGAATTTGCCGAGCTCCCCCGCGAGGTCGCCCAGCAGCCCATAATGACGGTATCCGGCCGGGCGCCTGTGCACGACGCCACGCTGTTTGGCCGCGAACGTTCAGAATCGCTCAGCTACGGGGTGCATACGGTTTCGATTCCGCCCGAGCGCGAGCCGGGCCGCATCCGCTATCCGCGCGGCACGCCGGACCCGATGCGCCATTTCACCCTGGCCTTTGCAGAGACGCTGGACGGGCAGGACGCCTTTCTGGGCGGATTGAACCGCAAGCTGTCCCAGCTGGACGAGGAAGAGCGCATCCTTGTCGTCTTCGTTCACGGCTATAATGAAACCTTTGGCAGCGGCCTGTTCCGGTTTGCCCAGATGATGCACGATTTCGAGATACCCGGCGTGCCGCTCTATTTTGCCTGGCCGAGCGCGGGCGATCCGCGTTTTTATGCCTATGATCTCGACAGCGTGTTCATCAACCGGGACGGTCTGGCCGACACGCTGCGCCTTGCGACGCGCGCGCAGGCGGACCGCATCATGATTATCGCCCATTCCATGGGCTCGATGCTGACACTCGAGGCGCTGCGTGACCTGTCTGAAGCGGGCGAGACCGAGGTGCTGGCGCGTATTGGCCAGGTGGCCCTGATGTCGCCTGATCTCAGCGTCGATGTTTTCCGAAGCCAGCTCGCTACAATCGGCGACGCATCCGACATTGATTTCATCGTCTTCACCTCCACCCGTGACCGCGCCTTGCGGGCCTCAGCCGTGCTGCGCGGCCAGACCGACCGGCTGGGTTCCCTGCGCTCGGTGGAGGAAGTGGCGGATCTGCGTCTTACGGTCGTGGATGTGTCGGGCTTCAACACCGCCGACCCGATGCGCCATTCCACGCTGACCATGTCGCCCCAGCTGATCGCCCTGTTTTCCGGCACGCGCGATTTCGGGGTGGAGCCTGCGGCTCAGGCCGGCGGTGTGCGCGGGCCTTTGAGTCTTTCGGTCAATGTGGTGCGCCAGGCAACCGAGATCATTCTGGCACCCGCGGCCGCTGCCGCCGGCGCCATTGAAGGCACCGGCGCGCGCCAGCCATAACTAGCCGACCGGCATTTCGTAGAAGGTGGGCGATCCCGGCCCGACCGGCATGCCCAGCGCGAACGTCCACAGGAAGAAGAGCGCTATCCAGCTGAGAAGGAAAGCAATCGAGTAGGGCAGCATCATCGCGATGATGGTGCCGATCCCCAGATTTTTGTCATAGCGCGTCATCCAGGCGAGGATCAGGCCGAAATAGCTCATCATGGGCGTGATGATATTGGTCGACGAGTCCCCGATCCGGTAGGCGGCCTGGATCACCTCCGGCGAATAACCCACCAGCATCAGCATCGGCACGAAGATGGGCGCGGTCACCGCCCATTGCGCGCTGGCCGAACCCAGCATCAGGTTCACAAAGCAGCACATCAGGATGAAGCCGATAAAGATGGCCGGCCCGGTCAGGCCGGTGTCTTGCAGGAATTGCGCGCCGGTGACGGCGGTGATCGCGCCGAGGTTCGACCAGCCGAAAAAGGCGACGAACTGGGCGGCGAAGAAGACCAGCACCACGTAAAGCCCGAGCGTGGAGATGGCAGATGCCATGCCGTCAATCACGTCGCGATCATTCTTCATCGTCCCGGCGGCGCGGCCATAAGCAAAGCCGACAATCAGGAAGAACAGGAATATCCAGGTCACAAACCCGATGAAGAAGGGAGCCTGCTGGAAGATCGATCCGGTATCGGGATTGCGAAGCGCGCCCCAGCCCGGCAGCCAGCCGGCGAGATCAATCTCAGGCATCAGCGTCCAGGCCATCGCCGCGAACACGGCCAGCGAGGCGATCCCGGCCCAGACAAGGCCCTTCTTCTCTTCGCGCGAGACCGGCTGCATCATGTTCTTGTCGAGCACGGCCGGGTCGGCGCGGCTGGAATCATATTTGCCCAGCTTCGGCTCGACGATGAAGATGGTGACGAGCGACCCGATGATCGTGATCATGAAGGTCGAGATCACCATGAAATACCAGTTGGCCGGGGCCGAGACGACATAGCCCGGATCGATGAGCTGCGCGGCCTCGGTCGTGATGCCCGCCAGCAGCGGGTCAATCGTGCCGATCAGGAGGTTCGCGCTGTATCCGCCCGACGTGCCCGCGAACGCCGCGGCCATGCCGGCAAGCGGGTGGCGGCCCAGCGCGTAGAACACCGCGCCTGCCAGCGGCACCAGCACGACATAACCCATCTCCGAAGCGGTGTTGGACAGCACACCTGCAAACACCACCGCCACGGTAACGGTGTGGCGGTTCGCGCCCAGCACGATGGAGCGCACGGCGGCGGACAAAAGCCCGGATTTTTCCGCCACGCCGACGCCCAGCATCGCCACCAGCACGACGCCGAGCGGCGCAAAGCTGGTGAAATTGGTGGTGAGGCTGGTGAAGATGCGCCGGAAGCCGTCCTCATTCATCAGGCTGACCGCGCGGATCATGCCGTCGGCGGCTCGCCCGGCCGCGCCATCCGGGCGCGGGTCTTCCACCGCGACCTGCATAACCCCGCCGAACAGCCCCGACGCCAGGATCATCATGCCTGCCAGGATCGCAAACAGGGTGACGGGGTGTGGCAGGAGATTGCCCAGCCACTCCACACCATCAAGAAAGCGGGTCATGGCACCGCGTTTTCCGGCGCGCGTCGCAGGGCTCGTTTCTGTCACGGGGCAAACTCGTCAGCTGTTCGGGGAAGCGCCTACCTTGCCCGGCAGGGCTGGCGGGGTCCAGCCCTGGCCCTGATTTCAGCTGCGCCAGCGCAGGGTGGCGGGTTTGACCGGGTTTTCAAATCCGGCCCGCATGCCGCCACCTTTTTCCCAGGCATCCTTCAGGCGGAAATACCATTTCGCCTGCACATCGCTGTCATTGATGAGCATCAGGCGGGGATCAAATTTCAACCCCTCCTTCTGGATGTTCACCATGTCGCCATCCTGTTTCAGGAAGGAGCGCACAAAGGGACGCAATAGCGGTTTGAGCGCGCCCAGCGCGGGCAGCGTCCAGTAGAAGCTCTGGGTCACTTCGGTCGTGGTTTCGTCGATCGGCGTAACAGCCGTCAGCCCCACCACATGCCCGCGCGTGCCAGCCTGGATATGCTCCACGCGCACGCCCGGCATACGAAAGCTGATCGCGGTCGTCAGATTGCCGCCGAGAATCTTGTAAAAGCGCGAATTCTTCGACGGCGTGTGCGGCAGCATGGTAAAGCCCAGCTCGCTGGGGCCGAACGCCTTCTCCTTCTCGTGCATGGACTTTTCCGAGCGCCAGAAGACAGAGCGGTGCACATAAGGCCCGTGCGCCGGGTCCATCAGGCCGATAACGGCATGATCGACATGGCAGTCAAATATCATGCGCTCTATGAGGGCAGGCGTGCGTTCGCCCATCTCCGGCATGACGGGCGGTTCGTGATCGGGCTCGGGCGTGTCATCCAGCACCGGGCCATCACTGGCGGCGGGCATCCATATCCACAGATTGCCCTGCAGCTCGCGCACCGGATAGCGGCGCACCCGGATTTTGCCGACATCCATATCCTGCCCGGTGACCAGCGAGGGAATGGCCTTGCAGGCCCCATCCGCGCCAAAGCGCCAGCCATGATAGGGGCATTCGATCTGCGCTTCGCTCAGCGTCTTGCCATCCACCGTGCTGCCTGCCGCGCACAGGCGGCCCGCGGAGAGCGGCACGCCCCGGTGCGGGCACAGATCGCGCAAGGCGAACACAGCGCCGTCACTGCCGCGCGCAAACACGACCGGCTCGCCAAGGAGAACCTTGTGCAGCATCTTGCCCGGCTTCAGATCGCGCGCCGGACAGGCATAATACCAGATATTGCGCAGAAACATGGGGCGGGCCTCGCTGGCGTGACCCAAGCCTTATGCGGCGAAGCGCCAGCGCCATCAAGTGTCAGAGGGCCGCACCAGAAGCCGTGAGGCAGGCGCGCATTGCCCTTGGCACGCCTTGGCCTCTATGGTCTGGGCCAACCGACCCGTTCGCAAAAAGGACACGCCGCATGCGCGCTTTGATCTGCAAGGAATTTGGCCCCTACGAGAATCTGGAAGTTGCCGAGGTGGACGCTCCGCCGCTGGGTGAGGGCTTTGTGCAGGTCGATGTGAAGGCGGCGGGCGTCAATTTCCCCGACATCCTTCTGGTCGAGGGCAAGTATCAGGCCCAGCCGCCCTTCCCCTTCATTCCGGGAACGGAATGCTCAGGCGTGGTCTCCGAGCTTGGCAAGGGCGCAGCCGGCTTCAAGCCCGGCGACCGGGTGATCGTCGCGACCATGCTGGGCGGATTTGCCGAGCAGGCCGTTGCGCCCGCAGCCCAGGTGATCCCGATTCCTGACGTGATGAGCTTTGAGCATGCCGCTGCCTTCACCACGATTTACGGCACGTCCTACCACGCGCTCAAACAGCGCGCGAAGCTCAAGCCCGGCGAGACCGTGCTGGTGCTGGGCGCTGCAGGCGGCGTTGGCCTTGCCACCGTGCAGCTCGCCAAGGCGATGGGCGCGAAGGTGATCGCAGCCGCCAGCTCCGCCGAGAAGCTGGAAATCGCGCGTGAGGGCGGGGCCGACGAGCTGATCAATTACACCAGCGAAGACCTCAAAGCCCGCGTGCGCGAGATCACCGCAAACAAGGGCGTGGATGTGGTCTACGATCCCGTCGGCGGGGATTATTCCGAAGCGGCCTTGCGTGCCACCGGGTGGGGCGGGCGATATCTCGTCATCGGCTTTGCCGCCGGGCCGATCCCGAAAGTTCCGCTGAATCTGGCCCTGCTCAACAGCCGCGATATTCTTGGCGTCTTCTGGGGCGCGTGGGCGGGCCGCAATCCGCGTGAGAACGCGCAGAACATGAAAGAACTGTTCGATCTTTACGAGGCCGGGAAGATCGTGCCGCACATTTCAGCCGCCTATCCGCTGGACGAGTTTGCCAAGGCCTTTGCCGACATCATGGAGCGCCGGGTGAAGGGGAAAGTTATCCTCACCTTCTGATCCCGCGCTATCATGTACCGTTGCCGCCAAGTCATGGAGTTGATGATGATCCGTACACTGCTTGCCTTTGCCGCCCTCTTGTTCGCCGTCCCGGCCGCGCAGGCGGGTTCGGAAAGATCGGGCGAGCTGGAATGGTCCATCATCATTCATGGCGGCGCAGGCGTGATCGAACGCGGCGCCATGGACGCTGAAACCGAGGCCGCCTATCGCGCTGCCCTGCAGGACGCTCTGGAGCTGGGCGGCGGGATGCTGTCCGGCGGCGCGGACGGGGTGGATGTGGTTGAGGCCGTGATCCGCGTGCTGGAAGACGACCCCAAATTCAATGCCGGGCGCGGCGCGGTGTTCACCTCCGAAGGCCAGGTGGAGCTCGATGCCTCCATCATGGTGGGTAATTCGCGCGCTGCCGGTGCGGTAGCGGGCGTGACAGGGGTGCGCCATCCCATCTCGCTGGCCAGAGCCGTGATGGAGCACAGCCCGCATGTCATGCTGATCGGCGATGGCGCGGAAGCCTTCGCCGCCGAGCACGAGCTGGAGACAGCTGAACAATCCTTCTTCTTCACCGAGCGCCGCTGGCAGGGTCTGGAGCGCCAGCTGGAGCGCATGGGACTTCCCGTGCCGCCCCGCCCCGAAGGCGCGCCGGATCCCGAACCTATCCGTGAAGGCGCGCTGGATATCATGGAGCGCGAGCACCGCTTCGGCACGGTCGGCGTGGTGGTGATGGATACAAATGGCGTTACCGTCGCCGGTACCTCCACAGGCGGCACGACCGCAAAAAGATGGGGCCGGGTGGGCGACACCCCGATCATCGGCGCAGGCACCTGGGCAGACCAGCGCTGCGGGCTTTCGGCCACCGGCACGGGCGAATACTTCATCCGCTTCAATGTCGCGGCCGCCATCTGCCATGATGCCAACCGGCTGATGTTCGAGCAGCACAGCTTTGAGGAAGCCGCACAGATCGCCGCCGACCGCATGATGGAAACCCTTGAGGCCGATGGCGGGGATGGCGGTATCGTCATGCTGTTCGTGGGCCAGCCCATCTGGGCGATGAACACGCCGGGCATGTACCGGGCCAGCTGGGGGCTGGGGCGCGAGCCCTATGTCGCCATCTATGGTGACGAGTAGGGAAGGCCCTTTCCCCTGTCATCACCCGCTTTATGCGGGTGATCCATTCCAGCAAAGAATATGCAGGCGAACGCTTCAGGCATGGGTCCCCGGGAGCGCTACGCGGCCCGAGGGTGACAAATGGGGAGGCGTACTGACGCCTGTCACACAACCGGTCTAGAACGCTTGCACAAACTTCATCTCCACGGCGCCTGAGGGTTTTCCATGCTGCATCGCTACCGCACCGCACTTCTTTCACCGGTATTTGCCCTCATGCTGGCCGCCTGCCCGGAGCCGGTGGGTGAGATCGAAATGCCCGAACCGTCCGGCGAGGTTTCAGAGGCCGAGCGGCGGCTGGCCGATACGGTATCGGCGCAGGATTCCCTGCCCGAACCGCTGGTGGCGGCGATAGCGCCCGACGGGCAGTCCATCCCCGATGTGCTGCGCTGCCTGATGGACCGGGATGTGACCCTTATCAGCGCGCATCGTGGCGGGGTTGAGCCGCGCTTTCCCGAAAACGCGATCGAGACCTTCGCCAACACGCTGGCCGGCGCTCCGATGCTGCTGGAAATGGACATACGCCGCACCGCCGATGGTGTGCTGGTGATAATGCACGATGAAAGCCTTGACCGGACCACCAACGGAACCGGCAATATCTCTGATCTGACCTTCGCCGAGCTGTCGGCCTATCAGCTTGTGGACGATGAGGGCCAGCTGACCCCCTATCGCATCCCCAGCCTGTCAGAAGTGCTCAGCTGGGCGCGCGGCCGTGCCTTCGTCCAGCTGGACCTGAAGCGCACCGTGCCGGTGGAGGAGCTGGCCGAGGCGATTATCGCCAATGATGCGCTCTCCTACGCCATGGTTATCACGTATGAGGTCGAGGATGCGCTGCGCGCGGCGGCGGTCAGCGATGAGGTCGTGATCTCGATCCAGCTCACCGATCCTGAGCGCCTTGAGACGCTGCGCGCTGCCGGTGTCGATCCAGCCCGTCTCATCGGCTGGTCTGGCGTCCAGCGCGAGCTGAACCCGGCGGCCTGGGCCCATCTTCTGGAGGCGGGCATCCCGCCGGTCGCCGGCACGCTGTGGCATATCGATGGCGAAGTGCTCGAAAGCGGCGACACCAGCATTTTTGCGGCGTTTGCCGATGCTGGCGCGGCCGTGATTGCCACGGACCTGCACTGGCCGGCCTATGAGGCGCTGGAAACGCGTCAGGATACGGTGTCCGCTTTCCGGGCCTGTACGGCAGCTGACTAAGCTAGAACAGCACCGTCATCGTGAAGGCGATGGCCGCCGATAACAGGCCGGTTGCCGGAACGGTGATGATCCAGGCCGAGACAATCGTCACGACATGCCCGCGGCGTACCAGATAGCGGGTCTTGCGTTTCGCATCCGTGTCCTTGGACTTCTTCTTCGACTTGCCGTTATTGGCGATGCCCTCGCGCAGGAAGCCCACCCCGAACAGTGCGCCAATGGCCACATGGGTGGAGCTGACCGGCATGCCGAGCGTGGAGGCGATAATCACCGTGATCCCGGCTGACAGCGTGACGCAATAGGCGCGCACCCGGTTCAGCTTGGTGATCTTGGAGCCTACGGTGCGGATCAGCTTCGGCCCGAACAGGAGCAGGCCAAGCGAGATGCCCAGCGCGCCGATAACCAGTATCCATGTCGGCAGCGGGGCTGGCCCGCCCGTCACGCCGTCGGTAATCGCCACATAGATCGCGGCGAGCGGCCCGATGGCGTTGGCCACGTCATTACTGCCATGAGCAAATGAGAGCAGGCACGCCCCGCATATGACCGGAATGGTGAACAGCTCACCCACCGAGGCTTTGCGGTTCTCCTTGCCCTCCAGCCTGCGGGCAACAAACGGGCGCACCAGGAACCAGGACGCCACACCAATGGCCACGCCGGCCAGAATGGCCATTTCCAGCGGCGTCGGCATGATGCGCGCCAGCCCTTTGAGGATGAGATAGGTGGAGAATGTGCCCGCCATGATGCCGACCAGGATCGGCACCTGGAAGCGGGCCGCCTCCAGCTTGTTCTTCCGCTCCAGAATGGTGCGGTCGATATAGAAGAGGAAACCGGCCGCGATCAGCCCGCCCGTGACCGGCGAGATCACCCAGCTGGCAACAATCCGTGCAATGACAGACCAGTCAGCCGCCTCGAACCCGGCAACGACGATGCCAGCGCCCAGCACCGCGCCCACGATGGAGTGAGTGGTGGAGACGGGCGCGCCCAGCCAGGTCGCCAGATTGATCCAGAGTGCGGCGGCCAGAAGCGCGGACATCATCGCATAGGCGAAAATTTGCGAGCTTGGCATCATGGCCGGGTTGATGATGCCGGAGGCAACCGTTGAGACGACCTCGCCGCCAGCGATGATCGCGCCTGCAGCCTCAAAGATCGCAGCGGCAATAACGGCGGTGGTGATGGTCAGCACACGCGAGCCGACCGCGGGCGACATGTTGTTGGCTACGTCATTGGCGCCGATATTGAGCGCCATATAGCCGCCGATAATACTGGCTGCGACGAACAGCGCCCAGCCGGTATGCACGCCTGACAGCGTGCCGGCGGCCACCCCGATCATGGCGAGGAAGACTACCGCGATGCCTACCGGAACCAGTTGCCGGGAGAGACTTTGAACGCCGGTCTCCAGCCGCTGGAGCCGTTTGAGGTCCTTGTCGATCTTCGCCATGTTTGCCCTTCTGGCCGACGGGACGCCGGTTTGACCGGGTCAGACCAATTCGCGGCTTCTTCTTTACGGGCGGAGAGCCAGCGTCAAGGCCGCCGCCGCGTTTTTTGACAGAAAAATGACATCTGCCGACCTCGCCAGGCCGGACGGAACAGCGCGTGACGGGCTTTGCGCGCCTGTCCACCTTCAGGCAGAATGTGACGATAGGCGGCTTGCCGAAATCGCCCTTTCATTTAGTTTCAAATGTAACTAAATTGGTATTCCGGCAGAACGGAGAACATGTCATGGCGCGCAAATGGATTTACACCTCCCGCAGCGAAGGCGATGCCTCGCGTCAGGCCCATGCTGATTTTCCCGAACACGCGCCCTATGAGCGCGAGATGTCCAAGGAAGGGTTTTTCGGCCCCGCCGCCTTCCTCCATCACAAGCGCCCGCCCACCGGCTGGGTGAAGTTTGAAGGCCCGCTGCAGCCGCGCGCCTTCGATCTGACAAGGCTGAACCGGCCTGACGATGTGCCGTGGTCCAGCCCCTCTGTGCTCTTCAACAATAGCTGCGACATACGCCTGTGGAAGCTGGAAAAACCGATGAGCGGCCTTGCCCGCAATGGCGATGGCGACCAGCTGCTCTTCATCCATACCGGCAAGGGCTCGCTCTTCTGCGATTTCGGGCATCTGGCCTATGAGGCGGGCGATTACATCATCCTGCCGCGCGCGACGATGTGGCGGCTGGTGCCGACCGAAGCCACCTCGGTGCTGATGGTGGAAGCCACCAACACCCACTACACCCTGCCTGACCGGGGCCTGCTCGGCCCGCATGCCATCTTCGATCCGGCGGTGCTTGACGTGCCTGCCATGGACGAGGCTTATTTCGCCCAGCAGGCCGATGAGGACCATGAGTGGGTTGTTCACGTGAAGAAGCGCGGGCAGGTCAGCCGCATCACCTACCCCTATAATCCGCTCGATGCCGCCGGCTGGCATGGCGAGCTTTATCCGGTGCGCCTGAATGTGCGTGATATCCGCCCGCTGATGAGCCACCGCTATCACGTGCCGCCGAGCGCCCACACGACCTTCCTCTCGGACCGGTTCGTGATCTGCACCTTCGCGCCGCGCCCCTTCGAGACTGATCCCGGTGCGCTGAAAGTGCCGTTCTTCCACAACAACAATGATTATGACGAGGTGCTGTTCTACCACGCGGGCGACTTCTTCAGCCGCGACGGCATTGATGCGGGCATGATGACCTTCCACCCGGCAGGCTTCACCCATGGCCCGCACCCCAAGGCGCTCGCCAACATGTTCACGCAGAAAAAGCCCGCAACGGACGAATATGCCGTGATGATCGATACCCGCGATCCGCTGGATGTGGGCGAGGGCGCTGCCAGCGTCGAAAATCTCGACTACGTTCACTCGTGGAAGCCAAAACAGGCGGCTGAGTAGCGCATATCTGAACGGGGCGGGGCATGGACGTTCTCACACTGGCGCAAGCCAATCTGATCTCCCCGCCGATCCTGTTCTTCGTGCTGGGGTTGATCGCGGCGTTCGTCCGCTCAGACCTTTCGATCCCCGAAGCCATCGCCAAGGCGCTTTCGCTCTATCTGGTGATGGCGATCGGCTTCAAGGGCGGGGCGGAGATGGCCGCCGGAGACCTCACCTGGTCGGTCGGCGGGGCAATCCTTGCCGGTATCGTGCTCTCCGCGCTTCTGCCGGTTCTGGGCTTTGGCATGCTGATGCTGACCACGAAGGTCGGCCGCATTGATGCGGCTGCCATCGCCGCCCATTACGGCTCCATCTCCATCGTCACCTTCATTGCTGCCAGCGATGCCGCGCGCTTTCTGGAGACGCCCGGCGAAGGCTTCATGGTGGCGGTCGCCGCGGCCATGGAAGCACCGGCGATTGTGACCGCGCTGATCCTCGCCGGCTCTGCCGCGCGCGCATCCAATGGCGCTGAGGGGCATGGCGAAAGCCGTCTCTCGGTCCTTAAAGAGATCGCCGCCAACGGCTCCATCGTGCTTCTGATCGGGGCGTTCTTCATCGGCTGGATGACCGGGCCGCGTGGCATGGAAGCGGTATCTCCCTTCTTCAACGATATTTTCCGCGGCGTGCTCTGCCTCTTCCTGCTCGATATGGGGCTGGTGGCGGGCAGGGGGCTATTGCGCAACTGGCGGGTGCTCAAGCCCGGCGTCATCGGCTTTGGCCTCTACATGCCGCTTATCGGCGCTCTGGCGGGCATGGGGACGGGTCTCGCTGTCGGGCTGGATGCGGGCAGTCTCGGCCTTCTGATGACGCTGGCGGCCTCTGCCAGCTATATCGCGGTGCCGGCGGCTTTACGCCTTGCCCTGCCCGAAGCGCGGCCCGCCATCTCGCTCACGCTCGCACTGGGTATCACCTTCCCGTTCAACCTTGTGGCGGGCATTCCGCTCTATTTCTGGCTCGCCCGGCTTGTAACCGGCACTGGAGGCTAGACCGATGCAGACCAGCCTTAAAAAGCGCCTTGAGATCATTATCGAGATGCCCGCCGTGCCGCGCCTTGAGGGCGTGCTGGAAAAGGCGGGCGTGAAGGGCTGGACCGTGCTGCCCGCCAAATCCGGGCGCGGCGCAAACGGCAGCTGGTCGCGCGAGGGTCAGATCACCAGCGCTGACCGCATGATGATGGTGCTGGCCGTCATCGACCCTGCGATGCTCGATACCGTGCTGGAGCGTGTCTATGCGCTGCTGGAGCGCCAGATCGGCATTGTCATGGTGTCCGATGTGCAGGTCGTGCGCGCCGAGCGCTTCTGACCCGCCTGCTTGCCGCTCACCCGATCGAAGGTTAGACCGCCAGACATGATACCGACCCGCCTGCATGAGGGCTTTGCCCGCTTCCGCGCCGAGCGCTTCGAGCGCAAGCAACGCATCTGGCAAAATCTCGCCAAGGGGCAGAGCCCGGAAACGCTCGTCATTGGCTGTGCTGACAGCCGGGTCGATCCGGCTGCGATTTTCGATGCCGGGCCGGGCGAGCTCTTCATCATCCGCAATGTCGCCAATCTGGTCCCGCCTTACGAACCGGATTCGGCTCATCACGGCGTTTCCGCCGCACTGGAATATGCGGTGAAAGTGCTCAAGGTGAAAAACGTGGTCGTGCTGGGCCACCGCCAGTGCGGCGGGGTGGAAGCGGCGGCCACCGGCGCGGCGGGCGATACCCAGTTTGTGCGCAAATGGCTTGATCCGCTCGCCTCGGTTCTGGCCGAAACACGCCGCGAGCTGGGCGAGGATGCCGATACCGGCCATGTGTGCGATGCGATGGAGCTGCGCTCTATCAAGCGCTCGCTGGAAAGGCTGCTGTCCTTCCCCTTCATCGCCGAGGCCGTGCAGTCGGGCTCGCTGGTCCTGCACGGCGCGCGTTTCGGCATTGCCGATGGCGAGCTGGAATGGCTCAACGCCGATGGCCGCTTTGAAATTGTTGATGCCGGGTGTGGCCCGTCATGAACGGCGGGACTGTATCCTTGCCGGCGAGCACGTTGCTTGAAGATCCGCGCTGGTTGCCTTTCGACCTGGATCTGCGCGCCGGGCAGTTTCTGTTTGTCGAAGCGGATCGCGCCTTTGTCGAATCCACGCCCTTTCTCGATCAGCGCGCCGATCTGACCGGCCGCCGCCGCGCTGCGCTGGCGTTCAATCAGCTGCCCGGCCCCGTTGAGAGACAGGCAGCGCCGGCTTTCATCTGGCATTCGGCATTTTGCGCTTCAACCTTGCTGGCGCGCTGCCTGAGCGTGGAAGGGCGCACGATCGCCTATAGTGAACCTTCCGGGCTGGCGACGCTGGCCAGCCTGAAGCGGCATGGGCACACCACAGAGTTCAACCGCCTTTTCCCGCTCTATATGAATTTGCTTGCCAGGCCGCCCGCTGACGCTGGCCGGGTGGTCATCAAGCCCACCAATGCGGCGAACTCGCTGATTTCCGATTGCGCGGCCCTGTGGCCCGATGCGCGCCATTTGTTCGTGACGTCCGAGCTGCCGGTCTTTCTGACATCAATCCTGAAAAAGAGTGAGCCGGGCCGGGCTTTTACCCGCCAGCTCTACACCATGTTCGCCCGCGACGGGTCCCTGCTGGGCCAGATTCCGCCCGAACAGGCGTTTCAGCTTACCGATATCCAGATAGCAGCGCTGGTCTGGCAGGCACAGCTGGCGATGATGCGCGAGGCTTCGGCAAAGCTGGACCCGGCGCGCACGGCATGGCTGGATGGTGATGATTTTCTTGCCCGTCCGGAAGCCTCGCTTGACGCGGCCAGCCGGTTCCTTGACCTGGGTCTCGATGCGCAAACCGTGCAGGCGGTTGTGGCAGGACCGCTGATGAGCCGCGACGTGAAGAATCCGGGCAAGGCATTTGATCCCGCTTCGCGCCGGGCGCCTGCCGGGCTGAAACCTCTGATGGATTCCCATTTCGATGCGGTTATCGCCTGGAGCGCTTCTGTAGCGCGGACCCCCCAATCACCCTATCCCGCCCGTCCGCTGGTGGACCCGTCACACAGAAGATGAGCTGAAAAAGAAGGAAGCGCGCCCATGAAACTCGCCAGCCTTGAAAACGGCACCCGCGATGGAAAGCTGGTCGTCGTCTCGAAAGACCTCGCCTGGTGCACCGACGCCTCCCATATCGCGCCCACCCTGCAGGCCGCGCTGGATGACTGGGACGTGGCTGCCCCGAAGCTGGAAACCCTGTCGGACGAGCTGCACCGCGAGACCATTCCGCGCGAGCGCTTCCACGAGCACGACGCGCTCTCTCCGCTGCCGCGTGCCTATCAGTGGGCCGATGGCTCGGCTTATGTGAACCATGTGGAACTGGTCAGGAAAGCGCGCGGCGCGGAAATGCCCGAGAGCTTCTGGACCGATCCTTTGATGTATCAGGGCGGATCAGACGCCTTCCTGGCACCGCGCGCGCCCATCCCGCTTGGCGATGACGCCTGGGGTCTCGACTTTGAAGGCGAGGTAGCCGTCATCACTGGTGATGCGCCTATGGGCTGCACGGCCGATGAAGCGGCAAAGGCAATCCGCCTCGTGATGATCTGCAATGATGTGTCCTTGCGCGGCCTCATTCCGGGCGAGCTGGCAAAAGGCTTCGGCTTCTTCCAGTCCAAACCGCCCACCGCCTTCTCACCCGTCGCCGTGACGCCGGACGAGCTGGGCGAAGCGTGGGACGGTGCGCGCCTCTCTCTGCCCCTGCGCTCGCAGTATAATGGCCAGCTTTTTGGCGAGCCGGATGCCGGTGTCGACATGACGTTCGGCTTTCCAGAGCTTATCGCCCATCTGGCCAAGACGCGGCCCGTGACGGCAGGCACCATCATCGGCTCTGGTACCGTGTCTAACAAACAGGATGGCGGTCCGGGCAAGCCGGTCAGCGAAGGCGGCAAGGGCTATTCGTGCATCGCGGAAATCCGCATGATCGAGACGATCAATGATGGAAAGCCGAAAACCCCCTTCATGACGCCCGGCGACACGATCCGCATCGACATGCGCGACAAGAATGGCAAGTCGATCTTCGGTGCCATCGAGCAGGAAGTCGTGCGCTACCAGAAATAGCTAGTTCGCTTTCGACGCGATCTCCGCCTTCACCTTGTAGCGTGTGCCATCAAAGCCTTCGAATACGGCGGCCGCTTCCGGGTGGCCGACAGGACCATTATGCGCGTCGGGCAGCAGGTTCTGCTCGGAGACATAGGCCGTGTAGTAGCTCTGCTCATTCTCTGCGAGCACATGGTAGAAGGGCTGGTCCTTGTGGGGGCGTATGCGCTCCGGAATCGACAGCCACCATTCTTCCGTATTGGCAAATTGCGGGTCGACGTCGAACACGACGCCCCGGAAGGGGAAGAGCCGGTGCCGGACAACATCGCCAATGGCAAATTGCGCGCTGCGCACGGGATGACCTCTTTTTTCATAATGCCCTACGCGTGAGGTAAGGCATATGTCTGCCAGGCCAAGCCTTGCGCTGCATGTCACAAGGCGCGGCTTAATATCTGTCATCCTGTCACGATCATGTTATCATTGTCTTCAACACACGAACCAGACCGGCCTTGTCAGGCAACGGGCTGCGCGCCGAAGGGTTGCGCGCCCTGCCAGTCAGTCCGGTCAGCAGGACCGTACAGTTCATGGATACGCATGACCCCGGTGCCCGTCCGGGGACCGATTCGCGCAATACGTCCAAAGGCCGTGCCCGCCATGACGTGATCTATGGCGCGATAGACCTTGGCACCAATAATTGCCGTATGCTGATGGCCAAGCGCGCCCATCGCGGTTTTCGCGTGGTGGAAAGCTTTTCACGCATTGTGAAGCTGGGCGAGGGGCTGGGTGCCAGCGGCGTCCTGTCCGACGAGGCGATGGACCGCGCTGTCGAGGCGCTGGCGGTGTGTGCGCAGAAGCTGGAACGCCGCAAGGTGACGCGGCTGCGCGCGGTTGCCACGCAAGCCTGCCGCATGGCGTCCAACGGTCAGGACTTCCTCGACCGGGTGGAGCGCGAGACCGGCCTGAAGCTGGATCTCATTTCGCCCGAGGAAGAAGCGCGCCTGGCCGTACAGGGCAGTCTTGACCTGCTTGATGACAGCTTTGACGCGGCCGTGGTGGTCGATATTGGCGGCGGCTCTACCGAGCTGTGCTGGCTGGATCTGGCCGAGTGGCGTGAGCGTGGCGGTTATCCCGATGCCGGCCGTCCGGGCATTCGTGGCTGGACCACCATTCCGCTGGGTGTCGTCACCCTGTCAGAGCGCTGCCCCGAACCGGAAAACGCCACCCCCGAAGAGCGCCGCGCCTGGTATGAGGCCATGAAGGCTGAAGTGCGCAAGGAAACGCGGATTCCCAAAGGCGCGCGCCGCTTGCGCCCGCTGTTCGAGCAGGGCAGGGCGCATATGGTGGGTACATCGGGCACGGTGACCTCGGTGGCCGGGGTCCACCTCAATCTGGTGCGCTATGACCGCAACCAGGTGGACGGCTCGTGGATGGAAGCCCATGAGGCCCGCGCCGCCTGTGACCGGCTGTCGACCAAGGATGCAGCCGGGCGCGCGGGCGAGGGCTGTATCGGCACTGAGCGGGCCGATCTGGTCGTGGCCGGTTGCGCGATACTGGAATCGGTGATGGATGGATGGCCGGTGCCGCGCCTGCGGGTCGGCGACAGGGGGCTTCGCGAAGGTCTTCTGCTCAATCTGATCTATCCAAGGCGCAAGCGCGGCCGCCGTGGCCGCAAATCGCGTGGGCGGGGCAAGACCAGTGCAGGAGCGCCATCGTGAGCAGCAAGGATGAAGATCCGCCCGAGGAAAAGCGCCGCAGACGCTCCGGCCCGGTAACGGCGGGCGGCAGCAAGCGCGCTGACAAGCAGTTTCACGAGCGGGTAAAGACCGCCAAGAAGCGCAAAGTCTCCTCCCAGCGCTGGCTGGAGCGCCAGCTCAACGACCCTTATGTGCAGCGGGCCAAGGCCGAAGGCTATCGCTCGCGCGCAGCCTACAAGCTGATCGAGCTGGACGAGAAATTCGGGCTGTTAAGGCCCGGCATGCGCATTGCCGATCTCGGCGCGGCGCCGGGCGGCTGGGTGCAGGTGGCGCTCAAACGCGGCGCCAGCCATGTTGTCGGCATTGATCTGCTGGAGATGGATCACATCGCGGGCGCGGTCCTGATGACGATGGACTTCACCGATCCGGGCGCGCCGGAAGCCGTCAAAGAGGCACTTGGCGGGCCGGCAGACCTCGTCATGTCAGACCTCGCCCCCTGGACCACCGGACACAAGAGCACCGACCATTTGCGCATCGTCAGCCTGGTCGAGGCGGCGGCAGACTTCGCGCTGGAGACCTTGAAGCCGGGCGGTGCCTTCATCGCCAAGGCGTTTCAGGGCGGCACCGAGAGCGAAATTCTCGCGCGGCTGAAACCGCGCTTTGACAAGGTGAAGCACGCCAAACCCGCCGCCAGCCGCGCCGACAGCTCGGAGACCTATCTCGTGGCGCTAGGATTCCGGGGATAAGCCCAGCACGACAGCAAGCCTCGCCCGGATATCGGCAAGGCAAGCGCCGCTGACCTCGCCAGCCTTGCGGGCGTGTCTGGCATCGGGGTCTACCGCGCGGACCTGATCAACCAGCGTGTAGCCGTCAAGTCCGCCTGTCTCACCGGCCAGCTTCACCTTGAAGGGCCACGGCTTGTCGCTGCTGGTCACCGGGCAGACGAGGATCAGGCTGGAGCGGGCATTGTACCCACCCGCTGACACCACCACGGCGGGCCGCCGCCCCTCCTGTTCGTGGCCGGAGGCATCGGCGAACTCCAGCCAGACCAGATCGCCGGGCTGGAAAGCGGGCGGCTGCGTTACCAAGCCTCGGCCCCGCGCGCTGGTCCCCAGTCAATTTCTGCTGGCGGATCACATTGTTCCATCTGTGCAAACAGAGCGTCGGGGTCGAGCCTGGCCGGGCGTTTGACGGGCGTGATGACGAGCTGGTTGTTCACCAGCTCCATTTCCACCTCGTCGCCAGCCTTCAGGCGCAGCTGGTCAGAAATGTCCTTGGGCAGCCTCACCGCCTGTGACTGCCCCCATTTGCCGATCAGCGCTTTCATCACCACGTTACCACGTTCCTTTCAAGATATCATTAGGATATCATTTTTGGTGAAGCACTGCCACCCCACCCGCACATCGCGCCCTGTAACGCGGGCGTGTGCGTGCTAGCTTGGAGAACCGAACCCCCGAATCGTATCCGAGACCCGTCCAAAGCGCGCCCATGAGCTCCATACCCCTTTCCCAGCAGGCCTCTGCCCGCCCGCCCTCCGGCGGCGGAGCAACGCCTGCCTATCTGGCGGGGCTCAACGCCGAGCAGCGCGCGGCGGTGGAAGCGATTGAGGGCCCGGTTCTGGTGCTGGCAGGCGCGGGCACAGGCAAGACGCGTGTTCTGACCACGCGGCTGGCTCATATCCTCGCGACGGGCCGGGCAAACCCTTGGGAAATCCTCTCGGTCACCTTCACCAACAAGGCCGCGCGCGAGATGAAGGAGCGCGTCGGCGCGATCATCGGCGAGGCGGTGGAGGGGCTGCCCTGGCTTGGCACCTTCCACTCCATCGCCGCGCAGATATTGCGCCGCCATGCCGAGCTGGTGGGGCTGAAATCCTCCTTCACCATCCTTGATACCGATGACCAGCTGCGCCTGATCAAGCAGATCCTGCAGGCTGAAGGCATTGACGAGAAGCGCTGGACGCCGCGCCATCTCGCCAGCCTCATCGATGGCTGGAAGAACCGTGGTATCCGCCCGGAAAAGCTGGGCGAGGATGATCGCTGGACCTTCGCGGACGGCAAGGCGGATGTGCTCTACCGGCTCTATCAGGAGCGGCTCAAAGTCCTCAATGCCTGTGATTTTGGCGATCTGCTGCTGCACAATCTGACCATCTTCACCGAGCATGCCGATGTGCTGGCGCTCTACCACAAGCGCTTCCGCTATCTCCTCGTGGACGAATATCAGGACACGAATGTCTGCCAGTATCTATGGCTGCGCCTGCTCGCGCGCGGGTCGGGCAATGTGTGCTGCGTGGGCGATGACGACCAGTCCATCTATGGCTGGCGCGGCGCGGAGGTGGACAACATTTTGCGCTTCGAGACCGATTTTCCCGGCGCGACCGTGATCCGTCTGGAGCGCAATTACCGCTCCACGGGCCATATTCTGGGTGCCGCCTCCGGGCTCATCAAGTCCAACCGTGCGCGCCTCGGCAAAACGCTGTGGACCGAGGATGATCCCGGCGAAAAGGTCCAGGTGCGAGGGCTGTGGGACGGCGAGGCCGAAGCGCGCTTTGTCGCCGACGAGATCGAGGCTTTTGTCCGCGCCGGTAACCAGCACAACGATATCGCCATTCTGGTGCGCGCCTCCTGGCAGATGCGGGCGTTTGAAGACCGCTTCATCATGCTGGGCCTGCCCTACAAGGTCATTGGCGGGCCGCGCTTCTTCGAACGCGCCGAGATACGCGATGCCCACGCCTATATGCGCCTTGTGCGCTCGCCCGAAGACGATCTCGCGTTCGAGCGGATCGTGAATGTTCCCAAGCGCGGGATTGGCGAGACCAGCGTGCAGAAGATCGCCTCGGCCGCCCGCTCTGCCGGTGTCTCGATGAGTGAGATGGCTGGCCTGATGGTCCAGACCGACGAGATACGCGGCAAGGCGCGCACGGGCCTTCAGGTGTTTTTGCGCGATGTGGAGCGCTGGCGCGGACAGCTGGACGCCATGCGCCATGACGAGCTGGCCGAGATCATCCTCGATGAAAGCGGCTATACGGCGATGTGGCGCGAGGACAAGAGCCCGCAGGCCGCAGGCCGTCTGGATAACCTGAAAGAACTCGTCCGCTCAATGGGCCAGTTCGACACGCTGGAAGCCTATCTGGAACATGTCTCGCTGGTGGCCGACCTGGATCAGGCCGGAACCGGCGATGAGGTCTCGCTGATGACGCTTCACGCCGCCAAGGGGCTGGAATTTCCGCTGGTCTTCCTGCCCGGCTGGGAGGAGACGGTGTTTCCTTCCCAGCGTTCGCTCGATGAGGGCGGCACGGCGAGCCTCGAGGAAGAACGCCGCCTCGCATACGTGGGCATCACGCGGGCACGCGCGCGCGCTATCATCTCCTTTACCGCCAACCGGATGATTTTCGGGCGCTGGCAGTCTGTCCTGCCCTCGCGCTTTATCGACGAGTTGCCGGCCGAACATGCCGAAGCCAAATCCGAGACCGGATATTACGATGCCGGCCCCGGCTTTGCTGGCGTGTCAGAGCCTGCCGATCCGTTCCGCTCCGCCTATGACAGCCCCGGCTGGAAGCGCTTCAAGGCAGCCCAGGAGAGCGGTTCGCGCCGTGATCCCGGCGTGATTGAAGGCAAGGCCAGGCTGATCGAGAGCGGGGACAATGGCGCTGGCGGGTTTGCCCGCGGCGACCGGGTCTTCCACCAGAAATTCGGCTATGGCCGTATTCTCGTGGCCGATGGCGCCAAGCTGACGGTGGCCTTTGACAAGGCGGGCGAGAAGAAGGTCGTGTCCAGCTTTGTGGAGAAGGCGTGAGGTCCTGGCCGCGCGTGTTGCCAGCGCACACTATCGACCTTCCGCCACAATGGCTCTAAACCTTTGCCCATGAGCACGAAAACACAGCTGCGGCCCGCCCGCCAGAATGAGCGCGAGGCCCAGAGAGAGGCGACGCAGAGCCGCATCCTCGATGCGGCGATACCGCTATTTGCCCAGCGCGGCTTTGCCGGTGCGTCGGTCAGCGATGTGGCGCGCGCCTGCGGTGCGCCGGTGCCGCTCATCATGTATCATTTCAAGTCCAAGCAGGGCGTGTGGGAAGCGGCGGTTGAACGGCTCTATGCGCGCGTCAACGCGCATCTGGACGGCGAGATGGAAAGCACGGAGGGCCTTGCCGGCCTGCCCTTCTACAAGGCGGCCATCCGCGCCCATATCGCCACGCTGGCCGCGTATCCGGAGCATATGCGGCTATTGTTGCAGGAGGGGGCGGAACGCACGCCCCGCCTGGAATGGCTGATCGCCACGCACCAGAAGCCGCTCAACGACAAGATCATTGATCTTATTAAGTCTGCGCAGGGCGAGGGACTGATTGCGGCGGGTGATCCGACGCATCTGATGTTCGTGCTGTCAGGCGCGTTCTCACTGCCGATCGTGCTGGCCCCGGAATATGAAATTCTCACGGGGCGGAACTCGATCGATGCCCGCCAGATCGAGGCGCATATCGATGCCTGTCTGGAACTGATCCTCAAACCGGTCTGATTTCACGCAAATGTCTTGAAGCCGGGGTTGACGCCGCGTGCAAGCCGGGGTTATGCCCCAGCCCGCCTGCTTCTGGCAGGCGGCAATCAAGGACACTTTGATGGACGGCAGTTCCAGTAGAACTGGACTCAACTCAACGCCCTCCGGCCTTTAGACGCCGGGTGATCCGGCTGCGGCTTGTCCTTTTCAGGACCCGCGTTTCCGTCTGATCGACCCGCGTTTGATGACCAAGTGGGTCAGACATTCGCGCGGGTGTGAGAACCAATCTCGTCTCGCTTCGTTATCATCTGTGTGCCGGGCCGCAAAAGGTCCGCTGCACGCGCGTCGCGCATGCACCTGATGCGGGCTTGCCGGCAGGCAGGGAGGCCATGTCATGGACGATCCGTCGAGTAGGCGGGCCGTGATGCGTCCCACAGGACGTGGCGGCCTGCGCGACCAATCCGAGATTTGCGCCCGTGGCGGGATGTCCGGCGCGCGCTGACCTTCTCATGTCGAGGAGGCCGGTGCGCCTCTGACAGTCTTCTGACGGGCCTGTTGCAACGCCCTGTCAGGAGGTTCTGACATGACGAATAATCACATCGCGGCAGCAATCCGCGACTTTCTGAACAATAACGATACCGCGTCCATCAAGACGGCTCTGGCGAGCCTTCACCCGGCTGATATCGCCAATGCCATCGGCTCGCTGAGCCCTGAGGAAGTGGCCCGTGTGCTGGCCGCGCTCGGCGTGGAAACGGCGGCCGAAGTCTTCGGTTATCTGCCTGCCGACATGCAGGCCGAAACGGCGCTCGCCATGGAGCGTGACGCGCTCGCAGCGCTCGTTACGGCGATGTCGCCTGACGAGCGGGCCGACCTCTTCAACGCCCTGCCCAAGGAGCTGCAGGACCGGCTTCTGCCCGTGCTGGCGCGCGCCGACCGTGAGGATATCCGCAAGCTCTCGGCCTACGCCGAAGGCACGGCCGGGGCGATAATGACCTCGGACTACGCCACGCTGAAAGCAGACCTCACCACCGTGGAGGCCATCGCCAAGCTGCGCCGCGAGGCCCCCAACAAGGAGACGATCTACGATTCCTACGTGGTCGATGAGGACCGCCGCCTGATTGGCGTGGTTTCCTTGCGTGACCTGCTGACCGAGCCGGACGAGGCTCTGGTCGGTGACATCATGGTACGCGAGGTCATCTTCGTGCGGGCCAACGAGTCCCAGGAAGAGGCGGCCCGCAAGATCGCCCAGTATGACCTTCTGGCCATTCCGGTCATCAATGGTGGGGATGCGCTGGTCGGCATCATCACCGCCGACGACGCGATGGACGTGCAGGTGGCCGAAGCCACCGAGGACTTCTACCGCGCCGGTGGTGTTCAGGATGTAGGCAGCGACCAGAAGGGCTATGTGCCCGGCATGAAGCGCATCACCAATGTGCGCACCGCCTCCACCTTCGTGCTCTACCGGATGCGTATCGTCTGGCTGGTCCTGCTGGTCTTCGGCAACATCTTCTCCGGCGCAGGCATCGCCTATTTCGAAGACACGATCATGGCCTATGTGGCGCTGGTCTTCTTCCTGCCCTTGCTGATCGACTCCGGCGGCAATGCCGGCTCACAGGCCGCCACGCTGATGGTGCGGGGCCTTGCGGTGGGAGATGTGAAACTTTCCGACTGGGGCAAGATGATCGGGCGTGAGAGCTTTGTCGCGCTTCTGCTCGGTATCACCATGGCCATTGCAGTATCTGCTATCGGCGTTGTCCGTGGCGGCCCCGAAGTGGCGCTTGTCGTGTCCCTCTCCATGGTGGTGATCGTGCTGGTCGGCTCTATCATCGGGATGAGCCTTCCCTTCATCCTGTCACGGATGAAGCTTGATCCGGCAGCGGCCAGTGCACCGCTCATCACCTCCATCGCCGATGCGGCAGGCGTGCTGATCTATTTCTCCATTGCCACCGCCCTTCTTGATCTGCCCGCCGCGGCGGCATGACCGGTCCCAATCAAAAGGAACAAGACCGATGAAAAAATGTCTCTTTGCTATCAGCGCTCTGACGCTGAGCCTTTCCGCCATGCCCGCAAGCTTTGCCAATGGCGGCCCCTATGCGGTGGACGATGCCGGCATTGCAACGCCGGGCATGTTCAAGCTCGAAACCTGGAGCTCGTTTGCCAATAATGGTGACCGGGTCTACCTCGTCTCGCCGGGCTTTACCCTTGAAGCTCTGCCCTTCATCGAGTTCGAGCTGACCATGGAGAGCCGGCGCGCAGACGGGGAGTGGGCCACCACTTTCGCGCCTGCGGCCAAGATCGCCTTGCGCGATATTGACGAGCATGGCTACGGCCTCGCCCTGTCAGTGGGCAGCGGCCATGCCGGTGTGATCCGCAATGCCGACACGATCTATGCCGTGGTGCCGCTGTCGGTGCCGGTCAATGAGCGCCTCAACCTGCATGTCAATGCGGGCGTGGAGCGCGACCTCACCGAGAACGAGACCGTGGGCGTGTGGGGCGTGGCCGCGCAAGTGATGGCCCACGACCGGCTGGAACTGATAGGCGAGGTGTTCGGCACGGAGAATGACCGCCCCGGATGGCAGGCCGGTATCCGCCCCTTCCTGTTCGACGGCAATGTTGCTCTCGATATCGTCTATGGGCGCAATCTCGATGGTGAGCGGGCCGACTGGCTCACCGTTGGCTTCGCCGTGGAGTTCTAGCCCGCTTTCAGCGTGAGGATCGCCCATTCATCGATAATGTCGGTATTGGCGGTGACAAGACCTGCCTGCCGGTAGGCGGCCTCCACTGCACCGATCTGCTCTTCCAGCAGGCCGGACAGCACGGCGCGGCCTTCAGGGGCCAGCCGCTCCGACAGCGCGCGCGCCAGCTCCTGCAAGGGGCCGGCAAGGATGTTGGCGAAGATCAGGTCAAACACCGCGCCCTCGAAGGCGGGATGGTCAAACCCGTCTGCGGTGATGGCCTGGATTCTCTCGGCCACACCGTTCTTGGCATTGTTGATCTCGGTTTCCGCCACCGCTTCGGGGTCGATATCGGTCGCCAGCACATCGGCATTGGACCAGACCAGCGCCGCCGCGATGGCAAGCGCTCCCGTGCCGCAGCCCAGATCCAGCACGCGGGCGACTTTCAGCCCCTCACGCTCCAGCCGGTCGCACGCGATGAGGCAGCCCTTGGTGGTGCCGTGATGGCCGGTGCCGAAGGCCGGGCCAGCCTCGATCTCGATGCCCAGCTCGCCGGGTTGAAGCGGGCGGCGCGCATGCTCGCCAAAGACCACGAACCGGCCGGCGGTCACTTCCGGCAGACCCTCCAGCGAGAGCCGCACCCAGTCTTCTTCCGGCAGAGGTGCGAACTGGACGTCCACGCCGGTGTCTTCCAGTCCCAGCTGGGCCAGAAAGCCGTCCACATTGATCTGGTCGGCGAACAGCACATCCAGCCGCCAGGTGTCCGGACCGCCATCTTCGAAGAAGGACCAGGACAGCATCGGCCCGTCCTCCATGGCGCCCAGAGCCGCATCGGCGGCCTTCATGGGGGCAGCCGGGCCGATGGCAAGCAGACGCCAGAGTGTGGACATGGCAATGGGTTCCTTCGCTAGCGCTCGCGTCTGTAGAGCCACATCGTGATAGGGCCGAATATGGCCGCCATCACGCCGGGGGCGAGCAGGGCCAGCAATATAGCGCCTGCGTCCGGTGTGCCAGCCATGATGTCGCGTATGGCCGTGACAAGCAGCGAGACCGGATTGACCGACACGATCGCCTGCAGCCAGCCCGGCATGGTTGCCGGGTCGACATAGATGTTGGAGGCGAAGGTGAGCGGCATCAGCACCAGCCAGGCCAGCGTCATCACCGTGGAGGGCGTGCGCACCGAAAGCGCCAGCGCGGTGAAGATCCAGCCAAAGCCCAGTGCAAACGCGTTCATCAGCGCGAGGGCGGGAATGACCGCGATGAACCCGCCCTCTGGCCTGTAGCCCATAAGCGTACCGATGATGAAGACGATGACGCCCGATGCGGTGAAGCGGAAAACATCGGCCAGCATCGCGCCGGCAATCGGCCCCGGCGACCAGACCGGCAGCGAGCGGAAACGGTCGAACACGCCCTTGGAAATGTCGGTATTGAGCGTGAAGCCGGTATAGACCGAGGTGAAGACAATCGTCTGCACCAGAATGCCCGGCAGCAGGAATTGCAGATAGGCATCGGTCGAGCCCGCCAGCGCGCCGCCGAACAGATAGGTGAACATCACCGTGAACATGATGGGCGTCACCACCACGTCGAAAAGCTGTTCGGGCATGTGCTTGATCTTTAGCAGCGCCCGCCACGCATAGGTGAGGCTGACCGACACCGCATGGGGTGGACGCGCGGCAATAGCCGGCGCCGACAGCACGGCATTCTCGGCGGCTTGCTCAAGAGGTTTCACGGTCTCACTCATTGTGCTGCCTCCGTCTCTGCCTCTTTCTCCGGTTCCGGCGGGCGCCCCGTCAGCGCAAAGAACACTTCATCAAGGCTGGGCTGGCTAAGGGCATAGCCGGTCAGCGTGATGCCCGCCGCCGACAGCGCGCCGAGCGCCGCCAGACCCGCATCCGGGTCGGCCACATCCACATTCAGGGAGACGCCATTGCCGCCCGTGCGCACCTCGCCCACCATCATGTCAGACAGCAGCCGGGATGCCTCCTCGCGCCGCTCTGCGCTGGCCAGATTGATCTGCAAGACGCCGCCGCCGACCTTGGCTTTGAGTTCCGCGCTGGTGCCACGCGCGATGATCCGGCCGTGATCGACAACGGCGATTTCATCTGCGAGCTGGTCGGCTTCTTCCAGATATTGCGTGGTGAGCAGGATGGTTGTGCCGCTGGCGGCAAGGCCGCGCACAATGTCCCAGACCTGATTGCGCGAGCGCGGATCAAGCCCGGTTGTCGGCTCGTCCAGAAACAATAGTTCCGGACGGCGGATCAGGCTGGCGGCGATATCCAGCTTGCGGCGCATGCCGCCCGAATAATCCTTGGCCTGCTTGGCGGCGGCTTCGGCCAGATCGAACGCGGTCAGCAGATCCATCGCCCGGCCCTTCGCGTCCGTACCCTTAAGGCCCGACAGGCGCGACAGTAAAAGCAGGTTCTCATACCCGGTAAGGTCTTCATCTACCGAAGCAAATTGGCCGGTCAGGCTGATCTTGCGGCGCACCTCGCGCGCCTCGCGCTCGATATCGTGGCCGAGCACGCGCGCGCTGCCGCCGGAGGGGCGTAAAAGCGTTGCCAGCATGCGCACCAGCGTGGTCTTGCCTGCACCATTGGGGCCGAGCACGGCGAAAATCTCGCCGCGTCTTACTTCGAGATTTATACCGTCCACCGCCCGCTTTTCGCCGAAGCGGCGTGAAATTCCAGAAGTTTCAATGGCATGGAGTGTCATCGGCACGCTCGTCTGAAAGCTTCGCGGGCCGGGTGGTGTAGCCCAAAAGGCGCGGCGCACAAGCCCGAAAAATATTACGCTTTGGACAGGCCCCGCCCGGCCGGATAGATGGCCCGCAGCACGCCCCAATTGATCGCCGCCAACAGGGGGATTAGCTTGCCCCCATGACCCAAATTATCCCCCCCGAGACCATCCAGACCTTCACCCCCAAGGGCGGCCCCGCCAATGGCCGTAAAGCCTTGCCCCTGCTCAGGAAAGAGCTGGAGCGCCTCGGCCTTGACGGCTTTCTCGTGCCCCATGAGGACGAGTATAACAACGAATATGTCCCGGCGAGCGCCGACCGTCTGGCATGGGTAACCGGCTTCACGGGCAGCGCCGGGGCGGCGATTGTCATGCGGGATAGAGCCGCCATCTTTACCGATGGGCGCTATACCCTGCAGGTGCGCGACCAGGTTGATGGACAACTCTTCGCCTTCGAGGGCTTCCCGGAGCCCGGAATCGCGGGCTGGATCGCGGCAAATGCCCGTAAAGGCGAGACAATCGGCTATGATGCCCGCCTGCACAGCCCCGATGCCATTGCGCGGATAGAGGCAGCCGCAGCCCGCGCGGGTATCCACATGCGGATAGTTGACGAGAACCCGGTGGATAGAATCTGGGAAAATCGCCCCGCGGCCCCGAAAGCCAAAATCTATCCCCACCCCGTCTCTTTGGCCGGGCGCAGCGTGGAGGAGAAACTCGATGAGGTTTCTCAAGGGCTTAAAGAGGCCGGCGCCGATGCGGCCGTGCTGTCAGACCCGATTTCGGTGGCCTGGATCCTCAATTTGCGCGGCGGAGACGTCGCTTGCGCCCCGATAGGTCTGGGACGCGCAATCGTACTATCGGATGGGTCGATTTCGGGGTTTTTCGACCCCGAAAAAGGGGTTTCTGACGCCTATCCTGTGGGCGGCAACAAGATATCCATCGAATCTGAAGACAGCTTCGATTCCGCGCTCGCCGCGCTCGCCGGGAAAACCGTGCTCGTGGACCCGGCCATCACCAGCGCCCACGTCTTCAACCAGCTTGAAAAAGCCGGCGCGATCATCAAGCGCGGCGCAGACCCGGTGGCCCTGCCGCGCGCGATCAAGAATGCGGTGGAGATCGAAGGCGCGCGCCAGGCCCATATCCGCGATGGCGCGGCCATGGTGCGCTTCCTCCACTGGCTGGATACCGACGCCCAGTCCGGGAATGAAGACGAGATCAGCGCGGCGGTGAAGCTGGAAACCTTCCGCCGGGCGCTGCCTGAATTTCGCGATATCAGCTTTGAGACGATTTCCGGCGCGGGCCCGAACGGCGCGCTGCCGCACTATCGCGTCTCCACTGACTCGGTGCGCACGCTGGAGCGCGGCACGCTTTATCTTGTGGACTCCGGTGGTCAGTACCCGGACGGTACCACTGACATCACCCGCACCGTGCCCATCGGCGAGGCGGACACCCACATGCGCCGCGCCTTCACGCTGGTGCTGAAGGGGCATATCGCGCTGGCGCGCATCCGCTTCCCCGAAGGCACGACCGGATCACAGCTCGATGCGCTGGCGCGCCAGCCCTTGTGGATGGCGGGGATGGATTATGACCATGGCACCGGCCACGGGGTCGGCAGCTATCTCTCCGTACACGAAGGGCCGGGCCGCATCGCCAAGGCGCCCAACACAATCGCGCTCAAACCGGGGATGATCTTCTCTAACGAGCCGGGCTTTTATAATACCGGCAAGTGGGGCATCCGCATCGAGACGCTGCAGGTCGTCACCCCGCCGGAGGATATTCCGGGCGGGGAGCGGCCGATGATGGGTTTTGAAACGCTCACCTTCGCGCCCATCCACACCGCTCTGGTGGATGTGAGCCTGATGAGCGCGCAGGAGCGTGACTGGCTCAATGCCTATCATGGCGAGGTGCTGGAGAAAGTCGGCCCGCTGGTGGCGGGCGAGCCAGAGGTGCATACCTGGCTGAAAGCGGCCTGCGCGCCGGTATGAGGAGGCTCGCCCAGCTCCTCCTCCTCGCGCCCGCGCTGATGCTCGCGGGGTGCTTTACCAGCGAGGTGGAGCTGATCGGCGCGCGCCAGGCGACCCGCGCCATGCCGCCGGGCGAATACACCCATACGCCCTTTGATACAGAGGGCGTGGAATGGGGCGGGGTCACGTGGCAGGGGCGTATCGATTACGGCTTCTTCTCGCGCCGCTATAGCTCGGACGTGGAAAACTTCCCGCACCAGAATGCCAGGCTGCGCCGGCTGTCGGGCGATATCTATATCGCGCAAGTCCCGCGCCAGGACGCCATCACCTATGGCGTGCTCTTCGTCTATGCGGACATGACCACCTATCACCAGCCCGATTGCCATATCCTCTCGGCTGAACAGCTCGCCGCCGCCGGCATCATTCGCGACCCGGAAGGCTTTTGCGATATCGAAACGCTTGACCAGCTCGAACAGGTCATACGAACCTATCTCGACATCCTGGACGGCGACGTGCGGATTGACGGGATTTACCGCAGGGTGGGGTGAGTTAATTCTGTCGTCGCAACGTCTCTTCAATTCGCGCCACGAACTTTTTCCTGTCAGGCGGCGTTTTATACAAGATGGCCGCTTGCAAATTCGAGTGGTGCGTAGCTTCGACGTCACCAAGTGTTAACTTGTATCGCACACCGTCCCACATCATTTTGTAAGGCATAAATATTACATTGGACTGATCCGAGGTAATATCACTAGTAGTCGGAAATTTTGCATCAGACTTTATATAGTCATATACATCTTGTTGAAGCACCGAAACTATCTTCGTTCCCCAGTGGTGACTGTAAAATCCTTTCGATATCAACTGGTAAACATATCGCTTATATACATTTTTCCAGTTTAAACCAAAGCTCTTCTTTGGTATTTCTTCGTGTCCAGATATTATTGCGTCGTACGCGTCTCTAACAGTTCCTGTTATGTCAATTGCTTGCAGTTCTATGCAAACAAAGTCGTTCACACCGCCGTCTTCCATGATTTCAGAAAGTACAAAATCAACGTTACCGAAGTCGTCCATTTTTATTTCGCGCGCTAATTTAAGCCGTGCCACGTCTTTATTCGGCCATACGTGCCGCGCTACGTCGGCGATAATATCCACTTCGTTGAAGCGTTTGGGGCAAACCACAATCGGCGTGTTAGTGGCGCGCTGATACACCGAACACACCGGATATGGTTGTTCATCGCTTTTGCCGCGCTTGATGCAGGCGGAGCCGGCAAAGGGACAAGTCACCCCAGAGGGAAGAGACATCCCTAACTCTGGCGGAGCGCCAAGCACCTCGGCGACACTCTTTAAGGGGCTTTCAGGTTTCTTCACGCTGAAATTCTAAGCCGCTCATGTTGTGTGAAGATGCTATCTGCTCTCAAAATCGCTTCGCCTATGCAGCGACCCAGCAGGGGCGGAACCGCGTTGCCCACCTGGACATATTGTTCGGTTTTTGAACCCAAGAACTCGAACCAGTCAGGAAATGACTGCAGCCGAGCCGCTTCTCGAACACTAATCGAACGGTTTTGCTCTGGGTGGATGTAAGCTCCCCAATGCACGTCGCACTTGGTGAGCACGGTGCAGGAGAGACCATCCCACTTCATTCGCCCGTACCGCTTGGTGTGGTCGCAACGGCGAGCCTTTTTCATTCCGTTCGGCAAAAGCTCGAATGGAATGTCGCGCCAGCTGCCGCCCGGCGGAATATGGCGCATCCGTTCGATATTGATGGACGACAAGCGCGGGGCCGCGTGGTTGAGAACCGCATTCGATCCACCGCGCACTAGATGTTGAAAGTGGCTGCATGGCTCTGCGGCGTAGTTTGTCACACCTCGATCTTCGCCGTTCTCGAGTAGCGGCAGATCACCAATTGCATCCTTGATCGTGTTAAACGGCAGCCTGCCCGGCCCGTGCGTCGGCTCAGGCCAAACGATCGGTGCACCTACGCGATTTGCGATAAACACCACCCTGCGGCGCTCCTGTGGAACGCCATACTCTTCAGCCTTGAGTGTCCGGTATTCAACGTTGCTATAGCCAAGCTTCCTCAAGCCGTCGGTGATCGCTTCGACGGCTGCGCCATTGCCAGCCGACAGAATGCCTGTGACATTTTCCATGACCACCCAGCGTGGATAAAGGCCCTCTACGAGCCTTAGATACTCATGAAAAAGCTGGCTCCGTTCGTCGTGCATGCCACGTTTGTGGTTGTAGACGCTGAACGCTTGGCAAGGTGGACCACCTACGAGGCAATCGAGTTCACCCCGTTTCAAGCCTGCAGCTTGAAGAAAGTCTTCCGCATCAATGTCCTGAATCGCACCCGGAAGAAATTTGGCCTCGCGGTGGGTGTGAGCAAAGGTCGCTCCGGCAGCGGCATCGTAGTCGTTGCCCGCTAGAACATGGAAGCCCGCCTGGCGAAGCCCTTCAGAAAGGCCGCCCGCGCCGCAAAACAAGTCGATTGCCGTATATTTGCTCGCCATGGTGCCGTCCCGCCTCTCGGAGAGGAGAATCACAGAATTAGTTAACGAGTCTACCTACTGGTAAACGAATTCGTTAACGAAAAGCACCATATGTTCCGTTTATGTTCCTGTAAAGGGCAGCGATGGCTGGATCATTCCCCCAGCGCCTTGATCTCGTCCCGTAGCCTTGCCGCTTCCTCGAATTCGAGATTGGCGGCGGCCTCGCGCATGCGTTTTTCAAGGTCGGCAATGACCGCCTTCAGGTTGTTGGGTTCGAACTTTGCCTGTTCCTCACGGGCGGTCAAGCGATCCTGGCCCCGCTGGCGGCTGCGCGCGCCTCTGCCGGCGGCCGTCTTCTCCATCACGCCTTCGAGCACATCGGAAATGCCGCGCACGATGGTGCGCGGGGTGATGCCGTGCGCCTCGTTATGGGCGATCTGCTTGGCGCGGCGGCGCTCCGTCTCGTCCATCGCGCGCTTCATCGAGCCGGTCACGCTGTCGGCATAGAGGATGACGCGCGCATCGGCATTGCGCGCCGCGCGGCCGATTGTCTGGACGAGGCTCGTCTCCGAGCGCAGGAAGCCCTCCTTGTCGGCATCGAGAATGCCCACAAGGCCGCATTCGGGGATGTCCAGCCCCTCGCGTAAGAGGTTGATGCCCACCAGCACGTCATAGACGCCAAGGCGCAGATCGCGGATCAGCTCGATGCGCTCCACCGTGTCCACATCAGAGTGCATGTAGCGCACTTTCAGGCCCTGCTCGTGCATGTATTCGGTGAGGTCTTCGGCCATGCGCTTGGTGAGCGTGGTGATGAGGGTGCGATAGCCGGCCTCGGCCGTCTTGCGGGCCTCCTCGATAATGTCGTCGACCTGGCTGAAGCCTTCCCTGGCGACCGGGCGCACCTCCACGGGCGGGTCGATAAGCCCTGTCGGGCGGATCACCTGCTCGGTGAAGACGCCGCCGGTCTTGTCCAGCTCCCAGCTGCCGGGGGTGGCCGAGACGTGGATGGTCTGCGGGCGCATCGCCTCCCATTCCTCGAATTTGAGGGGGCGGTTATCCATGCAGGAGGGCAGGCGGAAGCCGTGCTCGGCGAGCGTGCGCTTGCGCGAGAAGTCGCCCTTGTACATCGCGCCGAGCTGCGGGATCGTCACATGGCTCTCATCGGTGAAGACGAGGGCGTTCTCCGGAATGTATTCAAACAGGGTGGGCGGCGGCTCGCCGGGCTTGCGGCCCGTGAGGTAACGCGAATAGTTCTCGATGCCGTTGCAGGAGCCGGTGGCTTCGAGCATCTCGATATCGAACTGCACGCGCTGGGCGAGGCGCTGGGCTTCGAGCAGCTTGTTATTGGCCTCCATCCATTCCAGCCGCTCGGCCAGCTCCGCCTTGATATGGGTAATCGCCTGATTGAGCGTCGGGCGCGGGGTGACATAGTGGGAGTTGGCGTAGACGCGCACCTTTTCCAGCGCCGCCACCGCCTTGCCGGTGAGGGTGTCGAACTCGGCAATGCTCTCGATCTCGTCGCCAAAGAAGCTGATCCGCCAGGCTCTGGCGTCATAGTGGGCGGGGAAGATCTCCAGCACATCGCCGCGCACCCGGAACGTGCCGCGCGTGAAGGCGGCGTCGTTGCGCGTGTATTGCAGCGCGGTGAGCTGGCGCATGATCTCGCGCGGATCTGACGTGTCGCCGACCTTCAGGTCGAACACCATGGCGGTGTAGGTCTCCACCGAGCCGATGCCGTAAATGCAAGAGACCGAGGCCACGATGATCACGTCATCGCGCTCCAGAATCGCCCGCGTCGCGGCGTGGCGCATCCGGTCGATGGCCTCGTTTATCGAGGACTCTTTCTCGATATAGGTGTCGGTGCGCGGCACATAGGCTTCCGGCTGGTAGTAGTCATAGTAGGAGACGAAATACTCCACCGCATTGTGCGGGAAGAAGCTCTTGAACTCCCCGTAAAGCTGCGCGGCGAGCGTCTTGTTGGGGGCCAGGATCAGGGCCGGGCGCTGCGTCGCCTCGATGATCTTGGCCATGGTGAAGGTCTTGCCGGAACCCGTCACGCCCAGCAGCACCTGATCACGCTCGTGTCCCTCAAGCCCCTCCACCAGCTCGGCAATGGCGGCTGGCTGGTCGCCGGTGGGCTGAAACTCGCTGACCACCTCGAACGTCCGCCCGCCATCAGACTTGTCGGGCCGTTCGGGGCGGTGCGGGGTCCAGTTGGCGGGCAGTTTCAGCGCGTCATGGATGCCGGCCGGCACCGCATCGCGCAGAAATTCGGCCTGCCCCATATCGGAGACCCCGGCAGGGCTCAGTGCCTCTTCGGGCGGGGCATAGGCGGTATCGTCGCGGGTCAGTTTCACCATGAGAACATATATGCAACACGAGGGCTGTGAAAGCGAGGGTGCTGTTGCACCAGTGCCGCAAGTTTTGGTTAACGCTGCGGGTGCACAATGGCCTCTACAGTCGCGAATCCGGCGGGCCAGGCATGTCAGGCAGCTTTGAACGCGTGCGGGTCCTTATTGTTGAGGACAACGCGCATATGTCCACCATCCTGCGCAAGGTGCTGCAGGGGTTTGGCGTGCGCACCGTGATCGAAGTGCGCGACGCGGCGGATGCGTTCGAATCCATGCGCTCTGCCAACCCCGATGTGGCGCTGGTCGATTATGCGCTGGGCGATGTGGACGGGCTCGAATTCACCCGGCTGGTGCGCACCGCCTCGGACAGCCCGAACAAATACCTGCCTATCATCATGGTCACCGGCCATACCGACCGCACCCGCATCATGGAAGCCATCAATGCGGGCGTGAACGAGTATCTGGCCAAGCCCGTACGCCCGGTCGATCTCTATAACCGGATGGTGGCGCTGATCGAGCGGCCGCGCCGCTTCATCAAGTCGGGCAATTATTTCGGCCCCGACCGCCGCCGGCGCACCGATCCGCGCTATCCCGGCCCCTTCCGCCGCGCGACCGACAAGGAAAACCAGAACCCCGAAGACGAGGTCGATTTCGGGTAGGGGGTCTCGCTGAACTCCCGGCCAAGCGCAGCGCAGAGCCGGGACCTGCGGGAGCACCCGCATGCGGGTGAGCCATGTTTCCAGTCTTAGCGCACTATTGAAGCATTTTCCGGGTCTCCCGTCGGGGCGGGAGACCCCGGCTTGTGTTGCCTTCCTGAATAATCTGCCAGTTTCGCCTCTGATCTCTCCAACCGGGGTCCCCCGCCCCGACGGGGGACCCACGATTTTAGTGATGCTCCGCACTTTCGTGCGTCGCGCCTCGCCCCTTCGAGACGCCGCCTTCGGCGGCTCCTCAGGGTGAGGCAGCTCGGACGCGCGGCCTGCGCGGGCATGACGAGGGGGGAGGGCTGGAGCACAGAGCAATTGCCCCTCCCGCCCCAACACGGCTAGCGTGTGGCAACAGGGGAGAGACGCGCGGGCCATGAGTGTGATTGCCGGATATTTTGAAAAGATCGCCACCACTTTCAAAGGCGGGCAGGCGACCGAGCACAGCTACCGCCCGGCGCTGTATGATCTGTTCAGCGCGCTGGATGACAGGACCAGCGTCACCAACGAGCCGAAAAAGGTATCCGCCGGAGCGCCGGACTTCGTGTTCATGCGCGGCGATGTGCCGGTGGGTCATTGCGAGGCAAAAGATGTCGGCATCGATCTGAAAGCCCTCAAAGGCTACAGCGTCGAGCAGAAGCAGCGTTATCGCGAAGCCTTCCCGAACCTTCTCTACACGAACGGCCTCGATTTCGAGTTCTACCGTGAAGGCGAGCTGATCCGCTCCATCTCCATCGGCGAGATACTGATGGGTCTGCAGCCCAAGCCGCTAGCGTTTGACGCGCTGGAAGCCCAGCTTAAGGATTTCGTGGCGCAGACGCCGCGCACTATTACCTCGTCAAAACGCCTTGCCGAGCTGATGGCGGCCAAGGCCGTGCTGATCAAGAATGAGATGGGCGACGCGCTGGTCGCTGATCTGGAGCGCAATGCCGATACGGACCTGACCGCGCAATACCGCGCCTTTCAGGAGCATCTGATCCACGACATAACGGCGGCCGATTTTGCCGACATCTATGCCGAGACGATTGCCTATGGGCTTTTCGCGGCGCGCCTGCATGACCAGACGCTCGATACGTTCAGCCGGCAGGAGGCGCTGGAGCTGCTGCCGAAATCCAATCCCTTCCTGCGCCGCCTGTTCGGCTATATCGCCGGGCCGGATCTGGACAAGCGGCTGGCGTGGATCATTGATGATCTGACGAAGATTTTCCTAGCCTGCAACCTGAATGAAATCATGGCCGATTTCGGAAAGCTGACCGGCCAGAACGACCCCTTCCTGCATTTCTACGAAACCTTCCTGGCCGCCTATAACCCGGCCAAGAGGAAGGCCAGAGGCGTGTGGTACACGCCAGAGCCCGTGGTCAATTTCATCGTGCGTGCGGTCGATGAGGTATTGAAGAGCGAGTTCGGTCTGGCGGACGGCCTTGCCGACACCTCGAAGATCAGGATCGATTTCGATACCGGCCAGACCGACAAGAAGGGCAAGGCGATAACCGAGAAGCGCGATGTGCACCGCGTCCAGATTCTCGATCCCGCCACCGGCACCGGCACGTTCCTCGCTGAAGTGATCAAGCAGATCGGCAAGCGGGTAAAGGCGTCCGCCCCCGGCCACTGGTCATCCTACGTGGAGAGCGAGCTGATCCCGCGCATTCACGGGTTCGAGCTTCTCATGGCCTCCTACGCCATGTGCCACATGAAGCTGGACATGATCCTGACCGAGATGGGCTACAAGCCCTCCGGCGAGCCGCCGCGCCTCTCGGTCTATCTCACCAACTCACTGGAAGAGGGTGAGCGGGTGGAACAGGTATTGTTCGCCCGCTGGCTCGCCGAAGAAGCGCGCGAGGCCAGCAAGATCAAGCGCGACATGCCCATCATGTGCGTGATCGGCAACCCGCCCTATTCGGGTATTTCGCAGAATATGGGGCCTTGGATCAGCGGGCTGATCGAGGACTACAAATATGTCGATGGCCAGCATTTCGGCGAACGCAAGCACTGGCTCCATGATGACTATGTGAAATTCATCCGCTTTGCCGAGCACATGATCGGGAAGAATGGCGAGGGCGTTCTCGGCTTCATCACCAATCATGGCTATCTGGACAACCCGACCTTCCGGGGCATGCGCTGGCACCTTCTGAACACGTTTGACGCCATCTACGTGCTGGATTTGCACGGCAATGCCAAGAAGAAGGAAGTCTCGCCCGACGGCTCGGCCGACAAGAATGTGTTCGATATCCAGCAGGGCGTGGCGATTCTGATTGCGGTGAAGAAGAAGACGCAAGCGGGCAAGTCCAAGCCGCTCGCAAAAGTCTTCCATGGCGATCTGTGGGGCATGCGCAGCGGCAAGTATGACGCACTGACCAAGCTGGGACTGAAGAGCGAGGTGTTCCAAGAAGTATGCCCCAACGAACCGTTGTATTTGATGGGCCGCCGGGATCATGCTCTTGATGCAGTCTACAACAAAGGCTTTGGTATTCAGGAGCTTATGTTTGAGAGTGTTACTGGAGTGCAGACCTCTCGCGACCACCTTGTCGTTGACTTCGAAACGAGTGCCTTGGCGGCAAGATTGCGCGAGTTTTTTGACAACGAAATTTCGGATGCTGGTGTAAGAGCGCGCTTTTTTCCTGGAAAGGAGAACTCGAAGCACCCGGCAGGTGACACGCGGGGCTGGAGGCTCCCCGAAGTTCGAAAAGCGATGACCGCTGACGACGCGGTGAATTCAATTGTTTCTTACTGCTATCGCCCTCTCGATGCGCGGAAAATCGCTTACTCACCGAAGCTGGTCGACTGGCCTAGAACCAAAGTCATGCGAAATTTTCTGGGTGAAAACGTCGGCCTTGCAATTGGGCGACAAGGCCAAGTTGTCGGTACAATGCAATGGAATTTGGCGTTCGTTCATGATGCAATTTCTGATCTGAATCTCTTCTACCGAGGAGGAGGTATGTCCTTCCCCCTCTACCTCTACCCGGAGGAGGGCTCGCTCGATCAGACGCGCCGGGTGAATTTCGATCCGAAAATCTGGCGCAGGCTCCGCGAACTGGCCAAAGACGAAGCCCATGGCGAGCCGGACGAGATCGCCGTCTTCGATTACATCTATGGCGTGCTGCACAGCCCGGATTACCGCGAGACTTTTGCCGAGTTCCTGAAAACCGATTTTCCGCGCATCCCGTATCCAGCCTCACCCGATATCTTCTGGCATGTGAGCGAGAAGGGCGGGGCGCTTCGCCGCCTGCACCTGATGGAGCCTGCCGCCATCGGCGAGACGCCTTATTCCTTCATGGGCGAGGGCGACGGCGTGGTGGAGAAGCCGGGGTTTGATGCGGGGTCGGTCTGGATCAACAAGGATCAGCGCTTTGAGGGCGTGCCGGAGATTGCGTGGAACTTTTATATCGGCGGCTACCAGCCCGCACAGAAATGGCTGAAAGACCGCAAGGGCCGCCCGCTGTCGTTTGCTGACATCCAGCACTATCAGCGCATCATCAAAATCTTGAGCGAAACCCACCGCATCATGGGCGGGATTGAGTTGCCGGTGGAGGGGTGATCTCTTCTTTCGTCATTCCAGAAGCGGCGTAGCCGCTATCTGGAACCCAGCGTCTTTGATCTCTGGGTTCCGGGTCTCGCCAAAGGCTCGCCCGGAATGACGAGGGGAAGGGGCGGGTTTCAGCAAGCGGGAAAAACCTAACCCCTCACATCCTCCGCGCTGTCCCATTGCTCCACCCTGATGAGCATGGAGGTGTCGAAGCCTTCAGCCTCCAGCCAGGCGAGGCGGTCTGCAAGCGTGTCCTCGTCCATTTGCGGAGTCCGCGAGAGGATCCAGAGATAGCGGCCCTCAGGCTCCGAGACGATGGCCCAGCTATAGTCCTCAGCCAGATCGATGATCCAGTAATCGCCCCAGAACGGGCCGAAGAAGGAGACTTCCAGCTGCGCGTTCGTTGTCTCATCGGCGATGCGTGCGCGGCCATTGGCGGTTTCCACCGGGCCGTCCAGCCCGTCCTGGTAGCAGGTATTGGTGACATCGATCCGCCCATCATCGCGCAGGGCGTAGTCCGCCGTCACGCCTGCGCAGCCGCGCTCAAAGCGGTGGTCATAGCGGGCAATCTCGAACCAGCGGCCAAGATAGCGCTCTATCTCCACGCGCTCCACCGTCTGCAAGGGCGGGGCATCACTATCGCGGCCCGATGGCGGCTGGCAGGCCGCAGCCAGAAGACCGGCGAGGCAGGCGAAAAGGGCGTGGCGGTACATGGGCGGGCTCCTGTCCGGATGCGTGTGATCTAGGCCGCAAACAACGCGCGGCAAGCGGTTTGGCTCCGGCGGCGCGATGCGAAAGAGGGCGTTAACCCGATATAAAGATACGCGGTGTCATATAGGTTCACTAAACGCACTCAGTTAACGCAATAAGTGAATAATTTGCGTGTGAGTAGAGTTCACTTCCGGGCGGGGGTTTTCATGCTGTCATCGTCACGCGCCGAATTTGCGCTTCGCGATCCGTCGGCTCTGTCGGCGCTGCTTTCCTATGACTGGCGCGCGCGCCAGATCCTCACCGATGCCGAGCTGCTCGGCGAAGGCCGGCATGATCCGGCGGTGGAGGGCGATGCGGCGAGCCTGATCCGCCCGCTGCAGAGGCTGGGCTTCGTAAAGCCGCTGCACGGCGTGCGCCCCCATGGCGGGCGGATGCGCCTGTGGAGCCTTGGCGATGTGCTGAAAATCCAGATCGTCGCCGATCTGCGGCAGATCAGCGATATGAGCGTCAATGCGAGCGTGCGCCATCTGCGTGCAGATGAGGGCGCGGCGGTCGAGGCGGCACTGGCACAGTGGCAAAACCATGCTGGCGCGCCGGGCGATCACTGCGCGCGCCTGCGCCTGCGTCTGGAAGGGCTGCCCAGCCTGCCTGAAGGCGAGGCGCTGGCCGACTTTGCCCATTGCTCGGTCGCGCGCTTTGTTCACCGCAACCGGTTTGACGCGGTAGAGCGCCCCGCCTTTCTGGCTTAGAGGGGCTTTTGTGAGCCGAAGGACGAGGGCGTTAGCCCGCCCCCTTCAGGCTAACCACAAACACCGTCCCCTCCGGTCCGGTCGATTGCAGGGTGATTGCGCCCTCCATCAGCCCGGCGAGCTCGCGCGTGATGGACAGGCCTAGCCCAGTACTGCCTTCCCCTCCGCCGGAGGAGAAGGGCTCGAACAGGCGGGCCTGAACCGCTGGGGGAATGCCCGGCCCGGTATCGGCCAGCGTGACATGCACCTCGTCACCGCTGGCTTCGGCGCTGATGCTCAGCCGCGCCGGATCGCGCCCCTTCATGGCGGTGATGGCATTGCGGACCAGATTGCCGAACAGGCGGTGCAGCATGTCCCGGTCGCCCATCACGGTGATCTCAGGCGCAATCATATTCTCCCAGATCACGCTTTCATCGGCCGGCACCAGCTCCCCGGCGATTTCGTCGATAAGGGGGGTAAGCGCAATGGGCTGCAGTTCGGGCCGGGTCTCGGCCGTGCGGCCATAGTCGAGCACATCGGAACACAGGCGGATGCCGCGCCCGATGGCACGCACCAGACGCTGGCCCATCGCGGCGGTGCGTTCATCCTCGCTGGCCGCCAGCCTGTCGGAGACCAGCTGGGCAGAGGCAAATACGTTTCTCAGATCGTGATTGATGCGCGCGACGGCGAGGCCCAGGCTTGCCAGCCGCTCGCGCTGACGGATGGCGGCAAGAATATCGGCCTGCATGGCGGCCAGAGCGCGCTCGGCTTCGCCGATCTCGTCATGGCGCTGGCTGGGTGTCAGCACACGGCCTGCATCGGACGGGTTTTCCTGAAACCGCGTCATGGACAGCGATAGCTGGCGCATCGGCCCGACAAACATGACCAGCAGCGCCAGATAGATCAGTGCGCCGGTGACCAGAGAGGCAAACAGCGCAAACCAGAACAGGCGCGCGGAAAACCCGATCAGCGCCTCACGCAAGGGGGCTTCGGGCAGGATGACCAGAATGCGTTCATCGGGCCGGGTCTGGGGAATGGCGGTCAGCACGACCAGCCGGTCTTCCGGCCCGGTGAAGGTGGCGATCACGGCGGCCATCTCGCGAAGGGGCCGCCGCCGTGTCTGGTCCTCGTCCAGCAGGGGCGCATTGCCGGTATCGGCGCCCAGCACCAGCTCCGTTGCACCGCCGGCTATGCGCGCCACGGCGATGGCGTCTGCCCCGTCCAGCAGCTCGCGCACCGCCTCTTCAGACAGATTGTCTTCGGCCAGCTCTGCGGCAATGGCGGCCAGATGGGCGGCATTGGCCCGTTCACCCAGCCAGCTATTGCGGAAATTGGCCGCAGACGGGAAGAAAATCAGCACCGAGGCGGTCAGCACAAAGGCGATGGTCAGCGCCAGCAGGCGCCCGCCAAGCGAGCCTGTACCCGCCCGGACGATCTGCCCGGCGCGCGCCAGTCCCTCCCTGATTGCCCCTTTGGCCAAGCCAGCCCACCTCGCGCATGCAAATCAGTGCAGCGCGGACAATAACGCGGCCCACGCCTTCGCGAAGGGTCCAAATACCACAGGCTCGAAATGTTTGCCTGCTGCGCGTTTTATCGCCTCGCCGCGCGTCGGATAGGCAAGGACCGGGCTGGTGAGATCGCGCACGCTGCCGCCCTTGGCCATGGTGATGGCGGCCATCGCAGCGATATCATCGCTGCGGGCGCCTGCCACATGCACGCCCAGCAGCCTGCCGCCCTTGCCAAGCACCAGCTTCACCCCGCCTGCGGTATCGCCCTCGGCAATAGCTCGGTCATTATCATGGAAGGGCCAGGAGACGGTTGAAACCTTGTCGCCATGCAGTTCGCGCGCCCGGCCTTCAGTCAGGCCGATCTGGGCCAGGCCCGGACTGGTATAGATGCACGCCGGAATGGGACTGGAGGACTGTTTCGTGGGTATGCCGTAATAGAGATTGCGCAGGATGACGGAGGCATGCCAGCCGGCCAGATGCGTCAGCGCGCCCTTGCCGGCGATATCGCCCGCCGCATAAACGCGCCTGTTGGCGGTGCGAAGCTTGTCGTCGCAGATAATGCCCATCGGGCCGGTCTCGACGCCCGCAGCCTCCAGCCCCAGCCCGTCAAATACGGGAACCCTGCCTGCGGCCACCAACACATGGCTGGCGGTCAGCCGTTCACCGTCCGGCAGGGTGATGGAGATATTATCGCCCTCCTGCTCGAACCGCTCGACCCCGCAGCCCTCAATCACCCGCACCCCGTCTGCTGCGAAGGTCTCGCGCAGGATATCGGCATGCTCGGCTTCAAACCCGCCCAGCAGGCGGTTGGCCTCAAGGATCGTCACCTTCGCACCCAGCCGGGAGAAAGCCTGCCCCAGCTCGCAGCCAATCGGCCCGCCACCAATGATGAAAAGGTGCGAGGGCAGGGCCGTGAGCTTCCAGATCGTCTCATTGGTCAGATAGGCAATGTGGGACAGGCCCGGCATCTGTGGGATGCGCGCGCGAGTGCCCGATGCGATGACGAAGCGTTTCGCCTTCACGGCAACGCTGTCGCTCTCCACCGTGTCAGCAGAGATAAAGCGCGCCCACTCACGGATCACGCGCACGCCAAGCCCTTCAAAACGCGCCTGGCTGTCATTGGGCTCGATAGCGGCAATCGCCTTGCGGACATGATCCATGACGGCGGTAAAATCGATCCGGGGCTCGCCGGCCTTTACGCCCAGCTTCGCAGCCGAGCGCACGGTGTGGGCCGCGTGGGCGGCCGACAGGATCGCCTTGGAGGGCACACAGCCATAATTCAGGCAATCCCCGCCCATCTCGCGCGCTTCAAACAGCACCACCTTTCGCCCCAGCATGGCCGCGCCCGCCGCCGTGACGAGCCCTGCTGCGCCCGCGCCGATAATGCATAAGTCGGCCCTGATGCTTTCCCGGCTCATGCCTCGCCCCCATTGGCGGCGGGCGGCTTCTTGCCGGTGATGCGCTTGTAGATGAAGGGCAGGAAGCCGACGAGTGCGAACACACAGATGGCGGCAATCAGCTCCGGGGTCAGAAGATCGAGAAGGCTCGGCACCCCGCCTGCCGCCCGGCCAATGGTGGAGCCGACCGTCGCATACACATAGGCCAGCGGCATGACACCGATAAACGTGCCGAGCACATAGGCGCGAAGCGGCACGTTCAGCAATGCGGTCGCGATATTGATGCCGAAAAAGGGCAATACCGGTATCAGGCGCAGGATCAGCACATAACTGAAGGCATCGGAGGAGAAACCGTCCTGCAGGCGTTTCACCCAGTTGCCGAACTTCGCCCGCGCCCAGTCGGCAAAGGCATAGCGCACGGCGATGAAGATGATCGTTGCCCCGATGGTGGAGCCGATAACGGCAACGCCGGTGCCAATGATTGGCCCGAACAGAAAGCCCGCCCCGATAGTGAACCAGATCGCGCCCGGCACCGAGATCGACACGGCCAGCGCATAGACAACTGTGTAGATCAGCACCGCCAGTATGAGGTTCGCCGCAACATAAGCTTCCAGCGCGGCCTGGTTGGCCTGCAATGTCTCAAGATTGAGATCCCGCCACACCCCGCTTGCCAGCACCGCGATCAGCGCCGCCGCCAGAATGAGCACCGGCAATAGCCGCAGCCACAAGGGTTTCGCCTTTGGCGGCGCATCGGGGGGCGTGGGAGCGGTCATGGGATGTCCTTGGGTGGGGGAGGGCAGTGGCGGCACGGGCTGGACCGGCGGCGGCGATGTCCGATCCGGAGGTCATTCGTTCATCTTACGCGCAAAGTTACAAGGTGGACTTTCCTATCTTGGCGATGCCTCGTTTTGGCGAATAAAGTCGTATCGACATGATCATTTTGAAAGCTGGTCAGTAATTTGGCTATTAACGAGCATCCTGAAATCGGCACAGTTCTTATGTGTGATTTCGACATTGGGTTTCGCGAGCCCGAGATGGTTAAGCGGCGTCCAGTGATTGTCGTCAGCCCGAAAATCCGGGCCAGACCAGGTCTTTGTACAATCGTCGCTCTAAGCACCACCGCACCCGACCCCGTGATGCAATATCATTGCCGCGTTGGTATGCCCGGCAGGTTGCCGGACAGGTTCAAAGCAGGCGACGTTTGGGTGAAGGGCGATATGATTGCCGCAGTGGGGTTTCATCGCCTCGACCTGATACGGATCGGAAGGGCCCCAGATGGACGGAGGCGTTATTGTTTTGATACCGTTTCAGATGACGACTTGAAGAAAATAAGAAAGGCGATTCTGGCTGGAATTGGCTTGGCTGGATTGACTAAATCGCTCTGAGTAGCCATCTTAGTGGGCGATAGCGGCTCTCGCTTCGGCGATCCGCGTCTAAGACCTTCCCCGGAAGGCCGCCATGCCACCCAGCGATAACAAGCTGATGGCATGGCGCAGATCATCTCCCCCGCTTGACACTTGCGCCCGCCGCCGGTAGTTACCGCGGCTCGATTTTCGCCGGGCTTTGCCCCGTCCCTCGCGCGCGCAGCGCGGACGTGATGAGACCGGCGCGTTTGCCTTTTCAGGAGCCAGTGCCGTGAAACGTACCTTTCAGCCGTCCAAACTCGTCCGCGCCCGGCGTCACGGTTTCCGCGCCCGCATGGCCACCAAGGCTGGCCGTCATATTGTCGCCCGCCGCCGTGCGCGTGGCCGCAAGCGCCTGTCGGCTTAATCGCCACTCGACTTGAAAGCGCTGCAATATCCCGATCGCGCCGCGCGCATCCGCGTACGGCGCGATTTTCTGCGTGCGCGTGACGGCCGCTCTGCCGCCCGGCCCGGCCTTGTCGTGCAGATGGTGGCGCGTGAACCGCTAGAAGGCCCTGCCAGGGCTGGCTTTACCGCCTCGAAGAAGGTGGGCAATGCCGTCCAGCGCAATCGCGCCCGGCGCCGCCTGAAAGAGGCCGCGCGCCAGATTCTCCCCCTCCATGGCCTGCCCGGCACCGACTATGTATTCATTGCGCGCGCCGGTACGGCTGCGCGTGAATGGGAGGCTTTGCTTGACGATATGAAAAGCGCATTGCTAAGCCTCGCCGCGCCGTCCCGGCCCCGAAACACCGTGAAGGACTGACCCGCTCATGGGTGAACCCCGCAATATCCTCCTTATCGTGGCGATCGTTCTGGCGATCTTCATCCCCTACCAGCTCTTCATCGTGGAACCGATGATGGCCGAGCAGCGCGCCGCGCAGGAAGCTGCGGTGGAAGCCGAGACTGGCGAGACGGCTCCGGGGGACGAAACGCCCGGTGCCTTTGGCGGCGACGAGACGCCCGCAGCGCTGGGCGGATTCACCAGCCGCGAGGATGCACTGGCGCGCTCTGAACGCATCACCGTGCGTACGCCCGCGCTGGAAGGCTCCATCGCGCTCAATGGCGCGCGCTTCGATGATCTGCGTCTTTTGCGCTATGACCTGGCGGTAGGGTCGGACGAGCCGGTGACGCTGCTTTCCCCGCAAGGCTCGCGCGGGGCGCACTATGCGGTGGACGGGTGGACGGGCGCGGCCGGTGCGCCGTCGGGCCTGCCCGGCCCCTCCACGCGCTGGCAGGTTGTCGGCAACACCACGCTCACCCCCACCAGCCCGGTCACGCTGGAGCATGTGGCGGGCGAGCTGACCTTCCGCCGCGTGATCTCGGTCGATGAGGACTATCTCTTCACCGTCAGCGATACGGTCACGAATAACGGCGCCGATACGGTCTCGCTCTCGCGCTTTGGCCTGGTGCGTCAGGAAGGCATTCCCGACGACATCACCAATTTCTTCATCCTGCACGAAGGCCCTATCGGGGTGGTCGGCTCATCGCTGATGGACCGCAAATATAACAGTCTGGAGCGCGACGGCTCGATGGAGCGCACGGGCGCTGGCGGCTGGATGGGGATTACCTCCAAATACTGGCTGACGGCTGTGGCCCCCGGCGATGACGGCGAGATCCGCGCCCGCTTCGAGGCACGCCCCTCCGGCGGACAGACGATTTTTGAATCCAGCTATGTGCGCACCGCCGAGACGATTGCGCCGGGCAGCTCGATCACCAGCGTGTCGCATGTCTATGCCGGTTCCAAATCGGTGCCGATCCTGCAGCGCTATCAGGACGAGCAGGGCATCCCCCGCCTCGACATGGCGGTGGACTGGGGCAATTTCTGGTTCTTCACCCGGCCCTTCTTCTGGCTGTTGCACACTTTCTACCAGTGGACGGGCAATTTCGGCGTGGCGATCCTGCTTCTGACCGTGCTCATCAAGATCCCGCTCTTCCCGCTCAATAACCGCGCCTTTGCCTCCATGGCCAAGATGCGCGCGGTCGGTCCGAAAATGACCGAGATCCGCGAGCGCTTTGCCGCTGATAAACAGCGACAGAGCCAGGAGATGATGGAGCTCTACAAGCGAGAGAAGATCAATCCGCTTGCCGGGTGTCTGCCGATCCTGCCGCAAATCCCCATCTTCTTTGCGCTCTACAAGACGGTGTTCGTCTCGCTGGAGGCGCGCCATGCCCCCTTCTTCGGCTGGATTCAGGACCTTTCCGCGCCAGACCCGACCGCCGTGTGGAATCTGTTTGGCTTATTGCCCTATTCGGTCGAGGGCTGGTGGCTGCTGGGCGATTACACGCTGGGTGTCTGGCCGATCCTGATGGGTCTGACCATGTGGGCGCAGCAATCGCTCAACCCCCCGCCGCCCGATCCCATGCAGCGGCGCATTTTCGCGCTCCTGCCGATCGTCTTCACCTTCATCCTGTCGCCGTTTGCCGCCGCGCTGGTGATCTACTGGACGTGGAACAACTTCCTGACGATCCTGCAGCAATACGTCATCATGCGCCGCCACGGCACCTATACCGAGGTCGACAAGATCGCGGCGCGCCTGCATTCGCGCGTCACCGGAAAGCCGGTGCCTGAATTTGCCCTGCCCGGCGCGGCGCCGGGCCTGACGCCGGCGGCGGCCAAGCCAGCCAATGACGTCAAACCGGCCAAGGGCAAGGCGAAGGGTGCCAAGGACGATTCCACCCCGGTCGATGTGACCGAGCAGGTGGAAAGCAGCGTAGCCGAAGCGGACAAGCCTGCGCCCAAACCCGCCACGCCGGGCCGGCGCACATCCTCCAACCCGGCGGCAAAGAAGCCCAAGGGTGCGCGTAAAACTGCGGCAAAGAAGCCGGCAGCAAAGCGCCCCGGCACCCGGCGCACCCCGCCTGCCAGGCCGGAGGGAGAGGGCTGAGCGCGCCTGACGAGCTAAGCGAAGAAGAGGCGGCCCGCCTGGCCGCCGGAAAGCGCCTGTTCGCCCAGAATGTGACCTTCATCAAGGGCGCGGTCGGCATGGACGGGCTGCCGCCTGCCGACATGCCCGAGATCGCGTTTGCCGGCCGGTCGAATGTCGGCAAGTCCTCTCTCATCAATGCGCTGACCAATCGCAAGGATCTGGCGCGCGCCTCTGGCGAGCCGGGGCGCACGCGTGAGCTGAACTTCTTCGACTTGGCCGGACGCATCCGCATTGTCGATCTGCCGGGCTATGGCTTTGCCAAGGCACCGAAAGACGTGGCCGCGCGCTGGATGGCGCTGACGCGCGACTATTTGCGCGGGCGGGTCAATCTGAAACGCGTCATCCTGCTGATCGATGGCCGCCACGGCATCAAGCCGGCTGACGAAGCCATTATGAAAGTGCTCACCGAGGCAGCCGTCAGCTACCAGATCACGCTGACCAAGCTGGACAAGCTCAAACCCGCCGAGCGCGAGGCGATGATTGCCGCCACGCAAGGCCAGATTGCCAAGAAGGTCGCGGCCTATCCGGTCATCGCTGCAACATCCTCATCCAAACGCCTTGGCCTTGACGCATTGCGCGCCGATATTGCGGACCTCGCAATACCGGAGCAGGAGACATGATGCGGGCTGAGATGGTGCTGGCGATGCTGTTCCTGGCGGGGATGTTTGCCCCGCAGGCGCGCGCTGGCGAGGTGTGTAACGAGACCAGTTATTACGTGGATGCGGCCAAAGCCTGGGGTGGAGAGAACGGTCTCTCGGCACAAGGCTGGCAGCGCATTGCGCCGGGCTCTTGCGTGCGTTTTTCCGGCATACCCGCAGGCGTGCCGCAATTTCTCTATGCGCGCACCAGCGAGGCATATCTCGGCGGCGCGCGTGAATGGCTGGGCCGCACACCGGTCTGCGTGGACCGTGAGGATTTCCAGATCGAGGGTGCGCAGGATTGCGAGGCGATGGGGCTGGAGCAGCGCGAGTTCCGCCAGCTTGCCCCGTCCGAGCGGGCCCGCGCCGTACTGGTGGAGCCCGATAATTTTGGCAGCCGGGCGCTGGAAGCGGGCGTGCAACGCCTGTTGCAGACGCTGGGCTATGAGGTGCGTGTCGTTGACGGCTTTGCCGGCCGGCGCTCGCGCGCCCAGATCGCCGCGTTCGAGCGCGATATCGGCGCGTCGTTTGGCGGCAATTACGAGCGTCTGGCCGAGCGCCTGCATGAAACCGCGCTGGAGCGTAACGGCGAGGTCGGCCTGAATGTATGCAATCAGACATCCGGCCCGACAGGCATAGCCATTGCCCGCCAGCGCAATGAGCGCTGGCAGAGCCGGGGCTGGTGGCGCATCGAGGCAGGTTCCTGCATGCGCGTCGTCGCAGACCGGCTGCAGCCCGGCGAGCTGTTTGTTTACGCCCAGACCGCCGATGGTGAACGCTCCGAGCCCTTGCGGCGCGGGGTGGAAGCATTCTGCGTGGCGCCGGGCCGGTTTACCTCCGAAGGCCGGTCAAACTGCGCCGAGCGCGGCTATACCCAGGTCCTGTTCCGCGCCAGCCCGGTGCCGGTGGACGGCGTCGCCCGCCTGACGCTGGAAAACGCTGACTTCGAGGATCTCGTCCAGTGAAACGCCTCCTCCAGCGCGATGTCTGGGTATTTGATCTCGACAATACGCTCTACCCCGCCCACACCGCTGTGATGAGCCAGGTGGAGACGCGCATGACCGAGTTCGTCATGCAGCTTCTGGATCTGGAGCGCGAAGAGGCGTTCAAGGTCCAGCATGGCTACTGGCATGACTATGGCACGACGCTGAACGGGCTGATGGTCAATCACAAGATTGCCGCCAGCGACTTTCTCGATTTCGTCCACGATATCGACCATTCCGTGCTGACGCCCAATCCGGTGCTGGCCGAACACATCGCGGCGCTGGACGGTGCGCGCATCATCTACACCAATGGCTCGGTACGCCATGCGGAGAACGTGCTGGCGCGCCTCGGACTGGATCATCTGTTCGAGGGCATATTCGATATTGCCGCAGCCGATTTCACGCCCAAGCCCCAGCGCGAGAGCTTTGACCGCTTCCTCAAGCGCCACGCCGTAAACCCGGCGCGCGCGGTGATGTTTGAAGACAGTGCGCGTAACCTCGAAACCGCTGCCGGGATCGGCTTTGCGACCGTGCTGGTGCGCGCGAGAGAGAATGTTGGCAACGGCCACACCGCCGGGCCGGGCGAGCACCCCGAATTTGTGGACTATGCTGTAGACTGCCTCGATACCTTCCTTGGCGAAGTGGTCGAGACCCTCAAGGAGAGACCTGCATGAGCGACACCGCTGCCCTGAAATCCGTGATCGAGGCCGGCTGGGAGGCACGCGATGGCGTCTCCACCGCGACACAAGGTGCGCTGCGCGATGCAGTGAATACCGCGCTGGCTGAGCTGGATGCGGGCCGTCTGCGTGTCGCCTCGAAGGACGGTAATGGCGACTGGCAGGTCCATGAATGGCTGAAAAAAGCCGTGCTGCTCTCTTTCCGCCTTGAACCCAATCGCCGTCTGGGCCTGCCCGGCGCGCCGGTGCCGGGGCCGTGGTGGGACAAGGTGGCGGTCAAATGGGAGGGTTGGTCAGCCGGCCAGTTCGAGGCTGCGGGCTTTCGCGCCGTGCCGGGGTCGGTCGTGCGCCGGGGCAGCTTTGTCGCCAAAGGCGCGGTGCTGATGCCGTCCTTTGTGAATATCGGCGCTTATGTGGGCGAAGGCACGATGATCGATACATGGGCCACGGTGGGCTCCTGCGCGCAGATCGGCGCGAATGTGCACATCTCCGGCGGGGTGGGCATTGGCGGCGTTCTGGAGCCGCTGCAGGCCGCACCCGTCATCATCGAGGACAATGTGTTTATCGGCGCGCGCTCTGAAGTCGCGGAAGGCGTGATCGTGCGCGAGGGCGCGGTCATCTCCATGGGCGTGTTCCTGGGCGCATCGACCAAGATCGTGGACCGGGCGACCGGCGAGGTGACGCGCGGGGAAATTCCCTCCTATGCGGTCGTTGTGCCGGGTACGCTGCCCGATCCCAAGGGCGGGCCGTCGCTTGCCTGCGCCGTGATCGTCAAGCGTGTGGACGCGCAGACCCGCTCCAAGACAGGCATCAACGCGCTTTTGCGGGATTAGGCGCGCGCTTTTCCCCTCATGCTGAGGGTGAGCGAAGCGAACGTCTCGAAGGACGAGGGAAAAGCCCTAGCGCGCCAGAATCGCCTGTATCTCCGCTACCGAGCTGGAGACCAGGTTTTCACCAAAGCTTTCGGACGCGCGTTCAATGTCGCCGATGAAGCGCGGCTGGACGGACAGCCAGTTACGGGCCGCCTGGCTACTGCCGAAACGCGCTACCTCGGCCTGCGCTTCGGGCGGGAGCGCCAAGATCAGCGCGGCCATGTCCGCGTCGGTCATTTCGCTGCCGCGGGCAATGGCGCGGGCCTGAACCTGTCCGGCCTCAGAGCGGTAATAGGCGGCCAGCTCGCGCAGGTCGGCGGTGGAAAGGTGGTTGGCAAGCACGCCTGACACCGTATCAAGAAAGGCCGGTTGCTCTGTCTCATAGCGGGCATTGAGCAGCGAGGCGATATCGCGGGCCTGATCGTCGCGAAGTTCTGGCCGCATCTCGCGTATGCTCTCCACCACAGCCGCGCCAACATCTGGCATATTGTAGAGGATCGACTGCCACATGCCGCTGGCATGGGCGAAGTCGCGCGCCGCATCAATCCGTTCGGAGCGGTCGTCGGCGAGGCCTGCAAACGGCAGGGCGATAACGATGATAAGCGAGGTAAGCAGCGCGCGCATGGGCAGGGCCTTTCCGGCAATCATTGAACCGGACATAGCCTAGTAGAGCGTTCGCGCGGGCGATAGACCCGCGAGGCTTACAATCGGTGTCAGCAGGTGGGCCCTAAAGCTCCATCACCTTCACATCGTCATCCTCGCCGACGATTACGACGCGGGCCTGATCGATGAAGAGGCCGTGATCGACCACGCCGGGAATGGCCAGCAGCTCGGCGTCCACGCTGTAGGCGTCTTCAATGGCCCCGCAGGCGCAATCGAGAATGTAGTTGCCGCCGTCGGTGATGAAGGGCTCGCTGCGGTCGCCCTGACGGCGGATATCGACCAGAGGGCGCTCCACGCCCGCGCGGCGCAGCGCGTCGAACACTTTCTTGGCGGTGATCGTCCAGCCGAACGGATCGATCTCGACCGGCAGGGGGAAGGCGCCCAGCGTCTCCACCAGCTTGGTCTCATCAATCAGCACGATCATGTAATCGGCCGCATCGGCGATGATCTTCTCGCGCAGGAGGCAGCCGCCCCCGCCCTTGATGAGGCGGAAGCCGCCATCAACCTCGTCTGCGCCGTCAACCGCCACATCGATGCGGTCGGCCTGCTCGATCGGGATGAGGGGGACACCCGCCTCACGCGCGATCTGTTCGGTCTCGCGCGAGGTGGGGATGCCCTTGATGGTGAGATCGCCCGCCACGCAGCGCCGTCCCAGCGCCTTGACGAAAAGGGCGGCGGTGGAGCCCGAACCAAGGCCGACAATCATGCCGTCCTCGATATACTCCAGCGCCGCTTCAGCGGCTCTGGCCTTCTGGCTCTGCGCGCTCACTGATCGACCCCGCCCAGGAGGACGAATTTCAGCTCGGTGAACTCTTCAGCCGCCCATTTGCCGCCCTCACGGCCAATGCCGGACTGCTTCATGCCGCCAAAGGGTGTGGCGGGCGAGCCGACCATGGGCGCGTTGACGCCGACCATGCCAAAATCAATGCCCTCGGTGATGCGGTGAATGCGCCCGGCATCGCGCGTATAGAGATAGGCGGCGAGGCCATAGGGCGTGTCATTGGCCAGCCTGATCACCTCTGCCTCGTCCTTGAACGGGTAGAGCGCGGCGACGGGGCCAAAAATCTCGTTACAGGCAAGGCTGGTGGAGTGGTCCGCGCCGGTGATGAGGGTCGGCTCGAAATACGCCCCGCCCATATCATCCACGCGCGATTTGCCGCCCGCGAGCACTTTGGCGCCCTTGGAAACGGCATTGTCGACCAGCTCGGCCACGCGGCTGACGGCCTCCTCATGGATGAGCGGGCCGACATCGGTGCCGTCAGCGAACGGATCGCCCAGTTTCAGCTTGGATACGCGCGTCTTTAGAAGCTCGGTCAGCTTATCCATTACGCCTTCCTGCACGAAAACGCGGTTGGGCGATACACAGGTCTGGCCAGCCGCGCGGAACTTGCCCTGAACGAGCCCGTCAGCGGCTTTTTCAAGATCGGCATCATCCATGATGATGAAGGGCGCATTGCCGCCCAGCTCCAGCGCGACGCGCTTGATGGTTTTCGCTGCCTGCTCCATCAGCAGCGCGCCCACCGGTGTGGAGCCGGTAAAGGCGATCATTGCCACGTCTTCCGATCCGGTCAGGACCGGGCCGATTTCGCGCGCTTCGCCGGTGACGATGTTGAACACGCCCTTGGGGAAGCCTGCACGGTCTGCCAGCTCGGCCAGCGCCAGCGCGGAAAGCGGCGTTTCAGACGCAGGCTTGATGACGATGGGGCAGCCCACCGCCAGCGCGGGACCGCACTTGCGGGTAATCATGGCAGAGGGGAAGTTCCACGGCGTGATGCAGGAGACCACGCCCACCGGTTGGCGGATGGTCCAGCCGCGCGCGCCGGGCGTCGGCACGGGCAGGGTCTCGCCATGCACGCGCCGCGCTTCCTCTGCGGCCCACTGGACGAAGCCTGCGCCATAGGCAACCTCGCCCTTGGCCTCTTTGAGCGGCTTGCCCATCTCGGCGGCCAGAATGATCCCCAGATCATCCTGATGCTCCATGATGAGCTCATACCAGCGATTGACGATGCGCGAGCGCTCGAACGCCGAGGTGCGCCGCCAGGCGAGGTTTGCCGCCGCAGCGGCCTTCACCGCGCGCTTGGCACCCTCTGCCCCGACGCTTGCCACATCAGCGACTTTTTCCCGGTTGGCCGGATTGTTGACGTCAAACCGGCTATCGCCCTTCACCCACTCGCCATTGATGAAGGAATCGGTGCGCCACAGGCCGGAATCTTTCAGGCGGGACTTGTAATCACTCATGGGGGAGGTCCTTTCGCGTGTGGGGGCCGGTTTCCCGGTCTAATGGGCTTTTTTCTTGTCTTTGCGGGCCTGCATCATCTGGCGGAAGCGCGCCGCCCAGCCGGGCTTGTTCTCCTGCCTGGCACGCGACACGGCCAGCGCATCATCGGGTACGTCTGATGTGATGACGCTGCCTGAGCCTGTAAAGGCCCCCTTGCCGATGGTGACAGGTGCAACCAGCGAGGAGTTGGAGCCGATGAACGCGCCATCGCCCACAATCGTGCGGTGCTTGAAGAAGCCGTCATAATTGCAGGTGATGGTGCCAGCGCCGATATTGGCCTTCGCGCCTATATCCGCATCTCCAATATAGGACAAATGATTGGCCTTCGCCCCGGTGTGCAGGACCGCGTTTTTCACCTCGACGAAATTGCCGATTTTCGCGCCCGTTTCCAGCACCGCGCCGGGGCGCAGGCGGGCATAGGGGCCAACCGACGTGTTTTCGCCAACGCTCGCGCCTTCCAGATGGCTGAACGCATGGATCACCGCGCCGGTTTCGATACGCACGCCGGGGCCGAAGACCACGTTCGGCTCCACGATCACATCATTCGCGATGTGCGTGTCATGGCTGAAAAAGACGGTCTCTGGCGCGATCAGCGTGACACCCGCTTCCATCGCGGCAGCACGCGCGCGCGCCTGAAAAGCCGCTTCGGCTTCGGCCAGGCCTGCGCGCGAATTGACGCCCAGCACCTCGTCTGCCTCCGCCCGCACGGCGCGGGCGGTGTGCCCGGCAGCGACGCCCAGCGCCACTATGTCGGTCAGATAGTATTCGCCCTTGGCATTCTCGTTGGTGACGTTCGAGAGCAGATCAAACAGGAGCGGGGCGGGCGCAGCCATCACGCCGGAATTGCACAGGCGCACACGCTTTTGCTCGGCGCTGGCTTCCTTCTCCTCGACAATGGCGGTGAGCGCGCCGGACGCGTTTTCGATCAGGCGGCCATAGCCGGTGGGATTTTCCGGCTCAAAGCCCAGAACGGCGATTTGTGCGCCGGAATCAAGCGCAGCAAAGACCGCCTGAAGTGTTTCTGCGCGGATGAGGGGCGTGTCAGCGAACAGCACGGCTACATCACCGTCAAAACCGGCCAGCGCATCTCTGCCGCACAGCACGGCATGGCCGGTACCCATGGGCGGGTCCTGTAGGGCGGTGAGGGCGCCAGCGGCCTCTGCGCGCGCCTTCACCTGCGGCCCGTGCGCGCCCCAGATCACCACCTGCTGCTCCGCGCCGCACTCGTTTGCCAGCGCCAGGCTCCAGTCCAGCATGGAGCGCCCGCCGACGGCATGGAGCGGCTTGGGCAGGTCTGATTTCATGCGCGTGCCATGGCCAGCTGCCAGAATGATGACTGCGCGCGCCTTCGCCATGGAACGGTCCTTTATCCTGCCTGCCGCCGGGCGCTGTTATCACAGGCCCGCCCGCGCTATAGAGCGTATTTCGTTCAAATGGAATCGTTTGAGCGCCGGTATTTCATGGTCCGGCAAGGCGCGTGAAGCGATGCGGTGTGAATACCGAGAGCCTTGCGCAACGCCGTCCGGGGCAAGAAATACCCAGCTGAAACGGTTGCGGTTTGCTTTTCTCAAACAAGGGACAGCCTTTCTCCGGCTTGGTGGTCTTTTTTGTTCCGGCTTTGTCGAAATCCTCGCATGATGGTCACATCATGCTGCGGTCTTCTCCTCGCCAGCACAAAAAATACTCACCATCAAACCGCTCCCAGTTGAACAAAATACGCTCTATCCCATCCGGCGCATACTTGCGAAGGGGAAGACTGGCCATGACGCATTTCGAGGCTCTGCGTGGCGCGTCCATTGCGTTCGATCTCGATGGCACGCTGGTGGATACCGCGCCTGATCTGGTGCGGGCGCTGAATGAATCGATTGCGCCCTTCGGTCTTGATCCGGTGCCTGTCAGTGATGTGCGCGCCATGGTCGGGCGCGGCGCGCGCGCGCTGATCGTCCGGGCGTTCGAGCGGGCCGGGGCCGTGCTGGAGCCGGACATGGCCGAATCGGCCCTGTCGCACTTCCTGATGACCTACGGGGCAGACATCGCCGCGCACAGCCGCCCCTTCGAAGGCGTGGAGACGGCACTCGACGTGCTCAGCGCATCCGGCGCGCGGCTTAGCGTATGCACCAACAAGCCGTCCGCGCTGGCGCGCCAGCTGATGGACGCGTTGAACCTGACTGAGCGGTTTGAGCGCATTACCGGGCCGGAGGACGCGCCGGCAAAGAAGCCGGACCCGTCCCACCTTCTGGCCGCCGCCGGTGAGGGTGATGTCCGGCGCTTCATCGCGCTGGTGGGCGATTCCGAGCCTGATGCGCTGGCGGCGCGCGGTGCTGGCACGGCCTGTGTGCTGTTTTCAGGGGGATATAGCGAAAAGCCGGTCAGCACGCTGGGTGCTGACCGGCTTTTCGATTCCTACGGCGATCTGCCGGCTATCCTCGCAGAACTGGCTGCGGGCCGGTAGCGCGCGAGAGGGCTTAGGCGCTGCGGCGATTCTCGCTGCGGTCATTGGCCGGGCGCGGCATGCCGTTCACGAGGTTGGAGCGCACATCGGTGCGGGCAGACCGCATGGCGGGCATGAAGCCGGCATCCACGAGGTCAACGGTCACGTCGTAACCGCGCTCTTTCCAGTAGGCTTCGATACGTTCTTTCAGGCGGCGTGCGCCTTCAGGCGTGCAAAGGTCATTGCTGGCCATGTCTCTATTCTCCTTCGGACGCGCTCAGGGCCTTGAAGCGCACCGGCTTAGGTGACTGTCGGGTGTCATACCGGGGCCGCGTCGTGCGCCCGGCGGTATGAGCCATATAGATGCTTTGCCTTCTTGACGGAAGTATGACGAGAGGGGTTCTCGCGAATTTGTTATCCAACCAGTGAATGCGTGCAGCGAATTCCGGTTCATTGAGCGATCCAGTGCTTGACCACATGCGTGTTTTACCTCTATACGCCGCTCCCTCCGGGCGATTAGCTCAGCGGTAGAGCACTTCGTTCACACCGAAGGGGTCACTAGTTCGATCCTAGTATCGCCCACCAGATTTCCTCATTAAATCTGTGTAATACCGGATTTTCGACTGCCCGCAGGCCAGTGCCTGCAAGGGCAGTCGATGCCGGTTTGCGCGTGCGCCAAGGCCAAGGCTGCGCCATCAAATACGGATCACTTTAAAGTGACCATTGGCGCGCCGATTTTCGATATCGCCGTCATGGAAATGTTGTCTTTCCCCTTGGGAAACGCTCACGCTTCGCTGGCGGCTGCATCGGGTACCAGTTAATTCAGACTTGCTCTTGCGAAGCGTTCGCAAAACTGGCATGACGCATCGATACCGCTGGCCCGGCATCGTGTGATGTCCGGGTCCGGCGGCCCCAGATGGAAGAGGAATGTCATGTCAGAACGCCTCCGCTACGGCCTTGTCGGTGCCGTCATTGCAACGCTTGGCCTTGCCGCCTGCGGCCAGCCCGAACAGGACAGCGTCGTCAACGTGTTCTCCGCGCGCCATTACGCGTCCGATCAGGAGGTGTTCCGTGCCTTCACCGAGGAGACCGGCATCCGCATCAATCTGGTCGAGGCAAGCGGTGATCTGCTGATCGAGCGTGTGCGCGCTGATGGCGAGCGTTCGCAGGCCGATGTCATCATCACGGTGGATGCCGGGCGTCTGCACCGGGCCGAGCAGGCGGGTCTGTTCCAGCCCGCAGACGATCTGGGCGGCATGCTGGACCGGGTACCCGATGCTCTGGTGCATCCCGGTAATCTCTGGTTCGGCTTCGCAACCCGCGCCCGCGTCATCGTCTATGCACAGGACCGCGTGGACCCGTCCGAGGTGCAAAATTATGCAGACCTCGCAAGCCCGGAGTTTGAAGGCCGGGTGTGCGTGCGCTCTTCCTCCAATGTCTATAACCAGTCACTGGTCGCAGGCATGATCGCCGAAGATGGCGCAGAGGCCGCCGAAGCCTTCGCGCGCGGCATCGCGCAGAATCTCGCCCGCGCCCCGCAAGGCGGTGACACCGACCAGATCCGCGCCGTGGCTGCTGGCGAATGCGATGTTGCCATCGTCAATCATTACTATCTTGGCCGTTTGCTGAACGCCTCTGACAGTGCAGACCGCGCGGTGGGCGAGGCTGTCGGCATCGTCTTCCCCGATCAGGGCCGTGGCGGCACCTACGTAAATATCTCCGGCGCGGGCCTTGCCGCCAATGCGCCCAATCCGCAAGCGGCGCGCGCGCTTCTGGCCTTCCTTCTGTCAGAGCGGGCCCAGCGCGCCTTTGCCGAGCTTACCAACGAGTTTCCCGCCGACCCGTCTGTCAGCTATGACAACACCGTTCTTGAGGGGTTTGCCGGTTTCGAGGCGCGTGATCTGAACGTCAACGCGCTGGGCGAAAACGGCGCGGAAGCCCAGCGCATTTTTGACCGGGTGGGATGGCCATAACCGATACTGCCACACTCCGCCGCACGCTGACGGGCCGGACAGGATTGCATCCTGTCTGGCTCGCTGCTTTTGCGGGCCTTTTGTGCGCTGCGCCTTTGCTGGCCGTGGTGTGGCTGGGCGTGTCCGGTCCGTGGAGCGATTATCTGATCCACATCGCCAATACGCGTCTGGCAGAATTTCTCATCAATACCGCGATTGTCGGTCTGACGGCGGCCACGCTCGCCGGTGTTATCGGCACAGGCACGGCCTGGCTGGTCACGCGCTATGTGTTTCCGGGCCGCAATCTCTTCCAGTGGATGCTGGCCCTGCCGCTGGCCATGCCGGCCTATGCGGCGGCCTATGGCTGGTATGATCTGACGCAAGGCGCAGGCCCGCTGGGCGGGCTGGTGCCGGCCGTGCACGGGCCGCTGGGCGCGGGCGCGATCTTTGGCCTCGTCTTCTACCCTTATGTCTATCTGCTGGCGCGCGAGAGCTTCTCGGCCCAGTCCGCCGATGCCTATGACGCGGCCCGCACGCTCGGCTGTTCGCCCTTTGCCGCCTTTGCCCGCACCGCCCTGCCCATGGTGCGCCCGGCCATCGCCGCGGGTCTGGCGCTGGTCGTGATGGAGGCGCTGGCAGACTATGGCACGGTCAGTCATTTGGGCGCGCCGACCCTCACCGTGGCGCTGATGCGCGCCTGGGCGGGCGAAGGCTCCATCCCCGATGCGGCGCGTCTTGCCATGCTGCTGGTCTCGATCACCTTCCTCATCTTCATGGCCGAGCGGGCCTTGCGCCGCCGCGCCCGGCAGACAGCCGCGTCGGGCCATGTGCGCGCGTTTCGCCGTCAGAGCCTCTCCCCGCTCGCCGGAATGCTGGCGGCCTTTGCCTGCCTGCTGCCCGTGCTGATGGGTCTCGTCATCCCGGCGGCAAGGCTGGGCTGGCGGGCGGCCTATACGCCGGCCGCCGCCGGGCTGATGGATGCGGCGGTAAACTCGCTGGTGCTGGCGGGCGTATCGGGGCTTCTGGCGGCCGGTATCGGGCTGGGCCTTGCCTATGCCATCCGTACCCGAAAGCTTGCCGGAAGGGCCTCTGCGCGCATCGCCGCAATGGGATACGGCGTACCCGGCGCGGTGGCGGCGCTGGGCGTGCTCATCATCTTCGGCACGCTGCAGGGCTGGCTGGATACCAGCTGGCGTATCCTCACCGGCTCGCCCTTCCCGCTGGTGCTGACGGGCAGCGCGCTGGCGCTGATCTTTGCCTATCAGGCGCGTTTCATCGCGGCTGCCATCGGCCCCAGCGAAAGCGCGCTGTCACGCGTCACGCCGTCGCTGGATGCAGCGGCGCGCTCGCTGGGGGCAAGACCGCTGGAGCTCGCCCGGCGCGTCCATTGGCCGCTGGTCTCATCGGGTGTCGCGCTGGCGGGCCTGCTTGTATTTGTGGAGGTTCTCAAAGAGCTTCCCGCGACGATGATCTTAAGGCCCTTCAACATGAACACGCTGGCCGTGACCGCGCACAATTATGCAGCCGATGAAAGGCTGGGCGAAGCGGCCCTGCCAGCCGTGCTGCTGGTCGTGGCGGCGTTGCCGGCGATGATCTGGATTGCCCGGCGCATCACGGCAACCGAGCGCGCGCGCGATGCCGTGCCACCCTCCGAAGCGATACCGGGGCTGGCCGAATGAACATGATGGCGGACCATACACCGCGCGTGACCATCACCCGCGCCGAGGTGCGCCTTGGCGGCGCGGACGGTGTTGCCGTGCGCGGGGCCGATCTGTCTCTGCGTGCCGGTCAGGTAACAGCGCTGCTGGGACCGTCGGGCGCGGGCAAGTCCACGCTTCTCAGGGCGATTGCCGGGCTGGAGCGCCTGCATGCGGGCGAGATACGCTCTGACGGCAATGTGTGGAGCGGGCCGGGCGTGCATCTGGCACCGGAGCGGCGGCGCTGCGGCGTGGTGTTTCAGGATTACGCCCTGTTTCCGCATCTCACCGCCATTCAGAATGTGGCTTTCGGCCTGCGCCATCTGACCGGCGATGAACGCCGCCAGCGCGTTATCGACAGCCTGGCCGCAGTGGAGCTGACCCACCGCGCGCGCGCCTATCCGCACGAGCTTTCAGGCGGTGAGCAGCAACGCGTCGCGCTGGCACGCGCGCTCGCGCCCGAACCGTCTGTCATGTTGCTGGACGAGCCGTTCAGCGGGCTGGACCGGCGGCTGCGCGCGGACCTTTCAGCGATGACGCTGGACGTGCTGCGCCGCTCCGGCACGGCCTCGCTCATCATCACGCACGACGCCGAAGATGCGCTGGCCAGTGCCGACGAGATCGCGCTGATGGAGCGGGGCATCATTATCCAGTCCGGCACGCCCGATGCGCTCTATCTGGCTCCGGCCAGCGAAAGCGCGGCGCGCATGCTGGGCGATGCGGAAGCCTTTGCCAGCAGGGTTGAGGGCGGCAAGGCGGCAACCCCGCTGGGCGCGGCCGCCGCGCCTCAACCTGAGGGCAGTGCGGTCACCGTGCTGGTGCGCCCGGAAGGCATTCTGGTCGGTGCGGGCAGTGGGCGCGGGCCTCAGGGCCATATCCTCGCGCGCCGCCCCGCCGGCCCTGTGGTCGTGCTCCTGATCGCGCTGGCAACTGGCGAACGCGTGACCGCCCGCGCGCCGGTCAGCCACCCGGCACATGCCGGTGATGCGGTGTCTCTCTCCCTGGATCCGGCTTTTGTAAGCGTGGTGGCGGGGTAGGGAGCTTCTTCTTGGTTCCGCAACGCATCCCCCGGTCGTAGCCGGGGGCAGGCCGCGTTGCGATGTTCCGCGGAAAGTCGCGGCCTGCAAGGCCGACCGGCCGCCGGGCACTGCCTGTCCCCGGCTTGATCGGGGATTGCCCGCAGCGACGCGCGGATGCGCGGAGCATCAAAAAGAGACTGGACCCCGACGTGCGTCGGGGAAACGCGGGTAGGTTGCTGGCCGGGAGTTCAAGATGGGGCTTCCCCCTAAGGCCGTCCGGCCACGCCGTCCCGGCGCGGATCTGCCCCGCCTTCCAGCGTGCCGTCGTCGCCCCTGCGGATGATGTGGATGCCGGAGTTTTCGCCCTGCTCGCCGCGTATCTGGTGGCCGAGCGCGCGCAAGCCCTCCAGCAGCTGCGCATCAAAGCCGCTCTCAATGCTGACCACATCGCCGCGCGCCACAACATTGGGAAGGGCTGCCGCCTCCTGCGGTGTCATCCCCCAGTCCAGCATCGCAACCAGCGTCTTGGCCGTGTAGGCGACGATGGAATTGCCGCCCGGTGAGCCGGTGGCGATCAGGAAATCGCCCTCCGCATCCAGCACGATTGTAGGCGACATGGACGAGCGTGGACGCTTGCCGCCCGTGGGCGCGTTCGGGTGGGTGCGCCCGTCTGCATCGCGCGGCACGAAGGCAAAATCGGTCAGCTGATTGTTGAGCAGGAATCCGCCTTGCGTCATCCGGTTATTGCCGAAAATGGACTCCACCGTGGTGGTCATCGAGACGACATTGCCGAACGTGTCGCGGATGGAATAGTGCGTGGTGCCGGGGCTGTCCGGCGTCGTATCGGCTATGACCTCCGGCGCGCCGGGCGGCGTACCGTGACTAATTGCCGGGATCGCTGCATCGATGGAGATCAGGCGGCGGCGCTCGGTGAGGTATGTATGGTCCAGCAGGCCCTCTACCGGCACATCGGCAAAGGCCGGATCGCCGACATACTGGTCCCGATCGGCATAGGCCAGGCGGCTGGCCTCGATGAAGAGATGCCAGCCCTCGACCGTGTCCGGGCCGAACGCGCTCATCTCGAACCCTTCCAGCAGGGTCAGGATGGCACCGACCGCCACCGCGCCCGATGAGGGCGGCGGGGCCGAGCACACTTGGTAGATGCGGTAGGGCACACACAGGGCCTCGCGCCGGATCGGCTCATATCCTTCAAGGTCCTCCAGCGTCAGCAGCCCGCCGCGCGGATCACGCGATGCGGTGGCGATGATGTCTTGCGCGATCTCGCCGGTGTAGAAATTGCGCCAGTCAGCCGCGACGGCCCGCAGGGTTTCCGCATAGGCCGGATTGGTACGGATGAAGCCCTCAGGGTGGGCGTTTCCATCCTCATCGTAGAAATAGGAGCGGGCCGGTTCCTGCCGCGACAACTGGGAAATCTGCGCCACGCGCGCCGCCATGGAAGAGGTGCGCCCTGACAGCGGAAAACCTTCTTCGGCGAGTTCAATGCCAGCTTCGAAACCGGCTGACCAGTCCAGACGGCCATGCTCCTCATGGGCCATGGCCAGCATGGCCACCGCGCCGGGCGCGCCGGTGGACTGGCCGCTCTGCCAGGCATCAAGATAGGCCAGAGGCTCGCCGTTTTCGTCCAGCCAGTAGTCTTCGCTCACCGCTGCCGGAGCGGTCTCGCGCCCGTCATAGACCGTCACAGCGCCTGTCTGCGCGTCATAGCGCACCATGAAGGCCCCGCCCGCAATGCCGGAGCTTTGCGGCTCGACCAGACCCAGCACCATCTGCACGGCAATGGCGGCATCGACCGCATCGCCGCCCTGGCGCAGGACGTCCAGACCGGCTTCCACCGCCAGCGGATGGGCGGCGGACACCATCGCTTCCTCGCTGCCTGCCACCGGGCCGGAGGCACCTCGCGGCGCGCTGTCCTCGCCTGTGCAGGCAATCAGGGCAACGGGCAGGGCGGCGGTAAGGAGGAGGCGGGTCAGATGCATGGAGGGTCTCTCTTGTCGAAGGGTATGGATATCAAATTGTGGTGCCGGAGGCGGTCTGGCTAGACCCCCGCTGTTTCAAAGGGCCTTGCCTCTTCGGTCAGGAAGCTGGCGAGCGAGCGCGCCCCACGGCTTAAGGGGCGTCCCTCCGGAGACAATAGATGATAGCGCCAGGAGAGCGGCGTCACCCCGTCGGCAATGAGGGTGATGAGGCGTCCCTCTGCCACGGCGTTTTCGGCCAGCGAGGCGCGCACCAGTGCCACGCCGCGCCCCGATACCGCTGCCCGCACCGCGTGGTCGGGCGCGCTGACATGATCGCCTTGTGCGATGTCCGCCCGGTTCAGCCCGCGGCGCGCCAGCCAGACCTGCCAGTCAGGCTGGGCGGGGTCACGCGCCGGGGTGGTATCGTGGATAAGGGGCAGGGACAGCACGGCCTTGCGCCAGTCGCCATCGCATTGCTCCAGCAGGTCGGGCGCGACGGCCGGCATCAGGCTGTCGGACAGCAGAGGCCGCACCGCATAGCCCGGCCATTGCCCGTCCCCGAAGCGAATCTCGATATCCAGCCGGAAACGGTCCAGATCGTCCGTGCCGGGATCGCTGATCAGGCTGACATCATTGCGTCCAGCCTGAGCAAGGCGCGGGGCCAGCCAGGCGGCGGCAAAGGCACCGGGAACCCCAAGGCGCACCCGCGCAGGCGCAGCACCCGCAGAGCGAAGCCGCGCGCTGGCCTCGGCGAGGCTGGCAAACGCCTCGTGCAGATACGGCGCGGCGTCGGCGGCCTCCACGGTCAGCAGCACACCCTGGCCGGTGCGCTCCAGCAGGCGGGTCTTCAGCACGTCTTCCAGAAGCCGGATCTGCTGGGATACCGCGCCCGGCGTTACGCCCAGCTCTCTCGCAGCCGCAGCAAGACTGCCGCGCCGCGCCGCCGCCTCGAACGCGCGCAAGGCATTGAGCGGCAACAGCCCCGGACCGGGCAGAATCGCGGTTTCGCGCTCGGTGAGATTTTCTAAAGGCATCATTAGGCCTGCTCGATTGCCCGAAGCATTGATATTCCGCTTCGTCTCTACAACTTCAAGCGCTGCTTGTCGATTGAAAGCCGCCCTTTGCCTGGGGCGGGCGAAAGGCCCGAAACCATGACGATAGATATTCTTTCGGCGTCGCTCCCGATCAGTTCGGTGCGCCGCCGGTGTTGCGCAAAGGGCACTATCGTCACCGGACTGTCATAAATCTCTGCCGCCAACACTGGAAATCGACGGCTCGCGACACAATGTCCGGACAAACCAGACGGATTTACTACCCGAATGCTGCATCGCAGCGCCGCCTTCACACCGCAATTTTGCACCTTCACCACTCAGGGGATTGGATACATGAGAACGCTCCTTACCAGCACCGCCATCGCACTGGTTGCCACCAGTGCCGGCATCGCCCAGCAACCCGCCGCCACGACCGATGACATCATCGTCGTTACCGGCACGCGCTCAGAAGGGCGCACCGCCCTGCAGACCCTTGCGCCCGTCGACGTCATTTCCAACGCACAGCTGGAAGCCAATGGCTCGACCGAGCTCAATGTCGCGCTGAATTATGCCGTGCCGTCCTTCTCCTTCCCCCAGCCCTCGCTGACCGACGGTACCGACAGTGTCCGTCCGGCGACCCTGCGCGGGCTTGGTCCGGACCAGACGCTGACCCTCGTCAATGGCAAGCGCCGCCATGTCAGCGCGCTGATCAATCTGAACGGGTCGGTGGGCCGGGGTTCGGCTGCGGTTGACCTCAACACCATCCCGACCAGCGCCATTGGCGCGGTGGAAGTGCTGCGCGACGGCGCGGCCGCCCAGTACGGGTCCGATGCCATTGCCGGCGTCATCAATGTGCGCCTGCGCGAGGCGCGTGAAGGCGGAGGTGCCACCTTCACCTATGGCCAGAACGTGACGACCGTGCCCCTGCTCAGCGGCGACCGTGACGAGCGTGACGGCGAAACCTTCACCGCCGCCGCCTGGGCGGGTCTGCCGCTCGGCGCGGATGGCTTCCTGACGATTTCAGGTGAGTTCCGTGACCGCAGCTCCACCAATCGCTCCGGCCCGGATCCGCGTCAGCAATACGAGCCGGCGGGCGATCCGCGCGAAGCGGGCTTTGACCGCCTCAATCACCGCTTTGGCAACCCGAATGCGCGTGACATCACCCTTCTGGCCAATGCCGGTATTCCCTTTGCCAATGGCAACGAGCTTTACGGCTTTGCCAGCTATCAGAACCGCGAGGCGGACTCGGCCGGCTTCTACCGCCGTGCGCTGGATCCCCGCAACGTACTGGCCATCTATCCGGACGGCTTCCTGCCGCTGATCGCGCCGGAAGTGGAGGACTACTCGGTCGGCGGCGGCCTACGCGCCGAGCTGGGCGAATGGTCGGCTGATGCCAGCCTGGTCTATGGCCGCAACCAGATCGACTACACGATCAGAAACACGCTGAACACGACGCTGGGCGCTGCCAGCCCGACCGAATTCTATGCCGGTCAGCTGGCCTACAGCCAGGCCGTCGCCAATTTCGACCTTGTGCGCCAGTATGCGGTGGATGCCTTCGCCAGCCCGCTCAATGTCGGTCTCGGCCTCGAAGCACGCTTTGAGAACTTCGAGATTGGCGCAGGCGAGCCGGGCTCCTACATCCAGGGCGCTTTCCCCGGGGCGCCGGGCAGCCAGGTCTTCCCCGGCTTCCAGCCCAGCAATGAGGTGGATGCCAGCCGCCAGTCCTTCAGTGCCTATATCGATCTGGAAGCGGATCTCACCGACCGTCTGACCGTCTCGGTCGCGGGCCGTTACGAGAACTATTCCGATTTCGGTGACACGCTGAATGGCCGTCTCGCCGCCCGTTTCGAACTCACCGATGCGCTGGCGCTTCGCGGTTCGGTCAGCACCGGCTTCCGCGCACCGTCTCTGCACCAGTCCTTCTTCACCTCGACCGCGACGGTGTTCACCGGCGGCGTGCCGTTTGAAACCGGCACCTTCCCGGTCTCCAGCCCCGTTGCCATTGCTCTGGGCGCGACGCCGCTGGAGGCGGAGACCAGTGTGAACTACTCGCTGGGCGCTGTGTTCGCCACCGGCGGGTTTGCGCTCACCATCGATGCCTACCGTATCGAAATTGATGACCGCATCCTCCTGTCGGAGAACCTGAACTCGCCAGAGGTGCAGGCCATTCTGCCGGCCGGCGTCACCTCTGCCCGCTTCTTCCTGAACGCGGCGGACAGCACGACCGAGGGTGTCGACATCGTGGCCAGCTATGGCTGGTCGGTCGATAATATCGGCGAGTTCAATGCGACGTTCGGCTATAACTACAACACGGTCGAGCTGAGCAATATCCAGTCTACCGGCGTCCTGTCCTCGCTGACCCCGCCGCCGACAATCTTTGGCCGTCAGGCAACCTTGCGTCTGGAAGAAGGCACGCCGCGCGACAAGTTCATCCTCGGCCTCGACTGGTCGCGTGACCGTCTGGGCGGCTTTGTCCGCGCCACGCGCTTTGGTGAAACGCTGTCGCCCGGTACGGCACCGGCCAGCGATGTGAAACTGTCCGAACAATGGGTCATCGACCTGGAGGGCAATATCGACATCACCGAGCGGGTAAACTTCGCGCTTGGTGCCAACAATGTCTTTGACAGCTATCCGGACAATGTTCCGGCGGGCCTGGACTTCAACGGCATCCTGCCCTTCTCCAGCTTCTCGCCGGCGGGCTTTAACGGCCGCTATGTCTATGGCCGCCTCCGCGTGAACTGGTAAGCCTTCCTCCCCTCTGTTGAGGGTTCTGCCCCCGCAAGGTCCGCCTTGCGGGGGTTTTTCTTTGCCAGGATTGTAAATTGTGGAATTCTCGTATAATTTGAAAAATACGTAATTTCGGGATTTAAGACATGGCTGACCCGCTGACAATGAGTGCTACCGAGTTCTCCCGCCAGTTTGGCCGGGTGAAAGAGGATGTGCGCGAGCACGGCGTAGTGCGTGTCATCAGCCATAACCGGCTGGTGGGCGGCTTCCTGTCGCCGCGTGAGCTTCAGCTTTACGAAAGGCTCAAGCGCGAGCAGCGTGAAGTCATCCGGGCAGGCGAGGTGCCTGATGATCTGGTGGACGCACTGCACGAGCAACTGGCCAGAACAGACAGGTAATCGGGCGTGCTCATTCCCGAACCTGAAGCGGGTCTTGTCATCCGCTACAGCTTTCTCTGGAGTCACGAGGCACAGCAGGGCGCTATTGAAGGCAGCAAGGACAGGCCGTGTGCCATCATTCTGGTGGTTCAGACACCCGGCGCGGAGACAAGACGGGTATCGGCTCTGCCGATTACGCACACCCCACCTTTGGCGGCCGATGCCATCACCCATCTCAAGCTAACGCCTGCCGAGTGCAAACTCGCGGGCCTGGATGACGCAGAACACTGGGTAGTTCTGGCTGAACTGAACCGCTTCAGCTGGCCCGGCCATGATCTCAGACCGGTGCCGGGTAGCCAGAGCTGTGTGCATGGATGCTTGCCACACGCTAGCTATCGCCGGATCGTTTCAGCATTCCTTGCGTTCGATGATGCGGTGAAGCAAGGGCGAAGCGAGGACCGGCACACCACACAGCGAGACGAGTAATGCACAACGACCTTACCGATATTGCCGGCCTCAGCGTCGGACAGGCCGAGGACAAGGCCGTGCGCACCGGCGTCACGCTGGTCCTGTTCGACGCGCCTGCCATAGCGGCGGTGGATGTGCGCGGCGGCGGGCCGGGTACGCGTGAGAGCGATGTGCTGCGCCCCGGCGGGCTGGTCGAGGGCGTGGACGCCATCGTGCTGTCGGGCGGCTCGGTATACGGGCTGGGCGCGGCGGACGCGGTGTGCGCGAGCCTTGGCGCGCAGGGGCGCGGCTATGCGCTGATGCCCCAGCCGGGCGTACCTGCCTCGCCCATCGTTCCGGCCGCGATTCTCTATGATCTGGCCAATGGCGGCGCCAAGGACTGGGGCGACAGCCCGCCCTATGCCCGCCTTGGCCGCGCCGCGCTGGACAATGCCGCGCTTCGCGCCCCGGTCCGGCTTGGCCGGGCAGGGGCCGGGTTTGGCGCACGGGCGGGGGCACTTCCTGGCGGCACCGGGTCTGCCAGCGCAAGATCGCGCGACGGTCACACCGTGGCGGCGCTTGTCTGCGTGAACAGTTTCGGCTCGGTGCGCGTACCCGGCACACAGCAATACTGGGCCGCACCGTTCGAGCGTGATGGCGAGTTTGGCGGGCTTGGCTGCGCGTCCGGCCCGGTCGCTGATCTGGAAGACTGGGGCGAAGCGAAGTTCAATCCTGGCCTGCGCACCAACACCACGCTGGCGATCATTGCGACCGACGCGGCGCTGACACCCGATCAGGCGCGGCGCATGGCCATCATGGCGCAGGACGGCATGGCGCGCGCCATCCGCCCGGTCCACACGCCGTTTGACGGTGATGTGGTGTTCGTAGCCTCGACAGGGCGTATCGCGCTGTCCGGTCCGGAGCCCTTGTGCATCGCTGGCCTGGGCAGTCTGGCCGCCGATTGTCTGGCACGGGCCATCGCGCGCGCCGTCCACCATGCCTGCATGACAGGCGTGTAAGGTTTGTGAATGCTGTTTACGGCAAATGGGCTGCAACGAAATGGGGCAGCCGTGCGTTTATTGTCAGCGGTTCGAACGGCAATTTTGGTGCCTTGAGGTCTGTTATTGCTTGACGGGAAGCCAATTAGCTGTTGGCTTTCCTTCGCGGTTATTCCGTGGGGGCTGCTGATAACCGGGGCACGAAACGCGCCGCCGGCCTCTCTGATGGACAGGTCATTGATGGAGATTATGACGATGAAAAAGTTGGTTCTGGCTGCTTTCGCCGCAAGCGCGATTCTGGCCGCCTGTGAGGAGCAGGGTCCGGCAGAAGAAGCGGGTGAGGCGATTGACGAGGCATTGGGCACCGAGGAGCAAAACCCGGTAGAAGAGGCGTGGGACGATACGACCGACGCCGCTGGCGAAGCCTGGGACGATACGACCGATCAGGTCGAAGAATGGGCTGAGGACGCCGAAGAGGCCTGGGAAGAGGCCACTGAGGAAAGCCCGGAAGACGGCGCGCCTGAATAAGGCTGGTTATGCCGTCTTAAGTGACAGGCAGAACCCCGGATCATCCGATCCGGGGTTTTGTTTTGGCGATTATCCACGTTCTCAACGCGCTTGCGCCTTGTTAATCTCATGCCGGTGGGGAGGTGGCAGAATGAGCGCACGCGCGCTTTTCATAACAATGCCGGTCTTGATGCTGGCGCTGGTTGTAGCTGGTGCTGCACACGCGCGTCAGGCGTGGAGCGATGAGCATGCCGCCGATCTGGCCGACGCGCTGGCCGAGGTGTGGACGCACGGGCTGACCCCTGCCCACTATCCCGCACCCGGCGCGGTCGTGTCGCTTCCGGCAGGAGCGGAACGCGACGCCCTTGCCAGCGACGCCTTTCTGGCGCTGGCGCGTGATCTGGCGGCAGGGCGCATTGATCCGCGCCAGCTGGAGCCTGACTGGACGGCCCCCGCGCGCGTCCCCGATCTGGATCTGGTGCTGGCAACGGCCCTGCGTGAGAACACGGTGTTTGACACGCTGGAGGGGCTTGGCCCGTCACATCCCGACTATATGGCGCTGCGCCGCGAGCTGATCCGCCGTCATGCCCTGCTGCGCGCCCACACACCGATTGCGCACGGGCCGTGGCTGGCGCAGGGCGATAGCGGCGAGCGTGTGGATGCCTTGCGTGCGCGCCTCTTCCAGGAGGGTCTGCTGGCTGTCAGGGGCGAGGCCGGAGCGCCCTTTGACGAGACATTGCGCACGGCCCTGATCCGCTTTCAGGCACGCCATAACCTCGCCACGGACGGGGTGGCCGGACCGTCCACCATGCGCGAGCTGAACACGCCGCCGCGCCACCGGCTCGATCAGGTGCGCGCCAATCTGGAGCGCTGGCGCTGGGTGCCGCGCGATCTGGGCGAGCGCCATATCCGGGTCAATCTGGCCGACTACCGGCTGGAGGCGTGGTCGGGCGGGCAGGTGGAGCGCACCCACCGCTCCATGATCGGGCGGGGCTATAACCGCACGCCGGTCTTTTCCGAGGACATGACCTTCATCGAGATCAATCCGGTCTGGTACACGCCCACCAGCCTTGGTGCGCCGTGGCTGCGGCGGTTTCAGACCAATCCGGGCTATGCGCTGGCCTCCGGCTACCGGCTGGTGGACCAGTCAACGGGCGGCGTGATCAGCCCGTCGCAGGCCGACTGGGTCAATGGGCGCTACCGCGTCATTCAGGTGCCCGGGCGCGGCAATTCGATGGGGGAGGTGAAGTTCATGTTCCCCAACATCCACAATATCTACATTCACGATACGCCCCAGCGCGCCCTGTTCGATCAGGTGCAGCGCAATGAATCGGCCGGCTGTGTGCGCGTGGACGAGCCACGCGAGCTGGCCTGGTGGGTGCTGCAGGGCGAGGAGAGCTGGACCCGCGAGGCGATGGAGGAGGCGTTCGACAGCGGACGCACGCGCCGCGTCTGGCTGCGCAATCACATCCCTGTCCATATCCTCTATTTCACCGTCGTCTCCGACCGGTTCGGCAATGCCCGCTTCATCCACGATATCTATAATCGTGACCCAGCCCTGATCGCGGCGCTGGACGCCGATGCGCGCGGGGACAGCGCGGTGGAGGAAATGGCTGTCACACATCCCTCGTCCTTCGAGACGCTTTCTGCCGAAAGCTCCTCAGGATGAGGGATTCTGGTCTTTCCCGCCCCTCATCCTGAGGGTGAGCGATAGCGAACGTCTCGAAGGACGAGGGGCGGCGGCTCATTCCCGCTCACACACGCGTTTGCGCATTGCAGCAAGGAGCGCTAAACGCGTGAGCTTTCCAACGCCCAAGGGAGGCGCGTGAAACGATGCGGCATTTCCTGTCTACCGCTGACTGGTCGAGACAAGAACTTCAGGCCCTGATCGACCGTGCGCGCCGATACCGGGAAAGCCCGCAAGGTGATGCGCTCAAAGGCAAGTCCATCGCGCTCGTCTTCTTCAATCCGTCCCTGCGCACGCGCACCTCGTTTGATCTGGGCGCCCACCAGCTGGGCGGCCATGCCATCGTGCTTGATGCGCGCGGCGGCACCTGGCCGGTCGAGTTCGAGGACGGGGCCATCATGGACGGCACGGCCGAAGAGCACGTGAAGGAGGCGGCGCGCGTGCTCTCCTCCTACGTTGATCTCATCGCGATCCGCTGCTTCCCGAAGTTTGAGAACTGGACCGCCGAGCGCGAAGATCCGCTGATCACGGCCTATGCGAAATACGCCACGGTTCCCGTCATCAACATGGAAACCATTGTCCATCCCTGTCAGGAGCTGGCCCATATGATGGCCCTGCAGGACACGATCGGCGATGTGCGCGGCAAGGAGTTTCTCCTCACCTGGGTGCCGCATCCCAAACCGCTCAATACGGCGGTGGCCAATTCCGCCCTGCTGATCGCGTCCAAGTTCGGCATGAATGTGCGCCTTCTGATCCCGGACGAGGTCTACCGCCTCGACCAGCGCTATATGGATGCAGCAGAGAAATTCTGCGGCGATGCCGGCACCTCGCTGACCGTCACCACGGACGTGAAGGCCGCCTATAGCGGCGCACACGCGGTCTACGCCAAGAGCTGGGGCGCGCTGCCCTTCTTCGGCCAGTGGGACGGTGAAGCGCCTTATCGCGCCAAGGGCGCAGGCTTCATGATTGACGACGCCAAGATGGCGCTGACCGATAATGCGGTCGTCAGCCACTGCCTGCCCATGCGGCGCAATGTGAAGATTGCCGACTCGGTTGTGGATTCGCCCGCCTTTATTGGTCTGGCCGAAGCGGAAAACCGCCTGCACGTGCAAAAGGCGATCATGGAAACCCTCGCCAATGGAGCGGTGCCGTGATCGGAAAACCTGCAGACCATCACGCATCAGAACGCGGCGGCGCGGCTGTGCCGGTACGCTCGGCCATCGTCCAGCTTCTCTCCCAGATGCGCGACGGCAAGGAGATACGCGAGTATCTGACCCGCTTCTCGCGCCTCGATCAGGAGCGCTTTGCCGTCATCAAGGTCGGCGGCGCGGTGATGGAAGAGGAGATGGAGGCGCTGTCAGCCTCGCTCGCCTTCCTGCAGACGGTGGGGCTTGCGCCCATCGTGGTGCATGGCGGCGGGCCTCAGCTGGACAAGGCGCTTGGCGATGCGGGCATCGAGACGGTGAGGAAGCAGGGGCTTCGTGTCACCCCGCCAGACGCCATCCCCGTCATTCGCGATACGCTGACGCGCGTGAACCTGGAACTGGTGCAGGCGATCCGCGATTGCGGCGGGCGCGCCGCCGCGATTCCTTCAGGCGTGTTTGAAGCCGAGCTGATGGACGAGGGTGAGCTGGGCCGGGTGGGCGATCCCACCGGCGTGCGCCTTGAACTGGTCGCGGCTGCCGCACGCGCCGGGCAGGCCCCGATACTGGCCTGTCTTGGCGATACGGCGGACGGGCGGCTGGTCAATATCAATGCCGATGCGGCGGTGCGCGCGCTGGTCCACGCGCTGCAGCCCTACAAGATCGTCTTCCTGACCGGCACCGGCGCGCTGCTGGATGAAGCGGGCAAGCCCTTGTCCGCCATCAACCTCGCCACCGATTTTGACGAGCTGATGGGCGCGGACTGGGTATCGGGCGGGATGCGCCTGAAAATGGAAGAGATCAAGCGCCTGCTTGATGACCTGCCGCTATCGAGTTCCGTCTCCATCACCGCGCCCGGAGAGCTGGCCAAGGAGCTCTTCACCCATGCCGGGTCCGGCACGCTGGTGCGCAAGGGCGAACGCATGCTGGAAGTGACGCGTAAAGCCGATCTTGATACCGCGCGCGCCGCCACGCTGATCGAGACCGCTTTTGAACGCAGACTGGTGGACGGGTATTTTGACGCGCTGGCGTTCGACCGCGCATTCGTGACCGAGAGCTACCGCGCGGCGGCCATCACCTCCCGGCTCGATGATGTGATCTATCTCGACAAGTTTGCCGTGCTCGACGATGCGCGCGGGGAGGGCCTTGGCGGGGCGGTCTGGCGCAGGCTGATCGCCTATGCACCGCGCCTTTACTGGCGCTCGCGTACCGATAATCCGGTCAACGAGTTCTACTTCGCCACCTGCCATGGCGCAGTGAAGACCGGCCACTGGACGGTGTTCTGGCGCGGCGAGGATGATCTGTCGCGTATTCCCGCCATGGTGGAGCGCATCGCGGCCCTGCCGCCGACGCTGAGGAGCTAGGGCCATGCTGAAAGTTGGCCTTGTGGGCGCGCGCGGACATACCGGCAAGGAGCTGGTGGCCATCCTGTCGCGCCGCAGCGATATGGAGCTGGTCTTTGCCTCCTCGCGCGCCATGGCGGGTGAGCCGGTGTCAAACCTCGCCCCTGAAGCGCGCGCTGGCCTGATCTTTGAAGCCATGGGACCGCAGGACGTCGCGGCGCGCGGCGCGGACGCCGTCATACTGGCTCTGCCCAATGGCGAGACCGCGCCTTATGTTGCCGCGGTTGAAGCGGCTGCGCCAGGTACGATTCTGGTCGATCTCTCGGCGGATTACCGCTTTGACGACAGCTGGACTTACGGCCTGCCCGAGCTCTACGGGCGGGAGCATCTGAAAGGTGCCACGCGCATCTCCAATCCGGGCTGCTACGCGACCGCAGGCCAGCTTTGCGTGCATCCGGTGCGTGACCTACTGACCGGCCCTGCCCATCTGTTCGGCGTGTCGGGCTATTCCGGCGCGGGCACATCGCCCAGCCGCAAGAATGATCTGGAAGCACTCAAAGACAATCTCATGCCTTACAGCCTGACCGGGCATCTGCATGAGCGCGAGATGAGCCGTCATTTGGGCCATGAGGTGCGCTTTTCTCCCCATGTTGCCGCCTTCTTCCGGGGCATCACCCTGACCGCGCAGCTGAACTTTGCCGCGCCGGTGACGCTGGAAGCGCTCAAAAGCCGCTATGCGGACGCCTATGGCGGCGAAAAACTGATCCGCCTCTCCGACGCCATCCCGGAAATCCGCGACGGGCAGGATATTCCCGGCGCGGTCGTCGGCGGCTGGTCTGTGGGGGAGGGCGGACGCAATGCGACGCTGGTCTGCGCGCTCGATAACCTCCTGAAGGGCGCCGCCGTACAGGCTGTGCAGAACCTTGCGCTGGCGGCCGGGCTGGAGGAGCTGGGCGGGATCGCCTGAGGCTTGTCCGAGGCTGGCCGGTCACAATCTCGCGCTCGGGGGCTGTTCCTGCGCGCGTATTGCGCCATTTTCTGTGTCAGTAGTCCGGCAAAGGATGATCCCTCATGCGCCTTCTCGCCCTTCTTGCCGCCGCCTTACTGATGGCCTGCTCGGACAGTTCTGCTGGCACCGCGCAAGAGGCTGGCGAACCCGCCACCCTGCCGGAGGGTCAGGCCCGCGCGATCCTCGCCTCTGGCTGCTTCTGGTGCACCGAGGCCGATTTTGAACGCGTCGATGGGGTAATCGATGTGGTCTCCGGCTTTACGGGCGGCCATGTGGAGAACCCGGAATACCGCCAGGTGGTCAATGGCAATACCGGCCATGTCGAGGCGGTCGAGATCATCTACGACCCGCAAATCGTGAGCTATGAGGCGCTGCTTCATCATTACTGGCGCAATGTCGATCCGTTCGACGGGGGCGGGCAGTTCTGCGACCGGGGGCCGGCCTATGCGCCTGCCATCTTCACCCTCGATGAGGCGCAGCGCGCCGCTGCCGAGGCCAGCGCCGCCCAAATCGAGGCCCGCTTTGGCCAGCCTCTGGCGGTGCGTATCCGCGAGGCTGAAGCCTTCTGGCCAGCGGAGGATTATCACCAGAACTATGCGGCGAATAATCCGATCCGCTATCAGCGCTACCGCTTTGGCTGCCGGCGCGACCAGCGCCTGCGCGAAATCTGGGGCAATGAGGCGGGCGGTTACTGAAGGGCCTCGTCGCGCGCCTCGCGTGACAGGCGGACTGCATCTTCGAACTCATCGGTCCGGACCACGGGCCGGTAGCCTTCTGCGATGAAGAGCTGGTAGTGGCGCTCCCGCCCGCCGCCGAGATCAATGCGGATATCGCCGGCGCGTTCCATCTGGGCAAAATCGAACGCCATCACCGGCACTTCCATAGGCCGTTCTGACGCGATCAGGACAGGGCCGTCATAGCCGGCCGGCAGCGCCCAGCCCTGTTCGGCATGATTGGTAATGCCCGCATAGCGCATCCACATGAAGAAGCCGGCATTGATGGCCCCGCCATAGCGCTGCATCTGGTGGAAATCATTGCGGTTATCGAAGACGAGCGTTTCCATGCCCATGCGCTCCACGGCCTCTGCCAGGGCAGTTGCGGTTTCCGGCCAGCCGCGCACCCGCTTGAAGGCGTTGGCAAGGCCCACCTGCTCGGTCAGGGCCGGGCTCATGGCCAGCGTGGCAAAGCTGATCCCGACAAGTGTATGCAGCGCGATCGAGCCGATCAGCACCCAGCGCCGCCAGCGCGGACCCTGCAGCAATACGGCCACGACGATGATGGTGGCGGCGGCATAGGCGCTGGCTGCCCAGTTGGCATGGGCGCGGCTCAAGAATGCCTGGCCCGTGACAACCAGAATGGCAGGCACGCAGAAGCAGGCCAGCACGATGAGGCGCGCGTCGGCGCTGCCCTTGCGCCACTGGTGCACCAGCACGACGAGGATCGCCACCAGCGCGATGAAGAAGGCCGGGCCGAACACGCCCATCTGGTCAACCAGGAAGGAGAGGGACTCGCCGGGATTGAACATGTCCGCGCCCCAGTTGGCATTGGCCGCCGTGTGGGAGACGGTCGCAAAGTCATTGCGCCAGTTCCAGATAAGGTTCGGCGCCAGGATCAGCCCGGCCAGCGCCAGCGATACCAGAAGGCGCGGGCGAATGAGCGCGCGGCGCGATACCGGATCAAGGATCGCCGCCAGCGCGAGCCCGGCCGCGAAATAGCCCATGGCATACTTGGCCAGCATGCCAAAACCGAACCCGGCACCCAGCAGGACAATAGCGCTCCAGCCCGCCCCTTCACGCAGGCGGACAAATCCGTAAAGCGCCAGCGCCCAGCAGGTCAGCAATACCGCATCGGTGGAGATGACGGCTGCCGACAGCCAGACCGAGGGCAGGGTGATCCAGGCGATGAAGGTCCAGGCAGCGGCCACCCGGCCAAACAGCCTGTCTGCGCTGAGCGCCAGCAGCAGCGCAGTTGCGGTATGAAGCAGCGGCGCGGCGAGCCGGATCGCCCAGTCCGAATCGCCGAACACGGCCGTGGTGGCGGCGATGATCCAGGCGATGAGCGGCGGCTTGGAGAAATAGCCCCAGTCCAGATCACGCGACCACACCCAGTATTGTGTCTCGTCGGCATAGAGGCTGGACGGGTTGACGATCAGCCCGGTGATCCGCGCCGCTAGCAGCAGCAGGCCAAACAGGCCCGCCGCCAGGACAAGCCTTTGCGCGGTCAGGATAGCCTTGAAATCGGATAGCGAGGTCATGGGATGCGTCGGGCCGGGCAGCGTCGAAGAATAATGGTCTTCACCCTTCATATAACGTCCACGCGGACAGCGCATCCGGCTTGCGCCTCTCATTGCAGGCACGGCCCGCATAAGGCGTTGCCGAGAAGACACGGTATCACAGATGAAGCCGCAGCCCCGGTACAGGCCCGAAAGGATGAAAGGAGGGCTTAAACGCGCAAACGGACGCCGGAAATTGACGCATTGCTTTGAATTTGCATCGGTGCTGGCGCGACAGGTGCTCCGTGTGCGTCCTTACAGCCTGTTAATAAGTCGGTAGCGTTGAAATAAAACCTTCACACTTGTGTCACCGAACCGACTCCCAGCGCTCGTAAGCGGTCTCCCGAACGCCCGTATTCCGGCGGGCTTCGCTTCATTTTGGTCGATCCAGGGGGACCTTACCTATGAAACTCTTCAAGAAGTTTGCCTATGGCGCTTCTGTGGCCGCGCTCGCCGCGATGGCCCCGGTTGCTGCCGTACACGCCCAGCAGACCTCGTCGGAGCTGCGCGGCTCTGTCGTTGACGTCAACGGTGCGCCGGTTGCTGGTGCACGTATCACCATCATCCACACGCCGACCTCCACCGCCAGCGTCGCCACCACCGGTGGTTCGGGCGCTTTCCTGCAAACCGGCCTGCGCGTCGGTGGCCCCTACACGCTCGTAATCAGCGCAGAGGGCTTTGAAGGTGAAGCTCTTGAGGGCATTTCGCTGGCCCCTGGCAGCCAGGCTCCGCTGCGCATCACGCTGGCGCCGGCCACGGCCGAGGTCATCACCGTAACCGGTCAGGCGGTCAGCCGTCAGGATCTCAATTCCGGCGTCGGCTCAAACTTCACTGCACGCGATCTTGCCAATCAGCCCTCGATTTCGCGCGACGTGATCTCCACCCTGAACCGCGATCCGCTGGCCAGCTCACGCGGCCCGAACAACCTGTCGGTGGCCGGTGTCAACCCGCGCTTCAACGGCGTGACGATTGATGGCGCGCGTCAGCAGGACGCGTTTGGTCTCGGCTCCAACACCTTCGCCACCGACCGTTCGCCGATCAATATCGACATCGTCGAATCGGTTGCGCTCGTGGCCTCGGACTACTCTGTGACCTCGTCGGGTTTCACCGGCGGCCTGGTGAACGTGACGACCCGCGGCGGTACCAACGAGTTCGACGGGTCTGCCTTCTACTACTATCGCGACCAGGACTGGGTCGGCAGCTCCGCTTTCGGCGGCGAGGAAAACTTCAACCCGGGCGAGTTTGACGAAAAGGAATACGGCATCTCGGTCCGTGGTCCGATCATCCGCGACCGCCTGTTCTTCTCCTTCTCCTATGACCGTTTCGAGACCGCCCGCCTGCAGGACTTCACGGCGGACAACGCGGCACGCGGCATCAATCCGCAGCTCTTCCCGGTGCTGAACCAGATGGTCCTGGACACCTACGGCATCGACATGCTGGGCCGGCCCGAACAGACCGCCATCCCGGAAGAGACCGAGCGCTGGTTCCTGCGTGTTGACTGGAACATTGATGACAATCACCGCCTTCAGCTGAACTATCAGCAGACGGAAGACGGTGGCGTCAGCAATGTTCGCAGCAACTTTGACAGCAACTTCATCTCCGCCTGGTACGACACGCCCACACGGCTGGAAGCTTACACCGCCCAGCTCTTCTCTGACTGGACCCCGGAACTGTCGACCGAGCTGCGCGCCAGCTATATCGATTTCGCTCGCGGTCAGAACTGCCGCGCTGCGGACAATGTCGGCCAGCTCGAGTTCCGCCTGAGCCCGGCCAACGTTGTTGGTACGCCGCTGGAAGGTCTGCTGACCTCCAACAACACCATTATCGGTGGTTGTGACCGTTTCCGTCACGCCAATATCTATGAAGATCAGCGCCTGCAGCTCTTTGCCCGCGCCGACTACACGTGGAACGACTTCATCTTCACGGTTGGCGGCGAATACGAAAACCTTGATGTTTTCAATGCCTTCGTCGAGCGCTCACGCGGTTCGTTCATCTTCAGCGGCGCCAATGCCGGTCAGGACATTCTCGATCGCAACGCACTGGTCGAGTACCGCAACGTGCCGTCCAACAACGCGAACGATGCAGCGGCTGCTTGGGGTTACGCTCGCTGGACCGGTTTCAGCCAGGTGCGCTGGCAGGCTCTGCCCAACCTGGAGCTGAGCGGTGGTCTGCGCTATGAGCGCATTTCGACCGATGACCGTCCGACCTTCGATCCGACCTTCGAGCCGGCAGTTGGTATCACCAACACCAACACCACGGACGGCCTCGATCTGTGGATGCCGCGTTTCAGCTTCCGCTGGGACGCTCTTGACCGCACCACCGTGACTGGCGGTTTCGGTCTGTTCGCAGGTGGTGACCCGGCTGTGTGGACCTCGAACTCCTTCCAGGTCCCGGCCGTGTTCGCTTCTGGCAACTTCGCCGGTGTGACGGGCAACTCCGTCCCGCAGGCTCTGCTTGACGCGGTTTCTGGTGGTACGCCGCTGGCCATCGACGCCACGGACCCGAACTTCTCGATCCCGTCGGACTGGAAGTACTCGCTGCGCGTCGAGCACGCGTTCGACCTTGCCTTTGGCGATTTCGACCTCGGCCGCAACTATGTGCTGACCGCCCAGGTCATCCACACGCGTGGCAAGGACGGTTTCCTCTGGCGTGAGGCGGCCCAGACCAGCCAGCAGCCCTTCGCCCAGACGGGTATCGCTCCTGACGGCCGTCCGATCTACGCCAACCTGCAGGCGCTGGGCGTGTCCAACCGCACCATCCTGACCAATCAGGCTGGTGACGAGAGCACGACCTTCACCGTCTCGCTGGCCAATGAGTTCGATAACGGCTTCGGCTTCTTCGTCTCCTACGCCAACCAGGACATCCAGATGATTACCGAGGGTTCATCCTCGCGCGGCATCTCGTCCTTCCGTGGCCAGGTGTCGCCGGACATGAACTTCCTGAGCCCGCGCACCTCGATCTATCAGGTGGAGCACGCTTTCAAGCTTGGCTTCTCCTATGAGCGCGAGTTCGTCCGGGACTTGGCCACTCGGTTTGACCTGTTCGGTTCAATCAACTCCGGTTCGCCGTTCACCTACACTTACACGAACGACGACCGTAGCTTCCAGGGCTTTGCCATGTTCGGCAGCCCGGGCAATGGCGAACGTCCGTTCAACAACAGCCCGCTTTACGTCCCGACAGTGAACGATGCCCGGGTGGTTTACGGGGCCGGGTTTGATCTGGCAGGCTTCAACAACCTCGTCGAAGCACAGGGCCTTGCCCGCGGCCAGATCAACGAGGTGAACTCCAACACCGGTCCGTGGCAGCAGCGCTGGGATCTGCGCATCCAGCAGGAACTGCCGGGCATTCCGGGTGCGAGCCGGTTTGTCGGTGACAACCGGTTCCGGGTTGTGTTCGACGTTGAGAACGTCCTGAACCTGCTGAACTCCAGCTGGGGTACGCGCGTGAACTCGCCGGGCAACGGTCAGCAGCCCATCGTGCGGTCGGATCTGGTCAGTGCCGCTGACGTGGCCGTGAACGGTGTTGACGGTGCTACGGCCCTGACCGGTGATGCGCCGCGCACCACCTGCCAGGCGGCGTCGGACTGTCTCTACCGTTACACGCGGTTCGCTGAGCCTAGCCTGACCGGCGACCGGAGCCTTTCGGGTTCGGTCTGGCGTGCCCGCATCGGCCTGCGCTACGAGTTCTAGTAGCCAGCCTTTACGGCTTTGAGACCAAGGGGAAGGGCGGCTCATCCGAGCCGCCCTTTTCTGTTGGCGGGTTGCGGGATTTCCTATCCGCTTAACCTCATCGCTACGCCTTGGCGGGCATGGTATGGCAAAGCCATCTGTCCTTGCTGCTGAAAGCTGCGTCCAACACGATGACCGCCCATCTTCACATCCCCCACGAGACCGCGCCGCAGAGCGTGATCCATACCTGCTGGCCCGCGGACGGCGATCTGTGGGAGGAAAACCTCGCTCCCGCCCGCGCCGAATTTGCCAGCTTTGTCAGCCATTTGGTGCGCGGCGGCCAGGCCGTCACCGTGCATGCGGCCAATGAGGAAACGGCCCGCGATGTCCGCGCGCGCCTGGGCGATACGGTCGAGGTGGTGCGCAATCCTTATGGCGATGTCTGGGTGCGTGATACCGGCCCGGTCTTTGGCGTCTCGAACGGCCAGCTCAAGGCGGTGCGTTTCCGCTTCAATGGCTGGGGCGGCAAATATGCGCTGGATGGTGACCAGCAGATCGGCCTGGCCGTCGCTGCCCGCGCCGGCGCCGCGCTCAAGGAGGCCGATCTGGTCTGCGAGGGCGGCGCGCTGGAATTTGATGGCGAGGGCACGCTTCTCACCACGCGTCAGTGCCTTCTCAACGCCAATCGCAATCCGGGTCTTACCGAAGCGCAGGTGGAAGGCCGGCTGAAAGAGGCGCTGGGGATCGACGCCGTGATCTGGCTGGATGAGGGCCTGATCGGCGATCATACCGACGGCCATGTCGACAATATCGCCCGCTTTATCGCGCCCGGCATCGTGGCTTGCCAGAGCGCCAGCGGCAGCGATGACCCCAATGCGAAAATCTTCGATGCCATCGCCCGGCAGCTGGAAAATGCGCGTGATGCAAAGGGCCGCAAGCTGGAAATCGTACGCATTCCCTCGCCGGGACGGGTTGTGGATGAGGATGGCGAGCCGAAGGCCGCCTCTCACATGAACTGGGTGGTTTCGCCAAAAACGGTGGTAATTCCGTCGTTTAACGCGCACGCCGATGCGGCGTTAGCAATCCTGAAACCTTACTTTGCGTCGCACACTCTTGCAGCCAGCCCGTCTTCGCATATCCTGTCTGGCGGAGGGTCCTTTCACTGTGTGACTTGTAACCAGCCGCGGGTCTGATCCCATGCGCTATACAGCCTATGCCTTTGCTGCGCTTGCCATGGCGGCCGCATCCAGTGCGGCCCCGCCAGTGCCGTATTTGCGTGCGCTGACGGCCAGCGCGCTGGCTTCGGCTGAGGATGCGCCATCCCCGGTAGCCAGCCTGACCATGGAGCAGGCCGATGCGCTGATTGCCGCTGCCGAGGCGCGCCGGGATGCTGACGGGGTGTCTGAAATGCGCGATGGCGGCGAGGCGGTTTACGCCATCGCTGACGCGGGTGCAGCCATGGCGGGTACGAATGCAGACGCCGCGCCTGTCCTGCCCGAGCGCCATCTGCCAGAGCGCCGCCCCGGCGCGGCGGAGACTGGCGATGCAGAGACCGGCACGTCAGAGACCGACAGCGAGACCATCTATCGTATTGCGCCAGTAGCTGGCGTGGAGGCGGAGGCGCCGTTCATTGCCAGCGCGCCGGAAATGGACCCGGAGGCGGCGCTGGCTGAAGCCGCGGCCATCGCGGAATCGCTCGACATGGCCTATGTCAGCGAGGGCAGCGTGGTGCCGGTGGCGGTGCCTGCCGATGGCGGCGAGTTTGTCTGGGAGATTGCGCCGGAGCGCTTGCTGCCAACCCTGATCGACCAGGCCGAGACGCTGGCCCAGATAAGCGATCCGCGCGCGCCGCGTGTCTCGCTCTATTCCAATCTTGCCTATCTCGACGATGTGATCGTGCGTCTGAACCAGGCGGCAAATTCGCGGCGCGTGGTCGGGCTGGCCGTTGCCATAATCGAGCAGGGCCGCCCGGCCCTGATCTACACCTCTGGCGAGACCGCAGCCGGGTCTGGTGAGGCGATTACGCCGCGCACCGTGTTCCGCGCCGCCTCGCTGACCAAGACGATGACGGGCGTGCTGCTGGCGCATCTGGAGCATGAGGGGCGCATCCGCCTTGATGATCCGGCACCGGAGATCATCCGCGTCAATAATTCGCGCCAGCCGACCGTGCTTGATCTGGTCTCCCACCGCACCGGCCTGCCGCGCAATGCCTATGACAACCGGCTGGAGGAGGGGCGTACGATCGACTCCATCCTCACCGACACCGCCCTGCTGGACCCGGTCTGCGCGGTAGGCGAGTGCTATACCTATCAGAACATTGTGTTTTCCGGCGCGGCTGAAGTCGTGCGCCGCTCCACTGGTTCCAGCTATGAGCGCAATGTGCGCCGCCGGCTGTTTGAACGCTACGGCATGACGACGGCCGGATTTACCGAGCGCGACCTGACGCGCGCGGCGAGCTGGGCGCGGCCCCATAGGGGCTGGCAGCGCCGCGCCGATACACCCGGCAGCCCGGCCAGCAATTACGATGCGGTGGCGCCTGCGGCAGCGGCCGTGGTGTCGCTGGAAGATCTGATGGCATGGGCGCAGGCCCATATATCTGAAACCGGCGGCATTCCGGCAGAGATCCGCGAGCGCATCTTCACCCCTTACGTGGCTACCCCGCGTGAAACGCAAGGGCTGAACCGGCGTTTTCCGGGGCGCGTGCAGGAAACCCATTACGGGCTGGGCTGGCGCATTTACCGCTGGGGCGAGCGTACCCTTGTTGCCCATTCGGGTTATCTGTCTGGCTATGGCGCACAGATAGTCATGGAACCGGCGACGGGATTTGCCTACATAGCGCTGTGGAATGCCGATGCCAGCGCCCCGTGGCGGCTCTGGCCGACGGTAATGGATCTGCGCACGGGCGACGGGCCGGGTGACTGGCTCGACGAGCTGAACGAGGACTGATCTTGACAGAAGCGACGATTACGCTGGGCGTGCTGCAAGGCGCGTTCGGCGCGGACATGCACGCCAATATCGAAACGGTGAAGGGCCTCGTGCGCGAAGCGGCGGGCAAGGGCGCGCAGGTAATCCTGCCGCCCGAACTCTTTCAGGGGCCGTATTTCTGCACCAGCCAGGAAGAGCACTGGTTTGCCACCGCCTACCCGGCGCTGGAGCATCCGTGCGTGACCGCGCTGCAGCCGCTGGCGGCGGAACTCGGCGTCGTAATCCCTGTCTCCATCTTCGAGCGCGATGGCCCGCGCTACTATAATTCGCTTGTCATGCTGGATGCGGATGGCAAGGCGCTTGGCATCTATCGCAAGAGCCATATCCCGGACGGCCCCGGCTATCAGGAGAAGTATTATTTCCGCCCCGGCGATACCGGCTTCAAGGTGTGGAACACCAAACATGGCCGCATCGGCGTTGGCATTTGCTGGGACCAGTGGTTCCCCGAGACCGCGCGCGCCATGGCGCTGCTCGGCGCGGAGGTTCTGCTCTACCCCACGGCCATTGGCTCTGAACCTCATGATGACAGCCTGGATACGGCGGCGCGCTGGCGCCGGGCCATGCAGGGCCATGCCGTCTCCAACGTGATGCCCATTGCTGCGGCCAATCGCGTCGGCAACGAAAACGGCCAGCTCTTCTACGGGACCAGCTTCATCTGCGATCATACTGGCGAAGTGGTGTCCGAACTGGACCGGACGGAACAAGGCGTGGCGGTTGCGCGTTTCGACCGTTCCTTCCTTGACCGCCACCGCGCCGCCTGGGGCTTTTTCCGGGATCGGCGTACCGATCTATACGGACCCCATTTTTCATGACCGAACAGCGCCAGAAAGCGACCCTTACCGTACGCAATGCCACGCTGGCCGATGTGCCGGAGATTCTGGCGCTGCAGGACCGGGCCTATCCCAACCTGCCGCCAGACCTGCCCGGCATGATACGCGGCCAGATACAGGCCTTCCCTGAAGGCCAGTTTCTCGTGGAATATGAAGGTGATGTGGTCGGCTGGTGTGCGACCTTCCTGACCACAGAAGCTTTGGCGATGAGCCCGCACACATGGGCGGAAATCACCGGCAATGGCTATGCGGCGCGCCATGACGAGGACGGCGAATGGCTCTACGGCATGGAGGTGGCGGTCGACCCGTCCCGCCGCCGCCTGCGCATCGGCCAGCGGCTCTACAATGCCAGAAAGCAGCTCTGCCAGGCCTGGGGGCTGAAGGGCGTTGTCTTTGGCGGCCGGCTGCCCGGCTATAAGCGCCGCCGCAAGGCCTACCCGACGCCGGAAGAGTATCTGGCCGCCATCGAGGCGCGCGAGGTGAAGGATTCGGTCTCCAACTTCCAGATGCGCATGGGCTTTGAGCCGGTGGGCGTTCTGAAGAACTACTACCCCGAAGATACTGATTCTCTTGGCCATGCCTCGCTGATGGTGTGGCGTAACCCCAAATTCGTTGAAGCGCCGTCCGGCGGCAAACGCCCAGACCCGCAGACCGTGCGCGTCGCCGCGATCCAGTTCATGGCCCGCGCGGTGGAAAGCACGCGCGAGTTCGAGCGCAATGTGGAATATTTCGTCGATGTCTGTTCGGACTACCGGGCCGATTTCTGCGTCTTCCCCGAAATGTTCACCGTGGCGCTGCTATCGCTCGAAAAGCGGCGCCTCTCGCCGCAGGAATCCATCGCCGCTCTGTCGCGCCACACGCCGCGCTTCCTGGAGTTCATGAGCCAGCTGGCCGTACGCTACAACATTAATATCGTTGGCGGTTCTCACCCGACCGAGACCGATGACGGCGAGATCCAGAACGTGGCTTACGTCTTCCTGCGCGATGGCTCGGTCCACGCCCAGGAGAAAATCCACCCGACGCCGAACGAGCGCTTCTGGTGGAATATCAAGGGCGGCGATTTCGTCCACGCCATACCCACAGACTGCGGCCCGATTGGCGTACTCATCTGTTATGACAGCGAATTTCCAGAGCTGGCACGCCGCCTCGCCGATGAAGGCGCGCGCATATTGTTCGTCCCCTACGCCACCGATGACCGTACCGGCCATTTGCGGGTGCGTTATTGCTCGCAGGCGCGCGCCATCGAGAACCAGTTTTACGTAGTCACAGCAGGCAATGTCGGCAATCTGCCCGACGTTGAAAACATGGACGTCAACTACGCTCAGAGCGCCATTCTGACGCCATGCGACTTCCCGTTTGCGCGCGATGGCATCGCAGCGGAAACATCTGAAAATGTTGAGACAATCGCGGTTGCCGATCTGCGCCTCGATGATCTGGCCGAAGCGCGCCGCTCCGGCACGGTGCGCAATTTGCGCGACCGGCGCTTTGATCTATACCGCATTGTCTGGAATGACGGGCCGGGTGCAGGGCGCAACTAAGCCGCTGCAAATAAAGGCCGTTTTCTACTCGTGCCGCGCTGCCGGGATCAAAAGGGCGATGGCCAGTGCCGCGCCCGCGCTCGGCCAGGTAAAGGCGATGGCCTGATCCACCATACCGCTGGCGAGGCTGAAACCTCCGGCCGTCAGGCCCAGAGCCAGCACGCCGGCAAAGGCAATCCACAAGCTGATGCGAAACCGTGTCATGGCGCTATTTCTCCTGCACCCTGAAGGCAGGATAATGGCAGAAACTGGCTAAATTTCAGTGTGCGCAGCGTTTACGGACGCTTGACCATAAACGCTAGCCCAGCAAGGCACCTGCGATCCCGTCAAAGATGAACTGGGCGGCCAGTGCGGCCAGGATCACCCCGAGGATACGCGTGATCATCGCGGCGACTGTATCCCCCATCACGCGCATCAGCGGACCGGCCGCCAGAAACAGCACCAGACACACGATCAGATTGGCCGCCATCGCCGCCAGTACGACGCCTTGCGTCGCCAGATCCCCGCCCGAGCCGGACATGTAGAGCATGATGGAGGCAATCGCGCCCGGCCCCGCCAGCATGGGGATAGCCATGGGGAAAACGGAGATATCCTCCGGCGCGCTCTCGCCCTCGCCGTGCAGTTTTCCGGCCCGGTCCTCGCGCCGTTCGGTGCGCTTTTCAAAGATCATGTCGAGCGCCACCAGGAAGAGCAGCACGCCGCCCGCCGCGCGGAACGCATCAAGGCTCACCCCCAGCGCCGAGAGCAGCCATTCCCCGCCATAGGCAAAGCCCAGCAGGACGATGGTGGCGACAAGAACCGACTTGATGGCCATGTTGCGCCGGTGCGCCGCGCTGGTGCCTTGGGTCAGCCCCGCAAAGATCGGCATCACGCCGATCGGATCGATCACCACGAAAAACGTGACGAAGGCGGCAGAGAGAAGGGCAAGATCGAAAGCGGGCATGACACACCTGTCCATGGGGGATAGGGGGGCGGATAACACCCCTTTTGGCGCTTGGCGAGGGCGGGCAGGGCCTCTATCCCCGTTTTAAGGGGTTTTCAGGCCCGAAATGAGGGGTGCGCACACCCCGATTCCACGGTTCGAAGGCCCGGATTCCACCGTGTTGCCTGAATGCCACAAGGAGGACAGATGCCCGCCGGCGGCATCTATCCCCCTATTCGTGGCGATTGGGGGGATAGGGGGGCGCCAAGTGGCAAGTTATTCGAGAAGGCAGCAATACCGGGGTCTCCCGCCTCGACGGGAGACCCAGAAAAAGGTTGAACGGCGCGCGAAGGCCAATCAGCATCGGTGCATGTCGGCCCACATCTACATCCTCGCCTCAAAGCGCAACGGCACGCTTTACGTTGGCTCCTGTGCAAACCCGGCAGAGCGCATCGCGCAGCACCGTATGGGCAAGGGGTCGGAATTTGTCTGGAAGTACAAGGTGTTCGACCTTGTCTATCTGTAGCATTGCGGCACCACGCATGATGCCATTGCCCGCGAGCGGCAGGTCAAGCACTGGAACCGGGCGTGGAAGATCGCGCTGATCGAACAGCACAATGCTGAATGGCGCGACCTCTACCCGGAACTGAACAATCTGATGGTGTTCTGAAATCCGGGTCCCCGGCTTGATCGGGCACCCAAATGAACCTTGACCGGCCTGAAAACATGGGTCTCCCGTCGGGGCGGGAGACCCCGGTCGGGAAGCTCATCGGCTAACCTGGCAGATTATTCGAGAAGGCAGCAATACCGGGGTCTCCCGCCCCGACGGGAGATCCAGAAAAAAAAGGTTGCCACCCACGCCGGTTTCCGGCGTTTGACCGACCCGCTTCGGAGAAACAAAAGATGGGTCCCCCGTCGGGGCGGGGGACCCCGGTTTTCCAATGTTCGCCGGTATCTCTGTCTCCGCAAGCGAGGCGAAAACCTTCCCACCGGGGTCTCCCGCCCCGACGGGAGACCTATATGAATATTCACTGGCTCGAAAAGATGGATCCCCCGTTCCCCGTTTTCACGGGGACAGGCAAGCCGGGGACCTAAGGTGGCGAGGACCCCGGAAATAACCCCCTACCCCTCCCGTTCTGCGATCCAGGCTTCCATCTTGGTTTCAAGATAGGAGAGGGGCAGCGGGCCTTCTTCCAGGATGGTGTCGTGGAAATCGGCGAGGTCAAAATCCTCGCCCAGCCTCGCCTCGCCATCGGCGCGCAGGCGGCGGATGAGAATCTCGCCGGTCTTGTAGGCCAGCGCCTGACCCGGCCATGAGATATAGCGCGACACCTCATTGGTGACGTTCAGCGGCGCGAGCGCGGAATTGTCGAGGAAGCAGCTTTCGGCCTCTTCGCGCGTCCAGCCGAAATAATGCATGCCGGTATCGACCACCAGGCGGCAGGCGCGCCACATCTCGTAGGAGAGGCGGCCAAAATCCTCATACGCGTCTTCGTAAAAGCCCATATCGAGGCCGAGGAATTCCGAATACAGCCCCCAGCCTTCAGTGAAGGCGGTGATGGAGGCGCGCCGGCGGAAGTCCGGCATGTCCTCGATCTCCTGGGCGAGCGCGATCTGGTGGTGGTGGCCGGGCACCGCCTCGTGCAAAGTGAGGGCAGGCAGCTCGTAGAGCGGGCGCTGGTCGAGCGCATAGGTGTTGACCATATAGCCGCCGGCCCGGCCGGTTTCGGCGTCGCCCGGCCAGTAGCGGCCGGTGGTGTAGTTAGGCGCGAGCGCGGGCGGCACAGGGCGCACGCCATAGGGCAGGCGCGGCAGGCGGTTGAACACGGCCGGCATCGCATCGTCGGCCAGCTTGGAGAGGTAGGAGGCGCGCATCATCAGCTCCATCTCGCTCTGGGCGTAGAAGCGCGGATCGGTGCGCAGATAGTGGGTAAATGCGTCAAAACTGCCCTCAAACCCGGTGCGCGCGATGACATCATCCATCTCCGCGCGGATGCGGGCAACTTCGGCAAGGCCGGTCTGGTGAACCTCCTCCGGGGTCAGATCCAGCGAGGTGTGATAGCGCACCAGAGCGCGGTAATAGGCGCGCCCGCCAGGTACTTCGGACACGCCAATGCTCTCGCGCGCGGCCGGCATATAGGTGTTCTCGAAATAGTCTCTCAGGCCTGCAATGGCGGGCATGACCGTATCAGCGATAACCGCCGCGCCGCGCGCCTGCAGCGCCTCGCGCGCCTCTGCCGGAATGCTGGCGGGCAGATTGGCCAGTGGCATGTAGAGCGCGCTTTCGCGTGGATCATCGACAATCTGCGCGGCGATCTGGTCGATCACGCCGGGGACGATCTCGCGCGGCTGGGTCCAGCCCGCCTCAATCGCCTCGTCCAGCCAGCCCATCCACGCGTCCAGATGTGCCGGATAGGCCGCCAGCCGGTCAATCCAGGCTTGCGCCTCGTCCTCATTGCGGATGCGCACGCTCATCGCGGCAAAGTCCGCCCAGGTGTGGAAACCGGAATCGTTGGTGAAGGGGAAATACATGCCTTGCACACGCGGCAGGGCGACGCCGTGGCGCAATATGTGTTCCAGCACCGCGTAGGAGGCGGTATCGCTGCCCTCCAGCGTGGCCGGGTCAATCGCCCGCATCCGGTCATAAAACCCGGCAATTTCCGCGTCTTGCTGCTGCAGCGTTTCAGCCGAGATATCGCGCCATTCGCGCATCGCATCGAGATCACCGGCCCGGACGCGCGCCTGCACATTCTGCGCCTCGCTCCAGGCTTCATAGTCGGCGACCAGGCTGGCGAACTCGTCTGCCTGAGCGGCATGGGCGGCGGCCGCGATCAGTACGCTGGCGGCTATACCGCAGATCAGATGGCGCATGGTGTTCTCCCCGTTCGTATATTGTCCAAGGGCTTTACTGCCCGCGTGTGTTGAGCGCTTGCGGCGTCAGGCCGAGACGCCTGGTGATGATCCTGTCTGCCATCCGGCGCGGCAGAATGCCCAGTAACCACTGCGTGAACGGTTCGGGCGTGACGACGGTATTCAGCTTCGGCTTGGGCGATGTCACCGCCGCCCAGACCGCATCGGCCACCGCCGAGGGCGGCAGGCCGTCCCGCCCGCGCTCCAGCATGTAATTGACCAGCCGCCTTATGGGCTTGATGTAATCGGTATGGGCGTATTGCTCCGGATCGACGCTTTCGGCCTTGTCCCAGATCGGCGTGGCGATGGGCCCCGGATTGATGGCAACGACATCAATGCCATAAGGCGTCAGTTCGCGGCGCAGGCCTTGAGTAAACGCCTCCAGCGCGAATTTCGAGCATGCATAGGGCACAACAAAGGGCGCGGCGGAGAAGCCCGCCACAGACGAGATATTCACGATCCGCCCCGGCGCGCCGGAGAGGCTGCGGTCCGTGCCGAGCAGCGGGCCAAAGGCCTGCACCACGCGCAGCTGGCCGGTCACGTTCACATCCAACTGCTTTTCCATCTCCTCGATAGGCAGATGAAGCAGCGGCCCGGCCACGGCGATACCGGCATTGTTGATGAGAGCGCCCAGCGTCGCGCCCATCAGCGCTTCGCGCATCTGGTCCGCGGCGCGGGCAATGGCCGGGCCGTCTGTAACATCAAAGAGGAGCGGGATGACCGCTTCGCCGATTTCGCTTTTGAGGCGCTCGCCGTCTTCGGCCTTGCGTACGCTGGCAAAGACCTGCCAGCCCTTGGCCACGAATTTCTCCACGCACGCCCGGCCAATGCCGGTTGATGCCCCCGTTACCAGCGCGCTGCGCACCAGATCATTCATCTACTTGGCCTCCCGCCCATATCAGCACTTACGGTGGCAAGCGGGGCGGGCGCGGTCAATCGCCCACCCCCGTAGCACACACCTCGCATTGACCTTGCGCCTTGCCGGATTATTGTCTGGCCGCGAACAGGCAAGGGGCGGCCTGAGCTGGCATGACTGATACCGGGATACCCGGTTAAGGCGCTGTCAAGGAAAGCACCGTCCTTTCCCGTTTTACGGATTTTTTCGAAACGGTATTCGAAGGCGGAAAGCAACGCCCATGGCGACCAGACCTGACCAGCCCCTCTCCCCTCACGTCCAGATTTGGCGCTGGCACGCCACCATGGCCTCCTCCATCCTGCACCGCGCGACCGGCGTCGCGAACTATATCGGCGCGGTGCTGGTATCGCTCTGGCTGGTGCTTCTGGCCGCCGGGCCGGACGCCTACGCGATCTGGGAAGATCTGAATGCCGGACCCTTTGGCATTCTCATCACGCTCGCCTTTATCGGCTTCACCTTCTCGGTGGTTTTCCACCTCCTCAATGGCTTGCGACACCTCGCCTGGGATGCGGGGCTGGGCTTTGACGCCAAGGGCTCGAACCTGCGCTCCATCCTCATCATTGCCGGCGCGGTCATCATCACCGCCGCCATCTGGATTGTGGGAGGGCTGGTGTAATGGGTGATTTTCGTACCCCTCTGGCGCGTGTGCGCGGCCTCGGTTCGGCCAAGTCCGGCACCGGCCATTTCATTGCCCAGCGTGTCAGCGCCATCGCGCTCGTCGTGCTGGTGCCGCTGTTTCTGGTGAAGCTCGCCAAGAATGCGGGCGCGGGCTATGTGGAGGCTGCCGCCTGGGTCGGCTCGCCGCTCGGCGCCATCCTCACTTTGCTGGCGATGACTGCGGCGCTCTACCACATGCGCCTGGGTCTTCAGGTCGTCATCGAGGACTATATCTACCGTCCGGCGACCAAGGCGATCCTGCTGATCCTCAACACCTTCGTGGCGGCGGGCCTGTGGATCGCAGTTCTCTATTCCGTACTCGCGCTCGCGCGCTAGGAGCAGGTTTCGATGTCTGACTATAAATGGATCGACCACTCATTTGATGTTGTCGTGGTGGGCGCGGGCGGTTCGGGCCTGCGCGCAGCGCTCGGCGCGGCGCAAGCCGGGCTGAAAACGGCCTGCATCACCAAGGTCTTCCCCACGCGCTCCCACACGGTGGCAGCCCAGGGCGGCATCTCGGCCAGCCTCGGCAATATGGGCGAGGATGACTGGCGCTGGCACATGTATGACACCGTCAAGGGGTCCGACTGGCTGGGCGATCAGGACGCGATTGAATATCTCTGCCGCGAAGCACCGGCCGCCGTGTACGAGCTTGAACACTGGGGCGTGCCGTTTTCCCGCACCGAAGAGGGCAAGATCTACCAGCGCGCCTTCGGTGGCATGACCCGCAATTACGGCGAAGGCCCGGTCCAGCGCACCTGCGCGGCGGCTGACCGTACCGGCCACGCCATATTGCACACGCTCTACGGCCAGTCGCTGCGTCACTCGACGGAGTTCTTCATCGAGTATTTCGCGCTCGACCTCATCATGGATGCGGACGGCGCCTGCCGGGGCGTCACCGCCTGGAAGCTCGATGACGGCACGCTGCACCGCTTCCGCGCGCAGAAAGTCATTCTGGCGACCGGCGGCTATGGCCGCGCCTATTTCTCCGCCACCTCCGCCCACACCTGCACTGGCGATGGCAATGCCATGGTCCTGCGCGCTGGCCTGCCGCTGCAGGACATGGAGTTTGTCCAGTTTCACCCGACCGGGATTTATGGCGCGGGCTGCCTCATCACCGAGGGCGCGCGCGGCGAGGGCGGGTATCTGACCAATTCCGAAGGCGAGCGCTTCATGGAGCGCTATGCGCCCTCGGCCAAAGACCTTGCCAGCCGCGATGTTGTTTCACGCTCGATGACGATCGAGATCCGTGAGGGGCGCGGCGTCGGTCCGAACAAGGACCATATCTTCCTGCACCTCGATCACCTTGATCCCAAAGTGCTGCACGAGCGCCTGCCGGGCATTTCGGAAAGCGCGAAAATCTTTGCCGGTGTGGACGTGACGCGCGAGCCGATCCCGGTCCTGCCGACCGTCCACTATAATATGGGCGGCATCCCGACCAATTATCACGGTGAAGTGCTCACCAAGGTCGGCGGCGATCCGGACCATGTGGTGCCCGGCCTGATGGCCGTCGGCGAAGCGGCGTGCGTATCGGTCCACGGCGCGAACCGTCTCGGCTCGAACTCTCTCATTGACCTTGTCGTGTTTGGCCGCGCGGCCGGATTGCGCTGCGCGGAGACGACGCAAAGCGGCGCGACGCAGGCCGAACTGCCCAAGGACGCAGGCGATGCGACGCTCGCGCGCCTTGACCGCTTCCGCCACGCCAATGGCGGCACGCCGACGGCAAAACTGCGTCTCGACATGCAGCGGGCCATGCAGGAAAACTGCGCCGTCTTCCGTACCCAGGACGTGCTGGACGAGGGCGTGGAGCGCATCGCGAAAGTGGTCTCAGGCGCGAGCGACATTGCGATCAAGGACCGCTCCATGGTCTGGAATACCGATCTGGTTGAGGCGCTGGAGTTTGACAATCTCATCGCCCAGGCCGCCGTCACCGTGAACTCGGCCGCGGCGCGCACCGAGAGCCGCGGCGCGCATGCGCGCGAGGACTTCCCGGACCGCGATGACAAGCAGTGGATGAAGCACACGCTGAGCTGGTATGACGAAAAGACCGGCAAGGTCACGCTGGGCGAGCGCCCGGTGCATGAATACACGCTCTCCAACGACATCGCCTATATCGAGCCCAAGGCGAGGGTGTATTAGGATAAAATGTGGTAGACTGAACGCATGAGCAGCGAACCGGAAAATCTTGTCCTTGAATACCTGCGCCGGATTGACCAGCGCATGGCCAAGGTGGAAGAGCGCCTCGGCAATGTTGTCGAGCGCCTCTCTTCGCTTGAGGATCAGACTGCCGGTTTGCGTCGTGACTTCATGCGTCTGGAACACCGTATTGATGGATTCGAGGGCCGTCTGGACCGGATCGACCGCCGTCTCGATCTGGCCAACGCCTGACTTTTGAACGTTCCGACTGCAAACAGGACACGAAACGCATGGTCCAGCTGACGCTGCCGAAAAACTCGCAAGTCAAAAAAGGCAAGGCCTGGCCGAAGCCGGAGGGCGCGAAGAATACCCGCACCTTCAAGGTCTACCGCTATGACCCCGATACGGGCGAGAACCCGCGCTGGGACACCTATCAGGTGGACATGGACAAGTGTGGCCCGATGGTGCTGGACGCGCTCTTCTTCATCAAGAACGAGATCGATTCCACGCTCGCCTTCCGCCGCTCCTGCCGCGAGGGGATTTGCGGCTCCTGCTCGATGAATATTGGCGGGCGCAACACCATCGCCTGCACCGCCGCCATCGACGACTATAAGGGCAGCGTCACCATCTCGCCTCTGCCCCACCAGCCGGTCATCAAGGACCTGGTGCCGGATCTCACCAATTTCTACGCCCAGCTGACCAGCATCAAACCCTATCTGCAGACCGTGACGCCGACCCCGCAGGGCGAATGGCGCCAGTCCATCGAGGACCGCGAAAAGCTGGACGGGCTCTATGAGTGCATCCTTTGCGCTTCGTGCTCGACGGCCTGCCCGTCCTACTGGTGGAATTCCGACAAGTATCTGGGCCCGGCCGCGCTCCTGCAGGCGTATCGCTGGATCGCCGACAGCCGCGATGAAGCCACCGGCGAGCGCCTCGATGACCTTGAAGACCCGTTCAAGCTCTATCGCTGCCACACCATTATGAACTGCACCAATGTGTGCCCGAAGGGGCTGAACCCCGCCAAAGCCATCGGCCATATCAAGGAATTGCTGGTCGAACGGCAGGGTTAGTTTTTGCCCCTGCGGTTCCACCGTCCCACCTTGCGTTTTCCCGACGAAAGTCGGGATCCAGCTCTTTTCGGTTCCATCGGACTATTCCTCCCCGCGTTTCACCGGCGAAAGCCGGTGCCTAGGTAGAAGCTTCCGCTGGACCCCGACTTGCGTCGGGGAAACGCAGTAAAGACGAACTCGCAACCCCTTCCCCGAATCCTCCCCTGCCGCTACACACCCTCCATGAAATCGGTTTGTGTATATTGCGGGGCGAGCCCCGGCGGTGATCCCGCCTATGCCGCGACGGCGAGGCAGGTGGGCCTCCATCTGGCCAGCGAGGGCCTGCGTCTGGTCTATGGCGGCGGGCAGGTGGGCCTGATGGGCGTGCTGGCCGATGCAGCCGTGGAGGCGGGCGGCGCGGTCACCGGCGTGATCCCGGACTTTCTCCATCACCGCGAGATCGCCCATCCGCGCGTGTCTGATATGCGCGTCGTCACCTCCATGCATGAGCGCAAGCACGTGATGGCCGAAGAGTCAGATGCCTTCATCGCGCTGCCCGGCGGCATTGGCACGATGGAAGAGCTGTTCGAGATCTGGACCTGGAGCGCGCTCGGCCGTCACACAAAGCCGGTCGGGCTTATCAATGTGAACGGCTATTACGATGGCCTGCTGGCGTTTCTGGACCGGATGCAGGCGGACGGTTTTGTACAAGCCCGCCATCGCGACATGCTGTTTTCAGGCGCGGATGTGGCCGATCTGCTCACCCGCATGGGCGATTATCACCATCCCGGCATGATTCCCTCGCTTGAACGCGCGCGCATGTAGGGTGTATCGCCAGTCCCATGCGCTTGCCCGACCAGAAACTTGAACAGATTCTCGACCGCTTCGACCAGATCGAGGCGCGCCTTGGCGCGGCCAGTGATGGCGAGGAGATCGTCAAGCTCTCGCGCGAGCACTCCGAGCTTAAAGAGGTCACTGAAAAGGCGCGTGAGCTCAAAGCCGCGCGCGCCGGGCTTGCCGAGGCCGAGGCCATCATCGCCGAGGGCGGCGACAAGGACATGGCCGAGCTGGCCCAGGAAGAGCGCGCGGAACTGAAAGAGCGCATCCCGCAAATCGAGCGCGAGCTGCAGCTTCTCCTCCTGCCGAAAGACAAGGACGACGAGGCCAATGTGATCCTCGAAATCCGCGCCGGCACGGGCGGGGATGAGGCGGCGCTGTTTGCCGGTGATCTCTTCAACATGTACCAGCGCCACGCCTCCAAGCAGGGCTGGAAGGTGGAGGTGCTGTCGGCCAGCGAGAGCGAGGTCGGCGGCTACAAGGAAATCATCGCCTCGCTCAACGGCAAGGGCGTGTTCGGCCAGCTGAAATTTGAATCCGGTGTGCACCGCGTGCAGCGCGTGCCGGCGACTGAAGCCGGCGGGCGCATCCACACCTCGGCTGCCACCGTCGCCGTGCTGCCAGAGCCGGAGGACGTGGACATCGTCATCCGTGATGAGGATATCCGTATCGACACGATGCGGGCCTCCGGCGCGGGCGGCCAGCACGTCAACAAGACGGACTCCGCCGTGCGCATGACCCACCTGCCCACCGGCATTGTCGTCATCAGCCAGGAAAAATCCCAGCACCAGAACCGCGCCATCGCCATGCAGGTGATGAAGACGCGGCTCTATGAAAAAGAGCGTAGCGAGAAAGACGCGGCGCGCGCGGCCGAGCGCAAGGGCCAGGTCGGCTCGGGCGACCGGTCAGAGCGCATCCGCACCTATAACTATCCGCAAGGGCGCCTCACCGATCACCGCATCAATCTGACGCTCTACAAGCTGCCCGAGATCGTGTCTGGCGAGGCGCTGGGCGAGGTGATCGACGCCCTCCTGGCCGAGGATCAGGCCGCCCGCCTCGCCGCCATGGATGAGGGGTAGGGGGGCTCCAACCATTGTCATGGCCCGGTTTATCCGGGCCACCCATGCCTGAGAGTTTGGAGTTAGCGGGGGCCGATACAGGCCGCAAAGCGGCCCGCAGGCGCGAACGCGCGCCCGCGACTGCCTGTGCCCGCGCAGGCGGGTATTCGCGGAACATCGCAACGCGGATGCGTTGCGGAACTAAAAGAGGCATGGATCCCCCGCATGAAGCGGGGGATGACAGGTTCTAGAGGCTATTGAAAACCGGCCATGACCCCCACCCCCCTCAAAACCGCCACACAGCGCCTCGCCGCCGCCGGCATTGAGGATGCGCGCGAGGAGGCGCGCGCTTTGCTGCGTCATGCGCTGGGGCTGGATGCGGCCGGTATGATCGCGCGGGGGACCGCGCCTTTAAGCGATGAGGAAACCGCCCGCTTCGAGGCGCTGGTGGCGCGGCGGGAGGCCCGCGAGCCGCTCTCCCACATCATCGGCTCGGTGGGCTTCTGGACGCTGGACCTGCTCGTTACCCGCGATGTCCTCACCCCGCGCAGCGATACCGAGACGCTGGTGCGCGCCGCGTTGGAGCAAATCCCCGACCGCGCCGCGCCCTTGCGCATCCTTGATATCGCCACCGGCTCTGGCGCCATTGCGCTGGCGCTCCTGTCCGAGCTGCCGAACGCCACCGCCATCGCGACGGACATCTCGCCCGCCGCGCTGGAGATCGCAAAGGCCAATGCCGCGCGCAATCAGCTCTCCGGCCGCATCGTCTTTCTTGAGACCAGCTGGACCGACGGCGTGGACGGCCCGTTTGATCTTCTCGTCTCCAACCCGCCCTATATCGCGCCGGAAATCATCGAGACCTTGGACCCTGAAGTGCGTGATTTTGAACCGCGCCTGGCGCTTGATGGCGGGCAGGGCGGGCTGGAGCCCTACCCGCACCTGCTGGCCGAAACGCGCCGCCTGCTCAGCCCCGGTGGTCATGCCTTCTTCGAGATCGGCCACGATCAGGGCGCAGCGGCGCGGGCGCTGGCCAGCGCGGCGGACTTTGCCGAGCTTGCGATCCTTCCCGATCTGGCCGGGCGCGACCGGGTGCTGGCCCTGCGCAACTGAAAAAAACTTGGAAATGGCTGGCAGATGAGTCTAGACTCATTGCGATACAGCGGTTGTTGCGCGCCGGAACGGGGCAGTTACAACTGAAAAGTGGCAAGCGCACCCTGCTGTAATACCGGCTCTCATCTTGCAGAGACTCGCAGCACCACCGGCACGGTGCTTCGTGACTTGGCGCAACGCGATTTGGCGCATCCGCCCGCAGGGTCAGACCGAAACAGACAGACATTTCGCCGGCAAGGTCACAGCATGAGGACCAGAATACGATATGAAGCGTCAACGCGGCCGCGGGCGTAAGCCCAGTCATAATCAGGGCAATCGCAATTTCGAGAGCAATGGGCCGGATGTGAAAATCCGGGGCAATGCTGCCCACATCTATGAAAAATACCTCCAGCTGGCGCGCGATGCCTCCTCCTCCGGTGACCGCGTGATGGCGGAGAATTACTATCAGCACGCCGAGCACTATTTCCGCATCGTGCAACTGACCCAGCCGCGCCGCGAAGAGCGCGACAATAATAGCGATGACGACAGCGATGACGGTGATGATGGCGATAGCCGCAACACCCATCAGCAATCGCGCCATGGCGGCGATGGCGATAATGCTGAGCGCAGCGACAATCAGGGCAATGGCGAGCGCCAGCCGCGTGCCCGCCGTGAACGCCGCCCCAGCCGCCGCGCCGAGGGTGAAAACCGCCAGGATGCAGGCTCTGATAACGCCCAGCCCGATCCGCTGCGCATGGTCGATCCCGGTGCCGCTGGCGGTGACAGCCCGCCCGCATCGCAAGGCAGTGAGCAGCCGGGTGACGATGCGCCCCGCCCGGCCCGCACACGCCGTCCGCGCCGCACCCGCGCCGATGCCGAGGCCGAAGCGGCCCTCAAATCCGCCTCCGGCGGAGATGCCGACGCAGCGGCTTAGGGTTTTATGCTGGCCCGTCCGGGTTTCATGCCTTCGCGTTTCACCGGCTTGAAGCCGGTGCCCAGCGTAGCTCCATGATCTCTGGGTCCCCCGTCGGGGCGGGGGACCCCGGTGGAGGGGTCATCGGTAAAACCGGCAGAACTATGGAAAAGTCCACACACCCGGGGTCCCCGCCCCCGAGCGGGGACCCATGGCAACACCCCGCGCAATCCCCCCCACCAAATTTATTTCCCTCCTGCTTGTGTGGTCTCGTTGCCACACCTACATGCATGTCATCAGGGTTGGCGGACCGTGCCTCCAAGAGGGCGGTCTAACTCCAACTCCTTGTCTCGCTGCCCTTTTTCAGGAGACCTGAAGGCATGAATTTCGACACCTATACCGACCGTGCGCGCACTGTGATCCAGACCGCACAGGGCCTCGCCATGAAGGCGAAGAACCAGCAATTCTCCCCCGAGCACGTGTTCCGCGCGCTGATGGAGGAGGAAGAGGGCTTGGCCCTCAACCTCATCAACGCCGCGGGCGGGCGGGCCGACCTCGCCGCCGATCTCGCCAGGCGCGCGGTGGATGCCCTGCCGAAAGTGGAGGGCGGGTCCGGCCAGCTTTATCTCGCGCCCAAGACGGCCGAAATCCTGTCGGCTGCCGAGGAAGCCGCGAAGAAGGCCGGTGACCAGTATGTGACGGCCGAGCGCCTGCTGCTGGCCTTTGCGATCACGCCCGGCACCGCGCCCTACGACATCCTGAAGCAGGCGGGCGTCACCCCGCAGACGCTGAACACCGCGATCAACGCGCTGCGTCAGGGCCGCACCGCCGACAGCGCCTCGTCTGAAGACAGCTATGAGGCGCTGAAGAAATACGCGCGTGATCTCACCGAAGTCGCCCGCAAGGGCAAGCTCGATCCGGTGATTGGCCGCGATGAGGAAATCCGGCGCACCATTCAGGTGCTCTCCCGGCGCACCAAGAATAACCCAGTCCTTATCGGCGAACCGGGCGTCGGCAAGACCGCGATTGCCGAGGGCCTCGCCCTGCGCATCGTCAATGGCGATGTGCCGGAGAGCCTGAAAGACAAGCGCCTGCTCGCGCTCGATATGGGCGCGCTGATCGCGGGCGCGAAGTATCGCGGCGAGTTTGAAGAGCGCCTCAAAGCCGTGCTCTCCGAAGTGACCAGCGCGGATGGGAAAATTATCCTCTTCATCGACGAGATGCACACGCTTGTCGGTGCCGGCAAGACCGATGGCGCGATGGATGCGTCCAACCTCCTCAAACCCGCTCTTGCGCGCGGGGAGCTGCATTGCGTCGGCGCAACCACGCTCGATGAATACCGCAAGCATGTGGAGAAGGACGCCGCGCTCGCCCGCCGCTTCCAGCCCGTCTTCATCGACGAGCCGAGCGTGGAGGACACCATCTCCATCCTGCGCGGCCTGAAAGAGAAGTATGAGGTCCATCACGGCGTGCGTATTGCCGATGGGGCCATCGTGGCCGCGGCCACCCTCTCCAACCGCTATATCACCGACCGCTTCCTGCCCGACAAGGCCATCGATCTGATGGACGAGGCGTCGGCGCGCCTGCGCATGCAGGTGGATTCCAAACCCGAAGAGCTCGACGAGCTCGACCGGCGCATCATCCAGCTGAAGATCGAGGCGGAAGCGCTGAAAAAAGAGTCCGATGCGGCGTCCAAGGCGCGCCTTGAAGCGCTGACCAAGGAGCTATCCGATCTCGAGCAGCGCTCTGCGGAAATGACGGCCGCCTGGCGCGCCGAGAAGGACAAGCTCGCCTCCTCCACGCATCTGAAAGAACAGCTCGACCAGCTACGCGCAGAGCTCGCCAATGCGGAGCGGCGGGGCGATCTCGGGCGTGCCTCCGAGATCAAATATGGCCGCATCCCCGACCTTGAGCGCCAGCTTGGCGAGGCTGAAAAGGCCGGTGAAGCCAATGGCAAGGGCGCTCTGGTGCAGGAAGTGGTCGATGAGGAGCAGATTGCCGGCATCGTCTCGCGCTGGACCGGCGTGCCGGTCGACAAAATGCTCGAGGGCGAGCGGGCCAAACTCCTGAAAATGGAGGAGGGGCTGCATGCCCGTGTGGTCGGTCAGGATGAGGCGGTCGCCGCCGTCTCCGACGCCGTGCGCCGCGCGCGCGCGGGCCTGAAAGACCCCAGCCGCCCCATTGGCTCCTTCCTCTTCCTCGGCCCCACCGGGGTGGGCAAAACCGAGCTGACCAAAGCCTTGGCCGAATTCCTCTTCGATGACGAGACGGCGATCACCCGGCTCGACATGAGCGAATACATGGAGAAGCACTCGGTCGCGCGCATGATCGGCGCGCCGCCGGGCTATGTCGGCTATGACGAGGGCGGGGCGCTGACCGAAGCCGTCCGGCGCCGCCCCTATCAGGTCATCCTCTTTGACGAGGTGGAAAAAGCCCATCCGGACGTGTTCAACGTGCTCCTGCAGGTGCTCGATGATGGCCGCCTGACCGATGGTCAGGGCCGCACGGTCGATTTCCGCAATACGCTGATCATCATGACGTCGAACCTTGGTTCAGAGTATCTCCTCTCCGGTTCGGTGGAGGCGGCGAGGCCGCAGGTGATGGAGGCGGTGCGGGCGAGCTTCCGGCCTGAATTCATCAACCGGATCGACGAGACGATATTGTTCCAGCGTCTTGAGCCGCAGCACATGGGCGCCATCGTGGAGATCCAGCTGAAACGCCTTGAAGCGCTCCTCAAAGACCGCCGCATGACGGTCTCTCTCGATGACGTGGCAAAGCAATGGCTGGCCGACAAGGGCTATGATCCCGCCTATGGCGCGCGCCCCTTGAAACGCGTGATCCAGAAGGAGCTGCAGGATCCGCTCGCCCGCCTGATCCTGGAAGGTGCCATCAATGATGGCGACGAGGTGAAGGTCTCTGCCGAGGCCGGATCGCTGACCATCAATGGACAGGCCGTCTCCCGCTCTGCCCTGCCACCGGCAGAGGCCGTGATCCAGTAGGGGGGTCTTTTAGCGCCGCAGCCCATCCGGGCTGCGGTGTTCCGCGAAAAGTCGCGGGCGGCCGGTCGGCCTTGCGGCCCCTGACGGGGCCGGGCTGGCACCCCGGCGCGCAGCGCCGCAAGCGCGAACGCGCGCCCGAGCTCGTGCGAGGCGCGACGCGCGGATGCGCGGAGCACCACTAAAAAGACGCCCCTTCCCGTCCGGGCAGAGTCGCGCTTATCTCTCCTGACCATGGGGTGGAAACCGCCCCGGACGGGAGGAGATCAAGCCATGTATGAATCCATGATGGTGCCGCTGCTGGTGCTGGTATGCTGGACGCTGGTCATGTGGGTGTGGATGTATGCCACGCGCATTCCGGCCATGCAGAAAGCCAAAATCAACCCGGCACGCATGAAGGAAAAGTCCGAGATGGACGTGCTGCCGCGCAGCGTGCGTCAGATTGCGGACAATTATAACCATCTGCACGAACAGCCGGTCATTTTCTACGCGCTCGTCACCTACAGCCATCTCGTTGGCGTCGGCGATGCCATCAATATCGGCTTTGCCTGGACCTATGTGATCCTTCGCATCGTCCACTCGCTGGTGCAGTCCACGACCAACTTCATTCCCTTGCGCTTTGGCCTGTTCACGCTGGCCACGCTCTGCCTGTTTGTCATCGCCATCCGCAATGTGATAGCCCTTCTCGCATGAGCATTACCGTATACGGACTGAAAAATTGCGAGACCTGCCGCAAGGCAATGACCGCGTTGAACGAAGGCGGGAGAAATCCCGCCTTCGTTGACATTCGCGCCGAACCCTCCGTAGGCGGACTGATCCCTGGCTGGATCAAGGCTGTGGGCGAGGCGAAGATCATCAATCGCGCCTCCATGACCTGGCGCAAGCTCTCTGACGCCGACAAGGCGAGGGCTGATGATGCGGGCAAACTCGCCAGCCTGCTCGATGAACACCGCACACTGATAAAGCGCCCGGTGATCGTTACCGGCGGCGGCGTGCATGTCGGCTGGACGAAGGCTGTGCAGGCCGAATTGGGGATTTAGGGGCCTTCGCTTCCAAACGTCAGAATACCCTCAAACGTCGAAGAACCGGCGTCCCCCGCACCGCCTGTCCCCGTGAAAACGGGGAACGGGGATCCATTTTCTGAGTTTAAGCTCAGAACTCGCGTTTTCCCGGCAAAAGCCGGGATCCAGAAAGGACTGGGCACCGGCTTACGCCGGTGAAACGCCGGGTTGGCAATTTTCTAGATAGTTGTTCTGGGTCTCCGGTCGGGGCCGGAGACCCCGGTGAGATGGGCCAGCCTGGAAGAAACCCTACTCCGCCGCGACCGCTTCGCGCATCGCGCGCATTTTCGCCGCCTTGTCTTCGACCGCCGCGACGATGCGCTCGATCATCGTTTCGTTGGAGACTTTCTCGGTCTGCTTACCCGCAAAATAGAGCATCCCTGCGCCCTTGCCGCCGCCGGTGAAGCCGAGATCAGTATAGGCCGCCTCGCCGGGGCCGTTGACCACGCAGCCAATGATGGAGAGCGAGATCGGCTCGGAGATGTGGGCAAGGCGCGCTTCGAGCGCCTCCACCGTGCGGATCACGTCAAAGCCCTGGCGCGCGCAGGACGGGCAGGCGATGATGTTCACCCCGCGCGTGCGCAGGCCCAAGGCTTTGAGCATGTCAAAGCCAGCGCGGATTTCCTCCACCGGCTCGGCCGAGAGCGACACCCGGATCGTATCGCCAATCCCCGCCCAGAGCAGCGAGCCCATGCCGATGGCCGACTTGATCGTGCCGGAGCGCAAGCCCCCAGCCTCGGTCACGCCCAGATGCAGGGGCGCGTCGGTCGCTTCGGCCAGCATCTGATAGGCGGCGACGGTGAGGAAGAGATCAGACGCCTTCACCGAAATCTTGTATTCGTGGAAGCCCAGATCATCGAGAATGCGGGCGTGATTGAGCGCGCTTTCCACCATCGCGTCGGGGCAGGGCTCGCCATATTTCTCCAGCAGCTCGCGCTCCAGCGACCCGGCATTCACCCCGATGCGGATGGAACAGCCATTATTGCGCGCAGCGGAAACAACCTCCTTCACGCGCGCCATGGAGCCGATATTGCCCGGATTGATGCGCAGGCACGCCGCGCCCGCCTCTGCCGCCTCGATGCCGCGCTTGTAGTGGAAATGGATATCAGCGACGAGCGGCACTTTCGCCTCGCGCGCAATAGTTTTGAACGCTGCCGTTGAGTCTTCATCCGGGCAGGAGACGCGCACGATATCTGCGCCCGCCTCTTCAAGCCCGCGTATCTGGTCAATCGTCGCGCGCGCGTCGCTGGTGGGCGTGTTGGTCATGGACTGGACGGAGATGGGCGCATCGCCGCCCACCTCTACCGAGCCGACACGGATCTTGCGCGAGACGCGCCGGTCAATCGCCCGCCAGGGCCTGACCTTGGTGTGATCCTCGACCGCCATGAAACCTGCTCCTTCGCGCCTGCCTCTACATATAGGAGCGATGTGACGAGGTGAAGGCGGCTAAACGTCTCTGCTTTGCGCAACGCTCTTCCGATGTCCTTTCCGCCGGGGTCCCCCGCCCAGACGGGGGACCCATGTTTCTCATTCCGCCGGCCTTACGTGATGAAGCGCTGAGTAAGGGGGGCGCGTTTCAGCTTTTTCTGGGTCTCCCGTCGGGGCGGGAGACCCCGATGAGTTGAACTCATGCCTCGCCCTCGTCATTCCAGAAAGCGCGCCAGCGCTTATCTGGAACCCAGTTCTTCATAAAAAGCTGGGTTCCGGGTGTCGCTGCGCTCCCCCGGAATGACGAAGTGGAGGGGCGAGGGAAAAGACAAGCCCCGCTTCCTCCCGGCACCAATCCTGCTAGAGAGGAGCCATGACACGGCTGGTCCTGAAATTTGGCGGCACCTCCATGGGCAGTCCTCAGCGGATTGCCCATTCGGCCTCCATCGTCGCGGCAGAGGCGGCCAAGGGTAATCAGCTCGCCGTGGTGGTCTCGGCCATGTCCGGCGAGACCGACCGCTATCTGGGCCACGCCGCCAGCCTCGGCGGGGGCCTGGGCGAGATCGAGACCGACACGGTGCTGGCCGCGGGCGAACAGGCCGCCGCCGCCCTGATGGCGCTGGCGCTGAAACAACTGGGCCTCAAGGCGCGCTCAATCCTCGCCTGGCAATTACCGATAGAGGTGGACGGCGTACCGGGTTCGGCGCGCATTACCGGCCTAGATGGCGAGGTGCTGGAAAGCCTTCTGGCAGAGGGGGTGATCCCGGTCGTGGCGGGCTATCAGGGCGTGGATGCGCAGGGACGCCTCGTCACGCTGGGCCGGGGCGGGACGGATCTGTCAGCGGCGGCGATTGCGGCGGCCATAGGGGGCGAGTGCGATATCTACACCGATGTGGATGGCGTCTTCACCACCGATCCGCGCATCGAGCCCAAAGCGACGCGCCTGGCGCGCATTTCCCATGACGAGATGCTGGAGCTGGCCGCGATGGGCGCGAAAGTGCTGCAGACCCGCTCTGTCGAATATGCCAAGGCCAAGGGCGTGGCGATGCGGGTAAAATCCAGCTTTGCCGCGCCGGGGGCGAGCGCCGGTACGCAGGTGTTGAGCGAGAGCGCGCTGGCCGAACGCCGCGTGGTGTCCGGCATTGCCTATGCCAGAGCGCAGGCGCGCATCGCCGTGCCGGGCATTGAGGACAGCGCCAGCGGGCCGGGCGGCGTGTTTGCCGCGCTGGCGGGGGCGGGCGTGCATGTCGACATGATCGTGCAGGGCAGGGCGCGCTCCGGCGGGTCCAATCTGGAATTTTCCGTGGAGGGGCGTGATCTGCGCGCCGCCCTGCAGGCGCTGGCCGGGCATGAGGGTCTTAGCTCTGAGGTCGGCCTTGCCAAGGTGTCGGTTGTGGGGACCGGCCTTCGCGGACGCGCGGACGTGGCGCGCACGCTCTATGGTGTGCTGGAAGCTGAAGCCATCGAGGTGCGCATGCTGGCCACTTCCGAGATCAAGATTTCAGCACTCGTGAACGAAGATGCGCTGGAACGCGCCGTTCGCGCCCTTCATGCAGCCTACCGGCTGGACACGGCCGTGTACTCATGAAGGTTTCGTGCGTGGCGCGAGCCGGATTTGGCATCTGAACAGGAGAGGCGGCAGCCGTGGAGCAGATCTCCACAAGGACGGCTCGACGCCTTCAGGGGCCAAATCCGCCGCGTCTTCAAAGGATATGGGCAAAACCGTCCATTTCCACGTCGCGAAACCTCGATGGAGGACGGCTCCACCTTCGGCTTCGCTCCTCGAACTGGATAATTTTGCCTCATACCACGCATGCAAACCCTTTATGAGTACACGGCCAAGCTTGACGTCAGGGGCGAAAGGGGCCACTGCCCCGCGCAATACCTGACATTGCCCGCCCGCAGCCACGGGATGGATTGCTAGTAAAATGACGCCGGAGAAGCCCATGCTGGACAGGACGGGCCTGCGCGGACCGCGCCGGCTCTTGCAGCGTATCCGCGATCTGATGGCCCAGCAGGATCAGGCGCAGGCGCGTCTTGACCGGCTGACCCGCATCATCGCCGAGGAAACCGGCTCGGATGTGTGCTCGATCTATCTGGTCCTGCCCAGCGGCGCGCTGGAGCTGTCGGCGACGCACGGCCTGAAGGCCGAGGCGGTTCACGCCTTGCGTCTGGCGCGCGATGAGGGGCTGGTGGGCCTCGTTGCCCAGCGCGCGCGGCCCATATCGGTGGAGGATGCGCCGGCCCACCCGCGCTTTGCCTATAAGCCCGAAACCGGCGAGGAACCGTTCAAGAGCTTTGTCGGCGTGCCGGTCCTGCGCGGGGGCCGTCTGGTAGGGGTGCTGACCGCCCAGTCCAAATCGGCGCGCCCCAGCACCGAAGAGGAAATCGAGACGCTGCAGACGGTCGCCATGCTGCTGGCCGAGATCGTGGCGTCTGGCGAGCTTGTCCGCGCCGAAGCCTTCTCCGATCTCGAACTGCGCGCATCCGGGCCGGAACGCTATGCCGGTGTTGCCCTGTCGCCGGGCATCACCATGGGCGTGGCCGTGGTCCACGAGCCGCACGTCAATTCCGCGCGCATGATCGCAGAAGATGCTGAAGCCGAGGAGGCACGTCTCGACGCGGCGGTGGCCGATCTGCGCCGGGGGCTCGATGAATTGCTGGAATCGGGGCGCGCGCCCATCGGCACGCCCTCGCGCGATGTGCTGGAAGCCTACCGCATGTTCGCCCATGACCGGGGCTGGACCGGCCAGCTGCGCGAGGCCGTACGCTCCGGCCTGACTGCCGAGGCCGCCGTGGAGCGGGTGCGCAACGCCCACCGCGCCCGGCTGATGAAGGCGCGAGAGGCCCATTTCCGCGAGCGCCTGCATGATCTGGAAGACCTCGCCAACCGGCTCCTGCGCCATCTGGCCGGACCCGAAGCGGTGCGCGCCATGGCCGATCTGCCGGCCAATGCGGTGCTTGTGGCCCGCTCGATAGGACCGGCCGAGCTGATGGAGCTGGACCGCTCGCGTCTGGCGGGTCTCGCCATTGAGGAAGGCTCTGCCACCGGCCACGCTGCCATCGTCGCCAAGGCGCTGGGCATCCCCATGGTGGGCCAGGTGGAAGGCGCGCTCGACCGGGTGGAAGACGGTGACACGCTGATCGTTGATGGCGAGTTCGGCGTCCTGCATGTGCGCCCCGGCGAGGAGGTGCTGACCGCCTATGCCGAGCGGATGGAGGGCCTCTCTCGGGCGAACCAGGCGTATGCGGCGCGGCGCGATGAACCGGCCGTGACCGCCGATGGCGCGGGCCTGGAATTGTCGATGAATGCCGGCCTGCTGATCGAGATGCCGCGGCTTGGCGAGACCGGCGCGGCCGGTGTCGGGCTGTTCCGTACCGAGTTCCAGTTCATGATCTCGCACACCCTGCCGCGCGTCTCGGCCCAGATCGAGATGTACAGGGCGGTGCTCAAGGCGGCGGAGGGCAAGCCGGTCGTGTTCCGCACGCTGGACCTTGGCGGGGACAAGGTGACGCGCTTTATCCCTGAACTGCGCGAGCCGAACCCGGCGCTGGGCTGGCGGGCGCTGCGCATGGGGCTCGACCGGCCTGCGCTCACCCGATACCAGCTGCGCGCGCTGGTGCGTGCCAGTGCGGGGCAGACACTCAAAGTCCTCTTCCCCATGGTGGCCGATATTGGCGAGCTGGCCCGCGCGCGCGACCTTCTCCATACCGAGCTGGAACTGGCGCGCCGCCATGGCCATGAAACGCCGCAAAGCGTCGAGACCGGACTGATGATCGAGACACCGGCGGTAGCGTTCGCGCCCGAACCCTATCTGGCCTTGTGCGATTTTGCCGCCGTCGGCGCGAACGATCTCATGCAGTATTTCTTCGCGGCTGATCGCCAGAACCCGCAGGTTGCCAATCGCTATGACGTGCTGAGCCCCGCCCCGCTGGCTCTGCTCAAATCTGTCCGCGAAGCGTGTGATGCGGCAGGCAAGCCGGTGTCTGTGTGCGGAGAGATGGCCGGAAAGCCGCTTGAGGCTTGTGTTCTGGCCGGCCTTGGTTACCGGCGGCTCTCCATGTCGGCGGGCAGTATTGGCCCGGTCAAGGCTGCTCTGGCCGAATGCGATGCGGGCCGTCTTGGCACCTGGCTGGCACACCAGATGGCTCCCGGTGCTCCGGACGCGGATAAATCCTTGAGAGAAAAGCTGATCGCGTCTGCGAAAGAAGCCGGAATTTCTTCACGACTTGTTGATAACCGTGCTGCATTTTGATTTAATCCACTTGCGCTGCGATCAAAAAGTCACACAGAAGTGGTTGAGTCGGCGCGGGTGGTGAGGGGAAACCGCGGTTAAGCGGTTCATAACGCGATGCAAAAGCTGGCCGGTCAGGTAGCGGGAAGTCAATACGTGCCCATGGATGCAGTCTTCGCCAACGCGCCAGTGGCCCCATGTGGCCCGGCCAGTATCGGCGATGTTTTACGTCAGGCGCGCCTCAAACATGGCTGGACGCTTGATTCCGCCGCCGCACGCACCCGCATCAAACGTGATTATCTTGAAGCGCTCGAAGCGATGGATCCGCGCGGGCTTCCCTCACGCGCCTACACGATCGGTTATCTGCGCGCCTATGCCGGATTTCTCGAGCTGAACGTCACCGATGTGGTGGAACAGTTCAAGCTGGAGGTCGAATGCGATACCGGCCGCGCCCAGCCGACCGCCCCGAAGAAGAAACGCGAATTCAAACTGCCCAAGGGCGTTATCGGTGCCGTGGTCATTCTGGGCAGCGTGCTCGCCGCCACCAGCTGGTATGGCGTGCACATCACCCGCACAGGCGCGTTTGCCGATGCGCCAGACCCGGCCAGCCTGCTGGCCACGCCGCGCCCTGTGGTGGAATCCAGCCGCGCGCCTGATCCGGCCCAGATCTGGTCCGGTCTGCCGACTGCCACGGCCCCTGAGGCGCTGGTCTTCACCGCCATATCGCCGGTGACGCTGGAAGTGCGCGACGGGTCTGGACGTGTCCTGTTTGCCCGCGAGATGGAGGCTGGTGCCTCCTGGCGGGCACCGGACGAGGCCGGGCTTGAAGTCTCCGCCACCGATGCGGGCGCGCTGCGTGTGCGCTCCGGCGCGCAGGATATCGGCGTGCTGGGCAATTCCGGGCAGATACTGGAATCCCTGCCCATGGACAATTTCGTGCGCAACTGGCGCGCGGCGCGTGCGGATGGCGCACCAGCAAACGGCGCCAGCGCGGGCCGGTAGGCTTTTCCCTGATCCTTCGAGCACCACGTGGCCGAGGGATGAGGGAAAGCAGACCCAAAGCCCCCATCCTGAGGAGCCACGCAGTGGCGTCTCGAAGGGCGAGGGCTATACACGGCCCGGTCCACCCCCCATTTCAGGCGGCGGCATTTTACCTCACTCACGGCCCTTAACGCGCGCGCGAGCCGCCGTATATTGACGGTGTGATTGTCCCCGCCCGCAGGAACCCCTCCCATGGCCCACACAAGCTCACCTGAAACGCTTTCCAGCCCGTCCATCGACCCGGCGGAGGTGGAAAAGTTCTCGGCGATGGCTGCCGAGTGGTGGGATCCCAAGTCGAAATTTGCGCCCCTGCACAAGTTCAACCCGGCGCGCCTCACCTGGATACGCGAGCGCCTGTGCGCGCATTTTGGCCGAGAGGGGCGCGAGCCACTGGCGGGTCTTGAACTGCTCGATATTGGCTGCGGGGGCGGGCTGGTCGCCGAGCCCATGGCGCGCCTTGGCGCGCGCGTGACAGGCGTTGATGCCGCCGAGCCCAATATCAAGACCGCGCTCGTCCATGCGCGCGAAGCGGGGCTGGAGATTGATTACCGTCACGGCACGGCCGAGCAATTGCTGGAGGCGGAAGGCGCGGGCCGGTTTGATGTCGTGCTCAATCTGGAAGTGGTCGAGCATGTCGCCGACCCGGAGCAGTTCCTTGCCGATTGCGCGAGCCTGGTAAAACCGGGCGGGATAATGATTGTCGGCTCGATCAACCGCACCAGCCGCGCCTTCGTGACGGCGATTTTCGGCGCGGAATACGTGCTGGGATGGCTGCCGCGCGGCACGCACCGCTTTGCCAAGCTGGTAAAGCCGGAGGAGGTGGAGGCGGCGCTGAAGGCTGCCGGTCTCGCCCCTGAAACGCCCGTCGGCGTCAGCTATAATCCGCTTAAAGACAGCTTTTTCGTCAGCGCCGATGCGGGCGTGAACTATCTGATGGCGGCCACCCGATAGTTCACACCAGATAGCTTAAGGGCGCGCGCTCGCCCCTGAACCGGCACTGGCGCGGCGCTCCTCGCCACGCTCGGCCACCAGAACGGGCTGGGGCTCTTCCTCACGGGCGGGACGGGACTGATCGCGCAGGGCGATGATCCGGTCACGCTCGGCGCGGAACAGGTTCAGCTCATTGCTCTCCAGACGGCGGCCCGTTGGCAGGTCCAGGCTCATCGGATTGAGCGGACGGCCATTGAGATGCACCTCATAGTGCAGGTGCGGGCCGGTCGATGCGCCCGTCGTGCCGACATAGCCGATGGTCTGGCCTTGCGTGACGCGGGTGCCGGCGCGGATGCCGCGGGCAAACCCGTTCAGATGGGCGTAGACGGTCTGATAGCCATTGGCGTGGCGGATGCGGATATAATTGCCGAACGAGCCAAACCAGTCTGCGCGCTCGATCGTGCCATTGCCGGCCGCATAGATGGGCGTGCCGGTCGGCGCGGCGAAATCTGTGCCGTTATGGGGCCGGTTGGTGCGGCGGATCGGATGGAAGCGCATGCCGAAACCGCTGGAGATACGCGCGCCATTGATCGGCATTTTCATCAGCAGGCGCGCCGCGCTTTCGCCTTCGCCGGTGTAATAGCCGATATCGCCATCGGGGGCTTCATAGCGGAAATACTCCAACGGACGGCCACGGCCATTGAACGTCATGTAGAGGATGCGCCCGGTACGGATCACATCGCCTGCGCGGTTGGTATAGCGCTCGAACACGATGTCGAACGTGTCGCCATAGCGGATGGTGCGAAAGTCCACCGAGTGGCCCAGCACCAGCGCCATATCGTTGACGATCCGGTCGGTCGCGCCCGCATTGAGGGCAGCGGAGTAGAAATTGGAGCTGATCTCGCCGCGTGCGCGCACGATTTCGCGCTCCACCGTCATCACCGCCTCGCGGGTGCGGTACTGGCCTTCTGCGGTGCGCGCCACGGTCAGTGTACGCTCGCTATCGGGACGGAAGGAAATGCCGGTCAGCGTGAGGCCGTCATCCTCGTCAGCGGAAATATTCTGTAGCGGGTTGCGCTCGAAGAAGAGATTGAGCGTCTGGCCGGCGCGCAGCGAGCGGGCCGGATAAACCGGGTCCAGCGCGGCAATCGCGCGCGCGGCATCAATACGGCTGGCACCGGCCTCGGCCAGCACGCTGGCAAAGGTCTGGCCCGAACGCACGGTCACTTCCGCCGCTGTCAGGACCGGGCAGTCACTGCATTGGGTAAAGACGGCGTGCTCGGCCATTACCATATCGCCGAGCGTGGGCGCAGTTTCCGCAGCTTCGGCCATGAGGGCCGCACCTGCCGGATCAAGCTGGTCCAGATCAGGGGCAGCCGCCGAGGCGGACGTGCCTGTCATGGTCCGGCTGATCAGTATGGCCGCCACCAGCAGCAGGGCCATGGTCAGCGTGGCAAAGAAAACCAGCGCACGAGAGCGGTGGGCGTCAGCGAGGCGGACGTCAAAACCGGACATGCGTAATATTTCCCTCTTCCCGCGCGGTTGTTTTCAGCCGCCAGTCCAGCAAGGCAAGATGCAGGCCAACATCACCCCCCGTGACACCCTGTCATCTTTCCCGGACCGTGCCGGAGCGGCACATACACTGACAAGGACGAATCGTCTTGCCAAGGGGGGATGTGTGCCCCAGGCAGGGTTAATGTCTCCCTTAACCACAATGCATGTTATGCATCCCGGTGGGGCGCACAGGAAGGATATTTATGAAAACCTGGCTTCTGATCGGCGTTCTGGGCGCGATGCTCATCGGCGCAATAGCGCTGTCTGCCCGCCTGTGGATGAGCATGGACAATACGGTCGGCGGGCATGGCTGGGCCGCGCTGGTGATCGGCGCGGTGCTGACCTTCGTGGTCGGGGCAGGGCTGATGGCGCTGGTCTTTTTCTCGTCCCGGCGCGGCTATGACGAGGACGACCGCGAGCCTTAGGGTGTCAGCACCTGTCCCGCATCCGCGTTAACCCTTTCGCGATCGAGAATCGGATAATGCTGCGTCCATGAGCACGCAAAACACACCCTCCGCCACCGAGCTTGCCGCGCTTTTGTGCGCCCGGCTCTGCCATGATCTTGTCAGCCCTGTGTCCGCGCTTGGTGCGGCCCTGTCGGTGCTGGATGATGAAAATGCCGCCGACATGCGCGATGACGCCATCGAGCTGATCCGCACCGGTGCCAATCAGGCGCATGCCAAGCTGGAATATGTGCGCCTGGCCTTCGGGGCAGGAGGCTCACGCCCCGGCAGTATCGATACCGGTGAGCTCAAACGCCTGGCCGAGGCGATGTTTGCCAGCGCCAAGCCGGAGCTGGTGTGGAAGGTGCAGGCGGCGGGCCTGGACAAGCCGGCCGCGCGCGTGCTGCTCAATCTGGTCTGGCTGGCGGTGGATAATGTCCCGCGCGGCGGCACGGTGACGGTCGAGGCATCGGCCAGCGAGGGCGGTGATAGCCGCCTGCGCATCGTCGCCGCCGGGCCGCGCGCACGCATTGACCCCAGCTATATCGAGGCGCTGGCAGGCCGGGCCGGCGAGGAGGGTTATGATGGCCGCTCCATCCAGCCCTATTATGCCGGGCTGGTCGCGCGCGAAAATGGCGGCCGGGTGGAGGCCCGCGTGGAAGAAGAGCGCATTGAATATGTCGCTCTGCTCGCCCCGCAGGCCAAGGCCGAAGCGGCGTAAGCTACCAGCCCCAGCTGACCCCGGCCCGGCCAGCGACCGCGCCTGTGCGCGTGCCCGCGCCGACACCGATATTGACGAACATGTTCTCGCGCGCGCGTCCGATGGCACCAAAGCCGACCGCGTTGGAGCCGTCGAAATGGCCCAGATTGGCCGAGACCGCAAAGGTCTGACCCGGCTGGATCACTTGCGCCCCGCCCAGCGCCAGCGCCACGGCGATGCCATCAGCCTGGGTACGGAAGCGGTCATCGGTGCGTGCCTCCAGACCCTCGACCCGTGCAAACCAGGGCTCGATATCCATCGTGGCCAGATTACCCGCCGCGTCAGAGGTGACCATGTAGGTGGCTCCGCTCTGGGCCGCGCGGCTGGCGGCGGAATTGATGCCCGCCAGCGTGTAGGTGTTGGACGCCGAGCCGATGGCCACTTGCCCGTCCCGCGTCGTGGCCACGCCCTGACCGATGGCGATGGAATTGTCGAACGCCGCCGAAGCGCCCTGACCCAGCGCCATGCTGTTAGCGCCCGATGCCACCGATGCCTGACCGAGCGCCACGGAGAGATTGCCGGTCGCCTCCGCATTACCGCCAATGGCAGTGGAGTGCTGGCCGGACGCCTGTGCCTGAAATCCTACGGCAGTTGAGGGATCACCGGTCGCTGATGCGCCCACACCATACGCCGTATCCCCGTGGCCGGTCGCTTCCGAGCCGGGGCCAGTGGCGAGATTGGTGTTGTCAGTGGTGGTGCCACCGGTGACATTGCCCTGGCTGAGGGCGGCCAGCTCGCCCACCGCGTCCTGCAGCGCGCCCTGCAGGGCGGCCAGCTGTGCTTCCAGCGCGGCAATGCGCGCCTCCTGCGCCGGGTCGCCCGTACCACCACCCGGACCGCCTCCGCCTGAAGATTTCAGATCGGCGATATCGGTCGTGTTCTCCTCGACCTGTGTATTCAGCGCGCCAATGGCCCCACCGACATTGTTGAAGCTGTTGCCCAGCACGATGTATTCCGGCGCGCCGAACACCCCGCCTACAAAGCTCGCCCCGCCGCCCAGAGCAGCCGCTACGGGAGCCAGATCCGTGCCGCCGCCCGCTCCGGCCAGGGCCGCATTGAGCTGGCGCAGATTGACCGCATCGGTATCGTCCGTGCCATCAGCGACATGGACCAGCAGGCGTTCATTACCAGACGAGCCGAAGGAGACACTGTCCTCCCGGCTGGCGACTGAACCCGCACCGATGGCTACCGCATTGTCCGCCGTCGCCTCGGACAGATAGCCGAGCGCTGTCGATTCCGGCCCCGTCGCCATCGCATAGGTGCCTATCGACAGGGCGCTGAACCCCGGCGACCATGCATAGCTCCCCAGGGCCATGGCACCGTCTCCAGAGGCGTCTGATCCGTTGCCAAGCGCAATTGTGTTCCAGTCGGTGGCGCTGGAGAAGAATCCGATGGCAATGGAGCCATAATTCTCCGTGCGGGCCAGCGTGCCTAGCGCCACACTTGCCGGACCGTCAGCATCAGCGCCCCAGCCAACGGCCAGCGCATCGACCGCGCCGGCGTTCGGTGCCGCGCGCGGGAAATCCGGATCGTTGAAATGCGCCAGCGGGACCGACCCGCCTGCCGAGCTCAGGGCCAGATTGAGCTGGCGCAGATTGACCGCGTCAGTGTCTTCGGTGCCGTCCGCGACATGGATGAGATTGCGCTCATTGCCCGATGAGCCGATCGCCACCGTATAGGCGCGGTCTGCCACCGCTTCAAAGCCGATGGCCGTCGCCCCTTCGGCGCTCGCGACCGAGCCGTAACCAAACGCGCTGCTATAGTCGCCGCTGGCCTGTGTGAACGCGCCAAAGGCGCTGCCCTGAAGGCCGGATGCAATGTTGAAATACCCCACCGCGCTGCTCTGGAAGCCCTGCGCCTCATTGAAGCCGCCAAGGGCATGGCTTTCTTCGCCGCTCGCCGTGTTCGTATAGCCAATGGCGCTGCTGAAATTCGCGCTTGTCGTGTTCTCGTAACCAAGAGCAACGCTGTTATCGCCGCCCGCCAGATTGAGGAATCCAAAGGCACTGGCGAAATCGCCTCCTGCGGTCGTGCCTACCCCGAAGGCGGACGAAGCCTCGCCTTCCGCGCGCACGCCAGATCCGACGGCGGCTGAATAGCGGCCGAAAGCGCGGGTGGTCTCAGTGGCCGCATCCACGTTGCCATCCCCGTTGCGGTCATACCAGCCGCCAACCGCCAGCGCGCCATCTGCGCCCGGCCCAGTAAGGCTGCGGAATCCGAAAGCGCTGCTGTTCAAACTGTTTGTTCTGGTGCTGTAGCCAAATGCGCTGCTGAAAGCGCCGACGGCTGTGTTGCTCACACCGAAAGCGCTGCTTGATGCACCGTCGGCATCATTACCCCGTCCAATAGAGAGACTAGACTCACCAGCGGCGGTGTTACTGCGGCCTACCGCGACACTGAGAGTACCGCTCGCGGTGTTGAATGCTCCGAACGCATTTGCGAAATCGCCGTTCGCAGTGTTGTTGCTGCCAAAGGCCTGCGCGTTGGTGCCGCTGGCCAGGTTGAAACGCCCGAAGGCGACAGCACCGCTATCGCAGGCGGCATTGCCGCTGCCAGCCTTTACGCCCGGCCCGGTTGTGCCGTCAGGACACTCTCGCGCTGACTGCGCAGCGGCTTCGGCTGCCAGCGCCAGCGGCAGAAGGGCTGTTGTGGTCAGGATGGCCCATTTGCTGCGTGGCGCGCCAGCAGCGCGCGGCTTGATGATATCCGGCATGGTTTCTTGCTCCCGCTTGAGGCGCGGCGGACTGGCCCGGTGACCCCCCACCTGGGACACGCGCAAAGCGCGTCTGTCCGCAAAAGGTGACGCCCCACCTTTGCGCTCTATAATCAGTCCCTTGAGGCTAGCGGTTCACGAGCCTCGCTGCTGTGCTGGAAGCGACAAACCTGCTTGACGCAAACGACAATCTGCCCGGCGGCTGGTTCTGGTCGACAAAGGGTCTGGACGGGCCTGCAGCGCTGGAGGCCTGGCGCCGCCATGTCGCAGACATGGCCCTGCCCATGCGGGTGGAGGCCGAGGCAAAACCCTTCCATGCCAGCATGCGTGTGCGCCCGTTCGGCCCGGTCATGCTGATCGAGGTATCGGGATCACCCCAGCGCCTCATCCGCGATGCAGACCTCATCAGCGCCGAGGCGCGAGGCGTGTGTTTCGTATCCACCATGACAAGCGCCCATGGCTGGCTGGTGGCCAATGGCACGCGGATGGGCGTGGATCGCGGGCGGGTCACCTATGTGTCTGGTGATACGCCCTACACGCTTGATTTCGATGAGACCTTCACCTTTGTCAGCGCCATGGTCCCGGCTGAGGATTTCGAGGCACTCACGCCGCGTCATGTACTGGCCCATGGCGGTGAGATCGCGCCGCCCGCAGGCCCGGCGATTGCCGCGCTCTTGACCGCCCTGCTGGCCGAAACCGGCCCCGCCCCGCACGAAAACCGGCTCTACACCCACTTCCTTGGCATGACAGCGGCCAGCATCGATGCCGGGCTGGAACCTCTGGCCGCCAGCCGCGTGGAGCGCGACCGGCTCTTGCTGGGCCGGATAAAGGCCGATCTTGCCACCCGGCTTGCTGATCCGGTACGCGCTGATGGCGAGGCGCTGGCCGCAAGGTTCAACATCACGCCGCGCAAGCTGCAACGCCTGTTCCAGAGCGATGGTACCACCCTCACGGGATGGATCAGGAACCAGAGACTGATGCGCTGCGCGCGCGATTTGCGTGACCCGCGCTACGCCAGCCAGTCTGTCACCGATATCGCCAGCGCATGGGGCTTTACCGAGCTGGGCTATTTCTCGCGGGCCTTCAAGGCAAGCTTTGGCGCTGCGCCTAGCGACTGGCGCGCCGGCGGTGATGGTTGAACGTATTTTCTTCCAGCCAGGGCGGCCCTTAACGAACGGTCTGCCAGCCAAACGATACGTTAACCCTGCCCATGTGATTTTTGTCCCTGATGACACTTGCGTGCGTTGCGCACGGCGCCTGCGTCCAGCGGGCAATCAGGGGACGGGTTCACCATGGATGAGCTGATTGGCGAGTTTCTGGCCGAAACGGCGGAAAGCCTGGATACGATTGACGTCGAACTGGTGAAGTTCGAATCCGATCCGACAGACCGGGCCACGCTCGACAATATTTTCCGCCTTCTTCACACCATCAAGGGCACGTGCGGGTTCCTCGGCCTGTCGCGCCTTGAGGCGATTGCCCATGCCGGCGAGACGCTGCTGGGCAAGTTCCGCGACGGTACGCTGGTGGCCGACAGCGCGGCCGTAACGCTGGTCCTGCAATCGCTCGACCGGATCAAGCTGGTACTCAATGGTCTGGAAGAGACGGGCAGCGAGCCGCAAGGCGACGATTCAGAGCTGATAGCCAAGCTGGAAGCGCTGGCGACCGGCGAGGCCGTAGCCGCAGCGCCCGTCCCGGCGACCGAAGCTGAGCCCGAACCTGAGCCTGAGCCCGAGCCGGAACCCGTAATCGAGGCCGCTGCCGAGGGCGGCGAGGCGTATGACGCTGATCTGGGCCGGCCCTTGCGTCCGGGCGAGGTGTCGCTGGCTGATCTTGAGGCCGCTTTCATGTCCGCTGAAGGGCCAGAGCTGGCCAATGCTACGGCTGACGACGAGGAGGCTGATATCGAGGACGAGGCCGAGCCTGTTGCCGCCGCGCCTCTTGCCTCTGCGCCTGCAGCATCGGCCAAGGTGCCGGCTGCGGCGGACGCTGATGCGCCGAAATCTGAAGGCGTGCGCGCGCAGTCGACCATCCGGGTCAATGTGGACGTGCTCGAAACCCTGATGACGACGGTGTCCGAGCTGGTGCTGGCGCGTAACCAGCTGCACCAGATCGTCCGCGAGAACGAAGACTCGGCCCTGAAAGGCCCGCTGCAACGCCTGTCATCGGTAACCGGCGAGTTGCAGGACGGGGTGATGAAGACGCGCATGCAGCCCGTCGGCGATGCCTGGCGCAAGCTGCCGCGCATCGTGCGCGACACCCAGCAGGATCTGGGCAAGAAAATCCGCCTCATCATGGAGGGCGAGGAGACCGAGCTCGACCGCCAGGTGCTTGAGCTGATCAAGGATCCGCTCACCCATATGGTGCGCAACTCCGCCGATCACGGCGTTGAAATGCCTGATGTCCGCGCCGCAGCGGGCAAGCCTGAGCAGGGTACGATCCGCCTGTCCGCCTACCATGAAGGCGGCGCGATCATCATCAAGATCACCGATGACGGTGCCGGTCTCGACCCGGAGAAAATCCGCGCCAAGGCGCTCGAAAAGGGTCTGGCCACGCCTGAAGAGCTCAGCTCCATGAGCGAGCAGCAGATCCAGCGCTTCATCTTCGCAGCTGGCTTCTCTACCGCTGCCAAGGTGACGAACCTGTCTGGCCGCGGCGTCGGCATGGACGTGGTGCGCACCAATATCGAACAGATTGGCGGCTCCATCGATCTCACCTCTGAGGTCGGCAAGGGCACCAGCTTTGCCATCAAGATTCCGCTCACCCTCGCCATCGTTTCGGCGTTGATCGTCAAGGCGGGCGATGCGCGCTTCGCCCTGCCGCAACTGGCCGTGCGCGAGCTGGTGCGGGCAGGCGAGGGCTCGGCCCACTCCATAGAGTCGATGAATGGCGCGCGCATGATCCGGCTGAGGAACCGGCTCCTGCCGGTGGTCAGCCTCAATAGCGTTCTGGGGCTGCCCGAAATGTCCAGCGATGCCAGCCACGGCTATGTCGTGGTCATCGAGGCGGCAGGGCGCAAGCTCGGCGTGGTGGTCGATGATGTGCTCGACACCGAGGAGATCGTGGTCAAGCCGCTTTCAGCCCAGCTGCGCGGCATCCAGGTCTATTCCGGCGCGACATTGCTCGGCGATGGCTCGGTCATCATCATTCTCGATCCCAATGGTCTCTCCCAGCAACTGGCGCACTCCACCGAGGAGACGCAGCTTGCCGAGGATGCCGCCGCCAGCAGCATCGATCCCTCGCGCCAGCGCCTGCTTCTGGTGCGCGCAGGCGAGGACGATGTGAAGGCCGTTCCGGTCAGTCTTATTACCCGCCTTGAAGAGTTTGACGGCTCCACCATCGAGATCGTCGATGCGCGCCATGTGGTGCAGTACCGGGGCCGCCTGCTGCCGCTGGCCCACGCATCGGGCGTGGACGAGTTCAAGCGCGAAGGCCGCCAGGCCGTGCTGGTCTTCTCCGAGGAAGACCGCTCTGCCGGTGTGGCTGTCGATGAAATTCTCGACGTGGTGGAAGAAACGCTCGACCTGCAGATGGGCTCTGAGCGTCCTGGCGTTATCGGTTCGGCCATCATCAAGGGTCGCGCGACCGAAGTGCTCGACATTGCCTGGCACATGGAGCGGGCCTGGTCCGGCTCGCCGCAGCGCCCCGCGCGTTCGGGCCGCCATCCGATCCTGCTGGTCGAACCTGATGCCTTTGCCCGGCGCATGATGGCGCCCCTGCTGGCCGCTGCTGGTTATGACGTGACGGTCGTGGGCGGTCTGCACGAGGCGCGCGACGCCGCCCAGATGGGCGCGCAATACGCTGCTCTGGTGGGTGATCCGGCGGCGCTCGACACGCTGGCTAGCGAAGGCCACTGGGCCGATGTGCCGCGCCTTGGGGTCAGCGACCGCGCGAGCGGCGGACATGGCGAAGGCATGGTGGCGGTGATGCGCCCCGCCGACAGGGGCGGGCTGATTGCCGCGCTCGACCGGGCGGCACGCTCTGGCGAAACACGCGCGGCTTAGGAGGCAATAATGGCACTCGATTATCAGACCAGCCGTGAATTTGTGACGGTGCGCATCGCAGGCCAGCTGTGCGGCGCGCCGGTCAGCGAAATCCGCGAAGTGTTCGCGCCGCAGGCCATCACCTCGGTACCGCTGGCACGCCCGGAAATTGCCGGCCTGCTCAATCTGCGCGGCCGCATCGTGACGGTGATTGATGCGCGCATGCGCCTTGGCCTGCCTGCGCGTGAGGCCGATGCGCCGTGCATGTCGCTGGGGCTGGAGCGGGGCGCTGAGCTGTTCGGCGTGCTCGTCGACGAGGTCGGCGAGGTGCTGCGTCTTGGCCAGGATACGTTCGAGCCGGTACCTGCTCATCTCGACCCGCGCTGGCGGGCCTTGCTGTCGGGCGTTCACCGTCTGGAAACCGAACTGCTGGCCATACTGGATATGGACAGGCTGATCGCCGCCGATATGGCGATGGCAGCCTGACGCGCGAAAGGCAAATAGGGCAATGAAAACCTGTCTGGTAGTCGATGATAGCCGGGTGATCCGCAAGGTGGCCCGCAAAATCGTGGAAGATCTCGGCTTTGCCTGCGAAGAGGCCCAGGACGGGAAGATGGCGCTGGACCAGTGCCGCAAATCCATGCCTGACGCGATCCTGCTGGACTGGAACATGCCGGTGATGAACGGCATTGATTTCCTCGTCACGCTGCGCGCCGAGCAGAACGGCAAGCGCCCCGTCGTGGTGTTCTGCACCACCGAAAATGACATGTCCCATATCACCCAGGCTTTGCGCGCCGGGGCCGACGAATATGTGATGAAGCCGTTCGACGGCGACATTATCGGCTCCAAATTCGCCGAAGCCGGGCTGGTGTGAGCTTGGCTCTCGCAATGAACGCCGCCGCCAATCTTCCTCCCGGAGCCACCCCAGGGGCTCTTCCACGCGTGCTGGTCGTGGACGATTCCGCCGTGGTGCGCGGGCTGGTGGCGCGCTGGATCGAGGCTGATCCGCGTCTGGCGCTGGCGGCCACCTGTTCTGATGGCGAGCAGGGCGTAAAGCGCGCCGGCGAGCTGCAGCCTGATCTGGTTGTCCTCGACATTGAAATGCCGCGCATGGACGGGCTGACCGCCCTGCCGCAAATCCTCAAGGCGGCCCCCAAGGCGCGCGTCATCATGGCCTCCACCCTGACCCAGAAGGGTGCGCAGGTGACGCTGCAGGCGCTTTCGCTTGGCGCAGCCGACTTTGCGCCCAAGCCTGATACCAGCCGCATGGGCGGCGCTGAAAGCTACCGCGTCGAACTGCTCGACAAGCTGGCCGTACTGGCCCCGCGCTATGCCCCCCATCGCCCTGTTGGCACTGCCCAGTCCCCGGCTGCAGCAAGGCCGGTGGAAAATGGTGCCGTTCCGGTGGCTTCGGGGCGCGAGCTGCCATCGCGCATCGATCTTCTGGCCATCGGCGCGTCCACCGGCGGGCCGCAGGCCCTGCGTCAGGTGATAAACAACATTCCCGCCTCGATCCGCATGCCGGTCGTGATCGCCCAGCACATGCCCAAAGTGTTCACCGCCATTCTGGCCGAGCATCTTTCGCGTGAGGGATTGCCGGCGCGTGAAGCCAGTGATGGTGAAACCCTCAAGGCCGGCCATGTCTATGTGGCGCCGGGCGATTTCCACATGACGGTGGAAGGCACGCCGGGTCAGTTCCGCGCAAGGCTGGACCAGAACCCGCCCATCAATTTCTGCCGTCCGTCTGTTGATCCGCTGTTTGAAAGCTGCGCGCGCGCCGCGGGCAAGCACCTGCTGGCCCTCGTCCTTACCGGCATGGGCTCTGATGGCCGTAACGGCGCAGGCCATATCCGCAAGGCCGGTGGCGGCGTGATCGTGCAGGACCAGGCATCCAGCGTGGTCTGGGGCATGCCCGGCGCCGTAGCCGAAGCGGGCCTTGCAGACCTTGTACTGCCACTCAACCAGATCGGACCGGAACTCGCCCGCCGCCTGACAGGAGCGCGATAATGCTGAGCGAACCCAAGTACAAATTCCTCGCGGCCGAGGTGAAGAAGCGCTCCGGTCTCGTGCTGGGCCCGGAGAAGGGCTATCTGATCGAGAGCCGTCTCGCCCCGCTGGCGCGCGCCGAGGGCCTGTCCGGCCCTGAAGCGGTTGTTGATGCGATGATGCGCGGCGATCAGCGCCTGTGCGCTGCCGCGTCCGAAGCGCTGGCCACGCACGAAACCTTCTTCTTCCGCGACAAGACGCCGTTTGAGTTGTTCAGCGAGATAATGGCGCCGGCCCTGCGTCAGGCGCGTGGCGGACGCGCCTTCAAGATCTGGTGCGCAGCCGCTTCCACGGGTCAGGAACCCTATTCGCTGGCCATGCTGATCCGCGAAACGAGCGGGCTTAGCGCCTCAATCCTCGCCACAGACATGTGCGCCCACGTCCTGGAAAAGGCCAAAGCCGGACTTTACAGCCAGTTCGAGGTGCAGCGCGGCCTGCCTATCCAGCGTCTCGTCGAGCATTTTGAACAGAGCGGGGATAGCTGGCGGGTAAAACCGGAACTGCGCCAGATGATCCGGTTTGAACCGGGCAATCTGCTGGACGACTTTTCCCGCTATGGCCCGCAGGACATCATCTTCTGCCGCAATGTGCTGATCTATTTCGATGTCGAGGCGAAGGCGAAAATTCTCGATCGCCTCGCCGCCCTGCTGGCACCCGATGGCTATCTCGTGCTGGGCGCAGCCGAAACGGTTGTCGGGCTGACCGACAGCCTTAAGCCCGTCGCCGGTCAGCGCGGGCTCTATGTGCGCAACCAGCCCTCCACGCAGACCACTCCGGCGGCTGCGCGGGCAGTGGCTTAGCGCGCTCTATCCGTTCACCGGCGCTCTGACCACCTCATAGCGTTCCAGTTCGCGCAAAGGCAGGTTCCATCCCGGTTCCAGCTCCAGCGCCTGCTGGAAGTCGGCATAGGCTTCCGGGTAGAGCTCGCGGGCGTCCAGCGCCAGAGCCCGGTGATAATACGCCTTGTGCGCCTCACGCACATTCAGCTCCAGCGAACGGGTGAAGTCCGCCTCTGCAGCCGCATAATCGCGCTCCTGCATGCGCGCAATGCCGCGATTGAGCCAAGCCTCTCCCAGCCCCGGAAACAGGTTGATCGCGCGGTCATAGGCGGCCAGCGCCTCGTGCGTGCGTCCGTCGCGCATGAGCAGAATACCCATGTTGACTTCCGTGGCTGTACGGTCACGCCGCGATAGCGCGTCCTGGGCCAGAGCGGCCTCGCATAGGGCCAGGCCCGTGCTGGCGCGGCTGGTCCCGCTCATGGCTGCCTCGTAGCAGCCGCGTGCCTGGCTGGTACCGATAGTGACGACCGATTGTGCGGCTGCGCTGGCCGGAGCGATGATGGCGAGAGCGGCAAGGCTGATCAGAAAACGCATGTCTCTACCTCCTGTTACAAGGGGTGAGCGCTTTGTTCTGTGAGCCGTCCGGGGGCAGGTGAGGGGATGCAAAGCCCCCGTCCGGGGCTGCCCTGTAACCTATCCAATATAGCACGGGCGCCGGGTCTGGTTAATCGCAAATCGGCCCTTGCGGGCGGTATGCCGCCCAAAGAAAAACCCCGGCGCGAGGGCCGGGGCTTTTACGTGTCAGTTCAGGCAGCTGGCCTTTTACGCCGCGCCTTTTTCCTCGACCGGGTCGCGCAGCACATAGCCACGGCCCCACACGGTCTCGATCGGGGCTTTGGATCCGGTGGCCGCTTCCAGCTTCTTGCGAAGCTTGCAGATGAAGACGTCGATGATCTTCAGCTCCGGCTCGTCCATGCCGCCATAGAGATGGTTGAGGAACATTTCCTTGGTGAGCGTCGTCCCCTTGCGCAGGGAGAGCAGCTCGAGCATCTGGTATTCCTTGCCGGTCAGGTGAACGCGCTGCTGGTTCACTTCGACCGTTTTGGCGTCGAGATTGACCGCAATGTCGCCGGTGCGGATGATCGACTGGCTGTGACCCTTGGAGCGGCGCACAATGGCGTGGATGCGCGCGATCAGCTCTTCCTTGTGGAAGGGCTTGGTCATGTAGTCGTCCGCGCCCGAGCCAAGCCCGCGCACCTTGTTATCAATGTCGGCATTGCCCGACAGGATGAGGATGGGCGTATCAACCTTGGCAAGGCGCAAGGTCTTGAGGACGTCAAAACCCGGCATGTCCGGCAGGTTCAGGTCCAGAAGGATGATATCGTAGTCGTAGAGCTTGCCGAGATCGACACCCTCTTCGCCCAGATCGGCCGTGTACATGTTGAAGCCGTCGGACTTCAGCATCAGTTCGATGCCCTGCGCTGTCGCGCGATCATCCTCGATGAGCAGTACCCGCATCGGTCCCTCTCCGCAGCCGCTCGCGCGAATCACCTGATCCAGCGCGTCGTCCCCATGGTTAACGTGCTTCGCAGAATGGCGCGACAATTCCTTCGAGAAAGTTAACAGCGATTTGACTCGACCGGTGGAATCGAGTCCCTCCAGCACTGCGCCTGGTTAACGTATTGATAAAACACGCTGCGGCGTGTGCCGCTACCGCAGAGTTTTTGCTGCAATGGCCTGTGGAGAAAGTATGAGCGAGGCGTTGCACAGTCGTTTACGCCGTTGAAACCGCACGCGCGTTAAAAGCTTGCAAGACCGGTATCAGAACGATGCCGGACAACAGCGAAGCGGGAACTGCCGTGCAAGGTCTGATCGAGCGTATCGAGGAGATCGAGACGCGCACCTTCAAGGGGCGCGTGAAGGCGGTTAACGGCCTTCTGATCGAGGCCGAAGGCCCGCGGGCCGGGCTCACCCTCGGTGCCAGCGCCTATGTCGGCGCAGGCGAAAACCCCCAGCGCTGCGAGGTTGTGGGCTTCCGGGGCGATACCGCCCTGATGATGGCCCATGGCGATCTGTCCGGCATTCGCGCCGGTGCGCCCGCCCGCATCGATCCTGAAGGCATGGTGATCCGTCCTCATGCTGCGTGGCTCGGCCGGGTCATCAATGCGTTTGGTGAACCGCGTGACGGCAAGGGCAAGCTGGCCGAAGGGACACGCCCCTATCCGGTCAAGGGCGCGCCGCCCTGCGCCCACCAGCGCGATGCGCTGGGTGAGCGTCTGGATCTGGGTGTACGTGCACTGAACACTTTTGCGCCGATGCGCACTGGCCAGCGCCTTGGCGTGTTTGCCGGGTCGGGCGTCGGCAAGTCTGTCCTGATGAGCATGATCACGCGCGGCACCAGCGCGGACGTGATCGTGATCGGCCTGATTGGCGAGCGGGGCCGTGAGGCACGCGAGTTTGTCGACGAGGTGCTGGGCGAGGAGGGCCGCGCCCGCGCCGTTGTCATCACCGAAACCTCCGATGCGCCTGCCCTGTCGCGCCGCCAGGCCGCCTATATGACGCTGACCATCGCAGAGTATTTCCGCGACCAGGGTCTGAACGTGCTGTGCCTGATGGATTCGGTAACACGCTTTGCGCTCGCCCAGCGCGAGATCGGCCTGGCTGCGGGCGAACCGCCGACCACGCGCGGCTATACCCCGTCCGTCTTTGCCGAGCTGCCGCGCCTTCTGGAGCGGGCAGGGCCGGGCGAGAACGGGGGCGGGTCGATCACCGCGCTGTTTACGGTGCTGGTCGATGGCGACGATCATAACGAACCGATTGCCGACGCGGTGCGCGGTATTCTCGATGGCCACGTCGTGATGACGCGCGCGATTGCCGAGCGCGGCCGCTTCCCGGCCATCGACGTCCTCAAATCCATCTCGCGTACCGCGCCGGAGGTCTACGGGCCCGGCGAGGCTGAGATCATTGTCGAGGCACGGCGCATTCTTAGCGCCTATGCCGACATGGAAGAACTGATCCGGCTGGGGGCCTATGCCGCCGGGTCCAATACAGAGGTCGACCGCGCGATTGCGCTTAACGGCCCGCTAGAAGCGTTCCTCCGCCAGGGAAAAGACGAAACCTCCTCAATCGAAGAGAGTTTCGCAGCCCTGTCGGAGATTGTGGTGGATGGAAAGGAGTAAACCATGAGCACACGTTCTCATGCCCCGCTGATCCGGCTGGCCCGGTTCAAGGTGGAAGAACTGCAAAAGCAGATGGCCGACATTGATCGCGCCCGCGCGGCCATTGCCGACCAGATCGAGCGTCTCGAAGCCAGCGTTCCGGGCGAACAGGCCGCCGCATCGGAGAGCAAGGAAGGCTATCTGGCCTATGGCTCCTATGCGCGCTCTGTCATTCAGCGCAAGGAAAACCTGCGTGCCTCCGAACGTGAGGTCGAGACGCAGGCCGGCGAGCTGCGCGAGCGGCTGGAAACGGCGTTCGGCGAGCTGAAAAAGTACGAACTTCTCGAAGAGCGCCGCGTGGCGCGCATCGAGGATGCGGTACGCGCGGCTGAACAGGCCGAGATGGACGAGATCGCCGGACGCATGCGCCGGGCGGCGCACTAGACACCTTATCCTCGCCCGCATCCGCGGGCTCGGTTCCGCGAAAAGTCGCGGGCGCGCGTTTGCGCTTTTCAGGCCGCTTTGCGGCCTGCAAGGCCAAGGGCCGTCCGAGCCTATGCGAGGAGCGACGCGCGGATGCGCGGAGCACCACTAAAAACCACGCCCGTTCGCGCTTGCGGCGGCCATAGGCCGCCGAAAAGGGCGACTGCCCGCCCGGCCTCATGGCCGGAACCGACCCCACGGATGTGGGGGAGGACAGAAAAAAGCTGGGTCTCCCGTCGGTGCGGGAGACCCATGGACAAGCTCGGTGGCCGGAAAGATGGACCCCGGCTCGGTGGCCGGGGACCCGGTTGAGAGGCATTCGCCAGAAACATCTTAGGTCCCCCGCCGCGCCTGTCCCCGTGAAAACGGGGAACCGGGGACCCAGATTGCTTTTCCGCTATTTTCCCTCGTCATTCCGGGCGAGCTTTGCGAGACCCGGAACCCAGAGAAAAAACTGCAGGTTCCAGATAGCCCTCCGGGCTTCTGGAATGACGAAGAGAGAGCGGTAAGGCGCGCTGAAGAAAAAACCCCCGCACCCTCTGGACAGGTGCGGGGGTCTCATGCGGCCAGTCCCTCAACTGGCCGTGTTGGGTGTGCTTTCAAGTCCTGCCGGACAGACGCGCGACCTTCAACGCCTGAGTGCAAGCACTTCCGATAAACCTATCTGCGTTTCCCCGACGAAAGTCGGGGTCCAGAAGGGCTGGGCACCGGCTTGCGCCGGTGAAACGCAAACTGAAGCGTTCAGTCACGTCCCGGACCAAGACCGGGATAGTGGAGGGAATCGCGCCTACCACCCACCGGTCCAGGACAGATCGATGCGGAAGGTGCGGCCGGCTTCCGAGACGCCCGCAAACACGCGCTCATAATCGGTGTCGAACACGTTCTCGACGCCCGCATTGATGCGCACCCGGCGATCCTCAAAGGGCTGCCAGCTGCCGAACACATCGAGCACCGCAAAGCCATCGCGCTCATTGCCAGCGCTCGTATTGTCAAAATCACCGGCAAAGCTCAGACGCGCGCCGATGTCTGCGCGATCAAAGCTCCACACGCCGCGCACATAGCCCTGCACGGGTTGCAGTGAGCCGAGTGGCGCGCCGGTAGTGCGATCCTCGCCATCAACCTCATAGACAGAGCCGGACAGGGTGAGCGGCCCGTTCTGGTAGAGCGCGGCGATCTCGAACCCGGTCAGCTCGGCATTGGCCACATTGCTGGAAAAAGAGGTGCCGGCCGAGCAGGGCGCGAAGAAGGGCGGGGCAAAGCAGGTGGGCGAGAGCGCGAAATCCACCGCCAGATTGATGAGGTCATCGGCGCGCGTGCGGAACCAGGCTCCTTTCACCTCCAGCCGGTCAGCAGATGTGAACAGGCCGGTATGGGTGTAGCCCGCCCCGATCTCGAAAGTTTCGCTGGATTCCGGGCGCAGGTTGGGGTTGGGGATGAAGTCATTGGTGATGAAGTTCGGCGCGCCAAGGATGGGGTGGGGCAGGGAGAAGTGCGTGCCATCGAGGTAAAGCTCGTTGAGCGAGGGCGCGCGGAAGGCTTCTGACCAGCTGGCGAACACGCGCACGCTCTCCACCGGTGCCCAGGTCGCCCCGAAGCGCGCCGAGATGGCCTCGTCCTCATTGGCCCCGCCAATATCACTATCGCTTTCAAACCGGTCCCAGCGTACGCCCGGCAGCAGGATGACACGGCCGAGGGCGCCAACGGAAAACTCTGTCTCGCCCTGCACATAGGCGCCGTAGAAAGTGGTGGTGCCGTTCGGCACACCGCCGCGCACGCCTGAAGGCACATCGCTATCGGTGCCGGTCTGCTCGTCCTCATACCATTCACCGCCAAAGGTCAGCGCGACGGGGAGCGTACCCAGCAGAAACTCGGAACGGTTTTCGGCGCGGAAGCCATTGGTGGTGAGATCACGCGTGATGAAACGGCCGGTCAGCGGATCACGCTCATCCACCCCGCCCTCGGTGCGGTAGAGCGTCATCTCCAGCCCGATCAGGGACTGGCCTTCGGGCGCAAAGCGCAAGCCCGCACGATACGTGTCTGCGCTGACATCCTTTTCCATCAGCGGATTGCCGCCGGCGACGACTTGCGCGCCCTGACCATTATTGGGCTCGCGCGCCTCGTTGCGGAAGGAGAGGATGCCGCCGGACAGCGTCAGGCCGGGGCTGACGCGCCATTCGCCATTGGCCAGAAGCGAAATCACCTCGTCATCGGCGGGCAGATCATTGCCGGAGCCCAGCGCGATATGGCCAGAGGAACGTGCCGACAGGGCGACGAGGCCGGAGACCACATCATTGCGTCCAAACACCGCCGCAGAACCGCGCGTTTCCTCATTGCCGGAGCGGTAGCCGATGGAGGCGCGTGCGCCGCGTGTCTCATTGCCTCGCAGGAAACTGTCGGCATTGGCGGTTTCAAACGCGATCACCCCGCCCGAAGCGCCCGAACCATAAAGCGAGGACGCCGCGCCGCGCACCGTCTCCACACGCCCCAGAAGGCCCGGATCGATGAACATCACCCCGTCATGGGCGGAGGAGAAATTCTGCCGCGCGCCATCGACGAGCAGGGCGATATTCTCCCGGCCAAATCCACGCAGAGACAGAGTTTGCCCGGTGCGGCGCGGCCCGCCCGCAACCTCAAGGCCGGGCGTGTCGCGAAGCAGGTCTGTGAGGTCGGACGGGCGCTCGGATTCCAGCCATTCCAGATCAATCACCGATGCCATGCCCGGATAATCGAAATTGGCCAGGCGGGTGCGCGTGGCGGTGACGATGATCGTCTCGCTCGCCTCGTTCACCTGCGCGATGTCGGAATCATTGGCGAACGCAGCAGCGGGCAGCAGGGCGAGAGCGGCGGCGCTGGCCAGCAGGCTCGCGCGGGCGGAAAGGGAAAGGCTGTGGAATGGGGAGGACATGATGCAGCTTCCTTATTGCGAATAAGTCTCAATTGCGGCATCTATGTCGAGGTGCTTTTAGGAATGCAAGTCAGAATCGTTTGCAAAACTGCAATTGAGGGAGTAGGCCATGCGCAAGGGACTGAACTACGCGTCCCTGAGGCAGGCAGAGATCGCCGCAGCCCTTGCAGGACTGGCGGACACAACAGATGGAGATGTGACGGTGAAACGCGTGGTAACAGGGCTGACGGGCAGTTTTCTGGCGCTGGCCATGCTGGCAGGGCCGGCCGCCGCGTTTGGCGGTGCGGTATCTGAAGGCGTGCAGACGCAAGACCAGGCAGGTGTGCCCGCCGAAGCCGACCGTCAGGCGATCCTCGCCATGCAGGGCGAATACGCCGTCACCTTCGCCTTCAATGAATATCTGCCGATTGCCGATGGCTATGAGCTGCGCCCGTCCACCGAGACGCCTGCGCGCGAGCTGGTGATCGTGATTGCCGACGAGCCGGGCTTCATCTCGCTGCAGCACCTGTTGCTGGTGGGTGATCGCGAAGACCCGATGGTCATCAAGCACTGGCGTCAGGACTGGCAGTATCAGCCCTCCCGCCTGATGGCCTATCGCGGCTTTAATAGCTGGGAGATGGAAGCGGTCAGCGCGGAGGATGCGCGGGGCGCATGGTCACAGACCGTCTATCAGGTGGACGATTCCCCGCGCTATGCCGGCCTTGCCCGCTGGGAGCATGGGGTTGGCGCGTCCACCTGGACGCCGGGCGTCTCATGGCGTCCGCTGCCGCGCCGCGATGCCACCACGCGCGATGATTATGACACGATCGCTGCCGTCAACCGCCACACCATCACCGCCTGGGGCTGGACCCATGAGCAGGACAATTCAAAGCTGGTCCTGCGTGACGGCGAACCCCGCGAACTGGTGCGCGAGCACGGCATCAACACCTATCGCCGTACCGAGCTCACCGGCGTGGAGAACGCCCACCGCTACTGGGCGGCGACCGCCGACTATTGGGCCGAAGTGCGCGCGGCGTGGGACGAGATCATGCTGGCCGATGTCTTCACCGCAGAGGACGATGCCGAAGGCACGCTGCTCTATGGCCCGGTCCTGTCTGAAGGGCAGGCCGTGTTCATGGGCGCGCGCGAGACCGAAGAAGCTTTTGCCAACGCCGCCGCGATCATCGAGACGCGGGTGACGGCGAACGGACAGCCGGCCGATATCCTCCCCTGAAGGGTTCCTCCCTTTACATCGGCCGGTTAAATGCTGCGGCGCGCGTTTGCCCTGACGCGCGCCGCAGTTTTTTTTGGGGGGTGGAAGTGGTCAGGGTGCCGGTGTCTCCCCCCGTTTGCGGGCGGGGTGAGAAGCAAAGCTTCGAACGCCCGAAGGGCCGAGGGGGACGGTCAGACCCTGCACGAAATTGAATGTGGACCCCGGCTCGGGGGCCGGGGCCCCGGATTGTGGTGCCGGTATCCATTGCCTTGGCAGTTTAACACTGACCTCTCAACCGGGGTCCCGGGCTTGACCCGGGATCCATGACCCGGAGAGGGGCAACCGCTCCCCACCTTCCCAAATACGGCCCCTTAAAACTTGTCCACCCCGGCCTCTGGCGGGTGTAGTATGTGTCTGGTCGGGCGGAGTGATGATGCCCGGAGGGAGGCAGGTCATGACCATGCGTATTGCCGTCGGCGTTATTGCTTCGTGCCTGTTCCTTGCGTCCTGTTGGATAGCGGAAAGGCCAACTGATCCAGAATATCGTGCAAGAGCTTATATTCCAGAATCCGAATGGGACAATTTTATAGAGGCGCTGAGGCACATTGATAATCTGGATAGGATTGTTGTTTCAGATCAAATAGGTATTCTTGGGGCGGCTTTCGAGGGACAAAGAGATATCGCAGCAACATTGCAGTTTTCAGGAAATATCATCATATATGCAACGAAGTCGTTTTCATTCGACACTTTCCTGATATCAACTAATTATAATTCACTGCGCAACCAACCTACAGAAGAATATCTGTGTTCTATTGTTTATAATATAGAGTCAATAGTCATTTCGCTCGACGGTAATTTCCGCTACATTGAAGGGCCATGCAGTGCGCCCATGTTGCCGCTTAACCCAGAATAGCGCCGCAACGACACCGGGATGGATGATGGAAGACCTTAGGAGGCCAATCCCCCCCCTACCTCCCCCCATACCGTTTCTTCACCCAGAACAGGGCGGCGATGACGGCGAGATAGAGGAAGGGGCGGGCCATGGCGCTGATCGCGCCTGCATCGAGGCGCGTCATGGCGAGTTCCATGGCGAAATTGACCGGTACGCCATCGGCCGCGCCCAGCTCCAAGAGGTAACGCGCCACGCAGTCAGCGGCGAAGGCGAACAGGGTCGCGGCGTAAAGCTGGCTCCAGCGGCGCATGACGAGCGCGGCCACGATCGCGACCAGCGTTAACAGGATCAGTGTTGCAGGTGTGAACCCGGCGATCAGCCGGGTGGCAAATTCTTCGATCATGGCTCCCCCCGGTTTTCAAACCGGCCCCCACCGGAAAGCTCAAGCGTAAGCGCTCTCGGCCCCCGCAGCAAGAAGCCCGGCAATGGCCTCAATATCCTGAATGGCCGGCGTGCCGGGGGCGAGGGTTTTCAGCGCCGTCTGTGCGCGGATGGCTTTGGGCACATTGGCGTCGCGCCGGATAGTGCCGGCGAGCGGCGGGCAAAAACCCAGAAAGCTCTCGCAGGTGCGCGCAAACGAGGCATAGGCCATCTCCGCGCTCGCCTTGTCGGGCGCGTTATTGACGATGATGTAGGGCGCTGCGCCCTCATCCCTCAGCCGCAGGAGTTTTACAAACGCATAGGCATCGGTGAGCGAGGTCGGCTCATCGGACATGACCAGCACCACATCATCGGCCGCCGCGGCAAGGCGGATCGTCGCCCGGTCGGCCCCGGCGGCGAGATCGATCAGCGTGCGGTCATAGGTCATCGAGGCAGCGGCGATCCCGGCGGCGAGGCGCGCCGCGCCTGCGGTATCAAGCCCTGCCAGCGCCGCCGAGCCGGATCGTCCGGCGATCACATCAAACCCGCCCGTCATGTCCGCCCCGCCCGATACGCACGAGACGGCTTCGGCCAGTGATATCTGGCCGGACATGACGCCGGAGAGATCGCCGCGTGGGTCCAGCCCTAGCTGCACATCGATATTGGCCATGCCCAGATCACCGTCGACCAGCAGCGTGCGTTCCTGCTGCGCGGCAAAGGCGCTGGCGAGCGCGCCAGCGACGACCGTCTTGCCGACGCCGCCCTTGCCGGAGGCTATGGCCAGAAGCGAGCCGGCTTTTCGCGGCTGGGCGTCTGTGGCGGTGCTGAAATACTGCTTCATGGTGCGGCCTCCTCAGGCCCGTCTTCGCCGGAATCGTCGTGTGGGTCTTCAAGCAAAGCGCGCGCCAGCCGCAAGGGCGTCGCGGGGGCCAGCCCTGACCCGATAAAGGGCGAGGCGGCGATATGGGCATAGGAAAGCCCCGCCTCTCCGGCGGCCAGCAGCGCGCCCATGCGCCGTGCAATATCGAGCCTTGTGAAGATCACGCGCGCCGCCCCGATGGAGGTGAAGAGCGCGGCGGCGTCTTCGGCGTCGGCGGGTATCTGGCCTGCTTCCATCACGGCGATGATCTCGGCATCGGCGGTGGCGGCGAGATAGGTGAGGCTTTCCAGCGCGTCCAGCTCGAACGGGTTCACCCCGCCCGTATCGATGAAGACCGGGCGGCCATTGGCCTGATCGAGGACCAGATCCAGCTCGCGCGCGCCGGGCGCGGCCTCGAAATCAAGCTGCAGCGCCTTGGCATAGGTCTGCATCTGGGCGGTTGCGCCTGCGCGCTGATCGCAGGAGACCAGTAGCGGGGTCACGCCTTGCGAGACGGCGCGCGCGGCAAGGCGCGCCATGACGGAGGATTTGCCTGCCCCCGGCGCACCGGCAAAGAGGATCGGCCTTGCCGGCATGATCTCCACCGGATGCACTGCGTAACGCGCGTCCAGCGCATGGGCGAGGGTGGCGGTCGGCTCGGCATCTTCCAGGCTGATCGCCGCGTCCATGATGGCTTCGGCGGCGCTATCAGGCACATCATGCCAGGCGAGCGCGCGGGCAATGCGGGTAATGCCGTCGGCGCTGTCGCCGCGCCCGCGCGTGCGTTCGGCCTCGCGGCGCTTGGCGGCGAGCTTGGGCGAGTCCTTGGAGGGCTGTACCGCGCCCTCCTCGGCGGCCGCGCGCACGCTCACCCCGCCATCGGCGCGTTCCTGCGTAGCGACGATGATGGCGTCCGGCCCCAGCTCCCGGCGCACCTGCGCCATGGCCTCGCTGATCGATGCGGCGGTGAAGGTGCGAAGGCGCATGGCTTAAACCTTCCCTAGACCGCGCCGACGGTTTTCAGCCGCGCGCTGGGGTGGATCTCGTTCTGGCTCATTACCACTGTAGACGGGCGGAAGCGCTCGGTCAGCGAGCGCACATAGGGGCGGATGGCGGGGCTGGTCAGCAGGACCGGCACATCGCCCGATGCGCCCGCCCGGTCGAACGCATCGCGCACGGCGGCTACGAAGTCGCGCAGGCGCGTCGGGGCAAGGGCGAGCTGGCGGCGCTCGCCATCGCCAATCATCGCTTCGGCAAATGCCTGTTCCCATTGCGGAGAGAGGCTGAGCACGGGTAGCGCGCCATCGGGGCCGCGATTGGCAAAGCAGAGCTGGCGGGCCAGGCGCGTGCGCACATGCTCGGTGATCGCATCAAGGTTCTGCGTCGCGCCGGAGGCTTCGGCAATGCCCTCGATAATCCCCGCAAGATCGCGGATCGAGACACGCTCGCGCAGCAGGTTCTGCAGCACGCGCTGAATGCCTGCGCGGGTGATCTGGGACGGCGTGATGTCGTCGACCAGCTTCTTGTGCTCCTTCGACAGGCCATCCAGCAGCTTTTCCACCTCGGAGTAGGACAGAAGATCGGCCAGATGCTCGCGCAGCAATTCGGTCAGGTGCGTGACGAGCACCGCCGCCGGATCGACAATTGTATAGCCCCGGAAGGTCGCTTCCTCGCGGCCCTCTTCGTCGATCCAGGTGGCGGGCAGGCCGAAGGCCGGTTCCTTCACATGAGTGCCGGGCATGGAGACTTGCTGGCCTGCCGGGTCCATGACCAGCAGATGGCGCATTTTCAGCTGGCCGGCACCGGCCTCCATCTCCTTGATGCGGATCACATAGTCTTCTGCCGTCAGCTGCATATTGTCGATGATGCGCACGCTGGGCAGGATGAAGCCGGTATCCTGCGCCAGATTGCGGCGCAGCGCCTTGATCTGGTCGGTCAGGCGGCGCCCCTCCACATCATTGATGAGCGGCAGGAGCGCATAGCCGAGCTCGATTTTCAGTTCGTCGATATGCAGCGAGTCCTCGATAGGCGCTTCGGTCTGCTGCTGCGCCTCAGCGGCTTCAGTCTGGATGGCCGTGGCCTCGCGTTCGGCGGTCTGTATCTTTCGCCGGTTCATGATGAAGGCTGTGGTCCCCGCCGCTGCTGCCAGCACCGCAAACGGGAAGAGCGGCATGCCGGGCAGAAGGCCGATGGAGATCGCCGCTGCCGCCACCATCGCCATGCTGGTCGGGTTGGCGGCGAGCTGGCCGAACACCGCCTTGTCGGCCTCGCCCTCAACGCCCGCCTTGGAGACCAGAAGACCGGCCGCCAGCGACACGATAAGGGCGGGTATCTGCGAGACCAGACCGTCGCCGATGGTCAGCGTGGAATAGGTCGAGGCGGCATCGCCGAACGCCATGTTGGACTGTGCCACGCCGATAATCATGCCGCCAATCAGATTGATCGAGGTGATGAGGATGCCCGCAACCGCATCCCCGCGCACGAACTTCGACGCACCGTCCATCGCCCCGAAGAAGTTGGACTTGTCCTCCAGCTCCTTGCGGCGGGTACGTGCCTCGTCCTCGGTGATGAGGCCCGCCGAGAGGTCCGCATCAATCGCCATCTGCTTGCCGGGCATGGCGTCGAGCGTGAAGCGGGCGGCCACCTCCGCGATCCGGCCCGAACCCTTGGTGATGACCACGAAGTTCACGATCACCAGGATCACGAACACGATGATGCCGATGACGAAATTGCCCTGCATCACGAACGCCCCGAACGCCTGGATGATGTCCCCGGCAGCATCAGTACCCTGATGGCCTTCAGAGAGGATCAGGCGCGTGGACGCGACGTTCAGGCCCAGCCTGAGCATGGTCGCGATCAGCAGAATGGCCGGGAAGGCGGTAAATTCCAGCGGCGTGCGGATGAACAGCGCCGTCATCAGGATCAGCACCGAAAAGCAGATCGAGATGGCCAGCGAAATGTCCAGCAGCGCGCGCGGCATGGGCAGGATGAGCATGACGAGGATCGCCAGCACGCCCACCGCCATGGCGACGTCACCACGCGCAAAACGCTGGCCGATTTTCTGCCAGTCGAGGCCGGATGAGGAACCGGATGCGGGTGTGTCAGCCAAGGGACTTTGTCCTTGCGTATTGCATGCTTCGAGACGCGCTCATTCGAGCGCTCCTCAGCATGAGGGAGGGCAACGGAGGAGTGTCCCTCATCCTGCGGAGGGCGTAGCCCGTCTCGAAGGACGAGGGACAAGCCATCTAAGCCGCCCCGGCGCGGCTCTCACCGGGGCCGGGCACGTGAATGCCCTGATCGGTGTAGAGTTTCAGCTTGTTGCGCAGCGTACGGATCGAGATGCCCAGAATGTTCGCGGCATGGGTGCGGTTGCCAAAGCAATGGTCCAGCGTGTCGAGGATCAGGTCCTGCTCCACTTCCGCCACCGTGCGCCCGACCATGTGGTGGGCCGCATCGGCGGCTTCAGCTGCCTGCCGGGCCACCCCGCCGCTGGAATGGAAGGCAGAGCCGTCCGGCGCGCGGATGGCATCCGGTCCGATCTCGGTGCCCGAAGCCAGCAGCACGGCGCGGTGCATGGCGTTTTCCAGCTCCCGCACATTGCCCGTCCAGCTGCGCGTGGTGATTTGCAGCTTGGCTGCTTCGTTAAGCGCGCGGTGCGGCAGGCCATTGGCGGCGGCGTATTTCTTCAGGAAATGCTCGGCCAGTGCCAGTGCATCCTCCGGGCGTTCGCGCAAGGGCGGAATGGCAAGGTTCACCACGTTCAGGCGGAACAGCAGGTCTTCGCGGAATGTGCCGTCGCGCACGGCCTTTTGCAGGTCGCGGTTGGATGTGGCGATAACGCGGATATTCACCTTTACCGGGCCGGAGCCGCCCACCCGGTCAATCTCGCGCTCCTGCAGGGCGCGCAGGAGCTTGGCCTGCAGGCGGGCATCCATCTCGGAGATTTCATCCAGCAACAGCGTGCCGCCATCAGCCTCCTCAAACTTGCCGACCCGGCGCGCCACTGCGCCGGTAAACGCGCCCTTCTCGTGACCGAAAAGCTCCGATTCCAGCAGGTTTTCAGGGATCGCGGCGCAATTGACCGAGACGAAGGGCTTGGCCGCGCGCTTTGACTTGCGGTGAAGGAAGCGCGCCATCACCTCCTTGCCGACGCCGCTCTCCCCGGTGATGAGCACCGAGGCATCGGACGCCGCAATCCGGTTGGCCAGCTCCACTACCGCCAGCATGGATTTGTCGCGCGCCACCATGGGGCGCTCATCATCGCTGACCGCTTCGAGAACGGCCGCCATCAGCTCGGCATCGGCGGGCAGCGGAATGAATTCCTTGGCCCCGGCGCGGATGGCGGCAGCAGCGGCATCGGGGCGCACATTCACCCCGCACGCGACGACCGGCACGGTGATGCGCTCCAGCTCGTTGGCGGCGATGAAAGCGCCTATGTCCAGGCCGACATCGACCATCACCAGATCGGCCCCGCGCCCGGCGCGAAGATAGGCCGTTGCCTGGGCTGGCGTATCGACCTGGGAGACTTTCGCGCCCCGGTCCATGGCCATCTTGGTGGCGGTTCCTGATTGCCCTGCGAGCGAGCCAACTATGAGTACACGCATGGCTCAGTTTCTCCTTGCAGCGGGGATGGGGGTGGCGGAGGTCATGCGGAGTCCCCGTCCTTGATGATTTCGGTCATGGTCACGCCCAGCCGGTCATCGACGACGACGACCTCACCGCGCGCCACGAGGCGGTTATTGACGTAGATATCGATGGCCTCGCCGACCTTGCGGTCCAGCTCCAGCACCGAGCCGGAAGTGAGCTTCAATAGCGAGTTCACATCGATATGCGTCTTGCCGAGCACGGCAGAGATATTGACCGGCACGTCATAGACAGGCGCGAGATCAACGGCGGTGCGGATGGCCTCATCGACCAGTGACTGGGATGGCAGATCGGCCGGGCCGGAATCCTCCGGCGCGGCCTCGCCGCCGCCATTATTCAGATCGGGCAGGTCCAGATCGGTTGTATCAGCCATGGTTGAGCTCCTTGAGCGGCTCGGCTTCGTCTGAGGTTTGGGGGGCGGCCGTATCGCGCGGCGTGGCCAGCCAGCGTTCAACCAGCTCGGCTATGCGCGCTTCAATGTCCGATGCGGTGCGTTCAATGGAGCCTGAGCGCCATTCCAGCACACAGTCGCCGGTGGCCACTTCCTCGTCGGCGCGCACGATGACCGCGCCTTCAAGACCGAGGCGGTCTGCCTCTGCATGCAGGCGTTCGGCGATGGTGTCGGCCAGGTCCGGCGTAACCCGCACCGCAATGCGCGGTTCGGCCCTGAGATCGTCCATGATCGAGCGGGCGCACTCCAGAACCGTGTCCTCGCCATGGGCGGCCAGCGCCGCGCCGGCGATCTGGCGGGCAGCGGCCACGGCCAGACGGGCCGCATCGGCTCTCATGGCTTCGGATTCGGCTTCCATGCGCGCCAATATGGCTTGTATCCGCCCTGCCAGGACTTTCAGCGCTTCGGCGGCGGCGCGTGCGGCCTCGGCATTGTCTGCTTTGAGCGCTTCGGCAGCTGCCGTCTCGGCCTGGGCTTGCGCTTCGGACAGGGTGAGCATGCGTTTGACGCGCTCACCATCGCGCAGCACCGTGCCATCCGATGCGAAGACACGGTCAAAGCCGAAAGGTGTGTGGCGCGTGTTCAAAACATGCCTTCCTAGTAAATCAGCTCATCATCACCGCCACCTTCGGCGATGAGTATTTCGCCCTTGGCGGCGAGGTCCTTGGCGGTGTTGACCATGGCCTGCTGGGCCTGATCGACGTCTTTGAGGCGTACCGGGCCCATGGTCTGCATGTCCTCGCGCAGGATTTTCGCGGCGCGCTCTGACATGTTGGAGAAGAACAGATCGCGCAGCGTGTCCGATGCGCCTTTGAGTGCCAGCGCCAGCTGGTCCTTGTTGACGACGCGCAGCAGCGTCTGGATGCCTTGCGGGTCCAGCTTGCCGAGATCCTCGAAGACAAACATGAGCGAGCGGATTTTCTCCGCGCTGTCGCGATTGCGCTCTTCAAGTGCGGCCAGGAAGCGGTTCTCGGTCTGGCGATCAAAATTATTGAAGATGTCAGCCATCATTTCGTGGCTGTCCTGCTTGGAGGTGCGCGCCAGATTGCTCATGAATTCGGTGCGCAGGGTCTGCTCGATCTTGTCGAGAATTTCGCGCTGCACCGGCTCCATGCGCAGCATGCGCTGCACCACTTCCAGCGCGAAATCCTCCGGCAGGGCGGACAGCACGCGCGCGCCATGCTCGGCGCGCACCTTGGACAGTACGACCGCGACGGTCTGCGGGTATTCGTTCTTGAGATAGTTGGCCAGAACCATCTCGTTCACATTGCCCAGCTTGTCCCACATGGTGCGCCCGGCGGGGCCGCGCAGCTCTTCCATGATCGCTTCGACGCGCTCTTCGGGCAGGAAGCTGGAAAGCAGGCGCTGGGTGCGCTCCACCGAGCCGGTGATCGAACCGGTCGTCGACATCGAGCCGACAAAATCGACGATCAGCTTCTCCACGGCCTGCGAAGAGACATTGCCGAGCGTCGCCATCGCCTGGGAGACGATGCGGATCTCCTCCTCGTCCATCATCTCCCACAGGGCGGCCTGCTCCTCGCCGAGCGCCATCAGGATGACGGCCGCCTTTTCAGGCCCTTCCAGGGAGGAAGGGTCGTCGATCAGCTTTCGTTTTGCGGCGGCTGCGATCATTGTCTAACTCTCGTGCATCCAGGTGCGCAGGATCGCCATCGACTCGTCAGGGTGCTTCTCGACAAGCGTCGACACCTTTTTCACCGACGATTTTTTCACCTGACCGGCGATGTGGGCGATATCGATGGTTTCCTCCGGATCCCCGGAATCGGGCAGAGCCAGCTGGCCGTCGCCCGAATGCGCGATGGCGGCCTGGTGCGGCTGGGAGGGCAGGGCCTGAGCGCTCCCTGCAGCGGCCAGTGCCGGTGCCGGGCCGCTGATTGCGCCCTTGATGAGCGGGCGTGCGACCATGAACACGATCAGCAGGGCGGTGATGAACAGCACCGCGATCTCGGCAATGCGCAATATGTCGCCGCGATTGAGCGAGAAGCCGGAGCTGGCGGGCGTACCCAGATCCAGATCAGGGCGCGAAAAGCGCAGCTGCGCCACTTCGATCACATCGCCGCGCTCGGCATTCAGCCCGGCTGCGACGCCGGCCAGCTGGCGGATGCGGGCAATCTCGTCCTCGCTGCGCGCCGTGAATACGGGCGAGCCGTCCTCGCCGCGCGTCATCACCTCGTCGACAACGACGGAGACGGACAGGCGTTCAATTGCCCCGGCTTCCACGATGCGCGTGCGGGTGGTGGAGGAGTTGAGGAAGTTCTCCACCCGCGAATTGCGGCCCGTTTCGGCCATCGGACCGGCCGCAGGCTCCGCGCCGGCACCCGCCTCAGGCAGGTTCTCCGCCACCGATACAGCGCCGCTATTGCGCCCTGCGGGCTCGCGGGTGAATTCCTCGCTGGTTTCGCGCCCCGAACGCACCTGACCTTCAGGGTCATAGGTCTGGCTGCTTTCGGTAAGGCTCTCGCGGCTGAGGTCTGCGGTGACCACCACGCGGGCCGCGCCCGGACCGACTATGCCCTCAACCACATCGCGCACCCGGTCGCGCAGCTCGGACTCAAGACTGGAACGGCGTCCCTCCAGAGCGGCGCTGGTAACAGAGCCATCCTCTGACGGGCTTGCCAGCAGGCGGCCCCGGTCATCGGCAATGGTGATGCGCCCGGCGCTGAGGCCGGGGACAGCCGTTGCCACGAGATCGCGCACGGTGGCGATCTGCTCAGGCGTGATCTGACCGCGCAGGGTCAGGATGACGGAGGCTGACGGCTCCTGGACCTGCTGGGAAAACAGGCGCCGCTCTGGCAGCACCAGATGCACGCGCGCGCCGCTGACCACGCCGATCGTGTTGATCGTGCGCGCCAGCTCGCCTTCCAGCGCCCGCTTGGCATTGATGTTCTGCACAAAGCTGGTGGTTCCCAGCGCGTCGGTCTCGTCGAAGATTTCATAGCCAACCGAGCCAAAGCCCAGCGCGCCGCCCTGCGCCACGCGCAGGCGCGCCTCGTCCACCCGCTGGCGGTCGACAAAGACGGCCGTGCCGCCCTCACGCAGCGAATAGGAGATATTGGCCTGGCCGAGGCGTTCACTGACGGCGGCCGCGTCCTGCGGCTGCAGGCCCGAATAGAGCAGCGCCTCGCGTGAGCCATTCATGCTCATCGTGAAGATGACCAGTGCGGCAGCGGCCCCGATGGTCAGGCCGAGAATGGCCGTCAGGCGGCCAATGCCAAACTTTGCGAATTGTTCAAATAGCGCGTTCACGGGTGAAAAAGCCTTGCCCCTCTGGCCAGCGCGGCGATTTGCCGGACTGGTAGGCAAGTTTTTCCCACTGCCCGCGTAAACGAGTGTTTAACGAGAGTTACCAAATCCCAGCCCATGCCTGTGGAAAAGCACCGGGACCATTTTTCAGCTCTCGAAACATTCCATGGGTCCCCCGTCAGGGCGGGGGACCCCGGTGGAGGGGTCAGCGCTGATACTGGATATATAGCGGTGTCAGCAAAACAGCCGGGGTCTCCCGCACCGACGGGAGACCCAGCTTTTTTTCTGATGCTCAGCCCATCCGGGCTTCGCTCCTCGCATTAGCTCGGACGCCCATTCGGGCTTGCGGCGGCCATAGGCCGCCCGAAAAGCGCAACCGCGCGCCCGAGCTAATGCGAGGAGCGACGGGGCGGATGCCCCGGAGCATCACTAAAACTAGTGCCTGTAATCCTGGATGCGGGTCGTGCGCAGGCCGGCCAGGCCATGACGCTCGATAGCGCGCTGCCAGCCGAGAAACTCCTCGACGGTCAGGCGATAGCGCTCGCACGCCTCGTCCAGGCTGATCAGCCCGCCGCGTACCGCAGCGACCACTTCCGCCTTGCGGCGGATCACCCAGCGCTTGGTGTTGGCCGCCGGCAGGTCAGCCACCGTGAGCGGGCTGCCATCGGGCCCGATCACATAGTTTTCTTTTTTGATACGACGTTCCATCCAACCCGGTCCTTCCACCACGAAGGCGCTCTTAATGGCGCTCTTGATGGGACCGTTATACGCGAGACCTTTTAACGACGGCCTAAACGCTTTGGTAAATCTTCTACAAATCAGCGGTTTAGAAATGATTCACCCCGGCGGGGGCTTTTTCCTGTCCTCCCTCACATCCGTTCGGTCGGTTCCGCGAAAAGTCGCGGGCGGGCGGTTGCCCTTTTCGGCGGCCTATGGCCGCCGCAAGCCCGAACGGGCGTCCGAGCTCGTGCGAGGGGCGACGCGCGGATGCGCGGAGCACTAATGAAACAAGCGCCCCCGCGGAGCCGGTGTGCCGTTAGGCACACTCGGCGTGAGCGAGAAAGATTACCGCTTCATCTGGATCGCTTCAGCCATCATCTCATCGGCCGTGGTGATGATGCGTGACGATGCCGAATAGGCGCGCTGGGTGATGATGAGATTGGAGAACTCTGTCGCGATATCGACATTGGAGTTTTCCAGCGCCTTGGGGGCGATCTGGCCGGACGCACCGGCACCGGGAATGTTCAGCGTGAACGCGCCCGATTCCGGCGTTACGTAGAAGGCCGAGCCGCCAGCCGTTGCCAGCCCGTTCGGGTTGGCCACCGTGGCCACCGGGATCTGGTAGATCTGGCGCACCACGCCATTGGTGAAGCGCGCCGAGACAAAGCCCTGCGTGTCCACATCCACGCTGGCAAAGGCGCCGAATATCGCACCATTGACCCGTGTGGAGTTGAGCGTGGACGGGCTATCATACTGGGTGATGCCGCCGGGCGTGCCGGCCGCGCCCAGATCCAGCTGGATCGACTGCGCTCCAATGCCCGTACCGGCTGACCACTGGAAGTCATTGGCCCCCAGCGGTGCGGCATTGTCCGACCCCAGGAAGTTGAGGCTCGACGGCAGGGTGGTGTTGGCTACATCGATCTGGCCATCGGTGTTGAAGGCGAGAACGCCGGTGGCGATCTGGCCGGAGTTCAGGCCAGCGCCCGTGGTGATGTCGGTCGCCGGGTCGATATGCAGCTCGGCGTGCCAGGTATTGGCATTGGCCGCTTTCAGCAGCGACAGTGTTACCGAGCGCACACCGCCCTGGCTGTCATAGATCTGGATGGTGCGCTGGAAGTCGGCCGTCACCGCGCCGGACGCCATATTCTGCGCCGGGTCGGTGGCATCATAGGTGGCAGCAGCCGGAGACACTTCCTGGCTGGCCTGCAGATTGGCGTTGATGCGCACCGATGAGGTCGCTTCCGCCGCGCCGCCGATATTGGACAGGTTGATGGCTTCAAGCTGGTCCAGATTGGACGGATTGGCATTGACCGTGCCGTCGGCCTGTACCGGCCAGCCATAGAGATACATGCCCGCCGCATTGCGCAGGAAGCCGGCAGAGTCTGTCTCGAAATTGCCCGAACGCGTGAACAGGACCGGATCAAACCCGGTCGCGTTCTGGGAGTTTGGGCGCACCACGAAGAAGCCATTGCCGTCAATGGCAAGCGAGGTGGAGGAGCTGGCCGGGTTCAAGAGCCCGCTGGTCGACACATCCAGCTTGGAGAGCGTCGAGGTGCCGCCGGCCGCGTAGCGCACATCGCCTGCGCCGGAGGTCAGCGAGTAATTGGGGAAGAAATTCGTGTTCACGCGCTTGTAGCCGACCGTGTTCACGTTCGCGATATTGTCCGAAATCCCCGCCAGGGCGGAGGAGTTGGAGATCAGGCCGGAGGCACCGGCCGCCAGGGCTGAATTGAGGCTCATTGTCTTGCTCCTGCTTATTTTTTGGTTTTCTGGAACGTTCTGTGTTGCGGGGTCACTGGCCGGAGCCTTTCTGGGGCGGCCTGTCGGGTATCGGGTTAGGAGACGGCTTCAGGCTCGTCCTCGTCATCATCGACCGGGTCGGTCACGGGTGGTTGTTCAACCGGGTCGGGGGGTAGTTCACGCAGGCGGATAATGCGCGAGGCTGGCACCTGCATGCCGCCCACCTCGACGATGGCCTGGCCATTGCTCAGCTCCACGCCGGTCACGCGGCCACCAACCAGGACACCGACATCCTCGATGCGCTTGCCGTCCGCGTCGTAGGCGACAACTTCGAGATGATAGACGCCGTCAGGCAGTGTATTGCCCTCTGTGTCCTTGCCATCCCAGACCAGGCGGTGGTCACCGGCGCCGGTCTGGCCATTGATCGTGCCAACCGTCGCGCCTTGCTCATTGGTGATGACAAGCTGGGTGGAGGTGGCGTCCTGCGGCAGCTGGTAGGTCCACTCGGCGCGGCCTTCATTGAGCAGCGAGCCAGTGGTTTCCACCAGCGCGTACTTGCCGATGTAATCAACACTGGAGAGCTGGGCGAGCGCGGCCTGGACGTTCAGAAGCGCCTGAATGGCCTGTGTGGACTGGATCTGCTGCTCCACGGAGGAGAATTGCACCAGCTGGGAGACGAACTCTTGCGAATCCATCGGGCTTAACGGGTCCTGGTTCTGCAGCTGGGATGTCAGCAGGGTCAGGAAGGTATCGAAATTGTCCGTCAGGCTCTTTGCCGAAGATGCCGTGGTCGTCTGGTTGACGCCGCTTGCAGCCTGCTGGGCCTGGGCAATGGGGTTTAGGTCAGTCATCGGATCAAATCCTCATATCCACGCCTGCCCGCCCGGCCATGAGAAAGCCGTAGCGGCTTACCGGCGCGGGGGTGGAATTATCTGAAAGGGTCAGATTGCTGGCGGTCTCCGGCGCAGAGGTTTCCTTCTCGCGGTCCGCAGCCCCCTCTTCATCCTCGCCGCCTTCGCTCAGCGCAAAGCCGATCGCGTTTTCGCCGAGATCCAGCCCGGCATCGGCCAGCGCCTTTTCCAGCTCGCGCGCATTGCGCTGCAGCTCGGCCAGCGCTTCGGGCTTGTCAGCGGTCAGCATGGCCTGGACGGAGCGGTCAGCCCCGATCTCCAGGCGCACCTGCACCCGGCCAAGCTCTGGCGGATCGAGACGGATATCAAAACTGCGCGACCCGTCGGCAAAGCGCCGGGCGATCATCTGGCCCAGCTCGGCCACATGACCCGATGCCATGCGCAGATGCGGCAGAGCCGATGTCGTGCGGGTGCCAGCCACGCTGGCGCTGTCCTGACGCGCCAGAAGCGCAGAGCTGCTTTCAAGGCGGATCTCGCCGCCCTCGCTGCTCTGATGCAGGTCCGGCAATTCCTGGGCCGGAAGCCCGGCTTGCAGGGCGGTCAGCATGGCCGCCATGGACTGGGTGGCGGGGATGGCCGGTTGCGGCATGCTGGAGGCAGCCGGTGCGGGCGCCGGCGCGTTCATGGCGGTACGCTGGGGCGCGGGCGCATCCTTCGAACCGGATTCTGCCTTTTCAGTCATGGCGCGGGCATTTTCAGAGCTATCACTGCCGCGTGTGCCGCCGCGCTCCATCTCACGCCGGATGGCGGCGGCATTGGAAACTTCGCCATCGGCCTTTGCGGGCTGGGCGGCAAGGTCAGCTTTTGCCTGCTGCGGGCCTTGCGCGGTGCCCGCCTGCTGGGCGTCTGCCGTGCGCGCTCCGCCTGTCTGGTCGCTGGCCGGTGCAGACGGCGGAGCCGGGCGCTCAGCCGCGCCCTGCTGGGCGGCATCCGGTCTTGGCTGGGCTGCGCCCTGCTTTGCGGTGTCTGTTGCTGGCTGGGCCGTAGCTTGCGGAGCCGCATTCGATCTTGGCTCGGCCTGCGGGGTTCGCGGCTCGGTGGTCTGGCGCTGCTCGTGACTGGCGGGCTGGGGCGCGCCATCTTTAGCTGCAGGAGCTGCAGGGGCAGCCGGTTCGGCCCCGGCGCTCTTGGCGTCCTCGCCCTTGCCGGCCGCGTCGCTGGCATCGTCAGAGCTGTCGTTTTCAAGTGTGCCAGCTACAGGTGTGCCTGTCTGCACGTCTGTAGCGGTGCCTGTAGCCTTGGGCTGACCGTCAAACAGGCTGTCGGGGCGGATATCGGACGGTTCGGGCTCGTTTGCCGCAATGACTTCGCCGCTATCGGGGGCCGCGCTGTCTTCAGATTGTATGGCCGCGGCGTTGGGCTCAGTGCCGGGATCGCCGCCATCCTCGCTCTCTTCAACGTTCACCGCCACTTCCGGCATGTCCGGCTCTGCCGGTGCAGAGGGCGCGGGCGCTGGTGCGGGCTGCCCAGACAGGTCTGCGCTGGTCTCTGTGTCTGCGCCCACCGTCTTGGCCTGCCCGCCTGACTGGCTGGCAGATGATTTTGCCGGCGCGGCCTTGTCACCAGCCTCGCCGGCAAGCAGGGCCTCGAAATCGCCTGCGCCTTCTGCGTCGCCGCCAGAGGCGCGCGCAGCATCGCTGCGGCCCGCAGTTGCGGTGGCAAACAGCATGTCAGCAATGGCAAAGCCAGGCAGCATGGGCGCGGCAGTCCTTCGACAAGACGATCAGGATGTTGCGCGCATTTTGCGGCGGGCGGCGTTTCATGCCCTTGGGGCAGGAGCCGGTCAGGCCATGGCTTTCAAGCTTCATGCCAGTGAAAGGTTTTCAAATTTATCAATAAAAGCAATTAGATAGAATATGGCGCGCGCTGGCGCGAGCCTGCCGGGCGGCAAAAATTCCCCTGTCACCGTGCCGAGTCTTGCCGGGTTGCACGCGTGTCTGAGCGCGCACAGAGCTTTGCGGGGTTCTGGCCCGGCTTTTGCCCCTTACAGAGACGGCTTCTGATCCGCTCATGTTCGCGTATCAGGCGCAGAGGAAGTGTAAGGCACGTTATTTCAATGGCTTGTGCAATCAAAACCTGGACGGAGCGGTCGGTTGAACCCTCCCATGCCATCGGCAGGATTTGCCGCCCTGTGGAGGGTTTTGCCCATCTGCGTGCCTTTGAGCGTGCCGCAACTGCCAGGGGAGGCGCGTCATGGCGCTGAACGGAATTCTCGGCAATGCGATGTCCGGCATCCAGGCCAGCCAGCTGGGGATGCGTTCGGTCTCCAACAATATCGCCAACGTCAACACGCCTGGTTATGCGCGCACCAAGGTTGATCTCATCGCCCGCTCGGCGGCCGGGATGGGCATGGGCGTCCAGGTGGCGGGCATCACGCGCGTGGCCGATGTCTTCCTGCAAGCGGCCTCCCTGCGTGCCGGTTCCGACGCGTCAAAAGCGACGGCGAGCGCCGCCATTCTCGACCGGCTGCAAAGCCAGTTCGGCGGCACCAATGATGCCGGATCGCTTTATGGCCGGCTGGTAAAGGCTTTTGAATCCATCGGCGCGGCCGCGGTCGACCCGTCCGAGCGGGTGGCGCGCCTGTCTGCAGCCTCCGACCTGCAATCCTTCTTTGATGAGGCCAAGCGTCTGTCAGCAGAGGTGCGCGCGCTGCGCGATGAAACCGACCGGCGCATTGGCAGCGGCGTCGAGCGCGTCAACGAAATCCTCACCGAGCTGCAATCGCTCAACACCCAGGCCCAGACGCTCAACGCGTCGGGTTCGGATTCAACCGGCGTGACCAACCGGCAGGCCGAACTGCTGGATGAGCTGTCCGGCCTGATGGATATCCGCGCAGAGGTGCAGCCCGACGGGCGGCTTTTCGTGCGCACCGAGAACGGTACGGCCCTTCTGGACAATGCCCGGCTGCAGCTGAGCTATGTGCCGTCGGGAACGGGCGCTTATGGCGCTGATTACGGGCGCATCACGGCGGTGGTCTCGTCCTCTGGGGCCACGGTTGACCTGACCAGCTCGATCCGCTCAGGAGAGCTGCGCGCGCTGATGGATATGCGCGATATCGAGCTGCCGGCCATCGCCGCCCAGCTGGCCGAGTTCACCTCCGGCACCGCCGATGCGCTGAACGCCGCGCACAATAATTCCGCCTCCTATCCGCCGCCTTCTACCATGAACGGGCGCAATACCGGGCTGCTGGCTGCCGATCTGCTGGGCGGCAGCGGCAACGCTACGCTGGCGGTCGTGACGGACGGCGGCGAGCTGGTGAACCGGATCGATCTGGAGTTCACCGCCGGCGGCTTCACGGTCAACGGCAATGCCGGAACCACAGTTGATGATCTCGTCACCCAGCTCAATGCAGCGCTGGGCGGCGATGGCACGGCCAGCTTCTCCGGCGGGCGTCTGGTTATCAATGCGACCGGGCCGGGTACCGGGCTTGCAGCGGTGCAGGACGAGGACAGCCCGTCGGACCTCGGCGGCGGACGGGGCTTTGCGCACTTCTTCGGGCTGAACGATGTCATCACCTCCGCGCGGCCATCCTTCTTCGATACGGGGCTGGGTGCCGCCACGCCGCTGGGTACCAGCGCCGGGCAGGAGATGACCTTCCGTATCTCGACACCGGACGGACGGTCCTCCACCGAGATCACCATTCCGGCCGATCAGGCAAGCCTGGGTGACTTCGTCAACGCGCTCAACAATCCGGCCAGCGGCATGGGCGGGTTTGGCACCTGGTCGCTCAATGGCGATGGCGCGCTCAACTTCACCCCGTCGGGCCCCTACGCCAATTACGATTTCGATCTTGTCGGCGACACCACCTCGCGCGGCGATACAGGTCTTGCCCTGTCACAGCTGTTTGGCATTGGCGATGCGGCGCGCATGTCGCGCTCCGAAGCGTTCTCGGTGCGTAATGATCTGCGCAGCAATTCCTCGGCAATCGCGTTCTCCCAGCTGGATATCGGCGCAGGCACCGTGCCGGGCGATCTGGTGCTGACCGAGGGTGACGGGCGGGGCGGGCAGGCGCTCTACAACGCGTTTTCCAGCTCACGCCGCTTTGACGGGGCGGGCGGGTTTGCCGCGGGCACGGCCACCTTGCAGGAATATGGCGCGCGGCTGGCCGGCGATGTCGGCACGCGTGCTGCGCGCGCCGAACGCGCTGCGGATTCTGCCCTGTCGGTCAAACAGGCCGCTGACCGCAAGCGTATGGATGTCGAGGGCGTCAACATGGATGAGGAACTGGCCAACATGATCCTCTACCAGCAGGCGTATAACGCCGCCGCGCGGATGATCCAGGCGTCCAAGGAAATGACTGACGTATTGCTGAATATGGGCCGCTAGTAGCCAGGAGGTTTGATCGCGATGCGCATTTCAACACAGGCCGCCTCCCAGTCCGCGCTTCTTGATCTGATGCGCGCACAGCGCGAGCTTTATGAATCCAGCCAGCAGATTTCGACCGGCATGAAGGCACCGGACCTGAAAGGCTATGGCAATCAGGCCGAGACGATCCTCTTCGCGCGCGGCGCGCTGGCCCGTTCGGACAATTTTGTCGATGCCAGCAAGCGCCTCGCCAGCCGGCTGGACGTGCAGGATCTGGCGCTCAACGAGATGTCCGATGCCGTGCAGGAATTGCGCCTGGCGCTGACGACCAATGACGGCACCTTCCTGATGGATGATGTGCAGTCGGCGTTCAGCCGTTTCACGGCCGCGATAAACACGCAGTTCAACGGCTCTTTCATCTTTGGCGGCACGCGCACCGATGCGCTTCCCTTTACCGCCAACACGATTGGTCAGGTTCAGGGCGCAGCCGACATCGCCGATCTGTTCCAGAACTCCGCCAAATCCCAGACCGGCCGGATTGAAGAGAACACCACGGTCGAGACCGGGTTTCTGGCCAGCGATCTGGCGACAGAGCTGATGGAGATTTTCGCCCGCATCGCCGACTTCAATGACGGCCCGGACGGACCGTTTGACGGCACCGTCACCGGGGCGCAGCAGAACTTCCTCTCCACCGAGATCGGCAATGTCATCGCGGCGTTTGAGAATATTTCCGTCGCCCTTGGCAAGAACGGCTCGATGCAGGCACGACTGGAAAGCGCCCAGCGCAGCAATGTCCAGCGCTCGGACTATCTCACCGGCATGATTGCCGGGCTGGAGGAGGCAGACATGGCGGAGGCCGCGACGCGCCTGGCACAGGCACAGGCCGCCGTTCAGGTGTCAGCTCTGGTCTTCTCTGACATGAGCCAGGTCTCGCTCCTGCCCTTCCTGCGCTAGGGCCTGCGCTAGCCGTAGACCACCAGGCTCAGCCATTCGGCGGCGAGGGCAGGGGTCTCCGAGCCTTCAATCTCCACCGCGCAGCTTTGCACCAGCTGGATCTGGCCGGGCTTGCGCTCTTCCGCTTTTGCCAGTGTGAACTTGCCCCGGATACGCGAACCCACCCGGACCGGGGAGAGGAAGCGCACCTTGTCGAAGCCGTAATTGATGCCGATCACCTTGTCAGGGAAGGCCGGCAGGCTGGATTCAGCAAAATGGGAGAGCAGAGAGAGCGTCAGGAAGCCGTGGGCGATGGGTCCGCCGAACGGCGTTTCCTTTGCCGCCCGCTCCGGGTCCACATGGATGAACTGATGATCCAGTGTTACGTCGGCAAAGGCGTTTACCCGTGCCTGATCCACCTCAAACCAGTCCGAGGTGACGGTTTCCCCGATGCGGCTTGCGTACTGCTCCAGAAGGCTCATGCCTTTTCTCCCCTTATTGTTTTGTTGTCAGGCTTGATGCCTATACCAGCTCTTTAAGTGCTTCAGCCGAAAAATCAGCCAGCGCGTCAAACCGGCCATCGCGGACCTTGGCCGCCCATTCCGGGTCGGACAGCAGCGCGCGGCCAATGGCAACGAGATCAAACTCGCCATCCTCAAAGCGTTTCAGCAGACCGTCCAGAGACGCCGCCGGAGAACCCTCGCCCATGAAGGCACCGAGGAAATCGGAATTGAGGCCCACCGACCCCACGGTGATGACCGGCTTGCCGGTCAGCTTTTTCGTCCAGCCCGCCAGATTGAGGTCAGAGCCTTCAAATTCGGGAATCCAGAAGCGCCGCGTCGAGGCATGGAAAATGTCCACGCCAGCGTCGGAGAGCGGGCTGAGGAAGGCTTCCAGCTCTTGCGGGGTTCCGGCCAGGCGCGCGCCATAATCCTGCTGCTTCCACTGCGAATAGCGCAGGATAAGCGGCATGGAGGCGGGCATTTCGGCGCGTACCGCGCGGATGATTTCCTCGGCGAAGGTGAGACGCCCCTTCATATCACCGCCAAACCGGTCGGAGCGCCGGTTGAGACCTTCCCAGAAGAACTGGTCGATCAGATAGCCATGCGCGCCGTGTAGCTCGATCGCGTCAAACCCGATGCTGGCAGCGGCTTTTGCGGCCTTGGCAAAGGCGTGGATCGTGTCGGCAATGTCCTCCTCGCTCATCGGCTCGCCAATGGTCTTGCCATTGGGAAGAATGCCCGACGGGCTGTCGGAGGGGGCATCCGGATGGGGGCCGGTGCCGGGACGGCGGGCAAGGCCGACATGCCAGAGCTGGGGCGCAATCTTGCCGCCCGCCGCATGCACGGCGTCGACGACTTTCTTCCAGCCAGCCAGCGATTCCGGAGCGTGAAAATTCGGTATGGCAGGATCGAAGCTCGCGCCCGGACGGTCAATCGTCGTGCCTTCGGTGATGATGAGGCCGACCGCATTCTCTGCCCGGCGGCGATAATAGGCCGCTACGTCATCGCCTGGCACCCCGCCCGGCGAGAAGGAGCGCGTCATCGGGGCCATCACGATACGGTTGGCAAGGGAGAGCGAGCCCAGCTGGAAGGGCTGGAACAGGGCGGCAGCATTGGTCATGGAGAAATCCCGGACGGATGAAGGGATGAAAGGATGTGTCCTGATCAGATGGAGCATGTTGCACTGCGGTCAAGGCGCTGTCTCCCACTTTGATGCAGCGCAGCGCCCGTGATAGACAGGACCATCAGGACAATGCGGGAGATAGCATGAACCGGTTTGACCGCGACTTCACCGGCGAAGCCAAGCTGGAATATGGCGATGCCGACTTCATGATACTGGAGCCGGGCGCCTATGTGCTGTGCGCGGTCACGGGCGAGAAAATCCCCTTGAACCAGCTGCGCTACTGGAGCTCCGAGCTGCAGGAAGCCTTCAAGGATGCACAGGCCGCGACCAAGCGCTGGCTGGAAATTCACTCAGAGCCGGGAATGCAGACATGATCGGACTTCTGGCCTCCCTGCTGGCAATTACCAGCCCCGAGCCCGCGATTGCGTGCAGCGGTGAACACCGCCAGGGCGGCGTGCTGGTCTGCCGTACCGCGCCGGGCGCTCTGGTCCGGCTGGATGATGTATCCACCCGCGCCAATGACGAGGGCTGGGTCATTCTCGGCCATGACCGCGATGCGCCCACCGAGACGCGCCTGCGCGTCAGGGTCAATGGCGAATGGGTGTTCGATGCGCGCTATGATGTGGCACCGGCCGAGTACGCCATCCAGCGCATTGACGGTCTGCCGCCCGCCATGGTCAGCCCGCCGCCCGAAGTGCTGGAACGCATTCGCGCCGAAGGCGTGCGCAAAGGCCAGGCCCATGCCTCGCGCTGGGAAGGTGACGGGTTCCTGTCAGGCTTCATCCAGCCGGTAGAGGGGCGTATCTCCAGCCGGTTTGGCGGCCAGCGCATCTATAATGGCGAGCCGCGCACGCCCCATTATGGCGTTGATATCGCCGCGCCGACCGGCACGCCTGTGCTGGCACCGGCAGGCGGCATTGTCCGGCTGGCCGATACGGACATGTATTTCGAGGGCGGGCTGATCTTCATCGATCACGGGCAGGGCTTCAACTCGGCCTATCTGCACCTGTCCGAAGTGCTCGTGGAAGAAGGTGATGTCGTCGAGCAGGGCCAGCTCATCGCGCGCGTCGGCTCGACCGGGCGCTCCACCGGTCCGCACCTGTGCTGGCGTATCCGCTGGCACGGGCGCAATGTCGACCCGTTCGCCACGCTGGACGTTCAGCCCTCCGCCTTGCGGTAAACATCCTTGGCAAAGCGCCGGTGCACCCAGAACCACTGGGCCGGCGTGGCCAGAATCCGTTCCTCGATAAAGCGGTTCATCGCCGTCATCGTTTCGGTCACGGCGGCATTGCGCTCGGTGGCCACCGGACGGGCCAGAGGCTCGTGTATGCGCACGATGAAATTTGGTCCCTGCGAACGGGCAATCGACATCGGGATCATGGCGGCGTCATAGCGCAGCGCCATGCGCGCGCCGCCGGATGCACACATGGCGGGCATGCCGAAGAAGGGCGCCTCGATCCCGTCATTCATCTTCTGGTCGACCATCATCGCCACCGGGCGCGCCTCCTGCATGGATTTGAGGATGATGCGCGCGCCGGCATCTCCCTTGGGCGCAAAGACATGCCCGCCCATGGAGGCGCGCCGGCCACGCAGCCGGGCGTCGATATAAGGGTTGTTCAGATGCCTGTAGACCAGGCAGCAATCGGGCGCTTGCGTAGCCACCGTACCCACCAGCACTTCCCAGTTCGCGAAATGCCCGCCGAAAAGCAGGATGGGGCGCTGCTGGCGCTGCAGCTCGTGCAGTATGTCCAGCCCCTCAATGCGGACCTGCTCGCCCTGTCCGCTGACATCCATGCGGCCCAGCAGCGGCAACTCCCCTGCCACGCGGCCTAAATTGTCCCACATCGCGCCCAGCAGGGCGTCGATCTCGCCGGAGTTCGCGTGCGGAAACACCAGCTCCATATTGCGCCGGGCGATCTGGTGCTGGCGCATCAGTGGTCCCAGCCGCGAGACAATGGCCGAGCCGGTATCGCTGGCCCGCTCCATGCCCAGAGCGCGCATCGACGCTTCATATCCGTCGAACAGGGCCGTTTCCGCGCGCCAGCCTGCACGTTTGAGAACCGAACTCATGGCTTCATCCCGCCCAAAGCGTCGGCCAGACAATCCCTGATCCGCGCCTCGTCGGCAAATACCGCCTGCACCGGATAGTCCAGCACCGTGTCGCGGAACCCGGCGGGCAGGCGCACATGATCCTTGCCGGTGGTAATCAGGCGCGCATTCCAGCTGTCCGCCAGATCGGCAAGGCGTTTGAGATCGCTGGCGCTGAAGCGGTGATGATCGGGAAACTGGATGGCATCGGCAATGTCACCGCCCGCCGCTTTGAGCCCGTCGAAGAATTTCTGCGGGCGGCCAATACCGGCAAAGGCCAGCAGCTTGCCCTCCGGCACTGGTCCGGTAGGGGCAAGCCAGGCGCGGAAAACCGGCCTGTCCAGAGTGTCGAGCTTCAGCTTTGCAAGGTCCGGCAGGGTGTCGCCATCAGGCATCATCACGATCACGGCGTCGGCGCGGGCAAGCCCGGCGCTGACAGGCTCGCGCAAAGGGCCTGCCGGGAAGATCGTCCCCGGCCCCCAGCCCGTCTCGCCATCGACCACAACGAAAGAGAAATCCTTGTGGAGGGTGGGGTTCTGGTGGCCGTCATCCATGACGATGATGCTGGCACCCTGTTTCACTGCCAGCTGCGCACCGGCGGGCCTGTCCGGCGAAATGACCGCAGGCGCCACGCGCGCCAGCAATAGCGGCTCATCGCCCACATCATCGGCGCTATGGCTGGCCGGATCGACCCTTACAGGCCCTTTCAGCCGCCCGCCCCAGCCGCGAGACAGGGCAAACGGTGTGGCCCGCATCTCGGCCAGCATGGCCAGGAGAGCCGCGCTTACCGGCGTCTTGCCGGTGCCGCCAAGGGTCAGATTACCCACACAGATCACCGGCACATCCGCCTTGAAGGGCGTCGTGCGGGCGATGCGCGCCGCACCCGCGGCGGCATAGGCCCAGCCCAGCGGAGACAGGAGCGCACGCGTGACCGCGCCGGATGAGCGGCCAGCCTTGTCATTCCAGAAGGCGGGCGGGCGCATCAGCGTGCCTCCGAAGGCGTGTCGAGAAGGGATAGCAGCCTGCGCGTGGTGGTCTCCAGCACATTGCCGGTCAGGGCCTCCAGGGCGGTCTGACCTGCCGCCACGCCTTCTCCCTCACCGGCCCAGTTGCGCCGGACGGCTTCGGCAAGCCCGCCTGCATCCTGCACCGTTGTTACGGCGCCATGCGCCTCATAGGCGTCGTAAATGTCGGAGAAGCTGTCACGCCATGGACCGGAAATCGCCGCGCAGCCCAGTCTTGTCGCTTCGATCGGGTTGTGTCCGCCAATGCCCGGCTTGAGACTGCCTGCAATCAGCGCGGCAGGAGCCAGCTCAAACCAGAGCGCCATTTCGCCCAGCGTATCGGCCAGCCATACCGGCACGTCCTGGCGCGGCGCTTCGCGAAGGGAGCGTCGGGCGAATTCGAGCTGACGCTGGTCAAGAAGCGCGGCAATGGCATCGGCCCGGTCAGGATGGCGCGGCACCAGTATCAGCAGGGCGTCACGATGGCGGGCGAGCAGGTGCTGATGGGCATCCAGCACGATCTCTTCCTCGCCTGCATGCGTACTCGCCGCCACCCAGATGGACCGCCCGTTCACTATGGTCCGTGCAGCATCCAGCTTGTCGTTTGACGGCATGGGCGGCAGGATTTCCAGCTTCAGATTGCCCGCCACCGGCAGCGCCCGGCCCAGCAAATGGCCCAACCCGCGCGCGGTGCGCCCATCCGCCGGGCTGATCCAGTCAAACAGGCTGACCAGTGCCTTGCCCGAGCGCTGCCAGCGCTGCCAGCGGCGCAAGGAGGCGGCGTTCATCCGCGCATTGACCAGCGCCAGACGCGCGCCGGAGCGCGCCGTTTCAACGATGAGATTGGGCCAGAGCTCGCTCTCCACAAAGGCGGCAACATCCGGCTTCCAGTGCGCGGCAAAGCGCCGTGCCGCCTTCGGTGTATCGGCCGGCACGTATTGATGGATCACGCCGGGCGGTGCTTCGCGGCCCACAAGCGCGGCTGAGGTGATGGTGCCGGAGGTCAGCAGCACGTTGAGACCGGGCCGCGCCTCGATCAGCGCAGCGGCAAGGGTAAGCGCGACACGGCTTTCGCCAACGCTGGCGCCATGGATCCAGACAAGGCTGCCATCGGGCCGGGGCAGGGAGGCGTGACCGAGGCGTTCGCCAATCCGGCTCTCATCTTCCTTGCCTTTGGCCGCGCGCGACGACAACAGGGCAGGGGCCAGCGGCGCGGCCAGCCCGGATGCGAGGCGATAGAGGGAGAGGGCAGGGGGCAGGCCGGTCATGCTTTGCGCGCGCCTCCTGGCGGTGCCGGTTCAACCGGCTCCACGCCGCAGGCCAGGTCCGCTTCGCGCGTCAGCGCAATCAGCGTCTCCTCCAGCCAGACACGCGCCGCTTCGCGGTCTTCGGCGGTGGGATTGTCCGGCAGCTGGTAGGGCTCGCTCCAGATGATGACGCCGCGCGAAAACGGGAAGGGCAGGACAAAGCGGTCCCAGGAGTTGAACACCTTGCGCCAGCGGATCGACCATCCGACGGCCAGCAGGGGCGCGCCGGTGGCCTCTGCCAGCCGCAAGGCACCCGGTGTGACGCGCATGCGCGGGCCTTTGGGGCCGTCCGGCGTAATGGCCATCACGCCGCCATCTTCCACATGGCGCACCATGGCGCGATAGGCGCTCATCGCGCCCTTGTCGTCGAAACTGCCATCGCGGCGGCGCTTGCGCGTCGAGCCGCGAATGCCGGCCACTTTGTGGTGGGCGGCAGCGCGCGCGATGATGTCGCCATCGGCAGAGCGCGAAACCAGAATGGCGGGCGGCTGGGTACGCGGCGGCCAGAGCGCAATGCTCATCAGCAGGCGGCCATGCCAGAACGCGCCAATGACGCCGCCGCCGCGCGCGGCAATCTCGCGCATGGCCCCGGCGCGGCGCACATCCCAGCGCGTGGTGTGCTGGACCAGCGACATATACCCCCCCATCAGCGCGCCGAGGGCGATCTGGAGCGGAGGAAAGCTGAGGACGGACCGGGCCATGTAGTGTTGCTGGCCAGAGCGCCGCCCTACGTCAAGCATGAAGTGTTGTTGCGCGTGCCGCCATCACCGCTTAAGTCCCGCTCCATGACAGCGAATTTTGACGATCCGGCGATTCTCGCCCGCGCCCGCCGCAGCCTGATGTGGGACGATCATGGCGTGCTGCGCCGGGCCTGGCACAATCACCGCCATGTGGGCGGGCAGATGTGGCGGGGCAATCAGCCCGACCCGGAGCGCATTGCCTGGCTGGCAGACGAGGGTTTCAAAACCATCCTCAACCTGCGCGGCGTGCAGCCCGGCAGGGCCTATTATGATCTTGAGCACTGGGCGGCGAAGAAGCACGGGCTGACGGTGATCGATCTGGGCTGGGGATCACGTGAAGCGCCCTATGTGGAGCGCATCGAACGCCTGATCGAGGTGTTCAACACAATCGAGTATCCCGCCTTCATGCACTGCAAGTCAGGCTCTGACAGGGCTGGCATTGTCGCCGTGATGTACCTCATCCTGCATGAGGGAAAGCCGGTGGAAGAGGCGGTCTCGCATCTCTCGCTCAGATATGGTCACGTCAAGCAGGGCAAGACCGGCATGCTGGACCATTTCTTCCAGCTCTATCTTGACCGCAATGCGCAGGAACCCATCGATTTCCTGACGTGGGTCAGGACCGAATATGACCGGCAGGCCTGCCATGACGGCTTCATGGCCAGCTGGTGGGGTTCCGTCCTCACGGAACGTCTATTGCGCCGGGAATGATGCCGGCATTAACTGCCACCAGGCGTTAACCTGTTATATGATAATGTCCTTCTCCATTGGGAGGGCAAATGGGCCGTCACCACATATCACTGAGCCCGGATCGCTCAATCGTGATTGTCGCCGTTTCCGGCGCCCGTGACACCTCAACCTATTCACAGAGCACGCCCGACTTCCTCGAATTTTTCCTGTCCCAGCCCGCCCGCAAGGTGCTGTTTGACACCAGGCTCGCCTACGCCGCGGTCGACAGCGGTAAGGCCATGGGCCTGGCGGAAGCCTGTGGCCGGCAAATGCCCGCCAGCCGGGTTGCCATCGTGGCGCGCGAACTTGATTGCGCCTATGCTCGTGTCTGGCGGCGCGGCCTGAGCGCTACTGGCCATGAAGCTTTCGTCTTTGAGTCGGTTGCCGAAGCCGATGCCTGGCTGCGCTCGGAAGCCGACGAGGACACGCTCTACGTCGCCTGAGCGCCGCCATCCTCACGGAACTGGATACGGCATAGCTGGGCATAAAGCCCGCCTGCCGCCACCAGATCGTCATGGCGGCCTTCCTCGACCACCCGGCCCTGATCCATCACATAGATCCAGTCCGCATTGCGTACGGTGAACAGGCGGTGCGCGATGACGAGCGTAGTGCGCCCTTCGCTCAAATGCTCCAGAGCCGACTGCACACGCTCCTCTGACTGTGCATCCAGCGCCGATGTGGCCTCGTCCAGCAGCAATATGGGCGCGTCTTTCAGGAGCGCGCGGGCAATCGCGATGCGCTGGCGCTGCCCGCCGGAGAGCAGATTGCCGCGCGGCCCGGCGCGGAATTCATACCCGCCGGACAGGCTGGCAATGAAGTCATGCGCGTCGGCGGCCTTTGCGGCGGCCTCGATGGCGTCCTGATCGGCCTCCAGTGCGCCAAAGCCGATATTGGCGGCGATGGTATCGTCAAACAGGGTGGTGTCCTGACTGACCAGCGCCAGCGAGCCGCGCACGCTGGCAAGCGTGGCCCTGGCGATGTCCTGCCCGTCAATCTCTACCGTGCCGGACTGGGGATCAAACAGGCGCGCGATGAGGTTCAGAACGCTGGTCTTGCCCGAACCGGACGGCCCGACAAGCGCGACCGTCTTGCCAGCAGGCACTTCCAGAGAGACCCCGTTGAGGGCCGGAGCGTCCGGGCCATAGGCGAAGTGCACGTCTTTGAGCGCTATCGCCCCGCCTTTGAGTTTCAGCGGCTTTGCCCCTGAGCGCTCCACCAGGCGCGGGTCTTCATCAAGCAGGTTGAAGACGCGCTCCAGCACGCCCATGCCTTCCTGTATCGCACCGGCCAGTGAGCCAAGCGCGCGCAAGGCAGGACTGACGATCAGAAGCGCTGCGATCACGCCGAGGAAGCGGCCTACATCGCTATCGCCCGTCGCCATGCGCCAGCCCGCAACGGCAAATATCCCGGCCAGTGCTACGCCGCCCGCCACTTCCATGAGCGGTTCGATCTTGGAGCGGTCGCGCACCATCGCCTGCAAGAGCTGGAAGCGTTCCTGAAAGGCCGTGCGCGAGCGCCCGCGGGCATAGTTTTCGAGCGAGAAGGTCTTGATGAGGCGCGTGCCGCTCAGGGTCTCTTCCAGAAAGCTCGTCACATTGCCCATCTGGTTCATCACGCTAAGCGAGCGCTTGCGGATGATCGCGCCAAGGCGCAGCACCGGCGCACCGGCCAGCGGCAGGATCAGCAGCAGCAAAAGCGCCAGCACCCAGTCCAGCCAGATCATCACCGCCACCCCGCCAATCACCTGCAGCGTGTCGCGGGTGAGGTTGTTGGCGGCGCGCACCAGGCTTTCGCGCAAGGTGGTGATGTCATTGGTAAAGCGCGAGACCAGCGAGCCTGCGCCCTCGCCCTGCAGGCGGGCAAAGTCGGCGTCCATCAGGCGGGCATACATGGCCGTCTGCAGATCGCGCATCACGCCCAGCGCCAGCCGGTTGGTGGCCAGCGTCTGCCAGTAGAGGCTGAGGCTGCGGATCAGCACCAGCGGCAGCACGATGGCCGGCGCCAGCCAGATGACGCGCGCATCGCGCAGCTCCATCAGCGCGGTCATCTCGCGCACCACCAGCGCATAGCCGCTTACAGAGGCGGCTGTAACGGCAGACAGGAAGAGGCCCAGCAGGAGCAAAGGCCATCTGGGCGCGATCCAGCCGGAAAACAGCCGCGCGGCGAGCGCGAGCGTTCCGGCCGATTGCGGGCCGGAGCGTACCGGAAGGGCGGGATCGCTCAGCGTCCTTGCCTCTTAGCCCTGCGGTCCGCCATTGGCGGGGTCCAGCAGCTTGTGGGCGTGGATAATGAAGAAACGCATGTGGGCGTTGTCCACGGTGCGCTGGGCGGCGGCCTTCCAGGCCATGCGCGCGCTCTCATAGTCGGGAAACGCGCCGACGAATTCCACGGCGTTGAAGTCCTTGAACTCGTGAACATCGGGGCGAACCTCGGTCAGTTCGCCGCCAATCACGAGATGGAGAAGCTGCTGGCTCATGGTGATTCCTTTATCCGTCCGGCAAGCTGCTCCAATAGCAAAGCATGGAGCGCCGGACCAGCCGCGATGGGCGCTGGCTGGCGGTGGCTTTCGTCATCATAGCTGAGCGTCGCGCCGTCCGGCGAGGAGAGACGCCCGCCCGCCTCACTCACGATGAGGTGGCCCGCTGCCAGATCCCAGTCATTTTTCGGGCGCACCGCGACCAGCCCGTCGGCCTGTCCGCTGGCGGTGAGGGCGAGCCTTAGCGCAACAGAATTGATGTGGATGGTCTCCGCGCCGATGGCGCGCAGATCACCCAGCCTTCCCGCATCGCCCAGCAGCTTTGCGCCCGCAATGGCGGTTTGCTGCGAGACCTGCAGGCGGTCGCCATTACACAGCGCGCCTTCGCCGCTGACGCTGGTGTAAAGCTCCCCGCGCGCGGGCGCACAGATCACGGCAATGACCGGCTGGCCGTTTTCCACGACGGCCAGCGAGATGCAGAAATCGGTACGCCCCTTGATGAAGGCGCGGGTGCCGTCAATCGGATCGACGACAAAGATGCGGCCCGATGAGCCGGGTTCGGCCCGGCTTTCCTCTGACAGCCAGCCATAATCGGGGCGGGCGTTAAGCAGCGTGTCTTTCAGGAAGGCGTCGGCGGCCATGTCGGCTGCGCTGACCGGATCACCGGGGCGTTTCTCCCAGTGTTTCAGGCGTGCGCCTTTGCCGAAATACTCCATGACGAGGTGGCCGGCATCGCGCGCCGCCCCGGCCAGAAGATCGAGATCGGCGCTAGCGCCCGCCAACGGAGAGCGCGTCCACCAGCACGCTGGGGGCGTTGATCCGGCCGGAAAATTCCAGATCACTGCCGGGTTGCAGCCGCGCGAAAATGTCCAGCATGTTCCCGGCCACCGTGCTCTCGCTGACCGCGCCGGCGATCTTGCCGTTCTCGATACGGTGGCCAGCCACACCGACCGACCAGTCGCCGGTATTGGAATTGAGCGAGGCGCCGAACATCTCGGTGACCAGCAGGCCATTACCCGCATCCGCGATGAGTTCGGCGCGCGAGCGCTTGCCGGGGGCCAGATGCAGATTGGATACGCTGACCCCCGGCGGGCCGCCCGGATCGGCGCTGGCATGGCCTGTCAATGGCAGGCCGAGCTGGCGGGCGCTGGCGGCGTTGAGAAGCCAGCCGGTCAGCACGCCATCCTCGATTATCGCGCGCGGGCGTGTGGCGACGCCTTCGCCGTCAAAGGCGCGGCTGCCATGGCCCCAGGGCTTTAGCGGGTCTTCAACAATGTCGATGCCTTCAGCGAAAATCTGCGCGCCATTCTTGTCGCGCAGGAAGGACGTGCCGCGCGCAATTGAGGGCCCGGAGATCGCGCCCAGCAGCGCGCCAAGAAAGCTGGTGGCCACGCGCTCATCAAAGACGACCGGCATCTTGCCCGATTTCATCTTTTCTGCGCCCAGTCGGGCTACTGCGCGCTCGCCGGCAGAGCGGCCCAGCTCTGCAGCGCTGCGCAGGGCGGCGCGCTGGCGCATGGAATGCTGGTCGTAATCGCGCTCCATCGCCTCGCCGGATTTCGCGATAGCCGCGATCCCGCGCGACGCCATGGAGCCGCGCTTGGCACCGGTGAAGCCGGTGGAGGTGACCATCACGGCGGCGTTGGCCGAGAGGCTGGCGCCGGAGCTGGCGACCATCGCCACCCCGTCAACGGCGCGCGCTGCCGCTTCCATCTCGAGGGCCTCTGCCTCCAGCTTTGCCGCGTCCCAGTCCATATCCTCGTAGAGATCGATATGGGGGATGGTACGGGCGAGCTGGTCAGGCTCGACGAGCCCGCAATACGGGTCTTCAGGCGCCACGCGCGCCATGGCAATGGCGCGTTCCACCGCAAGGCCAGCGCCTTCGTCGGTGAGGTCGGAAAAGCTGGTGCCTGCCATGCGCTTGCCCATGAAGACGCGCAGGCCCGCGCTGCGCCCTTCGGAGCGTTCCACGTCCTCCAGCGCGCCTTCGCGCACCGACACTTCCAGAGAGCGAGCCTCGCCAAGGATCACCTCAGCGGCGTCCGCGCCGGCGGCCATGGCGCGTTTGAGCAGGCTTTCCGCCAACGGCAGAAGGGTATGGGTGTCCGGTCCGCTGCCGGGCGAGGCGGGGGTGGTTGCGTTTTTATCGGTCATGGCCACCGGCTATAGCGGCGGGACTGGCGGCCCGCAACGGCCCGCAGCCCGTTCAGCTCAGCGCGTACCACAAAATGGCAATACCGCCTGCCAGATAGACGATGAGGGTGATGAGCGCGCCGCCAAACCGGCCAAAGCTGGTGCCCGAACTGCCCGTCAGGCCAAAGGCGTGCAG